>CP150183.1:2590009-3885014 GCA_037965595.1 Alkalihalobacillus sp. FSL W8-0930 | reverse complement strand
GGTGCGACTCGATATATCATCGGTAGCATCCGCTTGAGGAATCTTTTTAGGGGCTTGCTCTACCAATAGGTCGTCCTCGTTATCGTTTTGAGGAATGACGAACTTTGGCGTGAGTCGTGATCCTGTTAAATGCTCAATCGTATCCGAAGTTAACCCTGCATAATGATCCTCTAACCAATCACGAGCAAATTCATTCGGAGCAGTAACTGTAATCACATCATTTTGTATAGCTGTCGCTTTCGTGGATTTTAACCACGTTTCAAAGCTTGGTTTGCTCACCTTTGTCTCCATTTCAGAGAGGACCCGTTCCCATAGGTCGTGAATGTTCTCCAAGATTAAACCTCCTTTTTCCCTAGTGTTACAAGTAGTGTAGACACAGAAAAGACCTATACGGCCTTTTTAATGTTTGCTTGTATAGGTTTTGTACAACACTTATGTTAACGATGAATAAATATTCATCACTGAATAAATTGTGGAAAGATAATAGTATAGTAGAAAAACGTAAAAAAAGAAATAGCAAACATACCTGTGGACAAAACAATCCATAGAAAAATATCCTGTCCACAAAGTTACCCACAGGCTGTGGACAATATAAATAGGTGGATAAGCTGTCCACGAGTAAAAACAATATAATCATAGCAAAATAATCCCTTTGTCGCAATGGTTTGTTCTATTTATCCACACAGCACACGATGTTGTGTTTTATTTTTGTCCACAACACAAGATATGTGAGTAAGCTGTCGATGAGTCGTAGGATAAGTCGAAAAATGTCTATTGTAGTTTTCCACAGATGAGAGTTAAAAAAGAGGGAGAAGAGGAAGAAAAGGTGTTTTCTAAATACGCCTTGACAATTGATGTTCTTTTTCTTTATAATTTACAAGACTGTCTTACAGCCAGAATTTTTTAATGAGCAATCCGCAGGGGGTGTAATAAATGGGTAAACCAACCTTTCAGCCAAACAACCGTAAGCGTAAAAAGAAGCATGGTTTTCGTGCAAGAATGAGCACTAAGAACGGACGTAAAGTTCTAGCTCGTCGTCGTCAAAAAGGAAGAAAAGTATTGTCCGCATAAAACCACTGATAAGCCAGTGATAAGCAACTTCAGATTATTGGACTTGCTTTGCGCAAGCTGGATCCTTTTTATATGTAAGAAGGAGCTTATGAGCGAATCGCGGCAAGTATCGACATCTGAGACCACTGGCAGACAGTGGTCTTTTTTGCTTCAAAGAGAAGATAAGGGGCGGGAATATGAGAAAAGAACAGCGGATCAAAAAGAATGAGGAATTTTCGGCTGTATTTAATCATGGTCGTTCCGTAGCAAACCGTCAGTTTGTTCTGTATGTGCTACAAAAAGAGGAACAAGAGCAATTCCGTTTAGGATTATCTGTCAGCAAGAAGGTAGGAAATGCAGTGGTCCGTAATCGCATCAAGCGGTTAATTCGTACTGTTTTTCAAGAAAAGCAGGAGGTACTGCTGCCTCATTGCGATTATGTGGTCATTGCGAGAAAACCTACAGCTACTATGGACTATTATGAGTTTCATGCAAGCCTAGCACATGTAATGAAAAAAGCAGGTGTCAGCAGAAGAAGCTCCGAGCATGCATCAAAGAAAGATTAAGTTGTGCAGAGGGTGTGAAAGAGTGAAGAATAAGTTTGGGTTATTCATTGTTTCATTTGGTCTGCTATTTCTTTTAACCGGATGTTTCAGTGTAAATGAACCGATTACTAGTAATAGTGAGGGAATTTGGAATAGCTTCTTTGTGTATCCGGTTTCCTGGCTCATTATTCGATTTGCTAATTTCTTTAACAGTTACGGAATCGCAATTATTGCCTTAACCGTATTGATTCGATTGGTGATCATGCCACTAATGATTAAACAAACAAAAAGCATGAAAGCTATGCAATTACTACAGCCTGAGATGCAGCGTTTGCGCGAGAAACATAGTGCGAAGGATCAGGTAACACAGCAGAAGCTACAGAAGGAATTAATGGGACTCTATCAAGAAAAAGGTGTGAATCCATTTGCCGGCTGTTTGCCGCTTGTGATTCAGATGCCGATCCTATTAGCCCTTTACCACGCAATTATGAGAACAACAGAGATTAGCGGGAATACATTTTTGTGGTTTACGTTAGATGTATCCGATCCGATCTTCCTTCTACCGATTATCGCAGGGGCGGCTACATTTATTCAGCAAAAAATGATGATGGTTCAAAACAACCCACAGATGCAAATCTTGCTTTACCTCATGCCAATTATGATTACGGTATTTGGCTTCTTCCTGCCATCAGCAGTTATTCTTTACTGGGTTGTAGGTAACGTATTTATGATTGCTCAAACGTACTTTATTACGGGCCCGAACGTAGAACAACGGAAGGCTGCGAAAGCGGGCGTTGGAGGGAAAACAGATGTCAAAGCACCTCAATCTCAGTCAAAACCAAAGCCTAAAGCTAAAAATAAGGGTAACAGGAAAAAGCGTAAGTGAAGCCATTGAAGAGGCACTAAAAGAGCTTGATGTTCCAAAAGAGCGTCTATCTTATGAAGTTCTTGAAGAGCCTAAAAAAGGGTTTCTAGGGTTTGGTGCGAGAAAAGCGCTTGTTGAAGCAACGGCCATTCCTGATCCCATAGAAGTGGCGTATTCGTTTTTGACGAAAACGGTAAGTGAGATGGGAATTGATGCGTCAATCGAGCAAAAGATTACGAGTGAAGGTTGTCTTCTTTCCATTCAATGTGAAGAGGAACGAGATGCTGCCAGGTTAATTGGAAAACGTGGACAAACGTTAGATTCGCTCGAATATTTAGTTGAATTAGCGGCTAACCGACACAAAGTAAAGTACCAAGCGTTTCAGGTTGATGTTGGGGACTACCGTTCAAAGAGGTATGAACTTTTGCGTGAGCTTGCTCATCGCGTAGGTGATAAGGCAGCTAAACAAGAGGAAGGGATTCCACTTGAGCCGATGAATTCACGCGACCGAAAGATTGTGCATCAAATTCTCTATAAGAAAAAAGGCGTCACAACGGTTTCAAAAGGAAAAGGTACCAACCGACACGTAATTGTCAAAAAGTCGAATGACTAATGGATAGCAATAGGTTGAACGGACAATCACTGACTAGGATTGTCCGTTCTTCGTCTTTCATCCATAAAAGGGTCGAATTGTAGAATGAGAACGCACCAATACCCTCATATTCCCATTAATGAGGGCTTGCTGGTTCGTAGCTTTTCGGCTAGGTCTGTGCTATTCTATTACATTAGAAGCGGACTGATAAGGTAGCGTATGAACAAATAGATTACATGGAAAACAAAGTAGGAGGTGACGACGATGATAACAGAATTTGACACCATTGCAGCGATTTCAACGGCTCAAGGAGAAGGGGCTATTGGAATAGTTAGACTAAGCGGTGACGAAGCGATTTCGATAGCGTCGCATTTATATGAAGGAAAAAATCCGCTTCAGGATGTAGCGTCTCATTCCATTGTCTACGGTCACATTACGGACGGCACAAGTAAGGTAGAAGAAGCAATGATAAGCGTGATGCGAGCTCCTCGTACATTTACACGAGAGGATGTCGTTGAAATCAACTGTCATGGTGGGTTAGTGTCTGTTAACCGAGTTCTTCAGCTTGCGCTAAAACATGGAGCGAGGCTGGCGGAACCTGGAGAATTCACGAAACGAGCCTTTTTAAATGGACGAATCGATTTATCTCAAGCAGAAGGTGTTATGGACTTGATCCGTGCAAAAACAGATCGAGCTATGAATGTGGCACTCGGACAGCTTGAGGGGCGTTTGTCGGGCAAGATTAAGCAGCTACGTCAAGAGCTTCTTGAAACAGTCGCTCAAGTCGAAGTGAATATCGACTACCCTGAATACGATGCGGAAGAGATGACTCATGACATTATGGTTGAAAAAGTAGGGTTTGTGATCGAAGAAGTGGATAAGCTGTTAAGAACAGCAGGCCAGGGTAAAATTCTTCGAGAAGGGCTTGCTACAGCGATTATCGGAAGACCGAATGTTGGAAAGTCGTCTCTCATGAATAGCCTCGTTCATGAAAATAAAGCCATTGTGACAGACATTCCGGGTACAACGCGTGATACACTTGAAGAGTACGTAAATGTTCGTGGAGTTCCCTTGCGCTTAGTTGATACGGCTGGGATTCGCGAAACAGAAGATATCGTTGAGCGATTAGGCGTGGAACGATCACGTAAGGCACTACGCGAAGCGGATTTAATATTACTTGTGGTAAACCACGGGGAAGAGCTCTCACCTGAGGATGAAGCGTTGTTTGAAGCGACTGCAGACATGAATGCAGTGGTTATCGTTAACAAGGTCGATGTACCCCGTGCCATTAATTTGGACAGAGTGAAAGAGCTTGCAGCGGGACGTCCTGTTGTGACCACAGCTTTTATAGAAGATAAAGGATTGGAAGACTTAGAAGAAGCCATTGCGGCGCTGTTTTTTGAAGGGGCGATTGAAGGTGAAGATGCAACCTATGTATCAAACACTAGACATATCGCTTTACTTGAGCAGGCGAAGCAGACGGCGCAGGATGCCCTTGAAGCAACCGATTCAGGTATGCCGATTGATTTAATTCAAATTGATGTCACCAGAACATGGGAACTGCTTGGAGAAATTATCGGCGATAGTGTGCAGGATAGCTTGATTGACCAGCTGTTCTCCCAGTTCTGTTTAGGGAAATAAACAAGTGAGACTAAAATATAGAAAGAAGGATGAACGATGAGCTATCAAGGTGGAGAATTTGATGTCATTGTGATTGGGGCAGGTCATGCAGGAGTAGAAGCAGGGCTTGCTTCTGCACGCATGGGTGCAAACACACTAATGCTGACACTGAACCTCGATGCCGTTGCGTTTATGCCGTGTAATCCATCCGTTGGAGGACCGGCAAAAGGGATTGTCGTACGAGAACTTGATGCATTAGGCGGCGAGATGGCCCGTAACATTGACAAGACGCATATCCAAATGAGAATGCTGAACACAGGGAAAGGACCGGCTGTACGTGCACTGCGCGCGCAAGCTGACAAATTCCTGTACCAGCATGAAATGAAGAAAACGATTGAAGAACAAGAGAATCTTCTTCTTCGTCAAGGAATGGTGGAGAAGCTGATTGTCGAGGATGGAGTCTGTAAAGGTGTCATTACCAATACAGGTGCAGAGTACCGCAGTAAGTCTGTCATTATTACAACAGGTACGTACTTACGCGGGAAAATCATTCTTGGTGAACTGGCTTATGAAAGTGGCCCGAACAATATGCAGCCTTCTGTGCAGCTGTCCTACCACCTGCAGGAGCTAGGCTTTGAAATGGTTCGCTTCAAAACAGGAACACCACCTCGTGTAAATGGAAACACAATTGACTATGACAAAACGGAAATTCAGCCCGGTGACGATGTTCCACGTGCCTTTTCATATGAAACAACAAAGTATATTACCGATCAACTACCGTGCTGGCTGACGTACACGTCAACAGAGACACATATGATGATTAATCAGAACTTAACGCGTTCTCCAATGTATTCTGGAATGATCGAAGGAACAGGTCCGCGTTATTGTCCATCTATTGAGGATAAGATCGTTCGTTTTAATGATAAGCCACGTCACCAAATCTTTCTTGAGCCTGAAGGCCGTAATACAACGGAAGTCTACGTACAAGGTTTATCAACAAGTCTTCCTGAAGACGTTCAGTTGAACATGTTGAAAACAATTCCTGGTCTTGAAAATGTAAAAATGATGAGACCTGGTTACGCTATTGAATATGATGCGATTGTGCCAACACAGCTATGGCCAACACTTGAAACGAAAAAAGTGGAAGGTCTGTTCACTGCAGGTCAAATTAACGGAACATCAGGATACGAGGAAGCAGCAGGGCAAGGAGTGATGGCTGGTATTAATGCCGCGCTCAAAGCGAGAGGAGACGAAGGTCTGATCCTTGATCGCTCACAAGCCTATATTGGAGTATTAATTGATGATCTGGTTACTAAGGGTACAAACGAGCCATACCGTCTATTAACGTCTAGAGCCGAATTTAGACTGCTTCTACGCCACGACAATGCTGACTTACGTCTAACGGAGATTGGTCATGAGATTGGCTTAATTAAAGAGGATCGATATGCTCGTTTCATGAAGAAGAAAGAGCAAATTGAAGCAGAGAAAAAACGCATTGAAAAAATCATCATTAAACCATCTGCAGAAGTAGATAAGATGCTAGCTGATGCGGGTTCTTCACCTTTAGCAGAAGCAATGCATGCAGCCGGCTTATTACGCCGTCCTGAATTAACATATCAACATATTGCTTCGATTATCCCAGCGGCTGACACGGTGATTGCTGATGATGTAGCAGAGCAGGTTGAGATCCAAGTGAAGTATGAAGGGTATATTGGAAAACAGCTACAACAGGTTGAACGCTCAAAGAAAATGGAAAACAAAAAGCTTCCTGAAGATCTTGATTACATGGCTATTAACGGTTTAGCCACAGAGGCAAAACAAAAGCTAGCAGAGGTACGTCCAATTTCACTTGGTCAAGCATCTCGTGTGTCTGGAGTGAACCCTGCGGATATTTCAATTCTTCTTGTGTATTTAGAGCAAGGGAAACTAGCAAAAGTGAAATCATAGAAAGAGGGAACTATGAATAAAAGTGAATTTGTTCTAGCTTTATCAAAAAAAGGGATTGAATTGTCTCAGCATCAGCAATGGCAGTTTGAACGTTATTTTGAGCTTCTCGTTGAGTGGAATGAAAAGATGAACTTAACGGCATTAACGTCGGAGTCAGACGTGTATCTTAAACATTTTTATGACTCTATTAGTGCAGGATTTTATTACTCATTCAATGAGCCAAAATCAATCTTAGACGTAGGTGCCGGTGCCGGTTTTCCGAGCCTACCCATTAAAATTGTGTTTCCAGACATTCACGTCACCATTATTGATTCCTTAAAAAAGCGAATTGGTTTTCTAGAGCATTTAGCGTCAGAGCTTAAGCTTGAGAATGTACACTTTCACCATAACCGTGCTGAGATTGCCGGACAAGATCCGGCATACCGTGAACGCTTTGATGTGGTCACGGCTCGTGCGGTTGCCAGACTCTCTGTTCTTTCTGAGCTTTGCTTACCTTTTGCAAAAACGGGAGGAGAGTTTTTAGCAATGAAAGGAGCAGGAGCAAAGGAAGAATTAAAGGATGCCAAAAAAGCACTTGATACACTAGGTGGTGCAGTCGGCGAGACATTCTCTTTTACTTTGCCTGAAGAAGAAAGCGAACGAACGATTTATTTACTCCAGAAAACACGATCTACACCAAAGAAATACCCACGCAAGGCAGGCGTTCCTGCTAAGCAGCCTCTCTAAACGTTTCAGGCAGTGTTTCACGTGAAACACTGCCGGTCTTACATAGAAAAAACAATATCTTGACGACCTCACGCAGGTTGGATATAAAAGAGTTAGAGATAAAAAGGGATTATAGACCATGATGTCGAATAGATAGATAGGACATTGAGGTTTATAAACAGAAGGTGGTGTCAGGGCGATGAAGCAGCCGTTTTCACGCCTATTTGGCTTTAGTGACAAACAGGATGAAACTGCAGTGATAAAGGAAAATGAGGAAGTACAACAACTCGCTCTAGCGGAAATTGTACCCAATCGTTTTCAGCCACGGACCGTATTTGATGAAGAGAAAATTGAAGAGCTCGCACAAACCATTCGTACACATGGTGTTATTCAACCGATTGTTGTTCGCAAACGTGACGACAAGTATGAAATTATTGCTGGGGAAAGACGATGGCGTGCGGTTACACATCTGGGCTGGGAGAAGATCCCTGCGCTTGTAAAAGAATTTAATGATTCACAAACTGCTTCTATTGCGCTTATTGAAAACCTTCAACGTGAGGGTTTAACAGCCATTGAAGAAGCTGTAGCGTATGCAAAGCTAATTGAGATTCATGGATTAACGCAGGAAAGCTTAGCACAAAGACTTGGAAGAGGTCAGTCAACCATTGCCAATAAGCTAAGGTTGCTTCATCTACCTGATTTTGTACAACAAGCCATCTTGGATCGAAAAGTATCAGAAAGACATGCACGTTCTTTACTTGTATTAAAAGATGCTGAGAAGCAAGAACTTATTTTAAACGAGATCATTGAACACGCATTAAATGTCAAACAAACCGAAGAACGAGTGAAGGCTTTAATGGAGGCTAGTCAAGCTCCTGAAGAGAAAAAAAAGAAACCAACTCGTAAAGCGTATTCAAAGGATATGCGAATTGCAATGAATACCATTAGGCAGTCCGTTGATATGGTTCTTCAAAGTGGACTAAATATAGATACAGATGAAGAAGAAAACGACGAATTCTATCAATTTACCATTCGTATTCCTAAGAAGTAATCTATCTTTTGTAAGATAGGTTCTTTTTTTACCCAACTTTTTGAAGAGATTTCTGATCTCACACAACTTTCTAAAATGTTTTCTCTCAAACTATGATAGAATAATAACGACTTATGTTAGTTCTTTTTTGAGGGAAAGTAGGTGGCTAAGTGGCCAAGATTATTTCGATTGCCAATCAAAAAGGAGGCGTGGGTAAAACCACCACCGCCGTAAACTTAAGCGCATGTCTTGCTTTTCTCGGACATCGAGTCCTTTTGGTTGATATAGACCCGCAAGGAAATGCATCAAGTGGAGTAGGGGTAGAAAAGGGAGACGTAGACGAGTGTGTGTACGATCTGCTTGTTGAAGATATAGAAACAAAATCCGTTATACGTGAAACAACGGTTGAAAACTTATCTGTGATTCCTTCTACTATTCAGCTTTCAGGTGCAGAAATTGAGCTAGTATCAACAATCTCTAGAGAAGTTCGTTTAAAACGAGCGTTATCTGAGGTTGCTGATGAGTATGAGTACATTTTTATTGATTGCCCGCCATCTTTAGGGTTGTTAACGATTAATGCGTTAACCGCGTCAGACTCGGTTTTAATTCCGGTACAATGTGAGTATTATGCATTAGAAGGATTAAGCCAGCTATTGAATACAGTTCGTTTAGTACAGAAACATTTAAATACAGACTTAGCCATAGAGGGTGTCCTGCTAACGATGCTTGATGCTCGTACAAATCTAGGCATACAAGTCATTGACGAAGTAAAAAAATATTTCAGAGAAAAAGTATTTGATACCATCATTCCTCGTAATGTTCGACTTGGAGAAGCACCAAGTCATGGGAAACCAATCATTGTGTATGATGCAAAGTCACGTGGAGCTGAGGTTTACGTAGATTTAGCGAAGGAAGTGGTTACAAATGGCTAAAGGTTTAGGGAAGGGTCTTCAGGCATTTTTTCCAGAACACTCTGATGAGAAACAAGAACAGATTGAACACGTTGCACTTAAGCAAATCCGTCCCAATCCGTATCAGCCTCGAAAAACGTTTACAGAGGAAGCCATTAGTGAATTGGCGCACTCCATCCAAACTCATGGATTGCTGCAGCCAATTACGGTGCGTAAAAGTATTAAAGGCTTTGAGATTGTGGTCGGTGAGCGTCGTTTTCGAGCGGCTCAGCATGCAAAGCTTGAAACGATCCCAGCCATTGTAAAAGAGTATACTGAAGATGAAATGATGGAACTTGCATTAATTGAGAATCTGCAGCGTGAGGATCTAAACCCTATTGATGAAGGGTTTGCTTACCAGAAGCTTATGAGTCATTTAAATGTGACACAGGAGCAGCTGGCTAAGCGCCTCGGAAAAAGCAGGCCTCATATCGCGAACCACATTCGATTGCTGCAACTACCAACTGTAGTACAAGAATTTATTCAAGACGGTAAGATCTCAATGGGACACGGACGTGCTTTACTTGGATTAAATGACAAGGGTAAGATCTCGTCATTACTAGAAAAAGTACTACACGATAAGCTTAGTGTGCGAGAATTAGAGCTCCTAATTCAACAAGTGAACGAGCGTGTTTCACGTGAAACAAAGAAAAGAAAGATTAATCTTTCACCATTTCTTAAAGAACGACAAGATCTTTTACGTTCAACGCTCGGAACGTCTGTAGCGATTAAACCAGGTAAGAAAAAAGGGAAAATCGAAATTGATTATTTCTCTGAAGATGACCTTGAGAGAATTCTTCAGATCTTATCCATTGAGGAAACTCAGAACTAATGATCTAAAATGAAAAAAGATGAGGTCATCCAAATAAGATGGCTTCTTTTTTTAATGAAAGGATCGATTCTATGCTTTATTTTGATCATGCGGCATCATCATTTCCAAAACCTAACGGAGTAGGGGAGGCAATGAAAGAAGCTGTAGACGAGTTTGCGGCGAATCCTGGTCGGGGTGGCCATGCGTTATCGCAAAAGGCGGCTTCAATCGTTAAACAAGCAAGAAGTGAGATCGCTCATTTCTTTGAAGCACCTCATGCAAATCATGTCTGGTTTTATCAAAATGCAACGATGGCATTAAATCAAGCCATTCTTGGATTCCCATTCAGCTCAGGTGATCATATTATTACAACCTCATATGAGCATAATTCAGTTTTACGTCCATTACATAGGCTCAACCAAGAAATGATTGTCCAAGTGACGTATCTCACACCAGATGATTCCGAGCTTTTCCAAGTGGAGGATGTCCTTGAACACATCACCGATCAAACAAAAATGATTGTCATTTCTCATGCATCAAATGTAACCGGTGCAGTTTTTCCGGTAAAAGAATTGGGAGAGCAGTTAAAGGATCGCTCCATTACCGTGGTTGTTGATGCCTCACAAACAGCTGGAAAACTAGATATTCAAATGAAAAGAGATCATATTGATTTGTTAGCTGTAGCTGGGCATAAAGGATTATTGGGACCTCAAGGGACCGGAGCATTAATTAGTTACAATGACTATCATCTAAAGCCATTAATCTTAGGAGGAACTGGAGCGTATTCGGAGCTTGAAACACAGCCTCCTAATTGGCCAGAACGTTATGAAGCAGGAACTCTGAATACGCCTGGCATTGCGGGATTATTAGCTGGTGTGCAAGAGATCAAAGCACGAGGTGTAGCGACTATTCAAGCTCACGAAGAGGCACTCATGCAACAGTTTTTAGAAGGGATGTCCACCATTGATGCTGTCACATGCTTTGGTCCAACTGACCTTAAAAAGCGAGTGGCCGTTGTTTCGTTTCACGTGAAACATATCGCCAGTCACGAGCTTGCCATGATTCTAGATAACCACTATCAGATTGCAGTTCGAGCGGGCTTGCATTGTTCACCAAAAACCCATCAACACTTACAAACAGCTGATGAGGGGTTAGTAAGAGTAAGCTTTGGCCCATACAACACGATAGAAGAAGTTCAACAATTGATTGATGCAATCAATGACATTGTGGAGGCTTTTACAGAATAAGCGAGATTAAAGAATAGGACGTACTCTTATATGGTATTAACAGGTACATTAGTAAATGGATTAGCGATTATCATAGCGGGCTTCCTTGGCCTCTTGGTTCAAAACATTCCAGAAAAGATGAAAACAACGGTTCTTCAGGCAATTGGACTCGCTATCATATTACTCGGTTTGCAAATGGGATTACAAACAGAAAATTTCCTACTCGTTATAGGGTGTTTAGCTGTAGGGGCAGTACTTGGTGAATGGATAGGAATCGATTCCTATTTAAATAAGCTAGGAGTGTGGATTGAATCCAAATTAAAGCCAGCGAAATCAGGGGAGTCAGGAAAAGTAGCCCAAGCCTTTGTAACAACTTCATTGATCTATGTAGTTGGAGCGATGGCTGTTCTGGGTTCCATCGATAGCGGCCTTCGAGCAGATCATTCGCTTCTTTATACAAAAGCGATGCTTGATGGACTGTCGGCGATTATTTTTGCTTCAACGATGGGGTTTGGTGTCTTACTATCGGCTGTTCCAGTTATGCTATATCAAGGAACGATTGCTCTGTTAGCGACGTATATTGCTGCATTTGTACCTGATGTGCTACTTGAGCAGTTTATTTTAGAAATGACTGCAACGGGTGGCGTGATGGTTGTAGCCATTGGCTTAAATATCTTAGGACTAACAACGATTCGCGTAGCCAACTTGTTGCCTGCATTACCAGCGTTGGCGTTAGTTATTTGGATCCTGTCATTGTTTTAAAAGATTAAAAGAGGAATGCTACCGTTACGGGGCATTCCTCTTTTTTTATGAGCTATTGTTTGATATCTGTTGGTTTATATTGAATCATTGCTTGAATCGCAGGCATGTGAGTAGATACATCATGTAGTTTTTGATCGGCCAAATAAATGGACTGGGCAATGCTATCAGCCATCGACATCACTAAATGAAGCCTTGTATTTTGAAGTACATAAAACTCCATCGAGCCGCCAACATTTACGATACCAGTAATATGAATGTCTCCAACTTTTGGAAGGTTTTTGTGTACAGCTGCTCCTGGATGAAGAGGCCCGTCTTGAATCGTTAGTGACCCCACATTGCTCTCCTGCCCAAGACACGCGTCGATCGCAATAATAAAAGGCTTATGATGAGACGTAGCAATCTCCGAAACACGATCTGCTAGATTCATCGCATGAGCAGGGTAGGCGAGTGTACCATAAACGTGAAAATGATTAAGGGGCATCGCTTCAAGCTTTGAACCGATTAATGGTCCAAGAGAATCGCCCGTTGAACGATCCGTTCCTACACATAAGATAACAAGATCTCGTTCGTCTACCAAATTGCAATAAGAGACAAGTTTCTCGGCGAATGCATCATGAGAATGAATTTGATCATACGGAACACGAAACGGCTTTGGTTTCTTTTTATTAAAACGCCATAGGTTTGGACTCATAACTTGTACTCCTTTGCCATAGTAGTAACAGTATAGTAGGTTAACGCTGTTTTTATACATGTAGACAAAAAAGGGAGCGAGCTTCAATGTGGGCAAATGGATTAAAATGGATGTTCTTAATCGTCGGAACACTAATCGGTGCAGGATATGCCTCTGGACGTGAGCTCTGGCAGTTCTTTGGCGCAGAAAGTAATGTGGCTATTCTTCTATTCACTGGACTGTTTACGGTTTCATGTTATGTGATTTTAAATCTAGCATACAAACAAAAAAGTACTCAATATGTTCCTTTGTTAACAACACTGGTTGGGCCGAAGCTTGCACGCTTTTATGATTGGATTATTTTGTCTTATCTCTTTTCAACTACAACGATTATGCTTGCTGGAGCAGGGGCAACACTTGAAGTGTATAACATTCCATTTTGGCTAGGAATGGTTGGTACAGCCGCCTTCGTTGTTCTCCTATTTTTACGTGATACCGATGGCATGACAACCGTGAATGCCTTTCTTATTCCAATCTTAATTCTTTCTTTAGTTAGTATCTTATTAGTCTTTCAATATTCGCTTGGATTTTCCTTCAGCTTTGATATTACACATCAATCTAATTGGCCTTCAGCCATTACGTTTACCGCTTTAAATATCTTGCCGATTGTGGCTGTTGTCTCTGCTATTGGCAACCAGATTTCACATCGTGGGGAGATCTGGATTGCTACCATTGGGAGCGGTTTATTGATGGGCTCCATTTCATACTTATACAATGAATCTCTCTTACAAATTGCAAATGAGATTATGTTTTACGAAATTCCCTTGTTTGTTATTCTTAAACAGTATCCATCTGTGATGGTTGTGGCGATGTCCGTCTTACTTTGGCTTGCGATCTATACAACAGCCGGTGCGGGGATCTTTGGATTAATTTCAAGATTAAGAGGCGTTTTAAAAGGGGAAACCTGGCTAGTAGCTATGCTATTGCTTGCAATTATGGCCCCGCTTACTACCTTTGGATTCTCTTCAATGATTGCGGTATTGTATCCGTTATATGGAGCGGTCAATTTATATTTACTCGTTGCGATCATTTTATATCCATTCTTTCATCATCCAATGTCAAAAAAGTCCCTTTAAAGCATACGAGACGGTTTCCCTTTTCACTCTGGTATCGTGTATAATGGAGGCAGTATGCTTCAAGGAGGTCGAATTGAATGGCAGATAAGGAATTCTTCCTGAACGATATCGTTGAGATGAGGAAGCCGCATCCTTGTGGAGCCAATCAGTGGAAAGTCATTCGAGTTGGGATGGACGTGCGTATTAAATGTATGAACTGCCAGCACAGCGTGATGCTTCCACGTAAGGAATTCACCCGCAAGCTTAAAAAGATTTTAGAATCCGCAGAACGTAGTGAGTAAAACAAGGCGAGGGGAGCCTGATCCGTTGCCTTGTTTTCTTGTGCCAAAATAGAGAAGACAGAAAAGGACGTGACTGAATTGGCTTTAACAACAGGAATTGTGGGCCTACCAAACGTAGGGAAATCCACATTATTTAATGCAATCACACAAGCTGGAGCGGAATCTGCAAACTATCCGTTCTGTACCATTGACCCAAACGTGGGAATCGTTGAAGTACCCGATCACCGTTTAAACGTATTAACAGAGCTTGTTGAACCGAAAAAAACCATTCCAACTGCATTTGAATTTACAGATATTGCTGGAATCGTAGAGGGAGCAAGTAAAGGAGAAGGACTTGGAAACAAATTCTTATCTCACATTCGCCAAGTAGACGCAATCTCTCACGTGGTACGCTGTTTTGCTGACGACAACATCACGCACGTAAACGGGAGTGTTGATCCGATTCGTGATATCCAAGTTATCAACCTGGAGCTCATCCTTGCAGACTTTGAATCAGTGGACAAGCGTATCGCACGTGTCTCAAAGCTTGCTCGTACAAAGGATAAAGAAGCAGTAGCTGAGCTTGCGGTTCTTGAAAAGCTACGTGATGCATTTGAAGAAGAAATGCCAGCTCGTAGCGTGGAATTTACAGAAGACGAAGAGAAAATCGTTAAAGGACTTCACCTATTAACAAGTAAACCCGTTCTTTATGCAGCAAACGTAAGTGAAGAAGACATCATGGACCCAGAACAAAACGAGTACGTAGCCAAAGTGAAAGCTTTTGCAGCAGAAGAAAACAGTGAAGTGATTGTCGTTTGTGCGAAGATTGAAGAAGAAATCGCTGAGCTTGATGGCGATGAAAAACAAGAATTTCTTGATGATCTTGGTATTGCCGAATCTGGCCTTGACCAGTTAATCCGTGCCGCTTATCAATTACTTGGTCTGCAAACCTACTTCACAGCAGGCGTACAGGAAGTACGTGCGTGGACATTCAAAAAAGGCATCAAAGCCCCACAAGCAGCAGGAATCATCCACACCGACTTCGAGCGTGGCTTCATCCGTGCCGAAATCGTATCTTATGATGACCTAGTCGACGCCAAATCCATGGCTGTCGCCAAAGAACGCGGAAAAGTCCGTTTAGAAGGAAAAGAATACATCGTCCAAGACGGAGACGTTATCCACTTCCGCTTTAACGTGTAAGTAGTTAAATATAATAGTAAGAAGAAACCCCGAGCGTTCAAGAGAGCGCTCGGGGTTTTTGTTGTAGGGTGAGATGCGAGGCAAAATCATAGCACACACCCCACTCACCAACCAGCGAAAGAGAAGGGGCCGACTCCTAGTGGAAAAAAGGGCAAGGTTGAAATGAATTGGCGCAGCCAATTTAGTTCAACGCCCTCCACAGGAAAGCGTGCCCCTTCTCTGTAGCGATGGCTAAAGCACCATAATAAAGTCATTCGATTTTATTGTTTTTCATTCCCTCATATACTTGCCTATTTGCTCCTAATCTGCTATCATTAATTGTTGTGAGTAAAATGACTCTGTCGATGAGTTTTGCTCCTTGCTCTGTTTATCGGAGCCGCTTAGACCAAAAGGAGGTGGCCGGAATGCGTAAGTACGAAATTATGTACATCATCGCTCCAAACCTGGAAGAATCAGCTTATAAAGAAATCGTTGAACGTTTTAACAACGTATTAACAACGAATGGTGCTGAGATCGAAAAGGTTAATGAAATGGGTAAACGTCGTTTAGCTTATGAAATCAATGATTTCACTGAAGGTTTCTACGTACTGCTAAACGTAAACGCTGCTGCTGATTCTGATGCGCTTAATGAATTTAATCGCTTAATCAAAATCAACGACAACGTTATTCGTGTCCTAGTAACTAAAGACGAACAATAATTTAAACCAGAGGTTAAGCAGTCTCGCTTAATCTTGCTTTTGGACATCCTCTCGGGGACCGTCTTAATACTTTTAGAAGCGGGAGGGATTTGGATGCTCAATCGTGTTGTCCTAGTTGGTCGCCTGACAAAAGATCCTGAATTACGTTATACACCAAGCGGAGTGGCTGTTGCCAACTTTACACTTGCTGTGAATCGTCCATTTTCGAATCAACAGGGAGATCGTGAAGCTGACTTCATCAACTGCGTCGTATGGCGTAAACCAGCTGAAAATGTAGCTAACTTTTTAACTAAAGGCAGCTTGGCAGGCGTCGATGGCCGTGTACAAACAAGAAGCTATGACAACAATGAAGGCCGTCGCGTCTATGTGACCGAAATCGTTGCCGAAAGCGTCCAGTTCCTGGAACCGCGTAACAGTCAGAATAACCAACAAAACAGTGGTTCACAGTCTAACAATAACTATGCTCAAGGTGGTTACGCTCCAAACCAGAACGATAATCGCGGACAGCAGCAGGGTGGATACAAGGATGACCCATTTGCAAATGATGGGAAACCTATTGATATCTCGGACGATGATCTACCGTTTTAAGTTTTCTGCCTGATCAAAAATAAGAAAGGAGTTGTTCCGTTATGGCTCGTCGTGGTCGTCCTAAACGCCGGAAAGTTTGTTTCTTCACTGTAAACAAAATTACGCACATTGACTATAAGGATACTGAGCTTCTTAAACGTTTTATCTCAGAACGTGGCAAAATCTTGCCTCGTCGTGTGACTGGAACGTCTGCTAAGTACCAACGTAAATTGACTATCGCTATCAAGCGTTCACGTCAAATCGCATTACTTCCTTACGTTAACGAAGTAAACTAATGTTGATTAAATAGGTCGACGAGGAATCCGTTCCTCGTCGATTTATTTTTTTTATAGAAAAAGTGTACACTAAAAGCAAACCTTTAATTCTGTAGGCAATTACGATAAAATAGACAGGTATATATTGAGCTTGCATTAGACCTTTTTTCTTGGGAAAAAGGGTATGTGTTTCTTGTAAAAAGAGGTGACAGCGTGAATCAAAAAAGTGCTTGGAAAGATGGCATTTTGATTGTTGGATTATATGTTTTACTATTACTAGCTACACTTCTTGTTCCGATCTTAAATGTGATCGTCCTTTGGTCGTTACCATTACCACTCGTCTATTTTGCGGCGCGTCATGGAATCAAACCTTCACTGCTTCTCTTTGGACTTCTCTGTATCCTCACAGCACTATTCGTTGAAGCGTTCATCTTAACCTTTGTGCTGGCATCAGTTGGTATTGTGGTAGGAGAGCTTCATCGCAGGAAGGCGGATGGGTTTGCGGTACTCATTGGAGCGAGTTTAACGTACATTTTCCACCTATTAGTTGGGTATGTAGTGCTCACTCTTCTATCAGACCAAAGCTTGCGAGAGATGATTGTTGCGCAACGTGATCAAGTGACATCCTTATTGGAACAAGCAGGGACCCCATCAGGGCAAATTGAATCGGTAACGGCGAACGTAACATTTATTCCGTATATCATTCCATTTATGTTGGTTCTAATTGGAACGGTTATGGGAGTTATAACAGTCTGGCTAGCGGGTATCTTGTTAAGACGCTGTAATCTTGAGGCAAACCGAGTACCACCTCTACGTGAATGGGGATTCCCGAAGGCGTTTATTTGGTACTATTTGATTGCGTTTATCTTACTACTTACAACGCAGCCAGAAGAGGGAAGCACTCTTTTTATTGCGGTAACCAATGTGTTTTTATTAATTGAGACCATTATGACTATACAAGGATTATCCTTTATCTTGTTCTTTTTCCACCTGAAAAAGCTTCCTAAGATTGTTGGAATTCTTGCTGTGGTTGTAACACTAGTACTTGGGCCGCTTCAACAAATTGTTAGACTGGTCGGTATCGCTGATCTGGTTCTTGATTTGAAAAGCAGGCTGGGAAGCCAGAGAAAGTAGGAGTTGACAAGTATGCCGAAGTCTATAATGAAACGATGGCACGGCTATCATGTCATTGCATTGTTTGCTGTGGTGATTGTGTTAAGCACGTTGATTACCTTTTGGCATTGGCAAATGGGTCTTGTAAGTTTTGCTGCTGTCATTCTTGTTGCCCTTTATTCGGTATACGCTAAAAAGGGGTTTGAACAAGACCTGGAGGCGTACCTTTCTACTCTTTCGTACCGAGTCAACAAGGCTGGAGAGGGCGCTGTAGCCAATCTCCCAGTTGGCATCATTTTGTATAATGAGAATCATGTGATTCAGTGGGTGAATCCTTTTGTGAACAATCGAATTGAGGTCGACCTAATTGGGGAGAATCTCTCTGTGATTAGTGAAGATCTTCTTATTATTCTTGATGAAGGCTCTACATCTGAGACGATTCAAGTAGATTCGGTGTTTTATCACGTAGAGATTGAACGCAACGAGCGACTCATATACTTAACGGATGTAACCGAAAAGGAAGAAACCAAAGAACTATACGAAGATACACAGACGGTTGTCTCATTGATTTACCTAGATAACTACGATGAAGTGACACAGGGGATGGAAGAGCAAGTCAGAAGTCGAATGATGAGTACAATCACATCCACGTTAAATCAATGGGCCAATGATTACGATATTTTTCTTAGACGGACGGCTTCAGACCGATTCCTAGCTGTCATGAACTATAAGTCACTTCTATTACTCGAAGAAAATAAATTTGCGATTGTCGATGAGATTCGAGAAGCGACAAGTAGGGAAAAAGCGTCTATTACCTTAAGTATTGGTGTAGGAACGGATGAGTCTTCTCTTAGAGAGCTCGGACAAGTTGCACAATCAAGCTTAGACCTTGCCCTGGGTCGTGGCGGAGACCAGGTAGCGATCAAACGAAAGAATGGTCGTGTCAGGTTCTACGGTGGTAAGACGAATGCAATGGAGAAACGTACGCGCGTGCGTGCACGAGTCATTTCCCATGCATTACGTGACTTTGTGACAGAAAGTGAACGTGTGATTGTGATGGGGCATTCACGACCAGACATGGATGCAATCGGTGCCTCAATCGGTGTACTAAAAATTGCAGATGTAAATGATCGAGAAGGATACATTGTTCTTGATCAAAGTGATATGAATGCAGATGTACAAAGATTAATGGAAGAAGTGGAAACGCACGATCACCTTTGGTCACAATTTATTTCACCAGAAGAAGCCGTCTCTTTAATTGATAAAGAAACGCTGCTCGTGATTGTGGATACACACAAGCCCTCGATGGTTATTGAACCGAGACTACTTGATATGGTTGACCGAGTCGTAGTACTTGATCATCATAGACGTGGAGAAGATTTTATTAACGATCCGGTGCTTGTCTATATGGAGCCTTATGCTTCATCTACAGCCGAGCTTGTCACAGAGCTGCTTGAGTATCAGCCAAAGCAACTAAATATGGACCGACTTGAAGCCACAGCGCTCCTTGCCGGGATCATTGTTGATACAAAGAGCTTTGCTGTACGGACGGGTGCCAGAACCTTTGATGCAGCCTCGTTCCTACGCTCAAACGGAGCGGATACGGTGCTTGTCCAAAAGCTCCTTAAAGAAGACTTGGACCATTATAAAAAACGAGCAAAGCTGATTGAATCAGGAGACATGTACCGCGAAGGCTATATGATCGCCACAGCAGACCCATCAGAGACGTATACGCAACTGATTATTGCCCAGGCAGCTGATACACTGCTTACCATGAAACAAGTAGTTGCTTCCTTTGTGATCTCACAGCGAGAAGACGGTTTAGTCAGTATCAGTGCACGATCGTTGGGTGAAATAAATGTTCAGGTTATAATGGAGAGACTAAATGGCGGAGGACACCTGTCCAATGCGGCTACCCAGCTTGAAGGGGTAAGCGTGGAAGAAGCAAAAGAAGCGCTTCAAGAAGCCATTGATGAAGTGATAGGGGGAGAAGAATAATGGAAGTTATTTTCTTAGAAGATGTTAAAGGAAAAGGAAAAAAAGGCGAGAAGAAGAATGTATCTGAAGGATACGCTCGTAACTACCTTCTACCGAACAACTTAGCAGTCACTGCAACTAAAGGAAACCTGAAGGACCTTGAAGCCAAGCAAAAAAGTGCGGATAAGAAACAAGAAGAGGAACTAGCTGATGCACAAGCATACAAAGAAGAACTAGAAGCTCTAACTGTTGAAATCAAAGCAAAATCAGGAGAAGGCGGCCGTTTATTCGGAGCGATCTCTACAAAGCAAATTGCTGAGACGTTAAAGAAGATGAAAAAGAAAGTCGATAAACGTAAAATTGGTCTTGATGAGCCAATTCGTTCACTTGGCGTCACTAAAGTACCGATTAAGATTCACCCTGAAGTTACAGCCACTGTTAAAGTACATGTCGTTGAAGAATAAGAGAGACCTGGAAAAGCAGCTGTCCTCCAAGCTGGAGGCGGTTGTTTTTTTGCGAAAGGAAGAGTTATCGTGAGTGAGTTGTTTTCAGACAGAACCCCTCCACAAAATATAGAAGCCGAGCAAGCGGTTTTAGGTGCGATTTTCCTCTCTGATGCAGCGTTAATTACTGCAACGGAGAAGCTAATGCCTGAAGACTTTTACCGTGCCGCACACCAGCGCATTTATCAGGTGATGGTCGAGCTTGCTGAAAAGGGTGAGCCGGTTGACCTAGTGACCGTCACCTCTGATTTGCAGGATCGTAAGTGGCTTGAAGAAATCGGTGGAGTTGCGTACCTAGGGGACATTGCAAATGCTGTCCCAACTGCTGCAAACGTTGAATACTATAGCCGGATCGTGGAAGAAAAGTCTGTACTAAGACGACTCATTCGCGTGGCAACAGACATTGCAGCGGAAGGATACGCGAGCGAAGAAGAAGTCGATACCATTCTAAATGAAGCGGAGAAGACCATTCTCGAAGTCTCACATCGTCAGAATACAAGCGCCTTTATCTCAATTAAAGACGTGCTTGTTGAAACGTATGATCGAATTGAGATGCTTCAAAATCAAACCGGTGATATTACTGGAATTGCCACTGGTTTTACCGAGCTTGATAAAATGACTGCCGGATTCCAGCGTAATGACCTGATCATTGTAGCTGCTCGTCCATCGGTAGGTAAAACCGCCTTTGCCTTAAATATCGCGCAAAACGTTGCCACAAAAACAGAGGAAAGTGTCGCCATCTTCAGCCTAGAGATGGGTGCCAGTCAGCTTGTACAGCGGATGCTTTGTGCCGAGGGCAATATTGATGCCCAGCGCATGAGAACCGGTGCGCTAAACGACGAAGACTGGCAAAAGCTCACCATGGCTATGGGCTCACTATCAAAGGCAGGGATCTACATCGACGATACACCAGGTGTGAAAGTAAACGATATCCGTGCCAAATGCCGCCGTCTGAAGCAAGAAAATGGTCTTGGTATGATTATGATCGATTACCTACAGCTCATCCAAGGTAACGGCCGCAGTGGCGAGAACCGTCAGCAGGAAGTATCGGAAATCTCACGTACGCTAAAGGCTATTGCAAGGGAGCTAGAAGTCCCGGTTATCGCCTTATCTCAGCTATCACGTGGCGTAGAGCAACGACAAGACAAACGCCCGATGATGTCTGATATCCGGGAATCAGGAAGTATCGAGCAGGATGCCGATATCGTTGCGTTCCTGTATCGTGATGATTACTACGACAAAGAATCCGAAAACCAGAACATCATTGAAATCATTATTGCCAAACAGCGGAATGGCCCAGTTGGAACCGTTGAGCTCGCCTTCGTTAAGGAATACAACAAATTCGTAAACCTCGACAGGCGACACGACGAACGCGACATGCCACCAGGCGCATAAAGAAGAAAGCAGAGCCGTATGTGCTCTGCTTTTTTATATAGCTATCTAGCATGCTTTCCAACGGGTTTAAACACCCACTTGATCATCTCAACAACAAGAGCAACCACCACATTTAACACAAATAATGTTGTCACTAAAATCATACTGATAAACAAATAGTAACTATGTATATTAGCAGTAATAACGTACAACGAAATGGCTAATAGTAATAAAAAGACTGAACACGCCCATAACTTATTACTAAACGCTCGCATTCATTCACTCCTCCCGTATCCCTTGTACAACCTTATTCCTCTGTCCCTTCTTTCATGCATGGTAAAACCTTAATTCGTAATTTTTATAAAAGATTAACGTACCAAAAGAAAAGCCAGTTCAATAAGGAATAAACGTATTCACGTTTAAAGAGAGGCCATTATTAAGAAGAACAGCATGGAGACCAAGAACAAAAGCATTTAGATCAAGAGCGCAAAGACGTTAGCAAGAAGAATAAGGAGTGGAGCAAGCTAGAAGGGGGTACGAATCAAGAAGAGACCCCTGATACTAAGAAGAAGTGAAGGAGAACCAAGCTGCGCCCCTCGATACCAAGAGCTGGAGCTCTCACCCCAAGCCCGCACAACACCTTACTAAGAAGAAGCACCCTCCAACCAAGAGCAAGCGCTCAAGTCCTATATCCAACACTCTCTCAATCCCACTTTTATTAAGAAAGCACCATTGATTTAACCTATGTAACCCCTAAACAACTCTAGTAAGCTCTTTTTATACGAACAAATGTAGAATTACTTAATAAGAATGTTCGTGTTTTGTTTGACGATACTTTCTCTAGCTGATATACTTATCAAGGGTTTTTAGAAGAGAGTTGGAGGTGCAACAAATGTCATCAGTTGTTGTTGTAGGAACACAGTGGGGCGATGAAGGAAAAGGAAAAATTACCGATTATCTTTCTGAAAAGGCAGAGGTTGTCGCACGTTACCAAGGTGGAAATAACGCGGGACATACGATTGTGTTTGGTGGAACGAAGTATAAACTTCACCTTATTCCATCCGGAATCTTCTATAAAGAGAAGGATTGCGTGATTGGAAACGGAATGGTGATTGACCCGAAAGCACTTCTTGAAGAATTAAAATATCTGCATGATCGTGATGTAGACACAAGTAACCTTAAAATTAGTAATCGTGCACATGTGATTCTTCCTTATCACTTAAAGCTTGATATTGTGGAAGAGGATCGTAAAGGCGAAAATAAAATTGGGACAACCAAAAAAGGGATTGGCCCTGCATATATGGATAAGGCAGCGCGTATTGGTATTCGTATTGCTGACTTATTGGATAAAGAAACATTTGAAGAGAAGCTTGAGCTGAATCTTAAAGAGAAAAACCGTATGTTTGAGAAATATTATGAGACAGAAGGCTTCACGAAAGAAGAAATCTTTGAAGAGTACTATGAGTACGGGCAGCAAATCGCTAAGTATGTGTGTGACACATCTGTTGTGTTAAACGATGCATTAGACGATGGCCGTCGTGTTCTATTTGAAGGTGCACAAGGCGTTATGCTTGATATTGACCAAGGGACGTATCCGTTTGTTACGTCTTCTAACCCAATTGCGGGTGGAGTAACCATTGGTTCTGGTGTAGGTCCATCAAAGATTAACCATGTGGTTGGTGTATCCAAAGCATATACAACTCGTGTTGGAGATGGTCCATTCCCAACGGAGCTTCATGATGAAACAGGAGACTTGATCCGTGATGTAGGAAATGAGTACGGTACAACAACAGGTCGTCCACGTCGTGTAGGTTGGTTTGATAGTGTGGTTGTACGTCATGCTCGTCGTGTAAGTGGTATTACAGATCTATCTCTTAACTCCATTGATGTATTAACTGGAATTGAGACGTTAAAGATTTGTACATCATACACATACCGTGGAGAAGTGATGGAAGAGTTCCCAGCTAGCTTAAAAGTACTTGCTGAGTGTGAGCCGGTATTTGAAGAGCTTCCAGGCTGGACTGAGGACATCACTGGAGCGAAAAGCTTGTCTGATCTTCCTGAAAATGCACGTCACTACATTGAGCGTATCTCTCAATTAACAGGGATTCCATTAACAATCTTCTCTGTTGGACCAGATCGTGATCAAACGAATCTTGTTCGTGGAGTATTTGCGTAAGAAACAGGAGGGCGCAGGGAGCGAAATTGCTCCTTGCATTCCCCTGTTTTATCCTATATTCTTGATGAAGAGAAAAAAGTACAAGAAATCACAACTTTTTTTAGAAAAAATGTTGCGCAGGACAAGCATATGTGCTAAGATAAATCTTGTCGTCAAAGACAACATGTTAAAAACATGAGCCATTAGCTCAGTTGGTAGAGCATCTGACTTTTAATCAGAGGGTCGAAGGTTCGAATCCTTCATGGCTCACTTCTTTTTTAAAACTAGTACATAGTACTAACAGTGGCCCGTTGGTCAAGCGGTTAAGACACCGCCCTTTCACGGCGGTATCACGGGTTCGAGTCCCGTACGGGTCACCATTTATTCGGTCTGGTAGTTCAGTTGGTTAGAATGCCTGCCTGTCACGCAGGAGGTCGCGGGTTCGAGTCCCGTCCAGACCGCCATTTTATTTGAATAGTAGTGTGGCTTAGTAGCTCAGTTGGTAGAGCAACGGACTGAAAATCCGTGTGTCGGCAGTTCGATTCTGTCCTGAGCCACCATTTGCCGGCCTAGCTCAATTGGTAGAGCAACTGACTTGTAATCAGTAGGTTGGGGGTTCAAGTCCTCTGGCCGGCATTCATTCGCTAGAGAACCCTCATCATGAATACTTGATTGAGGGTTCTTTTTGTACGAGTGACATGTATTGATATTGAATGAACGTATATAGATGAGTTTACCCCGTGCAACGGTACATATGGATGTCGTTTGGTCACGGGTTTATTTGTGTTAAACTAAAAGAAGCTAGAACAGAATAGGAGAGACTTGTTAATGGATAAACGAATTCTCGTTGTGGATGACGAACGTCCCATTGCAGATATCTTGAAATTTAACCTCGAAAAAGAGGGGTTTGAGGTCGTCTGTGCCTATGACGGCGTTGAAGCTATGGAACAAGTTAAACAGGAGAAGCCTGATTTAATTTTATTAGATATTATGCTTCCTCATAAAGATGGAATGGAAGTATGTAGAGAGGTACGAAAAAGCTATGATATTCCGATCATTATGCTTACAGCTAAAGATTCGGAGATTGATAAAGTATTAGGACTAGAGCTCGGGGCAGATGATTATGTGACGAAGCCATTCAGTACAAGAGAGCTTCTGGCACGTGTGAAAGCGAACCTGCGTCGTCAAAAGACAACGGAGGAAGCGCCGGCTCAGAAAGAGCTTGTGATTGGAAGTCTCGTAATCTATCCGGATGCCTACCAGGTTAAGAGACGCGGGGAACCGATTGAGCTGACGCACCGAGAGTTTGAGTTAATCCATTACCTTGCTAAGCATCTTGGTCAAGTCATGACCAGAGAGCATTTGCTACAGGCTGTATGGGGCTATGATTACTTTGGAGATGTGCGGACCGTTGATGTAACCGTACGTCGTTTACGTGAAAAAGTAGAGGACAATCCAAGCTTTCCTGCGTGGATTATTACCCGTCGTGGAGTTGGATATTTCTTAAATGAACCAGAGCCAGAGGAGCAGGAGAAGTCCTAATGGATAGAAGGATTGGCTTCTTTAAATCGATTCAGTTTAAGCTGATTATCGCCTATGTTCTTTTAATCCTTGTGGCTGTTCAAGTGATTGGTGTGTATTTTTCAAGGCAGCTTGAGCAGGATCTTTTAGAGAACCATTTTGACGTTCTGAGCGAGCGCTCTACGCTGTTAAACTATCAGCTGACCCAAATACTAGCGAATCCACCTGAGGAAAAGGATCAGCTGACAGAAGACATTAATTCGCTCTTACGCGATTTCTTTACAATTGATAATGCAACCGTGCAGGTCATTGATAAAAACGAAGTGATTCTTGGTACATCCAATACGGGTGCCCGAGATCAAATCGGGATGCGGAATAACGAAATTCGAGTGAAACGCGCCTTGCTTGGTTCAACCGAGGAGGGTGAGGTAAAAGACTCGAATAATGAACGCTTCCGGATCATGGCTGTACCGATTATGCAGGACAATGAAACGGTGCTTGGGGTTATTTATATTCAGGCGTCGCTTGAGGATATTTATACGCAAATTAGTGAAATTAATAGCATTCTCTTTAAGGGAACGACGATTGCACTAGTTATATCGGCGATTCTCGTTATTTTACTTGCACGAACGATTATCGTGCCGATTTTGGAGATGAGAAAGCAAACCTTACGTATGAGTCATGGAGACTTTTCACGCCAGGTAAAGGTATATAGTACCGACGAGATCGGACAGCTGGCAACGTCCTTTAACCAACTGACGATGAAGCTTCATGATGCGACGCTAACTCGTGACCGAGAGCAAAAACGTCTAAGCTCTGTGCTTTCTAACATGACAGACGGCGTGGTTGCAACGGATCAGAATGGCCGTGTCATTCTTTTAAACAAGCGTGCAGAGGAGCTACTTGGTGTCTCTAGCAAACAAGTGATGCGTCAGCCATTAACAGACGTTCTTCAGCTAACCGATACGTATGGAGTCTATGATCTCTATGATCACTCAGGATCCCTTCTACTCGATTTTAGTAACGAAGAAGGGCAATACCTACTAGAGGCGAATTTCTCCGTTATTCAAGAGGATGAGGGGCCAATAAACGGACTTATCACGGTTCTACATGATGTCACGGAAAAAGAAAAGATTGAACAGGAGCGTCGTGAGTTTGTAGCGAACGTGTCCCACGAGCTACGTACCCCGCTGACAACGATGAAAAGTTATCTTGAAGCACTTGAAGATGGTGTGATGCGAGATGAGGAAATGGGTCCTCGCTTCTTAAAGGTGACCCAAAACGAAACAGAGCGTATGATTCGTCTTGTTAATGACTTGCTTCAACTTTCAAAAATCGACAGCGATGATTACCAATTTAATCTCCAATGGATTGATTTTGGACAATTTTTGCATGAAGTATTAGATCGTTTTGAAATTATTGCCCAGGAAAAGAATATCGAATTAAATCGACATATCTCGAAAAAACCAAGTTATGTTGAAATGGATCAGGATAAGTTGATTCAAGTATTGGACAATATTATTTCAAACGCGCTGAAATATTCAGCTGAGGGCGCGAACATCACAACAACCTTGCTCCATCAAGGAAATCATGTGCGCGTAAGTATTGCTGACCAAGGTATGGGTATTCCCCGGGAAAGTCAGATGAAAATATTCGACAGATTCTACCGTGTAGACCGCGCGCGTGCGCGTAATATAGGCGGAACTGGACTCGGTCTAGCAATTGCCAAAGAATTAGTTCAAGCCCACGGTGGAGACATATGGGTGCACAGTGAGTACGGCGAAGGAACAACCATTTACTTCACATTACCCTACTCAACATCTAAGGGAGGAGACATGTGAACGTGAGAGGGCTATATTATGAACGACTTAAAACATGGTTACTCGTATTTTTGGTCCTTTTAAGTTTAGTCTTAACCTGGTTTATCTGGACCTATAAGCCTGATTTGATGGAACAGGATTCTGAAGCAGTTGAATTAAACCGAATTGGCGAAGAAAAGTCGATTGAAGATGTCATACGACCGAGTAAAATCGTTAAACACCAATTTGGAGAAAGTTATATGGTGCTTGAAACAGATGATTTATTTCATCAAATCTATGAAACACTTTTAGATGCAGAGTTGTATGATATCAATCTTTTCCCACCAACGGATGTCACAACAGGTATTGAGTTTGTCTTCCCGGATCGCATTCCTATCAAGATGTTTATGAGTTTATTTGGGGAAAACGGAGAAGACGATGAGATGCCGTTACGTGGAGTGGATCGAATTTTACTTTATGATGATGGAGATGGAGTAAAGCTACAAGTGTACTCTGCTGCAGACAAGGCACCATTTGAAATATCAACAACCTTTCAGTCATCAGATCTAAATCGTTTTCTAGATGACAATACAGCCGTTCCGGCAATGGCCGTGAATCCTACAAATAGCCAAGCGGTTTTATTGAATCAGGAAAAAATCTATATCCCAGCTGTTACACACGAATATGCACGTCTTCAGTATTCTACCGATCGTGTGCCAAGAGATGATATTACCCAAACCCTATTCCCTGATCCAAAAACAGTGCGTAATTATCGACAAAGCAACGGGGAATATACGTATACAGATGGGACACGAATTCTAAATCTGCGTGATGATGAGAACTTTATGACGTATCGGAACTCGTCAACCTCAGATTCAACGAGTTCACCAACAAACAGCATTCCGCAAACAAGCTTTGACTATATCAATAACCACAACGGGTGGACGAACGATTACGTATTAAGCTGGTGGAGAGAATCAAATGAGCGAGAGTCAGCAGTGTACCGTTTATATGTGAATCATCTACCTGTCTATAACTTTAAAAATAGCCGTGATAGTATGACGATTAGTGTAGATAAGTCAGGTACTCAGACAACAAGCTACATCAGACCTCTTCTTAAACTCGATCCGACACCAATTGATGAAAGCATGGTTGAATTACAATCAGGAGAGAGTGTAATCGAGAAGCTACAAGCTGCTGAAAACCTTGATCTTGAAAGTATTCAAGATGTTCGAGTTGGATATGAGATGATTGATCAAGACAATCAGCGTGGCCTCGTGACGTTTGAACCAGCATGGTACGTGTTCACTGATAATAACAACAGCTGGCAAAAGGTTCCGGCAGAGGGAGGGGCAAATGAATTGGAGTAGAACCAAGACCGTATTCATTATGACCTTCCTTCTCTTAAACCTTTTTCTTGGCTATCAGCTGTATCAGGTCAATGATGAAAACCAACTGAGCTTAATAAGTGGGAACAGCACACAGGACCGATTAAGAGAAAATCAAGTGAGTATCGATGTTGAGCTGCCCGATGATTTAGAAGAAGTGGAATACCTTGTTGGACAAAAAGAAACGATGGAAACAGATGACGTTGAGTCACTCGCGCTAAACGGACAAACAGCAGAGTTGAAGGATGAAACAACCCTGATCTCAACGCTTGATGACCCTTTTCCAATCGGAGAAAAGCGAGAGACCCTGAATCAATTTTTAGCGGCTTACGTCACTCATGGTGAACAATATCAATTTGTTCGTGAAGAAAACAGTGTCATTTACCTTGATCAGATTTTTGATGAACTGCCCGTTTTCACAAATCAAAACGAGCCCTTGCGATTGTTTGTGAATACAGATAATGAAGTATATGCCTATGAACAAGAGTATTGGAATTTCGAGAAGCAAGGGGACCCCAAGGATACACTGATCAACCTGCGTGCGATTGAGACGTTATTTAACCAACAATATATTACGATGAATCAACGGGTCACGGACTTCCAGTTAGGCTACTACAGCTTTTTCAAAGAATCTCGAGTCTTTGCTCCAATCATGAAAATCGTGGTTGATAAAGGCGAAGAGGTAGGCGAGGTCACATATCTCGTAAATGCCTTTGAAGGAATCGTTCAAGAGCAAGGAATACTGGACGACGAAGAAGACGATATTGACCCGGAGCTTGAACAGCCTACAGACCGTGAACCCGATGATGATGAGTTGATAGAGGATTAACCGGAAAGGAGGCCACTTATGGCCTTGCGATTTAGTGTGCTGGCTAGTGGCAGTACCGGAAACGCCATGTATGTGGAAACACCGACACAGCGTTTGCTGGTTGACGCCGGCCTCAGCGGAAAAAAGATGGACGAGCTGTTTCAGGAAATTGATCGAGATCCCAAGGAGCTTGACGGGATCCTGGTCACTCATGAACACAGTGATCATATAAAAGGTGTCGGCATCTTCGCTAGACGCCACAAGCTACCGATCTATGCCAACGAAAAAACATGGAACGCCATGGAAAGTAATCTTGGCAACATCCCAGTAGATCAGAAATTTCACTTTGATATGGAAACCGTCCGCAGCTTCGGCGACCTTGAAGTCGAATCCTTTGGCGTGTCCCACGATGCTGCCGAGCCAATGTTTTACGTATTCCGTCATAACGGACGGAAGCTAGTTATCGCGACAGACATGGGTTACGTGAGCGACCGGATTAAAGGAACCATCAAAGGAGCAGACATGTTTGTTTTCGAATCCAATCATGACCTTAACATGCTGCGCATCGGCCGCTATCCATGGAACGTGAAGCGCCGCATCCTAAGTGACGTCGGACACGTTTCCAACGAAGACGCCGCACTTGCTCTTACAGACGTGATTGGCGACACAACAAGCCGAATCTACCTCGCGCACCTTAGCCTTGATAACAACATGAAGGACCTCGCCCGACTCACCGTCGAGCAGAGCCTCCGTGAACAAGGCATGGGCGTTGGCGAACAATTCGAATTATATGATACCGATCCATTAAAGCCTACCGCATTAACGGTGGTGTAGAGATGAGGAGAGGAGACCCAGCTGATGCTGGGTCTTTTTTTGTTGTGGAGTGTGAGAGCTGTGCGGCATTTAGCAAGAAGGTGAGGCGCGTTAGTAAGAAGGATGGGGTGAATACATCGCGCTAGAAGGGAAATACATCGGAGAAAGAGTGAATACATCGCGTTAGAGCCGAAATACATCGGAAAAACTTCAAATACATCCGCTCAACCCAAAATTCCGTCCCCGCACACCCCTATAAACAGGTAAACTAATCTCAAACCTATCATAAAAGGGGAGAATACGATGACGCAGGCAATCCTTTCTCGTTTATATGATCAGATCGACCAATCCACAAACCGCACCACACACTTTGTCTCAACCAATCAACAGCTTGAAGCGATGGTCACAAAAGCTCACGCACAGCTCGCACAATGCATCAAAGACCACGGTACAGGCAAACCGGTGCTGCATGAAGGCGGCATCTACCACGGAACCTGGCTCGAGAGCACTGGCACGATCAATGCGGAGATCCTTTCGCGCTTTTTACCCGACATTGCGCAACACACATTCGAGCAATTCGCCACCTATCAGAGCGCAGACGGTCTCATCCCTTATAAGATAACGCCCGACGGACCGAATTACCGGCAAATCCAACTTGTCTCGCCGCTCGCCCGAAGCGTCTGGACACATTATCAGCTTAACGGCCGTGACAAAGCATTCCTGAAAAAGATGTATGACGCGATGGCCAAATACGACACGTGGCTCACCACATTCCGGAACACACGTCAGACTGGCTGCGTTGAAGCGTTCTCCACATTCGATACCGGACATGATCGCTCGCCTCGCTTCTGGCACGCACCTGATGTGCCGCATACAGGAGATGCAACGCAGTGCCACCCGGATTCACCGCATCTGCCGTTTCTTGCACCCGATCTTACGGCGAATGTGTATTGCCAGCGTCTCTACCTAGCAAAAATAGCAACTGAGCTTGGTGATACTACTCACAACTGGCTCACGCTCGCCAACCAAAGCCTCCACAGTTTGATGAAGTATTGCTATCATAAGGACGATCACTTTTTCTATGATCTTGACCAACATAATCAATATGTAAAAGTCCAATCCGATGTACTGTTGCGAGTGCTTGCCTGCGAAGTTGGTGATCACGACTTTTTCACCGAAGCACTCAGGCGCTACCTTCTCAATACAAAAAAGTTTTTCTCAGCTTATCCATTCACGTCGATTGCACTCGATGATCCAAGGTTCGACCCGACTTCAACGGCGTACAACAGCTGGTCCGGTACAAGTAATTTCTTAAGTCTGATCCGTGCGCCCCACGCCTTTGAAGCACATGGACATTATGTGGAACTCTCGTGGGTGCTTCAACCGATATTAACTGCGTTTGCGCATATGGACCGCTTCCCACAAACGCTCCATCCGTGGACAGGCGAAGCCGGCTTTACAGACGTCTATTCACCGTCGATTCTGTGCCTGTTAGATTACACCGAGCGCCTCTCCGGCATCCTGCCACGCCCAGATGGGGAGCTCTGGATCACCGGCTTAACGCCGTATCCATTCCATCAGGAGCATGAGCAGCACGAAGTAGCATACAGCAGCCATCACAACCATCACGAATATGCACTCACTCACACTAATGAAACATGCACACTGTACAAGGATCGCGTGGAACTCGCCACATTCCCAGCTGGGATCCGCCTCATCCTAAACGAAGCTGACCAATCAATCTCAATCGTCGGTATGTCCGTCCGCACCATCACGGGCACACTCACGTACAAACAAACCGACTATCCATTTCAAATTAAAGGCAACGAGATCCAAACGCTTGAAGCGGGAGCATGGGTCACCACCCAATCACCCGGCATTGTTCCACCAACCTATGAGTAAAATCAAACCAACGAACGGAGCCGAACATATGACAACATTTCCAACAATCAAAACCGAACGACTCAACTTAAGAGAAATCACCCCAACCGATGCGCAAGCGATGTTCGAATACTTGTCCAACCCAGAAGTCACCAAGCAAATGGCCCTCGATCCCTACGAATCACCTGAAGCCATTGCTGATGAGGAGATTCGATGGTATGACTCGATCCGCAAAGCTGAAACAGGCATCCGCTGGGGAATCACACTAAAAGACGAGAACATCGTCATCGGTAGCTGTGGCTTCTTGAACCGAGCCAAGCAGCATAGTCGCGCTGAGATCGGGTTTGAGCTCCATCCCGCTCACTGGCGCAAAGGCATTGCAAGCGAAGCGATCCAGGCTGTCCTTTCCTACGGCTTTGACACATATGGCCTGCAACGGATTGAGGCGATTGTTGACCCAGCAAACACGGGATCCAGACAGATTCTCCAAAAGCACGGCTTCATCGAAGAAGGACGCCTGCGCCAATACGAATACTTTGCTGGTGCGTACCAGGACGTGCTCATGTATTCGATTTTAAAAACAGATTCCTAAGCAATCTGGTTTAACGCCCTCTCATATGTGGAAACATGATCTTATACATGATTAGGCTAAAAGCCCCACCTTAATTTGCGTCTATTTGCATAAGTTCGCGTCATCTTTGTTGCAAATTATCTGAGCATTGTCAAAAATGTACAAAAACAATTCGCAGAACTAGACCCGGCCAAATCTAGCGTTATAATAGGATCAAAGCAAGACATTATACTCCCAGGGAGACAGAGAGGGGTAAGACAAGATGGGCTATTATGATTCTCAAGACCCAAATAACAGACCGACGCAGCAAGGACAGTATTCATCCGAACCAAGACATACAGAACCACAGGAACGCTACCGCAAGAAGAAAGGCAAAGGACGCACAGCACTATCTGCTTTTGGAGGGGCTGTACTTGGTGGACTGATCGTTGTGATGTCAACACCAGCTCTTTCAAGCTTAGGCTGGCTTCCTTATGAGATCGATGGTAATGCACCTAACGAACAGGTGAATAGCACGCAAATCGACAACAATTCAGAAGCATCCCAAGCCGTTAACTTAAACGTTAGCTCTGGTATCACAGATGCCGTTGAAAAGGTATCTGACGCTGTTGTTGGCGTAACGAATATGCAGCAGGGCGACATTTTCTCACAGCAGGAAGCAGCAGAGGGAACGGGCTCTGGTGTCATCTATAAAAAAGAAAATGGCAAAGCCTATGTTGTGACGAATAACCACGTCGTTGAGGGTGCCAACGAATTAACGGTCACACTCACAGATGGAACAGACGTCCCAGCTACTCTTCTTGGTGCAGACTTAATTACAGACCTTGCTGTTCTTGAAATTGATGACGAGCACGTTGATACCGTTGCGACATTTGGTAACTCTGAAAACCTACGTGCCGGTGAACCTGCCATTGCAATAGGCAACCCACTCGGTCAAAGCTTTGCGAGCTCCGTCACACAAGGAATCATTTCTGCTACAGAACGCAGCATTCCGGTTGACCTTGATGGTGATGGACAACCAGACTGGAACGCAGAGGTTCTTCAAACCGATGCAGCCATTAACCCTGGTAACAGTGGTGGCGCACTGATTAATATAAATGGTGAAGTGATTGGAATTAACTCGATGAAGATTGCGCAAAGTGCGGTAGAAGGAATCGGCTTCTCGATCCCAACTGCAGTCGCTGAACCAATCATTAATGATCTAGAAACATTCGGTGAAGTCAAACGCCCTCAGCTTGGCGTAGGTATCCGCTCTCTAGCAGATATCCCAGCCCAGCACCGTACAGGGACACTGAACCTGCCGGAAGACATTGAAAATGGAGTGGTAGTGACAAGCGTTGCTCCAAACTCTTCCGCTCAAAAAGCTGGACTACAGGAATATGACGTCATTGTCCAAATTGATGGGGAAGATCTGAACGAAGGCGCAGACCTCCGTCGCTTCCTTTACACGGACAGACAAGTTGGTGACACAGTAACCGTCACACTATACAGAGACGGTCAGAAACAAGACATCGACGTTCAATTACAAGAACCACAAAGCTTCTAATAGAGATATCCACAAAAAAGCAGTGACCGATCGTCGGCACTGCTTTTTTCCTGTGTAAAAGGTTATCCACACCTATCCACAATCGTTAGGATCAGCTCCTAACCTGTGGTATACTATGCTAGAAAACGAAAGGACGGATATCTTATGTATTACGCATGCGACGAGCATATTGAGCTTGCCCTCGATGTGGTAGTTGATGAAAATGAAGTCTTCCCGGTCATGGAAAAGCTTACACAAGAACAAGCCTTATCCACAGCCTGCAGCTTCTGCAAAAATCAAGCCATTTACTCCGTGACAAAATAATCAGATACCCACAATGTTGATATGTGGATAACTTCTGTGGATAACAAATGAAAAAGGAGCCATCAACACTGTGAATATCTCCATTCTAACGGTCGGAAAACTAAAAGAAAAATACCTCAAGCAAGGCATCGACGAGTACACCAAACGACTCGGTGCCTACGCCAAGATCACCATCACCGAAGTCCCCGACGAAAAAGCACCCGAGAACCTAAGCCAAGAGGACATGCGCATCATCAAACAAAAAGAAGGCGAACGCCTCCTAGCCAAAATCCCACAAGACGCCCACGTCATCGCACTCGCCATCGACGGCCAGATGCAAACCTCCGAACAACTAGCAGCCAACCTCAACCAGCTCGCCCTGCACGGGAAGAGTAAGATCTGTTATGTCATTGGAGGATCACTGGGATTGTCCGATAAAGTATTAGAGAGAGCGAATGAGAAGCTGTCTTTTTCGAAAATGACGTTTCCTCATCAGTTGATGCGATTGATTTTGGTGGAGCAGGTTTATCGGGGGTTTAGGATTAATCGGGGGGAGCCTTATCATAAGTAGGTGAGGTTTTTAATAATTCGGTTAAATTTATAATTCAGATTCTCTAAAAATATTTATAAAAAATCTTTTAATATGGTAGAATAAGGTATATAAAAATAATTAGGAGTTGAGATCTTGTCTTTAGAAGAAGAAATACAGAGAAATATTAATGAAATTAAAACATTTTCATATTCTATGTCATTGGGTGAACTAGCTAATATTTATAATGATGATGAAATTGATATTGCTCCTTCATATCAGAGGTATTTTAGATGGAGTATAAAACAAAAATCGGATTTAATTGAATCAATTCTTTTAGGTATCCCGATTCCTCCAGTTTTTGTAGCTCAGGAGAATGATGGGAAGTGGAATGTAATTGATGGGTTACAAAGAGTCAGCACAATTCTAGAATTTATGGGAGAACTTCGCGTACCAGCAGACTTTGAGTTCGCCAATGAAGTTGATGAAGATGTTGAAGAAGAGAATGAAGAAGAATCTGTTGATTTAGATCCAGCTAATGAAGAAGGACAAACCGCGGCAGTTGAATCACCTGATGTACAAATGAAAAAACTTACACAAAGCAAATTAATAGGTACAAAATATTTATCATCTTTACAGGATGTAACTTGGGCATCATTACATCCCAACTTAAGAAGAAAATTTAAAAGAGGTAAGTTAGATATAATTATTATTGATAGTACAGAAAATCCCAAAGCGAAGTATGAAATGTTCCAGAGGTTGAACACTAACATTTCGGAGTTAAAGCCTCAGGAAATCAGAAATTGTCTAATGGCAATGATTAGATCTAGCTATCTAGATACTATTAATACAGTCACCAATAATGCTGTATTCAAGAGAATAATTAAATTAACAAAGAAACAATTACAAGAGCAGTTCGACAAAGAATTAGTAGTAAGGTATTTTGTGTCTAGGTATATTAACACCACTAACATTGATTCTAATGTTAACATTAGAGACTATTTCACAGATGAATTAATAAATATGATGGAAGATAACACCTCCGATATAAAAAAATACGGAGAAGAATTATTAAGGTCAATTCAGATATTAGAAGATGTGGTAGGTGATGAGGTATTTAAGAAGTCTAATGTTAAATTCTCACACGCTATGTATGAGGCACTCATTACAGGCTTATCACAGAATATTGATTATTGGGAAACTAAAAAAGAAGAACTAAGTTCTAAAATCGAAATAATTACTAGTCATCAACAATTTTCTGAAGCAACTAAAAAAGGACAAAGAGCAATAACAAGATTTAAGATGCTTACTGAATTGTCTAAGGAGATATATGAGACGGAACAATCTTAAAGAACTAGAAGCTTTAGAGGATGCTATTGAGTTTGATCTTAGTTGGAGAAAGAGAGAATTACTTCAGTTAAAACTCGCTATTAAGAGAAATAACACTTCATTGAGTAAAAGTACTCTAATTCGAAGTGGTATTTCCCTATTGTGTGCTCATTGGGAAGGTTTTATTCGTTCAGCTGCAAATAATTATGTTTTACATATTATAGATAATAGATGTAAAATTAATGAATTGAAAAATAATTTTGTAGCTTATTTTTTAAGAGAAATTTTCCCTAAATTGGAGGAGACGAATAAAATTTCGGTATATACTAGTGTTTTGGATTACATAGACAAAACATCAACAAAAAAGTTTAATCTAGAATACGTTGATGAACCCTTCAAAAGAATTGTAAATACCGAATCCAACTTAAGTTATAAATTATTTAAAGAAATTTTAATTAGTCTTAATCTGGACCATTCAAGATATACACTTCGAGATAAGTATATAGATCGTGAGATGTTAAAGCAAAGACATGAAATAGTTCACGGTGAAGATTATAGGAGAATAGACTATAATTATGATGAACTCTATAATGAGGTAATGTGGATAATGAATGATTTTAGGGATCAAATCATTGGTGCAGCTGAAGAAAAAAGACACATTAATTAATGGTCTAAATGTAACAATAATAGGGCAGTATACTAACATGTATACTGGCCTATTTATAATGGAATATTATTTCATCTTCATAATCAATTAAATATAAAGTTGTAATGCTTAATGGAAATTGAAGGATTAGATTAAAAAGGTAATAAAAGCTATAATGAAAAAGAAAAAAGGAGGTAGTCTTTCTTGAATGTACTCAATAGAATGATTAATGAACAATCAATGACAACCTCTAAACAAGGTTCGAATAAAGAAAATAAAGAGAAGTTTGCTCAGTATTTTACACCATTAGAAGTAGCTAATTATATGGCAAGTTTCTTTAACGCAACAAAAAAGAAAAAAATAAAGATGTTAGATCCAGGAGCAGGTACAGGGAATTTAACCCTAGCATTTATAAATAAAATAGTAAATTGGAAAACAAAACCCAAAAGTGTTCATGTAGATCTACTTGAGATAGATACCAAGTTTGTAAAACAATTAAAAGAAACTCTTGAAGAATGTAAAGCCATTTGTATCGAAAACAAGATTGAACTCACCTTCAATATAATAAATAGTGATTTTATAAAGGATGCCCAAGAAAAGTTAAAAAAAGAAGAACTTTACGAATATATTATTATGAATCCACCGTATAGAAAGTTGGAAGCTTATAATGAACACGATTTGCTTTTAAAGCAGATGAACATTACTGTCCCAAATTACTATGCTGCTTTTTTATCATTAGGAAAGGCTTTGTTAGTTAAGAATGGACAAATGGTTTCAATAACACCCAGAAGTTTTTGTAATGGTTCTTATTTTAAAAACTTCAGGTTCAATTTATTAGAAACTTGTTCTTTGAATAACCTTCATTTATTTGAAAAAAGAACTGATATTTTTTATGATGACGTGTTACAAGAAACAGTAATAATGAAAGTAGTCAAAGAGGGCAAACAGGCGAAAGTTGATTTATCAACATCAATCGATAATAAATTATCAAATATACTTGTTTCAGAAAAAAAATACGAAGAAATTGTCTTTCCAACAGACAAACTAAAAGTAATAAGAATAATTCCAGAAGTCGATAAGGAAATAGAAAATAGAATGAAGAGTCTAAATTTCGGATTAGAGGATCTAGGATTAAATATTTCAACAGGTCCTGTAGTAGATTTTCGAAATCGCGATGCTTTGCGAAGTGAGAGAGTAGAAAATAGTTTCCACATGGTGTATTCCCATAATATTAGACATATGAATATTGAGTTTAATGTTACAAACAATAAGCCGGGCTATATAGTAAGTACTAACAAATGTGCAAATTATTTAAGGGTTTCAGGTCTATATGTTCTTGTAAATAGAATGAGTTCTAAAGAAGAACCTAGCAGAATAAAAGCTGCAATTTTTGATGGCAGAAAATATCCTGGCGAGAAAGTTGGTTTTGATAATAAAATTAGTTACTTTCATATGAAAAAAAATGAAATAAGTGATGTTAATTTAGCTACGGGCTTATGGATTTACTTGAATTCAGATTTTGTTGATTTCTATTTTAGAACTTTTAGTGGAAATACTCAGATTAATGCTACTGATTTAAAGGAAAATTTGAAATATCCTAGTAAAGATCAGTTAAAAATAATAGGTAGAATGTATAGGTCAGGGCATCTCAGTGATTGTACATTTGATGATCTGCTAGATATATATGTATTTCATAATTAAATATACAGAAAAGATGTTTTGGACCAGCCTACTAACGTTTTTTATTTTTGTATATTACTTCTAGCGTAGATGTGTTCTTACTAAGTAGCTTCATTTTTTGCATATCACTATTAAAATCACTTCTACCTACTTCTTCTCGGCGTAAATTATGGGGAAGCATAACTTCAAGATTGAATGTGTCCATCTTTAAGAAGAGCTATCCGACTGCTGCATAATCTGTTTCTTAGTTTCTTACCCAGTCAATCTTCGTTCTAAAACAGATAGAGAAGCGTACCTTTAAAGAGCCTTATAAAAAGACTTTTGGTAAGCTTCTTACAATTGTTGTATAATAATATAGTGGAAATGGACGAGCTATAAAAGATGTTTAGTAAATTCTAATAGATGCGGAACCAAAAGACTTGGAGGATGAAGTATAGTGTTTGAACAGACTTTTAAAAATATAGATGATGTACTTTGGAAAGATGCAGGTTGTGGTAGTGAGATAGATTACATAGAGCAAACTTCATGGATTCTTTTTCTTAAGTATTTAGACGATCTCGAAAGAGATAAAAAAACAATGGCTGAACTATCTGCTCATTCATTTAAGGAAATTATTAAGCCTGATTTCAAATGGGACGTTTGGGCGGCTCCGAAAGATGAAAATGGTAATTTAGATCATCATAAGGCTATGACTGGAGATGACCTTAGAGAATTTGTAAATGGAAAGTTATTTCCTTATCTTAAAAAGTTCAAATTAGAAGCTACAGATGCTGATACTATTGAATATAAAATAGGTGAGATATTTTCTGAACTTAACAATAAAATTCAAAGTGGCTACAATCTTAGGGAAGTCATCAACTATGTAGACGAATTAAGATTTAGTTCACATGTAGAAAAGCATGAGATGTCACATTTATATGAAGACAAGATAAAGAACATGGGAAATGCTGGTCGTAATGGAGGAGAATATTATACACCGCGACCTCTTATCAAGACCATTGTAAATGTTGTAGCCCCAACGATTGGGGACAGGATTTACGATGGGGCAGCTGGATCTTCCGGATTCTTAGTAGAAGCCTTTGAATATTTAAAAACAAGTAAAAACTTAAGCACGAATGAAATGGAGATCCTTCAGAAAAAAACATTTTATGGTAAAGAAAAGAAGTCTTTAGCGTATATAATTGGAATTATGAATATGATTCTCCATGGCATTGAGGCTCCGAATATTGTTCATACTAATACATTGACTGAAAATTTATCTGATATTCAAGAAAAAGACAGATACGATATTATACTAGCTAATCCTCCATTTGGAGGCAAAGAACGTGCCGAAGTTCAACAGAACTTCCCTATAAAGACAGGGGAGACTGCTTTTCTATTCTTGCAGCATTTTATCAAAATTCTTAAAGGTGGAGGACGTACAGGGATAGTAATTAAAAATACTTTTTTATCTAATTCTGATAATGCTTCCATAAATCTTCGTAAGCAACTTTTAGAAAGCTGTAACTTACATACAGTATTAGATTTACCAGCAAAAACTTTTTTAGGCGCTGGAGTACACACTGTAGTGTTATTTTTTGAAAAGGGAAAGCCAACACAGAATATTTGGTATTACCAGTTGAATTTAGATAGAAACTTGGGTAAAACCAATCCGCTAAATGAAAATGATTTAGCAGAGTTTATTGAATTACAGAAAACTAAAGCTGATTCTATAAATTCATGGAAGATAAATATTACGGATGTAGATACTACTACTTATGATTTATCCGTAAGAAATCCAAATAAAAAAGATGAAGTAGCCTTGCGTGATCCTGAAGAAATATTAGATGACATAGTAGCCCTTGATGAAGAAAGTGCTGCAATTTTTGAAACTATCAGGGGGCTACTATGAAGCAAGGTTGGGAAGTAAAAAAACTAGTAGAAGTTTGTCAAATAAGACCTCCTAAAAAAGAAGCAAAAGATCGGTTAAGTGATGAAGAGCTAGTGTCTTTTGTCCCTATGGAGAACCTGGAAAGACTTTCAAAAAACTTCATTGCCAAAAATGAAAGAGCATTAAAAGAAGTTTATAAAGGTTATACTTTTTTTCGTGAAGAAGATGTGCTTCTAGCTAAAATCACTCCTTGCTTTGAAAATGGGAAGCTAGGAATTGCGCGGAATTTAAAAAATGGTATAGGTTTTGGATCGAGTGAGTATATTGTTTTACGAACAAAAGGAGAAATAATACCTGATTATTTATTTTATTTCTTATCAAAAGAAGAATTTAGGCTAAATGGTCAAAAAGTCATGACCGGGGCTGTGGGCCACAAAAGAGTACCTCTAGACTTTGTAGAAAATACAGAAATCCCATTTCCTAAAACTCATTTGGAACAACAGCGCGTAGTAGAACTTATAGACGAAGCTTTCGAATCTATAGAAAAAGCAAAAGAAAATACTGAGAAAAAACTACAAAATGCTAGAGAGCTTTTTGAATCATATCTGCAAGGTGTATTTGCTAATCCACCTCAAGATTGGGAAGAAAAAAGGTTGGGGGAAATTACAAGTAAAATTGGAAGTGGAGCAACTCCAAAGGGCGGAAAGGCCTCTTACAAAGAACAGGGGATCTCTCTAATAAGAAGTCAGAATGTTTATGATGATGGCTTCAGGGAATTGAATCTTGCTTTCATTGATGAAATGCAAGCAAAAAAATTAAATAATGTAGAAATATTTAAAGATGATGTTCTGCTTAATATTACAGGTGCGTCTATTGCAAGATGCTGTGTTGTACCAGAAGAGATATTACCAGCTAGAGTTAATCAGCATGTAAGTATACTTCGTCCGATTGTTGATATAATTCAATCATCTTTTTTACAATACTCCTTAATATCGAAGCCGAATAAAGAAAAACTTTTAAATATAGCTAGATCAGGTGGTTCAACTAGAGAAGCTTTAACCAAAGATGATTTATTCGCATTTTCAATATTTATTCCTCAAACAATAAGCGAACAAGAAAGTATTGTTGAAAAACTAGATACATTAGCAGAAGAAACAAAGAAACTCGAAGAAATATATATAAAGAAATTAGCTAACTTAGACAAACTGAAGAAATCAATTTTACAAAAAGCATTTAACGGTGAACTCTAAGGAGGTAGGGCTATGAATGAGGCAGAAACAAGAGCTGAGCTTATCGATCCGAAGCTAAGAGAAAGTGGCTGGGGAGTAGTTGAAGGTTCAAAAGTATTAAGAGAATTTCATATTACAACTGGAAAAATTCAGGCTGGAGGTCGTGCTAAACCGATGATAGCTGACTATATTCTTGTTTATAAAGGAATAAAGTTAGCAGTTATAGAGGCAAAAAGTAACGAATTAGAAATAGGAGAAGGAGTCGCTCAAGCAAAAAATTATGCCTTGAAGTTAAAGTTAGATTACACATATTCAAGTAATGGAAGAGAAATTTACGAGATGTGTCTTAAATACGGAACTGAGGGTTTAGTTGATTCTTTTCCTACTCCTGATGAACTTTGGAATAGGGTTTTCTCCGATCAAAATGAATGGAGAGATAAGTTTAATGCTGTACCTTTTGAAGACTTTGGGGGTACAAAAAAACCTAGATTTTATCAAGAAATAGCAGTTAATAAAACTGTTTCAGCTATAGCAAAAGAAAAGCCAAGAATCTTACTCACCCTAGCTACAGGCACAGGAAAAACTTTTATAGCCTTTCAAATTGCATGGAAACTCTTTCATGCACGTTGGAATATTAAACGTGACGGGTCGCGTAGGCCACGCATCTTGTTTTTAGCTGATAGGAATATTTTAGCCGACCAAGCATTTAATTCATTCTCCGCTTTTTCAGAGGATGCTTTGGTTCGTATCAATCCTAAAGAAATTGCGAAAAAAGGAAAAGTTCCCACAAATGGAAATATTTTCTTTACGATTTTTCAGACTTTTATGAGTGGGAAGGATAACAAGCTATACTTTGGTGACTATCCTCCCGACTACTTTGATTTTATTATTATTGATGAGTGTCACCGTGGTGGAGCAAACAATGAAAGTAGTTGGCGAGATATTTTAGAATATTTCCATCCAGCTGTTCAATTAGGATTAACTGCAACGCCTAAGAGAAAACATAATGCTGACACTTATGAATACTTTGGCAAACCAATTTATGAATATTCTTTAAAAGAAGGTATTAATGATGGTTTCTTAACCCCTTTTAAAGTAAAACGTATCAAAACTACAATCGATGATTATATGTATGTTTCGGATGATGATGTTATAGAAGGGGAAGTTGAAGAAGGTAAGTTATACGCCGAAGAAGATTTTAATAAAATCATTGAAATTAAAGAACGAGAAGCAATACGTATAAAAATTTTCCTTTCGGAAATAAATCAAAAGGAGAAAACTATTATTTTTTGTGCATCACAGCCTCATGCAGCTCTCGTTCGGGATTTAATTAATCAATATAGTAACAGTAAAGATCCTTTGTACTGTGTTCGAGTAACGGCAGAGGACTCAGCTTTAGGAGAACTTTATCTTAGAGACTTTCAGGACAATGAGAAAACTATTCCAACCATATTAACTACTTCGAAGAAACTTTCTACGGGAGTAGATGCTAGAAATGTTCGAAATATTGTTTTAATGCGACCGATAAAACAGATGATTGAATTTAAACAAATTGTTGGTCGAGGAACGAGACTATACGAAGGAAAAGAATTTTTTACGATTTATGACTTTGTTGATGCTTATCAAAATTTTAATGACCCTGAATGGGATGGTCCTCCTTTAGAGCCAGAACCGAAAGAGCCAAAAGGTCCTAGAAATCCTGGTGATCCAAGAAATCCAGACGATCCTGGTAATCCGGGAGATCCGGATGACCCCAGAGAACCTAAGAAAAAAATAAAGATAAAACTAAGAGATGGAAAAGAACGAGAGATCCAACATACGGTTGCTACTAGTTTTTGGAGCGCTGATGGGAAGCCAATTACTGCCGAGGAGTTCATAGAAAACTTGTATGGAACGTTACCGGACTTTTTCAAAAGCGAAGAAGAACTGCGTGATATATGGTCAAACCCGATGACACGAAAGGCTTTAATGGAGAAACTTGCTAATACAGGGTATGGAAAAGATGAATTGTCTGCATTACAAAGTTTGATAAATGCTGATAACAGTGATTTGTTCGATGTACTTGAATTTGTATCGTATGCTATTAAACCAATTTCAAGAAAAGAACGTGTTGCTAAAGCCAAGTTGAGTATCTTTAAGGATCTAGATGATAAAGAACAAGAATTTCTAGATTTTGTGCTTTCTAAGTACGTTGAAACTGGCTATGAAGAGCTTGATCAAGAAAAGTTACCACGATTACTGGAACTTAAATACCATTCAATTACTGATGCGGTGGAAGTTCTTGGAGGTGTTAGCAAGATCCAAGAAACATTTACTTCTTTTCAAAAAGCTTTGTATCAACAAGAGGCATCTTAACTTGTCAATAAACAATAAATAGATAATTCCCAACCAATTTGTAGTTACTGTTAACTTTTACACCTTAATAGTTGCTTACCTGAAAAACGGGCAGCCGATATTGACAAGAGTAATTACCCAAACAGCCAGTCAAAGTTCAGCTTAATTAATTTTTTAAAACAGTAGTACCTTGTACTTTTAATAGTAATATTTGTTTAAAATATGTAGGCAAGAAAAATAAGGATTGAAGAGATCTACTTATCATTTCCTTGCTTTTCTTGTCTACTTTAATAGGGCCACATAGATTTATTGATGAACGAGAAAATAGTTCTCTTATATTTGAGTACTCTTTATATTTCTGCTGAGAAAAATAGTAAGACTAAAAAGATAAACAAAAAAGAATAAACATGCATGAAACAGTTAGTACAAATTATCTCGCATTAAAATATTCAATATATAATGGATACAGAATGGGACATAAGAACTTTAATAAAAGTAAGAACTCCAAAAACAAAAAAGTTAGAAGGTAATTTTTAATGGTTCTTTATTTTTAAAATATATTAATTAAACTATTAATTAGCCTAGAGAGTTATAGGAGGTTTAAATTGTCTAAAGCTAGTTTTATGTTTTTATAATTCTTACATAATAGATTGTATTCAGTGGTATTCAAACAAACATTATGAGCAATTTTATTACGTAGGGGTATTAATTGTCGGAGACTAAAAATGATATCTTCGGAAGCGAATTTTCTAAAGCATGGATATACTACTAGAAAAGGTATTAATTCATGGAAATAAAGTCTTTGGAATGATCTCTTGTAAGAGGGTAACCTTTCTTGACGTGGTGCTACATTGTACCAATTTAATCCGTAAAATGATTCCATTTCTAAACGTATATTAAGTCTTAACATATTCTCAACCTTATATATTAAGCTATATGATTCTTTCATTAGTTCAATCTCGGTATCTGATATCATTTTAATCACCTATTATTAGAATTATTTATAATTTATTCTTCATAATGCAGATACAATTTTTTCTTAAATACAATATTTTTAGAAGGGAGGAAAATTTAATTAAAACTAAATTGACATTTCAGGAGACTCTTTTTTTATAAAGTTAAGGTATTCTCAGATGACTTTTTGTTTACTAAGTTATCATTACATCTTCCATATTCTTGGACACTGAATAGGCAGGTAATCTAAAACTGTTTTTGTCATATAAAATAATATGTGGTTACAGAATGTATTATTTTAATTTTCGTTTTCACAACCTCACATACATCTCCAGCTCAGAACAGAGCATCAATTTGTAGTTTAGAACATCTGAAATTTCCTCTTTTATATGCTCGTTATTCCGACCCAAAGGCTTCTTTAATGATAACTCACTGAAATTCTTCTGGAAGCTCAGCTGCAAATAAGATAGATTTGGACAATCCTTTAATCATGGTATTACCTCCAGTTATGGGAAACTTAAATTTATTTATTTCCTTAATCAGTTTTTTGATATCACCCCATTGGCGTCTTCCTTTGCGGTCGGTCGCGTACCGTTAGCTCAATATATGCAGAGTGGCAAAAATTTTCATTATAGAGAATCTATATCTTGGAGTAGTTTATAAATGTATCTATTTTAGTGAAGTTTCCCTTTTCATCTGACATTGGGTTAGCCTCAATTCTTTTTTAGAATAGCGTCACATAATTTAGGAAATGATTTTCTTTGAATATTTATATCAATTTTATAATTGTACCCATAGTATGATTATGAAGAATACTATGGATTACGGAGGGATTTCTATGGACGAACTCGTTCAAAATCAAAAACAAAACTACAAATCCTGGGTCACCGAAAACCTAGGTGAGAAAACCGGAATGTGGTATTCTCCTTATCTAGAAAAGCTGGGTTCCTTACTCAATCAATTTGAACTCGCAACTGGATACAAGGATAACTTCTTTGACTACCAATCTTATGAAGAGTTCAAAGAAGTCTATCAACAAATGACTGAACAAACAGACAATGATATTGAGCGTATTGTGAAAGGGAAAGTGCCTCGTTATCCTAAAGACTTTGGTGCAAAGCGTATTCAGTTTAGACAGAAATTTGCTGAGGATGAATTTGAACGTGGTGTAAGAAGCAAGCCTACGAATCTAGGAGGCATTCCTGATTGGGGCGTATTGTTACGATCGTACTTGATTTACTTATATTATAATGAAAATCCTAATTTAAGCTACCCGAAAAAGAAAAAGGCGGACATTGATGGCATTGATGACAGTATTAATTATTGGTTGATCTCTCCGGGAGAACAGGCAAGGCTTTGGGAGTCCTTTCACTCTGAGAATGTGATTGCGATTGGTTGGGATTATCTTGGTGATCTCAAAGAGTACGAGAGTAAGGAACGGGTTGCAGCGGTTCTCACGCAGCATCGTGACAATGGGAAACACCCGACTCATGATACAAGAGCGGTTTGGGACTTTTACCATGAGATGCAGGTAGGCGATCTTGTTTATGTGAAAGCGGGTATGAACCGAATTGTTGCTAGTGGTGTGATTGTTGGTGAGTATCAGTTTGATGAAGGAAAAAATGAATACAAGCACCGTAGAGACGTAGACTGGAAGCAAGTCGGTCAATGGAATCTGCGTCATAATATGCCTCAGAAAACAGTGACCAACATTAATAGATACCCAGATTTGATTCAAGAGATAGAACAGGTGCTTGATGATACAGTGGTTGATCCAAAAACGACTGAAGTGAATGAGTTCCGGAATTGGTTAACGAATCAAGTGACTGATACTGGAATGAGCTTAAATGAAAAGACGATCACACAGAAAATCAATGCTCTCCAAGACATTGAATCTTATTTTGAAACGACTATTTTTGGTGAAGAGGATACGGACCAGCTAAAGCAATTAAGAGATGTTGTGATTGCCAATGAATCGTATCAACGCTATAAAGGGGTTTCTGGAAGTGCGATTGATTACTATATTCGTTACATTGAATCAAAGCCTACGATACTCGAGAACGATCCTTATTCGACCGAGGAATTCCTTTCAGAGGTTTTTATTAATGATGAGGAATTAAAACGAACGATCTCTGTACTTGAGAATAAAAAGAACCTGATCATGAAGGGTGCTCCAGGAGTCGGGAAAACCTTTATCGCCAAGCGTCTAGCTTACGTGATGATGGAAGAAAAGGATGAGAGCCGAGTTAATATGGTTCAATTCCACCAAAGCTACAGCTATGAAGATTTTATCGAAGGCTTCCGTCCAAAAGCAGATGGAGATGGTTTTGAGCTGAAACAAGGTCCATTTGTGAAGTTTGCAAGGAAGGCTGCACGTGATCCTGAGCGTGATTATTTCTTTATCATTGATGAGATTAACCGTGGAAATATGAGTAAGATCTTTGGCGAGTTAATGATGCTAATTGAAACAGATAAGCGAGGCGAGCAGGTGAATCTTCTGTATTCAAACGAGAAGTTCTCCGTTCCACCTAACTTATATATCATTGGGATGATGAATACAGCGGATCGAAGCTTGGCTTTGCTTGATTATGCACTCAGAAGACGTTTTTCCTTTATTGAAATGAAGCCGGCCTTTGAGAACGAGACATTCCAATCGTATGTGAATGAATTGGATGATCCGATGGGGCTGTTGCGCGTGATTGGGGAAGTGAAGCTTTTAAATCAACAGATCGTGAGTGAACTCGGGATAGGCTTCCAGATTGGGCATAGTTACTTTGTGGGGGATGCGTATAAGGTGAATCCTTTGAGTCGTGTGGAGGAAGTCATTGAGTTTGAGATTATTCCTCAGCTTCTGGAGTATTGGTTTGATGATGAGCAGAAGGCAAATGATTGGGCCAAGCGATTGAGAGATTCGATACATGGAGCGGAATGAGAACATCTCCATTCGTAACATCTATCACATGCTTTCCTACGCCTATCAGACATTACATCTCTCGGAATACAAAGATGTCGGTTCAGAGTCATTTGAGCATGTGAAGGACCTCTATGCGGAGATCTTATTAATTGGTATCCCTGTATTGATCCGTGGAGGCTTGTTAAAGGATTATGTGTGCTTTGAGGAAGCGTCTAATGTGGTGAAGGGTAAGATTGATCTGAACGCAACGATCAAGAAGAATGCGTTAGTGAATAAGAAGCTGATTGTTGTTTACGATGAGTTTTCTGAGGATATTCTCTTTAACCAGATCATCAAAGCAACGTTGGTCTACTTAGCTCGTTCCTCACACATACATAAGCATACAAGGCGAGCTTTTCATGGACTGCTTCCTTATTTCTCTGAAGTGTCCGATGTTGAGCTAAAGCTCTCATTATGGAGCCTGATCCAGTACAACCGACAGAACATTCGTTATCAGTTTGTGCTGGATGTGTGCAGATATCTTTATGAGGAGCTCTTACTAGATGAGAGTTCAACCTCCGAGTCGATGAGGCAGGTCCAGGATGAGCAGAGGCTTGCTGCGTTGTATGAAAAGTTTGTTTTTGCCTTTTATAAGCGAGAAACAAGTTATCACGTCTCAAGTCCACAATTTCGCTGGAAGGTGGATGATGAGTATTATGACGCGTTGCCCATTATGCGTACGGATGTGGTTTTGAAGAAGGGTGACCAAACGTTAATAATTGATACAAAATTCTATACTGATAACATGGTCGCGCGTTTTGAAGGGGGCGCAGCCAAGCAGAAAACAGGCAACCTCTATCAGATCTTTTCCTATGTGATGAACTGGGAGAGAACGTCTGAGAATGAATCAGTAGGCGGCATGCTGTTATATGCAAAGACGAATGCCTTACATCAGCCGAACCATACGTATTCGATGATGGGGAATCAGATTTCTGTGGTATCGCTTGATTTGAATCAGGAGTTTGGTGGAATTAAGGAAGAGTTGATTGGGTTTGCGGTTAGGTTTTTTGATGAGTAAGGTTATAGATTTATATATTATCTAATTGACAAAAACTCATTTTTTTCATAACATTGTGAAATACATATAACTTCATATCTTATCCAGAGTGACTGAGGGACAGGCCCGATGACGTCCGGCAACCATCATGTGTGACATGAAAGGTGCTACTTCCTGCAGAATGATTTCATTCTGAGAGATAAGTTTTATTATTGAAACGCCTCTTTCTGATGAAAGGGGCGTTTTTTGATTTTTTCTTCAACTATGCATCTACATAAAGGGGAGAGTTTACAACATGAAAAGACATACTCGTTTGACTCAATCGGTTATTGCGGTTCTTGGTTTGGCAGTTCTAGCAGGTGGGTGTTCTGTTGGAAATACTACAACAAATGAACAAGTCATCTTAGTTGGGACGCAGAATGATTATCCGCCGTTCGCGTTTGCGGATGAGAGCAATGAACTGACTGGCTATGATATTGAGGTGGTCCAGGAGATCGATCAGCGCTTGGATGGCTATGCGTTTGATTTTGTGGCGACGCCTTGGGATAGTATGTTCCTCGCTCTTGAATCCAATAAGATTCAAGCGGTGGCGGATCAGGTGGCGAAAACGCCTGAGCGCGAGGAGAAGTACTTATTCTCAGAGGAGTCGTACTTTGCGGCGGAGACGGTGATTGTGGTGAAGTCGGGTGAAGAGGGTATTCAGACGATTGAGGATCTTGAGGGTAAGAAGGTCGGGGCGCTTGCTGGGGATTCGTATACGCTGCTGCTTGAGGAGTACAACAAGGATGCGGAGAACCCGATTCAATTGGAGTACAGTGAGAGTGGCACGCCTGCTGAGATCCTGCAGGACGTGCAGAACGGGCGCGTGGATGCGTATGTGAATGATCCAATTATGATTGATACGGTGCTTGATAAATATGATCTGGACGTTGAGATTGTCGGTCAGTCGTTAGTGAATGACAATATGGGCATTGTCTTTGCGCAGTCGGAAGAGGGCGAGGAGCTACAGAAGCTGATCGATCCGATTCTTAAGGAACTAAAGGAAGATGGGACGCTTGCCGAGCTTTCGGTGAAATGGACAGGTGGAGAATATATTCCGGAATAGAGTGGAAGAGGGGAAGACAGCATGGAGAACTTACTAGACCTTCAATTTCTAATTGAAAGCATTCCTTATATTCTAGCGCGTCTGCCGATTACGCTTGGTATTGCGGTCGGGTCGCTCATCTTAAGTTTAGTGATTGGGCTTGGGACCGCATTGATTAAAATTTACCGAGTTCCTGTGCTACGGGTGATTACATCGGTCTATGTTTCGTTTGTAAGAGGGACACCGCTTTTAGTTCAGCTGTATCTCGTCTTTTACGGAATTCCTAAGGTGATCTATTTTCTGCAGAGGGAACAAGGCTGGCTGCTTGGGCTCGATGTAAATGTAATTGCTCCTGAGGTGTACGCTCTCTTAGCCTTTTCCTTTAATCTAGGGGCGTATTTATCTGAAACGATTCGTTCAGCGATTGAGTCGGTGGATCGCGGACAGTTTGAAGCAGCTAAGGCGATAGGGATGAAGCCGACGCAGATGATGCTGAAGATTATTTTCCCGCAGGCCTTAATTGTGGCGATCCCGAACCTTGGAAATATGTTCATTACAACGATCAAGGACACGTCACTTGTCTTTATTATTGGCGTAATCGATATTATGGGCCAGGCGAAGATTCTTGGCTCGCGCGGGTTAGCCTTTTTTGAAGTGTATATTGCGGTGTCAATTATTTATTGGATCGTGTGCCTGATTGTGGAGAGGGTGCTTATGATCATCGAGAAGTGTGCGCGCAGATATGAAAGAGGGATTGCATCATGATTAAACTTGAGAACTTACATAAGTACTTTGGGAAGCATCATGTGCTAAAAGGGATTGATCTTTCGGTAAACAAAGGAGAGGTTGTGGTCATATTAGGCCCAAGTGGCTCAGGCAAGTCAACACTCCTGCGTTGCATGAACTTTCTCGAGGAGCCAACAAGCGGCTTTGTTGAAGTGAGTGGGAAGCGAGTGAATGTGGAGTCGGCTAGTAAGAAGGAGATTCTGGCACTACGGACCTCGACGGGCATGGTGTTCCAGCAGTACAACCTTTTTAAAAACTTAACGGTGCTCGACAATGTAATGATTGGCTTAACGAGTGTGAAGCAGCTGAAAAAGAATGAAGCGGAGCAGAAAAGCATCGATATATTAGAGCGTGTGGGTCTTGGGAACCGGTTGGGCCATTTTCCTGCACAGCTATCAGGAGGACAGCAGCAACGGGTTGGAATTGCTCGTGCGCTTGCGATGAACCCTGAGGTGATACTGTTTGACGAGCCGACGTCTTCTCTTGATCCAGAGCTTGTTGATGAGGTACTGGCAACGATCAAAGAGGTAGCGAATGAAGGCAACACGATGTTTATTGTGACGCATGAGCTTCAGTTTGCCAGAGAGATCTCGGACCGCGTCATCTTTATGGAGGATGGCAGGATTGTCGAGGAAGGGACAGCAGAACAGATCTTCACACATCCTAAGTTAGAGAGAACGAGAAAATTTCTAGGAAGATTTATTGAACAAAATTAATTAAAAGTTATTATGAAAAGTCTCTTTCCTAAGAAAGGGGCTTTTTTAAAAATGAGAGGTATAATTAATAATATGGTTTCACCAGCAAGGAGGTCTAAAATGCACAACGAAAAACTACGCTACACCTACTCCACAATCGTCGATACCTTTCCGTTATTCGTTGAGAGTATCGGCTACAATCCGTGGGAGCAGGATTGGTCGCGGCCGGATGGGTATCCGCAGTATCATTGGCTGCAGACGATTGAGGGGGAAGGGATGTTTTCCTTTAATGGGCAGGAGCATCGGCTGTCTCGGGGGCGTGGGGTGTTGTTAAAGCCTTATACGCCACATGAATATATTACGTTGGGAAAGAAGTGGTCGACGATGTATGTGACGTTTGGCGGGGCATCGGTTGTCTCCATCCTGGATGCGTTAACGTTAAATGCTTCTTCCTTGTATACGGATTTGGAGGACCAGCGATTTGCTTCGATTCTTAAGGGGATGCTCGAGAAGATTAAAGAGGATGCGGAATTTTCAAAGCTGGATTTATCTAGTCATCTATATGATTTCCTGATTCATCTACGCAAGTACGGGAAGGTGAATAATCAGCCTTCGTTATCGAATAACTATGACAAGCTTCGGCCGTTGGTGGAGTGGCTAGAGCAGGCGCATGCGGAGGATATCGGACTGAATGATATGGCTGCGTATCTGAATGTGAGCTCACAATATTTGAATCGGTTGTTTCATCATACGTTTACCATGAGTCCCTATTCCTTTTTGATCCAGCTTCGAATCCGAAAGGCGAAGGAAATTCTGATTCAAAATGCGGATGTTCCGTTGAAGAATATCGCTTTCTTGGTGGGCTTTAATGATGTCAGTAATTTTGTTGCAACCTTTAAGAAAATCGAAGGGATGACACCGAAAGTCTATCGCCAAAGCTATCAACAGCAAACAGGAAGACTGCCGAGTGAGGGGTAGTCTTTTTTGTTTAATCAATGCAGGATAAGAAGATACCTTTCATATTTTCATATAACTGTAGAAGATATTCATACTAAAATGGAATGAAAGCGATTAATATTAGCTGTATGAATTGTATAAGAGTCAGTGATCCAAGGAGGGTACGATCATTATGCTACAAGCTGAAAACGGAGAGTTTAAGTTAGATGGCAAGCCTTTTCAAGTGTTGTCTGGAGCCATTCATTACTTTAGAACGGTGCCTGAATATTGGGAGGACCGCCTTCGCAAGCTGAAGGCACTTGGTCTGAATACGGTGGAGACCTATGTTGCTTGGAATGTCCATGAGCCTAAGAAAGGGGAGTTTCATTTCTCGGGTCTCGCAGACCTTGAGACGTTTATTGAAACAGCTCAGAAGCTAGATTTGTATGTGATTGTCAGGCCGTCTCCATACATTTGTGCAGAGTGGGAGATGGGTGGGTTGCCTGCATGGTTATTAGCAGAAGGAGATATGGTGCTTCGCTCGAGTCATCCGGCGTTTTTGCGTCATATTGAGGAGTATTTTGATGTACTTCTACCAAAGATTGAGAAGCATTTAAGTAAGCACGGGGGCCCAGTCATTGCGATGCAAATTGAAAATGAGTACGGTGCGTATGGGAATGATCAAGCGTACCTTGAATTTTTTAAAGGGCAATACGAAAAGCATGGGATTGATACGTTTCTGTTCACTTCGGATGGGCCGGTGTTTATCGAACAAGGCTCGTTGCCAGATGTGACAACGACGCTGAATTTTGGTTCGCGGGTAGAGGAAGCATTTCATACGTTAGAACAGTATAAGCCCGGCTCTCCGAAGATGGTTGCTGAATTCTGGATCGGCTGGTTTGATCACTGGGGAGGCAAGCATCATACAAGAGATCCAAAAGATGCTGCAAACGTGTTTGAGGACTTAATGAAGATTAATGCATCGTTGAATGTGTATATGTTCCATGGGGGTACGAACTTTGGCTTCATGAATGGGGCCAATCACTATGACGAGTATTATCCAACCATCACAAGCTACGATTACGACAGCTTGTTAACGGAGAGCGGAGATATCACTCAGAAGTATAAAGAAGTGAAGGATGTCTTACGGAAATACGTGGACGTGCCAGAAGACATCGAGAATGAGATTCCAACAAAAAGCTATGGTTCCGTGAAACTACAGGAGTCTGTCAGTTTATTTGATACCTTACAGGACATTTGCTCTGTGAAGGAACACTTGGTTCCACTATCTATGGAGGATGCAGGACAAGCATACGGGCTTATTTTATATGAAACGAAAGTGAACCGAAAAGGGAAATTAACGTTAGATACAGAGCCTATCCGTGACCGCGCCTATGTGTATGTAAACGGGAAGCTGGAGAAGACAATCTACATTAACGATCAAGAGAAAGCCGTGCAGCTACATTTTCCTAATGATGTGAACACACTGGAGATCCTTGTTGAGAACATGGGTCGAGCTAATTATGGTAAGCATCTGACAGATAAAAAAGGAATTGTTCGTAACCTTTGGTTAGGCGAGCAATACTGGTTTGATTGGAAGATGCATATGATTGAGCTAGATGTCCTTCCTAGTGAATATGTAGGAGGGAAAGAAGAACGTTTTCCAAGGTTCTATCAGGGAACCTTTGATGTGAGTGAATGTCACGATACATTTGTGGACACGGAAGGCTTTATAAAAGGAAATGTATTTATCAATGGATTTAACTTAGGGCGTTACTGGAACGCGATGGGACCGCAGCGGACATTATACGTACCTGGACCATTACTAAAGGAAACTGGCAATACGATTACGATACTAGAGCTTGAGGGAACAACAACGGAAGACATTAAGCTAGTTGATCGGCCAAATCTAGGTTAACGAAACTCTTAATAAAATACTTGCAGTGGAGCCCAGTTGAATTCATTTGGATTGACTGGGCTCTTTCTCGTTGAGTTTCATATTTTCATATATTCTTAGAAGAATTTCGTATTCGTACATTTATGTAAGCGCTTATAATAAAGTGAATTCGTAAGAACGGTTGCAAAAACGAAACGAGGAGAGAGAATGATGGTTCAAATGAAAAGATTGTTCGTTACTTGTTTAGCTGCTGGTGTCATAGGTATACCGACTCTAATTGGACAGGCTGGGACAGCAAATGCAGCCTCACAACATGAACCGGTACCATCCGACCTATTCGTAGAGAAGGTAGAGGGACTAGATGAGGATTTTATTAGAGGAGTAGACATATCGAGTGTTATTGCTATGGAAAATAGCGGTACGGTTTATTACAACGAAGCCGGAGAAGAGCAGGATGTGTTTCAGATCTTTAAGGAGGCAGGAGCCAATTACGTGCGAGTGCGTGTGTGGAATGATCCATACGATGCGGAAGGGAACAGCTACGGCGGAGGAAATAATGATCTAGAAACGGCGATTGAAATTGGTAAAAGAGCCACAGAGAATGGGATGAAGGTATTAGTAGACTTTCATTATTCCGACTTTTGGGCAGATCCGGGTAAGCAATTTCCACCAAAAGCATGGGAGAATCTAAGTCTTGAAGATAAAAAAGCTGAGCTATATGACTTCACGAAGGAAAGCTTAGAGCAAATGCTTGCTGAAGGAATCGACATTGGGATGGTTCAGATCGGTAATGAGACAACAAATGGGATGGCCGGCGAATACGAATGGTCTAACATCACTTCATTGATGAATGAAGGAAGTAAGGCGGTAAGGGAGGTAGACGAGGATATTCTGATCGCCGTACACTTTACGAACCCTGAAAGAGAAGGAAGATACGCATTCTTTGCTCAAACATTAGACGAGCAGAATGTAGACTATGATGTTTTTGCTAGCTCGTGGTACCCGAATTGGCACGGAACATTAGAGAATCTGACGACTATTTTTAACGAGATAGCGGAGAACTATGATAAAAAAGTGATGATGGCAGAAGTCTCGTATTCGTATACAAATGAAGACCGGAATGGAGATCCGATTGGTACGGAGGAAGTCCCGGGTTATTCAATCTCCGTACAAGGTCAAGCAAATGTGATTAGAGATGCAATCGGTGCGGTGGCGAGTATTGGAGATGCGGGCATCGGTGTGTTTTACTGGGAGCCGGCTTGGATTGATCCCCCTGGATATACAGAGGACGAGCTATACGATATTCGGGAAACACATGGCTCGGGTTGGGCATCAAGCTACGCAGCTGCCTACGATCCAGAGGATGCGGGTAAATATTACGGAGGAACCTCAGCTGATGATGAAGGATTGTTTGATTATCATGGACATCCATTACCATCTATCAATGTGTTCAAACAGGTCTACACTGGAGCCGTGACAGAATTAAAGGTAGATCGAATACAGGATGTTAAACTTCAGATGAACCTGGGTCAAACAGCAACCTTACCTGAAACCGTAACAGTCATCTTTAATGATCGAAGCACTCAAGAGGTACCGGTAAGCTGGGACGAGGAAGCGTTCCAGCAAGCTCTAGAAAGTGGAATCGGATCATATGTGATTAATGGGAAAGTAGAAGGTGGACAGCAAGTAAAAGCACATCTTGAAATCATCCAAGAAAATGTTGTGAAGAATCCTAGTTTTGAGGATAGCGAGAGATCGATGTGGGAGATCACGTATGGTGAAGGGTTGGCTCCTCACACAAGCTTTCAGAATAACCCAAACGATGCACGAACAGGGAGCTATGCGTTGCATTTTTACTCAGATGAAAAGGTTGATTTCAAGGTAGAGCAGCACATAACTGGCTTGGAGCCTGGCTACTATGATTTATCGATGTTTATCCAGGGTGGAGATGCCAGTGAATCAGATATGTATCTTTACGCACATACATCAGGGGAAGATTATCGACAGGATACAGGGGTTCGCGGTTGGAGCAACTGGGATCAGCCTGAAATAAATGAGATTCTAGTATTAGATGGAAACCTAACCATTGGCGCAAATGTAACAGCAAATGCTAACGCATGGGGAACAATTGATGATTTCAGTCTCGTTCGTGTTGGTGAGGTCGATCAGTATGACTTAAATGAGCAGCTATCGGAAACGCTTGAGAGCTATATTGCTTCCGGCGATATTAAGGGGCCACTTGTGTCACAGCTTCAGAATAGCTTGAAGCAGGCCAGACATCATTATGATGCAGGAAGAACAGAACAGTACGAGCATTTCCTAAACAAGCTCCTCACGCAATTAGATAAACAAAGTAAATATATCACGGATCTTGCGAAGGAAGAACTGGAAAAGAAAACGAGATTATTGCTGGAGCAGTCAGAAAGAGTGAGCTAGGGTTCCTTTTTCTCTAATTGACAAAACCGAAAATCTTTCATAACATTGTGACATACAATTAACTTCATATCTTATCCAGAGTGACTGAGGGACAGGCCCGATGACGTCCGGCAACCATCATGTGCGACATGAAAGGTGCTACTTCCTGCAGAATGATTTCATTCTGAGAGATAAGTTTTCTATGAAAAGCCTCTTTCTGATGAAAGGGGCTTTTTTTGATGATTGACTCGTACTCTATGCAGCTACATTTAGGGCAAAGGTTACATGATGAAAAGACATATGGATGGAACAATTTATTGAAGAAGGAGCGAAGATTGAACATGAATCCAATTGAACACATTCTAACGGACTTTCCCCTCATGATTTTAGACGGGGCACTGGCAACCGAGCTTGAACGCTATGGCTGTGACTTAAACGATCCGTTGTGGTCAGCCAAGGTGTTACTTGAGAAGCCGAGAGTGATTAAGCAGGTCCACACGGATTACTTTGAAGCCGGAGCCGACTGTGCCATCACAGCAAGCTACCAGGCGACTGTAAAAGGCTATCGGAAAAGAGGCTTAAGCGAAATTGAAGCCGCAATGCTGATTAAGCAATCAGTTGAGCTTGCGGTGGAAGCGCGGGATGCGTTTTGGAGTGTTGAGGCGAACCAGCTAGGACGACCAAAGCCACTTGTTGCTGCGTCTGTTGGTCCATACGGTGCCTATCTTGCTGATGGCTCGGAATATCACGGGGACTATGGGTTATGCGAAGAGGAGCTCGTTTTATTTCATCGAGAGAGAATCCGACTCTTAGTTGAAGCGGGTGCGGATGTGCTGGCATGTGAAACCATTCCTTGTCTAGTAGAGGCAAAAGCCATTGCACGTGTGTTAAAGGACTTTCCTGATGTGTATGCATGGATCTCGTTTAGTGCAAAGGACGAGCTGCATATTAATAGTGGAGAACTAATAGCCGATTGCGCAGAGTGGCTTGAAGGAGAAACGCAAATCGCAGCCGTTGGCATCAACTGTACGGCTCCGCAGTTTGTAGAATCATTAATTACTGAAGTGAAGGCGAATACAGCGAAACCAATTATTGTGTATCCAAACTCAGGAGAAGCATATGATCCAGAGAGTAAGCAGTGGAGTGATGAGGATGCCGATGAGCCGTTTGTGTTGAGCACAAAACGGTGGTTTGAAGCAGGCGCAACAGTGATTGGCGGGTGCTGTCGGACGACGCCAAAGGATATTCGCGGAATATGTGAGTGGGCGCGGGGGTAGAGAGAGGGAATCGACTTGTGGGTCGATTCCTTTTTTGTTGAATGCCTTTAAAGCGTTCATAGGACTTATGGATAACCTATACCTTTTTTCTTCTAGTTCGCATGGAATAACAAATAAATGGTGGGAATTTATCTGATTTGATTGTCATAAACTTGTATATTATGTAAAATTAATGTGCTTAATATTAACTTTGTTCCAATTTAATTAGGAAGATTCCTAATTTAAGGAGGTTGAATATACGATTAGTAATTACTTAATTCTTTTAAAATAAAACGTATATAATATATTCTTAGATTGGTGGTTTTTATTTGTTTACTCGTCCTCAAATAGGCCGGAATAAGTTTAAGCACTACTTATTATCCTGTTTAGTTTTATTTTTCTCATTTATCATTGGAATGATCATTTACTTAGAGACTACAGAATCAATCTTAAAACCGGGTATGAGTAATAAACTTGTCCAATTGATTGATATTCTTGGGTTTTCAATTTTTGCTCTAATAATGATAATTGGACTTCTTTTCTCTGTTCGTTTTGTGCATCAGCGTCCCTTTAAAACATTAATTACAGGTCATGCTGTGATACGCTGGAGACTACTATTTATTGGGATGGGCGTACTCGCTATATGTATGGCTATTACATATCCAATTGCTATGTTAATTTCTCCAAATGAATTTGAATATAACGGCATAGATAATGAGTTATTCTTATTTGTTGTGTTATCAGCAGTTTTTGCTATTCCAATTCAAACAACCTTAGAAGAACTTTTCTTTCGAGGATTTTTATTACAATGGTTTGGAACATTTATCAAGAGTACATTACTTCTTTGTACAGTTATTATTATTATATTTGCTGCTTTGCACTTTTTTAATCCCGAAATGGCTATGAATCCATTTGTTGTAGCAGGAGGCTACGTAATAATGTCAGTTTCCTACACAGTAAGTGCTTTTGTACTGAAAGGAACTGAATTTACCATTGGAGTCCATGCTGCAAACAATATGCTTCTAATGATCTTTTTCTTATTTAGTGAGAATGCCTTACTAGCTCCTATGGCCTTGTGGACAATAAATTACTCTACATCGGCCTTTCTGGTTACTATATATGGAATGAATCTTCTTTGGCTAGGTTTTGTGTTGATTTTTCGTAAAAGACTATTAAAAATTTCTTAAATGCACCATTGGATAAAACTATACAGTAATTAAAGAACCAGGGTTTTAGATTGACTAGAACCCTGGTTTTTATTTTGTCTTACTACTTTTATTCTAGAAAGGTTCATCCCTATGACTAGAAAATTTAAGAAACGTCGAAGTAAAAAGAGCTTCATATAAAGATCTCTCCGTCCCAATTGGCGGAAGAAGGGTTCTTCTTAGGCATTGACCTTCCGAAAAGCTAACTTCGCAGACGATAAAATTACTAGCCCCAGCGCACTCGTACTAAAGAAAAGACCAATTCCGGAAACAAACGTAATTAGAAGATAGACCGCAAAAAATCCAAAGATCATCGTCAGACTTGCAACCGGGTTATAAATGGCAAGCAGTACGGCATTTTTTAGATGCGTTTTGAATGGTGCCTGAAATTCAACATATAAGGAAAGAAAGTAACAGACAACCAGCAGGAAGAAACAGGCTATGATGATGGTTGCTAGATAAAAGGCTTGAGAGATGCCTGTATTCATCGTTTGGAGAAATTGAATGTTACTAATAAGGATTAGGGATAAAAGGATGACGCACAGTCCCGCTACATTGCTTTTTACAAATTCCTCTTTGTAGAATGTCCAAAAGGTCTTAAAGATTGATCCTTCATTCTGGTTGAGGAGCTGTCGAGTTGTTGCAAGCAATGCCACGGTTGCAGGGAAGAATCCAAAGAGTCCTAGTCCAAGGATCGTAAAAAGGATCCAAAGTAGATTAATGAATGCTAACCGGTAAAACCACATGCAAAATGTATAAATGGGGCCAGAGATAGCATTAAGGTACATAGAGCTTCCTCCTCTAGATAGCGTTTTGATATAGACTATATCATGCTTCATGTATATTTTTGTAAGAAAGGCAAGGGAGGTAAAGATAATCTCTAAAAAGTCAAAGATCTACACCTTTTATGGACGTGTCATATGGATAAGTATCGACAAAGTTTAGAGTGAATGATCTTATTAACAAGCTGAAAGCATTGATTCTAAAATGTTTTCTGAAGTGGAGACATTCAATGTAATGTGCTGCGCTCAAAGTTATCCGTACAACAAAGTAAGTAAAATTTGTGCGCGGAAGAGTCAAGATCGTTCATTTATGTAAGCGCTTTAAAAGGGTAAGATGGGATTAACCCAGCTAGAGAGGTGAAGTGAATGAACAGTGAAATGAAAGCGCAACCAAAAAAGTTCTTTCGTAAAAAGACTCAAAAGAATAAAAGTCCCTTAAACAGTTGGCGTGATGCAGTTGCAGGTTGGGTCTTTATTGGTCCAATGTTCATTGGGACATCCATCTTAGTTATCTTTCCGATTCTTTCTTCATTAACGTTAAGTTTTACGAACTGGAATATCGTTGCAGGCTATGAGAATGCGGAGTTTATAGGACTCGATAATTTCGTGGCATTGTTTAATGATCCGCTTTTCATTAAGTCATTAGGTAATAATTTTATTCTTTTATTAGCGATACCGATTACCTTATTTATTTCATTAACGTTGGCTACGATTATCAACAAATATATTTACTTCAAGGACTTCTTTAAGGTCATCTTCTTTATGCCTTTTATTTCAAGTATTGTGGCAGTCGCTGTAGTCTTCCGGGTGCTATTTCATCCAACTCAAGGTCCGATTAACCAATTGTTAATGACACTTGGAATTGATAACCCACCAGGATGGATTGCGGACATTTCGTTTGCCTTGCCGTCCGTTATGATCATTATGATTTGGACGGGAATTGGTTTTAACTTAATTATTTACTTGGCAGGTTTACAAAGCATTCCCAAGGAGCTGTACGAGGCTGCACAAATGGATGGTGCTTCTGCTTGGTATCAGTTTAAGAGCATAACGATTCCACTTGTTTCACCAACAACCTTCCTGTTATTTGTAACGGGAATCATTTCTAGCTTTAAGATCTTTGATTTAATTATTGTTTTAACAAATGGTGGACCAGCGAATTCGACAAAGGTTCCAGTTGTCTACTTATATGAAAAAGCCTTTTTGGACTTACGTGCAGGCTATGCCTCATCGATCTCACTAGTTATTTTCGTCATTATTTTAATCATCACATACCTGCAATTTAAGGGACAGAAAAAATGGGTTAATTATTAAGGGGGTGAGCGAATGAAGAAACCGATGAATGGTAAAAAGATCTTAGTGACAGTGTTGATGTTCATATTGGGAATCTGTTTCATGACTCCTTTCCTATGGATGATCTCTGCATCTCTTAAGGTGGAGGAAGAGGTGTTAACCTATCCAATTAAGTGGATTCCGACAACGTGGAATGCAGTTGAGAATTATCGGGAGGTCTGGACGGGAACCATGCCGTTCTTCTTATTATATTGGAATTCAATTAAAGTTTCGGTGCTAACAACCGTTACATCTGTTGCAGTCTCAGCGCTTGCAGCATATGGATTTTCAAAGGTTGAGTTTAAGGGCAGAAATTTAGTCTTTATGCTGGTATTAGCGACATTCATGATTCCACCTCAAACCTTACTTGTCACACAATTTATCCTGTACCGGACGCTTGGCTTGTACGATACGCATACAGGATTAATTCTATTAAATAGCTTCAGTGTTTTTGGAACCTTTATGCTTCGGCAATTCTTCTTAGGAGTTGGAAATGAAATTATTGAGTCAGCTAGGATGGATGGAGCTGGGCACTTCCGTATATTCACAGCCATTGCCTTTCCTTTAGTGAAGCCAGCGATTGCAACCTACGCTATTCTGCGTTTCATCTGGACTTGGAACGATTTCCAATACCCACTTATATTCTTACGGAGCAAGGAGCTTTTTACAATCCAGCTAGGGGTGCAGAGCTTTGCAGATGAGCATGGAAGTATTTATTCGCTTATGATGGCAGCCTCAGTTTCAGCCATCATTCCACTCTTAATTGTCTTTATCATCGGACAAAAACAAGTGATAGAAGGCATCCAATTAGGAGGAGTCAAGGGATAAACAGGCAACAACCATCTAATGGTTCACTATAATACGGACAAAAAGGGGAGTAGGTATGATGAATAGAAAATGGCTTGTATTCGGAATGGTATCCGTTCTAGCATTAGGCACAGCCGCTTGTTCTGGGGAGGAAAGTAGTACAGGAGGCGGTTCTGACGGCGAAGATGAAGTAACGATCAAATTTGTGCATTGGTTTAATGAAGAGAATGGAAAATGGGAGCCTCTCATTGAGAAGTACGAAGCGGAAAACCCGGGAGTTAAGGTTGAATCCATGCCATTAGTTGAAAACATGAACTCACAGGATTATTATAAACAGCTTGATCTCATGGCAGCAGCTGGAGAAGACTTAGACGTGGTCATGTTTAGTAACCCAAATGACTATGTGTCTCGTATAAATGCTGGCCTACTCGAGCCGCTTAACTCCTTCTTAGATGATGAAGGAATTGATATTAATACAGAATACACAAATAGCTTTCAAGCGATCGATGGGGATTATTATGGTATTCCGATGAAGCAGGTAAACCAGATGATCTTAATGAATAAGGATCACTTAGACGAAGCGGGACTCGAGATTCCTACTGAATGGACGTGGGATGAGTACCGTGAGTATGCAAAAGAACTGACAACCGATGATCACTATGGCTCGTACTTGCATACCTGGCATAATCTTCACTCAGCATTAAAGTTAAATAGTAAGCCTGATGGGGATAATGGATTACTTACTGAATCAGGAGACTCCAATATTAATGATCCTCTTGTAAAGGAATCACTAGAGTTACGTTATGCCTTAGAGAATGAAGATGAGAGCTCGGTTCCTTTTTCTTCAATTCTCTCTCAACAAATGGACTACCGTCAGCAATTCTTTACTCAGGAAGCGAGTATGGTGCCAATAGGGTCATTTATGCTTTCAGAGTGGGGACAATTTACACCAGACTTTGAGATGGCATGGGCACCATGGCCACAAAATGAAGTGACAGGAGTTAACTATTCAGGTGTTGGTGGTGATGCACTATCCGTTGCAAAGTCATCTAAACACAAGCAAGAAGCATATGATTTTATTCGTTGGTTAACAACGGAAGGCATTGTTGAACAGGGTATATGGGTACCTTCATGGAACGGAGCTAACCTCGATGAAGTGGTTGAAACTATCGCAGCGGGCACGAGTAACCCAGAAGCACTGCATCTTGAATCCATTATTCATTCGTTGGATGTTGAACCTTTAGACACATACATGCCTGCGCCGTATATCACGGAGGTGCACACGGCTTATGGAGCGGAAGTAGAGCGATATCTCCTTGGGGATCAGGATATTGATGCAACCATTGAGAATCTAGAGACCCAAATTCAGAATATTGCGGACTCTAATAAGTGAGCCTATAATTAGTGTAATGAGGGAGATCACTCTCTCATTACACTCCTTGTATTGATCGTGGTGGTGATGATATGACCTGGTTCAAGCGGCTGCATCAGTTATCTTTTCGTAGCCGGTTAATGATTGCTGCCATTCTATGTATCTTGTTTCCTTGGGTCCTTACGTATTTTGTTTCAAATTATTTGACTGAGGACGCATTAGAAGAACTTGCTGTGAATCAATCAAAGCAATCGTTAAATCTTCTTGGGATGAGTATTCAACAAATTTTGGATGATGTGATGTACACCTCCAACTATGTGAAGTTTGATTCTAGCTTTAATCAAGTCATGAGGGAGCATCAACTGATTGATCCTGATTCACCAGGTGCAAGTCAGGAGATTGCATTAAGCTTGATTGAGGTGGCGAGTCACCTGTCTCCTATTACGAATACCGTGTCACCAGAGTATGTCACGATTCTATTTAGCAATGATCTATATTACATGAATTATCCCTTAAGTGAATTTCACCCACTGGATTTTAAAAAAGAGCCCTGGTTTGAAAAGCTCGATACATTAAGCTACTACGACTTGCTTTGGATTGGAGCTCACCCTACGTATATTAAATCAGACCAAAGTGAGAATCGCTTCTTAATTAGTTTCGGGAGTTATCTGCGTTCAGTAAATAGTCAAAATGCCTATCTCATCATAAGTATACGGGAACAACAAATTAGCGCCTTACTTGAGAATTATCAAGTGGACGATGGTTCTGAGTACTTTTTAACAGATGGAGAAGGTACAGTGTACTCAAGTGTAGACCAAGGTATGATTACTCGAACGTTACCATATGATGTGAATTCAAATGAACAGCAGATTGTGGAGAGGAACGGGGAGAGATTTTTCCTGGTAACCCATCCTGTTGCATATTCAGACTGGCGGTTAGTAAATTTCGTACCATATAACGAATCAATTGGTAATATTAATCGAATGAACAAACTAACGATTACAACACAAGGTGTGCTGTTATTCATCTTCATGATCGGCCTCATTGTTCTTGTTCGGGAACTGACAAAGCCACTTATGGAGCTAAGATCTGTGACGAAGGCTGTAGAGCAAGGAGACTTAAGTCAGCGAGCAAAGATGTATGGAAACAACGATATCACGCACCTAAGCTCATCATTTAATGAGATGCTCGACACGGTTGAGGAAATGATTGACCAAGTACGAGTTCAGGAACATGCAAAACGAAATGCTGAGCTTGAAATGCTACAGGCACAAATTAATCCGCACTTTTTGTTTAATGCGTTAAATACCATACGCATGCAAACCATGTTAAATGGAGATAAACAGAGTGCAGACTTAATCCAATCCTTATCTTCTTTGCTGAGAATGACGGTGAATCGGAATAATTCATTCATCACGTTAGAAGAGGAAATTGAGACCAATCAGCACTATATCAAATTAATGAACTTTAGGCATCAACATACAATCAAACTGGATCTTGATCTGAGTGATGGAGCATCACATCTTTTGGTCCCACGCTTTTTTCTTCAACCGATTGTTGAAAACGCTATCATACATGGTCACTCCCATGGTGAAACAACCATTACCATCAAAGCAAGCATAAATAATCTTGGACAATTAATCCTTCATATCTCAGACAATGGGAGAGGGATGTCAGAAGAGACGATGAATAGCATTAAAGAGAAGCTCACTCAAAAGACTGCTGAGCATCAAACAAGCAATCATCATTCCTTTAATGGCATTGGTATTCAAAACGTGTACCAACGAATGAAACTCATCTATGGTGACCACTTTACGATGGATATTCGTAGTACAGAGTCTGTCGGGACATCCTATCTGTTTTGTATTCCGATTAAAAAGGGGTAGATTCACAATGTATCAAATCGTTTTAGTAGATGATGATCGACTTGTTACCACCTTTCTTGAGAAGATGATCCCTTGGGAGGAGTACGGGTTTGAAGTGAAGGCGGCATTTTCGGATAGTATGGAGGCGTATGCGTACTTACGATCAAACTCGTATGATGTGTTAATGACGGACATTGGGATGCCAAGGATGAATGGTATTGAACTCATTACGAAAATTAAAGAAGAGAATGCCTCCTCCTGCAACATCATCATCTCGTGTCATGGAGAATTTGAGTATGCACAGCAGGCATTAAAGCTAAAGACCTTTGATTACATTTTGAAAGAGACCATGAATGAAGAAGATATCACAGATATGCTTAAAAAACTTAAAAGTCATTTGGATCAACAGAAACAAGAGTTGTTTAACAAAAATAAGATCAGGAAGTATCTGTCTGAAAATCACTCAGTATTAAAGTCTACTTTTTTTAAGAGAGTGATTAGAGAGTCCACAAATCAATCAAGTAATTGGCGGGTAGAAGCGGAGGAACAGCTAGGTCTGAGCTTTCCTTTTGATCATTACGCAGTGATTCATTGTTATATTGATCAACATCAACTTGTAGCAGATCGATTTCAGGATGAAACGCTACTTAAGGCTTGTATCACAAATATTATGGAAGAAGCTTTAGCAGAGAGGCAAGAGGGGGTTCACCTCATCTACTGGAATCGAAGCTTCTTTATTCTCTACCCCCTCATTGAACGAACAAGCCTGGCCATCATCAAGCAATCGCTCAAAGAGCTGCAAGCGAAACTTCAAACATGTCTTAAAACGACAATGACTTGTACGATTCATCCCATTTTTGAGCCACAGGGTGAGCTCGAGCGAATGAAAGAGCTGATACATCATCAGGATCAACGGTTTCATTATAGTTACGGTTCTATTGAGGAATTCCAAGTGAAAACGTTTCAGAAGGGATCTGTTTTCAAAAGCTATACCACGGATGTTGAACAGGTGAAAACGGCTATTTTGAATAAAGATTCTAACAAGCTGGACAATTGGTTTGCTGAACAGTTTCATTCTGATAGGGTCCATCAGCATTCACCCGAGGCACTAAAGGATTGGGCTACCATGCTCACATTAGACCTAAAGGTTAGCTTGAATGCCCTTCATCATTTTGACCGTTCAAGCTCATTCTCTGTAAAAAGTGATCGGATCCAGGATGCGGAGAATATTCAAGATCTCGAATTGCTCATGAAGGATATCTTCCATACCTATATGGAGCAGGTAAACCAAATCGACTCAGCCTCTCAAAACGAGGATATCGCAAAGGCGAAACGTTACATCTATTCAAATCTTCATATGAAGATCTCACTAAAGGATATCTCTGCTCATCTACATTTGAATAGCAGTTATTTCAGTAGACTCTTTAAACAAGAGACAGGGCAGACATTTATCGAATATGTCACCACATTAAAGATGGAAAAAGCAATGGGGCTTCTTGATAACAGTACAAAAACAGTGGAGCAGATCTCCTATGATTTAGCCTTTGATAGCAAAAGCTATTTCATTCGAACCTTTAAAAAATATGTTGGCGTGTCACCCAAAGCCTATAAGTACAAAAAAGACGATGTATGTAGTTAGAATTGACAGCGCTTACTTAAACAGAGGAGGATATACATGAAAAAAGTGAGATTAGGCATTATTGGACTAGGTGTGCAGGGAAGTACGTATGCAGGCTTCATTTCATCGGGGAGAGTTCCGAATATGGAGATCGGTGCCATTTGTGATATTGATGCGAGTAAAAGGACAACGGTAAGTGAGATGGGAGGGGAGATTCCTTTCTATGAAAATTATATCGAGATGCTAGAAAGCGGACACGTGGATGCTGTTGTTACGACCGTTCCACATTATCTCCATCCAACCATGGCGATTGAAGCCTTAAAAAGAGACGTTCATCCATTAGTAGAAAAGCCAGCTGGTGTCTATACAAAGCAAGTCAAAGAGCTAAATGAGTTTGCAGCAACAAAGCCGGAGCTGACATTTGCCATCTTTTTTAATCAACGAACCAATGAGCTTTACCAGAAAGTGAAAGAGGTCATTGATCAAGGGGATATTGGTGCTATCCGACGAACGAATTGGCTCATCACTACTTGGTGGAGACCTCAAGGGTACTACGATCAAAGTGCGTGGCGCGCAACATGGGAGGGAGAAGGCGGTGGAGTCCTAGTCAATCAGGCTCCACACCAGCTGGACTTGATGCAATGGATATGCGGAATGCCAAAAAAGGTGTACTCAAAGGTCCAGTATGGCTTTCAAAGAGATATTGCGGTAGAGGATGAGGTAACAGCGCTACTAGAATATGAAAACGGGGCAACCGGAATGTTTATTACGTGTACCCATGATGTGCTAGGGACCGATCGCTTTGAAATTTTAGGAGATAAGGGAAAGATCGTTGTTGATAATAGTAGCAAGGTGACGATTAAGCGATTAAAACAGCCAGAGCCTGAGATGAGCACCAGCATGAGTATGCAGGATGTGATGGAAATGATGAAAGATCAGGGACCAAGTGGTATGTATGACGAGGAAGTATTGGATTTTACAAGTGCGTGGGGAGAGCAGCACATCGCCGTGCTACAGAACTTTGCTGCCAATATTCTCGATGGCACACCACTTGTGGCTCCTGGTAGCGATGGCATTCACGGGGTGCACCTAGCCAATGCGATTCATCTATCAAGCTGGTTGGGGAAAGAGGTAGAGCTACCAATTGATGAGGAGCAGTACCTGGCTGAGTTAAATAAGAAGGTGGAAGAAGAGAAGCAGCATTCATAGAAAGGGGTTCGCTGATGCTACAAGTAGCTGTAATTGGACTTGGTGATATTTCTGCCCTACATCTGGCAGCCATTCAAGGAAGTGAGGTGGCAGGTCTTGTGGCAGTCTGTGACCACGATTCTTCTTTAGAAGATAAGATACCTGGTGTACCTTTTTATACAGATTATATGGAGCTGCTCACAACAGAAAATCCAGATTGTGTACACATTTGCCTTCCGCATTATTTACATGATGAAGTGACAAGAGCCTGCGTTAAAAAGGGTGTGCATGTCTTTTTAGAAAAACCCATCACTACGTCCGCAGATAGCAGTCGGAGATTAATAGAGCTAGTGGAAAATCAGCAGGAAGCCAAAGTCTGCATCTGCCTACAAAATCGTTTAAATGCAACGGTTCAAGAATTAAGAACTATTGTGAAAAGCGGAGAGCTTGGTCGGATAATCGGAATCAAAGGACTCGTTACTTGGCATCGTCCAACATCCTACTACGACATCAAACCCTGGCGAGGAACGATGAAGGAAGCAGGAGGAGGAGTGATGATCAATCAAGCCATCCATACATTAGATTTGATGCAATTACTTGGAGGAGACGTTCATTCTATTCGAGGGTCTATCGAGAGTTTGACCGAGAACAAGCATGAAGTGGAAGACACAGCGATTGCACATCTCACCTTTAAAAGCGGAGCGACTGGTTTATTTTTCGCAACCAATGCCAATGCAACAAACGATTCTGTTGAGCTGCAGATCACATTTGAACAAGGTGAATGCATCATTAAGGACAGCGTGTTAACGAAGAAGTTGGCTGATGGGAAGAAGGTATTTGTCGTAGAAGACGAAAAGGTAGCTGGTACAAAGTTCTATTACGGAGCTAGTCATGCCAAGCTCATTCACCAATTTTATCAATGTATCGCAACAGATTCAGATGAGTACATCCATCTTCATGAAGCGCAAAGCTCGATGGAACTCATTCATGCAATTCGAGAATCATCTGAAAAAGATAAACGAATAAACATGGAGGGATTGACGATAACATGACACAACCGAGAATCGGCGTACAAATGATGATGCTAAAGCAAAAGGCAGAGGAGATCGGAGTTTATGAAACGCTTAAAGAGTTGAAGAATCTAGGGTACAGCTCAGTGGAAGTTTCACAGATTCTGATGACAACAGAAAACGTGGCTGAGCTTAAAAGAGGCAGTGCGGACTTTTCAATTAAGATCTCGGCACTCTCTGCCCCTGTTGAACCAATGGCTACCGGGGTTCAAATGGAGAACCTTACAGATGATTTTGATAAAATTGTCGGTGATTGTAGGGAGCTCGACTGCACCTATCTCCGAATTGGCATGCTACCGGTGCATATCATGGGAGATAAAGAGAAAATTATGGCGTTTATTGATCGCGCTGAGGCATTAGCCGAACGACTAGCTGATGAGGGCATTCAGCTTTATTACCATACGCATCATATCGAGTTCCAAAAGTATAACGGCGAGTATCTACTCGATTTAATGAAAAACAATACAAAGACGTTAGGATTTGAACTTGATGTCCACTGGATTCAACGAGCAGGCGAGGATCCAATTAAGATGATCAAACAATATCAGGGTAGAGTAGCTCTTCTTCATTTAAAAGATTATCGCATTGGACAGATCGATGCGAGCGAAGAGGCGTTAAAGGATATGAAGGCGTTCTTCGGTCGTTTTACCAACCTGATTGAATTCGCTGAGCTTGGTGAAGGAAATTTGGATTTAAAAGCAATCATTGAAGCTGGTCTTGAAGCGGGTGTCGAGCACTTCTTCATCGAACAGGATGACACGTATGGAAGAGATCCGTTTGAGTGCTTGAGGATCTCTGGAGAGCATGTAAGAACGTTAGGGTATGGTCATCTGTTTTAAACAATTAAGAAGAGAGGGCGCTTAGACGCAATCTCTCTTCTTTTTATTCATTCATACCCACATACTTCACAGAATGCATATGTGTCTTCGTCAGCTCAATCACTTCATGAATGAATGTCTCTTGGTCTTCTTTAAAGTCATCTCGAATCCAATACTTTAGCAGACCATAAAATCCATAGGCCGTATACTTTTTAAAATAATCCATATTTACAGGAGCATGATGAAAGGTTTCAAATTCAAATTGCTCTCGGTAGATCTTTAAGATAGTCTGCGGGAAGCAAGTATGTAGTCCAGGTAACGTATCCTCGTATTTTATTAAAGAGAAGAAGTCCCGATTCGAATAGATGTAGGAAACAATATCAAAGGATGAATTCTTTAAATGAGTTGTGTGTACTTTTTGTCCTGGTACATAGGAAGCTCCGACCGATTGCTCAAGCCCCCGGAGTACGGTATTAAGCGTGTCCTCAGCTAGGTCAAGTTTATCCTTGTAATGAATATAAAACGTACTGCGGTTATAGGCTGCTCGGTCAACAATGTGTTTAACCGTTACGTGCTGATAGCCTATTTCTTTAATTAGTTCAATTAAAGCCTGTCTGAAATGTGTTTTTGTTCGATTTTGTCGTTGACTTGCCTGTTCAAGATCCATCGTAAAAAAATCTCCTTCAATCTAGACACTTCTCATTCAAATGTCTACCTACTAGACATTTGGAGAAAAGCTACTGATTGTCTATTGTGAACAAAGTAGTACAATTTAGTTACATAAATGAGACATTTATAATCGATACTATGTATTATACATGTCTATTTTATGTAGATAAAGATTTGGCCTAGGGGGGCATTACGATGGGAAAATTACAAGATAAAGTAGCAGTGATTACCGGCGGTGCATCTGGAATTGGCGCTGCGACGGCGAAGTTATTCGTTTCAGAAGGAGCCAAAGTGGTTCTTGTTGATTTAAATGAAGAAAAGGGTAAAGCATTTGAAGAAGAATTAAAATCTCAGAATGCAGAAGCTCTATTTATAAAAGCAAACATCACAAGCGAAGAAGAGGTAGCAAACGTCTTTAAACAAACGGTTGATGCGTTTGGTAAAGTTGACGTTGTGTTCAATAACGCTGGAATTGGGCGCGTACATCCTTCACATGATCTAGAATACTCTGAATGGCGTAACACAGTAAACGTTGATTTAGATGGAGTTTTCCTTGTAGCTCGCGAATCGCTTCGTGAAATGCTTAAACAAGGTGGCGGTACAATCGTCAACACAGCGTCTATGTACGGCTGGGTCGGATCTCCTGGATCAGCTGCTTACAACGCTGCAAAAGGTGGAGTAGTAAACCTAACTCGTTCTCTTGCTCTTGAGTATGCAGACAAAAATATCCGTGTAAACGCACTATGCCCAGGATTCATTGATACACCAATCATTCCTGAGGGTGACAAGCAAACACTTTCACAAATGACACCAATGAAGCGTCTTGGACAAGCAGAGGAAATGGCAAAAGCCGTTCTATTCCTAGCGTCTGACGATTCATCTTATATGACAGGTAATAGCCTAATTGTTGATGGTGGATACACAGCACAGTAGTGCATACAACATACGTAAGAGCCTAATGATTCTAACATAGAATCATTAGGCTTTTTTGTTTTACTGCTATAAAATAGTAGGTAAGTGTAAACTGTTGAAGATTATCTATACTCGTTTCTCTTTAAAGCTGATTGTTCTTAAGATCGGTTTACTTTTTATACATTATAATTGCCGTGCAGATTATGTCGAAAAAACTCATAAAATGGTACAATCGTAGTAGAAGTGATGCGAAAAAGATCTGGCACACGTGGTTCACATATTTAAAGAAGATTAACAAGGGGAATAAACCATGGCAGATTATGAATATAAAATTGAAGGTGACGTGTTTTACTTTAATTATTTAAAGATGGCAACGACAGACGCTCAAGCACATGAGCAGGCAGACCTTGTACGCAGTCTACTTAGTAAACCACACATCAAGAAATTTTTGAATGATAACCGAAGTGTAACAACTGTTGCCAATCCTGAAGTAAGCTCTGTATGGGTGGAATTGATGAGCTCGGTTTCTAAACATGTCGAGAAAAACGCAACGATTGCGTCAAGCGATGCATTGAAGATGCAGTTAAACCGCATCTCAAAAACGGCTGGAACATATGATAACGTTCGAGCATTTACAGATGTGAATGAAGCCCTTGAATTTGTAGGAATACCTAATGCGAAGATTAACTAGGAAACACAATAAGAAAAAACGCTTAGACTAGGTCCAAGCGTTTATACATTCATTTTAATTTAGATGAGACTACATGAGCTGCTACGAAGTCTCTAAACAGGTTAATGTCGTCCCACGTTTGAAAATGTCGTTTAGGTAAAACAACAGCCTTATTTTTTGAGAGGTAAAGAAGGAACATGTGCTCAAGCTCTTGAACCTTAAGAAGGTCGCTCCATTCAAAAAAGCTACTCATCCTTTTAACTTATTGGTGAACGCCTTCTGTTGAAACATCATATGTTATTTCCGACTGAATCAGCTTGTCACTCTTGAATTCTCTTTTCGAGCGGAAGGCGAGCATTCCATTTAAAATTAGAACTGATAATCCTAGAACAAGGGATGCTATTATTAACATGTAAATAAAGACAAGAACTACATTTCCGGAGATGGTGAGGGGAGCTATAACAAGACCTACTAGAAAAGCAAATAGATAGTAGAAAATTTTAAATTTCTTCGTATGATGATTAACGAACTCTTTATATTCAGAATAGGTCAATGTTCCTGACGCATGAATGTCTGCTTCTTGATGTGTAATTATGCTTCACTCCTCTAAGATGTATGTATCGAGCACCCAGTGTACACGATTAATAGAAATCGATACAACGATATCCTTTTTAATCTTTTCCTACAAAAATCGTTTCCGCTTCTTCTTTTTCAAAGCATATATTTACCGTTCTGCACTCAGAGCGTGTTCTATGTACGATCCCCGCAGGAACAGTGTAGAAGTCGTTTGGATACAAAATAACTGGCTCTGATGTTCCTTCTATTTCAATGATCAGCTCTCCTTCAAGTACTAAAAAGCTTTCCTCTGAATTAGGATGATGGTGCCATTTGTACGTCCCCTCAAATACAGCAACCCGCACACAATGATCATTTACTTTTGATAGAACAAAGTTTTCATGCTGTGATTCTATCTTATCTGTACATTCTTTAATATTTACTTTTTCTGATCTCATACGTAAGCCTCCTCTTTATTAAGTTGGTTTTCTTTTCACCAAACCCTCCTTACACCTACAACGCCTCTTCAATCAAATCCTCCACAAACGCTACTTCCTTCTTATAAATCTGAAACATGAAGTAGAAAAGAGTGAGGAGAGGAAGATAGACATCTTGTTCTTTTCCACTAATAAACGTTAATTCTGCCCCTTTTCTTACTGGAAATGGGTTTAATTTAGCAATCTTTTCTTTATCGACCTTTAATTCTAACCCACCGTCCCAGTCTTCCTCTATGTAAATCATCTTACCGTCCACGATTCCTGAAACAGCGTAATAAATCAGTGATTTTCCTTTATGATCCTGAAGAGAATAGGAGTGATCACGTACCTGATAGTCATATTGAGCAAACAACAAGCGTCCTTTTTTAATTCCTACATGCATTGACTGGTCATCCGAGTGTTGTGTGTAGATGAATGCATGTCCTTTTTCAAATGCATCTGCTTTTAGCACACGTATATCAGCTAGTTCAATCCCATCTGAATCTTGCACTAGAAATTCATGCCCTTTCCGAATCAGTGAATAGGTATCCACGAAGAACCGCCCCTTTACCAAACTCTGTTATCTAGTATACGAAGGAAAGAAGACTTGGTTTCTTTTATTTTAATCCCTCCACCAATCTTTCCGCAGGCTTAGAAAGCGTATGTCCCTTCAACCAGATCAGAGCGATTGGTGAGAGAAATGGCTCTTCATCTTCAATTCTACACGCCTTCAATCGTGCATCTTGAGTCTGTTTCATAAAGGCCTCTGGCACAATAGCGTTTGTCATGTTGCTTGCGATCATCTGACCGAGTAGCTGGATGTCTGAGCATTCACCGACTGGCTGGTTCATGCCTCTTTTAGCTAATCGTTCACGTATGAGCGAATAGACTCCGAGGCCTTCTGTACTTGGCAACATAAAGGGTTGCTCCGTGATCTGTTTCCAGGTGATTGAATCACCGAATGGCGAATCGATCGATGTCATAAAATAAAAGGGCTCATCTTTTATATGCAAGACTTCGAATTCACTTAAATTAAGTGGCAGCCGGATTAGGGCAAGCTCAAGTTTGCGGGCCTTTACAAGCTGACACAGGTGTCCGGATTCATTTTGTTGGATCTTCATATGAACCTTTGGATAGAGCGAATGAAAGTGCTGAAGCTCCTCTAGTAATTCACTTGACGAAAAGGTATTGACCCCCACGCTTAAGGTTCCCTTTAGACCTGCTCCCACGTCCCGCGTATGCTGCTTCGCCTCTTCTGTAAGCTGCAAAATTTCTTCTGCGTATTGGTAAAGTGAGCGACCTGCCTCTGTTAGTTCAAGCTTTCTACCATTCCGGTCGAATAACCGTGTTTCTAGCTCCTCCTCTAAAGCTCGCAGCTGCTGGCTAAGGGGAGGCTGGGACATATATAGCTTCTCAGCAGCAGCGGAAATATTTCCTTGCTCCACAATCTCTTTAAAGTAACGTAATTGCTTAAGGTCCAATTAAAATCACCCTTACCGTTTCATATATGCTAAACCTTACTTTACTCCATTTTATTCGTATAATGAAATCTCTTACACGTGTGCTACGATTTATATAAAGAGTTGTAAGGGGGAGACAAGGAATATGTCTGCACATTGGATTGGACCAGTCACGCTTGAAACAGGTTTTATCTATGAAGATCATGAGGTAGTTGGTACTGAGACCAAACCTTATTACCTAAAAATTGAATCAGGCTCTATCGTCGCCCTTCAAGAGGAACCGCCAAATGAAGATCTGCCACTAATTGATGCAAAAGGGTTCTTGCTCTTGCCTTCATTTAGAGACATGCATATTCATCTGGACAAAACGTTTTACGGAGGACCATGGAAGGCACCGACGCGAGCGAAAAAGGGAATCCTCACGCGGTTAGAAGAGGAAAAGGTCTTACTCCCAGAGCTTCGTCCTGTCGCTCAGGAACGCGCGGAGGGACTCATTGATTTACTCGTTCGCAAAGGCACAACAAAGATCCGTACGCATTGTAATGTCGGACAGGTTGAAGGACTGCATCAGCTTGAGGCGACACTTGCAGCAAAAGAAACCTATCAAATGATGGCTGACATTGAGATCGTTGCTTTTCCGCAGCAGGGCTTACTTCGAGACAATGCCACAGCACTTGTTAGAAAAGCGTTAAAAAATGGTGCCTCCTATGTGGGGGGAGTTGATCCAGCAAGTATTGATGGTGACATTGAACGGTCGCTGCAAACGATGGTGGAGCTTGCTGTTCATGAAAATGCAGGAATTGACCTTCATCTTCACGACAGTGGTCATCTAGGATTATTTACGATGAAGCGACTAGCTGCATTAACCGAGGAAGCAAAGCTTCAAGGACGTGTAACGATCAGTCATGGACTGGCGCTTGCTGACTTGCGCGCACCAGAAGTGGTGGAAGCCGCTCACATGCTGCGCGCTCAGAACATCGATATCACCTCAACGGTTTCACCTGGGAAAACCATTCCAATCCCCCTTTTACATAAAGAGGGCGTGTCCGTTTCATTTGGTGCGGATAGTATTACGGATCACTGGTCCCCGTTTGGAACAGGAGATAGCTTAGACAAAGCAGCAGTATTTGCTGAACGGTTTGGACACAAGGAAGAAGATACACTCCATCAGGCACTAGCCTTTATCACAGGAGGAATTACACCACTTGACCAAGACGGAAACCGTGTATGGCCGCAGGTTGGTTCCCCTGCTGACTTTGTATTAGTGGAAGCTAGCTGCACCGCTGAAGCTGTGGCAAGACGAGCGAAGCGGAGGGCTGTTTGGTTCAGGGGGAATATGACTGTGAACGCAATGAATGAGTAAGGGGGAGAATACAATGTGGTTAAAGGATGTACGGATCGAGACAGGCTTTCATATGGAGGACAAGCATTATGCGAGAACAAACACAAAAGCAGTTCATGTGAAGATTGCAGATGGACGGGTGGAAGAAGTGATACCCGCGGATCAGAAGCTTGATGAGTCTTATCCCATAATAGAAGGTGGCGGTCAGCTTTTACTACCGTCACTCATTGAAAAGCACTGCCACCTCGATAAAACATTACTCGGAGAAAAATGGCGTCCGGTGAAGAAAGTACATTCAATCTTTGAGAGATTTGAAATGGAGAAAACCATCCTGCCGCATCTTGAAACAACTACACAGGAGCGAGCAGAACGGTTGCTAGAAACGTATGTACAGGGTGGTGTCACACATCTTCGTACACATGTGGATATCTATCCGGAGGTCGGGCTTCAAAATTTGGTTGAAGTTATGGCAGCGATTGAAACATATAAAGGAAAATTAGAAGTAGAGATCGTAGCTTTTCCTCAGCATGGACTTTTAGTTGATGAAACGATTGAACTTTTGAAAAAAGCACTCAGCTATGGTGTGGTGAAGTATGTAGGCGGAGTGGATCCAGCAAGCGTAGATGGTGACATTGAAAAATCTCTGCAGACCATGGTCACACTCGCAAAGGAGCATGAAGTAGGGATCGATCTGCACCTTCATGATGCGGATCACCTCGGGACTTTTACAATGAAAAGAATGGCGCAGCTCGTGTTGGAAGCGGAACTAAAGCAGGACGTGTTCATTAGTCACGCTTTCGGACTCGCAGACCTCCCGACAACCCAACTAAAAGACACAACGGACTGGCTGAAAAAAGCAGGTATTACCATCATCACAAGTGTTCCAATCGGCAGACCGTATCCACCCGTTTCTTTTTTAGAAGAAAACGGCGTTAGAGTAGCGGTTGGATGTGATAACATCTTTGACCTATGGTCCCCGTTCGGAAACGGTGACTTAATTGAAAGAGTCAGCCGCCTTGCCGAATCCTCAAAATGGACGGACGAATGGGAGCTTGCCCAAAGCTTAAACTACATTACGGATCGACGAGCAGCCATTGAGAAAAAAGACGGTCGTACTGAGTGGTTAAAACCGGGAGCAGAGGCGAATCTGATCCTAGTTCCAGCAGAATCCACAGCAGAAATGGTAGCAAGACGTGTGAAGCCGGAGATGACGTTGTTTAAGGGCGAAGTGACATTTAATAGATCGAAATAAGTGATAGAAACTAGAAATCATTAGGTGATTTCTAGTTTTTTTGTGGGCAGTCGGGCGGGTTAGTAAGAAGAGAGCGAGGGATACCAAGAAGTTAGCAGAATTAAGTAAGGAGAAAGAAGCGTTAGCAAGAAAAACGACGTGTGCACCAAGCCTGGAGCGGGTTCAATTAAGAAACAGGTGCTGATAGCAAGGAGAACGTGGAGGATACCAAGAACGGAGTCCGTTTAGCAAGAACCTCGGGGGGAGAAGCAAGAAGAAAGGCCGACCAATCAAGAACAACGCCTCCTTACCAAGAAGACGCCAGACGCCCCGCTCTAAATAAAGAGTATTAGACATTCGTCAAACATATAATGTAAAAATACAATACAATATCTAAGTTGAAACATTGGAACTAAATCCCACATACCCTTACAATTAATTTATGATGTAATTTAGATAAAGTTGGTCATCTTCCGTTTTTCGACAAATTTTATATTTTTCACGTGGGGTGATGAAATGAAGGTTGGTGTCATTTATGGGAGCACGCGGGCGAATGGGAATACAGTACGGTTAGCGGAGGAGGTTGTTAAAGAGCTTCCGAATGTAACGAGAATCAATCTACTAGACTATCAATTCAAGGATATTACAGACCAACGCCACGATGCGAATGGTTTTTCACCGGTAGAGGATGAGTACAATACCATCATTGATCAAGTGCTCGAGTGTGATGTCTTACTTTTTGCAACGCCGATTTATTGGTACGGGATGACTAGTGTGATGAAGCGATTTGTTGATCGTTGGTCTCAAGCTGTACGTGACGAGCGCTATCCAAATTTCAAGGAGCGAATGAGTGAAAAAGATGCGTATATCATCGCAGTTGGTGGAGATAATCCTCGAGAGAAAGGCCTACCTCTCGTTCAACAATTTAATTACATCTGTGGATTCATTGGGTTAAACTACAAGGGATTTCTTTTAGGTGAAGGTGCAAAACCTAATGATATCTTAATGGATCATAGGGCTTTAGAAGAAGCGCGTGAGCTTGGAGAAGTACTTAAGCAAAGAACGGAGAATGAATCATAGACAGTGAACATGTTCTACTTGGAGATCATCACCATTTTATTAAACTAGCCATCCCTCCATTAAAAGGGGAGGAAGAGATTGTTTGTGTGGTTGCAGTTCAAAGTGGTCATTACAGTGTACAAAATGCAGAGATCTACATTCCTTCTTCGACTATTCAACAATGGTACCAGGGACTGAAGCAAATGCATCGTGAATTAAAGGGAACAGTTGTCTTAACGAATCGGGATAACTCGTTATTCCTTAAGGTGATTACCCAAACACTCGGACAACTGCACGTGGAGGGAACAATCCAGGAGCTGCCAAGTGTAGAGAATCAGCTTACCTTTGAATTTCAGCTTGATCAAAGTTATTTGCCGCGTATGATTGAAGGGTTGAAGAAAGTGGTTGAATAAATGACATGTTATTGGAGGAGACGATATGACCATAAATCAAGAAGATTTCATAGCAAGCTGGTATGAAGGGGAATACGAAAAGATTTATCATACGACTTCAGATGAGTTTAAACAACTAGTTACTTTAGAACAATTTTGTGATTTAGGGAAAGACTTTAATAAAGGTGTAGAGGAATATAAGCTACTTCATACATGTTTAAATCCCGATCAAGTAACACAATATGTTTGGATAGATAACCTGGAAAGAAAAGCAGTTAATGTTTATTTTGATTCTAGCAATCAAATCGTCGGGTTTTTACTCTCTCCATATAACGTATATCCTACATATGATCGTACATATACAAAAAATGAGTATATCATGCCCATTAGTAGCGAGTGGTTTGTCTTCTGGGGTGGCAGCAATGTGTTCATTAATTATCATTATGAATTAACGAGTCAACGTTATGCGTATGATTTAGTACAGTTAAACAACCATTCTACATGTAAGAACGAGGGCCTTAGGAATTCAGATTACTACGCTTTTGACCGTCCTATCGTTTCTCCGGCAGACGGCACGGTTATGACGATCCAAAACAACATGATTGATAACGAACCAGGACAAGTAGACAAAGAAAATGTACTTGGTAACTTTATTGTTATTGAACATGAACATCAGGAATACAGTTTAATCGCTCACTTTAAAAAAGAGTCCATTAGTGTAAAAGAAGGTGATCAAGTGAAAAAGGGACAGTATCTTGGGAAATGTGGGAATTCTGGAAACTCAACAGAGCCTCATATTCATTTTCAAGTAATGAACTCCTATGATATCAACAAGGCTGAATCCATCCGTATTACATTCGCGCACGATGAACCGATAAAAGGAGATTTTGTTTGAGGTTATAAATTCATTAACCCATCACAATGAATCAGGTAAATACTTCTTATACATATCCAACGCATTGGTTTGCTCTCTTAAGACGGCCAATGTTTTTGGATGTGGCTTGGAATAAATAATTGGGTAATCCTTCTCATTAAGAGATTCATTAACAGTAAACGCCAACTTCTCCTCTATCATCGAAAACTGTGCATCAATTCCTTTCTTGTTTCCTCTAGCATCTAATCGTATCCATCGATCGAAAGAGGTTAAATAAACAGCATTTAATGCATGTATACAGTACCCACCAGCTGGAGTATCAAACAGCATCAAGCGTTGATAACAAAAGCCTGTTGGTATACCTTGTGAGCGAAGTAAAGCGGCGAGAAGATTTGATTTTGCATAACATATGCCTTCTTTGTGTGTCAGAGCATCTGATGCTTCGCAGGTGATTCTTTTGCTTTGTATATCCCATGAATGCGCGATCTCGTCACGGACGAAGTGAAAAGCCAGCTTCACTTTTTCGACTTCATTGTTTGCAGAAGAAAATAGTTCAGCACTTTTCTTTCTAATAAATGGATGGTTCATATCTATTTCAGGCAACTCAATAACGTAATCATTTAAGTCAGGTGAATCACACACCATACATGGGACCTCCCATCATTACTCTCTTCATTATAGAGTCAGCAAACCTATTACCCAATTATTTTTACAAATTAAGTGAGTAGTATCGTCTCATTACATAACGAAAGCTACAACAATTAATCCCCATGATGGCGTTTTCATCATGGGGATTAACAATGTGCCATTTGAAAAAACTTTGTCAGGAGGAATTTCAAATAGCTTGTATACAAAGTATCATAACATACAAGTATGATCAAGTGAAGTTGTGAGTATTGATCCTTCTACTATGAGGAAATCTATTGTAAATTTTATTATGGACAGCGTTTTATTTAATATGTATACTATGTACCATACCTACTTGTCATACAAGTATACATCTTATGAGAGATGATCTTATTCAAATATGTCAGCGTTTACATTGGATGAATTAATTAGTGGGAGAGTGAAGATGAATGAAGATATTTAGAAATATACTTATAGTCAGTATCATTCTATGCTCATGTGTATTGTTTTCAGTAACCGTTTTCTCAAGCGATGACTCTAATGAGCAAGTTATCATTCGATTAGGTCATGGCTCAGCAGAGTCAAATGATCGTCATAAGGCGATTCTACATTTTAAGGATTTAGTTGAAGAAAAATCGAATGGTTCCATAGAAGTGTTGATCTATCCTAATGAACAATTAGGGTCAGAGGCAGCCATGATAGAAAGTCTTTCATTCAATAATCTTCAAATGGTAGTCGCTTCATCATTTAGTCAATTTGACGAGAGAATTAGTGTGTTCGAGCTTCCTTACTTGTTTGATTCAAAGGAACAGGCATGGAGTATTCTGGATGGGGAAATTGGTCAAGAAGTCGCAGAACCGCTACTAGACTATAATATTCGAATTCTCTCATACTTTGAAAACGGTTTTAGACATATCACATCAGACAAACCAATCAATGAGCCTGCTGACTTACGTGGTTTAAAGATCAGAACACCTGAGATCCCTATGTTCCTTCAAACGTTTGAAGCGCTGGGAGCTGGACCAACACCTATGGCATTCGGTGAGCTTTATATGGCATTACAACAAGGAACAGTTGATGCGCAAGAGAACCCACTGTCAACAATCTATGCGAGTCGATTTAACGAAGTTCAGAGCCATCTTATCTTAACGTCTCATCAATATATGCCTTTGCCTGCTGCAATAAGTGACGAGTTTTGGCATTCCTTAACGAAGGAACAGCAAGACATTATTGAATCAAGTGCGCATGAGGCTGCTGATTTTCACCGAACGTTAACTGATGAAAATGAAAGCGTTATATTGAATGAATTAAAGGAAGCAGGCATGACTATTATTGAACCAGATCAAGAACTATTTAGCGAGAAAGTAGAAGTTGTATATGACAATTATCGTACGATATTTGGAGATGCACTTATTGATTCGGTCTTAGATGCAATACAAAATCATGAAGAGGAATTGGATGATTAATCATGAAAATGACCATTAAATGGATGGATAAGTATTTAGAAGAGTACATGCTTATTATATTAAGTGGATTTTTAGTCATTATGATCTTTGCTCAGGTATTTATGCGTTATATCTTTGATGCTCCTATCTCTTGGTCAGAAGAGATTGCGAGATTTGTATTCGTTTGGTTTATTTATGTGGGTGTAAGTGCAGGGGTTAAGTACAACAGACATCTAGGCGTTGATGCATTTAAGCTTCTATTTAAGAAAAAAGGAGAAACGCTACTTGGCATTATTGCAAACGTCTTGTTCTTAATTTTTGCGGTGCTCATTACATACCACGGTATTAAGATATTAGGCAATGTGTCGAGAAGCTCGGCAGCGCTTCAAATTCCATTTTTCTGGGTTTATTTGGCGCCAGTAATCGGAATGTTTTTAACTGCGATACGACTGATACAGAATATTACGATTCAAATTAAGGCTCTCTAATCATAATGAACGAGAACGAACGAGAAGAGGTATAGCGTATGACTACATTTGTTTTATTTGCTAGTTTCTTTATCCTGATGATTTTATCAGTACCAATCGGAATTGCGTTAGGGCTTTCTGGTTTATTAACGGCGCTGGTTTCTCCTAATATTTCGATGTCCTTTTTAGTTCAAGGGCTTATTACTTCTACAGATAACTTTGCGTTGTTAGCGATCCCATTCTTTATCCTTGCTGGCGAAATAATGGGTAAAGGAGGAATCTCGAATCGATTATTTGATTTAGCGAATGTCATGGTAGGTAGGGTCACTGGAGGCTTTGCAATTGCTGCGGTTATCACATGTATGTTTTTTGCGGCCATATCTGGGTCTGGTCCGGCGACGGTTGCAGCTGTAGGGGGTATTATGATTCCCGCAATGGTTGCACAGGGCTACGATAAGAAATTTGCTACAGCCATCATTGTGACTGCTGGTTCATTGGGAATTATCCTACCACCGAGCATACCGATGGTTCTGTATGGTATCTCAGGAAACCAATCGATAGGGGATCTCTTCTTAGGAGGCGTTCTTCCTGGAATCCTAATTGGAATCCTGTTAATGATTTGGAGTTACATCTACTCAAAGAAGAAAGGCTACCATGGAAGTAGTGAAGCTTTCTCTTTTAAAAAGCTGTTGTCTGCTCTAAATGCTGCAAAGTGGTCTTTATTGATCCCAGTGATCATTTTAGGAGGTATATACGGGGGGATTTTCACGCCTACCGAAGCAGCTGTTATTGCTGTGGTCTATGCAGGAATCATTAGCCTGTTCGCTTATAAAGAGATCTCATTTCGTTCACTGCCAAGAATTATGGCAGATGCGAGCGTGAGCTCCGTGGCGATTCTAATTATTATTGGTACGGCAAATACGTTTGGAAAGATTCTTACATTAGAAGATATTCCATCAACAATTGCTAATGCATTTTTATCTGTGTCAACTGATCCGATGTTGATCGTATTCTTATTGATCGCATTATTGTTATTCATAGGACTGTTCATTGATACATCAGCTGCTGTAATCATTTTTACGCCAATCTTATTGCCAGTGGCTATCGAAGTTGGCTTGGACCCTATTCATTTTGGTATCATTATGATCGTTACGCTCGCAATTGGATTTATCACACCGCCTTTAGGTGTAAACTTGTTCGTTGGCTCAAGTATATCAGGAATTGGTGTTCCTCAGTTAGTCAAGGCAAGCATTCCTTTCTTCTTTGTAATGCTTTTCGGCTTAATCATTATTGCCTTGATCCCGAGCATCACACTCCTATTATTATAAAGTAGTTCTTAATTCCCTGATCAAGTTGATGATTAAGTCATTAATCGTTATAATTAAGACGCTTAATCACTACAGGAGAGAAGTGGTTTAAATGAAATTCAATCCAGTAACAAGTAAGAAACTATATATCCAAATCTATAATCAAATGCTTTCGCAAATTCTTTCAGGTGCTTTTCAAGTGGGAGACAAGCTTCCATCTGAGAGAGAGCTCTGTGAACAATTTGAAGTGAGTCGTGTACCTGTTAGACAAGCGTTAAGTGCATTAGAGTTAAACGGATATATTTATTCTAGACAAGGTGAAGGCGTTTACGTGAACACGATCGAAGAAAAGAAAGAAAGTAGCGTTTCACAAATATTAAATGCTACCACGCCTGAAGATATTATTGAAGCAAGAATGAATATTGAACCATTAATTGTACGATACGCAGCAAAGAGAGCGACAGATCAAGAGATTGAGGAGTTACAACGAATCATCTCTATTATGGAAGTAGAAACGAAGGAAGGTTACTATAATCCAGAAACCGACGAGCTACTGCATAATCAAATAGCCAAAGCCACTCATAATGATCTCTTTGTTAACTTTATGTCAACGATCAGTCAGACGATGCGTCAGCAAGAAATGTGGGAGTTTATACGAGATCGGACTGTTACAAGAGAGGATTATCAAAGGGTCAATTTTGAGGAGCACAAAACAATTATTCGTGCAATCGAGAACCATGATGAAAATGAAGCTGCTCAAATGATGACAGATCATATGAACAATTTGTTTACACGGTATTGGAAGGAATAAAGCAATACATAAGCCAATGAATCTGAGATTCATTGGCTTATGTTTAGTTTACGATGAAGTGAGCCAGATCGTCACATTTATAACAATAGGTTTAACAGGTCATAGCTTTCTTCATTAGATGATGGCTTCTTCATCACGTCAGTGAAACAAATATCCACAATCTTATTTTCTCGGATACCAATGGCTTTTCCTCCGGCGCCGTTTACTAATAATTCGACTGCTTTTACCCCCATTTTTCTGGCGAGGATCCGGTCAAATGCAGAAGGGCGTCCACCTCTTTGTAAAAACCCTAAAACAGCAGTTCTTACCTCAACCCCTGTTTGTGTTTTGATATGGTCTTGTAGATCACTAATCTTAAACATTTTTTCTGTGATGATAATGATATTATTTAGCTTTCCATTTTGGATCTTCTGTTCCAATTGAGTCGAAATCTGTTGAAAACTAAGTGGCTTCTCAGGGGTTGAAATGATTTCTCCTTCTCCGGCAATAGCTGAATGCAAAGCAAGATCACCGCATGCTCTGCCCATCACCTCAACAATGGTAGTTTTGTCATGCGAATAATCGGTATCTTTTAGTTTACTAATACAATCTAAAACGGTGTTAAGTGTGGTGTCAAAGCCAATGGAGTAATCGGTATAGGGGATATCATTATCAATTGTGCCAGGGATACCGATGACTTGTATACCTAGCTGTTGTAGCTTCTCTGCACCCTTTAAGGAGCCTTCCCCGCCTATAACAATTAAATGTTCGATCCCATGACTCTTCAAATGCTGCGCCGCTTGCTTTCTACTTTCCTCCTCTACGAAACGAGTGCATCGTGAGGTTTTTAAGAACGTACCGCCAGTAGAAGTTAGATTCTCGACATCTTGTATGGTTAACGGAATAAAATCTCCGTTAAGTAATCCGGTGTAACCTGATTTTACTCCTATCACGTCGATATGATGAACTTGGGCCGAGTGTACGATCGCACTGATCGCCGCATTCATACCGGGAGCATCTCCTCCACTAGTTAAAACTGCAACTTTTTTCAATGTTCCATCTCCTCATCTATAAAAATTAAAGAGATCCAGCGACAAGCAGTCACTGAATCTCTTCGTACGTTTTGCGCATTAGTCCATATGTGAACCGCCATTAATATCAATTTCTTCTCCTGTAATATAGGAAGCTTCTTCAGACGCTAGAAAAGCAATGGTAGAAGCAATCTCAGATGTTTCACCTGGTCGATTCATAGGGATTCCTGCAATGACAACATCAGCTACTTCCTGAGGCAGTCCTTTCCAAATATCGGTATTGATTAAGCCTGGAGTTACACAATTCACTGTCACCCCATCTGCGGCACACTCTCTTGCAAGGTTCTTAGAGAAACCTAATACAGCTGCTTTTGATGCTGAATAATGGGCTCCCCCGAACACGCCTCCCCCTCTTTTAGCAGAAACAGAAGATAGGTTCACGATGCGTCCATATCCCTGTTCCTTCATTGTAGAAAGAACTGCTTGTGTACACAAGAATAGTCCAAACATATTCACGTTAAATACTCGTGTTACATCCTCTAGTGTTAGTTCTTCTACCGTAGCTTTTTGGGAGATACCCGCATTATTTACAAGGATATCGATACGACCGTAAGTTTCTTTTACTTTCTTAACCATTGCATCGTTTGATTCCTTACTTGTAACGTCGAGTTCAATCCCTAAAGCGTCTCCACCTAGCTCTTTAACAGCATGAACAGTATCTTCAATTCCCTCTTTATTTAAGTCAGCAACAACAATAGTTGCTCCTTGTTTGGCAAGAGTAAGTGCGATAGTTCGTCCAATTCCTCGAACAGATCCACTACCTGTTACAATCGCCACTCTTTTCTCTAAACTAAACATAATTATATCCTCCTAATTAAGCTGTGTAATCTATTATTTATTTCCTGCCAATTGCTTCGCTGTTTCAAAGATATTCTCAACGGTAATACCGTTTAATTCTAATAACTTTTCATAAGGTGCAGATTGGCCAAATGTATCCTGAACACCAATTCTCCGAACAATCCCTCTGCCTTCTTCGGCAACTACTTCACTTACTGCACTTCCCAAACCATTTAGAATATTGTGATCTTCAACAGTCACGATACGACCTGTATCTAAGCTTTCAACGACTGCCTCGCGATCTAGTGGCTTAATGGTATGCATATCAAAGAATTTTACAGAAATGCCTTCCTTTTCAAGAAGCTTAGTCGCTTCAAGAGCTAAATGAACGGTGTCTCCATTTGCGATAATAGTGACGTCGTTACCATCTTGGATCTTTTTGGCTTTTCCAATTTCAAACTCTTCTTCTTCTGAATAGAGAACAGGAATCGTATCTCTCGTAAATCGTAAGTACACCGGACCATGTATCTCGGAAGCTTGTTTAATTAGTTTGCGGGTTGATTGGTAATCAGCCCCCATGATTACAGTCATGTTAGGAATGCTTCGGTACACACCCATATCCTCAATAGCTTGGTGGCTTCCTCCATCATTTGCTGGTGTAAGCCCGCCATGAGAGCACGCGATCTTAACATTTAGGTTTGGATAACAAACCTCTTGTCTAATTTGTTCAGCCATACGTAGTGAACCAAAGACAGCGTATGTTGAAATAAATGGGATCTTGCCTGTAGTAGCTAAACCAGCAGCTAAACCAGCAGCGTTTTGCTCTGCAATACCTACGTTAATGTGCTGATTAGGTAGTTCTTCAATAAACTTTGTTGTCTTACAAGATTTTGCGATATCAACATCAATAACATAGATGTCTTTATTTTGTTTACCTAACTCTACAATTTCGTCTCCAAATGCCGCTCTGGTTGCTTTCTTTTGGGTGATCTCTTTTACAACTGTCATTAGTTCAACCCTCCTGAAATCTCTTTAATAGCTTGTTCAAATTCTTCATCATTAGGTGCCTTTCCATGCCAATCTCCTACATCTTCCATGTACGATACACCTTTACCTTTTACCGTATCTAGGATGATACACTTAGGTTTTTTGTTTGCGCTTTCACGTATGCCATCTAATGTTTCAACGATTTCTTCCATAGAATGACCATCAATACGTGTAGTCTCAAAACCAAAAGCTTCGAATTTCTTTCCTAAGTCTTGAAGTGGCATGATTTCTTCACAAAAACCATCTATTTGCAAACGATTATTATCAACAAAAACTACTAAATTATCTAATTCGTATTTCACTGCTGTTTGAACCGCTTCCCAGATTTGTCCTTCCTGACATTCACCATCACCAAGTAAGTTGAAAACACGGTAGTCTTTCTTATCTCTTTTAGCAGCGATAGCCATACCAACCCCACAAGAAAGACCTTGACCCAATGATCCTGTAGAGATATCTACACCAGGACATTTCTTCATGTCCGGATGACCTTGGAAGGGTGAACCGTATTCTCTTAGCGTGTATACGGTTTCATAAGGGACATAACCTTTTAAAGCTAATGCAGAATAAAGAATAGGGCAAACATGACCTTTCGACAGTACAAAGCGATCGCGATCTTCCCAATTTGGATTACTTGGATCAATATTCATTTCTTTAAAATATAGCGCTGTCATTATATCTGCCGCGGAAAGCGAACCACCTGGATGACCAGATTGTGCTTTATGCACCATTGTAACTGCTGTTTTTCTCATCATAATTGCTTTATCTTTTAATTCTTGTACACTGATTGCACTCATGTTTTTCACCTCTTATACATTTTACTAGCATACTTAGCTACAACGAAATTAACTTGTATACTAAGTACCTTTAGTATACAATCAATCATGTAAATGTCAACAATACATTATCTATTGGAGGTAAAAAATGAACATTACATTTTTAGGAAAACCAGTAACGTTAGTTGGAGAAACTGTGAATACAGGAGTTAAAGCACCCTCATTTGAAGTAGTTAACAGTGATTTAGAGGATGTAACGATTAACCATCAAGATAAAGTTAAAAGAATTATCAGTGTGATTCCTTCCATTGATACAGATGTTTGTGATGCACAAACACAAAAATTCAACAATGAAGTCAGTCGTTTAGGTGATATTGAAGTCATCACAATTAGTAATGACTTACCTTTTGCACATAAAAGATGGTGCAGTGCTAATTTACCGGATGCAACGTTAGTTTCAGACTATAAAACGGGTTCTTTCGGTCAAGCGTTTGGTGTCTTAATTAAGGAACTAGGTCTGCTGGCTCGTTCTGTTTTTGTTATAGATAGCGGAGGAACGATTATTCATTCTGAGGTTGTATCAGAGGTTTCAGATCATCCGGATTATGAGAGAGTAATATTAAAAGCAAAAGAGGCGAAGTAAACATATACAGTAGATACTGTTAATCATATCAGTATAGAATGTTTAAAAAGCAGCTATAGGCTAGTATATAGCTGCTTTTTGGTGTGCTCTTAAATTATATTTTCTAAAATTCTCCACGCTACCTTGCATTATATAGTAGTATCCCATATACTGTAAACGAAGATAAAATCATATTGGTGGTATGGAATGAACGCACAGTTTAAAAAAGGTGTTTTGGAATTGTTGGTGCTATTAATCATCAACCAGAACGATGAATATGGTTATTCGCTTATTAAAAAGATTTCAAATCAGATGAGCATATCAGAGGGTACGGTGTATCCGATTTTAAAGCGACTGGTTCAGGATCAATATGTCTCAACGTACCAAAAGCCTTCGGGGGAGGGACCAATCCGGAAGTATTATCACATAACGGAGGCAGGTAAGGAAAAGCTGATTCAACTAAAGAGTGATTGGCATGAGTTTGCTGCGATTATCGACTTTTTTATGAAGGAGAGTGGAGAGATTTGAAGCAAAGTGAGTTCTTAAGGACATTGCGCATGCATTTAACGTACATGTCGGAGCAGGAAAAGAATGAGATCATCCGTGAGTATGCGATGCACTTTAAAGAAGGGGAGCAGGACAGCGAGAATGCCGAACAAGTATCGAGGCAGCTGGGGGATCCGAAGGTGCTTGCCAAAGAGTTAAATGCGGTGCATGCCGTTCAAAGGGTAGAGGATAAGAAAAGCCTGTCTCACCTGTTTCGCGCAGGTATATCCATTGGCGGGCTAAGTATTTGGAATGTATTTGTGATGTTCATGTGCTTTGGTCTGTTGCTGCTCGTATCTCCCGTTGTCTTTGCATTTGTCATTGCTGTACCACTTATGATTGCATCTCCTGTCATTTTACTTGTAGTGGGCTTTATATACGGCTTCGATATGATTACGTTAAAGGAAATCGCAGAAGTAACAAGAGCTGTAGTCATTGGCTCAGCACTTGCCGTTGTCGGTTATCTCATCGCAAAAGCACTTGTGTCCTTGTTCATTCGTCATCTTAAATGGAATGTATCCTTACTTAAAAGGGAGAGAGTGATATGAAAAAGTGGTTGGTTAGTCTGGCTATAGGGTTAGCCATTCTAGCAGGTTGTAATCAAGAAACGATTGAAGATGCTGAGGCTGAGGGTCTTGAAATCATTAATCTAGAGGATGTTGAGATCCCTGATACGGTGTTTGAGTCGGATAAAGAAGATGAAGTGATCTCAGAAGATGAGATGAAGGAAAGCTTAACAACCTATTTGGACACGTTTGGAGAGTTATCGAACATTCAGTTTGAGTTAATGGATAGAATGTTTGAGGAGTCAGGTAGAGAAGAACAAGACCTGATGAAGCAAGTGAATCGACAGTTAAAGAAAAATGATGACAATTTCTCAGACTACATCGGTGATAATACCTTACCGAATGGTTACGAGGTAGATACATTAAGAACATATTCTTATGTATCAAGCTCGAATGAGTTCATGATAGAAGAAATGGAGGATTGGACGTCTGTATTCAATATTCCAGACAACGTAAGTGGAAGAGAACAAGCAAAAATCGAAGCGTTTCTAGAAGAAAAAGGCATTGAAACCACTGCATTTACACCATAACAAAAAGGCTGCTTTCATCAACGAGAGCGGCCTTTTCTTCTGTTCGCATGTTCCATTTATCTAAGCGCATACTAACCGAGAGACAAGCGAGTAGAGGTGAGAAGGATGGAATATAAGTGGTTTAACATGGAGGTAAGCGAGGTCGAGCGTCAACTTGGAACTCAAGTTGATACTGGATTAACGAGCGATGAGGCGGTTAAGCGATTAGAGTTAGATGGGCGAAACGAGCTCCCTGAGAAGAAAAAGGAATCCAATTTAAAGAAATTTTTAGGTCAATTTAATGATGTGTTGATCTATGTGTTACTTGCAGCTGCTGTCATCACTGCGATCTTGGGACACTTTATTGATACAACGGTGATTGTGCTAGTAACGATTATCAATGCGTTTATCGGCTTTTTTCAAGAAAATCAAGCGGAGAAAGCGTTAAATGGTATTAAAGCGCTTCTTAGTTCTACGGCGAATGTAAGACGAAATGGTGCGCGAAAAGAAGTCGACGGAGTAGATTTAGCTGTTGGCGATATTGTGATCCTTAGTGCTGGAGACAAAGTGCCTGCTGATCTTAGACTTGTGGAGGTGCATAATCTTCGCGTTGAGGAGTCTGCATTAACGGGTGAGTCAACTGCTGTTGATAAGCAAATCACCGTACTTGAGTCAGATACAGTATTAAACGACCAAATCAACATGGCGTTTTCCGGTACATCGGTTGCGGCAGGTAGTGGAGTTGGTATCGTTTGCGCCATTGGTCCGCAAACCGAGCTTGGTAAGATTAATGAGGCCATTTCCGAGGTAGAGGATCTACAGACGCCATTGCTTCGTCAAATAGATGGGTTTGGACGGACTATCGCTCTTTTTGTTGTTGGTGTAGCTGTACTGATGTTTTTATTTGGTTACTTTGTCCGGTCGTTTCCGGCAGGGGAGCTGTTATTATCGGTTATTACGTTAGCTGTTGCTGCGATACCAGAAGGGCTGCCCGCTGTCCTGTCGATCATTCTTGCGATTGGAGTCAGGCGGATGGCAAAGAGACACGCCATCATACGAAGCCTTCCATCGGTTGAGACACTTGGTTCAGTTTCAGTGATTTGTTCTGATAAGACCGGTACGCTCACGAAAAATGAGATGACCGTCACGAATGTTGAAACGACCTCAGCAGCTTATGAGGTAACAGGTACAGGCTATGCGCCAACTGGTGACATTCAACTGAAGGATGAACATCGGACGGAGGATGCAGACCAAATCCTAGAGCACTTTCTCACATGTGTGCAGGTGTGTAATGATGCGAACTTACGTCAGGATGAAACGGGTCACTGGACCATTGATGGAGATCCAACAGATGGCTGCTTTCTAACGCTAGGTCGAAAGTCAGATATGGAGCTACCAAGCTATACAATCATTTCTAAAATCCCGTTCGATTCGGATTATAAGTACATGGCTGTGCTTGCAGAAATAAACGAGGAACGATACATCTTTGTAAAAGGTGCGCCTGACCGTATATTCGAGATGGTGGCCAAGCATAATCAGACTGATTTTAATCGCTCGCACTGGGAAAAGCGGATGTCTCTGCGGGCACGCGTTGGGGAACGGGTCATCGGAACAGCCTATAAGAAGGTGTACTCTAAGACCGAGAAGCTTGGTCATCATGATCTAGATAATGGTCTAATTTTCCTTGGTATTGCAGGAATCATTGATCCTCCGCGTCCGGAAGCGATGCAGGCCGTAGAAACCTGCCTTAAAGCAGGCATTCAAGTTAAAATGATTACCGGGGACCATGCCGAAACAGCAAAGGCTATTGGTAAGCAGTTAGGGATTGGAGATGGTCAAACGGCTTTAACGGGTCGCGATTTAGATAAAATGAATGATGAAGAGCTCGAGCATGCGGCAGAAACAACGCATGTATTTGCCAGAACAAGCCCAGAAAATAAGCTGCGACTTGTAAAAGCCCTGCAGAAGCTGGGACATATTTGTGCCATGACCGGTGATGGTGTGAATGATGCTGCCGCCTTAAAGCGTGCAGACATTGGTGTAGCCATGGGAATTAAGGGGACCGAGGTAACAAAGGATGCGGCGAAGATGGTACTCGCTGACGACAACTTCCAGACTATTGTCCATGCAGTCGAAGAAGGCCGGCGTGTATACGACAACATTAAGAAGACGATTCTGTTTATCCTGCCAACAAATGGAGCAGGAGGCATACTGATCATTGCGAGTATTTTTCTTGGGATGACCATGCCGCTCACACCCGTACAAATTCTCTGGGTAAATATGGTGGTATCAGTGACAGTCTCTCTGGGGCTTGCCTTTGAAAAAGTTGAAGAAGGCGCAATGAACCGGCCACCAAGAGATCCAAAGGCAAGGCTTTTGTCATCTTACTATGCATTCAGAATTGCCTTTGTTTCTATCCTAATTGGAATAGGCACCCTGTGGATGAACACCTTTTTACAGAGTCAAGATTATCACAATGGTGCGCATCAAACGATTATCCTGCAAATGTTTGTAATGGCTCAATTATTTCACTTGTTTAACTGCCGAAGTGAGCTTGGTTTTGCCTTTAACAAAGACTTTTTTACGAACAGGATGGCTTTTCTAGTTGCCGGAATTCTGGTTGTCTTACAGGTAGCCATCACTTATTTACCTTTCATGAACACCATTTTCCAAACCACACCGCTAACCCTTACAGAGTGGGGGATTCCAATATTAATGGGACTGGCTGTGTTTGTGATTGTGGAGATTGAGAAGCGGATTACGAAGAGTGTTGTGGAGAGAAGGGCGAGGTAGTGATGGTGGCCTCCTAAGAAGATGTATGCTGAAGATGTCAAGCCAACAAATGAAGAGCTTGAAATACTAAAGAGGCTGTTGTTAAAAGAAATAGATGAATGAAATAAAAGGAACCCTGCCACGCTATCCGGCAGGGCATTTGTCTCTTTTTTTAGCTTTTACCACCATTTGTATCCATACACCTCAAGCAGCTTGTCAGCTTCCTCTGGACCGTTTGTCCCAGCTTGATAGTGATGGAGCGGAATCGCATTTGATTTAAACTGTTCAAGAATCGGTTGAATCCACTGCCAAGCGAGTTCAACTTCATCCCAATGCGTAAAAAATGTCGGATCCCCTTTAATGGCATCAGCTAATAAAAATTCGTATGCTTCAGGTGTTTCTCTATGACTAGCCGAGAATTCAACCTTTATTGGTTCAAGTTTACCTGTCAGAGGATGCTTACTATTCAGTTGAAGCGTCACACCATCGTTTGGATTAATATGAATAACGAGTAAATTAGGTGCTGCATCCGTTGCGTTCTGACTAAGGTTTAACGTGTCCTTAAATTCAACTACAATCTTTGTTTCTTTACTGCTGAGGCGCTTGCCGGTGCGAATGAAAAATGGGACGCCCTGCCACGTAGGGGTGTTAACCTGCAGACGAGCGGCAACAAACGTATCCGTTGTTGAATCACTTCTTACACCAGGTTCCTCTGTATATCCGCTTACGAGCGTCTCGTTCTCCGAGGCAAGTCGCGTGTACTGAGCTCGAACCACGTCTTCTGGAGAAGTTGGCTCAATTGCATTCATCAGCTTGATCTTTTCACTTCTTAACTCAGATACGCTTTGCCTATCGACCATACGCACGGCCGTCATCATAACCAGCTGCAGCATGTGATTTTGGACCATATCGCGAATCGCGCCGGAGTGCTCATAATACGAGGCGCGTGAGCCGACACCGACTGTTTCGTTTGCAGTAATTTGAACGTTCGCAATCAATTGGTTACTCCAAATTGATTGAAGCACCGGGTTCGCTGAGATCAGTGTCTCAAGATTTTGCACCATTGGTTTCCCTAGATAGTGGTCAATCCGGTAAATTTCATCTTCGTTAAACGCACGAAGAACCGAGCTGTTCAACGCGCGTGCCGACTCAAGATCGTGACCAAACGGTTTCTCAATAATGACTCGTTTCCAGCCGGATGTGTCGCCGAGTCCACTTTTATTAATATTTGTGGTGATCACATCAAATAAGGCTGGTGTGACGGACAGATAGAAAATGCGGTTATTCCCAAGTCCGGCTTCTTTCTCCTGACGCTCAACAAAGGTTTTCAGTTCGTTGAAGCTCTCTTCTTGCGTGACATCCACGCTCACGTACGAAAGCTTCTGAACAAACGCAAGCTTCTTCGCTTTGTCATCTGTTGAATGTCTAGAGAATTCATAAAGAGAATCAATCACAGTTGATTGAAATTCTTTTGTATTGAGTGGTTCCCGACCAACTCCTATAACAGAAAAGGCTTCGGGAAGCTTATTGTCCATATACAGATTAAAGAGCGCGGGATAGATTTTTCGTTTCGCCAAATCTCCCGTTGCACCAAATAAAATAAAAGACATTGAATCCATGTTCATCATCCTTTTCTTGAAAAATGAGTGTGGCTTGCCTGTGCTCACACAGTATAAAACGTTCATTTCAATTGCGTAAGTACGCACTTTTTTTGCAGGAAGTGTGGAAATGTATACTAAATGAAATCAAAGGAACGATAAAAAAGCCACGATCACATTGACTGGGATCAATGCGAACGTGGCTCTCTTCTTATTCTTTTTCCAACACATTTTCGATGTAATCCTTACCCCATTCATACATGGCATCAAGAATAGGCATCAGGTTTCTTCCGTGCTCTGTTAGGGAATATTCAACCTTGGGTGGAACAACTGGGTAGACTTCTCGGTGAAGAATCTCATGATCCTCAAGCTCACGTAACTGATTCACAAGCATTCGCTGTGTGATTCCAGGCATAAGAGCTTTCAGCTCACCGAAGCGTTTTGTTCCTTCTTTTCCTAAATGCCATAGAATGAGCATCTTCCACTTTCCACCTATGACAGACAATGTTAGTTCCTTTTCACAGTTAAATGTCCGTTCACCTAAGTTCGGCATACTTTCACATCCTTCGTCACCCATAGTATACTTTTCCACACTATATGTGATAAATGTGCGTACTTTTCATTTGGTGACGTACTTAGTATAGTTTGTTTTAGGCAGATTAGTAAATAGTGAATTGAGAGATACTATACAGGCTGTCAAATCCAAAGAGACAAAGGAGTTTTTTCATCATGAAATTACAATTAGCATTAGATTTAGTAAATATTCCAGAAGCAATTGAGCTTGTAGCAGAAGTTCAAGACTCAATCGATATCGTTGAAATTGGTACGCCAATCATCAACAGCCTTGGTCACGAAGCTGTTCGTGCAGTTAAAGAAGCATACCCGAACCTAACCGTTCTTGCTGATATCAAAATCATGGATGCTGCTGGATATGAAGTACAACAAGCTTCTAATGCTGGAGCAGACATCATCACAATCCTAGGTGCAGCTGAAGATAGCTCAATCCGTGGTGCGGTTGAAGCAGCGAAAAAAGAAGGAAAAGAAATCCTTGTTGATATGATCGCTGTAAAAGATATCGAAACACGTGCAAAAGAATTAGATCAGCTTGGTGCAGACTACATCTGCGTTCACACTGGTTATGACCTTCAAGCTGAAGGAAAAGATTCTTTCGCAGATCTACGCAAAATCAAATCTGTTGTTAAAAATGCAAAAACAGCAATCGCTGGTGGTATCAAGCTTGAGACTCTTCCAGAAGTAATTGAAGCCAAGCCGGATCTAGTAATCGTTGGTGGCGGAATCACGTCTAAAGACGATAAGAAAACTGCTGCACAAGAAATCAAAGCACTTATTAACAAAGGGTAATCAATGAATACGACCGAGTATCTTGAGACAATCATTCAAGAACTTAGAGGGACAGTTCAGTCAATCTCCGAAGCAGAGGCGGACAAGCTGGTTGAAGCGATTCTTCAAGCGAAGAAAGTCTTTGTTGTAGGAGCTGGACGTTCCGGCTTTATGGGCAAATCCTTTGTGATGCGTATGATGCATATGGGTATTGATGCGTATGCTGTAGGCGAAACAGTTACTGCGAACCTTGAAAAAGGTGATCTGTTAATCGTAGGTACAGGATCAGGTGAAACGAAAAGCTTAATTCCAATTGTAGAAAAGGCAAAAGTTCTTGGTGGCACAGTTGCTGCTGTCACGCTTTCTCCAGATTCTACGATTGGAGAGCTTGCCGATCTCACTGTTATCCTTCCTGGAGCACCAAAGGACCGTGCAGAAGGTAGTGAATACGAGACCATTCAACCAATGGGATCATTATTTGAACAGACATCTCTTCTTTTTTATGATGCAGTCATTCTGTGTTTTATGGAAAAGAAAGAACTGAATTCAAAGCAGATGTACGGCAAACATGCCAATCTTGAATAGATAACGTAGCACCTTTGATTTCTGTATCATACAGGAATCAAAGGTGTTTTTTCATCGCATTCGATAGAGCGCATTACTTCACTTTAAGTCTTGAACTCAGTAAAATGAGTAGAATAGATTACAGAAAAGAGGGATTTCCATGGCACAAACGATAAAAGGAAAAACAGCGTTAATCACTGGCGCTGGTAAAGGAATCGGAAAAGCGACAGCGATTGCGCTTGCAAACGAAGGAGTAAACGTGGGTCTAGTTGCCCGTACAGAAGCAGACTTAACAGGTCTTGCAGAAGAGCTTAAAGAAAAAGGTGTGAAGGTAGCGATTGCAACAGCTGATATCTCATCACTTGAGCAAGTAAATAAAGCAGTTGATTCACTAACAAACGAGCTTGGCACATTTGACATCCTGATTAACAATGCAGGAATCGGTAAGTTCGGTGGCTTTATGGACTTAGATCCAGAAGAGTGGAAAAACATTGTAGACGTGAACCTAACAGGAACATATTACGTAACAAGAGCGGTGCTTCCGCAGCTGATTGAAAAACAAGGCGGAGACATCATCAATATTTCTTCAACAGCGGGACAAAAAGGAGCACCGGCAACAAGTGCTTACAGCGCCTCTAAGTTTGGATTACTTGGACTTACAGAGTCTCTTGCACTTGAAGTACGTAAGCATAACGTACGTGTAACAGCTCTTACACCGAGTACGGTCGCAACAGATCTTGCTGTTAGAGAGAACCTGACGGATGGCAATCCTGAAAAAGTGATGCAACCAGAAGACTTAGCAGAGATTATCGTGTCACAACTAAAATTACACCCACGTATCTTCATCAAATCAGCAGGTATGTGGTCAACGAATCCTTAATTGGAATTGAAAGGAGCCAGAGACTCAGTCTCTGGCTTTTTTGTTAAAACAAACTAACAAATCTTAAGATGAGATCAATAAGTGCTAAGGTTAAAATAAGACCTAATAAAATCGAGGATGAGATCAATCCAGACTTGGAGAATAAGTGAGTAGGGAACTTTCTTGCAATAAAGACTGCTAGTAATAAAAGAATAACGGCAATGACCAGTTCATGCACGTTAAGGCCTACTAACTTAAGTAAGTATTCCCCTGCAGTGTAGCCTTTATCGCTCGCAAACAAGAGAATGGAACTAACTAAAAAAAGAACCAAAGAAAAACTTCCTAAGCCTAATTTTTTGGAATGTTCCATCTCATTACCTCCAATTTATTTACAATTATATGTTATAACAATGATAACATGTTAACTACCAGTAAATAGATAAGCAGGTGAACAGATTGTTTATAAACAAGAATTTCTCCCTCATGTGGTTCTATAACTTTACCTCTATCTTAAATGGACGATTCCGGGAGTTAGTCATCCCTCTAATTGTTCTAGGATTTACTCAGTCCCCTTTCATTACAGCTCTTGTTGCACTTTCCCAGCAAGTAGGAGCCGTTCTTTTCTCCATCCCGATTGGTACTTGGCTAGAAGCTAAGAACAAAGTTTTGTACGCCTCTGTTAGTAACTTTTTCTATGGTATCTGTTTGTTTCTGTTGGCCTATATTTTCAGCTTCGATGAACTGAATTCCTTACTAAGTGCAATGATTTTATTTATCATGGGTCTGTTAGCTTTAATCAGTCGCACAGCTTTTGCTGCTATGATTCCAGAAATTTCAGGAAGAGAAAATCTTTTAAGAGCACATACGAGTCTTGAAGGTGCCGATGCAGTTTGTACAATTATCGGTCCTGTATTAGGTGGAATTCTATTAAGTCAAATAGGTGCCAGCCCAACTTTAGTTATCTGTGGGGTATTGTCTATCTTAGGAATGATGATTCTCTCTCTGATAAAAAGAGTAAAAACGGTCCAGCCAACTCACGAGAAAAGAAAAGTGAATCTACACACGTTCACTAGAGAGTCATTCGTAGGCTTGACCATCCTTTTGGCAAATCCTACTCAAAGAATGATCTCATTTAGCCACTGTGTGTTAAGTTTTGCAACAGTATTTATTCCGCTAACGGTTATTTTTCATGCGGATACACTCTTACAGCTATCAGCAGGTGAAATTGGGATCATCTTAAGCTGTGCAGGCATTGGAAATTTAATAGGTGTATTGATTATGAAGTGGTTTAGAACGATGAACTGGCTTACACTCCTATGCTCGTTACTCGCCACGTCCTCAGTTGGAGTTTTAATGATCTGTTTAAGTGAAAATCTATATATCTTATCAACCGGGATGGTTTTCTTTGATGGTGCATTATCAATGGCTTTTGTCGCTCAAATTTCAGTACATCAAGGGATCACCCCAGATGAATACATAACTAGAGTTAGAAGCGCCACCTTTGTGACTGGCGGATTGTTTGCAATGATGGGGACGTTTCTAGCTGGCATGATTCCCGAGCTTCTCTCATCCTATGTATCTTTATTTATTGGCTTTCTAAGTTTATTATTGCCGGCAATTTTCCTAATGAGGTGGCAAAAATACAGTTCAAGGTTCGGGGACATTAAACCGATCTCAATCAAGACATAAAAAGGCTGTCTCGTATGTGAGACAGCCTTTCTGTTATTTATCCATCACAAATCCTGTTTTCGATGTTTGTTCGTCACTTAACCAACCAGATTCAGTTAACCCGTCTAACCAGCTTTCTTCTATTTGATCAGCTTGCTCTTTTTCACCAACTTTTGTTGAGATTTCGGCGATCGTGTCTCCTTTGTATGTCCAGATTTCAAGGTCCGCGTCCACCCCTAGATATTCGCCTTCAAAGGTTTCGGCAAGGGCAGGTCCGTATGGAATGGTCTGGCTAAGTGTGTCCTGATACCAGTCTTCTTGATCCCATGTGCGATATTTCTTTGGAGCTTCTTCTTTAAAGAGCTTAATAGCATAATCTGCGTCAATTGAATCAAATGTTAGCTTTTTGTTTTGTTTAAAGGTTTCTTTTCGACTAATAGAGAATGTATCGGTACCTTCTTTACGATCATTCTCAAATTTGTAATTGGACATGTCGTTATGGAACCCTTTTGCTGTTGCTTCTGCGATTGCGTCTTCTACAGTAATTCCAGGAAAGACTTTCTTATAAGTGATATTTGTCTTTTTATCACTCGCGTAGATTCTGAGGCGGTGTATGTAGCCCTGATCTCGGAATTGTTGGTCTGGAGTATCAAAGTAATAGACTTTAACATCTTCGTCATGTGTAGCATTAAACGTTTGAACAATGTCTTCTTGATTGGAGAATGAGTCGAGATCTAGGTTGAATTTCACTTCATACCCTGGTTCAATGGGGCTTTCTGCTTGCGCGGGAAGGGCGAAACTTGTAAAGAATGCAATAGTTAATGCGCCTACGAAACTCACTTTTTTCATAACATGATTCCTCCATTTGTCTGATGTTTTAAGATAACCTTCAAGTCCTGCTCCTTACTATGAAAAAATGTGACATGACTTGCTTCTATATAAGAAAGTATTTTTGAAAGATCATCTCGATCTGGATGCGACTTGTAAAAGGGAGAAGATTGATCAAGATAGATGCCCGTCTGAATTTTAGTCATTTCAAAAGGTGCTTGTTTCATCAAATAGATTCCAGGCTGCTTTTTTTCTGATGCGAGCTGCAATCGATCGCTTTGAAGCATGTCCGTAAACTCGTGCATTCGCTCTTTGCGCATATGATCGGGGTACTGCAGATAGGCAAGGAGGTGATCGTTTAGTGCTTGGTCTATAAAGAACGTTCGATCAGGTAGCGCGTGATAGAGTGAAAACAAAAGGTCACAGGCTTTGCCAGAGAGATTGACCGGAACATGGTACGGCTCAAGTGGATCTGAAAGAACGGCCATGATATTTTGAATACTTTTTTGATAAGGCATGGTATAGGCAGCATGACCGCTATCAATTAATGCGTGATCATAGAAACGAAGGATTGGTTGATCTGTAACTAACAAAGGTGCATCAAGCGCGATATCGCCGGAGAAAAAGAATGTCTCCTCATTCACTCGAAAGATATACCAGACGCTGCCTAACATATGTCCGCTGTAGCCCCAGGTTACGTGTAGACTCTTCGTTAAGGAAACCTCCTTGCCCCGTGTTTGTTTAGGAAATGCACGAAATTGAAGGTTGGCAAGGGAGACATCCGGGTTCTTTTGCTGCCACGAAGAGATGATAGGAGGAAGCTGAGCAAGGCTAGCTTCTGACATCCATACCTCTCCATTGAATCCTTTTTTCGCAAGTAAGGGTAGTGCTCCGATATGGTCATTATGAACATGTGAGATGAAGACGGCTTGAAGCGACTGAGCGATTTCCTCGGTAATCTCAGGGTACACTTCGGGCGTGCCGTTTCTGACGCCGCAGTCTAGCATGATACGTGTGTTGGTTGTGTGGTCGGTTAGAAGAAAGCAATTTCGACCGTATTCTTTTACGCCTCCAAGAGTGGTGAGATTCATCATGATTTCGTTCGCAGGGCCTTTCGTTGCAGCGACTCGACCACGAAGATACAAAGGATGGTCAATAAAACAGTCACAACAGCCATGGCCATTCCTTTTGAGACATCTCCTTGTTCAAATTGGCTATAGATAAATGTTGCACTTGTTTCTACAGAAGGCGGAAGAATAAGTAAGGAACCAACCAATTCACGCATTGATATAATAAAGGTCATCACCCATCCTGCTAGAATTCCTTGCCCTAGAAGAGGTAACCAGACTCGAATGAGGACAAGCCACTCGTTGTGAGCAAAGACCGCATTTGATTGGTGGATGGATGAATGAAGCTGTGATAAGGCAAACTTTGTGTATTGCACGGAATATGGCAGAAAGAGCACAATGTACGTGACGATCGGCATCCAGGTTGTGTTGTAGATGGTCGATGGAAACCATGGGGTGTTCCAAAATAAAATCAGACCCACAACAAAGACAATGCCGGGAACAATATTTGATAGAATGCTTGTAAAATCTAGCACCTGCTGTGATTTCTTTTGCCCCTCACGAATAATAAGCGCGGCACAAAAGCCAATAACGGCTGCAACCGTAGCAGCGATAAAGGCAAAATTTATACTGTTCATCAGTGCTTTAAAGCTCGAGGAGCCAATGGTAAATAAGTCTGCATAATGAGTGAACGTCAGATTGCTGAAGCTGAGACCATCTCCGCGAATATTTAATAGGGAGGTCACGATGATAGAAAAGTAAGGAATTCCAATGGAAAGACCTAGGATAATTAGAACATAGCCACTTGAGATCAATCGAACAAGACCTGTGTCTTTTGGTTTGGCGCTACTGCCTGATTTCCCCGAGTGAATCCCAAACGAATACTTTCTACTAATCACATTCTGAAGATACCAAATGACCATACATACACTTAATAGAATGAGTGATAGGCTGGTAGCCGCTGAGATATTAATCGGCCAGCGAGATAGATAGGCATGAATATCTGTTGTAAGCACGTCGTACCCAATTCGTTTACCAAATGTAGCTGGTGTACCGAACTCTCCTAATGTCTTAATAAAAACAAGGAGACTCGCCATTACGTAGCTTGAAATGAGTAGTGGCATGACCACACGAAACCAGTTCCAAACAGGATTACGCCCATAGATTAAGGTTGCATCTAGAAAGGATCCATTCATTCTGAGGAGAGCATTTTTTAACATTAGATACAAGAATGGATAGAGGTGCATGCTCATCACAAAGACCATTCCTGCAACATGAAAGAAGGTAAAAGGGAACTTGCCGCCAAATAATTGCTCATAGTAGCCATTGTTCTGCATAAATAAAATCCATCCCATAGACCCGATGTAAGGAGGGGTCATAAACGGAATGACAAACACAAGATCAAGCCAGTTGTGACGTGCAAGAGATGTTTTTGTACGAATAATCGCAAGTGGTAGGGCGATCAGTGTTGTTGAAGCAATTACGTACACACCAAGCAATAGGGAGTTCTGCATCGTTTGAAGAATTTGATTGGAAGATAGCACATATTGCATAGATTCAAATGATAGAGAACCCTCATCTACAAATGTGTAGATGAGGACGGAAAACAAAGGTGCTACTGCTAGTAAGCTAACAATGATTAATAGGATCGTATAAGGCGCGTGTTTCTGTATAATCATGTGGATACCTCCAATGTGCGTCGTAGCGAATTACTCCATAGATAAGAAGGTATTCAGCGTTTCAATTTGCTTGTCTTCGATGCCTTCAAAATCAAATGGAAGAGTAGGAATATCAGCTAATGGTGCGCGGTTGCTTAACTCACTGTCCGCATTTCCTGGTAGGATGTATGCATCTGCAACAAGCTCTTGGGCCGCGTCAGACAAAAGGAAGTCCATATAGGCCTTTGCACCTTCTAGGTTTTTAGAATCAGCTACGATCCCAGCTGCACGTGGGCTGATCACAGTACCACTTTCAGGATAGTAAATGTCAACCGGCTCACCACTATCCTTCGCTTTGTACGTCATGTAGTCGACAGCCGCAACAACAACGTCTTTATCTCCAGTAATCACTGCATCAAGAGACTCCTTATTTGCTCCTGCAACAAGAAGGCCATTATCCTTCCAACTTTGAATGATATCCCAGCCTTTTTCATCGCTATCTGTAAGTCCATATAAAAAATCTACGGCAGAGCCAGATGAGGTTGGGTCAGGCATTGTGACGCGGCCTTCCCATTCAGCCTCCCCAAATGCTTCCCAATCTGCATTAAGAGATTCAACCTGGTTTGTATTATAGGCAACACCTAGAGCAGAAGCACTGTAGCCATAGTAGTAATGGTCAGAATCATTCCAATCTGGGTTCATACGATCTGCATTTTCAGGCTCGTAGGGTTGAAGCTTCTCCTCAGATTTTAGTCCTTCCATTGAAGGAATAGATGCTAGAACAACAACATCGGCAATCGGATTATTGGATTCTGCTTCAAGACGAGAAAGAATTTTACCAGTTGTGCTTTGGAACATTTCAACCTTTAAGCCTGTTTCTTCTTCGAATGCAGCTTGAATGTTCTCAGCTAATCCTTCAGGTCCAGCAGAGTAAACGGTTAATGTATCACTTGTTGAGTCAGTTTGGGCTGCAGCTGTTTCTGTGTTCGTGTTCTCTGTTTTTTCCGTGGCTTCGGCATTATCTCCACAAGCTCCAAGTAGAAAAAGTGATGCTGATACCCCTGCAATCGTTAATAGGTTACGTTTTTTCATATTATTATGCCTCCCGTTTCATTAGTGAATGGATTGAGTGCTCGTTAATATAAAGGGTGATCGCTGAACCTTCTTCATGAGGTTTATGATCATAGACCTTCCATAGCTGTCCATGCGTATTTACAAAAATGACATAGCGGTCGCCCTCGTACATGCTTTTTGCCACAACACCCGATCTCAGGATGGTGTGCTTTCGAGGGTTTAGAGTAATATTCTCTGGGCGAATCATCTGATCTTCTCCTTCTAACCAGTTGGTCTTTCCAATAAAATTTGCCACGTAGGAATTAGCTGGCGTGTGATAGATCTCTTCTGGAGAGCCGGTTTGAACAATAGAACCAGCATCCATCACAATCATCGAATCAGACATCGCCATTGCTTCTGATTGATCATGTGTAACAAAAATCCCTTGGGATCCGATGGACTGAAGGATCGTTAGTATTTCTTCGCGCATTTCATCACGTAGTACCGCGTCAAGTGCGCTTAATGCTTCATCAAACAAGGTCAATTTTGGCTGGACGGCAATCGCTCGTGCGAGAGCCACACGTTGTTGTTGACCACCGGACAAATCACCGGGCAACATGTTCGCTTTAGCCTCAAGCTTCACCCGACTTAGTGCCTCGCGTGCCAGGGTCAGTCGCTCTCGTTTAGAAACTTTGCCACGAAGGCCAAACGCGATGTTATCTAGCACATTCATGTGAGGCCACAACCCAAAGTCCTGAAAGACCATTGCGATCTCTCGCTTATTTGGCTTCACGTTGATTTTCTTTGTTTTAGAGAAAATCGTACGCTCATCAAATGTTAACTCACCCGCAGTGGGTTCAGTCAGACCGGCCAGCATTTTTAATAAAGTGGTCTTTCCACAGCCTGATTGACCGAGGATGGTGACAAAGCTGTCTTTAATTGTGAGATCAATTGGTTTGACTGCTTGTACGGAGCCAAATCGTTTCTCGATCCCATTCAAGCGAATGATCATGTTACCCTCTCCTCATTTTTCTCTTCGTCTTTAGTTTAGGGACAAAGTATTTAGAAAGGATTAATGGATTGTTAACAATACGTTAAAACGATTCTGATAAACTCAACACATCATTAGAATTTATCTAAAATACTGTAGGAGACCCAAGTGAATATTCAAAAGCTGCACGTCTTTCTCTCTTTAGTTGAAACGAAAAAAATGACTCAAACCGCCAGACTTCTAGGGCTGTCTACTCCAACTGTCTCGTTCCATATTAAATCGTTAGAAGAAGAATACGGAGTGAAGCTCTTTCGAACCAATGCGGGTGGCTATAAACTAACAGATGTAGGTGAAATGTTATACCATTACGCGAAGCAGCTGAACCAAGTGAACCAGGCGATGGAGAAAAGTGTGGAGGATTATAAGCAAGGGGGACACGGCTCCATCATGCTTGGAGCAAGTGGGGTGCCAGCACAAATCTATATGCCTAAGCTGATTCATCAGCTGGCAGAACATTATCCAAAAATTAAGGTATCACTCGACGTACAGACGGCCCCTGAAATAGAAAAAAAGCTCCTATTACAAGAGCTTGATTGTGGTTTAGTTATGGAAACAGGCAAAAAAGAACCTGAACTTCACTATGAACCGATTGCAAGTGACAAGATTGTACTTGCATTCAGCACAAACCACCCATTTTCCACTATGCCAATTGTTGAGAAGGTTGATATGAGGGGCCAGATTCTACTCGTTCATCGACTTTCAAGTTCAACTGGTCATTTCTCGGAAACATGGCTTAGAGAACAGAACCTAGAGATGGAGATGATTCAGCTTGACTCGGTTTCAACGATTAGTCGAATGCTTTCTTACGGGAAGTCGGTTGCGCTGATTTCTAAGAAGTTAATTGAAAAAGAGGACCATTTGGCCTATATTGAGTTTGATAATTCGGAGCTCGAACGGAACATTTATTTTGTGTACCACAAAGAGTTATGGATGGGAGCTCCGTTTAAACATTTTCAGAAGCTGGTAGGAGAATTAAGAGAATTGGATGATTCGCATCTAACAAGTTAGATCACACATTGAACAAATACAACTGCAGAGAGCTTTCCTAGAAAAAGGGCGATAAGTAGCTTTTTATAGGACGGCTTTTTCGGGTCTTTAAGCCGTTCGTTTTCTGGTGGGTGCATGGGAATGCTCCTCCTTTTTAACATCTGATAGCCTATAAATTCACCATTCAAACAACCTTTTTACAGAAGGTGACGTTTTCACAAAAAAGATTGATTCGGTGGCCGTAACATCTATAAAAAGTGGTTGAATACCGTCCGATAGATGAAGTAATACATGTTTGTCTCAAATGGACATGTGTAGATGAAACTTTAGGAATGGGGACCACACCATATGTCAAACAGTAAAAGAAAAGTTGTACCAGCAGGATTAAAGATGTCGTTAAAATCTAAACTCATTCTTTCCTTTTTATTGGTACTCATTATACCTAGCTTCCTAATTGCGAGTATCTCCTTTCTCAGTGCAAGTCAGAACGTGGATAAGCAATTGAAGGGGTCGGCTGAAGAAAGTGTATATATTATTAATCATACAATTAGTAGTTTTATTTTAAGTCAAAAAGAAAATATCGATTACCTAGCCAGTACAAGTAACGTGGGCTCCTTTTTATTGGAGGATACACCAGAGCAACGATTGCTTTTAGATGATTTTCAAGATTCGCGAACGAATGTGGAGCTGACCTTTGTAGGAACAGGGGAGGGGCATTTTATGCAATCTCCTAATGATTCTCCTGTAGGTGCGGATTATGATCCACGTGTACGAGCCTGGTATCAGCAAGCTGAAGGACAAAGTGGTGAGGCCGTCATAACTCCTCCTTATGTATCAGCATCAACAGGTTCCCTTGTCACAACGATTGCGAAAACAACAGATGACGGACTAGGTGTAGCAGGAATTGATATCACACTCGATGCCTTAACCGAGCTATTTTCAAGCCTCTCTATTGGAGAAGAAGGGTACGTTTTCTTGCTAGATGAAGAGAATCGATATCTTGCCCATCCTACAGAAACTGTGGGGGAAGAGGCAAGTGAAGAATATCAAGTTTTTCAAGAGTCGGATTCAGGTCAAGTGGATTCAAATGTTAATGGAGATGCAACAACGCTTACCTTCTTAACAAACCCAGAAACAGGATGGAAGATCGTTGCAGTTTCCTTTGATAAGGAAGTGGGTCAGGCAACACAACCAATCCTAACCACTTCGGGAATCGTCACAGTGGCTTCAATCGTTGTTGGAATGGCGCTTGTATTGCTGTTGGTTCGATCGATTACTGGACCTCTTCGTAAATTGACAAACTCTGCTGAACAGATGAGTGAAGGAGATTTGAGGGTAGCATTTAATACAACCAATAATGATAAAGACGAAATTAATCGTCTGAGTAGGGCATTTGAAACAATGAGACAATCACTAGCAAACATGATTTCACAGGTTCAGGACAAGTCTCAATATGTGGCTGCTTCTGCTGAGGAGCTGTCTGCAAGTGCAGAGGAAAATACAAAAGCGACAGAACAAATTTCAGCAGACGTGCAGGAAATGGCACATAAGGTAGACAGACAAAAAGACTTAATCAAACAAGGAAACGTGGCAACGAAGAAGATGACAGAAAGCGTCTCATCTGTAACAGGCCGCGCGCATGCGGTTCTTCAAAATACGGTGCAGGCCACACAGGCTGTAGAAGATGGACACACAGCCATTTCGAGTAGCATTCAACAGATGCAGCAGGTAAAGCAAACGGTTGAAGAGCTTTCAATTAGTGTCACAGGTCTTGGCAGCAAAGCAACAGAGGTCACAAAAGTCATTGATGAAATTACGGGAATTGCTGAACAAACCAACCTTCTTGCTTTAAATGCAGCCATTGAAGCAGCACGTGCAGGCGAGCAAGGAAAAGGCTTTGCCGTTGTTGCCGAGCAGGTTCGCAAGCTTGCCGAACAATCAGCGGACTCTGCCAAGGTGATCAAATCGACACTTGAGTCAGTGCAAAAAGAAACAAACCAAACCACTTTGAAAATGAATGAAAGTACAGAGCAAGTACAAAAAGGAATTGAAGTGGTGAACCAAGCGGGTACTACCTTTAATGTAGTACAGAAATTTATGGAAGGCGTCTCAGACGACGTCCAAAACGTTCATGAGGAAACCAAGCACCTTGATGCAGGAACCAAGCAATTTATAGAAGCCTTTAAAGAGATTTCTATGATTGCAGAGATGACTGCAGCCAACTCTGAAAACGTGACAGCGTCCACTGAAGAGCAGCTTGCATCGATGCAGGAAATTGCCGCATCTGTTACAAGCCTTTCGCAAGTAGCGGAGGAGCTGCAGGACTTGGCGTTGCGATTTGAGCTAGAAAAACAAGACAAAACTAAGTAAGTAAAATTGAAAACACCCCAAACATTTCTAGATATTGTTTGGGGTGTTTTTGCATCTATATCAGTCTAGTCGCTCTAAATCTTTTACCGGTGGGCCTTCTAACACATCCCCTTTATAAGAGAACCTGCCACCGTGACAGGGGCAGTCCCATGAACGCTCTGCGTCATTCCAATTAAGTGTACAGCCCATGTGAGTACAGGTAGTTGAGACAATGTATGTGTTTCCTTCTTTGTCTTTGTAAGCTCCTGCTTGTTTGCCTTTATATTTAACAACGGCCCCTTCATCAAGTCCTAAGTCGCTTACGCTCTTATCGCTGGATTGTACTTTACCTTTTACAAACTCCTTGGCCACTCCTGTATTCTCTTTAATAAAGCTAGTAATGTCTGTCTTTTTTACTTTTGAACGCATAGGGTCGAATAATACGTGATAAGGATTGTCTTGAACTTCGCCGAGGATTTTGTCCCTTAAAAGGAGAGCAGCAGCCACTCCGTTGGTCATGCCCCATTTTCCAAAGCCTGTTGCCACATAGGTATGAGGTTCGCCAGCCACATTTTGACCGATATATGGAAGCGAGTCAAGGGTAATTAAATCCTGGGATGACCAGCGATAAGGGATTGCTTCAACGCCGAACCATTTTTCAGCAAACTGCTGTAACTCTTCATAGGATTGAAACTGACTTCCCTCATTTTTCCCTGCAGGGTGACCTGCGCCTCCTATTAATAATAAAGGGTCTCCCTCTGGACTAGACGCAGTGCGGAGTGATGTCCCACCTGGTTCAATGTTCAATGACATTCCATCAGGGAGAGGAGACGTTGGCTTAACCGCTAAGCAGTAGGATCGTTCTGCATGAAGACGGGTGAAATAGAGCCCTGTCTTATCATTTATTGGAAAGTGTGTGCTAACAATACAATGTTTGCTTGTGATCGTGTGGCCATCCGATGTGACCGCTTTAGGTTCATCTGTTCCTTTAACTGTCTGAATGCGAGTACCTTCATAGATCTGACCGCCATTTTGAAGAATGGTTGAGATGAGTCCTTTGAAAAAAGTAACTGGATGAAATTGGGCTTGTTCCTTAAGGCGTAGGGCTTTATTCACTTTGAAAGGCAGGCCAACGTCGCCTTCTTCTAAGATTCCATTAATTGCTAAACTCTCATATGCTTTTACTTCTTTTTCGATCACCTTCGCATAGTCGGTGCTTGTAGCGTAGATAAAGGCATCCTTTGTTTCAAGCTCTGCATCTATCTGTTCTTCTTTAATAGTCTCTCTAATAAATGTTAATGCCATTTCATTAGCCTCATAATACAACCGAGCGTGTCGCTTCCCAAATTGTTTAATAAGTTTCTGGTAAATCGCTCCGTGTTGAGAAGAGACCTTAGCAGTTGTGTACCCTGTTGTTCCACTTAGAAGCTGATCGGCCTCAATTAGCGCAACCTTTAACCCTTTCTTCGCTAATAAATAAGCAGAAGTAAGGCCTGTAACACCTCCGCCAATAATCGAAACATCTACGTGAATGTCTCGATCAAGGGCTGGGAATGAATCTTTGTGACGCCCTGCCTGCCAAAGCGAGTGGGGGTACTTTGGGATAGTAACCTGACTCATCATGAATCTCCTCCTAAGTTGACTAGTACTACGCGCTATACCCTTTAGGATGATGAGCCTAAACAAAAATACACACTCGCTCGGGGGAGCGGGTGTGTTTTGTCTTAAAAAGGTTTAATCGTCTTTTACAGCTTTCTTGAATAAAACAAAGGCAAATATAATTGAAGCGACTAGCCATATTCCAATGATTCCAATCGGAGCCCATGAGGACGTTTCATCAATTTCTAAAAGCTGTATCATCGGAAAATACTCAATGATTGTAGAAGCAACCTTATTGTTTATGAAGAAATCAATTGCTAAAAACATCGGTGTAAAACCAAACACTAACATGATTGGTGTAGTATACACGTAAGTTGATGCGAGTGTTTTTGCAAAAAGTCCTACGCCAATGCCAAGAAAAAGAAAGAAAATAAAAGCTAAAATCGTTCCAATGATCATTCTAGTTTCTAATAAGGGTTCAAACCCAATAAGAAGTAATGAAATGCCAAGAACGATGATCGTTACCACACTCGTCAATAGACATTTTCCAATAATAATATCAATAAATGAAGCAGGAGATTGAATTAACCCTCTTAGTGTATTTTTTTCTTTTTCTTCAGCCATCATTGTTATCATAGAACCGGCTGTCACAGCTGAAAATGTTATGCCAACGACGATAAATACTGCAAAGGTCATCTCACCACCAAAATCAATTTGACTGTAGAGGAGAGCCATGAAGATAGGAATAGCAGCTGTAACAAGTAATGATGAATTTTTCAAGAAATCCTTATAATCCTTTTCAAAAATGGCAGCTATGCGTTGAGTATTCATTAGACAAGCTCCTTTCCTGTAACTTTTAAGAAGATTTGGCCAAGCGTTGGGTGGTCTGAATGCATGGACTTAACTTGATTGGTTGCGATCAGCTGTTGAATCTGGTTTGCATTTTCTGGTTTGTTTTTAATCACCATTTGTTCGCCATCATGCGTTTCCACATGGAATGCTCCTGTAGAGTACTTATATCTAAGTGCAGATGGACTATCCACTTCCTGGAGCTCACCTTCATGAAGGAATGCAACGCGGTCACATAGCTCAGTTGCTTCTTCCATATTATGGGTTGTTAAGAATATTGTTGTTCCGGCTTCGTTTAGTCGTTGCAATCCACGATGAATGTGTGTCATGTTTCCGGGATCTAGTGCAGATGTTGGTTCATCTAGAAAAACAAGCTCTGGTTTATGAATCAATGCTTTAGCCAGTAGAACACGTTGCTTCATTCCTTTTGATAATTTAGAAACGATGCGAGAACCGTCATCCTGTAAGTTAACTTCTTTTAAAAGAACATCAATCTGTGAAACAGGAACTCCATACAATTTACAAAAAAGCTTTAAATTGTCATAAACAGTCAGTCGTTCATATAAAGAACTATTATCAGATAAGATACCAATCTTTGATCTAAATGAAGCAGATCCAAATTTAGATGATGTCATTCCGAGTACGTTTACCTCACCAGATGTTGGTGATAACTCACCTGTGAGTATTTTATTAGTTGTTGTTTTCCCAGATCCACTTGGTCCTAGTAAGCCAAAGATTTCTCCTTTTTTAACATGTAGCGTTACATTTTTAATGGCTGTATGTGAGCCAAATGTTTTCTTTAATCCGTTCACTTCGATTACGTTTTCCATTTTGTTGCCCTCCCTTGTTTATCTGCTTCTATCATAGACCGCACAAGGGATTGTCGCATTCGATTCAGTACGAAATGTACTTAAAAGATGCCGAATGGTACCTAGATTTCGTTTGAATGGTGTCCATTTCTCTATACATGTTTCGCTTCATTCGATGAACGGTACCTACCGTAAGCTAAATCTTTCCTGAATCTCTTGGATCTTTGTCCGAGATAACGGAATCGTCGATTGAACGCTGTTATCAATTCGAAGTGAATACGCATTTTTTGACCAAGTGATGATTTCACGTACTTTTTGCAGGTTCACAATATAAGATCTGTGGCACCGATAAAATCCGTACACATTTAACTTCTTCTCAATCTCTGAAAGAGTGAGATCCATCAAGTAAGATTGATCATTAATCACAATCTTACCTTTCCCGTCCTGACTTTCTATGTAATCAATCTCTAATGGATCAAATAGAATGATCTTGTCATCAACCTTCGCAGGGATTTTGAATAGATGATCAAATGAGGTTTTAGGTGCGTTTTCTGTTTCTAACTCATTTGGTTCTTCATCAATTTCAATTTTGTTTAAGCCACTTTGTTGTAGTTTATAAGGGATATCCCCTAAAAGGAGAGCATGCTCCATATTCGAAACAAAAATTAATGTTGGAATGGTGTCTTGTTTTATTCGTTCAAGCATAGCGATAAACGTTTGTGTTGTCTGAACGTCTACTCCGTGAATGGGTTCGATAAAGACCATAGCGCTAGGAGCACTTAGTAGATATTTTATATAATGAACCCGGCGTACCTCAGAAACCGAGCATTTATGTAACGGCTTTTTTGCTATGGAGGCTAATTCAAATTGAACAAGAAGTTCGTGAAGCGTTAATTTACATCCGAACCATTTATGATAAAAGGAAACATTCTCTTGAACGGTTAAACGAGTATATAAGCCATCCTTCTGATCAAAGATGGGTGTAGTTAGTTGAGTTTGTAATGTTTTAATAATCTCTGTTTGCATATCCGTATTACAATAGACTGTTGTCACTTCTTTATCACTAGTAGTTAGAGAAAATGCAGGAATGGATTCAGATGAAATCATGTCTTGATCAATGCTGAAAGTAGTCATGACGTAACCCCTTTGTACAATCATTCTTGTAGTCTTTTGTTAAGCGTACAATATTGGAGAGTAATGTCAATTTAATAATTTGTATTATTTCCTCGAAAATAATTGTCTCTTGGTTCTATCTGTTATAATATAAGTATAACAGTTAAAATGGGGAGGCTTTGAGTTGAACGTTTCGTTAGATTTTGAATCGAAGGATGCCATCTACACACAAATCATTCAGCAAATTGTGATTGGTATTGCAAAGAAAGAGCTGCAGCCAAACGATCCATTACCGTCTGTTCGTGCGATGGCCTCTGATATTGGGATTAACTTACATACAGTGAATAAGGCCTATCAGCATTTAAAACAAGAAGGCTACATACTTATTCATCGACAAAAAGGTGTGGTTGTTCATCCTGAGGGAGTAAAAAAGGCCGATATTGATTATAAAGAAACCTTAAAGCAAACGCTCAAGCCAATTATGGCTGAGGCATTGTGCAAAGAGTTACAGGGAAACGAGCTAATTGATCTTTATAAAGAGGTACTTACTGAACTTAGACCAATAGAAGAAGGATAACTATAAGTGCACGTGCTACCGTGTTATGATGAAAGTTCTAACCAATGTAAAGATTCTATTTTCTTACAGTGTAAAGAGTTAAAATTCATTCAAATGAACGATAGCCAATCTGCTGTCATATTGTATACTAGGTATTAGTTTATTTTAAACGATGGGGTGCAAGTATAATGAACCTTGAAACGATTTATCAAGAATTAACAACAACTATAAAATCAGAAAATGTATGTCTCGCAGAACCTCTTAGAACGCATGTGTACACAAGAATGGGTGGGAAAGCCGATCTATTTGTGACACCTGAGAGTATAGACGAATTAAAAGCAGCGTTAGATCTTTGTAAGACCTACGACTTGCCACTCACAATCCTTGGTAGCGGCTCGAACGTCATTATCAAAGATGGTGGCATTCGTGGGATGACGATTGGCATGGGCAAATTAACAAATCTCTTTATAGAAGGAGACAAAATGATTGCCCAAGCCGGCGGAACGATTATTGGGGCCTCCAGAAAAGCATTGGATCACAACTTGTCCGGTCTTGAATTTGCATGTGGGATCCCTGGCAGTGTGGGTGGCGCCTTATATATGAATGCAGGGGCATACGGTGGAGAAATCTCTGAGGTATTAGAACGAGCAACGGTTATGACTCAGGAAGGCGAGATTCTAACGATTGAAAAGGAAGACCTAAACCTTGGCTATCGACAGAGTACGTTCCAAAGCCACGATTACATCATTCTTGAAGGTGAGTTTAAACTGACAGTAGGGGATCCAGTCGTCATCAAGGCAAAAATGGATGCGTTGACCGAAGCAAGAGAATCGAAACAGCCACTCGAGTACCCTTCATGTGGTAGTGTCTTTAAGCGTCCGCCTGGTCATTTTGCAGGAAAGCTTATTCAAGACAGTAACCTACAGGGAACAAGGATTGGTGGAGCCGAGGTTTCCAAAAAACATGCAGGCTTTATTGTAAATATTAATGGAGCTACTTCAAAAGATTACCTAGACTTAATTAAACTCGTCCAACAAACAGTAAAAACCAATTTCCATGTTGAATTAGATACCGAAGTCATCGTGCTTGGTGAAGATCTTGAATAAAGAAGGAGAAGTGTAGAATATACTCTACGCTTCTTTTTTATAGTAAAATAAGGGAGATACATACAATCATTCATTTAAATGGGGGCCAATTGATGAAAAAGGTAGAAAAGATGGATCAGTACTTAGAGAAAATGGAACCACCTATTCAAACGACCGATATTCATAAAGTGGTACAAGCTGCATATCAAATGGAGTTAAGTGATAAAATCGTACAGGATCAGACCTTCACTGAATTTTTAAAAGAACGCCATTCGGGTCAGGACATTCGTCTGTTTATCAATCAGAATTACGGGATTAACCTTGATGGGATCTCTGCTCTAGAAGGAACACACATTTCCCTCTATTCCAAAAATCAGTGGATTGTTCAAGATGAACAAGATCTTTTTGTGGTCTGGACGGGGATTGGTGATGTTGACGTAAAAATCTATCCAACCGATCTATATAAAAATAAGACAAACACCTCATCACTACCTAGCGAATTGGAAAATTCATTACGAACATTAGGATATTGGCCCGAAGAAAACGGGAGCTATTATTACTACGAAAATCCAACCGGACAATCTGTGCCAGATTCCTTTAAAAGACAAACGATGGGAGCGATATCGCAGGTTGTGCGGGGGATGAACCTGAGTTAGTAAGAAGAACAAGTGAGCTAGTAAGGAGGAAGCAGATTTTAGCAAGAATCGCTTCCTCTTATCAAGAAAAATGCGATCTTTAGTAAGCTCACAGGGGGGGCCAACTAAGAAACGACCCTCAATGCCAAGAAGAATTGATGTTTTACCAAGATGGGAGTGTCGATACCAAGCCCGGTAGCTCTGTTAACAAGAAAACGCGTCTAAGTACCAAGAAGGTTAGGTGCATTAGCAAGAACCAGGCTCAAAATGGAGGGTGGAGGAACGTCACGACTAAGCAGGGGGCATGTAGCAAGGAAGTTCACCGCTTTATCAAGAACACGTACTCAATACTAAGAAGAGACTTAGCCCAACCAAGAGCCAGAGCCTCTTACCAAGAAAATCACCAAATCTATTAAGCCCACTGAGGTTAGTCTAAAAAGTGGACACGTTAATTTGATTCTCTGTACACTAAATCTAATCTGACAAAGGACGTGTTCCTATGACGAAAAAGTATTCTCTTGATTATCGTGAGTATGTGGCGAAGTTAATCATCGAAGAAGGCAAAAAGGCGAGCGACATGGCGTATGAATTGGAAGTTCATGTTTCCTCCATCCACCGCTGGGTTCAAGATTATAAGAAGAAACAAGAAAAGCCAAATTCAGGCGATTATTTGACTCCATCCGAAGTGGAGAAGTTAAAGAAGCATCATGAAAAGGAAATGCTCTCTCTTCGAGAGGAGAACGAGATCTTAAAAAAGGCCATGCACATCTTCACGCAAAAGCCCAAATAAAATTTCATTTTATGGATGCTCATCAAGATGAACATTCCATTGTGAAGATGTGTTCAGTCCTTCAAGTCTCGACCAGTGGATTCTACAAGTGGAAAGCCAAACTACGCGGTGGGAAAACAGAGAGTGAAAAACGGAAAGCGGACGTAAAAAAGAAGATTAGTCAATCGTTCCACGAGAGCTTGGCTACGTACGGAAGTCCTCGCGTCCATCAGGATCTAATCGAATGGGGCTATGTGATCTCGCAAAAAACGGTGGCGCGATATATGCAAGAAATGAAGGTTAGCGCAAAGCCTAAAGCGAGATATGTCGTCACAACGGATTCCACGCACACTCTACATGTGTATCCCAATTTACTGAAGAGAGTGTTTCAAGCTGCGTACCCAAATGCCATATGGGTGACAGATATTACGTATGTTCGGACATTAGAGGGCTGGTTATACGTCGCATCCATTATGGACCTGTTTTCTCGAAAAATTGTGGGCCTAAATATGAGTAATTCGATGGAAAAAGACCTTGTGTTACACGCTCTTGAGCGTGCGATAGCGACTAGACGCCCCCCGAAGGGGCTTATTCACCACTCTGATCGAGGAGCTCAATATTGTTCAAACGAGTATATCGAGGCACTTACTCAAGTGAAAGCCACTATAAGTATGAGCCGAAAAGGCGATCCCTATGACAATGCGTGTATTGAATCGTTTCACGCGACCATTAAAAGAGAACTCATCTATCGTTTTCGATTTCAAACAAGAAACGAGGCGATGAAATCCATTCATCACTACATTTACAGTCGGTACAATGAAACGAGAAGGCATTCGACTTTGAACTACCAATCCCCAAACCAATTTGAGAGAACCTACGCACAAAGGACCAATCATGACTCGCAAAAAACAATTAGTTAGACAAAAGAACGTTTCTCCAGACTTTTAGATAAGATTTCATTTATCTCCGTAAGAGGCAGTAAGATAGGCTTCGAGAGGAATCACTCTTACTTTTTAGTGTCCACTTTCTTGACAGAAGACCACCACAGAGAGCTGAAGCAAGAAACGACCCCCAATATCAAGAAGAACCAATACTCTACTAAGTAGCTAGACACTAAAACTAAGCTCGACCTCATAAAACTAAGAACATGTAGCTCTTTACCAAGCTCTTCGGCTAGAAAATCAAGAACTTCTGCTCACCTGAACCGAAAATCTCCCCACAAACAGAAAAAGACTACCGAAACACTCGGCAGTCACTCTTCTCTTATTTCCTACTTCCCAAATGAAGACAAAAACTTCACTCGATCTCCCATTGGAGGGGTGTTTTGATCAATAAGTGCAACTTCTAGTACAGCAGGACCATTTCCGTTCATTAAATGATCAATTGTTGCTTGGTTGAGATCATCCATTGAGTTCACGCGGAAGCTTGGAACACCCATTCCGGCGGCCATTGCGCTAATATCAATTTGCTGTTGTTCAAATGAAGGATGTGTTCGCTTGAACTGCAATGCATGTCCATGATAAACCATGCCTAGTCGGGCATTGTTCATGACAACAAAGAGAATAGGGAGGTTATATTCTTTTGCCGTTAAGATTTCCATACCATGCATAAAGAAGCAGCCATCTCCTGTTACACAAACGACTGGACGATCGGGTTCTGCTAGCTTAGAACCGATTGCCGAACCAATACCAGTACCCATCGCGCCAAAGTGAACGTTTATACCAAAAGTATCAGACTCTTTCACGCTCATATGGTTGATAACATAGGCCATAAATTCCCCGATATCAATCGTGTATCGAGTTGATGGTGGAAGAAGGTTTTGTAGGTTCAGCATGACGTTTTTTGTATTGTAGTCTTCAAGGTTTGTCTCATCCTCGACTAGCTTATGCTCATAGCTTGTTTGTGTCAGTCCTCTGTTACGCAATTCTTCTATTAAAAATACGAGACTTAGATTAATATCTCCGTGTACTGGCAAATCAGTTGTGTACTTACGGTTAAAAACGGTTTCGTCAAAGTCTAATTGAATCGTAAAACGATTTTCAGTCAGCTTCACATTATAGTTATTGGTTGCTGTTTCACCGAGGCTTGATCCAACAATCAATAATACGTTTGCATCTCCCTCAGCAATAAGGTTAGAGGCTGCTTCGTGACCTGCAAACCCGTACACTCCAACTAAAAGTGGATGGGTATCAGGTATGTACCCTTTAGCCTGTGGTGTCGTGATGATCGGCCAATCTAGTAACTCTGCAAGTTCGACTAATTGTTCAACGGCTCCTCTGACACCTTGGCCGACAAACACGATTCCTTTTTCACGCGATACGAGCTCGTCCGCTACGTGCTTGATCGTCTGCAGGTCAGGAACAAGTTGTTCTCTTGATGGAAGGACAGGAACGGTTAGAGTGTCTACGCTTCCATGCTGAACATCAATTGGAAGCGCCACGTGCACAGGGCCAGGAACTCCAGAGATAGCGATTTCACAAGCTTTTGCAATTTCACTTAGAACATTTCCTGATTCGTTGACCGTGACACTATACTTTGTTACGGGACGGAAGATCGGCTCTGCATCTAATTCTTGAGATGCATTTAAGCCGACCGTACTAACTGGCACAGCACCAGTAATAAATAAGACAGGCAAGTGTTCTCGCATGGCATTTGCGGCTCCAGTTACTAAATTCGTGCCGCCTGGACCACTACAACCAATTGCCACACTCAAATGACCAGAATACTTAGCGTATGCTGCGGCCATATAGGTAGCGGCACCTTCGTGTTTTGTGACTACAGGTGTTAATTCCTTCATGTCGTATAGTTCATCAAAAAACGCGTTAACTGAACCGGCTGGAATACCAAAGATGTGTGTTACACCATTCTCTTTTAAATACTCTAAGACCATGCGTGCTGCTTTCATTATGACAATCTCCTTGTCTCCTTTGGATTATATAACCAGATACTACTGGAAATATTTTATCATAATGTCGGACGATTGTACTGGTTTACTGAAAAAATATCCCTGCATTCGTTCGCAATTTAGTGAAAGCAAAAAGTCAGCCTGTTCCTTTGTTTCGACACCTTCAGCAATGACTTCTAAATTGAGGTTATGAGCAAGTGTGATGATTGTTTTTGTAATCGCTGCGTCATCTTTAAGCATGTCTTTAACGAATGACCGGTCAATCTTCAGAGTAGAGATAGGTAAATTCTTTAGATAACCCAAGGAGGAATACCCTGTTCCAAAATCATCAATCTCAAGCTTTATGCCTAGCTCATTTAATTGTTTCATTGTGAGTACAATGGATTCTGTGTTCTTTACAATCACATTTTCTGTTAGTTCTAGATGAAGGTATTCAGATGAAATCCCTGTTTCCTGAAGAACCGTTTGGACGGTCTCTACTAATTCATCGTGTTCAAATTGTTGAACAGATAAGTTCACAGCCATCGTAATGAGTGGAGAACCAGCATCATGCCATTCCCTTAACTGCTTACAAGCTTGTCTTAGGACCCATTCACCAATTGGAACGATTAAGCCTGTTTCTTCTGCAATAGGAATAAATGTATCAGGAGGAATCATTCCTTTTATGGGATGGTTCCATCGTAATAAGGCTTCCACACCTTTAATTGTATTCGTTGGGTAATCAATTTGTGGTTGATAATATACAGAGAGTTCATTTTGCTCTAACGCTTTATAGAGATCGTTTTCAAACATAATTCGATCGATGGTTCGATTATCTCGTCGTTCGCTAAAGAAATGATAGCTATTACCTGGTACCGCCTTTGACTTATACATAGCGGTGTCCGCGTGTTTAATGAGAACTTCCCCTTCAAGACCATTATCCGGGAATATGCTGACACCAATGCTTGTCTTTACGAAAAGCTCTGTATCTCCAATTTGAAAAGGCGTACTAAAAGCCTCCTGAATACAATGTATTTCATCCAGAATGTCTTTCTCGTTTTTTATAGTAGGTAGGAAAATAATAAACTCATCTCCGCCTTGCCTTGAAACGGTGGCATCTCTCGGTACGCACTCCGACAATCGTGTGGCTACGTCTTTTAATAGTTGATCCCCGTAGCTGTGTCCGAATGTGTCATTCACAAGCTTAAATCGATCCAAATCTAAGGAAAGAATGGCCGCTTTTTCATCGTTTATCTTTGCGTACTTTAAGCCTTGAGATAGGCGATCGGATAGTAAGGATCGATTTGGCAAGTTAGTAAGGCTATCAAAATACGCATGAAAGCGTACCTCTGACGTGCGCTCTTCAATAATCATTTCCTGCTTTTCCATATAGATCAAGTTGGCCAAGGTAGAAGCGGTTGCATCAACAATGGATTGAGCGAGTTCAATCTCTGCCTCAGTGTAGTGAATCGGATCCTTTTTTAAATTGACGATGGAAATCTGTCCTAAAATCCGACCCATAGAGATCAATGGAAACATCGCTAAACCATTGATTCCAAAGTTATGGCATAGTTCATGATTAGGTCTATGATCAGCATAGACATCAGGGATAATAATAGGCTTTTTTGTTTCGAAAACTTCCTTCATCACGAGATCATTACTCTGGTCAAAACCTATGTTTTCATGTGTTTTCTTCCAATTCTCCTCAGTCCATTCACTCTCTTTGCTTAGCTTCGCTGGTTTCACCTTTTGTTCAGCAATCGGATCTAGTAAATGAACGCCAATATTAGGATTTGCCATTACTTTTGTTAAATAGGAGAAGCATAAATCAATACTTTCCTGCAGGGAGGAACACATTGATAATTCACGTGTCACATCAAGAAGCGTTTGCTTATCCGTTATTAATTGCTCCTTGTGAGCTAATGTGTTTGCATTTAAAATGGCCACCCCTGCCATGCTGACATAAGCCTCAACGGTTTGAATCTCCTTTTCCGTTAAATTCATAGGAATCCCATAATCAAATAAAAAGACAAGTCCAAACAGCTCATCTTCAAATGAAATCGGAAGGACTAATAAGGATTTAATGGAGAACCCCTTTACGGCTCTAGGATCAGGGCGATGATCCTTTGATGTGTCAGGAATATAGATCGTTTTTCTTGTTTCAATGACTTCCTTCGCGAGTAAATCATAGTCTGTATCAATGACATGCATGTCCAAAGTCCAGCCATTAAGTGTGTCAGGCTTACCAACGTAGCCTCTGAATGTACCATCTCTTTGAGGCAGATAAATGCCAACAGAATCACAACGAACAATTTCTTCGGATATAGCCTGTGTAACCTGTTCAAGCATGTCTCGTAATTCAAGCTTTGAATTAATCAACTTTGTAATATTAGCAAGTCGAGAATACCTTGTCTGTTCCTCGTTCATTCAAAGGCCTCCATTTTTCATAGATTCAGAACTTAGGGTTGGTTATTCATTATAATTGTTTTTTTATAGTCTTTATTTCATATTACCTTAATCCTAGGAATTATAGTGAAAATTTGTTGAAAATAGTCGAATGTTTATAAAAAAATGCATAGCCACTAGACTATGCAATATAAGAACAAAATGTCAGACACTCGTGAATCCTCCATCAATCACCAAATCCGACCCTGTTGTAAACGAACTTGCATCGCTTGCTAGATAAACGGCAATGGCTTGCAGTTCCTCAGGTTTTCCGATTCGGCCGAGTGGTGATACGCTTTCCCATTCGTTGATGAGTGGTTTTAAGTCGGGAGAGTTCAGTGTAAGTTCTGTTCCAATATAACCAGGACTTATTGTGTTTACGCGTACACCTTTTTTTGCCCACTCCACCGCAAGTGACTTACTTAATTGGATAACTCCAGCCTTGGAAGCGTTATATGAAGCTTGTGGCTGAGGCACATTCACAATATGGGCAGACATAGAAGCTGTATTAATGATGGTCCCTTTCCCTTGTTCAAGCATGACTTTTCCAACAGCCTGGGAGGTTAAGAAGACACCTGAGAGATTAATATCTATGACTTTTTTCCATTGTGTGAAGGTCATCTCTTCTGCAGGAGTATTGATACAAATGCCGGCGTTGTTAAAAGCAATATCGATTCGACCGTATTCATTCACGATCTCCGAAACCATTCGTTCAACATCTTCAGGGCTCGTTACATCCGTTTCAATCGCTATGGGTTGAGTACTCGTTGCTTGTTTGATTGAAGCGACTGTTCTTTTGGCTTCCTCCAGATCAAGGTCTACAATCGCAACGTCTGCTCCAGCCTCCGCAAGGGCAGTGGCAATGCTTTTCCCAATACCTCTTGCTCCTCCAGTTACATACGCTTTCTGACCTGTTAACTTAAATTTCTCAATGATACTCACCCGATTCACTCCTCTTTTCGTAAGAATGACGTTCTAGTTCTCTATAACCTTTTCTAGAAAAAGTAAGCAATCTATAATGAAAAGAAAATAAAGGAACTGCATACAATTTAAAGTTTAGCTTCTAGTAACTTGGTGAATAGGAGGGTAGAGAGATCAAAAGGGGAGGAATGCTAGATGAAAAAGGCGATTGTACTTACAGTAACAGGCGCTGTCTTTTTGGCGGCGTGCGGTAGTGAGGATGAAAGTCAAACGGCAACAGCAAACGAAACAGCGGAAACAGGTACAGAAGAGACGATGAATGAAGAAAAGGAGTCGGATGAAGATGCGGAGGATACACCTTCGGCAGAAGAGATCGTAGAAGAAGCGATTGCTTTCTATGATGGATTAACTAGTCTTTACATGGTATCAGAAGGAGAGGTTAGTGTAGATTTTGATGCGGATCAGGAAAATGTGCCTGAAGGTGATGTTTCAACGTCAATCACTGAAACACATTGGAATTTCATTCAAGATGGAGAGTTATATACGCGAATGGACCTGGAATTCTCAACAGAGGGTGAAGAGGACGGCGAAGCCTTTTCTGATGAGATGCCACCCTCATATCAATTCAGTGACCTAGATGATCCTGTTTTCACGATCACATACGATGAAGGCGACGAGGAAGCTATTCGCTATGAACAAGGCGTTGATCCCACGCAGGATGATTTATCAGACTGGGCGAGTTTATACGAGAATCTACTAGAGAATGCGGAGCTGACTTATGTAGGCGAGGAAGAGATTAATGGTTTCTCCACCTATCATATCGAGGCAGATCGTGACGGACAGGTAACCGAATATTGGTTTGATCAAGAAACATTCTATGAAATTAAAATGGAAAGTGAGACTGCGGTAGAGGACGCGGAGCATGCTGCCGGAGATACGAGTAGCTCGGGCGCAGTCATTGAATATGAAGTGAATCCTGATTTTGATGAATCTCTTTTTCAAGCGCCAGATGATGTAGAAGTCGTTGATGGAGAGCTTGAAGACACATTCGGCTCAAATATGAATAACTAAAGGTGGTCTCAGTAGATGACAACGTATTCCGTAGATGAATTTTTAAGCAAAACCAAACAGCAGAAAACCTCCACGGATTCATTTGCTCTACAGTCTGAACGAATTTTAGAAATAGATCTAAGTGGTGAGATCTGGTCGAAAATGGGATCCATGATTAGTTATCAAGGCGAAATTAAATTTGAACGTGAAAGAATTCTCGAACACGGTTTAGGACGGGCATTCAAAAAGTCCTTCACTACTGAAGGGCAGGAGCTCATGAAGGCTACAGGTGAAGGCAGGTTGTTCCTCGCCGATCAGGGTAAGAGGATTACTATACTTGAGCTTGGTAACCAACAAATTACGGTAAACGGAAATGACTTGCTTGCATTTGAACCAACCGTTGAATGGGATATTGAGATGATGCGGAAGATGGCTGGGTTAATGTCGGGTGGATTGTTTAATGTGACATTAAATGGGCACGGCAAGGTGGCGATCACCACTTATTTTGAACCACTTACACTAGAAGTGACACCGGAGCTTCCAGTGTACACGGATCCAACCGCAACAGTTGCCTGGTCAGGAGATTTAAAACCAGAATTTCACACGGACATTAGTTATCGAACATTCCTTGGAAAGGGAAGCGGTGAATCGATTCAGATGAAGTTTACTGGAAGTGGATTTGTCATTGTTCAGCCGGGGTTTGAAGTGGAATAAAAAACCAGGAAACGGCTCTTATGTAGCCGTTTCTTTTTAAAGGAGAAAAGAATGGTACGAAAAATACTATTATACTTGTTGATTTTTGCAATGATCTATCTGATTGCATCGCAATTCATTTAAGAGAGTGCAAATAAGGACATTTTATTAAGTCAAGGAGGTTATAGTCTCTTGTTTTGAGAGCGGTTACTATATTGAGGTAATGACAAAAAAGGAGTGGTGTAAATGGTACGCAAAGCAAGTGTCATGAAGGTGTACAAAGACCAATATGAAGAGTACAAGAAACGCCATGATGAATTGTGGCCTGAGATGGAAAAGATGCTTAAGGAGCATGGTGTAAGCGAATACTCGATCTTCTTGTTAGAGGAAACGGGTCAGTTATTTGCCTACCTTCTTGTTCAGGATGAAGCATTATATGCACAGGTATCAGAAACTGAGATTTGCCGAAAGTGGTGGGCTTATATGGAGCCAATAATGGAGACAAATGAAGATAATAGCCCAGTATCAAAAGAGTTAAATGAAGTGTTTTATTTAGCGTGAGGAGAGACAATCCTGGCTAAGTAAAGAAGTGGAATGAAAGCAATTATTACCATATTTATGTCAAATTATTTAGAATATGGAGCCACTGTTGCAGCATAATTCTAAAACAAACGGATGAGTCTACTTAATCGGGAGACTCATCCGCTTTTCATGTTGTATGAAGAAGATTCGTTTCACCCCTCCACCGCTACTCCTTAGGCAACATCCCCGAATACTGCTTCCTCATCTCTTGAAGCTGCTTTAATTTAGCTAGTGCGTTCTCTCCCTTTCCACGTCCAACCTCTAGGATTAACGCTTCAACAATGGCGAGAGTTGCGACAAGGGAATGAAATTCATTGTTCTCTCCACGTTCAGAGTAAAGAACGGCTGTCGCTTTTTCTCGCATAGGTGAGATTAGCCTGTCCGTAATAAGGATGATGGGCACCTGCTGCTTTTGACAAAGGTCAAAAATGACCTGAAGCTCTGGCGAATAGTTCAAAAATCCGAAGACAACGACGACGTCATCAGAGTGAAAATGAATGAGATTCTCAAAGATTTCATGCCCACTTGGAGCCATACAGGTAACCTCACAATCAAATCGTTGTAAGCGAAAGCCGACAAGGTCTACTAAAAATTGAGCAGCCCCATTCCCATAGACATGAATACGAGAAGCATGAACGAGCATGTTTGTACTGGCTTTAAAATCAGCTTCTGATAACCGGGTCAATGTTGTTTCAAGATTATGAATGTGTGCGTTAAGCATTGGTAAAAACGGATGTTGACCGTATTTTTGAAATGTATTCTCCGTTTTATTTACGGGTGTGGATACATGTTCAAGCTGAAGACTTCGCTTAAATGCTTTAAAATTCTTGTAGCCAATTGCTCCCCAGAACCTAGAAACGGTTGCGCTGCTCACTAAGCAAGCGTCTGCGATTTCTTGTTCTGTTAAAAACGCAATTCTCTCTCCGTTTTTCGTTAGAAAGTTTGCGACTCGCTGTTGATTTTTGGTTAACGTCACCTCATCAAACCCAATCACTTTATCTCCTCCTTATATACCCGTGATTATAATGTATGAAATCCTTCATTTTTGATGGATGTTGGTTTTTTTACATTCTCTTTATATTGTCTTAACACTCCACAGGCATGCTATGGGTGTAGACGAACGACACAGGAGGTAGATTTGATATGAACATTGACTTGCATACTCATGGTAAATGGACAAAAAAGACGGAATTCGACATTACCTATTTTAAAGAGATGCTTGCGAACGCTAAGGAGTCTGGACTTGATGCGATCGCTTTAACGGAGCATTTTAATACACATCGTTTTTCAGACGTATTTGATACGTTGGACGAGCATTATTCATATATCGGCGATCATTATCATGCAGACGGAGTAAAAGTGTTTACTGGAATGGAGATTGATGTAGAGGACAATGGACATATTCTCTTTATTGGTCCTCGTGCTTCTATTCGAGAGATTCGAAACCAGTTGTCACCACACACAGAGGAGCATCAGTTTATCACTTTAACTAAGCTACTGGCATTAGCTGAGGGTCATCCTTTATTAAAAATTGGCGCGCATCCTTTAAGAGAAGGAACGCCTTTAACGAATCATTCGGTTGAGCTACTTCAGCAGATGGATGCATTTGATTTGAATGGTCGAGATTTATTTAGAAAAGGAATGGATACAGCAAAACAGGAAGTAGAGGCATTTGTTAAGCCCCTTTCAAAACCATTTGTCTGTGGGAGTGACACACATCTTCCTATTCAATATGGAGTGGTTTACAACAAGCTTGATCGATCATGTGATACAGCACTTGAATTAAAGGAAGTGATCGAGCAAGGCGCATATCGAGCCATCATTTCTCCTGTATTGCAAACAAGAGTCGATGCTGCTGAACGAATGAAAGAAGCTTGGAAGGTAGAAAAAATCAACGACTCCATCGTGAGCGTCTAAAGGAGAGTAAACACATGAATAAAACACTTCGTAAATGGATCCCAGCAGGACTAGCCCTTTCATCGTTGTTAGCAGTTACAGCGTGTAGTAATGACTCAACGAATGAAGCAAATGCAGAAGAAGGTTCAAGCTGGCTTGAAGAAGCGAATCTTGATGCCAATGAAACCCCTGATGAATTGTATGAGCTAGCAAAGGAAGAAGGAAAGGTTGTTGTTTACTCTCAGTCAAGTCGCATTAAGGACGTGAAGGCTAGCTTCGAAAAAGAATACCCTGGTATTCAGGTTGACGCTTTTGATTTGGGGACGATTGAAATCGTGGAAAAAGTAGCTCGTGAACAGGAAGCTGGTCTAAATACGGCTGACGTTGTCTTTGTAAAAGATGGTGGAGGTGTTGTATCAGGTGAGTTGTTAAGCGAAGGGATGCTTCATAAGTACGCACCAGATGACATAGTTGAAAAACTCGACGAAACCTTTCTTGATGAGCCAGGATTACCTTTTTACTTTTCTACTCGAGCCATTTTCATGAATAACGAGGTATATGATGAATCAACCATCACAAACTGGTGGGATTTAACGGATGAAGAATGGAAAAGCAAAATTGTGATGGATGATCCGTTGCTGTCATCTGACACACTTGATCTGTTTACAACCATTGTTCAAAACGCTGATGACATGGAAGCTGCCTATGAAGAGAAGTTTGGGAATGCCATTGAGCTTGATGGAACGGACAATGCAGGCTATGAATTTATCAAACAATTATTAGCCAACGATCCTGTATTTGTGAGCTCAGGCGATGATGTTGTTGAAGCAGTAGGGACACCAGGTCAGGAAAAACCACCAGTAGGTATCACCACTTCAAGTAAATCACGTCACATTGAAGAGCAAGGTTACACAGCGGAGTTCCTATATGATGTGGAGCCTAAAATGTCTGTAGCAGGTACATCTTACTTGTATATGGCTAACAATGCCGAGCATACAGCTGCTGCGAAGCTATTAATTCGTTGGATGGCAGGAGAAGCAGATGGACAAGGTGAAGGATTTAGACCATACAATGTGCCTGGTTCTTGGTCAACCCGTACGGATGTGTCAGTCGAAGGACAACGTCCAAGCAGCGATCTTTCCCTGTGGCCATATGACGGAGAATACTTATATGACCATTCAAATGATGTACGGAATTTTATCTTAGCAAATCAGTAAAGTGGGAGGAGGCAAATCAATGATTCAGATTTCGCGCTACCATTCACGGTCAAGGCTGTTAAATAAACTGATTCGTATTTTCACAAATCCTGTACACGTCATCTCAGCTCTCGCCTTGATTTTTCTAGTGTATATGGTGGCTTTCCCAATCGGACAGATCCTCTTGGAGACGTTTCAAGAGGATGGACGAGGGGGAGCAGCATCAGGCGGTCTTACAGCTGCGAACTGGGTGAATGTTCTTTCAGGCAGCATAAGCCAGCCGTTATTCTACAAGCCACTGTTTCATTCCTTATCCATTGGGTTAACAGTCTCTATTCTTTCCTTTTTGCTTGGTGGTGGTCTAGCGTGGCTTGTCATGCGAACGGACTTCCGTTATAAAAAATCAATGACCATGCTAGCTATTCTTCCTTATATGCTTCCTTCCTGGGTTATGGCTTTTGCCTGGATGTCTGTATTTAAAAATGATCGAATCGGTGGAGGACAAGGGTTATTTTATTCTGTGTTTCAAATAAGCCCCCCTGATAGGCTTGCTTATGGGTTTCTACCTATTGTTCTAACGATGACGTTAAATTATTTCACCTTTTTCTTTTTACTACTATCGGTCGCACTTGGGGCTGTAAATGCTAGCTTAGAAGAATCAGCACGTATCTTAGGAGCGAGCAGTGCGAGAACGATTCGTAAGATCACATTACCGCTACTGATCCCAGCTATTTCATCAGGCTTTATCTTAACGTTCTCCAAGGCACTAGGTTCGTTTAGCGTCCCGGCCTTTTTGGGATTGCCAACTAAGTACTATACGATTGCCACCATGCTTCATTCAAGTATTCAAAACCGCATGATCCAAGAAGCCTACGTGTTATGTATTGTACTCTTAATGGTGTGTGCATTGCTCATTTTCTTTAACCAAAAGGCGATCGGAAAACGCCGAAGCTTTGCGACGATTACAGGAAAAGATTCACGAAAGCATTTGTATTCGTTAAAGAAGTGGCACAGACCTATTACATGGACAGTGCTCGGATTTATGGGCGCAGTGTCTGCTCTACCACTTATCGTATTAACTCTACAAACATTTATGATGTCTAATAGCCAGTTCTCACTGGATCAATTCACGTTACACTTTTGGATAGGTGAGTCCAATCCAGCGATTGCGTCTGGGGAGGTAGGCGTATTGAAGAATGATGCTCTATTTTCTGCCATTGGAAATTCACTCAAAATCGCTTTTATTGCTGCAAGTATTGCGGCATTGATGGGGTTGTTATTTGGCTACATTGTCTCAAAGCGTCGTAATCGTTTAGATGGGCGAGCCATTGAGCAATTAAGCTATCTTCCATACTTAATTCCTGGTATTGCATTTTCTGCTATCTACCTATCTATGTTTGCTACTCCGAGTTGGTTTATGCCGAGCCTATACGGAACGATCACGTTGATTATCTTAATATGTGTGGTGAATGAATTACCAATTGCTACACGCTCAGGAGCAAGTACGATGCACCAGATTGGTGGAGAGCTGGAGGAAGCAGCTTATGTACAAGGAGCAAACTGGGGCAGACGCTTCACGCGAATCATGCTCCCTTTAAGTAAAAAGACACTCTTTACAATGTTTTTGCTTCTCTTTATCAGTGTCATTAAGGAGCTTGACTTAATTATCTTGCTCATTACTCCAGAAAACGGAACTCTACCAACACTCATGTTTAAGTACGCAGAATCGGGATTCCAGCAATATGCCAATGCTCTAATGTTAATCATCGTTGGTATCATCCTAATCACATACTTCATTGCGAGTAAGATCGGAAAGATTGACTTTACTAAAGGAATTGGAGGGTAAACCATGTCTTTCATAAAGCTTGAAGGAATTAATAAACATTTTGGTGGTCAGCATGTTTTAAAAAACATTAGCCTTGAGATCGAGGAAGGAGACTTTATGACCTTCCTTGGACCGTCTGGATGTGGGAAAACAACCACACTTCGAATTCTTGCTGGACTTGAACAGCAGGAAGAGGGTCTGATTGTTATTAGCGACAAGCTCGTTGCTGATGGACAAACTCAATATTTCGCTCCACCTGCAGATCGAAAGTTAAATCTTGTATTTCAAAACTACGCGCTTTGGCCACATATGACGGTCTATGAGAACGTCTCGTTTGGGCTTGAAGGACGGAAATTTCCTAAAAAGGAAATAAAAAAGCGTGTGGAGGCATCTTTGCAAAAGCTTCAAATTCTCGACTATAAAGATCGATATCCATCTGAGTTATCAGGTGGGCAACAGCAACGAGTTGCGATTGCCAGAGCGATTGTCACAGAGCCAAAAATCCTCTTGCTGGATGAACCTTTATCGAACCTGGATGCAAAGCTTCGTGTTGAAATGCGTGCAGAGCTGAAACGTTTGCACCATGAGCTAGGGACAACGATGATTTATGTGACGCATGACCAAGTAGAAGCGATGACCATGTCAACCAAAATTGCTGTTTTTTCAGAGGGAGAGATCCTTCAGGTGGATAAACCGATCCAACTCTATCAATATCCAGCGCATTTAACAGTCGCTCAGTTTGTTGGGAATCCAGCCAATAATTTTTTAAATGCTACGTGCACGGAATCCTCCCATTCGTCTTTTATCATTCACTCAGATCTAGGTGACTTTGTAATGAATACAAGCTGGCTAGAGGACTTTTCAAAAGAAGTGGTTCTTACTGTTAGGCCAGAGGATCTTGTTTTATCTCGTACACCGCAAAAAGGGACTGTTCAAGGAACAGTGAGAGCCGTTCTTCCTGCGGGTCCAGAAACAACGATTCATATCCAATGCGGGGAGACGATGCTACTCGCAAAACAGATGGGGATTGTAAACTATTTTCCAGACAGTACCGTTTATGTGAAAGCAAATCTCGATGGACTAAATCTCTATCACCCTACTTCCGGACATCGCTTGAACAAAGTTCCAGAACAGCAAGCTGTGGATTTGAATGTATATGGCTAAACAGCTGTTGATTTCTGATCTTGATGGGACACTTCTAAACGACCACCACCAGATTAGTCGAGAAAATAAGGAAGCGATTGATCAGTTTATAAAAGAAGGGAATATCTTTACGATTGCTACGGGACGAATGCTACAAGCAGCACTTCCATATATTAATGAGCTGAGTATTAAGGCGCCTGTTATTTTAGGAAACGGGACACAGATCTTTTGTCCAAAAGAACAAAAGATAGTGTGGTCAATGGTTTTAACAGAGCATGTGGAAGAAGTGCATACATTGTGGCATGTAGTTAGTAAGCATGCTGTAGTGATTGCATATGACGCACAAAGCATTTATACACCTAGACCTCATTCACTTATTCACGCGTATGAGGCAAAAGAAAATGTGACATGTCTCTTTACGGAAGTGCCACCACAAAAGATAAACAAAGTATTAATTATTGGTAGAGAGTTAGAAGATGCAGTGCGCTTCGCAGGAGTATTAAACGAAGTGTGTATTCAATCAGATACAAGCTACCTAGAAATTCTTCCAACTGGAGCTTCAAAAGGCCAGGCTCTTTATGAACTTTTAAATCAAATGGATATTGAAGTGGATCAAGTTATAGCCGTTGGAGATCAAATGAATGACTGCTCTCTATTAGAAGCAGCGGACTATGGTTATGCCGTAGAAAATGCCCACCCCAATTTGAAGTGCATTGCCACTCATCAGACTGTGCACCACACAAACCACGCAGTTGCTTCAGTTATTAGAGAGACAAATTCACTACTAAAAGCGTAAAAATTCGTCTATCTTAATAGACGGATTTTTTATTATAGTAGAGTAAGAATCGTATGGAGGTGGCGGGTTGAATTCAACGATTGAAACAATGATTAATGAAATGAAGCTTAAGTGGGGTTTAACAAATTACACCTTGCATAAGCATACTATTTTGCAGGAAGTAAACGCATTAAATGACACGAGGTATGTATTATGTACGGAATGGTTGCCAAAAGGAGTCGAAGGTATAACGGAAGAGGATATGTATCCTGAGGGGGCAGCGACGATTGAGCTGGATATTCATGAACAGGTTTTTAGTCGAGTGATTTTTGGAGGAGATACATCCTTTGCTGAGACGTCTTACTCATTTTCAAATCAAGCTGAGGTTATCAAATGGGTCAAAAAGATGACCGGACTGCATGCTGACAGTTTTATGATTGAACAGAAAGATGAACGAAGCTATGGATTTAAAAGTTGTATAGATGGAATTCCAACCGATCCTGGAGGGTACATACATGTTGAGTGGAATGATTTAAATCAACTGACTCTATTTTCTAAGCATGGTGTTTTCCCCAATCAAAGCGTGGCAGCAAAGGAAGATTATCTTTTACAAGTGGAGGATGTTCACGATTTATTTGAAAAGCAAGTGGATCGGTATGCCTTACCGGACTTTGATAAAGAAGCGATACAAGAGGTCTATATGGTGGAGGAATTATTTATACGTCACGATTTAAAGAAGACATACCCTTATTCTCTCCTTGAACGACCTTATGTTTTGTTGAATAAGCCGTTGACATGGAGTAGGCCAGGAGCACGAGGGAGAGTAAGAACAGAATTATCGATGAGCCGTGAAGTATCGATTGAGACGGCTTTTAAAAATGAAGAAAGCGTAGATGCTCAACCAATTAATGAGATTGATCAATTGAGAGTAAAGGAGATCGTTACAGACTATGTGTCTTCCTTCTATCCGCATGATAGCGGAAAATGGATGCTTTCAGGAATGTTTCGGGAGTGGGGAGTAATCCATGCAGTTACACGTCCAGTTGAGAAGGGAGCGAAGGCATTTCAAGCCAAGCTTGTTTTTATGATTGACCCTCAAGATTTTAAAGTAATGAATATCTTGGATACAAGTGACTTTGCTGCGATGTATGAATCGTTTAAGATGTCTGGAGATTTAAGGATTCTTAAAGAGGAAGCTGTTCATACATTACGGAAGCACCTCACACTCGAACCTTACTATGTCTACGATGAGGAAGAAAAGCGCTTTGTCCTCTGCGGCAAATTAGACTGCCAAAAAGTAGTTCTCGCTGATCGTGGAACCGTGGTAGACGAGAAAGACATTTAGAAGCCGGGACATAACTAAAAATCAACGAGAAAATGGTAAATGATTCTCCTGTAGCGAATTATTTGCTGTGTTCTTGTTTTACTCACTACATTAATGTTATGTCCCAGCCTCATGTTATCACTTATCCTCAACCATCCGATATCTTAATGCCAGAAGCAAAGCAGGTAGCGTTGAAACCACCATTCCTAAGAAAGCATATCCAGGTTTAATCTCATAAAGGTACCCGCCGAATAATGTGAAGACAGCGGTGCTCCAACTCAGTGCAAGCGCTGAGTACAGGCCTTGTACTTTTGGGATTTGATGCTGAGGGATATATCGGATCAAGTATTGCATAAATGCGTAATGAGCCATGGCAAACGAGCATGCATGAAGAATTTGGGCAAAGGAAAAAACAATTACACTTGGAAACGCAAAGACTAACAGCCACCGAAGCGAGGATCCAAATGCAGCAAGTGCAAGTAGAGATCCAATGGAGAATCGTTTAAACCCTCTATCTGCCGTGGAGAAAAAGATAATTTCAGCCATGACCGCAATGTTAATAATGACGCCAATCAAGTAATCAGGTGCCCCAATGTCCTGTAAGTAAATGTATCCATAATTATAGTAAGATGCATGAGCTGCCTGCAGTAAAACAACAATTAATAGAACAAGCCAAAAATGTTTCATATGAAACATTTTCATGAAACCGCCCGTCACTGCTGGGTTTTTGACAGGTTTTTCTGACAAAACCAATGGTGCTTTTTGAAAAGCTAAGAATACTAGAACAGAAATGCCAAGTAGGAAAGCGTAATAAATAACGTCCTCGCTATATGCTGTTATAAAAAGAGAAAGAACGATCCCTACACTCACAAAACCGATTGATCCCCACTGACGCGTTTTGCCATAATGCTCTAATTGTTTATGCTGCACGAGTCGGCTTGCTGCTGTATCCAATATAGGCATGAGTGGTGGATAAAAAAAGTGAAAGAAAATCGTAACGAGAAGTAAACTAGTAAAGGTTTGAGACGGGATATAGCAAAGGACTGAAATCAACGTTCCAATAGCGGCTCCCTTTAAAACAACCTTATTACTGAAGCATCCAGATAAGTAAGGAAAGGCAAAAAGTGTAGAAAGTCCGCGTGCCACTAGTCCCATACTCATGATTAAGCTTGCATCCGTTATAGAAAGATTTTTTGAATAGACTAACCAACCTGTCCAAAAAGGCAGGAATATTCCCCATGTAACAAAGAAACTAAAAAACTGCGTGCTCATCCAGCGATGTGTATTCATGATGCATCCTCCATTCTTATGCATGGTATCATGTTATGGAAGGTTAGAAATAGGAGATTTCTCATATTTGAGGTGTAAGATGACTAAGGTGACAACAGAAAAAATGAATCAATATATAAAAGAACATTCCATTGCGCATCGATTTTCTTTTCCGGTACATGAATACATGACTGTTCATGAATTTCAGCGAAACGAGTGGATTGTTCGCGAGGGCACAAAACCGGATGCACTCTTTTATATGGTAGAGGGCAAGGCGAAGATTTATACAACGCATTTGAATGGTAAGGTTTCACTCATTAATTTTGTGAACCCAGGCGATTATATCGGGGAAATGGAGCTGCTGCATGAGAATTATTATTCTAAAGGGATTCAGGTTGCGACAAGAACAGTGTGCTTTGCTATCCCACTTGTGACTTGTAGAACGAACCTGTTGGAGGATGTGGTGTTTCTACGGGAGCTAGCAATCTTTTTAAGTAAAAAGGCAACCTTTATGTCGACGAAGTCTTCTCAAAGCCAGGCCTTTCCACTTGAGAATCGTCTCGCACACTTTATTTTAGAATTGGCTGATCAAGGCATATACCGAGAAAAACATGTGACGGTTTGTGATTATCTTGGCGTTTCGTATAGGCATTTATTACATGTGCTTCAGTTATTCTGTGAAAAGGGGTACCTGAGTAAAGCAGGTAAAGCATATAACATTCATAACTTAGAAGCATTACGGTCACTTGCCAAAGGATTAAGATGAATGGGGGATATCAAAGTAAACCAATTTCAATCTACATGAATAACAAGTCTGTATAGAAATACATATAGTAAGTAATGAGCCTAAGATAATCATGAGATGTTATACTAATATACCTATATTTTCCACGATATTTTATGTAAAAAAGCGGGTGATATTTTAAATTGGTCCTGAAAGTGGTACAATAAGAAAAGTACAATTTCAAATTTTTCTTCGAATCTTAACGTATAAGGACTGAAAATATATGACGAACACACAAAGTACGGACGTTATATTGATTGGTGCTGGCATTATGAGCTCAACGTTGGGCGCACTGTTAAAGGAATTAGCACCGAACTGGAAGATGACAGTTTTTGAAAAGCTATCAAATGCAGGTGAAGAAAGTTCGAATGAATGGAATAACGCGGGGACAGGTCATGCGGCCTTATGTGAATTAAATTACACATCAGAAAAACCCGATGGTACGATGGATATTAGCAAGGCAATTAACATTAATGAACAGTTTCAAGTCTCTATGCAGTTTTGGTCTTATTTGGTTAGCCAACGCAGAATACAAAACCCGCAGGAGTTCATTAAATCTCTACCACATATGAGTATGGTACAAGGGCAAGCCAATATCGAGTTTCTTAAAAAACGTTTTAAAGCGCTTTCAGACAACCCTCTCTTTAAAGGTATGGAATTTACAGAGGATCCAGAGAAATTGATGGAATGGATCCCACTAATGATGAACGGTCGTCTCCAAGAGGATCACATCGCAGCAACAAAGATTGATACGGGTACGGATGTGAATTTTGGCTCGTTAACGCACAAGATGTTTGATCATCTAGAGTCTTTAGGTGTAGATATGCATTACCAACATACCGTAACCGACTTAACACGCACAAATGATGGGTTGTGGGAAGTAAAGGTACGTAATCTTGAAAGCGGTACAACGGCAGTTCACAAAGCGAAGTTTGTGTTCATTGGCGGAGGAGGTGGAAGTCTGCACCTTCTTCAAAAGTCAGGCATTCCAGAGGGGAGACACATCGGTGGATTCCCGGTTAGTGGTATCTTTATGGCCTGTAACAACCCTGAAGTTGTCAATCAGCATCACGCAAAGGTGTACGGTAAGGCGAAAGTCGGTGCACCGCCGATGTCTGTACCTCACCTTGATACACGCTTTATTAATAATCAAAAAATGCTTTTGTTTGGACCGTTTGCTGGATTTTCGCCGAAGTTCTTAAAGCATGGATCCGTGTTAGACCTCTTTACATCTGTGAAAGCGGATAACTTAGTGACGATGCTTGCTGCAGGAGCAAAGAATATGTCACTGACAAAATATTTGATTCAACAAGTGATGCTTTCTAAAGAGCAACGTATGAAGGACTTGCGTGACTTTATTCCGAATGCCAAGACAGAAGATTGGGATCTTGTTATTGCCGGTCAACGTGTTCAGGTTATTAAGGATACGGAAGCAGGCGGAAAAGGAACACTTCAATTTGGTACAGAAGTTATTAGTGCGGAAGATGGTTCAATCGCTGCATTACTGGGAGCATCGCCAGGCGCATCAACAGCTGTCCATGTCATGCTCGATGTCATTAAACGCTGTTTCCCTACTCATATGAAAGAATGGGAAGGAAAGATCAAGGAAATGGTTCCGTCCTACGGACAATTATTGATGAACAACCAAGAACTTCTTGATCATGTTCATGCTTCGACGGCGGAAGTATTGGAGTTAAATGACCCTAATAAAGCAAAGGGGTCTCATACAAATCATCAAGCTGGTTGATTTTACTCAACCAGTTTTTTTGTCGAAAAACGCTCTTGACAGTATATATTTGTTTATGATAAAAATAGGTAAGCGATTACAAACCAATAACTTGGATTGTTACTGTTCGGCAGGCAAAACCTAACTTCTTTTATGTGGGGCTCACCATGGGATCCGTGCGTATTAGTGTTAGGTTTTTTTTGAACAATCGCTTTCTTACATGAATGGGTGAGTCGAACGAGGTGAAGCGGTTGAAAATCGAAAAGGTACTAAATCATAACGTGGTTATTGCATTTAATGATAATGGACAAGAGCAAGTCGTCATGGGTAGAGGTCTGGCTTTTCAGAAGAAAACAGGTGACAGCATTGATCCAGCAAAGATTGAAAAGACATTTATTCTTGAAAAGGATGGGGTCTCTGATAAGCTTGCTACCCTTTTAAGGGAGACATCGGAGCTATACCTAGTGATAGCGGCTAGGATCTTAGATCATGCAAGGTCACAGTTATCCTATACGTTAGATGATTATCTCTATGTCGCCTTAACCGATCATATTGCCTTCGCAATCAGGAGACACAAAGAAAACATTCAATTGAAGAACCCGCTTTTATGGGAAATTCGTAAGTATTATAAGTCTGAATATCAAGTAGCTCTTAAGGCGCTTGAGATTATAAAACGAGATACGGGAGTTGATTTTCCTGAAGATGAAGCAGCATCCATTGCGCTACATCTTGTGAACAGCGCTATGTCAGGTGGAAACTTAGAGATGGCTGTTCAGGTAACCGAACTCGTTAACGACGTATTAAACATTGTGAAGTACCATTATGAAATGGAATTAGATGAGAATTCGATTAATTATGAGCGATTCATTACACATCTTCGTTTCTTTGCCGTTCGTTATTCACGAATGGAGGAAGAGTATTCAAGTGATGAAGATTACTTCTTATATGATCAAATTAAGATAAAGTATCCAGAAGCATTTGAATGTACGCAAAAAATTAAAGCCTATCTTAACAAAAGTTTGAACTGGGACATCTCTAAAGATGAAGAAACGTATTTGATTCTTCATACTCATCGGGTAACCAAACGTCAAACGGATCAAACAATGGAATCATAAATTATATATCTCTTTATTAGGGTGTTACCTTAAGTGGGCATAACCTGATCTGGCTTAGCGGTGTCGCGTACACCATGAGCTGGTTCGGGTTTTTTTTATACTCAAAACGTTAAATGGGAGGTTACTCATTATGAAATACGAACAATTAGCCAAAGAGATTATTGAAAAAGTTGGCGGAAAAGAAAATGTAAATAGTGTCGTGCACTGTATCACACGGTTACGTTTTAAATTAAAAGATGAAAGTAAAGCTCAAACGGAAGTATTGAAAAACATGGATGGTATTGTCACGGTTATGAAGAGTGGTGGTCAATATCAAGTAGTCATCGGCAACCACGTACCTGATGTGTATAAAGCAGTTACGTTAATTGGCGGTTTTGCAAACGCTTCCCAAGTAGACCAAGGTGAGGAAGAGCAAGGAGGCAGCTTATTTAATCGATTCATTGATATCATCGCAAGCATCTTTACACCAATACTAGGTGTGCTAGCTGCAACAGGGATGATTAAAGGGTTTAATGCACTGTTCCTTGCGACTGGCTGGTTAGAGGAAACCGATGGCACGTATTTGATGCTTAATATTATCGGAGATTGTTTGTTCTACTTCTTCCCAATCTTCCTTGGATACACAGCGATTAAGAAGTTTGGTGGAAATCCGTTTCTTGGTTTAGCGATTGGAGCGGCTCTTGTTTATCCGTCTATCTCAGAGATTATGAGTGGTGAACCACTTTATGTGTTATTTGGCGGTACAATCTTTGAATCACCAATTTATATTACGTTTTTAGGCATACCGGTTATCTTAATGAGCTATGCGCAATCTGTTATTCCGATCATTTTAGCTGCGTTCTTTGCTTCAAAAGTTGAGCGTTTCTTTAAGAAAATCATTCCAGATGTTGTGAAAATGTTCTTGGTTCCTTTTTCAACATTACTAATTGTTATTCCAGTTACATTTATTATCATTGGACCAATTGCTACTTGGGCAAGTCAGCTTTTAGGTCAAGCTACGATCTTTGTATATGATTTAAGTCCAGTCGTTGCTGGTTTAGTTCTTGGCGGACTATGGCAGGTTATTGTTATTTTCGGATTGCATTGGGGTCTTGTTCCAATTGCTCTTAATAACCTCGTGTCTACGGGATCTGATCCTGTATTAGCCATGATTTTTGCTGCATCATTTGCACAGATTGGAGCCGTGCTTGCTGTATGGATCCGTACGAAGAATGACAAACTCAAAACACTTAGCTTCCCTGCATTCATCTCAGGAATCTTTGGAGTTACTGAGCCTGCCATCTATGGTATTACCCTTCCTTTGAAAAAACCATTCTTGTTCAGCTTAGTAGGGGCAGGTATTGGAGGCGCAATCATTGGCTTTAGTGGTGGCGCAGGTTATATGATCGGAGGATTAGGTATTTTCCAAGTTCCTTCCTTTATTGGTCCTGAAGGGTTAAATGTAGGTTTCTGGGGCGCAATGGCTTCCATGCCAGTTGCATTCGTCATCGCTTTTATTCTGACGTACCTATTCGGAGGCGTGAACAAAGTGACGGAACCAGAAAAGGTAGAAGAAGTGAAACCAACAGTAACTAACGTATCAAATGAGATTAAAAAAGATGAGATTTTTGTAAGTCCATTAACAGGAAAGATTGTTCCTCTTGATCAGGTAAAGGATGCAGCCTTTTCATCAGGGGCTTTAGGTGAAGGTGTCGCAGTCGTTCCGGTAGAAGGCAATGTCTATGCTCCAGCATCAGGAGTCATCTCTGTTTTGTTTCCAACAAAACACGCAATTGGATTAAAAACCGATAGTGGGGCTGAGGTACTCATTCACATAGGGATGGATACGGTTCAATTACAAGGAGAGCACTTCCGTACTTTTGTTCAGCAGGGAGATCGTGTTGAGAAAGGTCAATTACTTGTTGAGTTTGATATTGAAGCAATCAAGAAAGAAGGCTTCTCATTAGATACACCAGTCATTATCACAAACCACAAAGAATATAAGGAAATTCAAGCTACGAAAAGCAATGCACTTAAAAAAGGCGATGATTTCCTTACACTAATCGCAGATCAAGCTAATTAATGATGGTAGGGGATCGGTGAGTGCCGGTCCTCTTCATAACGAGAAAGGGAGTTTAGTCTATGACAATGCAACCATTTCCTAAAGACTTTTTGTGGGGCGGCGCTATTGCAGCTAATCAAGTAGAAGGAGCTTATCAAGCAGCTGGAAAAGGTTTAACAATCGTTGACACACTTCCAACTGGCGATAAGCGTTGGGATATGATGTTTGGTAATGAGCCAGATATCTCTTTAAAGGATGAGCTCTATTATCCTTCACATGAAGCGATTGACTTCTATCATCGGTATAAAGAAGATATCGCTCTTTTTGCAGAAATGGGATTTAAGGCTTTGCGTGTTTCGATTTCATGGGCAAGGATCTTTCCTAATGGAGACGAAGAGGAGCCTAATGAACAAGGTCTTCAATTTTATGATGATTTATTCGATGAATTATTGAAATACGATATTGAACCTGTTGTGACAATGGCTCACTTTGATGTGCCTGTTCATCTGATCACGACGTATAAAAGCTGGAGAAATCGGAAACTCGTTGATTTCTTTGAAAGATATGCTCGTACCATACTTACTAGATACAAAGATAAAGTAAAGTATTGGATGACATTTAACGAGATTAATATGCTCCTTCACTTACCGTATATAGGTGCTGGTCTTATCTTTGAAGAAGGAGAAGATCGAACAAAGAGTAAGTATCAAGCAGCTCATCACCAGCTTGTTGCAAGTGCACTAGCTGTAAAAGCATGTCATGAAATAAGTCCGGATGCCAAAATAGGTTGTATGCTCGCAGCTGGCTCTACGTACGCTTATACAAGCAATCCTGATGATGTATTTGACGCGATGGAAAAAGACCGTGAGTCGTTCTTTTTCATTGATGTTCAGTCGCGAGGGGAATACCCAGGATACGCAAAGCGTTATCTTGCAGAGAATGAGATTACGATTGAGATGGAAGATGGAGACTTAGAATTACTTAAGGAACATACGGTTGATTACATTGGGTTCAGTTACTACTCTAGCAGAACAACAAGTGTTGATCCTGAAATCTTAAAGAACCAAACAGAGGGAAATGTCTTCGGTTCAATCGAGAATCCGTATCTATCTAGCTCAGAGTGGGGTTGGACGATTGACCCTAAAGGGTTCAGAATCACAGCTAACCACTTGTATGATCGTTACCAAAAACCACTGTTTGTTGTTGAAAACGGATTAGGTGCTGTTGATGTTCCAGATGCAGATGGGTATGTAGAGGACGATTATCGCATCGATTATATGCGTCAGCATGTTGAAGCGATGGGAGAAGCGATTAAGGATGGGGTTAAAATCATTGGGTACACCAGTTGGGGACCTATTGATATTGTCAGTGCCTCAACCGGTGAAATGAAGAAAAGATATGGCTACATCTATGTTGATCGGGACAATGCTGGAGTTGGTAGTTTAAAACGAACGCCTAAGAAAAGCTTTGCATGGTATAAGAAAGTGATTGAGTCAAATGGATCTGATTTAACGTAAGAAAAAAAGTCTGAGCCATTATATGAATGTGTTAGCAAAACACGAACATAGCAATCTATCCGCTACAGGAGAATCCCTCGCTTTCCACGGGAACGGCCTCAGCCCCTTTCGCGGAAAGGGCGCCGCTACAGTGTCTTCACCACGTTCTGTTCCGTAGGAGTCTCGGGTTCTCCCTCCGCTTGTCTAAAAAATACGAAGAAAACACTAATAGCGAATGATTTTATCTTAGAATCATTCGCCATTTTCTAGTTAATTTAAGTTTTTTCTCAGTCTCTTTTCCACTCTATTTAAACGATGTTCGGCTTAGTATACGGATGTGCTTAGCTCCACATCGATATTGCCTTTTGTTGCTTTTGAATATGGACAGAAGCTGTGTGCTTGCTCAACTAGTTCTTCTGCTTCTTCAAGAGATACGCCGTTCACTGCAACAGTTAAGACAACCGCTAGTTTAAAGCCACCTTCTGGATCTTGGCCAATTGAAACTTCAGAAGTCACTTTTGATTCAATACGTTTCTTAGATTGTCTTGCCACGGCTGCTAGTGCGCTATCGAAGCATGCAGAGTAGCCTGCTGCAAATAGTTGTTCTGGATTTGTTGCGCCTTCTTTTTCTTGACCGCCAAGTGATTTAGGCATTGTTAGAGTTAAATCTAGTGTACCGTCGCTGCTTGTTACTTTTCCTTGACGTCCGCCTTCTGCTGTTGCTTTTGCTGTATACAATGATTTCATGTTGAAAACCTCCTGATTTGTATTGTGCAAAACTTAATTGCTTGAAACCATCGTAACGTATTAAAATTATATAGTCAACAATTAAGTTTTGCACAATTTAATTTTGGTGTTTAATCTTACTATTGTGTATGATAGAAAGAAGCAGAAAGGAGTGTCGTTAATGGATAACGAGGCACTAAAACTAGAGAATCAAATCTGCTTTAAGATGTATACAGCAGAGAAAGAAATCATGAAAATGTATCGCACATTATTAGGTGAACTGGATGTCACCTATTCACAATATCTTGTTTTATTAGTTCTATGGGAGAAGAATACAAGTACAGTAAAAGAGTTAGGCGAGAAGCTATCTTTAGACTCTGGTACGTTAACTCCTATGTTAAAGCGCATGGAGACACACGGCCTTCTTACCCGTAAGCGCTCAGTAGAAGATGAGCGGAGTGTTATCATTGAGCTTACGGAAAAGGGAGTAGCACTAAAGGAGAAGGCTGAATGTATCCCTTCACAGTTAGTGGGAAATCTCTCATTAGACTTAGAGGATTATAAAAAGCTAGACGAGCTTCTTACTATCTTTCTCAAGCAAATGAAGAAGAAATAGAAAAAGTATACAGCGGCTGATCAATTTAGTAAGCTATTATTGAGTACGACACGATGACTAGGAGGGCTTTAGGTTGAAACAATTTAACATTAAAGGAACCGATTTAAATGTGTCCAACATTATTATGGGAAATATGCGAATTAACAGCTTGTCTTTAAAGGAAACAGAAGCATTAATTCATACAGCTCAAGAAGCTGGAATCAATTTCTTTGATCACGCTGATATTTACGGTGGAGGAAGCTGTGAGGAACAATTTGCTCAGGCTATCTCAATGGATAAGAGTATACGCGAAAACATGATTATTCAAAGTAAATGTGGGATCAGACACGGCGCTACGGGATATTACGATTTTTCCAAGGATCATATTTTAACGTCCGTTGATAAAATCCTTCAGAGATTACAGACTGAGTATTTAGATATTCTACTGCTTCACCGTCCGGATCCATTGATGGAGCCAGAGGAAGTGGCAGAAGCCTTTGATCAATTGCACGCTACTGGAAAAGTTCGTCACTTTGGTGTTTCAAACCACAACCCAATGCAAATTGAACTCCTCCAGAAGAGCTTAAATCAGAAGCTTGTTGTGAATCAGGTACAATTCAGTTTAGCTCATACTCCTCTCATCGATTCGGGGGTATCGCTAAATATGAATACGGAGAATGCTGTGAACAGAGATAGTAGTACGTTGGAGTATTGTCGTTTAAACGATATTACCTTACAAGCGTGGTCTCCATTCCAAACTGGTTTCTTTGACGGCGTATTCGTAGGAGATCGTGAGCGATTCCCGAAACTAAACGATGTTCTAGATCGTCTTGCCAGAAAATATGATGTGACTCCAACTACCATTGCTGTTGCATGGGTTACACGCCACCCAGCCAATATCCAGGTTGTGCTTGGTACAACGAATGCCGGTCGCTTAAGGGAATCAGCTGAGGGATCAGCCATTCCATTAACTCGCGAAGAGTGGAATGAGTTGTATGCTGCAGCAGGTAATATGATTCCATAAAAAATAATCCCCTGAGCCACTAGGCCAGGGGATTTATATACATTATTCTGCAAACGGACGATATGTATTTCCTTCGTGGTCATAAATAAACGTACGAGTGTCAGCATCACCGTTTAAATACACGTAGACTTTACCATTATTCGTATAAAGCTGTTTGTTTTTAAACCCATTTCCAAGTTCGATGGCTTCTTCAATTTCTCCTGATTCACTATCTATAACAAAGAGGTGATAATCTCCTACCGCCGGAATTTCCCCTTTGGCTGCGACAAGATAGATTTTTCCATCTAGATATAGGTATCTTTCGAGAACAAATCCATCATGGTCGATTCTCCATTGTTCTTCTAGATCAAAGTTCAGGAAAGCGAGTTCTCCTGATTGTTCAATATCTGTGGGCATTAGTATGCCAGTATCCGTTTTCATAGGCTCACGCATACCAGAGTGACTAGCATCAAATGAGGCCTCGTTACGTAATTCTCCTGTCTTAGCATCTAACTCTTTAAGAATCGTCACTCGATCAACAAGTGCGTAATCAGCGACAAAGATAGAGTCTTCATGGACAATTGGATAATGATTTAAGCTCTTGCTATCAGATAGTGTATAAGGGCGGTCATGTTCAAATAAGACCTCACCTGTATCCTTATCGAGAATATATAATATAAGGTCGTTTTCGTAAATAAATCCTTGGTCACTTTCTATGATAGCTGTATCTATAGCACTGGGTAGGGAGTTTGTCCAAAGCTCTTCTCCTGTATGAAAGTCAAAGGCGGTTAGTTCTTCATGATTGTAAAGGAGAAGGTAGTCATCAAAATAGTGTGGACGTGGTTCATGACCAAGTTCAAAAGGGTAGTCTCTAACCACCTTACCGCTATCAAGATCCGTTGCGATGACTCCTTTTGTATTATATGAATATAAGGTGCCATCAATAATCTGTGCTTCCGCCAGATCGTGTATGCCGTCTTGCATTCTCCAGATTTCTTCTTGATTACTCAGATCATATCGATAGATGAAAAAACTTTCTGCTGCAACGACTTCTTCATCGCCTAAAAAAATTCTTGGAGTCATATTGTCCTGTCTTAACGTTTGTGCGACTAGGTTATCATAGTCATCTGAGGTTTTGATCTCTGCTTCAGAAAAGGAAGAAACGATCTCTGCTTTTGGTGGAAATGGATAGCCTTCATTTTCTTCTTCCTCGATTACCTCTTCAGTTGTTTCTTCTACTACTTCTTCATTTTTCTCTATTTCTGCTTGAGCTGTCTCTAACGGTTCACTTGTTGATTCTTCCGACGAACAAGCAAAAAGAAATAGTATTAGAAGGAATGGAGTGGCAAGACTCATATTTACCATCGTTTTTTTATGTACCAAATTAACCATCCTTTCTACGATCTATAGCATGTATTATCATTTTCCACTAATATGGAATAATAATCCATGATTAGAATGACCTAATCTCTTTTCACTCTGAGTGACTAGTAATTTAACATAATTTGGTCATAAAAAAGAAGTAGCGAAAACAAGGTCGCTACTTCTTCATTCATATATTTAATCCCAACCAAACAACGATAAAAATCGCTGCCAAATGCTAGGATCATCTTCTTCGCCAGATGCTTCCTCTGTATCGTCGGGGAGAACGATGCCCTCGGTTTGAATGACAAATTGTACATTATTTACGAGCTCATTATTTTCTGCTGAAACAAAAGATATGGCTTCAAAGTCGGACTTATCGTACTGGGAGATCATTTCATCAATTTCTTCCTGCATTTGTTCTGGAATGTCTGATGTGGCCGTTTCGAGCTCTGTCATGCCTCCTCGAATGTCAGAAAGACCACCGGATAGCTCAGACGATCCATTTGCTGATTCACTGAGTCCGTTGTGAAGCTCTTGATATCCACTGGATAGCTGGTTGACTCCACCTGTATACTCTACTAATCCATTATGAAAGCTGCCATATTGCGAGGCAAGCTCGTTGATTCCACTCGCAAGCTCTTCAAGTCCCTCTCCTAAATCAAGGTCCTGTAAGCCTTCTTGAACGGAGGATGAGAATGTATTCATCCCTTCTTCTAATTGTGAGGAGGCCTGACTCATTTCTTCTAATGCTGGCTGAACCGCTTGAAAGGCTTCATCTACAGCATAGAAGGTTGCTCTTGCTCTTTGGGCTGCTGCGTACGTTTCTACAAGTTGATGAACAACCTCTGATTCAGGGTTATCAATGTATAGCTGCTGAATCTCCTCTTCACTTATTTCAGTAGAGGGAATGTCATTAATTGCTTCTTTTAGAACGCCATAGGCATCCTGATAATGGGTATTGAGTTCATCCATTCCTGCGCTGAGCTCGGATAATCCAATTGTGAACTGATTAAGGGCGCCAAATAGGTCTTCGTCAAGACCAATATCGATGTTTGTATCGCTTGCAGATAGTCCTTCATTTAACTGATTTAAACCTGATTGGATGGCACCGGATGCTTCCACTAAATCCGAACCGCCATTTGCAGCTTCGTTTACACCATCCCGGTAGTTAGCGGATCCCGTTTCCAGTTGAACAAGACCAGTCGACAAGGCGTCAATTCCAGATTTTACGTCCCCTAAACCGTTGTTTAGATCACTGATGGCTCCTGTTAACGAGTCAAATTCTCCAGTTAATTCTTCAGTGTCAGGTGTATCAATGGCAAACGAAGAGGGAAGAGCAGAGATTTCAATTCCACTCATTTCAAAGTTTGAGACATTGGCCCGAAGCGTGTATGATGCCTCTTCTTCAGGCATGATCGTATAGGCCAACTGCTTATTTTGGCCTGCATTTGCGACAGTCGCCTCAGGTGCATCAATTTGAGTGAAGATAGTACTGTCCAAAGGAATTGAGAGTTGGAGTAGATAATTTTCAAAAAAAGCAGGATCTACCTCCTCGTTTTGTGTGACATTGATATGCAGTTCAAAGCTTCCGTCATTTCCCACGAGTTCTTCTGGAGAGACTTCATTTCCATCTAAGACGTATGAAATATCAAAATTCCACGGTAGATTTGTATTCGTTGAGAGGTTTCCTTGGTAATAAAACATACCTTCAGGTGCATCATGTATCTCAACTTGATCCTGTTCCAGCTGGGTCATTTCAGATAGAGTCGTTAGATTTGTAAGGTTGTCATAGTTACCATAATCAATAATCGATCCTTCTCTACCTACCTCCAAGGCATTTACAACATACAGCTCATTAACCGTCCCTACTTCATCTAGATTCGCGTAGATGACCTCATCCTTTGAATAGATGGTTCCAGTTGGTGAGGAGTCCTCGGCATATGCGAATGTCGTAAACCAAACAGGGTGTATAAGTAATGTAGCCGCTAACGTAGCTGGGATGACTCGTTTCATTTGTCTTCCTCCTCATAAAAATTTGCTCGGTATGTCGTCTTTTTCACAAAGCGATCACAGACAATCAGTAAGGCTGGCAAGAACACGATGACAAGTACAAAAGCAAGTGCAGCACCACGTCCGAGTAAGAGACCAATAGCTGATACGGTAGGGTTCGTAGAAGTAAACCATAAAATAAACCCAACGCTTGATAGGATAGCTGCTGATATCGTGATCGAGAATAATTTTTCATCTAACGCTTTTTTCATCGCTTCATAAGCATTCATTTTCGCGCGGTGATGTTTGTATGTTTCCATTAAAAGAATGGCGTAATCAATTGTGGCGGCAAGTTGCACCGTACTCACAATTAAGTACCCGACAAAGACAAGGGAATCGTTCGTAAAATAAGGGACGGATAAATTAATCCAAACGGCAGCTTGAATCGTAAGTAACAAAATAATTGGGATTGAAACTGACCGGAATGTTAGCAAAAGCACAACCGCAATCGTAATAATGGTCATGATATTAACGAATTGATTATCCTTACTGACCGTTACCTTCATATCATAAAGCGTGACACTTTCTCCCAATGTATAGGCATCATCCCCGTAATAGGAATCTGCGAGTTCCCGTGTCTGTTCAACTAACTGGAATGGGATATCGCCTTCAACGCCAGCGCTAGTCATGACCATGATCCGACTATAATTGTCGGAACGAAATTCATTTGTAATCGATTCATCTAAGAAGTCGATTGGAATGGCCGAATCCACAGCAGTGGTATAGGACATGACCGAGTCCACATAGGGCAGCTGCTCGAGTTCCAGTGCCAGCTGATCTTCTTTTGCGATATCATCGTTTGGTACGAGTAGTACAATTGGTGTGGATTGACCAAACGCCTCGTCAATAGCTTTAATATCCTGACCTGTTCGTGTATTCTCTGGCAAATCTCCTAACCCATATGTGAAGGATGTACTACTTTGAGCCAGGAAGCTCGGCACCAGTAAGATAAAGACTAGGATAAGAGCAGGCATCCGCCATTTCAGTAAGGCTGCTCCAACTCCTTTAAAGCTTGGAACAAGACTTTTATGCTGTGTTCTTTCAATCCATTTATACCCGTATAGCGTCAATGCAGGTAAGAAGATCACAACGGATAAAAAGCTAAACACAATTCCTTTTACTAGATTCAAACCAAGGTCTGCACCGACTCCAAAGTCCATTAACATTAGGGACATGAATCCAAAAAAAGTGGTAAGTGCACTGACAAAGATAACAGGGAATGAAGCTTTCATCGCAATAGCCATCGCTTTTTCCGGTGAATGTCCGAGCTTCAACTCATCAGAGAATCTGTGTAGCAAAAAGACTGCATAGTCCAGCGAAACGGCAAGCTGCAGGATTGGTGCGACAGATTGGGTAACAAACGAGATCTCCCCTAAGAAAATATTTGTGCCTAAGTTAATGAGTATGGAGACACCGATTGCTGTTAAGAAGAAAATTGGCTCTACCCATGAGTTGGTTGAAAGAACAAGAATAATAATGATGATCGGGACTAGCAATGCAGCCGCATAAATCGTCTCTGAGCTCGTCATATTTTGTGAAGTAGCGGTATTCACGGCTTCGCCTGCGACCGCGTTCTCCTCGCCAATCAATTCATAAATGGCATCAGTGGCTTCAACCTCTGCACCTGTTTCAATTGTTAATGAAATAAGCGCCTGACCATCTTTATAATAGGACTCGATCATAGCCTTATCTGCCATCTCAAGTGGAATTCGAGTGTCCATGATGTCATCAAGCCAGGTAACATCAGTGACACCATTGATCGCACCAAGCTGTTCTTTATAATCAATCGCTTCTTGTACGGTGACATCACGTATGAGAACATTCGTATTAGGAATAGACGATGTGAATTCCCTTTGCATTTCCTCGAGGCCAATACTTGAAGGAGCATCCTCTGGAAGATAATCAACCATGTTGTAGTTAACGGATACAAAAAATTGAGCAATGATAGCAACAATCGTTAGTGCTGCAAATGACAGCACGACGGACCTCTTGTATTGAATGATTTTATGTATAAGCAATTTTGTCCCCACCTATATTGACATTTCATATGATTCCATTAAAAGTATATAGACACGGTGTTGGCTAAACAACAAACAGTTGTTTAAAATGTGTTAAATAATCAACAGTACATAGGAATATGTTGTATAAGATGAATAAAGGATGTGAACGTTCATTGAACGAAAAAATAGATCGGCGCAAGAGGTATACTCGTCATGCCTTAAAGGAAGCCTTGGTTAAGCTACTTAAAGAAAAACCAATTTCGTCTATCACGGTAAAAGAACTTTGTGAGATGGCTGATATTAATCGTTCGACCTTTTATGGTCACTATACCGATCCCTACGACCTTCTTGAGAAAATTAGTGAAGAGGTTGTAGACGACATGTACAAAACACTTAATCAATATAACTTCAATGAAGAAGAGGAAGCTCTTCAAATGACAGAGAAGATCCTTGAATATGCGGCTGAGAAAAGTGATCTATGCCAAGTGCTATTAAGCGGGAGTGCTGATACGACATTTAAAAGACAAGTAATGGAATTAACGCAACATATAATAATGAAGGACTTTATGAAAAAAATGAACGTGCAAGAAGACATATCTTCGTATCTTCCGTTGCTTGTCTTAAGCGGAAGCATAGATGCAATTGAAAAATGGTTAGTAAATGGTCAACAAGAATCACCAAAGGAAATGGCTCTTCTTATTCATCGATTTACAAACTATGGCTTAATGGGTTTTGTAAGAAATTAAGAAGGGAAGGGATATTCAGGAAGAATGGAAGAGAGGGGCTGAGCTCGCTTGAGAAACTATAAGCTTGGTACGCTTGTTTTATTTATGATCGGTGTTCTGGTTCTTACAGTAGTAGGGCTTGGAATCTATAATTGGTACGATCAAGCGAGGGTTCTTTCTTATGAAAAAGTATTAGAGCGGGAATACGGCTCTGACATCCGTTTTGATGAAGGAAGAATCTATCTAACTATGACTAGGATTGAAGGGTATTTGTCCTACTCTTGAGATGGAAATCAAGAATTGAGTGAGGCCATCATTTCTGAGCCAGCGAACATGCAACTTCAGAAAACAGACAGATCTACGGGTGGCCTTCAATACATGATAAGTGGCACTCCTGCTAATTTAAGAATTGATGTGTGGGAACGCGAAGTTGGTGTAGGTTCCGATATATACAGAGTAGTCGGCGAGGACAATCAGTTATTACAAGCCATTGAAGAGAGCAAGGATGACATAGAGTGGGAGGAACGATGAAGACATTTTATATTGGCTCAAGCTTTCGTAATATTGAACAAGTACGTTTGGTAGCTCAGACTTTGATAAAAGAAGGCTTTGTACAGTCCTATGATTGGACAGAATGGGAGAACGTTCAGTCCGTGGAGGAGTTCACATCGATAGGAGAGCAAGAGAAAGAAGCTATTATTGGCAGTGACTTTATGATATTCATCCTCCCATTAGGTAAAAGCAGTCATGTAGAGCTAGGAATAGCTCTAGGAAGTCAAAAACCAATCTACCTCTACTCACACACAGATGAAGTATTTACCCCGAATCAAACGAGCAGCTTCTACCATGTAGAGGGTGTGGAACGCTTTAGTGGTTCAATAGAGAACTTTCTTGATGTTATTCTAGAGAAATTAAACCATTCTTCTAAAAAAGACTAGCATACTAGGACTTTTATGCTACATTTAAATAAAATGACTAGTAAAAGAGGCTAGAACGATGAGTTCCCAATTAACTGCCTACATTGCCTTGTTCAGTACATCCGGAGTGATTAACCTTTATGTATGTATGTACGTTTTTTTCAGACGTCATCAATATACGAATATTGCGTACTACTTTATGTTGTATACGATTACAATCTCAATTTACTGCTTTGGTTCCGCTCTTGGCTTAACTGCTAATTCTCTAGAAGCCCTTAAATTTTGGAATGCCATTCTCTATATTGGCATGCCTGCATCCGCTACACTCGGTTTGCTATTTGCCATGAAATATTTAGGAATGAACATCAAAGCAGCTTGGGCGTTACCGCTTCTTTCTATATCTATAATCACGTTTATCATGGTTGCCACAAATGACTTTCATCACTTACACTACCTTGTCTTTGAAATCGACCCTGTTTTAGGTGCACCCTTTGTTTTTCAAGAAATTGGCCCATGGTACATCGTGCATGGCATTGTTACGTTCTCCAGTATGTTTGTCGCGTTTCTGCTCATGTTATCTAGGTGGAGGGAAACGGCAAAGGTATATCGGGCACAGCTTTTATTTTTACTGATTGGACAGTTTATCCCGATGTTCACGGCCTTTATTTATTTATTGGGGTTAACTCCACCAGGTATTGATCCTGTACCGATGGTTTTATGGTTTACGTCCTTGTTATATGTATGGTCTATTAATACCACAAGAATGTTTGCTGTTGTACCGATTGCCAAGGATGCGATCTTTAATAGTATCAATGATGGAGTTGTAGTACTGGATGATACACATCAATTAATTGAATTTAACCAAGCTTTTAAGGGGATGTTCCCTGCTATTCATCGTTCAATGTATGGGATGGAATTTAATGAGGTTTGGCAAGAGTTAGTGAATGAACCATTTCCACTTGCGTTAGATGCAAGTTCTGTATCGAGTGAAGTTAACCTAGAATCATTTCCTATCCCTTATATATACCAAATACGAATGCTACCACTACAGCATGCAAACAATCAAAAAGGCATGCTACTCATTTTTACGGAAATAAGTGAATTAAAACGACTACAGCGTGAGCTTGAAAATCGTGCATATCACGATGAACTGACACAGCTATACAATCGAAGAGCCTTTTTTGAAAAAGGAGAGTTGGACTTAATTTTAGCAAAAGAAGACGAGCTCCCGTATTCAATGATTTTATTTGACGTCGATCATTTCAAAAAGGTAAATGATACCTTTGGACACGACGTAGGAGACCTGCTGCTTAAACATGTTGCCGATGTCTGCAAGTCTCAGCTTGAGAAACCCAGCTTATTTGCCCGTTATGGTGGCGAGGAATTTGTGATTGGATTAAAAGGGAAAACAGGGTCTGAAGCAGAGAAAGTGGCCAACCGTCTTCGTCTAAAATTGGAGTCTACCCCACTAGTTCTCCCAGATCAATCCATCACTGTGACCGTGAGCAGTGGCGTGGCCGAAGCACAATCCCATACAGAAGAAACCCTGCATCAACTTCTTAAGAAAAGCGATGAAGCCCTGTATCTTGCGAAAAGGCAAGGACGTAATCAGGTGCAGATGTATAGTGAGGATGTAGGGTAGGAGTGTAGGTTTTCTTACTATCAAACATGAGGTGATGGCATGCAGTTTAAGAATGTAGAAGAAGCATTGGCCAGTTACGATATAAAAGTTAAGAAAACAAACATACTCACAGAACGCGCAACGCAGATAGCGACGGATAAAGATGAGTTATTTGTGCTTAAGCAAAAAGAAAGTCCTAAAGCCTTTCAAAGGGAGCACGAACTTTTAAAGCATTTGAATACAAAAGGACTTTCAGTTCAACATCCAGTTTCCAATCAAAATGAACAGTTTCTTGTGTCTCATCAAAATAAGTATTATGTGATGTACTCGTACATTGAAGGTGAGACATTTAGCGCAGTTGAATGTATTCAGGATCCCGTAGCGCCCACTGCACTTGGTTCTACTCTTGCTAAAATGCACCAATCCTTGCATTCTTACGAGACGAGTGAAGCATGGAAGCACACGGATCTTTACCAGATGGTTTATGAGTACGCTGTAAGTGGAATAGTCACGGGGGTGTGTTCTTGGAGACTTGGACCAATCTATGCCCATCTTGAAGAAAGGATAAAGAGGTTCTCTGATACATTGCCGAAACAACTTATTCATCGGGACGCTCACATTCATAACATACTCTTCCATGAAAATGATTTGGCTGGGGTTATTGATTTTGATCTCGCAGAAGTGAATCATACATTGTTTGATCTATGTTATTGTGCAACAAGTGTGTTAAGTGAGGTTTATGACAAAGGTGAGCTAAGAGATGCATGGCCAACCTTTGTTCAACGATTAGTGGAAGCATATGATAATGGATAGACACTTTCAAAATTAGAGCGTTCAGCGGTATGGTGTATGATGCTTATCATTCAAACCATTTTTATGGCATTTTTTCGTAAAGATCAGGCTTTATATGAAATGAACGAAGCAATGTTTTTATGGATCTATGATCATCAAAGTGAACTCAGTTTCAATGAACCTTTTTGAGTTGGACCATTCGTACTACATAAGAAATAAGTGGACATAATACGTACCAAAGAGAAGTAAAGGAGGATTTTATTTTGCAGTGCCAATCAAATACTGAATTAGAATCGCTTGTTGAGGAAGCTAAACAACAAGCAAAATACGGGAAAATTGCTGATTACATACCGGCACTCGCGCTGGCAGATGAAGATAAACTTTCGGTTGCCTTATATTATCCCGACGGTCGCTGTTATTCAGCGGGAGACATCGATGAGAATTTTACATTACAAAGTATCTCAAAGGTACTTTCTCTTGCGCTTGCCTTAATGGATCGCGGGGAGGAGTATGTGTTTGATCACGTGGGGCAGGAACCAACGGGTGATCCGTTTAATTCGATTGCGAAGCTTGAAACAAATAAGCCCTCAAAGCCGTTAAATCCAATGATCAATGCAGGCGCACTCGCAATTACTCATATGATTAAAGGGGATTCGGTTGACGATCGCTTGCAGCGACTGCTTGCCTTTATCCGAAGGCTATCTGGAAATAAGTCAATCACATACAACCATATCATTGCACAGTCTGAGCTTGAGACAGGTCATCTTAATCGTTCACTTTGTTATTTTATGAAGCAGCACGGTGTCATTAATGAGCCTGTTGAAGAGTTAATGGATTTGTACACGAAGCAGTGTGCGATTGAAATGAACTGTTTAGATTTAGCCAGAATCGGTTGTGTGCTTGCAATGGATGGGGCAGATCCTGTGTCAGGAGAGCAAATCATTCCCTGGGATATCGCGCGTATTTGTAAGACATTTATGGTTACATGCGGAATGTATAATGCATCTGGTGAGTTTGCGATTAAAGTGGGAATCCCCGCAAAAAGTGGTGTTGCAGGCGGAATCATGGGTTCCATTCCGAAAAAATGTGGCATCGCGATCTGTGGTCCATCACTTGATGATAAAGGAAATAGTATTGCAGGGTTAAGACTTCTTGAGATGATGTCGAAGAATTATTCGTTGAGTATGTTTTAAGGGAAAAGGTGAAAGAGGCTGGGACATAACTAAATATCAATTTGAAAAGGCGAATGATTCGATTGCAGAATCATTCGCCTTTCATGATTTGATTTGAACAAGCGGAGGAAGAACCCGAGACTCCTACGGAAAAGAACGTGGTGAAGACACTGTAGCGGCGCTTTTCCCGCGAAAGGGGCTGAGGCCGTTCTTGTGGGTGCGAGGGATTCTTCTGTAGCGGGTTTAGTGCTAGCTTCGTGTTTTGCTCGCTGCATTAATGTTATGTCCCGCCCCCTTTTTCGTTACTTTGATTGATTACATTCTTTAATAAACTGCTCGAGTGCTTCGTTTGCTTCTTTTGATGGCTGGAAATTAACGAGTGCACGAAGAGGCATGTATTTAAGCATTTCGCTCATCATATCAGATCCGCCTTCTTCATTTTTTCCTTCTGATTCCTCATCCGGAGTGAGGGGACTCTCACTAAATTGTCTCTCGAGAAATTGATTCAGCTTTTCTGCATGTTCGGATTGCATCAGATCACCGATTGTTGAGTTTCGAGTCACTTCAAATGTGGTTGGTTCGGAAGAGGTAACAGAAATCGTTTCTGTAAGTACAATATCCGCAGAAGAAGGGCCCACTCTTAATTCGAATTCTCCGCTTTCTATTGACCAGTCCTCTTTGTCCGTATTGTAGTAGGCAAAGGCACGACGATCTAATTCAAGGTGAACCTCTTTAGTTTCGCCTGGTTCAAGCTCGACCTTATCAAATGCTTTCAGTTCTTTTTCTGGACGAGCAACAGATGAAAGCTTGTCGTGTACATATAATTGAACGATTTCCTTCCCTTTTACGGAGCCTGTGTTTTTAACTTGGATCGTCACCTTCACCTTTTCTGATTCATTTAGATTACGGTTAGATACAGTCATGTCTTCATAAGAAAATGTTGTATAGCTTAATCCGTGACCAAACGGGAACAGTGGTTTGACCTTTTTCGTGTCATAGTAGCGATAGCCAACGAAAATTCCTTCGCGGTACTCGACGCGGTCACCTTCTCCCGGGAAATAAAGGTAGGACGGGTTATCCTCAACTCTTACAGGGAAGGTCTCAGCTAACTTACCGGAAGGAGATTCAACGCCATATAAGATATCCGCAACAGCACCACCACCTGCTTGTCCACCGAGGTATCCTTCAATAATGGATGGCACATCATCGACCCAAGGCATTTCTACAGGCGAGCCATTGCTTAGGATAACAATTGTGTTTGGCTGTGCATCTAAAACAGAGCGGATTAAGGCTTCGTGGTTAGTTGGGAGAGACATATGATCTCGATCAAATCCCTCAGACTCATAGCGATCCGGCAAGCCAACAAACAAAACAGCTACCTCGGAATCACGTGCACACTTTGTTGCCTCGTGGATCAACTGATCATCTACCTTATCCTTTTCTAGGTCATAGCCTTGTGCATAAGAGACCGAATCTGCATAACGCGCGAGCTCATCATAGGCATTATCTAGCTGATACGGATTAATGTGAGAGCTTCCTCCGCCTTGATATCGAGGCTTTTTAGCGAGCTCACCGATTACAGCAACACGCTGACTTTTTTGAAGAGGAAGCAGCTGACTTTCATTTTTCAGAAGCACAACAGCCTCTCTGGCAACCTTTCGTGCAAGCTGATGCTGTGCATCCATATCAACATCTGCTAGAGCTTCTTGAGAAAATGACTTCTCAACCAACTCTAAAATGCGAGTGACTGCTTGATCAAGAGCTTTTTCGTTGAGCTCGCCTTGCTCAATCGCATCAAGGATTTTCTGTGTTCCAACACCGTTCGATGTCGGCATCTCTAGATCCATCCCAGCTCCTACACCAGCTGCACGTTCGTTCACAGCTCCCCAGTCAGATACAACAAGGCCATTAAATCCCCATTCATCACGAAGGATCGTTGTTAACAAACGCTTATGCTCTGAGGCATATTCTCCGTTAACCAGATTATAAGAGCACATAACGGTCCACGGCTGTGCTTCTTTTACAGCACCCTCAAAGCTAGCTAAATAGATCTCGCGCAGTGTTCGTTCATCAACGATCGCATCAACACTCATGCGTCGGTGTTCCTGGTTATTCACAGCGAAGTGCTTAAGCGAAGCACCAACGCCCGCGCTTTGTACCCCTTTAATATGAGCTGCAGCGAGCTGCGCAGACGCATACGGATCCTCTGAAAAGTATTCAAAGTTACGACCACATAGCGGCGAACGCTTAATATTTGCACCTGGTCCTAGAAGAACAGCCACCTCTTCCTTACGAGCTTCCTTACCTAAAGCGACACCCACATCATAAATCAGATCACGATTCCATGTTGAGGCAAGGCCTACGGCTGAAGGAAAGCAAGTAGCAGGTACACTTTCATTTAGACCTAGATGGTCAGATTCACCTGCCTGCTTACGTAAACCGTGTGGACCATCCGTCATCATGATAGACGGGATGCCTACTCGCTCAACTGCTTGGGTTGTCCAGAAATCCTTTCCGCTACATAACTCTGCTTTTTCTTCTATTGTTAGTTCATTTAACCACTGGTTTACTTGATCACTCATCATTCATCCTCCTTATGTATCTAACGTAGGTATTTCCGTTTTTCGCGGATTGAAAACCTTGAGTGAGAATTAAATATAGAGATAACTGTTAATTGATAAATTTAATATTTTTTTGTTTAATATACAAAAAAAGGTTTATAAAAGAGGTTCCTGGGAACAAGGTAAGTACTAAGCCAAAAGAGGTGTGAACGAATGCAGAAGAGACCTAGCGACAATTCTCTTTTTAAAAGTGTAGTTGGAGCAATTGCTACATTTTTACTTGTGCAAATCATTTTTCTTTTAATTCATTTCACAACTTGGGAACCGAATCGAAGAGAAAGTGAGAATGTAGTGAACAATCTAATGGGGCTGTTACCAGAGGGACTTTTCACTGAATTTCTGGCGCCATATCGGATGTTTGAATTGAATGCCATTACTTTTCTAATGGCAGGTGCGATGATCATCGTTATTCTTTTTCAATCTCTTTCTAGACTTATGACTAAATCTTAATCCATTTAAAGGAGGGAACACATTGTCAATCTTAGAGGTGAAAAACCTAAGTAAACAGTATCATGACTCATCCTTTGCCCTAAAAGACGTCTCATTCACGATCCCTTATGGAAAGATTGTTGGCTTCATAGGCGAAAATGGAGCTGGTAAATCAACGACAATGGGGGCCATTCTCGGAACGTTGCAGAAGGACGATGGATCCATTCATATTTTTGGAGAAGAGTTAACTTCAGATCATACGCAAATTCGAGAGGATATCGGTTTTGTTTTTGACGATATGAATCTCCCGAAAGATCTTACGATATCAAGACTAGGAAGTGTGTTTGAGGAGATTTATCAAAGGTGGGATCAGAAAAAGTTTGAAGAATATGTTACCTTATTTTCGTTACCAGATAAGAAGAAACTAAGCAGTTTTTCAAGAGGTATGTCAATGAAATTAGCCATTGCTGTAGCCCTCTCTCATCATGCAAAGCTACTAATATTAGATGAGGCAACCGGGGGCCTTGATCCATCAGGTAGAGATGAGGTGTTGACGGTTCTAAAGGACTTTGTATCAGAGGACAAACGAGGAATCCTGCTGTCTTCACATATTACTAGCGATATTGAGAAAATAGCAGATGCACTTATTTTTATTAAAAATGGAGAGATCGTACTGGAAGTATCTAAATCAGAATTAAAATCAATGTATGCCATTTTAGAATGTTTGCCAGAAAAATTGAATCAGATTGATGAGCGCTTTATTCTAGCAAAGCGTGAAAGTGAAAACGGTTGGGATGTATTAGTTACTGATGAGTCAAAAATCGAACAAACGATAAAAAGGAAGCCATATTCGATTGATGACATGACTCTATTACTCATGCGAGGTGATAAATAATGAAAGGATTAATGTTAAATCAATGGTACTCCGTAAATAAAAGCTTTTGGGGATACTTGGTTCTCAGTGTTGTCATTATGGGTGTTCTCCTTATTGCTCAACAAGATATGTTGTTAACGGTCGCGACATTTATTCCCATTATCTTTATGGTCACACCTGCTTTTGAAGTCTTGAAAAATGAAACCATGTCCGGATGGAATAAGTTTGTTTTAGCACTTCCTTTAAAGCGGAGTCAAATTGTTCGGAGTCACTTTTTATTCTTTGTGATGTTAATGTTCGTAGGAATCATCATTTCGGTTGGTGTGTTTGTTGTAGCGGAATTCATCTCTGAAGGCATATGGACAAATGCAGTGACGAACTCTATCTTAAATGGAATTGGATTAGCCCTCATTTTAGGATTAGTGGCTTATCCTCTAACTTATCACTTAGGCACAGAAAAATCAGACATGGTTCTGATGCTTAGTGTGTTAGTAGCAATTGGATCTTACTTCCTTGGCAGCTTCATTTTTAATTGGGTGTTTAACAATTATACAATTGCACCTCTACAAAATCTGGATCTTGATTTTCTTTTTTCTGCAGCATTTGCTCTTGTGAGTTTCGTTCTCTTTTTTCTCTCTTATGTAATAACGAATCAAATCTATAGAAAAAAGGAATTCTAAATACGTCAGGAACAGCAGACTCAAAAGTGGGTCTGCTTTATTTTTGTAGATGAACAGTATCCTTTTAGATACAATGCCACCCATAAGTGCGTACTTACATTAAGTGGGCTTCCTCTTTATACTAATGGTAGAGGTGATTAGATGGAGAAGTATCGGATAAATCCTAACAAGTTTGAGTTTGGTATCTATACATTAGGGGATCACTTAGCGAATCCTTGGACAGGTGAGCGAATCCCTGTACAGCAGCGACTGCAGGAAATCATTAAATTGGCTCAGCTCGCTGAGCAGGCGGGGCTTGATTTCTTTAGCGTCGGCGAAAGTCATCAGGAATTTTTTGCGACACAGGCTCATGCAGTTGTGCTATCAGCGATTGCGCAGGCAACGGAAAAGATTAAGGTTGCAAGTAGCTCAACAATCATTAGTACGTCAGATCCTGTGAGAGTGTACGAGAATTTTTCTACGATTGACTTGTTGTCAGGTGGGCGTGCAGAGATCGTTGCAGGGCGTGCTTCACGTGTTGGCTTGTACGAACTGCTTGGGTATGACCTACACAACTATGAAGAACTATTTGAAGAGAAGTTTGATTTGCTACGGAAGATTAATGAGGAAGAGGTCGTCAATTGGAGTGGACAGTTTCGTAAGCCGCTTCGGAATGCAGAGGTGCTTCCACGTCCAGCAAGTGGTCGCCTGCCAATCTGGCGTGCAGTAGGGGGAACACCAACCAGTGCTATTAAAGCGGGTTATGCAGGGGTTCCAATGTTCTTAGCTCATTTAGGTGGACCGGTCGAAGCGTTCAAGCGCACGGTGGATGCATACCGTATGGCTGCAACTGAGGGTGGACATGATCCGGCAGAACTACCAGTTTCGACAGCAGGTTTCTTCTACGCAGCAGAGACGACGCAACAGGCAATCGATGAGTATTATCCTCATATTAATGAAGGAATGAAGCGTACCAATGGTCAAGGGTTCCCTCGCTTTCAGTTTGAGCAGGGTGCTGATCCACATAATGTGATGAACGTGGGAAGTCCTGATCAAATTATTGAGAAGATCCTTTACCAACGCGAAGTATTTGGTCATCAGCGCTACGTGGCACAAATGGACTTTGGTGGGGTACCTTTTGAAAAGCTCGAGAAAAATATTGAGATCATCGCAACAAAAATCTTACCTGCTGTTCGTAAATATACGGCAGAATAAAATAAAGCGCAGGACCCTATAAAGAGGGCAGCCTGCGTTTTTTTCATGCATTATAATTCTTCACCATTTGTCGCGATGACTTTTTTGTACCACTCGAAGGAGTCCTTCTTCGAGCGTTTCATGGATCCGTTACCTTCATTGTCACGATCAACGTGAATCATACCATAACGTTTTTTCATTTCACCCGTTGTGAAAGAGACAATATCGATGATCCCCCATGGCGTATAACCCATTAGGTCAACGCCATCGTAGGTGACAGCTTTCATCAGCTCTTCAATATGATCGTGTAGGTATTGGATACGCTGTGGATCGTGGATGGATCCATCTTCTTCAATATGATCGACTGCACCAAAGCCATTTTCAACAATGAACAAAGGAATCTGGTAGCGATCATAAAAGCGATTCAATGTGTAACGTAAACCAACTGGGTCAATGCTCCATCCCCAATCACTTGCTTTGATATACGGATTGTCTACACTGTTTGCTAATCCGCCATTTACAACAAGCGAGTGACTTGCTTCTTTATCAGCTTTCACTGTTGTTGACATATAGTAGCTAAATCCAAGGTAGTCAACCGTACCATTACGTAGAATTTCTTCATCGCCCTCTAAGAACTCGATGTTAAAGCCTTCGCGTTCAAACTCCTTTAAGACATAGTTCGGGTAGACACCACGAACATGTACATCTGGGAAGAAGTAGCGCTCTCTCATTAATTCTTCAGCGAGCATAATGTCATCTGGATTCGAAGAGAATGGATACACAGGAACGTGAGAGACCATGGCTCCAATTTGGAAATCAGGGTTGATTTCTTTTCCTTTGATCACAGCTAGGGCACTAGAGATTAACTCATGATGTCCTGCTTGATACATCACTTCACGTGCATTTCCGCCTTCCTCTACAACTACACCAGAGTTTGTCCAGAGGAATAATGGATTTTCCGCATCCATCTTATTGTTGATTTCATTAAACGTCATCCAGTACTTCACTTTATCTTTGTAGCGAGTAAAACAAACCTCTGCAAACTTCACAAAGAAGTCGACTACTTTACGGTTGCGGAACCCACCGTATTCTCTCGCAAGATGTAGTGGCATTTCAAAATGTGATAGTGTGATCACGGGCTCGATGCCGTGCGAAATCAGTTCATCAAACAGGTCATCATAAAATTGTAGACCGGCTTCATTTGGTTCTGCCTCATCACCTTTTGGAAAGATACGGCTCCAGCCAATTGAGGTACGAAGGCATTTTAATCCCATCTCAGCAAATAGTGCAACGTCTTCTTTATAGCGATTGTAAAAATCGATCGCTTCGTGGTTTGGATAAAAAGAATTTGCTTCCACCGTTTCAGTTACACGTCTTGGAACCCCGTGGGCACCCGCTGTCAGAACGTCTACTACGCTTGGGCCTTTCCCGTCTTGATTCCATCCACCTTCAAATTGATGGGCAGCGAGTGCGCCGCCCCATAAAAAGTCCTTCGGTAATTGTTTCATTGTATTTCCTCCTTTATTTTACTGCAGTTATTAATGCTTGTCCGACAGAACTGTTTGTTCCTTCTTCGATCATAACCTCTGAAAAATCACCTGTGTTTGTTACGATAATTGGAGTAATTGTCTCAATACCACGCTGGATAATGGCTTCTTGATCAAACTCCATTAACAAATCACCTTTTTTAAATTTATCTCCTTCTTTAACTGAAAGAGTAAATGGTGCGCCGTCTAATTTCACTGTGTCTAAACCAACGTGAATTAGCAATTCAACTCCTGTAGTAGAACGAATTCCAATCGCATGCTTGGTTGGTGCAACCATCACAACACTTCCATCAAATGGACCGTGCAGCTTGCCTTCAGATGGCTGGATGGCTACACCTTTACCCATTGCGCCTGATGCAAAGACATCATCAGGAACTTCGCTTAGCTTAAGGATTGTTCCGTTCATTGGAGCAGCAACTGTTTCTTCATTTGCGCTCGTTGTGTTCTCTGTTTTTGGAGTAGCTTCTGCTTTCTTTTCATCTGTTGCTTGTTTGGCTGTATCTTCACCAAATCCAAAAATCTGAACAAGTACAACAGGTAGGATAATTGCAATGGCCGAACCGATGACAATTCCCCAAACAGATGTTGGGTTATCAGCGTTTATTCCATTCACAATGGTAAGTGGACCCGGGAGCCCAGCATAGGCGTAGTAATACGGGTTAAAGAAACTCGCAACAATCGCTCCAACAGCACCAGAGATACACCCAAAAATAAATGGCTTTTTAAAGCGTAATGTGACCCCGTAAATCGCAGGCTCTGTGATACCAAACAATCCAGTTGTCCCAGCAGAGATCCCAACTTTTTTCGTTTCCTTGCTTTTTGCTTTCAAAATGACACCAAGTACCGCTCCGATTTGAGCAATAACAGCGATCGTTTGATAGGCCTGGAATGAATCTTGTCCATACTGTTCGTAGTTTGCAAGAATCATTGGTGTGATACCCCAGTGAACGCCAAAGATAACGATGACTTGCCATAATGAACCAATGATCGTAGCAGCTAGGATTGGTGCATTTTCAGCTAAGAAGTTGTAGCCGTTTGCAATTCCATTTGCACCTAGCGTAGTGATTGGTCCGATTGCTACAAGCGTAAGCGGAACCATAACAACTAAACAAATAAGTGGTACAAATAATGGTCGAACGACCTCATGAATTCTCTTATTTAAGAATCTCTCAAGATAGGATAAGAACCATACTAGAAACAGTGGTGGAAGAACGGATGAAGTATACACGGTCTCTGATAGATTTAAGTTTAAAAAGGTAATAACTTCACCATCTGCAATGCGTGCAGCCATAGCAGCCCAGTCCGGACTTACTAACGCAGCACACGCTGCAACAGCGATAAACATGTTTGTTTTAAAATGTTTAGATGCTGTTATCGCAATGAAAATCGGTAAGAACGTAAATGGTGCCCAAGAAATGAAGCTAAACACCTGATATGTTCCTGTTTCTAAAAACGCAGGGAAGATTAACGTAAGTAAAATTAAAAGACCTTGAAGAATCCCTGCTGCAGCCAAGATATAGATAAATGGTGCAAAAACAGCTGACATCGTTGCAATAATTCGATTCATAATTGAACCTTTTTGAACAGGTTCGTCTCCTTCACTTGATGTATCAACATTGACTAATCCAGCAAAGTGATCGTAAACCTCTCCAACGTGTTGTCCAATAACAACCTGGAACTGTCCATTATTTTCAACAACGGTAATAACTCCTGGTAAGGAGGATACTGCATCCTTAGCAGCAGGCTTAGAACGTCTTAATACAATCCGAAGACGGGTGGCACAACGCGTAACGCCAACAACATTCTCGTCTCCTCCTACAGCTTCTAATATATCTTTCGCCAATTGAGGATAATTTCTAACAGATTTGCTCATCTCATACACTCCTTTATTCTGTTGTACGCTTACATTATAATTGTTACGTACTAATTTATCAATAACCTAATAATAAATTTATTTATACACTATTTTTCAAGAAGAGCTACTGTTCATGATGTGGTATCATTTATCCAAGAGACTAATTCGTAAAAAAGAGGAATGTATATGTTAAAGTACGAAGAAATCGCGCAGAAGATCGAACAGACCATTGTAGATAAAAAATATGAACAAGGGAAAAAGCTACCTGTACTCGAGCATTTGATGACCGAATTTCAAGCGAGTAAAAGTACGGTGATGAAAGCAGTTAGTTTACTCGAGAAAAAAGGACTCATCTATCAAGTAAGGGGAAGTGGAATTTTTGTAAGAAAGCAAAAGCGAAATGGCTATATTCGCTTCTCTAATCAAGGGTTTAGTGGAGAACTGCGTCGTTTTAACATAACGGCTAAGGTGCTTGAATTAGATGTGCGGAAACCAACAGAAGAAGTGGCGGAGAATCTGAATATCGATTTAACAGAAGACGTCTATTACGTAAAGCGTGTACGCTACATTAGTGGTCAGACACTTTGCCTAGAGGAGTCATATTACAATAAATCAATTGTTACGTATTTGAATCAGGAGATTGTAGAGGGTTCGATCTTTGATTACATCTCCGAGGGGTTAGGTCAGAAGATTGGGTTCTCGGACATGTACATGCACATTAATAAGCTGAAGAGGGAAGAGGCAGAGCTATTGGAGCTTAAAGTGGGCGATCCTAAACTATTTGTGGAGACGATATTCTACCTAAATAATGCCCAACCATTTGACTACTCAAAAGTAACGTATAACTACGAGCAATCCCAATTCTTTTTCCAATCAACTGGATACTCTTCTTAGGTAAGGAGGCCGGGACATAACATTAAAATAAAAAAAGAAATGACGAATGATTTGACTATTTAATCATTCGTCATTTCTTTTTTTTGGAAAAACGAGCGTAAGGAGAACCCGAGACCCCTACGGAACAGAACGTGGTGAAGACACTGTAGCGGTGCTTTTTCCGTGGAGGGGACTGAGGCCGTTCTTGTGGGTGCGAGGGATTCTCCTGTAGCGGATATATTGCTATGTTCATGTTTTATTCGCTGCTTTAACGTTATGTCCGCTCTCTTTTGTTAACGGACACACACCGCAATATTCTTTTTTGCCAACTAAATAGTACATGCAGCATGTACGTCTTGTGTTAAATGATGTATCTAGATGCAAGTAGGATGAAAGTGGATTTACCTCCAACCCGAAAAGGTCTCCGGTTGCTTGTTTTAAAAAGGAAAAGTCTCTTTTGATCAGGTCCTGTTGTTCATTACTAAGGTCTTCTTGAAGAAGTACGCGGTAAAAAGAGTTCATACGAACGGCAACATTCTCCCACAGTATAGAAGAAGAGACCTTTGCTGTTTGCTGCAGCATTGAGATCACGGATGTTATGTGAGAGGTGAACAATGGTCGCAGACTACGGTCTAACCACTCTTCGCGAGTGCCAAAAGTCCACTCATTCCAAACCACTTGTTTTCGATCAACAAACAGTTTGCGATCTTCTCCAACATAGCAGCTTGAAAGTGGAAGTGTAACATGTCTATTCTTGGAACCCATTTGATAAAGTACAGCGGCAATCGTTATTCGCGCATACTGCTTCATAAATAGCGAAGCTGTGATTCTAATATTTGGTGCATGAATCTTCTTCATATAGCTTTGAAGAAAATCCATACACCTCTCTTCATGAACTAAGTATTGAGAGGGTATCGATTGCTGGTCTTCTATTCTATCTACAGGGCGTATTCCTAACCCTATTAACTCTTCTTTCAATAATTCATTCATAGAATCAAATCACCTTCCAAATCATCGCTACTTTTCATTATTTGCGAAGAATTGAAGGTTGAACATGGACAATTCCGTGTTCTCGCTGAACATTTAAGAGGAAGTAACGAGCATCTGATGCACTTTTTCTAAAAATAGCTTGTTTGAAAGTGAATTATAGCTTGTATATAAATGATTACTCTTCATAATCGAGTAGCATTGCTGATTCTGTACGGCCTGTAGAGCACTCCAACGATGGTCTTGCTCTAAGCCATGTAATTGCGTGCGCAGAGCCTGTTTACTCGGGAGCTTGTTATGACTACGATAAATGGTTAAAAGAATATAGTCTGGGTCTATCTGATGAATCTCATCTAAAGTAGTCTCCTTTACATGCTGAATATCCTCAACCCCTGGAGGCATAGCAATCCCTAGATCATGATAAAGAACCGTTCCTAGATTTCGTTTCCCATAGATACATAGTGAATCTCCACCAAGTCCGATGACTAATAGATTCTTGCTACCAATTGAATGATTTACTTTCGTTTTTATGACGTCTACTCTTGTTTCATATTCTTCTAGAAAAAGCTTTGCTTCAGCCTCTTTGTTTACTAAGCGCGCAATGGTATGTAAATGGCTTTGCCAGCTATCTTGGTGTGACAGGCTAACCGTAGGGGCTATGGTGTAATAAAGCTTTTCGTTATGATTTGATTCTGTATTTTGAGTTTGAGTTGAACAACGAACAATCAAATCCGGATTTGCGGCAAGCAATTTGTCTATACTGGGCTGATGATTCCCTAGAGTGATGGCATGCTCAAAGGTTTCCGATAACGGAAAGGCGGAATGACTCATCGCTGCATATGGCTCAACACCAAGCGCCAGGGTGTGACCTGTTACCAGGTGGTTGAGTGAAGCTAACCGAATTACATTCTTATGTTTGTTGATATAGACCGAGGGCGAGTACCCCTCCTTCGCTTTAAATCGTCTGCTAAAATAAAATTCATCGTTATACCCTACGCTTTTTGCGATGGTACGGATCGTTTCGTCTGATTGGAGTAGCTTCTGTTTTGCATGAAGAAGGCGTACTTCATTTACATATTCAATTGGTGTCTGTTGATAATACGATTTAAAGGTGCGTGAGTAATAATCCGTATTCAGTCCTGTTAACTCAGCCAGCTGCTCACGTGTTAAATCTGTATGATAATGGTCATCTATATAGTTTTTACTTTTTTGAATCAATTGCTTTACCGTTAGGGTTGCATTGGTTGTTAATTCAGTTAAAAGTGAGTGGATCCACTTTTGGAATAAAAGGTTCGCTTTCAATTGGTCCTGCTGTTGGAGTTCTAGAATACCACGGGCAGTCGTAACGAATGAATGAGCGGATTGATGAGAATCAAGTAAGGTTGGTAGTTTGAGAGAGGTTGCTTTGTAGATCCCGTTTCCTTGGTCTAATAGGGAACTAAACGATAAGAAATATCCTCTTAAGCCTTTATCAAATGTAATAATCTTTTTCTGCTTTACGTTTGCTGGAATAAAAATGAGCGAGTTCTGTTTTACTTCCTGTACAAGCCCGTTTATACAAAAAGATCCATCAGATTGATCAATATATAGCAATCCATGCTGATATACTTCGAGGTTAATGTTTGTTTCTGTTTGTATGTAATGAAGGTATTCGAGTTTGTAGAGATACGAGAATAGCGCTTTCTCATCTGCCAATTGAGACCTCTCCTTTTTCATTCATATCTGAAATGTCCATCTGGAAACCAGTTCATCCATGGACGATTAATCTTTGATTCTATATAGTATTATAAGTGCAGATGATTATCAATATCAATTAGAGTTGAGGGTGGATAAAATGAAAGGGAAAAGTCTGATTACGTTGTTCGCAAGTATCGTTTTGTTTCTAACTGCGTGCGGAGAATCCACAACGGATCAAGAGATAAACGAAGAGTCAGGAGAATCAGTTAACGAACAACAGACTACAACGATTGAGCATTTGAATGGGGAAATGACATTTGAAGAAGTGCCAGAGGATATTGTCGTTCTTGATGTTCAATTCTTGGATCATTTATTGGCTTTAGATAAACAGCCAGTAGGAACCGTATATGCGAGTACAGACCAGGCACTTCCTGAATACCTTGAGGACTTACCTGGAGACCCAACGCTACTTGGAACATATGAAGAACCAAATGTTGAACAAATTCTTTCATTAACACCCGATTTAATTATTGCAACAGATGCTCATGAAGGGATTCAAGACCAATTAGAAAGTATTGCTCCTACGCTTATATTTGATCGGATGGAAGATTGGAAAACGATTCAACTAAAGATGGGAGATATTTTAGGGAAAAGAGATCAAGCAGAGGGAATCATCGCAGATTACAATGAGAAGGTTGGTGCATTAAAAGAAGAACTATCTGAGACGATGTCCGATGAAACAGTTGCTTTGATTCGTCCAAGAGATGACATGATTCGTTTGCATACAACCGATCACCGAACTTCGGAAATTCTTTATGATGATTTAGGATTAAAAGCGCCAGAGCTTGCTGAGGGTCATACAGAAACAAGTTCGATGATCTCAATTGAAATACTACCTGAAGTAGATGCAGATCACTTCTTCTTGCTGCAGGATGCGACAAATACGGAGCTAACCAAAGAGTTTATGGAAACCGCCGTGTGGCAGGGATTAAAACCCGTTAAAGAAGATCAAGTGTATGAAAAAGATACAGCGCTATGGGTAGGTTACTACTCGCCGCTTGCTTTAAATATTGTGGTTGATCAAGTAGCAGAAGAATTGATTAAAGCGGAATAAGACAGGCATCCTAGCGATGCCTGTTTTTTATTTTAATGTGGATTCATCAAGTTTCAGCAGAAAAATGACTCGTTGTTATGAAAACGGTAACATGATATAGTTAAGATATGTCATTTTTGTTGATTCATCGCTTGGTGCCAATGTATAAGATATAGTGTTATTGAGAAACTACATGGTTGTAGGTCACAATTATGCTGTACAAAGGATGTGGAGTCTAGCGATGGAAACGATTGTACTAATTGGAGGAGCAGGGACCGTCGGGCAAGCGCTCGCGAAAGGCCTTTCATCACTTTATAAGGTGATTATTTTGGATTTGAAGGATCCAAATCTGAACCATCCAACTATTCAATTTCGACAAACGAACGTATTAAATAAAAATGAATTTATTCAACATATACCATGTCATACGCTCGCTTTAATTAACCTTCTAAATGCAAATACTAAAAATAGTCTCGATGAAACGCGTTTTCATGAAATGACGGATATCTTTTTTCGTGCTAGCTATTATGTCTTTCAAGCGGCTGTTGAAAAAAAGGTCCCAAAAGTTATCTTTGCAAGTTCTAATCATGTAACCGATAGCTATGAAGAAGAGGGAATCTCACGTTTAAATAGAGAAATTACAACAGATGATGTCCCGAGTACAAAGGGTTTATATGGCTTATTAAAATTCGCAACAGAACAATTAGGCTTACTATTTTCAAATCAACAAAACCTTTCCGTTTTGAACATAAGAATTGGATCGTTTCCGAAAGATGCATCAAAGCAAGCCCTTATCCAGAACAAGCGACTGCAGCATACGTTATTAACAGAGCAGGACCTTGTCCAATTTTTTAAATTAGCACTTGAGTCGACGAGGGTATCAGGAACCTATTATGCAGTGTCAGATAATGAAGGTAAGCCATGGTCAACTGAGCGTGCACAGGAAGAGCTTCATTATCACTCTAAACGTAATGCACAGGATGTTTTAAGGGAGTAGGTCTTTCGGAAAAAGGGGGTACTGAAGTGAAATATAGTTATAAAGCAAGATTGATTTTGTATGGAGCACTCATAAGTATTATCCCCGTTCTTATTGTCGGGGTTTTTTCTTACAATCAGTCCGTTAAACAGGTTGAAGAGAAGATTAGTAATGAAAATATCGAATTTATACAACAGATGCGCTCTAATATTGAACAAACTCTTTCGATCGTCAGTCACTCTGTAGATGTATTAGTGGATTCCCAAACAATTAATGAAGCATTGAGGCGCCCTTTGATTGCTGAAGATTTTAAATTATTGGAGAATATAAAGGGTGATTTTTTCAGGCTTCAATCACTAGGTACAAAAGTAGAAGAAGTGATTATGGTAAATACAGAGCAGAATTGGATTGTGAAAAATGAGGGGTTAAAAAGGCTTGACCAGTACGAAGACAGAGAAAACTATGAATCTCTTATGAATATTGAGAATGACATGGGCTGGGTATTACTGAATAATGAAGAATTTAGCGAAAATCTGATTAATCGAGATTGTCCTTATACCATTGGGTTAGTGAAAAAGCTCCCTGAAAAAACCATTAATAAAACAAGCATGGTGCTTGCCAATGTACCCATGTGTACGTTAATGGATATGATTGCTGATGACGGGGGAACAGGTGAAAAGTTTGTACTTGATCGAGATGGAAATATCCTTATTGATCAAAACATTGAGCGAATTGGTCAATCACTTTTAGATATTGGATATTCTGAAGGCCTGCCAGAAGAACTGAATGAAGTAGGTCAGTTCCAAACGAATGTAAATGGGGACGAGCATGTGGTTACGTATGCGACTTCACCGGATAATCACTGGACCTATGTATATAGCGCATCACTAAAAGATTTAACTAAAGAATCGAATACCATTGGTTGGTTTACCTTTTTTGTTGTATCTGGAATCATTCTGTTTTGTTTACTCGCTGTGTGGTTTATTAGTAGAAACCTGTATCGACCAATTAATAACTTACTGCATCTTGCAAGGCAATCTCAGTCGGTACCGGTCACAACAAAAAACAATGACGTTGCAGAGATTGAACGTCACTTAAATGAGTTATTTGATTCGAAGGCAGGGTTGGAAAAGGATATTCACAAACATTTAAAGCAGTCGGTGCTATTTTTTCTTAGAAGCTTTTATGAAGGAAAAACGTTTGACTCCGTGGAAGTGGACGAAAAAAGAAAGATCTATAATCTTGATGAGAAGATTGAGACATGGGATGCCATGACGATGATTGTTCTAAGGTATGATCATGATCATCAAGTTAAAGATGGAGAAAAAAACGTGCCGCAGGAAGAGTGGCATACGTTTGCCATTAAGAACATTGTTGAAGAAGTGATACAAGAGCCAAATCGTCTACCGACGGTGTGGAATGACCGCTCGCTATTAATTTTAATTGGATTAGATGGTTCAAAAGATGATATTAATCAATGTGCATATAAGGTCACGGAGCTGATTCATGACTACATTGAAAGGTATCTAAAACTACCGATCAGTATAGGCGTAAGTGCACCTTTTTCAGAATTTGAAGATGCGCCTTCTGCTATGCAGGAAGCGAATGAGGCACTAGCTCACCGTTTAAAGTATGAGCAAAATGTTGTGATTTTCTACGAAAGTATTAAGTCTGGTTCCCGAAAGAAGCTGGCCGATTATCAGTACCCTAAGAAAGTGGAAGGCGAGCTAATGTTAGCCCTTCGAGAAGGGGATCACACCAACGCCTATACATTGTTTGATGATTGGATCAACAGTATCTTTGATAAGGCTGAATTTTTAGGTGAATATCAAGTCTCATTTAATCAGCTTTTAACAAAGCTCTTAAGACTAAGGCAAGAAAGTGGCCTCTATCAAACGAAGCTTGAGGACAGGACAGAAGCAGATCTCTATAAGGAATTGCTTAAGCTTCATCGTAAGGAAGATGTGAAGGCATGGTTTAAGAAGAATTTATTGAAGCCGTTGCTCGATCGATTTAATTCCATACATGATTCTCAGTATCAGCAGTTAGCTGATCGGATGATTGTTTATGTGCAGGAACATTATGATAAAGAATTAACACTCGAATCATGTGCAGCTAACCTTCACTACAATGCAAATTACTTAAGTACGGTTTTTAAGCAAAGTACCGGAAAGACCTTTAGTGAATATGTAACCTATTATCGTTTTGAAATGGCTAAACACTTTTTGTCAGAGACAACAAAACCAGTCAAAGAAATTGCTGAGAAACTTCAATACAATAACTCACAAAACTTCATCCGCTCCTTCAAAAAACAAGAAGGAGTGACTCCAGGACAGTATCGCACAGACAATCGTAGAGATCATACGATTCGTTCTAAAAATGGATGAAATATGAAAATCAACCAAATTAGGTTCGTGTATCCCTGATATATCAGGGGTTACACGAACCTAATAAAATGATTATTACTGTTTTCCTGTTAAGCGACTACACTTTGAGTAGGTTTTTAACAGTGTTTAGGAGCCAATAGACAGAATATTCGGGAGGAATGTATGAAAAAAATGAAGAGGGCGGTAGTCTGTACAAGTGTATTAGTTGGAATGTTGGGTTTAGTTGGTTGCAACCAAAATGAAAGCGCTTCCCCAAGTGGTGACTCTGGTGAAGCTAAAGGAGATGCAAAACCCATCTCAATGATGGCGGTGCTTCATACACCTGAAGTACCAGATAAGAAAATCCAGAATATGATTGAAGAGAATACAGATACAACATTAGATATTCAATGGGTTCCTCAAAACAACTATGAAGAACGCTTAAATGCAGCGTTCGCTACCAGCACATTACCTCAAGTTTTATTCGTACAGGGACCTGAAATGTTCTATGAAGCATTACGAGACGATCAATTTTGGGAGATTGGCCCTTATCTAGAAGAATTCGAAAACCTACAAAAATTAAAACCTGATGTATTATCCAATATGGAGTTTGAAGGAAAATTATATTCGATTTATCAAGGGAGACCTCTTTCAAGACAGGGAATCATCTACCGTAAAGACTGGGCTGATAATCTAGGACTGGAAGCTCCTACTACAACGGACGAAGTATATGAAATGCTAAGAGCATTTACAGAAGATGATCCTGATGGAAATGGAAGAGACGATACGTTTGGTTTAACAGATCGAAATGAGTTACAGTACGGTGCTTTTAAATCCGTTGCTTCTTGGTTTGGTACACCAAACCAATGGGGTGAAAAAGATGGAGAAATTACACCGGAGTTTATGTTTGATGAGTATAAAGATACACTAAACTTTTTTAGAGATCTTCATGAGAGCGGTTACATTAATCAGGACTTTCCGGTAACAAGTAAGACGGATCAGCAGGACCTACTTAAAACTGGGAAAGCCGGGATGTACATTGGTTCAATGGGAGATGTTGAAACGTTATACAGAGATGCAGCGGACTTAAATCCTGACGTAGAATTTGAAGTTCATAACTATGTGGAAGGCCCCGATGGAGAATATGGTATCTGGTCAATCCCGGGATATAGCAGAATGTTATTGTTCCCACGTTCATCTGTAGAAACAGAAGAAGAGCTAAAGTATATTCTTAACTTCTTTGATCAAATGATGGAGCCTGAGAACATGAACCTAATGACTTGGGGTGTAGAAGGCGAGCATTACACACTTGAAGATGGAAAAGCACAATCAATCGCTGAGAACCAGCAAGCGAATGATCGAGAAGTGAAACCATACCTGTCACTAGAAATTGGTGAGCCTGAAAATACAGGCAAGTATGAAGGATTATCTACGTACGATCCAAAAACGAAAGCCACAGAACTCGAAAAGGATAACGAGAATTACCTTATTCAAGATTATTCTCTTGGCCTAGTGTCAGATACCTATGTACAAAATGGTGAACGTCTGCAAGGAATCATTGATGATGCTACGTATAAGTACATGCTAGGGCAAATTGACGAAGCAGGTTTCGACTCTGCTGTTGATAACTGGTTGAATCAAGGTGGTCAGGATATGATTGATGAATATACAGAGGCTTATAATGCTCAGTAAGCTTTAATAATGGAATAGCGCTTCTTTCAGAGGGAAAGGAGCGCTTCTTTTATGTATTTTATAAAAAGAGAACAATCCATTTAGAGAGCGGGGATGAACATTGAATCAAGCAAAAAAAGTAGTACTGATTGCAGGTGTAAGTATAGGATTATTAGGTGTAACAGCTTGCAACCAAAATGAAAGCGCTTCAAATCCGACAGGTGAAGCTAAGCAAAGTGATGATCCGATCTCTATCATGACAATCCTGCATACTGCTGAAGTGCCTGACCAGAGAATTGAAGAAATGATTGAAGAAAAAACAGATACAAAGCTTGATATTCAATGGATTCCTAATGATAGCTATACGGAGCGTCTAAATGCAGCCTTTGCAACAGGTACTCTCCCTCAAGTAGTACAGATTCAACACACGGACCCATTTAGAGAAGCGATCAGAGATGATCAGTTTTGGGAGGTTGGACCTTATTTAGACGAGTACGAAAATCTAAGTAAGCTTAACCCTGATATTCTGGAAAATTCAAAACTAGACGGAAAAATCTATTCGATCTATCAAGGCAGACCATTTTCTAGAATGGGAATTATGTATAGAAAAGATTGGGCAGATAATTTGGGGCTAGATGCACCAACCAATACGGATGAAGTATTCGAAATGGTTCGTGCCTTTACTGAAGATGACCCGGATGGAAATGGGAAAGATGATACGATTGGCTTAACTGATATGAGTGATTTGTACTATGGAGCATTTAAAGTCATGTCTTCATGGTTTGGGACACCAAACGGTTGGGGAGAAAAGGATGGCGAGATCTTACCTGAATTTATGTTTGATGAGTATCTAGATACATTAAATTACATGAAGAGTATTCACGAAAATGGCTATATGAATCAAGACTTCCCTGTAACTAGTAAAACAGACCAGCAAAATATGTTTAAGTCAGGGAAAGCAGGGTTTTATATTGGGTCAATGGGTGATATTGAAGGAATTCATAGAGATGCAGTCGCTTTGAATCCGGATGTTGAATTCGACGTCCATAACTATGTAGAAGGTCCAGATGGCGAATTTAAAACGTGGTCCCTACCTGGATACGGAAGCTTACTTATGTTTCCTAAGTCTTCAGTGAAAACAGAAGAAGAGCTCAAGAAAATTCTTAATTTCTATGACCAGTTAATGGAGCCAGATACAACGAATCTCCTTTTATGGGGTGTGGAAGGCGAGCATTATACATTAGAGGACGGAATGGCTCGATCGATCACTGAAAATCGTGAGGCAATTGATCGAGAAGTTAGACCATATGTATCAATTGAAGTGGGAGATGCAGAGTCGAATGGCAGATATACCGGGTTCTCTGAGTATCCACCTAAAGTAAAAGCTACAGAGCTTGAAAAGGATAACGAAAAGTACTTAGTTCAAGATCTATCTATTGGGCTCAATTCTGAAGAATACATCAAAAGTCACGATCGCATTCAAGACATCATTGATGACGCTACGTATAAATATATTCTAGGTCAAATTGATGAAGACGGCTTTAATAAAGCAATTGAAAATTGGAAGAGCCAAGGCGGCCAAAAAATTATTGATGAATTTTCAGAGGATTATCAGCAAAGGTAATCGAATATAGTACCTATAGTGCTTTCTCTTATGGAGAGCACTATCGTTTTAAATTCGCAGTACAAATTAAAATTGGGCGGGGGAGTACTTTTGAAAAACATAAAAAAGGTAGCTCTATTTTTGGGTATTTGTATCGGATTATTAGGATTATCAGCATGCAACGAAAATGAAAGCGCTTCGAATAATGAAGAGGGAAAGGCAAGTAATGATCCCATCTCAATTATGGCAGTATTGCATACACCAGAAGTACCTGATAATAAACTTCGGGAGTTACTGGAGGAAAAAACAGATTCTAAACTCGATATTCAATGGGTTCCAAGTGACAATTATACCGAACGACTTAATACGGCTTTTGCAACGGGCACTCTTCCGCAAGTTGTAACGGTCTCAAATCCTGATTTATTCAGAGAAGCCATCATGGATGGACAGTTCTGGGAGATCGGCCCCTACCTAGATGAATTTGAGCATCTGAGTAAGCTTAACCCAGACATTTTAGATAATTCAAAAGTTGACGACAAGCTTTACTCTCTATATCTTGGAAGGCCACTATCAAGATCAGGCATTATTTACAGAAAAGACTGGGCGGATAAGCTGGGACTTGAAGCGCCAACAAACGTTGACGAGGTATTCGAGATGGCCCGTGCATTCACAGAGGATGATCCGGATGGAAATGGGCAAGACGATACAATTGGCTTAGTTGACCGCGGTGAAATGTATTATGGAGCTTTTAAAACAATTTCTTCCTGGCATGGTACACCTAATGGCTGGGGTGAAAAAGACGGAGTCATCACGCCAGAATTTATGTTCGATGAATACATGGATACACTCAACTACATTAAAGGGATTCATGAGAATGGATATATGAATCAGGATTTCCCTGTTACAAGTAAAACAGATCAGGTCAATATGTTTAAAACAGGAAAAGCTGGACTATATATTGGTTCAATGGGTGACGTAGAAGGAATTTACCGAGATGCAACGGCTTTAAACCCTGACGCTGAGTTTGACGTTCATAACTATGTTGAAGGTCCTGATGGTGAGTATAAAATTTGGTCCATTCCTGGATACGGAAGTTTACTCATGTTTCCTAAAGACTCCGTAAAAACGGAAGAGGATCTTAAGAAAATTCTAGGATTCTATGACAAGTTAATGGAGACCGAAACAATGAATTTGTTAGTGTGGGGAATCGAAGGTGAGCATTACACAGTAGAAGATGGGTTGGCAAAAACAATGACTGAAAATCAACAAGCAGTTGATCGTGAAGTAAGACCATTTCTATCACTTGAAATTGGAGAAGCAGAGTCCTCTGGTCGCTATGAAGGTTATTCTGAATATGAGCCTAAGATGAAAGCAACAGAGCTTGAAAAGGATAATGAAAATTATTTGATCCCAGACTTATCGATTGGTCTACATTCTGAAGAATACATTCATAACAATGAAAGACTCCAAGAAATCATCAACGATGCAACGTACAAATATGTACTTGGACAAATTGATGAAGAAGGATTTAATAAGGCAGTAGAAAATTGGAAGAACCAAGGTGGACAAAAAATTATGGATGAGTTCACGGAACATTATAAGCAGAGACAATAAAACAATCTTAGACGAAAGAGCCTGGGACATAACTAAAATCAATACGAAAATGGTGAATGATTCGATTGCAGAATCATTCGCCATTTTAATTTGAACAAGCGGAAGGATGCTCCTGCAGCGGGTGTTGTGCTGTGTTCATTTTTTGTTATTCACATCAATGGTATGTTAATGCCTCTTTACTAATTTTTAACTAGTTCCTTCTTAGAAATCTTATCGTGAATGAAGCCGGATTTACCTATAACTTGTAAAGTAACGCAAGTAATCATTAGACCATATGTCACTTCAAACCCTTATCCGTATTAGGGTGTACCAACCAACGCAATGATTATTCTCAATACGTTCATTGATCGGTACACTAAGTCTAAGCTTCAAAAGACAAACGAGAAATCCACGAAAGAAAGTGAGGAATTACATTGAAAAGATCTAAGAAAGTTGTTCTATATGCAGGTGTATGTGTAGGGCTTGTAGGACTAGCTGCCTGTAATCAAAATGAAAGCGCTTCATCTGAAGGCGGGGGAGCAAGTGACGGTCCCATCACAATGATGGCTACCTTGCATACTCCTGAAGTTCCGGATAAAAAAATCCAAAATATGATTGAAGAAGAAACAGGTGCAACACTTGATATTCAGTGGGTACCGGGTGATAACTATGATGAGCGGTTAAATGCTGCATTCGCAACAGGTACACTTCCACAGGTTGTTTCAATTCAAAATCCGGATCTATTTATCGGCGCCATTCAAGATGATCAATTCTGGGAAGTAGGACCTTATCTAGATGAGTACGAAAATTTGAGTAAGTTGAAGCCGGAAATTTTAGAAAACTCTAAAATTGATGGAAAGATTTATTCTATCTATCAAGGAAGACCGTTATCTAGATCAGGTATTATCTACCGTAAGGATTGGGCAGATAACTTAGGACTTGAAGCCCCAACAAATATTGATGAAGTATATGAAATGGCTCGTGCCTTTACAGAGGACGATCCTGATGGAAACGGTAGAGATGATACTTTCGGGATTACAGACCGTAATGACATGCAGTACGGTGCTTTTAAGGCAGTTGCATCATGGCATGGTACTCCAAACGACTGGGGAATTAAAGATGGCGTAATTACTCCAGAATTTATGTTTGATGAGTATATGGATACGTTAAATTATATTAAAGATATTCATGAAAACGGATACATGAATCAAGACTTCCCGGTAACAAGTAAAACAGACCAGCAAGATATGTTTAAAACAGGAAAAGCCGGCATTTACATTGGTTCAATGGGAGATGTTGAAACCATTTACCGTGATGCGGTCGCATTAAATCCTGATGTTGAATTAGATGTACACAACTATGTTGAAGGTCCAGATGGAGAATACGGCATTTGGTCGATCCCTGGTTATGGAAGCTTAATGATGTTTCCTAAATCAGCTGTTGAAACGGAGGATGAGCTTAAGAAAATCCTTGATTTCTTTGATAAGTTGATGGATACAGACACGATGAACACACTTGTTTGGGGAGTAGAAGATGAGCATTACACAGTAGAAGATGGACTAGCTAAGACAATTGCTGAGAACCAGCAAGCAGCTGACCGTGAAGTCAAACCATATCTATCTATTGAAATTGGTGAGGCTGAAACGAGTGGCCGTTATGAAGGATATTCTGATTATCCACCTAAAACAAAAGCAACGGAGCTTGAAAAAGATAATGAGCAGTATTTAATTCAAGACGCTTCGATTGGTTTACATTCAGATGAATACATTCAAAATGGTGAAAGACTTCAAGGAATTATTCAAGATGCAACATACCAGTACATTCTTGGACAACTTGACGAAGATGGATTTAATAAAGCGATCGACAACTGGAAAAATCAAGGCGGACAAACAATCATGGACGAGTACACAGAGTCTTATAACGAGTTGAACTAATCACAATCAAGGAGCAGGAAACTGCTCCTCTCAATGAAAGGGGTGTAGTATGGCTAATCAAGTTTCTTTAGAACCTAATCAGAAAATAAACCTCAAAGCAGCAAGGCGTAAGGAACGGGTTAATAAATTAAAGAAAAATAAGCTTATATACTTAATGATTGCTCCAGGTATTTTGTACTTTCTGATTTATAAGTACTTCCCAATGTACGGATTGATTATTGCCTTTCAAGATTACAAGCCTTATCTCGGAATTACTGGAAGTCCATGGGTGGGTTTCGCTCACTTTGAACGGTTATTCCAAGACCCTGATTTCTGGATGATCTTTAAGAATACAATTGTTTTGTTTATTCTTCAGTTAGTCATAGCGTTTCCAATACCGATTATTTTAGCTCTTATGTTAAATGAAATAAGACATCAGTTTTACAAAAAGAGTATCCAGACGCTTATCTACATTCCACACTTTATGTCTTGGGTAGTAATCGTTTCAATCAGTTATGTGATGCTCACGTTAGACGGTGGGATCATTAACAGTTTGTTACGAGCAATGGGCTTTGGGCCAATTAACTTCCTTTTAAGTGAAGAGTGGTTCAGACCAATGTATATCCTACAGATTATCTGGCGTGAGTCAGGTTGGGGAACGATTATCTTCTTAGCTGCCATTGCTGGGGTTGATCCACAGCTTTATGAAGCGGCAAAGATCGATGGAGCAAGTCGTTTAAGACAGATTTGGCATATTACTCTTCCGTCTATCAGAAGTGTAATCATCATTTTATTAATTCTTAAAATTGGTGATGTACTCGAGTTAGGTTTTGAGCATGTGTATCTACTCTTAAACTCTTCTAACCGAGCCGTAGCCGAGATCTTTGATACGTACGTCTTTACCGCAGGTCTCCAGCAAGGACAATTTAGTTACAGTACAGCAGTAGGTTTCTTTAAAGGAATAGTCGGCCTGATCCTTGTTATTGGTGCCAATAAACTGGCCAAAAAATACGGCGAAGAGGGCGTTTATTAGAAAGGAGTGCACATATGGTAGGCGAAAAAAGTATTTCAAACCGATTGTTTTCAGGCGCAAATGCCTTCATTCTCGGCGTAATAGCACTTTTGTGTGTACTTCCTTTTGTACACGTTATTGGTAGCTCCTTCGCGACGAGTGCTGAAATTGCTTCAAGAAGCTTCTTAATCTTTCCAACAACATTTAGCTTAGATGCATATCGATACATTTTCTCAACAGATACCATCATGACTGCTATGCTAGTCTCAATTGGTGTCACACTTGGTGGAACGGCTTGGAGTATGTTCCTTTCCGTTCTAACAGCTTATGGATTATCAAGAAGAGACTTAGTTGGTAGACGTTTCATTATGTTTTTTATCATCTTCACTATGCTTTTTAACGGGGGAATGATTCCTACGTTCCTTGTTGTTCAACAGACTGGATTAATGAACAGCTTGCTTGCACTCGTTATACCGGTATCAATAAATGCCTTTAACATGATTATCCTAAGAAGTTTCTTTATGAACCTTCCAGCTGGTTTAGAAGAGTCAGCCAAAATCGATGGATGTAATGATTTTGGTGTGTTATTCCGAATCGTACTTCCATGTTCGATGCCAGCGATTGCAACGATTTCATTGTTCTATGCGGTAACGTACTGGAACACTTACATGCACGCCATTCTTTATCTAAATGATGCTTCAAAATGGCCGGTTCAGGTACTACTTAGACAAGTGGTCGTTCTAGCATCTGGATTAAGTTACGATGGATCCGAATATACAGATGTGCCACCACCAGAGATTGCAGTGAAGATGGCTGTTATCGTTGTGGCAACAATTCCTGTACTAATGGTGTATCCATTCCTACAAAAGTATTTTGCAAAGGGTGCACTAATTGGTTCAATGAAAGGTTAATAGGAGGCAATTGTGAATACGTTTAAAAATCCGATTATACCCGGGTTTTACCCGGACCCTTCCATTTGTCGAGTGGGAGAAGATTATTACTTAGTTACATCAACCTTTGAATATTTCCCGGGTGTACCCATCTTTCACAGTCGAGATTTAGTGAACTGGAAGCAAATCGGGCATGTGTTGGATCGTCCTTCTCAGCTAGAGCTGGGTGGGACAGAGCCATCCGCCGGAATTTGGGCACCCACCATTCGTTATCATGAAGGAATCTTTTACATGATTACTACGTTTGTTGTGAGCAGACAAGGAGAGAGAAGAAACTTCTATGTGACAGCAAACGATCCAGCTGGACCTTGGTCAGATCCTGTATGGCTTGAAGGAGCACCAGGTATTGATCCATCGTTACTCTTTGATGACGATGGACGGGTGTATTACACCGGAAATCGTGTACCACCGACTGGTCAAACACATCACAAGCATGAAGAGATTTGGTTGCAGGAGCTGGATATTAACGCTGGGAAACTTATTGGGGAACCAATCAGTATCTGGGATGGAGCATTAAAAAATGCTCATGCACAGGAAGCACCTCATCTTTATAAAAAAGATGGATACTACTACTTGATTATTGCAGAAGGTGGCACTGGTTACACGCATGCAGTGACTGTGGCACGAAGTAAATCCGTTACCGGTCCATACGAATCGTCGAAGCGGAACCCAATTCTGACACACAGACATTTAGGTAGAGACTCTAAGATCGTAAACGTTGGTCATGCAGACATCATCGAAACGCAAAACGGAGAGTGGTGGTTGGTTTGCTTAGCTTCAAGGCCTTATGGTGGACACTACCGTAACCTTGGAAGAGAGACATTTCTTGCTCCGATGACGTGGGAAGATGATTGGCCGGTCATGTGTCCGGATACAGGCAAAATTGAATTCGAGATGACAAAGCCAAATCTACCAGAACATAAATGGCCGAGCGTGCCAACCTTTGATTCATTTGAAAGTGAGGTACTCGACTTACGGTGGAATTTCTTGCGAACACCGGATGAAACAAGTTATTCCCTGACGGATAGACCAGGTTTCTTAAGGTTAAATCTGCGTCCAGAGTCGACAGTTGAACACGCCACTCCTAGTTTTATTGGGCGTCGTCAACAACATGAACATTTTTCGGCAACGACTGTACTCGATTTCACGCCTCAGTCTGAGAATGAAACGGCTGGATTGTTACTCATCCAAAATCATGACTATCAATTCCGATTTGAAGTGGCTCTTACAGATGGTGAGCAAGTCGTTCAATTGATTAGACGAGAGAGTGGAAACGAGCATGTAGTTGCAAGCAACGTATATAAAGATAAGACCATCTACTTAAAGGTAGAGGCAGATGGACAGGAGTATCATTTCTATTACGCGGAGAAACCAGATCAATGGAACGTACTTGCTGAAAGTGAAGATGGTCGGATTTTAAGTACGGATAAGGCAGGAGGATTTACCGGAGCTTATCTGGGACCTTTTGCTACGAGTGCAGGTAGATCAAGTGATAATGTTGCTGACTTTGATTGGTTTCACTACCAAGGAAACGAGTAAATGAGACTAGTAGAACAGGGGGATACACGATGAAACGAAATCATAAGAAGAGGACTGCATTAATAGGGTTTGGTTTTCTCTGTATCCTTCTGGCTGCTTGCAGTTCAGATGACGAACAAATGAAAGTCATTGTGTTCTCTGATGAAATCTATGAGCAAAAAGAAATGATTGAATCGGAACTAGAGCTTGATTCAAATACAGAGATCACCTTTTTCCCAGAAGTTGAAGAGAGACTCTTAACAGAGCTTGCTAGTCACCAATCTAGCCTGCTTATTGTTGAAGGGAATCTAGCAGAGCATATGGTGGAGTACGAAGCACTAATACCACTTGAGGGATTCGAGACGAAACTTGCATTAAATCAATATGTTAAGAATGACGCAAATCAAGAGGAAATTAAGGCACTAAACTTGAATAAGAGTAACGTAATGGATTTACATGATATTGAATTAACAGAGGACCATTTGGTAGGAGTACCTGTATATAGTCCTGAACCAGAAAAGGCAACAGAATTAGTAAACGCATTATTTTCTAACTAAATGGGGTGAGATCATGGAAATGCCAGGTATTTGGGGAAGCTTCTATCGGATCAGCACAGCAATTTATAAACTTGCTTATGTAAACGCTTTATGGCTAGGGTTTACGATTGTAGGTTTGGTTGTATTCGGTTTCATGCCAGCGACGATCGCTATGTTTGCTGTGTGTAAGAAATGGATGCAAGGGGACTGGGATGAGCCGGTGTTTGCTACATTTTGGGCTAACTATAAAAAAGAGTTCCTCCGTTCAAATGGACTAGGTGTCGCTCTAATTTTAGTAGGCTTTTTGATTTATTGGAATCTTACTTTATTCACCGGAATGGAATGGACCTACGTCGTTATTCGATACACGATGATAGCTGTTGGCGTTGCGTTTGCAATTATGCTTATTTTTCTTTTCCCGACATACGTGAGTTTTGACGTTGTGGGATTAGACCGAATTAAGACGGCTTTGGCCTTAGCCTTTGGACATCCAACGTATCTCATCTTAGTTTTAGTTGGCTTGTATGCGTTGCAAATGCTGTTCATGACTGTGCCAGGTCTCATCTTATTCTTTGGTGCAGCGGTACCCGCTACATTCTTAATGTGGGTCTTCAAATTAGTTCATCATTCTCTTGAAAGAAAAGCCCAGACACAGGAGGTACAACAAACATGAGGAAAATAGCAGTATGTGGTCTTAGTAATCGTGCATTAAAAATGTTTATGGAACCTGTGATGTATCAGTTTTCGCAAACGAATCAAATTGTAGGCTTACTGGATATTGATCCTAGACGAGAAGAGATCTGTATGAATAAGTTTCCAGAGCTTCTCGGAACCCCGTTCTATACTCAATTTGAGCACTTTGATGAGATGATTAAAACAACAGGGGCCAATACGATTATCGTCACAGGTCGAGACGACTCACACGTTGACTATATCGTAAAAGGCCTTGAACATGATCTAGATGTAATAACTGAAAAACCAATGGTGACAACGGTTAAAGATGCAAAACGAGTAATGGAAGCAGAAGGTAAAAGTAAAGGGAAAGTAACAGTTGCCTTTAACTATCGCTACAGTCCATACCATCGTAAAATTAGAGAGTTAATTGCTGATGGAAAACTGGGCCGCATTACTTCCGTTGATTTAAACTGGTACATTGATACGTATCATGGATCAAGTTACTTTAAACGTTGGAATCGTATGAGAGAATATTCTGGTGGCCTATCTATTCACAAATCAACTCACCATTTTGATTTAGTAAACTGGTGGATTGACCAGAAGCCAGAGCAGGTCTTTGCTCACGGTGCCCTCCACTACTATGGAAAAGACGGGGACCTAAACCCTAGCCCAACTGACAATCGTTTCTGTGGTACCTGTAAGGAGCAACACGTGTGCCCTTACTATACTCGCTGGTTTGGACGAGGAACTGGGAAGACAGAGGACGATCATTTGAATAGTGATCAAAAGATGGAAGAGTATACGAATTACCGTCCTGACGCTTGTATCTATGATCATGAAATAGAGATTGAGGATACGTACACAGCTAGTGTTCGTTATGACAAAGGTGCGTTACTGAGTTACTCTATCAACTTCTCTCTTCCATATGAAGGGTACCGTCTAGCGATTAATGGAACAAAAGGTAGACTGGAGACAACAGAATTCCACTCTCCTGACCGCACACCATTCCCAATACCTGAACAGACAATAGATTTCTTCCCGTTATTCGGATCAAAAGAAGTCATTCACGTTGTGAAGAACGATGGTGGACACGGTGGTGGTGATCCACTCATCCAAGAAGATATCTTCCTTGGGCCAGACCCAACAAGACCATATGAAATTTTAGCAGGATCCGAGGCAGGAGCTTATTCTATTGCCGTTGGAGAGGCTGTTTGGAAATCGACGAAGAGCGGGTTACCGATCGATATTGAGCAACTTTTACAGCATAACTATGAAGAGATTAAGGGCTAAATACATTTTGTATTTAGCTTTTTTTTTCGTATAATGCCAGTATAGAAAGGTGAGTTGCGAGATGACAGTAGAGATTACAAAGGTACATACAGAGAGTGAGATCCATACACTGGCTGAGCAAGCTGTTGGGATCTGGAACGAACACTACATCGGTATCATTACGAAGGAACAGGTAGATTATATGATCGGAAAATTTCAATCGGCTGAGGCAGTGACGCGTCAGATTGAAACGGAAGGTTATGAGTATTTTAATTTAAATGTTAATCAAGCTCCAATAGGGTACTTGGCTGTGAAAGAGGAAGGATCTAGGCTTTTCCTAAGTAAGTTATACATGCTTAAAGAAGCTAGAGGCAAAGGATATGCGAGTGAAGCCATGTCGTTTCTAGAGAATCTATGTAAACAAAGAGATCTTGAAGTACTTTGGTTAACCGTGAATCGTGAAAACCGTCATACGATTGAAGTTTATAAAAAGAAAGGATTTAAGATTGTCGCAGAGGAAGTGAACGATATCGGACACGGCTTTGTGATGGACGATTATATTATGGAAAAAAAAGTGAAGTGAAGAATAAAAATCTCCTTATCCGGTTAACAATAAGTTTGACCAAAATTAACCGGATAAAGGAGATTTTTTACTTGGATAATCATACCGAAACAAATGCTCAGCATGACGGCGATTCACATGATGGTCGGATGGCAGCGAACGAAACAGATCAAACGTTAACCAATCGACAGGGACAACCTATTGTTGATAATCAAAACATCAAAACCGTTTCAAATCGAGGGCCGTCCACACTTGAGAACTATGATTTCTTAGAAAAAATTAGTCACTTTGATCGTGAACGTATCCCTGAACGTGTGGTCCATGGTCGTGGGGCAGGTGCACACGGGATCTTCCAATCGTATGGAAAAGTAGGGGATGATCCGATCTCAAAGTATACGCGTGCCAAAGTATTTACGAACACAGATGTAGAAACACCTGTGTTTGTTCGCTTCTCTACTGTTACACATGGTACCCATTCACCAGAATCATTACGAGATCCTCGTGGGTTTGCCGTTAAATTTTACACAGAGGATGGCAACTGGGATTTGGTAGGGAACAATCTCAAGATCTTTTTTATTCGTGATGCGATGAAGTTTCCTGATTTGATTCATGCCTTTAAACCGGATCCAGTTACAAATACACAGGATCCTGCGCGCATCTTTGATTTCATATCAAACACACCTGAAGCGACACATATGATTACTTTCTTGTTTTCACCGTGGGGGATTCCGGCCAATTACAGGCAGATGCAGGGTTCTGGTGTGAATACATACAAGTGGGTCAACAATGAAGGCAAAGGTGTACTTGTGAAGTATCACTGGGAGCCGCTTCAAGGCATTAGAAACTTAACGCAGGAAGTAGCTGAAAAGATCCAAGCAGAAGATTTTAACCATGCGACAGTGGACCTATATCAGGCGATTGAGGAAGGAAATTATCCTGAGTGGGAGCTCTATGTGCAGATCATTGAGGACCACGATCATCCAGAGCTGGATTTTGATCCGCTGGATGATACGAAGCTATGGTACAAAGATAAGTTTCCATGGCATAAAGTAGGAAAGATGACGCTAAATCGTAATCCGAAAAACTACTTTGCTGAAGTGGAGCAAGCCGCATTTGGAACAGGCGTATTGGTTGATGGATTGGAATTTTCAGATGACAAGATGCTTCAAGGACGGACATTCAGTTACTCTGATACGCAGCGACATAGAGTTGGGGCGAATTATTTACAGCTTCCGATTAATGCACCTAAGAAACGAGTGGCAACAAACCAACGTGATGGGCAGATGACTTATTACGTAGATACACCACCTTCTCACAATCCACATATTAATTATGAACCATCGGTAGAAGGGCTAAAAGAAGCGAAGCGAAACGGAAAGCCACATGAGCCTGAAGTAAGTGGCCGCGTAGTGAAAGAGCCAATTGACCGACCAAATAACTTCGGTCAGGCGGGAGAGACCTACAATCGTTTATCTGACTGGGAAAAAGATGAGTTAATCAAAAACCTTGTCGCAGGAATTAGCCAAGCCGACGAACGAGTGCAAACCCAGATGATTCATAACCTAACTGAAGCGGACTCAGACTACGGTCGCAGAGTGAAAGAGGGCATTGAATCGTTCAAAAAACGAGGCGCTATGAAACCATCCGCTGTAGAAGAAGCAGAGCAATTAAGTGAACCATCTAGTCCTTATTAAATGGGAGCAGAAGAAGCAGTGGACCAAGTGTCCGCTGTTTTTTTGTTTTCTGAGGGGAAGTGAGATGATAACGCCCCCACTTAACAAAAGCGCACACCCTCACATCGCTATGTGAACATGTGCGCTCCTCATACCTCTTACTTCACGCCTCCAGTATACTCCTGACTAGGACGGAAGATTCGATTATCGACTGATTGCTCCAGCACATGGGCTGACCAGCCTACGATCCTGCTGACACAAAAAGTGGGTGTGAACCAATTGGAATCGAGTTGAAGTGCATCCATTACGGCGGCTGCATAGTATTCGACGTTGACATGCAGCTTGCGACCAGGCTTGTATTCAGCAAGAAGCTGTGTGATCAGCGCTTCAAGGGTAACTGCATCCTGAAGTGCATGGTGGTCGTCTCCAGACTTCTGTAAAACGTTCCGAAGCGCTACGGCCCTTGGATCATACGTTTTATAAACGCGATGGCCAAACCCCATGAGCTTCTCTCCTGCATCTAATTTCTTTCGCAGAACACGTTCCGGCTTGTCTGATGAAGTCTGCACATCCTTTAATAATTGCAGGACTCCTGTGGGTGCACCGCCGTGCAGTGGCCCCTTCATCGCACCGAGTGCGCCGCAGATTGCCGATGGCAGGTCCGATTCAGTTGAGGAAACGACTCGCGCTGCAAATGTAGATGCATTCATCCCATGCTCCATTGTTAAAACGAGGTAAGCAGTTAATGCTGCACTTTGCGCAGGCTCGGGCTTTTTACCAGTGAGTAAATAAAAATAATGATCTACGTGATTTAGTGTTGGATCTGTGTTAGGAAGGTCTTCTCCTTTGGTATGGCAAACCCATGTGGCAATGATTGTTGGAAAAAGGGCAATGAGTTGAATGGCCTCTGCTTTGGTAGGGGGCCAGGTGGCTTTACTATTTAAGCTAGAAACACATGTACGCAGGACATCCATAATAGAAAGTGATAACGGGAGCGAGTGCATAAGTGTTTGAATACTTTTTGGAAGGCTTCTTTTTTCGATGAGTTCTGTCTCAAACTCCTTACGTTCTTCGGAAGTCGGCAGCTCCCCATTTAAAAGAAGAAAGGCTACTTCTTCAAAGCTTTTTGTCTCTGCCAGATCGGCTGCGTTGTATCCTCTGTAAAGCAACTGTCCTTTTTGTCCATCTACGTCTCCAATCACTGTCTCTGCAACAATAACTCCTTCTAATCCTCGTTTTAACATGACCCTCATCCTCTCCTATATTTTCTTTAGTGTACTAGAGTGATATGATAATAAATATTAAATAATATTGATTAAATTGATTATGATACGTAATTAATAAAGAGGGGTGAAAGTTGTTGAATATGCATTGGATTGAAAGCTTTCTAGCAGCAGCCCACTACGAAAATTTTCGAAAGGCGGCTTCTTCGCTTTATGTGTCCCAGCCAACTGTAACGGTTCATATTCATCAGCTTGAAAAGCTTGTTGGCGCCGAATTATTTGAGCGCACTGGGCGAAGGGTTGTACTTACTCATTTCGGACGGGAATTTGTTCCACATGCGCGTGCCATGCTTGCGACGTATCGTGCGGGGATGTCACACATGGATAAGAAAATACAAGGCTTTCTAAAAGAAGTTCGAGTAGCTGTTTCTCCCCTTATCGCAACAAGCTATCTTCCACATTGGATTAAAGTATTTACGAAGGATCATCCCAATACGGAAGTGAAGATTGAGGTCATGGAATCAAAATTCATCGGATCTGCAGTTAGTGAGGGAGAGGTGGACATTGGGTTGTCTCGAATGCCAGTCCTGTCCAATCAACTGTCTTGCAAGCAGATACAGTCTGAAAATGTGGTATTTGTGGTCCCGCATGATGGGCGTGACGTGGAAAGTGGGGGTCCAATTGATGCTGAAGCGATTCTATCAGAGCAGGTTCTATTAACTCATAACCATCCCATGTATTGGGACGAGATTCTCCTTTTCTGTAAACGTCTTGTACCTACCATAAGGGAGATGAAAGTGTCTCAGGTTCATGTAACAAAACGGTTTATCGAGGAGGGGTTAGGCTGTTCGTTCCTCCCACTGTCTGCAGTAAGAAGGGAGCTCGCTGAAGGAAGAATGCTAGAAGGAGAGCTACCATCACTCACTTTGCCTGTGGTCTCCACATACCTCTTAACCAAATCCCCGTCTAATGAAGCGATTGCGCTTGAGGAAACCATCTTACATCTAACCTGAAAAGGGGCTAAGACAAAACTATAAATCAACTAGAAAAATGGCGAATGATTCTACGATCGAATCATTCGCCATTCGTATTTTTGTATCTTAGTAAGACAAGCGTAAGGAGAACCCGAGACTCCTACGGAACAGAACGCGGTGAAGACACTGTAGCGGTGAATTTTCCGCGGAAGGGGCTGAGGCCGTTCCCGTGGAAAGCGAGGGATTCTCCTGTTGCGGATTAATTGCTAAGTTCGTGTTTTGATATCCACATTAATGCTATGTCCCAGCCTCTTCTAAGAAAATCCTTTACGGTTTGAAAATAGTCTTAATACTACCTTCTTCTTTTTTATCAAACACACGATAGGCTTCTGCTGCGTCTTCAAGTGCCACTTTGTGCGTAATGATATCTGTTGGGTCAAATGTGCCTGCTTCAATCATATCGTATAGCTTTGGCATCAAGTGAACTACAGGTGCTTGTCCCATTTTTAAGCTGACATTTCGAGTGAAGAAATCACCGATTGGAAAGCCGTTTGCTTCTGTTCCATACACACCGGTTAATTGAACTGTACCGAACTTACGAACCGACTGACTTGCCGTAATGATTGGTGAAATCGTTCCAAACTGATTATCGAACTCAGATCCAAAGGTTTGACCGTTTGGTACGGTTCCGTCCATTCCCACGCAATCTATGACAACGTCCGCGCCACCTTCTGTAAGTTCATGCAGCTGACTGCCAAGCTCTGGGTTGTCTTTGAAATTATAGGTCTCCACATGATTCGTACGTTTTCCGTGTTCAAGGCGATGATCAACCTGATCGACGGCAATGACACGTTTGGCGCCTTTCATCCAGGCGAACTTTTGCGTCATTAACCCGATTGGACCAGATCCAAGTACAATGACTGTGTCGCCATCTTTAACACCACTATGCTCTACACTCCAATAAGCTGTCGGAATAACATCTGATAAAAAGACTACCTGCTCATCCTCAAGCTCACTTGATTCAGGTAATTTAAATGAAGTTGAGTCACCATAAGGGACACGTAAGTATTCTGCTTGTCCACCCGGATGGTTACCAAAATCTTCAGCAAACCCAAACAGACCGCCTGCATCCGAATGTGGGCTATTGTTAGAATTGTCGCACTGACTTTCCATTTGATGATTGCAGTAATGGCAATCTCCACAGCTTACATTAAAAGGAATAACAACACGGTCACCTTTTTTAAGGCTCTTAACCTCTGAACCTACTTCTTCCACAATACCCATTGGCTCGTGACCAATCACATAATCTTGTTCTGGAACGATCCCACCGTGGTATAAGTGAAGGTCAGATCCACAAATACCACTTGCCGTGATACGAACAATGATATCTGTATTCTCTTGAATCGATGGTGCGCTTACCTCTTTCATCTGGATGTTTTCTTTACCCTGAAACGTTACAGCTTTCATCGTCGCACTCTCCTTATACCATTTTAGGGGGAGTATTCCTTTTTCAACAAAGATTAAACATCCTGATTTTTTCTTTTCTCGTCTAATTCCTCTAAAAATTTCTTATATGCATCCTCATTGTTTGTTGTATTTGAAATCTTTTCAAGCGTTTGATAGTAAGATTGTTCATTGTATTCAAAGGAAAATGAGGCTTCATACCCCTTTGCGACCATTAAAGCGAATTCCCATGAACAATCGTGGTATACGTCATCTATCGCTTCGACCAACAGACTGATGGCCTCCAGAATATTGTTTGTAATCACGGGATCTCTTTTGGCGTACAAGCAGATGTGTGAAAACGTAGAGTTTAAGTAAAAGGCAAACGATTCCTTACGAATAATGACACGTAATTCATTGTTTGAATCTGTTAAATAAGGTGAGAATCTTGAAACCTGAGAGATTGATAGCAATAAATCTGACAGCTGAAAAATTGCGTTAGATGTTGTGTGTGGGTCATCGTTGCCGAGTGCCTTAATCGCAATTTCTTTTAGTTTGTTAATGCCGAACTCAATATCCTGTACCTCTGTTTTTTTTGAGCCAATAAAGACACGCTTGTTAATCTCATCGGGATCGATTGGATAACGGCCCGTTTTCCAATAGGTGAGTAATGGAGAGCCTTTTAATACAAATTCGCCAATTCGTCTTTCAAATTCGATGACGGTATCTACAGACTCAGCGTATTCAATGAGACGTTTGTAATCAACGATTTGGATATAGCCTGTTTTAGAAGCTGTGATCGTAATTCCTTCACCTTCAAGCTGATCAGCCAAATTTCGTTGTGGTTCTGTTGTACGGTATTCTTCTAAATCTCTAACTAATGTTGTGAGAATTTGTTGCTGTGATTCATCCTTCATGTGCTGCATAATATTTGGAACCTGCATCCAATTAATCGTATGACTGATAAAGATAACAAACGATCCAACAGCAATCAGCATAAAGAGCACGGTTAGTATGGGGATGGCTGAATAATGTGAGGCTACCGCTTCATCCAACACAAAAAAGGTCAGAAGAATAAACACAAATGCCATATTAAAAATACCGATCAAATGACGTGTACGACGATCGGAGATAAAGGTTGTTAGCATTCGTGGTGTAAACTGACCGGAGAAATTTGTGAGAACAACTAAGATAGAGTTTAGCGTGAACGCATTGAGTGTAATAATACCGGCCACAAGAGAACTAACAATTTGTCTTGTTAATTCATAATCTGCCTGAAAAAAATCTGTTGCCTCTGTACCAATCTTAAGATGCATGTCTAAATACCAGGCAAGAACGGCAAAAAGAAAACCGATAAAGCCATAGGCTAAACAGATCAACCAAACATTTGATTTAAGGCTATATTTCATTTGATGATAGGACAGGCTGTTCAAACGTTGGTATGTGCGTTTTATGTATTGAACCGGATGCAAGCGGATCATCCTCTCTAGATGGTGTTGTATCTAGAGAGTCTCTACCCTTTAAAGTAAGAAAAAAACATCAAGTTGTTCACTTCTCTGACTCATCTATAATGCCACTATGAACAAGGGTAAGTTCTACATTTACTTTCGTATCCATAGAGGGATAGGATTCGTACCATTCTTCCATGGTCAACCCTCTGATCCGATTCTTGGCTATAGAGCCTAATGCTAATGGATCAATCTCTAATTCCTGAAATAAATGAACAAGCGAGGAAAGCCTTTCTTGAAATTGATTTACACCATACTGTTCAAGTTCTTTCATACTGTAGGAACGAGTCTCTCCCTTATTATCTCCTAGTTCATTGATAGCTCCTTCTAATTGAACATCGATGGAGGTGACAAAACCACCATCTGTATCCCTCTTAATTGTGTACGACTGGCTAACTTGCACATTCTCAACACTAACGTGATTGTCATCGGCTAGATCAATTTGATAAAACCCTCCTGAAAATCGTTCTCTTAGTAACTTAAGATAGGAGGCTTGCCTAACATTTAGTTTATAGACACATTGATCCTCTTTGAATAAGGCTAAGCCAGTCACCCGGGCACGATCTTTGTGTGGTTTAATCATTGGAAGATACATGTCGCTTCCTTCCTCATAATAGTGATACAACAAAGAGTGCAAAGTCACTTTAGGGAAGATCTCTTCTTCACTTTCTTCAATGAGATCGTTTAGGTATTCATACACAGTAATATCGAGTTTGTAATCCTGTGTAAGAAGGTCATAGACTGATCCTTCAACGATAGCGGGTTTTACATTTCGGCCAATGACGGGATCTCGTTGAAGAATATCTAAAAAATAAAAGATTCCTTGTTCTGCCAACTTATCTTGGAATAGCAATAGATTCATACGCCCTAAAACAAGTAGTTTAGATGACTCTGTTTGCATTTTCTTTCTGGTGATGCGAGACGTGTCTCCGGATGCACTAAATACAACTGCATTAGGAAGTGCTTCTTCTTCACCCGGGAGAATAATTTGAGATCCCGCTACGGTACGAAATTCATCCTCGTGATGAACGTCGTAACCTAATGCCTGTATTAATTGTAGCTCTTCTATTACCTTTGGACGAGGGGCACACCCACAAATCATCAGAAAACAGAAGACAAGTGCACACACCTTTCTCATGCTCTCACTCTCCTTTTTCTAAGAAATTGACTAATCACAAAGCAAATAAATAGGAATGGAATATATCCAAAAAGTACGTAAAATCCAATCGTTGCAGTTATATCGTTTAATGTTTCAACTTTGATACGTCCATTAATCGTAAAGGAAAGAACAAATAAGATAAGACATAACAACCGTAGCCATGTACGCTGTTTCATTGGCATCACTCGTTTAGCTAATCGGCTTGCTGACCATAAAAGTAAGCAGATTGATGGGAGAACAACAAACAGCCACAATGATACTCCTATGTACTCAAAACGCTCAATGACGCCAAGATTTACAGCTTTCCATAATGTAATGGTTGGCCAAATGGTTTGCTGCAATTGAGTTTTACTATAATAAGAAATGGTTAGAATGATCGCAATCATATACATGCTCATGTTAAAAAACAGACCAAGGTGCGTCCATTTTTGCGAAGCGCGGGGATTCTTGAAAAAGGGATAAATCATTAAAAGTACACATAGACCCAAAACATTTAATGCCATGGCTTTTGACCCTTTCACAATATCAAGAATGGAATGATTAAAAATGGGTTCAAGGTTTTCAATTTGAGAGTCACGGAGAGTGAAAAAGATTGTAACGATTAGAGGGAACGCAATGAACAAGCTAAGAACCGCCAGTCCCGTTACCACTCGAATGCCCTTTGTCATATAGCTATATGCAATGGTTATGAATAAGAGAGTGAACACCCACGAATATACATCTTGGAACATCCATGTTTCTAGAACCTCTGTATACGTGCAAATAACGGTGTAGGCGAGCAACGAATAATAACAAATGAAAAAAAGATTTAAAAGGTAGCCAAGGTATGGCCCGAACGTCATTAAGTGAATGGTGACTAGATCTCCATTGCTTTTATTCAAAAGTGTATACATCATCCAGATGATGACATGGGTAGCTAGTCCAGCAATAATGATAGAAATCCACGCATCATGGCCTGCTTTTATCACGATAAACCGCTCAAAACCAAGAATACCAACACTAATCTGCACACCAATTATAATAAAAAAGCTAAAGAACGGTGAGAGTTGACGCGTGATATCTGGATGATCATAAAGTTGCATAACTCTCTCCTCATTCTTCAATGTCAGATTTTTTTAAATGATTTCCTTCTTTTATTCGCTTAAACCTTATTCGTTTCTGCGCCCCCACACTTGCTGGGCGTAGTGATTGTAACCGAAAAGGCAGTCGAAAAAATGAATCTTTTAAGTCTGCAATGCGTAAAGGATAGATAGGGGTTAAATATGGCTTTCCGAGCGAGGTCAAAGCTAGTAGATGACTCAAGAAAAGAGCGAAGCAGGCAGCTACTCCTAACAAACCTAACCACTGAGCAGATAAAATAAATGGAAAGCGTATCAGTCGAATCGTGTTGCTCATTTGATAGATCGGTGTGGTAAAGGATGCGAGCGCAGTTAATGCTACGATGATGAGCAGGATATTGCTTGTTAAACCAGCGTCAACGGCTGCCGTCCCAATTACAATCCCCCCTACGATCCCAATCGTTTGACCGATTTTTGTTGGTAAGCGCGCGCCAGCTTCTCTTAAAAGCTCAATAACGAGTTCAAGGATAATGGCTTCAAAAACTGGAGAAAAGGGGATTCCGCTTCTGGATGAAACGAGTGTATTAAGTAGGTTCGTTGGAATCATTTCATAATGATACGTTAAGACAGCCACGTATAAAGCGGTCGAGAGAATGGAAAATAAAATCGCAAACAAGCGAATGAGTCGAAAAACAGAAGCGATTGGCCAAGGTAAAAAATAATCCTCGAACGCAGAGAAAAACTCAACAAACGATGTCGGACCCGTCAACGCGTGAGGGGAGCCATCTAGTAGCAAAACAACCTTCCCTTCTGCAAGAACAGACGCCACCCGGTCCGGACGCTCCGTGTCAATTAACTGTGGGAAAACAGAGTTTGAGTCGTCAGCGATAAGTTGAGCAACAAATGAACTGTCTACAACCTGGTCAAACCGAATATCTTGAACTCTTTGAGTCATTGTTTGAACAACCTGCTCATCTGCAATTCCATGAAGGTATAAGATAGCCGTTCTCGTTTTGCTTAAATCACCCACTTTATACTCGCGAACAATAAGTTCAGGAATAGGCAATCGTTTTCGGACAAGGTTTAGATTGGTTTGTAGTGATTCAACAAATGCCTCTTTTGGTCCAACCACACTGAATTCAACTTCGGGTAAGCTAACTGAACGCGTCTCAGCATGTTCAGCTGGAATAATAAGAAACAATCCAGATTCACGTACAGACTGAATAACAATGGATCCGCGCATAAATGATGCCATTAAAGCTTTAAAGGAGTTAGTTAACTCAACCTTTTCAATAGGGATGAGATTTCTTAGTTCACGTAAAGATGCATCAGGGTGATTGGTTAGAGACAGTAGCACTTCATCATGCAGAATTTCTGGCTTGATAATAGATGCAAAATAATAGAGTGAGAACGATTGATGCTCTAAACCTTCAAAGTCAGAAGAAAGGTTACAAAGCGCCAGTAGTTCTTCAAAGGATTGTATAGGCTGCTTAGGCGTTTGATTAAGCTTTTGATGCAGACGCTTTTGTTTCCATTTTCTAAGCACGACCATCCCTCACCCCTCAACAAGTATTCTTTATACAGTGTGTGATAAAGGATACATTTATACATTTGCACTGGTCTGAAAATTCCAAAATGATAAAAAATACAACCGCGATTCTCCATTAAACTGATATACTTAAATTGGAACTATTTGTTTTATCTGTAGGACGTCTGAAAAGAAAGGGCTTATATGTATCGATCACTTTTTAAACACGAATGGTCATTGATGTGGAAGAGTAAGAAAAACGTCTTTTTTATTATTTTTTTGTTTCTCTTAATGGCAGGGTATTGCTTCATTGTTTTACCAGATATAAAGAGCATACATACATTGGATCATGAGGAGCTTGAAGAGAGCATAATCACGAATGAGCCTCTCATAAAATCCAGGTTAGAGAAAGGATATACAGGGCAAAATTCATTTACGAAACAAGCCGCATATCATATGTTCACAGCAGATAATGATCGGTATTCTCGTCTTTTATTTGCATACGAAAATGATCAAGCGAGTCGCTATCTTCAGTTGAAAATGCTGGAACCTGGATATGGTATTTCCACTTCAGAATTGTCCGAAATGTTTGAAGGTTCTACCCGACACACTTATCTACAGTGGTTTTGAAGGGTTGACCCTCACCCCTGTAGAAAAGAACTCACCACAAGTAATGCCGTCTGGAATTACAGAGGTAGGCATGGACTTGGAGCCAGGTACGTATCAGCTTATACATGAATATTACGGTGTAGCATCACTAGAATTACATCGCGAGGGAGAAGAAGTGCGTCTTTTTGAACTGATCGGGAATGAGCTAGATAACTCGGTTACACTCACCTTCGAAGTGGGAGATCTCATTCGACTCACTCAAACGTCGAGTCTACTAATGGAAAGAGTAGAATCATAAGCAAGCAAGAAAGAGGCAGGGGCGAGCAGGAACTCAAACATAGCAATAAATCCGCTATAGTGTCTCACCGCTTACTGTTCCGTATCCATGCTCAATACGTCGCTTTGACCACCAACTCTTACATATACCTTTGGATATTATGTGTTAACCATCATTTTAAGAGGAGGTAATGTAATGATGAGGAAATTATTAATGGTGATTTTTACTGTGTTACTAGTTTTAGCGTTTTTATCTTTTTTGGGATTTATTTATTTTTTATTTTATGGCAACCCATTTCTAAGGAACGAACGTATTGGCCAAGTGGAAGAGCATATTGTTGAATATAATGGTTCACTTGATAACATTGATGATATAGATGCTAGATGGTTATCTAGTAGAGGTGATTTTGATATTAATGTTGTTTATAAGGATGAACCAGAATTAACTTATGTTTATCTTTATTCTGGAGGCATAATTCTAGATTCAATATTTGATGGCGAACCTTTTAGATCTGGCGACCGCTTAGAAGAAGGGAAAAATGGTTCCATAGAAGAAGAGGGTAATAGTTAAAATCTAATTAAGAGCGCCTCATTAATCTTATTTGTTATAGAAGTCTAGGGTCCTCCTCCGCTTGTTTTTCAAAAAACATGAATGGCGAATGATTCTGCAATTGAATCATTCGCCATATTCTTATTAATTTTAGTTTTGTCCCAGGCTCTTCGTGTTCGCATGAACAATACCTGTTATGTTTCTACTATTCAAGTGTTAACTGATAATGATAAAACTCAGTGTCACGAACAAATCCATGCTTTTCATATAGTCGTTGAGCAGCGTGGTTATCAAAAGCGGTGCTTAAGCTTAAACGAAAGATTTGATGTTGCAAGATCGTGTCTTTTACCGCTTGAAGTAACCCATCGCCCACACCGCGCTTACGTGCCGACTCGGATACATACAGGTCATTTAAGATAAAGGCTTTTTGCATAGCAATAGATGAAAAGGTCGGATAAAGTTGAGCAAATCCGAGATAGTCATGACCATCCTTTGCAACAATGATAATCGAATCTTGATTTGTTAGACGTTCCTGTATGTAAGAGGTAGCTCCGGTCAAATCGGTTTTCTGTTGGTAAAACTCACGGTAGTTGTTGAATAAGTGTGAAACTGCTTTTAGGTCTTCGAGTGTAGCGTGATAAACGTCCATAATCTCCCCCTATAAAACTCGTTTTTCTAAGTGTATAGAAAAAGTAAGAAAATAACAATAAGTAAGGAGGCATTCACTATCCACAACATGTAATCAAATGAAATATTGTTTATAACATATCCACATGTGGATATGTTACTGCTCACTAAGGGTTGATGTATGGTTAATGATTGATTCCAAGGGCACTGAGCTATCAAAGAGTTGATCAATCCACAGAGAAGCAGCTCCTATAACATCTGCATGATCTCCAAGGTTGGATTTTACGATTTCAAGTTTTGCTGAATTGGTCTGAATGGAAGCAACCTGAATGGCTGTTTGGAATGGTTCAAAAAAAGTATGATTTGATTTTAGGATCCCACCGGATAGAATTATCCTGTCAGGATTAAGGATATTGACCAGGCTTGACGCTGCTTTACCTGTGAGTGCGCCAGCTCTTGATAGTAATGAGATAGCTAATTCATCATTTAATAATGCAGCTTCATAAATATGCTGGATTTGAATGGAGAGAACATCACCAGCTAAATCTGTTGAGATTGAGGTTAAACCAGAATCGATCTTTGTCTTTAGTTCTCGAACAATGGATGGCTCACTTGCATGCATCTCCAAACATCCTCTGTTTCCGCAGGGGCAATCCAGCCCATCTTCATTTATGATCGAATGACCAATTTGCCCAGCCGCGCTGTGCGAACCTCTAAACAAGCTTCTATTCATATAGATTCCTGCGCCAATTCCGTAATCAACATTTAACGTAACAGTAGTTTCCCCTTCCTTTGCTTGACCAAACCACCTTTCAGCGAGTACAAGCGCATTACAGTCGTTATCAATTAAGACCGGGTAAGAAAATCGTTTTTCTAGCTCTTCTAGTATCGGAAAAGACCTCCAAGAAAGCTGCGGAGGAAATACAAGAATTCCCTTTTTGGTGTCAACAATGCCGTGGAGTCCTGCACCCATTCCAATAATCTGATACTGATCAGGCTTGCACTGTTGGACAAGCTTTTCAACATAACTAAGTGCCTGCTCAGACGTCACATGTTTTGGTAACGTGGTCTGACATATTTCTTTGATTTCGCCTTCCAGATTAATGACGGCTGCTTTAGCAAATGTAGTGGCTATGGTAAAAGCTAGTATATGAATACCATCTGAACGAACTTTATAGGTCGATGGGAATCTCCCTCTGCTTGTTTTGGTGGGACCGATCTCTTCTATTAATTGGCTTTGCATCAAGGTTTGAATGATTCCCGTGACAGCTGGTACAGTTAGTTGACTTATTTTTGATAGCTGAGCTTTTGAGAGAACGCCATGTTCCTTTAAAAGCTTTAAGATCACCTTTTGATTAAAGGTTTTCATTTGTTCTCTGCTCAGCTTTGAGAAGAATTGTGTCATGAGCTCACCTGTATTCTTAGTTTTTACCGTATCATACCATATCCTCATTTATTAAAATAACTTAAATATACGCTTGACTTAATAAAGTTATTTAAACTAATATAAAAATATGAAAGCGTTATCAAGTGGTCCGAGTATAGGTGAATCAAAAGCTTGGAGGTGAAATGGCGATGACTAGAAAGATAGAAACAATCACAATCAATACAGAAAAGAATAGATTCAAACCAGCTTTAACAAACCTACAAGGAAGAAACTCAAAGAATGAGCTTCTCCATTTTTCAAATCATTTTATGATGATCGATGGTAAACCAACGTTTGGGATCTGCGGCGAATTTCACTTTAGTCGGTATGATTGCTCAAAGTGGAAGGACGAACTCCTTAAGATGAAGATGGGTGGAATTACAATCGTTCCAACCTATGTGATTTGGAATCACCATGAAGAAGTAAAAGGAGAGTTTGACTGGGAAGGTTCTAAAAACCTTAACCTGTTTGTGAGTCTTTGTCAGGAGTTAGGGCTTCAATGCATTTTACGAATTGGGCCATTTGCTCATGGAGAAGTGAGAAATGGTGGGTTTCCGGATTGGCTATACGGGGAGCCTTGCCGAGTTAGAAGTAATGATCCAACCTATCTTCATTATGTTGAGCGGTTATATGGTGAGATAGGTCATCAAGTAAAAGGGCTAATGTATCGTGACGATGGCCCAGTTATTGGTATCCAATTAGAAAACGAATTCTATCATGCTGGTGCACCTTGGGAACAAACAACTGGTACGAGTAATGAATGGGTACCGGGTGGAGAGGACGGAGAAGCACATATTGTTCGCTTAAAAGATATAGCGAACGATGCGGGATTAGTCACACCTTTTTATACAGCAACAGGCTGGGGTGGAGCTGTTGCACCAACGTCTGAAGTGCTCCCACTTTGGGGAGGATATGCATTTTGGCCGTGGGTTTTCTACGATCCAAACGTAACGGAGCACCCTATCACTCCTGAATACATTTATCGCAACTATAACCAACCAACCTATAACTTTGATCCAGCATACAATCCGGAGGAAATTCCATTTGCCTGCTGTGAAATGGGTGGGGGGATGACTGTTTTTTATAAATACCGTTTCAAGCTCCCTTACCAAAGTGTTGAGGCGATGGCGAATATTAAAGTGGCCGGCGGGTGTAACTTTGTCGGGTATTATGTGTTCCACGGAAGCTCTAATCCGAAAGGCAAGCTCACCCCATACTTAAATGAACACGCTACACCTAAAATCTCTTATGATTATCAGGCGCCAATTGGAGAATTTGGTCAAGTAAGAGATTCGTATAAACGTCTGAAACGACAACACTATTTCTATAAAGACTTTGAAGATCTTTTTTGTGAAACAACCACCTACCTACCTACAAATACAGACCACATGCGACCAGATGATGTAGACAGCTTACGATATGCCCTGCGAGTGAATGAAGGCAGAGGGTTTATTTTTATGAATAACTATCAAGATCATCTTCAATCTCCTGCCAAGCACAATCTTCAGCTTCAGCTACAGTTAGATAAGCAATCGATTTCGATTCCTTATGAAGGTGGATTTTCACTTGAAGAGGATATCAGCTGTATCTTACCGTTTAATCAAGATTTGTCAGGCCTAGAATTGCTTTATGCTACAGCTCAATTGTTAAAGAAACACGTAAAGAGTGAAACGCACCATCAATACTTTTTCTTTTATCCTTTTGGCATGAAACCGAGTTATCAATTAAATAAGATACAGATCGCAGATATTACGTGCTCTATGGGAGACATTCAAGAAGATGATAGTAGCTGGATCATTTACCCGAGTGAGGCGAGTTTGAGTAAAATCTCTATTCAAACAAATGATGGAATGCGTATTGATCTATTCACAATGACAGATGAGCAAAGCTTAGATTTTTGGTCCTTTGAATGGAAAGGAACGCAGCATGCACTGTTGACTGAGGCAACGGTATTAGTAGAAGCTGACCGAATTCGCTTTGAGTCAGATTCTGAAACACTAAAAATCTCCGTTATTGATGGCATGGTCACATCAGAACTTACTGATCATTTAACTGAATATTCAAAAGAGGGGTTACTCACCGAATATACATGGACGAAAGAAAAGGTTCAAAACCAACCGATCATTGATCAAGTGGATGAGAGAAGAATGAAGCTTTGCCTTACGCAAATGGATTACGCTCATGTAAAAGAATGGCTACTTCGTATTTCCTATGAGGGTGATATTGGTTATGCCTATATCTCAAATGAGCTCGTGCATGATCATTTTCACAATGGCGATGTATGGGAAATTGGTTTGAGCCATCTCTTAGAAAAATTAGGGAACGATTCTCTATATCTCATGATTACTCCCATTAAAGAAGGTCGAGAAGTTAAAAGCGATTCACCGATGGCAGCAAGAAGTGAAGTCGCATTAAAAGAAATAGCAGCGATTCATTCTGTTGAAGTAAAACCAATCTATGAGTTTGAAGTAAACGATAAAAAGGGGCGTGCTAGTTCATGAAGAAGCAAGCTAAATGGGGTCTTTCTTTATTTGGAATCGGTTTATTTGCGTTAACGGCTTGTAGTGGAGAAGATGCGGGAACATCAGAAGACGGTGAAGTCACACTGACTTTATGGAACAGATACCCTGAGTTACGAGTTCCTTTTGATGAATTAATCGCAAACTTTGAAGAGGAGCACCCAGGCATCAAAATAGAGAAACAGGATCTTCCGCTTGGAAGTCATGAAGCGCAGTTCCAAACAGCACTCTCTGAAAATCAGTTACCAGACTTGTTTACAACGGCTGCTGATCTACGTGAGCTCGTGGACGTTGGTGCTGTTCATTCGTTAAATGAAGTATTTACGGACGATGTGAAAGAGCAGTTTTACGAAGGAACATGGGGTGAGAATTTCACAGAGCTCGACGGTGATGTGTATGTGTTCCCATTTGTTTCTCCACAAAGTGGTGCATTCATCCTTTATTACAACGAGGATGTGTTTGATCAATTAGGTCTGACTGAAGAAGATGTGCCAGAGACGTGGGAAGAGTTTCAGGAGATCGGATCCTACATTTATGAGGAATCAGATGGTGCCATTCATGCTTTATCTTGGAACAATGAGGCATGGTCAAATGAAGGGGTCATGAATCAAATGGCCACAGCGATTTCACCTGATACGGCTTGGCGTCATGACTTTAAAGTTGGCCTGCCGAGTTATGCGACACCAGGTTTAATTGAAACGGCCGAATACCTAAAAACACTTTTTGATGATGGTGTGATGACTCCAAACAGCATGGAGGTTGATACTGCAGCAGCTGAGGCAAGCTTTATAGCTGGTCAATCTGCTTTCTGGATCAGTGGGAACTGGACGGGTACTCAGCTAGTACAGTCGAATGGTTTTGAAAACTGGGGAGTCGCTCCTATGCCAACAAAAGATGGAAACCCTTACTACTATCCAGCAGGACGTCAGGTAGATGGAATGCATGTAAATGCGAACACAGAGAATTGGGAAGAAGCTAAGACCTTTTTAGAGTATTCTCTAGATCACTTACATGAAGAGCTTTATGTGAAAACAGGAACGGCAATCCCTGCAAAGATGGATGTAGGAGGGGAAGCACCGTATCCTCAATACGAGGATATCAAGCAATTGCAGGAGGAGCTTGCAATAACCATTCCAAAACCGGAGCAACGAAACTTAGAAACGATTGAATTCCAAAGAGATGTTAGTTCTCGCCGCGAGTTCACAGGTGTTGGAGAGCCTGTTGTAGGATATCTGTCCGGTGCCATTCCGGATATTGAAGCTCAGTTAAAAGAGATGGATGCGACAGCGGTTGAGATCTTTGAAACGACACTCGAAGATCATCCGGACGTATCACTTGATGACTTCATCTTTCCAAATTGGGAACCTTTCACACCATACACGTTGGATGATTATGAGGAATTAGAATAGACCAAATGCAAGATGTGCCGCCAATTCATTTATGGCGGTACATCTTTTAAAAAGGAGTTCATGCTATGAAAGTTCCGACAGAGATCAGTCAACAAACAGTACCTAAAGGAAAACTAAGTCCTCGTAATAGAAAAAAAGCAATATGGGCGTACGTTTTTCTAATGCCCCAGATTATTGTTTTTTTTGGTTTATCAGCTTATCCGATCATCATGAGTTATGTCTATTCCTTTTATGATTGGTCAGGAATAGGACCTTTAAATCGGTTCATTGGGTTAGATAATTACAGACAGCTGTTAACATCTGATCGATTCTGGCAGTCTTTCATTAACTCAATTTATTATGTAGCGGGTACAACCGTTATTAGCGTAGGATTTGCTTTAATTCTTGCCATAATCTTGAATGATCAGAAGTTAAGAGGAAAGACACTGTATCGTACGGTGTATTTTCTGCCGGTTGTTACGACAACAGCCGTAATTGGAATTGTCATGAATAATATCTTTGGACTGAATGGTTTGTTTAATGATTTGATGACTACGTTTGGTATCTTAAGTCAGCCTGTCTCCTGGTTAACAGATGGAGTTCTGGCGATGATCTTACTGATCGTCATTGGTTCTTGGAAAGGGCTTGGAATCAACATGGTTTACTGGTTAGCGGGCTTACAATCCATTCCGAATGATTTGTATGAATCAGCTCAATTGGATGGTGCGGGATTCTGGAAAACCTTGTTCCACATTACGCTTCCACTCCTTAAGCCTATCTTATCTGTTATTCTTCTTCTATCCATCGTTGGGGGAATTAATGCGTTTGATTTAGTTAAGACGTTGACGAATGGAGGGCCTTACTATCAGACGGAAACGCTTGATTTGTTTATTTATAATTATGCGTTCTCCTCAGAGTTCTCTGGTGGACAAACAAGGATGGGATACGCGTCTGCTGCCGGGGTTTTGCTAGGGTTATTTACATTTTTCATTAGTATTTTGTTTAGCATAGGTGCGTTCTCTAAAGAAATTAGACAGTTTCGTTTAAACCGTAAGAAAGCGAGGATTGGAAAATGATACGAAGTAAATCGGCTCGAATAATCATTCACACATGTCTCCTAGTCTTCGGCTTTATATGGATTTATCCATTCATTTGGATGATTCTATCTTCGTTTAAAACGAATACTGAATTTCTAACAGGAGGACCGAACCCAATTCCTGAAGTCTTTCAATGGGACAACTATGTTCGTGCTTGGACGAGTGCCAACTTCTCAAGTTATTTTGTGAATACGGTTATATTTACAATAGCCACCGTATTTATCGTACTCGTGTTAAGCGCACTCACAGGATATGTGCTTGGTCGAATTCAGTTTCCTGGACGAAAAGCGATCATCATCATCGTAGTAGCCATTATGTTCATTCCGAAGGGCTACACGATTATTCCGCTTTTTAAGATTGTCAGTACGTTAGGTCTTTCAGATTCATTACTAGGTGTGATTGTAGCAGAGTCTTCCGGGGCACATGTCTTGTTCATACTTCTCTTTGCTTCCTTCTTTGCTAAAATTCCTAAAGAGCTTGAGGAAGCTGCCGAGATTGATGGAGCAGGGTTCTTGCGGACTTTCACCCAGATCATGTTGCCTTTAAGTGCACCGATTGTGGCAACCGCGGGGATCATGCAATTTATCTGGACATGGAGCTCATTCCTTATTCCACTTATCTTCACAGCAAATCGACCCGAACTACGGACCTTAGCTGTAGGGATGGAAAACTTCGTAGGTACGTATACGTCAGATTACGTAGGAATGACAGCAGCTGCCACAATCTCATTAGTGCCGGTCATGGTCATGTTCCTACTGATGCAACGTTTCTTTATAGAAGGTGTCGCAGGAGCGGTTAAGTCATAGGTCATTACAAAGAGACCGAGACAAAACTAAAAAGTAATGAGTAAATGGCGAGTGATTCTACGATCGAATCATTCGCCATTCGTGTTTTCCGTACTTTCTAGTAAAACGAGCGGAAGGAGAACCCGACACTCCTGTGGATAAGTACGTGGTGAAGACTCTGTAGCGGTGGGTTCGCGCGGAAGAGGCTGAGGCCGTACCCCATAGCCGTCAAGTTAAGAAAGGAAAAAGAAAGAGCTCATCCTTTCTCTTGTAGTGGATCTAGTATTTTCCATCAGGGTACGTATGGGTAGATTGGCTCTTTTTCTATTTTTTTTTGCACCGGATTCTACCGTTTTACTCCACACGCGCATGTGTTTCATAGGCGATCTGTAAGATGTCATAGGGACTTTGATGGCGGTGGCGATGGTCTTTTCGTCCATGTCGGTAAATGCTCTCGTAGATATTTTCTAGAACGTCTTCTAATGAAGAACGATGATAGAGAGCGTATCCTTTTGACTCTTCTATAGCCCTTTTGGCATGATGGATACACTTGTATTCACTGCCTTCGAGGTGGTGCTTTTGATGAAGATAGAACCGGCATTGAAACGCCACCATCGAGGAAAGCAGAATGTGTATAAGTTTCCCATACATGTGGCAGAGAAACCGATCTGGATTCATCGCGCGCACGTGATCAATGGCGAAAAGGGATTTCCACGTTTTGAAAAGAATCTCGACTTGCCAGCGTAAGGAATACATCGGATACAATGCTTGCACATCCATTTCTTCCTGTGTTAGGTTAGTGGCAAGGATTTGGGTATGATCCTTTTTGTCGGCGGATTGGGTATGACCCCCTTTCCGTCTTCTTTTTCGTAAACCGGCTTTCCTCTTGTTTTGTTGATCCTCTGTCAATCGTTGCACGATGACACGGGTTTGAAGGGTGTTCTTTCCTTTGACCCCTAATTGGATGACCCCATAATCTTTGATCGCTCCCGGTTCTAGCTGCTTCGCATCTTCTTCTGGTTTGATTTGGATTCGTTCCCCTTGATCATCTCTAGTCCAATAGGTCATATTGGCCGGCGTCCGCGTGATATAAGAAGCGCCTGCACGATCGATTTGTTTCAAATGGTCGCCAGAAAAGTAGCCGAGATCACGGATGATCAAATCACCTGGTTGAATCGTATCGGCTAATGCATAGGCGGCGTGATGGTCACTTTCTCTTGAACCGGAAAGTAAGGTATGCAAAAATTTCCCCTCATATAGCTCATACTCTAAATGAATTTTCGCTCCATCTGAAGAAGTACCATCTTTCTTTGGTCGTTCAAATGAAGTCGCATCTAAGATGCGGATCCGAGAAAACGGGGTCTCAGGAAGAGGTGGCATGGCCATCAACTCTTGTTTGGCCGCCAATTGAAAAAACACATGCTTCAAAAAAGCCGCTCCTTTTTCATCGAAGCGTTGATGTAAGGCTTGTTTGGAAAGGTGGGTATTGGATTCACGTGAAAGAGCCCCGCAAAGCTGTGTTAACTCTGTCGCACCGACGGGTTGAGGAAGAAAGGAACAAATACTTAGGAAATCCTCAGGTTTTAATTTCTTTAGACGCTGTACAAACCCAACATCTCGGGCAGATTGGCGAAGGTTCGGTACAGATAAAACGTCCAACACGGTTTTCGCAAACGTACTGAACTCCTCTTTTAAAGACACAAACGATCCCTCCCTAGGACTGGTTAAACCCCCATCCTAACGAAGAATCGTCTATAGTTAAACCGATTTTACTTAACTTGACGGCTATGGGCCGTACCCACGGAAAGGGAGGGATTCTCCTGCAGCGGTTATTGTGCTAAGTTCGTGTTTGGCTATCCATGTCTCGGCCTTCTTAATCTATAAACAATGCGAGGACATTCTTTCCAATTGTCATGTTATCTTCCTTTTTCTATTCATTTGTATTATGATAATAGAATTACATTTACTATTAGAAAGTATCATACGTTAAAAATGGCTAGATAAAGAGAGAAGGGGTTAAGGTTGGAACGAAAGACGCGAAGTACGAGAAGGAAGAAGAAATGGTTAAAAGTAACGGCATTACTCACAACATTAGTTGTACTACTTGTTTGTTCCGGAGCAGGATATCTATATGTGAAAGCCAATCAAGTAGCATCAAAATCCTATCTTGAATTAGAACGTGGAGAGAAATCAGAGCTCCGTACTCAACCTGTAGACATTGGAAAAGATAGCTTTTCTGTATTACTTATGGGTGATGATGCACGACCAGGTGAAGATCATGCGCGATCGGACGCGATGCTCGTAGCTACATTTAATAAAGAGAAAAAAACGATTATTCTTACGAGTATTCCTCGAGATTCCTATGTAGACATTGTAGGTAAAGGAAAAATGGACAAGATTACACATGCCAATGCATTTGGTGGAGTGGATATGGCTGTTGATACAGTAGAGCAATTACTTCAAATTCCGATTGATCACTATGCTGTCGCAAAATTTGATGGATTAAAAGATATTGTTGATGCATTAGGTGGCATTGATGTCGATGTGGCATTTACCTTCGATTTCACTGAAAAAGGGAAAACACTTCACTTTACCGAAGGTCCTTCTCATCTTACTGGTGAAGAGGCGCTTGCTTATTCAAGAGAACGGAAAAATCCGAAGGCAGGCGGAGATTTTGGTAGAGGACAACGACAACAGCAGGTGCTTGAGGGGATTATTAATGAAGCAGCATCGCTTAGTAGTATACAAAACTATGATAAACTATTTGAGAGTCTGGGTGGTAATCTAAGGACGGACCTAACGTTTGCGAATCTACTATCTTTACACGGCTATGCAACCTCGCTAGTTGATATGGAAACTGTTCAATTAGAAGGTACGCCTTTCCGCGGAAACGACGGAATTAGTTACGTACGAGTAAACGACGATTCCTTACAAACCATCCGAGCGAAGTTAAAAGAGCACTTAGATCTTCAATAAGGATGTGGGGGATAGATTGTCATGAGTGATTTATATCAAATGCCGAGCTCTGCTTCACTAGATGATATAGATAAGTTAATTATCTCAATGCTACATGAGAATTCCAGAGTGTCTTACACAGACATTGGCAAACAAGTTGGTTTATCGCGAGTTGCTGTACAGATGCGCATTCAGAACCTGGTTGAACAAGAAGTCATTGAACAGTTCACCGTTGTAGTGAACCCGGCAAAGATGGGGATTCATGTTTCAGCATTCTTTAATGTGGAGGTTGAACCACAGTTTCTAGATGAGGTTGCTCAAAAGCTAGAAAATGAAAATGCTGTATCCAGCTTATACTTGATGTCCGGACCTAGTAAGCTGCATATGCATGGGATCTTTTCCACTCAACAAGAAATGGAGCAATTCTTGATTCATACCATCTACCCATTAAAGGGTGTTGTCAGTGTAGATTGTCAAATGCTCTTAAAGCGGTACAAGAGTCGAATGGGAATGAAACTGTAAGCATTGTGGATAAATAAATGATAATGAAAGAAACAAAAGGAGTTGTCCACATGTGGGCAACTCCTTTTCTTAATCCATTTGTTTGCCCATGAATAGGCTGTATAACTCTTGCTTATTTTCAAGCAGATCATCTAACGTATATTGGTCTAATACGTCGAGAAAAGCTGCTTTCGCTTGGTACAGGACTGATTTTAGTTTGCATGAACATCTGATCAAGCATTGCCCGTCAGCATGAAAGCATTCCACAAGATCAAACACTTCAAGCTCCCGAACAAGTTTGCCTAGGTTAACAGTCTTAGGTGATACTGCTAACGTAACGCCTCCGTTTTTGCCACGCGTTGTATGTAACAGTCCTTTTTTACCCAAATCATAAACAATCTTTTGAAGATGATGAATGGAGATTTGATATGCATTCGCAATCTCTTTTACCTGCGCACGTTCATCATCCGATAAACTGCCGAGGTAAAGAAGCGTTCGTAATGCATAATCGGTGTAATTAGTTAATTGAATCGAAATCACACCCCTTTTTTAGTTGCTCATAGTATATCATTTTGATTTTTTTTCTAAAAGTTATCTCGATTTTGTGAAGAATTTTCGTACACCCTTGAATGGAAAACGTTTCCGAGTATACTGAAGTTGTATTTAAAATATAACTTTAAAACGAGGTGTAGGGAATGGCAAAGGCGTTAACGAAAGAGCAAATGGATTATATTAAATCAAGTGTCCCTGTACTGGCAGAGCACGGGACGACGATTACAAAGTGTTTCTACTCGAACCTGTTTAACGCGCACCCAGAACTAATCAACATATTCAACCATACGAATCAAAAGCAAACAAAACAACAGCAAGCATTGGCTAACACGTTGTACGCAGCTGCGGCAAATATTGAACAGCTTGAATCACTTCTACCTGTGGTCCGTCAGATTGCCCAAAAGCATCGGAGTCTTCAAGTGAAGCCAGAGCATTATCCAATTGTCGGGCACCATTTGCTTGAAGCAATAAAAGAAGTTCTTGGGGAAGCGGCATCGGATGAGCTATTAGAAGCATGGGAGGTTGCTTATGGTATCATCGCGGAGATCTTCATTTCAGTAGAAAAGGAGATGTATGAAGAAGCTCAAGAGAAGGCTGGAGGATGGAGTGGATATCGGCGATTTATTGTTAAGAAGAAAAAATCTGAAACGAGTCATGTGACATCCTTTTACCTTGTTCCAGAGGATGGGCAAGCCATCCCTTCGTATGAACCCGGTCAGTATATTACGATTAAGGGATATAGTGAGAATGATGAGTATACCCATCTACGCCAATACAGCTTATCTGATGCACCGAACCAAGGTTATTTCCGTCTGTCAATCAAACGCGAAGGAACGGTTTCTACTTATTTGCATCAACACGTAGAGGAAGGAATGTCCGTAGAATTAACAGCACCTGCTGGAGAGTTTTTCATTGATCCAGAAGGGGAAGGTGAGCTTGTTCTCATTAGTGCTGGCATTGGCATCACACCACTCATGAGTATGGCAAAGGGAGCACTTGAGGTGAAGCCTACTCGTTCTGTACACTTTCTACACGCCACTACACATACTCAGGCGCACGTCTTTTTAGATGAAATAGATCAATTAGATCGAGCCTATCCATCTTTTAAAAGGGACATCTTTTACTCAGAAGAAATGGGTGGAAGAGTAACGGCGAAGGAAATCAATCAAGCGGTTAAGCATAATCAAAATCAGGATTTCTATATTTGTGGACCAGAGTCGTTTGTTCAAGACATCTCAGGATTTTTGAATGAGGCAGGGGTTGCTTCAAATCGAGTTCATATTGAAGTGTTTACACCACGGATTCCGGTATAACAAAGAAGCAAGCATCTCTCAGTGAGAAATGCTTGCTTCTTTTTAGTTCCTACATTTCTTACGTCGCAAAGCTCTCGCTTCCGCCGTACTCATCACGCATTTCCCCAACAATTTCAGTTAGGATATCCTCCATGGTAACCAGTCCAATGATAGAACCGTGTTTATCTTTGACTGCTGCCATGTGAGTCCGTGTTTGCTTCATTTTTAAGAATACGTCTTGAATGAACATTGATTCTCGCACCTGTGGAATATGATGTAGAAATTGCTCAATCCCGCCGTTTCGTCCTGCGGCGATACTTGTTAGCATTTCCTTTGTGTTCAAGAACCCAATCAGTTTTTGATTTTTTATAACAGGGTACCGAGTGTACTCATACTGGTTAAGAACCTCCAGGATCTCATCAAGGTTCATTTCAGCTTGAAGCATGATGACCTTTTCTTTTGGAACCATGATTTCACTTAATGTTCGTCCATCAAATGAAAAGAAATTCTCAAGATAGGCAAGCTCTGTTTGATTGATTTCTCCACCCTTATAGCTTTCTGATACGATGAGCTTTAGTTCTTCCTCTGAGTACACCGTCTCATGACCAGCTGGTTTAACCCCAAACCATCCAAGTATCTTTTGAGCTGAACCGTTTAAGATTCGGATAAATGGTCCCATAATGACACCAAACCAATAAAGTGGAGGAGCCAAAAGCAACGTCATTTTCTCAGGAAATTGAATAGCTAACGTTTTTGGAGCGAGTTCACCAATAACAACATGTAGAAAGGTTACAATGGCTAGGGCGATCGCGTAAGATAGTGCTGTTGCGAGAGCAGCAGGAACACTGTACGCTTCAAAAAGCGGTTGAAGGATTCGTTGTACAGTCGGTTCACCTAAAGCACCAAGAATTAACGCTGTAATCGTAATCCCTAACTGACAAGCTGATAAATAGTAATCAAGCTCGTGTGCAACTTTTTTCGCTAAAACAGCCTTCTTGTTACCTTCAGAAATGAGCTGATCAATTCGAGACATACGTACTTTAAGGATAGCAAATTCTCCACCTACAAAGACGGCCGTCAAAAATATGAATACAGCTACAAGAAATAAGTTAACGTAAATGAGTGAGTCCAATTATTCCCTCTAATGAAAGAGGGATTCACCTCCATGGTTGTTGTATGCTTTTAGACTTGTTCTAATTGAGTGTTGTCCATACGTTGTTGCTTAAATTTAACTTTTTTAATTTGATGGTTATCCACTTCGAAGATGGACCAAAGATGCTCTTGAAGCTTAACTTGTGTTTGTTGATGAGAATCTACAACAGCTTGAGTTTTATAAAGAATCCACCCACCGATTGTGTCGATATTGTCGCGTTCGTCGAACTGTAAGCCGAACTGTTCTTCTAAATCATCAAGTAACACACGACCATTAATCACATATTCGTCGGAACTAACTTTTTCAATATCTGCTTCTTCATACTCATCAAACTCATCACGAATCTCACCGACTAATTCTTCAATGACCTCTTCCATTGTGACAATTCCTGATGTTCCGCCATATTCATCCATGATGACAGCCATATGAACTTTCTCTTGCTGCATCTTCAGCATCACATCTTGAATGCTTGTTGCTTCTAAAATAAATGGAAGGTCACGCATATAGGCCTTGATATCAAGCTCTTGACCAGCGACAATGGCTTGTAGCATTTTCTTCGCGTTTACGACCCCGATGATTTTATCTTTGTCGCCGCCTTCAATGACAGGGTATCTAGTAAAGTTGTACTCATCGAGTACGGCAACTAGTTCTTCCTTTGTCATATCCTGATGAATGGCTACAAACTCGGTTCGTGGCACCATGATATCTTTTGCCACGCGCTCATCAAATGAAAAGACGTTCTCCATGTATTGGAGCTCTTCCTTATCGATCTCTCCGCCTTGATAGCTTTGAGTCATAATAATCTTAAGTTCTTCCTCTGTATAGGTCTGTTCATGACCTGCTGGCTTTACACCAAATACTCTTAACAAGACACGTGAAGCTCCGTTCAACGTTAAGATAAATGGAAACATGATCTTTCCGAACCAATATAGAGGCGCGGCAAGAAGTAATGTCATCTTCTCAGAAAACTGAATCGCCAATGTCTTTGGTGCCATTTCTCCAACAACCACGTGAAGATAAGTAACGAGGAGAAAGGCGATCGCATAAGAGATGACTGATGTCAAAGAATCTGGAACGTTTAAGAAATTAAACACGGGATACATGAGACTGCTTACTGCTGGCTTTCCAAGGGCACCAAGCCCTAAAGCCGTTACTGTTATACCTAACTGACAAGCTGATAAGTAATAGTCTAGATTTTCAGTTACTTTTTTGGCTATAACTGCTTTTTTGTTCCCTTCTGCAATTAACTGTTCAATTCGTGAACCACGAATCTTAACAACGGCAAATTCAGATGCAACAAAGAAAGCGGTTAGTGCTAGTAAAATGACAAGCAGAACAAGATTAACTATTGTAATTAAATCCAATTATTTCCCTCAGATGAGGGATTCACCTCCAACAGAATTAAAAACTCTTACCGACCAATGATTCATACATGTTCATATGAGTCTATCTTTTTGTCAGGGAGATAAGTTTAGTTACAACAGCAGGATTCTGTTCCAAAGCCATCCTCTTACTTATTAGTTTGTTACCTATAGATTAGAAGAAGGGATGAACAGAAAGACTGCTATTGTATGTTCTCATATGAACAACAAATGCGCAGCTTACTTCTTCCAAGTAACGAGTATGCAATATCGCCTTCCCAATGTACGTTCCTCCATTCTTTCATTGAAATAGATTGTTCACACTATGCAGAATTAAGAATGAATGAAACGGTTTTCATTCCTGCCATAATAGTGTTGAGAAGAGTATACGGATTTTTCCGATATAAAAAAAGTAGGTACATCACTTTTACACAAAAAATTTACAAACTCGTAATATAAGATTATTCAATTTGTCATGAATGGAGTGTGGATACACCTAAACGAGGTAATAAATGGTTAAATATAACAGTAAATTACTCGCAAAAACACGAACATAGCAACAAATCCGCTACAGGAGAATCCCTCGCACCCGCCGGGAACGGCTTCAGCCTCTTTCGCGGGGAAAGCGCCGCTACAGTGTCTTCACCACGTTCTGTTCCGTAGGAGTCTCGGGTTCTCCCTCCGCTTGTTTTGCAAAAACACGAATAGCGACTGATTCGCATGTTGAATCAATCGCTATTTTCTAGTTCATTTTAAGTTATGTCCCAAACCTTTTTCTTTTTATGGAAGTTACGATGTAAAGTAAGAGACTCACGGCAAGCGTTGAAGCCCCAAGTATTGTCCAGCTACCTGTATTGGTTGCTGTTTCTGGAAGGATTCCTCCCTCTGTGGCTTGTGCCTCAGGAGATGTTATCTTGTTTTTGAAATCTGATTTTCGAATCATCCCGTGAATTCCTTTTGTCTTGTCGACCACTTGAGAAACTTCATAATCGGTGGCTGCACTTAAATAGGCGTAAGCCTTGGCACGATCCATTCCAAGTTCGGTCTCTAAAAAGTCAATTGAACGTCTTGTCGCATCCTTCATTGCTTCATTTAAGTCAGGGTCCAGACCAATCGGAATCCAAAATTCATCGGTTTCACCGAATGGGTGAGTAAAGGCTGTACCGTTTCCAGGAATGGCTTCATCCCCATTTTTTAACACCGTTAAACGAAACGAAATGTTGTGCGAAGGGAGGCTTCAAGTGCTGTTAAAGCTACTTCGCCGTCCCCTTGAGCGAAATGAGGATCACCTGTGTAGAAGAGGGCACCAGCCACCTCAACTGGAAGATAGAGTGTAGATCCTTGCGTTAAATCATTAATATCGATATTACCGCCTGTGTGAGTGGGTGGAACCGAATGCACTAATTCGTCGGTATCAGTCGCAACGCCCATCAACCCCATAAAAGGATCAATTGGGAACTGTACATCTTCTCCCAAAATCTGACCGAACCACTGATCATCTATGTATTCAATTGGTGTAAATAACGAAACATTGTTATAAAGTTCTGGGTTTTCTGCGCTGGCTCCTTCTTGGGGTCCATCATTCTCAGGAAATTCATCTGGAAGTGCCCCTTTGTAGTGACGATTTGAAATCACGCCGTATGGGACACGTGGAGTTAATGATAGGATGTCCACTTTTAAGACGTCTCCAGGCTCGGCACCTTTTACTGCAATGGGTCCAGTAACAATATGTGGTCCGTGGTCGTCAAAATCGTGGTCAATATCTGATTCGGCAATTTCAACGGCTTCATCCAGTACATGGTCCTCGTTGACACCATTTTCGCCAAAGTATTGAAGCGGATCTCTTCCTTGATCTTCAAGTAATCCTTCGTGTGAGACTGTATCGATTGTGACGGTTTCTCCAGATTCAATCTCCATTACCGGACTAGATTGCTTATTTGGCAAGTGTCCCCACGTAATGGTATCTAGGGATGATGACAAAAAGTGATCACCATCTATTTTGTACGGATTGTCTTTATTAAGCGGAAAAGGGATGGATTCGGCTTGTGCGTTCACTGGATAAGAAAGAATAATGGATAATGCGCCTAAAAATGTTAATGTCTTTTTATACATGCTGATCACTCCTATCGTTGATCGTTACACGATAGCATCTTTAGATGAAATGAGTGTTGGGAAACAGAGATTATCTGACAAGCTTTTATGCCATATTTACGAATTTCATAGTCATGAAACAAAAAAAGCCAGGATGCACCTGGCGAAAATTCATCTTATATGAATGTATTCGTAAGCGTTCCGATCTTTTCAATACTGACAGAAACCGTGTCTCCAGACTTAAGATACACGCGTTCTTCTTTTGGAAGGCCTAGAACAACCCCCTCAGGAGTACCGGTTAAGATAAGATCTCCAGGCTTTAATGTGAAATGGCGAGAGATATAACTAATGATTTCCTTGCAGGAAAAAATCATATCTGATGTATTGGAATGCTGCCTGCGTTCGCCATTTACCTTTGTTTCAAGCGTAAGATTCTGAGGATCCTCAATTTCATCAGCTGTTACAAGAAACGGACCAATAGGATTAAATCCATCACAGGTTTTGCCTAATAGCCATTGAGGTGTTTTCATTTGAAGATCTCGAGCAGAGAGGTCATTTGCAACTGTATAGCCAAATACATAATTGAGGGCGTCTTCCTCTTTCACATTTTTGGCCGTTTTCCCAATAACAATGGCAAGCTCAACTTCATAATCCACTTCCTGCGTTACCTCTGGAATAGTAATGGTTTGATGGTGACCAGCGAGTGTATTGTTAAACTTATTGAAAAGAATCGGGACTTCAGGGTACGGCGAACCTGTTTCATCTGCATGCTTACGATAGTTCAAGCCAACACAAATGATCTTTTCAGGAGTCGTTACCACTGGGGCAAATGAAGTCTCCTCTTCATTCACGTGAAAAGGTGTGACGTCATTGATTGACTCGAGGTATGCATAAATAGTTGAAGTTGATTCAGCGTATCCATGTATCATCTCATCAATGGAACGGGGGACTCCCTCTTTCGGGTACTCATGTAATACGCTAATGAGATCTATTTGCATTCCTTTATAAGAGACAGCTAGTCTTTGCTCATTATGTTTAACAATGGTACTAACGATCAAAAAAATCACTCCTCTTTCATTCTTAATGCCGATCAACCTTCTATTATGATTCTCTTCATGGTAGCATAAAGATTCATCTATATGAAAGCGTTTTAATATGATTGGTTGTTGAGGCTCGGTTAGACACTCAGGTGAAGATCAGGAGGAGACGTCTTATATGAATAGGCATACATTATGGTACGAACAGCCCGCAAAGAATTGGAATGAAGCACTGCCTGTAGGTAATGGAGTATTAGGTGGTATGGTCCTCGGAGAGATCACAAAGGAAAAAATCTATTTAAATGAAGATTCTGTCTGGTACGGTGGAAAACGAAACCGTAACAATCCTGACGCCCTAGAGAACTTACCTAAGGTGCGAGAACTTTTATTTAGTGGAAGATTAAAGGAAGCCGAGGAGCTTGCAGACGTAGCGTTAACCGGTGTTCCATTTAGGCAACGGCATTACGAACCTTTGGGTGATTTACTCCTACAATTTTCGCATGAAGGATCCGATTTTAATCATTATAAACGAGAGCTTGATTTAAAAAGAGGAGCGGTTATTACAACGTATACTTGCAATGAAATAACCTATAAAAGAGAACTGATAGCCAGTTACCCTGACCAGTCTCTGGTTATGAGGTTAACAGCATCTAAGCCGAACGCCATATCATTAAAAGCGATGCTGGATCGCATGGACGCAACAAGCGTAGACGAATCAAGGGCCAAAAAGGACGATTCAATTAGTATGTCAGGTGTGACTGGCGGGAAAGACGGGATTTCTTTTTATACGAAGGTGAAGGCTATCCCAGAAGGGGGCCATGTGCAAACGATTGGGAATCGGTTAATTGTTGAGAACGTCGATTCACTTACGCTCATTCTGGTGGCAGCTACAACCTTTAGGCACCCGCAACCCGAGCAATGGTGTGAAAACCTGCTAAACCAATTGTCTCAAAAGACTTACGAGCAGCTGCTAGATGACCACCTGAAAGACTATCAAACGCTGTATGAAAAAATGGAGCTTGAACTAGAGGATGACCCGAGCCTGACAAATCTACCGACAGATCAAAGGCTTCAACGTGTACAAGAGGGAGGGCAGGATCTCGGGTTAATGAATCTTTATTTTCATTATGGCAGGTACTTGCTCATGTCTTCGAGTCGCCCTGGTTCCTTACCAGCCAACCTTCAAGGAATCTGGAATGCAGAGATGCTGCCGCCATGGGATAGTAAATTCACGATCAATATTAATACCCAAATGAATTATTGGCCTGCAGAAACATGTAATCTCTCAGACTGCCATCTTCCGCTATTTGATTTAATTGAACGAATGAGAGAGACAGGCAGGGAGACGGCTCAATCCATGTATGGATGCAGAGGCTTTGTTGCTCACCATAATACAGATATATGGGCAGATACAGCACCTCAGGACTTGTATATGCCAGCAACAAACTGGACGCTCGGAGCAGCCTGGCTTTGTTTACATCTGTGGGAGCATTATTCGTTTACAGGTGATGTGACGTTTCTCAAGAAAGCATATGAAACCATGAAGGAATCTGCGTTGTTTTTTGTTGACTTTCTAGTTGAAGACGAGCAAGGAAGGCTTGTTACGGCTCCTTCAGTATCACCGGAAAATCGTTATCTCCTTCCAAATGGTGAGTCTGGCACTCTTTGTGTTGGTCCTGCCATGGACAATCAAATCGTACATGCGCTTTTCTCTCATTGTATTCGTGCAACAGAAATTCTTGAAATGGATCAAGTATTTGCTGAGGAACTACGTAGCCTACAAAGTCGTTTACCTGAAACAACGATTGGAGGGAATGGCCAGGTTCAAGAATGGCTAGAGGATTACGCTGAGGCAGAACCAGGACACAGACACATCTCTCACTTGTTTGCCTTGCATCCTGGGAGTCAAATCACTCCACAGCAAACACCAGAGCTGGCAGACGCAGCCATTAAGACACTTGAAGGCAGGTTGAAGCACGGAGGAGGACATACAGGTTGGAGCAGAGCGTGGATTATTAATATGTGGGCTCGTCTCGGACAATCAGAGCGTGCGTATGAACATTTTCTCGCTTTGTTAACACAGTCTACGTTGCCAAACTTATTTGATAACCACCCTCCATTTCAGATAGATGGGAACTTTGGAGGCACAGCGGCAATAGCAGAGATGCTCCTCCAAAGCCATAACGAAACCATTCACTTATTTCCAGCACTACCTTCTGAATGGTCTAAGGGATCCGTCAGAGGAATAAAAGCAAGAGGAGGATTTGAACTCAGCTTACAGTGGGAGCATGGTCAGTTTATTCAAGGGGACATTCAAAGTCTTCTGGGTGGTCAGTGTGTGATAAGAAGCGCCTCACCTCTAGTCGTTACATTGGGTGGCGAAAAAGTTGAAACGACCGAAGCGGGAGAAAATGTGTACCAGTTTAAATCGGTGAAAGGTGAGACCTACCAATTGAGTAAGGCTTAGAGACTGTTGTTACATCTTGGTAAGTAGCGCAAGGAGCTTGATAAATTGAAGGATGTTCTTTGTGTAGTGGCAGTCGATCTTGGTACCGGATGGGTGAGCTTGGTAACGTGTGCGATCATCTTGCTATCGAGGCTTACTTCTTATTAAAAGTTTCTCTGAGCTTAATAGAATCTACAATCCTCTTGGTAACGCTCCGCTCAGCTTGGTACAACGAACAAACTGCTTGCTTGATGCGGAGTTTTTCTTGGAGAAGTTCAGATCGGCATGAAAAAAGATCTCCTCTTTTCTCAAGTGAGGGAGATCTTTCTTATCATCATCTGACCTTTACTCTTCAATCATTTTAAGAATACGCGCGGGATTTCCACCAACAACGGCACGCTCTGGTACATCCTTTGTCACAACAGCTCCTGAGGCAATGACCGCATTGTCGCCAATGTGGACACCTGGATTAATGATGGCCCTTCCACCAATCCACACGTTATGGCCAATGGTCACAGGCTTCCCGTATTCTAATCCACTTGCTCTCTCGATAGGATCAAGAGGGTGAGTCGCTGTATAGATATGAACTCCTGGTGCAAGCATACAGTGATCTCCAATTGTAATGGGGCAGACGTCTAAGAATACGCAGTCAAAGTTCGCAAAGAAATGATCTCCTACATATATGTTAGATCCATAATCACATTGGAAATTCCCTTCTACATGGATGCTTTCACCAGTGCTTCCAAACAGTCTTTTTAAAAGAGTCGTCCGCACCGTTTGATTGGTTTCTGCGTTAAATTGATGAGTTAGCTCACGCGCTTGTTGGTGTTCTTGTTGTAGCTCTGCATCAGAGGGGTCATACATTTCTCCAGCAAGCATTTTTTCTTTTTGAGATTTCATGTTGAACTCCTTATCATATGTTCTTCTATACGCTACACTAGCATTACACGCGAACATAAGCTAGTAAGTTTGCGAATAAACTAAGATTATGTGCTATCCTTGTTCGAGAGATTATGAATAGGATTATATATGGGTTAAAGAGTAGAAGAGAGAAGGGGTAACCTTGGAACAACAAATTGCAGGGAAGAAGCGTCTTGGTCTTGCGTTTCTTCTAGGAATGTTAGCGGCATTTGGACCACTTACCATTGATATGTATTTGCCGAGTTTTCCAGATATTACAGTGGGATTAGATACAACAGCATCGCTTGTTCAATTAAGCTTAACCGCGTGTTTGTTAGGGCTAGCTGTTGGTCAGTTAGTGGTTGGGCCTTTAAGTGACGCAAAAGGGAGAAAGAAACCGCTCATTGTATTTATCTTTTTATATGTGCTCGCATCTTTCGCATGTGCATTCGCACCCAATATCTACTTTTTAATTATTGGACGTTTTCTTCAAGGGTTCACAGCAGCTGCGGGAATTGTCATCTCACGTGCGGTTGTCCGTGACTTGTTTAGTGGGAGGGAATTAACGAAATTCTTCTCGCTTCTTATGTTGATTAATGGATTGTTTCCAATTATGGCGCCTGTATTCGGAGCCGGTGTATTACTTGTACCTGGTGCAACTTGGAATTGGGTCTTTATTGTATTAGGTATCCTTGGATTAATTATTGTTACAGCCGTTTCTTTGAAGTTAAAAGAAACACTACCGGCCGAAAAACGTGTGCCAAGCTCAATCGGTGCAACCTTGAGAACGTTCTCCTATTTAATAAAGGATCGTCTGTTCATGGGGCTTGCCCTCACTCAAGGGTTAATGACAGGTGGAATCTTTGCCTATGTCTCAGGGACACCCTTTGTCTATCAGTCCATCTATGATGTTAGTCCACAGATGTTTAGTGTGCTATTTGGGATAAATGGCCTTGGCATTATATTAGGTACACATTTAGTTGGACGCTATGCGGGTATTGTACCAGAGAGAGTGTTCTTAAAAGTAGGGTTAATTATTGCGGTTGTGGCAGGAGCATTTTTATTTGTGATGACTTTACTTGAAGGCCCACTGCTTTCCATTGTCATTCCAATCTTCTTCTTCGTATCAATGATCGGTATGGTCGGAACCACTTCCTTTTCACTTGCGATGGAAACAAAGGGGGAACAAGCAGGTAGTGCCTCAGCTTTACTTGGTTTACTACCATTCGCTATTGGTGCAACAACAGCCCCGCTTGTCGGAATTGCGGGCGAAGAAACAGCCGTTCCTATGGGCTTTATCATCTTCATTATGAGCGCAGGTGCCTTCCTGTCGTTTACGTTCTTAGCGAAGGGCGGTCGTGTGAAGGAAGAGCAAGCTTGATATAGGAGGTGACTGGTTAGATGAACACCCTAATCTTCATACTTTCAATTATTATTTTCTTGGTCCTGCTTTTTATTGTAATAGAGAAAGCAGTGCAAAGAGGCATTGATTCATCAAGCGTAGGTCGGGCTATTCAAAAGGAATTAGATCACACGGATAAGAAAGAGAAAAGATAAACAAAGCTGAGCGAATGATTGATTCGCTCAGCTTCTTTGATTTATTTACTATTTACTTCTCTGCTTTTCAATGTGAAGAACGTAATGACAAATCCGATCGTTAACGTGAGTAAAACGCCTATAATCGCATACCAGAAGTAAGGGCCTACATAAGCAACCAGACTTACTATACTGGATAAGATGTATCCATAAATACGAACACCGAGTATGGCAAAGAAAGTTGCCCCAATAATACTTGCCACCGTACAAGCAATAAACGCTTTACGATATTTAATTAGGACTCCAAACAGGGCAGGTTCCGTGATTCCAAGTAATGCTGAGATACCGGCTGATAAAATGACCGACTTTTCTTTTTTTCCTTTCGCTTTAAAGAAAACAGCAAAGGTTGCTCCTGCTATAGCCATGTTAGTCATAAAGAACATAGGCATGAGCATATCAAATCCATTATCGGCAAAGTTTTGTAATGCAATCGGTGTCATTGCGTGGTGCATACCAAACACGATAGCAATAGGGCGAATTCCCCCTACTACACTTCCTGCAAGAATGGGTGAAAGGTTAAACAGCATCTCAATGAATGAAGCAAGTAAGCTTCCCACATAGGCTCCTAGTGGTCCCGTGGCAATTAAAGCAAATGGAATAGCAATAAATAAGGTCAATGTCGGTGTAAATACGGTTCTTAATACACTCGGCATAAACTTGTCGACATATTTTTGAATATAGCTTAATGCCCAAACAGAAAGGATAATCGGTATAACGGTTGCACTGTAATTAATAACCGGTACAGGAAGTCCGATAAAGGTAAACTGGCTGATTTCTCCTAATTTTGCAGCATCCAGCAAAGAAGGATACATAAATCCACCGGCTACAGCTAAAGCAAGATATTGATTGGTTTTAAAAATGTTTGCAGCAGAAGCCGCTAGGAAAAATGGTAAAAAGTAAAAGACCGCGCTTGCTACTAAATCAAGAATAATGACCGCATCACTCTCTGCATTTAATACCTCAAGAGCAATGAGTCCAGCTAAAATTCCTTTAATCATACCAGCTCCGGCAATCGCTGGAACAATTGGTCCAAAAACGCCTGATACTACATCAAGAAGAGCACCGAAAAATCCTTTTTTCTTAGAAGATGGTTGGCTCTCAACTTTTTCTTCTATGTTAAGTTCGTTTATTAAGGCTTCATGAACTTTTTGAACATGTGTACCTATAACGATTTGATATTGATCATTTGTTAGTTGATCACCCATTACACCATCAAGATCTTTAATGTCTTCTCGTTTTATTTTTGAAAAATCATGCAAGTCAAAGCGAAGTCTTGTCATGCAGTGCCATACTTTCTTAATATTATGTTCTCCGCCTACATATTCAATAATATGTTTGACGTTTTTTGTATCACTCATAGTGCCAGCCTTCCTTCTATTCGATTAAGATGATCATCTTTACACGTTTATCGTAGCATACCAATCATTTATTGAAAACGGTTCACAAAACACCAATTTTCTTATGAACCCTTGTTGTTAAAGGGTTATTTAATTTATTCTAGTGAATTGGTACGGTAAATAATGAAGATTAGTACGTATTTTCTGACCAAATTGACCCGTAAAAATTGGTATGCTTTAATCAACATATTGGATAAAACAAATCATTATATTTTAATAATGTTAAATGCTATGTACTAGAAGGAAAAAGGAGTAACGACGATGAAGCCTAATCTCATAACAAATGTAGAAGCATTTGTTACCAATCCACAGCGTCATAATCTGGTTGTTGTAAAAGTAGAAACAAGCGAAGGTGTGACAGGGTATGGCTGTGCTACCTTCCAACAAAGGCCACTTCCTGTACAGATGGTGGTTGAGGAGTACCTTAAACCAATTCTAATGAATCGGGATGCTCATGATATTGAGGATCTTTGGCAAATGATGATGGTCAATTCATATTGGAGAAATGGACCGATACTTAATAATGCAATTTCTGGTGTAGACATGGCTCTTTGGGATATTAAAGCCAAGCTAGCAAACATGCCCCTTTATCAATTATTTGGAGGCAAATCAAAGAGTGCAATCGCCGCTTATGCTCACGCGGATGGATTAACAATAGAGGAGCTCTTTACGAATGTGGACAATCTGATTCAACGAGGGTTCAAGCATATTCGCTGTCAATTGGGGTTATACGGTGGAAAAAATCATGATATGCATATGCCTACTACGAAGATGGATGGAGAATATTATGATCCAGATATCTATATCCAAGATGTTGTTCAGATGTTTAAGGCTCTTCGCGAGAAATACGGCTATGGTATTCATTTCTTACATGATGTTCATGAACGCCTCTCTCCGAATCAAGCCTTGCAGCTTGCTAAAGATTTGGAGCCGTATAAGCTCTTTTTCTTAGAAGATATTCTTCCACCAAACCAAAATGAGTGGTTAGCTCAGTTAAGAAGTCAGTCTACTACTCCAATTGCCACAGGTGAGTTGTTTAATAATCCTATGGAATGGAAAGATCTTATTATTAATAGAAGAATTGATTACATTCGCTGCCATGTTTCTCAAATTGGGGGGATTACTCCGGCATTAAAACTAGCTGCGTTATGTGATGCTTTTGGCGTACAAATTGCTTGGCATGGCCCTTCTGATATGACGCCAATTGGAGTGGCTGTTAACACACATCTAAATATTCACCTTCATAATGCCGCCATTCAAGAGGTTCAAGAACCTGGTGAAACCATTAAAGAAATGTTCAAGCATTCGGTTGAAGTAGAAAAGGGGTATATTTATCCTATAAATCGGCCTGGGATTGGTGTTGAGTTTGACGAAGCACTAGCTAAGGCGCATCCAGTTAAATATAGAAAGCATGAATGGACTCAGTCGAGACTCCCTAACGGATCCATCCACACACCTTAAGTGTAAGAGCTTGTTCTAAAGTAACCAGGTGATGGTTTACTTTAAGGAGCAGCTCTTATTTGCTAAACTAAACTCAAATCAATGAGATAGCTGGTGGAGTTTTATGACAAAGACCGAATTTGTATCCGATGATCTTCTTAGTAAGATCTATCAAAATAAGTATAGTCCCGGTGAAAAACTTCCAACTGAAAGGGATCTTGCCACCCATTATCAGGTTTCGCGTTATACCATTCGGCATGCAATTAAAAAGCTTCTCAATATAGGCTGTGTACGTGTAGTCCAAGGTTCAGGTATCTTTGTAACGGACACTAAGTATAAAAGTCCGTTGATTTACAATTCTTTAACTGAGAAGAAGTTTAATGAAATTGAATCAAAGATTGTCCATTTAAAAAAAGTTCAAGCTACTCCCCTACTTGAAAAGACATTTGATCTTAAACAACAGGAACTTTGGGAGTACAAGCGAGTTCGTATAGTTGATTACCAAAAAGTTCAAATTGAAACATCTTTATTGCCGTTTCAACTTTTCCCGGACCTTACTGAAGAAATATTAGCAAAGTCTGTTCATCACTATGTTCAACAATGTGGATTTCTTATTTCACACTTTATTACAACGTATAGTGCAGTCTCTATTACAAGGGACGAAGCAGCGTTATTAAACTGTAAAAAAGGAATACCAGCAATGAAAATAATGAATCGGGGGATATTGGATGATGGTCGAGTTTTTGAATACAGTGAGCTCATAAACCTTGATTATACCGTTTCCTATTTTACTCCATTTAATAATGACCATCATCAGCAACGATTGAATAAATAGTAAGTTCTTATAATTAGTAAAATGAGACAAATAGAAAAGTACGAATGGAAGATAAGCATAGCTGAGCGGATAAACCGATCCTCTCAGCTTTTTCTACAAGGAATTTGTCGAAAGAGATTGACATCGTTTACATCGAAATGTATAGTATGGGTACAACATTATATTAGGATTGTTACTGATTCGATCAGGCATTACCTATGTTAAGAACATACTAGAAGTTTAGATGTTTTTAAGATGGGATTTTGTTGTGTGATGAGATATGGAGGACATATCATGAAATTCTCAAAAGCATTCAATAATAACGTGGCCTTGGTAAAGGATTCATCGGGAGTAGAATGGATTGTCATGGGCACAGGCGTAGGATACCAAAAGAATAAGGGAGATCTCATTCCTGAGGAAAACATACGCCGGAAATTTGTGGCTGAGAAGTCTTCGACTCGCAAACCGTTGCTGCAGGTATTGGATGAGATTGATTCAGATGTCCTTGATGTTTCGGTAGAAATCATTAAGAATGCAGAAGCACAGCTGGGCGTTACATTTAGTAATAATATCTATCTTACCCTTGCGGATCATTTGAATTTCGCTGTTAAGCGTGCGAATGAGCGAATTGATTATGCAGATACAAACCGATGGGAAGTTAAAAACTTATACCCTAAGGAATATGCAGCGGCGAAGGATGCCATTAGACAAGTGTTTGATCGTTTAGATGTTCTTCTTCCTTTAAGTGAAGAGACATTTATTACGTATCACTTTGTAAATGGGCAACAAGCCAAGAAAACAAAGATTGAAGAAACGCTAAAGATGACAGAGGTCATTAATCGAATCATAGAGATTGTTCAATACCATTTTCAGCTTAAGCTTGATGAAGACTCACTTAATTATACGCGCTTTATCACTCACCTCAGGTACTTCTTTATCCGGCAATATAAGCAGGATCAAACGGAGCAAGAGGAAGTGGATATCACCTTATTGGAGCTTGTGAAAACCAAGTATGAGAAGGCGTATCAAGCTGTTGAAAAAATTTCGAACCTACTTGAGAAACGGTATGGATGGAGTTTATCTTCAAATGAACGACTTTATTTAACTCTTCATGTATGGAGAGTGACGAATCGACAAATAACTAAATAGCATCACGGCGGATTGTTACTGATTTGATCAGGCATTACCCAAATGGAACGAGCCACTGGCCGTCTGTTTGGGTATTTTTTATGGAAAAAAAGGAGGATTTACCATGGCAAAGTACAAAGAATTAGCTGAAAAAGTGCTTGAGAATGTAGGCGGGTCTGGCAACGTTGACCAAGCATGGCACTGTATTACACGTCTTCGCTTTAACCTACATGATAAAGAGCAAGTGAAGATTGAAGACATTAAGAAGCTTGACGGTGTACTTGGTGCACAATTCTCAGGTGATCAATTCCAAGTTATCGTTGGAAACAAAGTATCAGATGTATACGCTGAACTTGAGCCGATGGTTGGCGGTTCCGGTGGTTCTGGCGGTGGAGAGAAAAAGGGTCAAAGACAAGGAATTGTCTCTGCAACAATGGACTTTATCTCGGGCGTATTTACACCGATCTTACCTGCACTTGCAGGGGCCGGTTTACTTAAAGGTTTCCTTGCCTTATTTGTCACAATCGGTTGGTTAAATAATGAAGGCGACACATGGGCTATTCTGAATGCAATTGGAGATAGTGTATTCTTCTTCCTACCGTTCTTCTTAGCTGTTTCAGCTGCTCGAAAAGTACGTACAAACGAATACCTCGCATTAGTTCTTGCAGGTACGATGATGTACCCAACATTTCTCGATGCAGCTAGAGGCATTACTGAAGCAACAAGCTATTCGATTTTTGGGCTTAACTTTATTTCCATTCCAGTTTTAAATTATTCTTCAAGTGTTATCCCAATTATTTTGGCAGTACTTGTATTGAAATACGTATATAACTTTGTTAAGAAATTTATGCCATCTGCCATTTCTTTAATGTTCTCACCAATGATTACATTCCTAATTGTTGTTCCGATTACACTTTGGATTATTGGACCACTTGGAACAAACATTGGAGCAGGTCTATCACAAGTATTTGTTTGGTTATTTGATGTTGCAGGTCCGGTAGCAGGACTATTACTTGGTGGATTTATGCCACTAATTATCATGACAGGAATGCATTATGCATTTGCACCGATTGCTATTCAAAACATCAACACAATTGGAAATGACTCGTTCTTACAGCCAATGATGTTTATCAGTAACTTAGCTCAAGCAGGTGCTGCTTTTGGAGTAGCGGTTCGTTCAAAAAACAAACCATTAAAGCAATTAGCATTATCTTCAGGTATCTCAGCAACAATCGGTATCACAGAGCCCGCAATGTATGGGGTTAACATGAAAGTGAAAAAACCATTTATCTATGCGATGATTTCAAGTGGGGTTCTAGGCGCATTTGCTGGATGGTACGGTTTTAAAGCATATGCACTTGGAGGTCTTGTAGGGGTCTTTGCCATTCCGGTCTTCGCTGATCCAAGTGGAGCAGTAACACCAATCGTTGTAGCCTTGATCTTGTTTGTTCTTTCACTTGTTCTACCGTTTATCTTAACAATGATTCTTGGGTTTGAAGATATTCAAGAAGAAGGTCAAGCGACAGAAGCACCGAAACAAGAAGAAGAGAAAAAAGCACCAGCAGCTAGTGGTACACAAACTCAAACTGTTGTTCAATCTCCATTAAAAGGAGAACTTGTTCCACTAAAAGACGTTTCTGATCCAACATTTGCCCAGGAAATTATGGGTAAAGGTATGGCCATTGAGCCAGGTGAAGATCACATTGTTGCACCAGTATCTGGTACGGTTATGGTACTTCCTGATTCCCAGCATGCAATTGGAATTAAAGGGGACAATGGGGAAGAGATTTTGATTCACATCGGTATTGATACAGTTTCTCTTAAGGGTGAGCACTTTAAAGGATTAGTAAAAGTAGATGACCGCATTGAAGTAGGGCAAAAGCTAATCGAATTTGATCGCGAAGCCATCAAAGCTAAAGGGATCCAAACGGTTACAATGATCATCGTGACAAACACACCAGATTATTTAGATGTGTTAAGCATTAATGATTCTGGTCCAGTGTTTGAAGGTGAACAACTACTAACGTTAGTACGATAACAATGGTGGGGACTCAAGCGTTTGAGTTCCCAACCAAAATAGAAAGAGAAAGGGACGTGGAGAAGATGACAAAAGCAATCGAAGGATTCAAACCAGATTTCCTATGGGGAGGAGCTACTGCTGCGAACCAAGTAGAGGGAGCGTTTGATGAGGATGGAAAAGGCCTGTCAACTGCTGATATGGTCCCATTTGTTCCAAAATCAGAGCGCGGCATGAATATGAAGATGGATGTAACATCTGATTATATTGAAGGTGTGCTATCTGGAGAAATTAAGGATATCTATCCAAAACGTTTTGGTATCAACTTTTATCACACATACAAAGAAGACATTGCTCTATTTGCTGAGCTAGGCTTTAAAGTATTCCGCCTATCGATTAACTGGTCCCGTATCTTCCCGAATGGTGATGATGCACAGCCAAACGAGGCAGGATTACAGTTCTACGAGAACGTATTTAAAGAACTAAAAAAATACAACATTGAGCCACTTGTTACGCTTTCTCACTATGAGACGCCGCTTGCTTTAACACGTAAGTACAATGGTTGGTATAGCCGTGAAGTCGTTAATTTCTACACAAACTATGCAGAAACAGTGTTCAAGCGTTATAAGGACTACGTGAAGTATTGGCTGACATTTAACGAAATCAATATCATCACGCACAGCCCTTACACAGGTGGTGGAATCCTAATTGACAAGCTCCCTGAAAAAACAAGTGATCAAATTGCCTATCAAGCAGCGCACCACCAATTTGTAGCAAGTGCTCTTGCAACAAAATTGGCACATGAAATCATTCCAGGTGCTCAAGTTGGTTGTATGCTAGCTCGTATGCAAACATACCCTGTGACAAACCACCCAGATGATATCTTAAAAGCACAGGAACACAATGATATGAACCTGTTCTTCACAGATGTTCATGCAAAAGGTGAGTACCCGGCATACATGAACCGTTTCTTTGCTGAGAACGACATCGTTGTTAACAAAGAAGACGGAGATGACGAGATCTTAAAGAATCATCCAGTAGACTTTATTTCCTTTAGCTACTACATGTCCATCTCTGTTTCTGCACATGGGAACCATGAAGAGACTGCTGGAAATCTTGTAGAAGGAGCAGTTAAAAACCAATACCTTGAATCTTCAGACTGGGGCTGGCAGATTGATCCTAAAGGATTACGCGTGACACTACGCGATTTCCATAACCGTTACAACAAGCCACTTTTCGTTGTAGAAAACGGTCTTGGTGCATACGATAAGGTAGAAGAAGATGGATCTGTTCACGATCCATATCGTATTGACTATCTACGTCAGCACATCGAGCAGATGAAAGAAGCCGTTAAAGACGGTGTGGACCTAATGGGTTACACAGCATGGGGTCCAATTGACCTTGTCAGCTTCTCTACATCAGAAATGTCCAAGCGCTACGGATTCATTTATGTAGATCAGGACGACGAAGGAAACGGAACACTTAAGCGTTCTAAGAAAGATTCCTTCGACTGGTACAAAAATGTGATTGCAACAAATGGAGAAGAACTATAATACAAAGGAAAGCTCGCGCGACCATGAGTCGGCGGGCTTTTTTGTGTGTGGAGAGTGCGCAAGAAGAAGCTCGTTATCAAGGGGAATGCACCCTTTATCAAGAAGACCGCTGAATTAACCAAGCGCGGCACCCCGTTACCAAGAAGAATCGCTCATCTAGCAGGAAAAAAGAGGGGGTCCATCAAGAAGTAGGGGCCGATATCAAGCCCGCACAGTGATTTACCAAGAGGTAGAGTCTGATATCAAGACCAACGGGAGACTTGGTAAGGAAAACCGCCCTAATATTAAGTTCCCTCAGCGTTTTACCAAGAGGTCAAGAACCCCGCTGCATTAACTACCTAACGCAACCTTCTTTAATCAAGACCTTCACCCCGCACATCCGATATAATAAAAAGAAACGAGGTGATTTCCTATGAACGTGCATGCGGTACCCATTTATCGCATAGATCAATTTTTTCAAGAACAATTACATGCGAGAAAAATTGATCGGCAAGACCCGGAGTTTCAGTTATTTCTGGACGTGTGCATGCCCCCACGGGAAAAAACAGCCTCCATCTATGGCCTCAGTGATGAAGCAACTCTTGCATTACTGTCTGGACGTGCAGGGAGCGTTTTAGATATGGAATATGAGCTGTTAGCAAGGAAACGGACGTACACTCCACTTGATGTGGACACGATTTTAACCATCGGACTATCAATTGTTACGGAAACAGATGATTTTAAGAACATCACCTCATATTTTATAGGGGGAAGTAGACCTCATCAGCGATTAGACTCGATTCTTACCTACTTCATTGGGTACCCCAAAACGGACCTCGAACGAAAGAAAGACTATGACCTTGCTAAAAAAGAGTTTGAACAAATGGGACTTCATCTATAGTAGTCATCAAAAAACCTGCCCTAACAATCAGAGGCAGGTTTTAACGTACTATTTACGAATCGTTTTTAATGCAGTGCTCCACTCGTTTACTTCATCAAGCATTGCAGTGATGTTTGTTTGGTGGAGTTCTTGTGGTTTAAAGTCTTGGCCGTTCTCAAAGTCTAAGAATAGTGAAAGGGTTGGATGTGTACGAACATCCGCTATTTTAAGCTCTCCCATGATGCCACGAAGATGTTCTGCTGCACGTGCGCCACCTGTTGAACCATAGCTTACAATTCCAGCTGCTTTGTTATGCCATGCATCACGTGCAAAGTCTAAAGCGTTTTTCAGTGAACCTGAAATGCTGTGGTTATATTCTTGAACGATGAAGACAAATCCATCGAGGCTAGCAAGCTTTTGGTTCCATGCACCGATGCCTGGTTCTGTGCCATCTGTAGTTCCTAAAAACGGAAGCTCAAACTCTGCGATATCTACGATTTCATATTCAGCATCTCCACGTTCATCCGCTAACTTTTTCACCCATTCTCCAACCTGTGGGCTTACGCGTCCTTGTCTCGTGCTTCCTAAGATAATTCCAATTTTTAGTGCTTCCTGTGCCATTTGTGTTTCCTCCTTAGATTCTTTTCCAAATATTTTTTTTATAAAACTCATGTGTGATACACCGCCTGCAATATATATTCTGAAGATGACTTGCATATACCTGCTTACAAAAAATCTTGTAAGTAACTTACTTTATGTAAGTAAATATACATTCATAAATAAGTTATGTCAAGTAAGTTTTTTATAAAAAGTAATTTATTTTTTCTCAAATGGGTATATAATAGAGGGGAGGAGTGATTGAAATGGATACGTCAATTTGTCCTAGATTTGAAAAAGCAATGGGCATCCTTAGTCAAAGGTGGACAGGGTTAATTATCTATCAACTGTTGCCAGGGCCTAAGCGTTTCTGTCATATTGAATCCTCCATGGCTGTCAGCGGTAGAGTTCTTTCTGAACGACTGAAAGATTTAGAATCTGAGGGGATTGTGAAACGGGACGTAATTCCGGAAACCCCAGTGAGGATTGAATATTCCTTAACTGATAAAGGATTGGCTCTTCAACCAATTATGAAAGAGATGGAGAAATTCGCTGAATCGTGGATGGAAACAGAATCATAATAAAGCTGCTCACCCGTATGGATGAGCAGCTTTTTGTTTTAGTTCTTCCGGACGTTTGTGAGCCAAGCCTGATCTTGGTCTATCATTTTTTTGGCGGCTAGTACGGTCAATATTTGAATAACGATAATAGGAATACCCATTAAGCCTGATAGAACTTCAAGAGGGGCTAGGCCTCCTATGCTCATCAATGTTAAAGCAAGAACTGTGATGATAATAGAAACGACAACACGCAAGTTTTTGGAGGGTGTTTGATTGCTCATGTCGTGCTTCGACATATATGCAGAGATTGTATATGTTGTTGAATCGAGTGTAGTTACCATAAATATAGCGGCGATAATAACAAAGACAATCATCGTTAACCAGGAGAAGGGCAGCGATTCCAATATAGCTGGGACGGCAGCAACCGGCTCTTGATCCTTTATGAGATCTAAAACAGCTACATTTCCATTTAACAAACGATCTACTCCTAGGCCACCTAATATTCCAGTCGCAATCCATGACAAAATAGTTGGAGCAAGCAGATAAGTGAGAATCATTTCTTTAATTGTTCTTCCTTTTGAGACAACAGCTGCAAATACCCCGTGTAGCATCGCCCACGTTGCATTGTAAGCGAACCAGAATACGGTATGGCTCTCTACATGCGTGGACTCTCCGTTATGTAATGAGTTTGTGTAAAAGGAGAAATTTAGATAGTTGGAGAGCAAGTATCTCACAGAGTCAGTAAAGTAGTTCAAAATGAACATTCCTGGGCCAATCACTAATATAAATATGGCGAACGCGCCTGCAAGGTACATATTCATCGTACTTAACCGCTTAATGCCTTTATCAATCCCTACATAGGCACTTATCGTAAAAACAGTTACCCAAATGAGCGTAACGATAATCGTTAAAGGTAAAGTGATGTCGATCTGAAACAACTGAGCTATGTTATGTGTGACAATAGGGGTTCCTAATCCTAAAGTTACGGCTGCACCAGAAAGAATGCTAACTAAGAAAAGGACATCTAATGCCTTTCCTCCTAGGCCATTTGTAAATCGATCTCCAAAGAGACAACGACACGCCTCAGAAATGCGGAGCTTTGGCTTTTTTCGTACATGAAGTATGTACCCCATAGCGGGAGCAACCATGACAAAAATGGCAAAGGTCTGAAAGCTCCATAAAAACATACTGTATGAATTTCCAGCAAGAATAGCGTCTGTTGAACCTGGCTCCAATCCAAAGGGTGGGTCATTTGCTACTTCAGCCCATTGCACCATTCCTGTTCTCATAATGGTCGCCCCTAACCCCATGGCAACTAGGATGGATGAATATTCAAATAAGGTAAATCTCGGCTTATCCGTAGGATCGCCTAAAACAACCTGTCCGTATCTAGAAAATGAAAAATAGATTGCTGCAATGGTAATAAGTGCTCCGTACCATATATAACCCCACCTAAATTGATCTACAATAAAGTCAAAGACCGATTGAAGTTTTTCTGTAGATTCATCTGTAAACAGTGTGAATAGTAGACTAAAAGCTCCTACAAGGATAATGGCAGGTAAAGTAATCGATAAATCCATGCTTTTCTTACCTTTTCTGTTCATATTCTTCACCACCACTATAGATTGTGTTTGGAAAATACCAAATGCTAGAAATGTACCCTGGTGCCCGAATCTTTAAACGCACTTAGTATGTAAGCAAAATAAAAAACCCCGGAATGATCCGAGGTTTCTGCGCTAATTATTTTTTTAACAAACGTAATACAAACGATACGATTAAAATCAAAATAATCGCACCCACAAGTGCTGGGAATATAGCGAACCCACCGAGTGAAGGTCCAATGTCACCTAGGATCGCTGTTCCAAGACTTGCTCCAACGAAACCTGCGATAATGTTCCCAATAATTCCGAATGGAACACCCTTACCTGTGATGGCTCCAGCTGCCCATCCAATTAATCCACCGATAATAAGACTCCAAATAAAACCCATATAAAATCTCTCCTTCTGTATAAGTACAATACTCCTATTCCCTTTGCCGTAGCATGCAAACATATTTTAAAATTTAGAAAAGTATTTATGGGATAGAAAAAAGGATCTTAGCCAAGCTATGAAGGCACAGTTAATCACATGTAAAAAGGAGTTACTCATGAATAATCAAACAAGCACAGAACCAGTTCCAACCATCCCTATGACCTCGGCACACGATGGGTTGGTCCAGCGTTTGACGGAAGATATTTTTTGTTACACAGATAAAATAGTGAACGTTTATTTTGTAGGAAACCCAAGGAAGCCACATGAATGGTTTTTAGTGGACTGTGGGATTAGCAGAACACCTGATGTGATCCTAACTGCACTTAAATCAGAATTTGGAGAGGCTCATCCTCCAAAGATGATTGTCTTAACTCATGGTCATTTTGATCATGTAGGTGCAGCGTATGATTTAGCTAAGCACTGGGACGTGACCTTGTATTGTCATGAGCTTGAGCTTCCTTTTGTCACGGGAGGACAAGACTATCCTAAACCGGATCCAACAGTAGAAGGTGGAATGGTTGCTAAGCTATCTGGTGCTTTTCCTCATAAAGCAATCGATCTTAAACCATTTGTTAAAGCCCTTCATTCAATTGAAACACTTGATGGTTTTCCGGAGTGGAAGTGGATTCATACCCCTGGACATTCTCCTGGACAAATCGCTTTGTTCCGTGAGAAGGATGGAGCGCTGCTGTCTGCAGATGCCATCATCACTGTGAAGCAGGATTCACTATACGATGTGATGACGCAAACGGAGGATCTTCAAGGACCACCACGATATCTGACAACCGACTGGAAGCAAGCAAAGCTTTCTGTTGAGCGACTAAGAAACTTGCAGCCGTCATTCATTGGACCGGGGCATGGGTTACCAATGTTTGGAGAAGAGTTTAAACGTCACTTGGATCAGCTTGTGTTGGAATTCGATCGTGTAGCAGTCCCTGACTTTGGAAAGTATATCAAGGAATAAAAGGTGAATCAGGCTGTTTTTTTAGACCGTGATGGAGTGATAAATGAAGTCTTAAGCCATCGAGTAAAGTTTGTGAACAAACCAAGTGACTTTCACCTTTTAAATGGTGTTGGACAAGCAATCAAGCAACTAAACGAAGCGGGTTTTCTTGTGTTTGTAGTGACGAATCAAGGTGGAATTGGTCTTGGCTATATGACTGAAGAAAGGCTGAAGACAATTCACCAAACGATGGTAGATCAATTAGCTGAGTATGGTGCCGTTATACATGACATTTCCTATTGCTCTCATAAACCACATGCTGATTGTCCTTGCCGAAAACCAAAAGCATATATGCTTGAAGAGCTTGCCAAAAAACATCAGGTTAATCTTGGTATAAGTATCATGGTTGGTGACCGGGAGCCGGACATTTTGGCAGGTAAAAAGGCAGGTTGTCAGACGGTACTTGTAAATGCACGTGAGGATACAAGCTACGGTGCTGATGCGGTATTTTCTGATTTGGAGCAGGCAACTCCTTGGATGATACACAAACGAACGATCGAGGAAGGGTAGGGGATTTTCCTCCTACTCTTTTCATTATATAGTTGACAGGGTAGGAACCAAGGTGATAAAGTTCGATTTAGTGATTTATCGAACTAAAGTGTAGGTAGGGTGTTTTACATGAATGCTGTTGTGATAGCTGTACTATTAATGATTATACTTAGCTTGCTGCGTGTACACGTAGTCATTGCATTAATTTTAGGGGCTCTTGCTGGAGGTCTATTCGGTGGATTAGGTTTTAATGGAACCATCGATGTCTTTACAGAAGGCTTAGGGAACAGTGCCAATATCGCGCTCAGCTATGCCGTTCTTGGTGCATTTGCTGTTGCACTTTCCAAAACAGGCTTGCCTCAATTGCTTGTTGATACATCTATTAAAATTGTTGGAAAGAAAGAAGAAGCCCGTTCAAAAACCTTACCCAAGGTTCTGATCTTCTTCATGATCTTTTTGATTTCCTGTATGTCTCAAAACCTCATTCCCATTCATATTGCATTTATTCCTATTTTAATTCCACCTATCTTGCAGGTGTTAAATGAAATGGCAGTGGATCGTCGGGCCGTTGCAAGCATTATGACATTTGGGCTGCAGGCGCCTTATATGTTATTACCTTTTGGGTTCGGAGCCATCTTCCACGGCATTGTTGTTGATAATATGGAAGCAAACGGGATGTCTGCATCTCTAAGTGACATGCCGTATGCGATGCTTCTCCCAACACTTGGAATGGTTTTAGGTCTTCTCGTAGCAGTCTTTATTACGTACCGGAAGCCGCGACAGTACGAGAATCAATCACTCGAGGCATCAAGTCAACCTGAACAAGAGACGATTTCGTATTCAACGCACTCATTACTTAGTGCATTTGCTGCGATTCTTGCCACGGTCATCGTTCAAGTAACCTCAGATTCAATGGTAATCGCTGGGGTAGCGGGTCTAGTTGTTCTTGTGTTTAGTGGATCCGTTCGTTTTAAAGAGTCTGATGCCCTTTTAACAGAAGGAATGAAGATGATGGCTTTCATCGGATTCGTCATGATTGCAGCTTCTGGATTTGCAGAAGTCATGCGGGCGACTGGTGACGTCGAGCAGCTTGTTGAAACATCTGCATCATGGATGGGTGATAGCAAAAGCTTAGCTGCAATTCTTATGATCTTAATAGGATTATTAATAACAATGGGGATTGGCTCGTCCTTTGCGACTGTCCCGATTATTGCAGCACTTTTTGTGCCAATGTGTGCGGCGATGGGCTTCAGTCCACTTGCTACACTCTCTTTAATCGGTACAGCAGGAGCAATTGGGGATGCAGGGGCTCCTGCATCGGACAGTACACTCGGACCAACTGCCGGGTTAAATGCTGACGGTCAGCATAATCATATTTGGGATACCTGTGTTCCAACCTTTCTTCATTTTAATATCCCGCTCATTATTTTTGGATGGATTGCAGCCATCATTTTATAGAGTTAAAAAAAGCTCCCTTAGGGGAGCTTTTTTCTATGAGGAATAGGAAAAGATAATCAAGAAGCTTTCCTTGTTGTCTGGTGGCGTGTGAGGTAAACTAACATTCGTGTTTAATGTCTTTTAAGGGTGGATTCTAACATGAACTTTAAAGTATATGTTCTGGCAATTTCAGCGTTTGTAGTTGGGATGGTTGAGTTAATTATAGGAGGCATTCTTCCAGTTATATCTGATGATTTAGGCGTTTCAGTTGGTGTAGCCGGCCAATTGATTACTATCTTTGCGCTTGTCTTTGCCGTATCGGGTCCTGTTTTGATGTCTTTAACAAGTAAATATGAGCGTAAACGACTATATTTACTCGCACTTGGTGTCTTTTTCGTAGCTAATATTGGCTCGTTTCTTAGCCCAGGGTATGGCACGCTCTTAGTCTTCCGTGTACTAACCTCCATGAGTGCAGCTTTAATTATTGTTCTTTCACTAACCATTGCTCCGAAAATTGTGAAGCCAAACTACCGCTCCCGAGCGATTGGTACAATTACTATGGGTGTAAGCTCAGCTCTCGTACTTGGTGTACCGGTAGGAGTGCTCATTGGAGAAGCCTATGGCTGGAGGGTTCTTTTCTTAATTATTGCACTTCTTTCTCTTGTTGCTGGTGTGGTTATTATGAAATTCCTTGACCCCATTGCACCTGAGCAGGTCAGCTCTGTACGTGAGCAGATAAGATCATTAAAACATCTGAAGCTATCTACTGCTCACCTGGTTACTCTATTAGTGTTAGCAGGACACTATACAATGTACGCTTATTTTGCTGAGTATCTACATGTGACGCTAAATGCTGAAGCTTATTGGATCAGCGTGGCTTTCTTTGTTTTTGGTTTGTCTGCTGTAAGTGGCGGTGGAATTGGTGGCTGGCTGACGGATCGGTTGGGACCTGAAAAAACAGTCATTTTCTTTACGATCCTTTTCTTTATTGTGTTAGTAACGATGCCACTCACGAGTCACTCTGTCATATTATTTGCGGTATCTCTTGTTGTTTGGGGGATGCTGAGCTGGTCCATTGCTCCGGCACAACAAGGATACTTAATTAAAACCGCTCCTAGCACGTCAGATATCCAGCAGAGTATCAATACATCTGCTTTACAATTTGGAATCGCAATAGGCTCTGGTGTTGGAGGTTTAGTTGTTAACGGTTTTTCGATTGAAGCGGCCCCCATTGCTGGTAGTGTGTTAGTGTTAATTTCCATTGGTTTTGCACTATTTTCATTTATGCAACCAGCGATTGAAATGAAAACGGAATCTTGACATCTGCTTATCCATTATGTTTAGATAAAAACAATGAATTGAAAGGATGGTACCTCGTACAATGAAGTAGAATCTTATCTAATAAACAGTACATCTTAATGAATTTGAATGAATGGAAGACGCAACCAGTCTGTGTTCATTTAAAGAAAATTAACGAGTATGTTTAGAGATGAGATTCGGGCGATGTTTGTACAGGTACAGCCAACTATATTCAGCCAAAGTCTGCCGTTTGCAGGAGCAGTCTGGCTAATTTGAATATAGGTGTGCGCATCGTACGAACTCTCTCTAGCATCTGGAGGGAGTTTTTTTATGTTATATATGAAAATAAATCACCTTGAAAAAAGTTATGGAGGACGAACGATCTTCCGGGTTGAATCATTGTCTCTTTACAATCATGAGCGAATTGGAGTTGTAGGGCGTAACGGACAAGGGAAGTCTACATTGCTATCTATATTAGCAGGGACAGCCAAGCAAGACTCAGGAGATGTGGAAAGGTTCGGGACCATTGCATATGTTCCGCAGCTTGGCGGATTAGATCAGGACATTCGTCCAGATTTACACGGCAAGTGGAGACTCGCAAAGCAAACAGAGGCCAGTGGAGGAGAAAAAACGCGGCGAAAAATTGCACAGGCATTAACGTCAGATGCTCATATTCTCATTGCAGATGAACCAACCAGTCACTTAGACCTGAATGGGATCAGTCAGCTAGAAGCAGAACTGCATGCCTTTAAAGGAGCCATCCTACTAACTTCACATGATAAAGATTTCTTAAATAAACTTTGCACAACCATATGGGAAATTGATGAAGGAAAGGTCACCGTTTATGAAGGAAATTACGACGCATACCTTTCGCAAAAACAATTGGAGAAGGATAAAGGACTTAAGGAATATAAAGAGTATGTGACCGAACAAAATCGTTTACTAGAAGCAGCGAAAAAGCTCAAAGAGAAGTCTGATGGGATTAAAAAGGCACCAAGTCGCATGGGTAACTCTGAAGCAAGATTACACAAACGAAGCTCCGGAGTGCAAAAAGCAAAATTAAATCGCTCGGCTGAAGCAATGGAGACAAGGGCTCAGCAGCTAGAGAAGAAAGAGAAGCCGAAAGAGACGGATCCAGTTGTGTTTAATCTTGCTGATTTTCCTGATATGCATAGTAAGAGAGTAGTTCAGTTTCTAGAATGCACGGTAAATGTAGGAGAACGAACGCTTATAGATAAAGTCACAGGTGAAGTTGAACGAGGGAGCAGGTTAGCGATAACAGGAGGGAATGGAACGGGTAAGACGACACTGCTCAAGATGATTGTCGATCGGAGTGAACGTCTCCGAGTTGCTCAACCTGCAAAGATCGGTTTTTTCTCACAACATCAAGAAAATCTGGATAATCAAAAAACCATTCTAGTTAATGTAATGGAGGATAGTCCCTATAAGGAGACCTTCGTGCGTAACGTTCTTGCTAGGCTGGCGTTTAAACGAGATGACGTGTTTAAGAACGTTTCTGTACTAAGTGGTGGTGAAAGAATAAGGGTTTCCTTGGCAAAGGTCTTTTTAAGTGACGTAAATCTTCTCATTCTAGATGAACCCACAAATTATTTAGATCTGGATACAAAGGAGTCGTTGAGAGAGATCCTTCTCGCTTATCCTGGAACGATTCTGTTTGTGAGTCATGATCGTTCATTTGTTTCCGCTTTGGCTACGCATCATTTGTCGTTAGAAGAGGAAGATCCTAAGGTAAAAGTGATTGAAGCAACGGTTGGGGAAGCAGGCATTACACAGATCGAGGAACCTGACCTTCTCACAATTGAGATGCAGCTTACAGAATTACTAAGTCGGTTATCATATACCACAAACGAGGAAGAAAAAGATCAGCTAGATAAACAATTTAAAGAACTCATTGAGAAAAAGAAACAACTAGTCAGGAAAGCTGAATAAATGAAGAAGACGAGCGCTCTCCATTCGGAGGGCTCGTCTTCAATGAGGATAGTGATTAATAAAATAAAATGGTACTAATACCAAGATAGGCAACAAGAAGGGCGGCGAATGCAAAAAAACGTCTCCACTTAAATCCTCCTGCTTTCATAAACTCCTCTCTCGTGCATTGGTTCGCCATCATCTTCTTTACTTTTTGTGTGGCAAAGTGATGATAGTTGTAATTACCAAATACCCCGTAGATGACTAATGGAACGACCGCATAGGCTGTGTCTTCCCAAAGCGGGTATCCTGTCGTTAAGAAGAGAAGATCTGTAAACAAAATAAATAAGAAAAAGAATGATGCGTATACATACATCGCACGACCAGCTGACCAGCAGAAGGTACCAAACAAGCCTGCTAGATTTAGGCTGATTAAAGCTGGTTTTCCGGTTCGTCCAATCGCCCATTTCTTTTTATAGTTCTCGTATTTCGGGCCAACATATAATTGTAGCGCTTCCTGCTCATTAGTAGGTGTCTCATTTAAATGACCTGTATTTATACTTTTGCTAGATTCAGTTGCCATATGTGCCTCCAATGTAATAGGTTCATATAAAAAGAAGACTTCACATGATGTGAAGCCTTACACTCATTATACGAACAATGACATCAACATGCCAGCTAACATATAACTTGAAACATAATTTAATAGGATGAGGATGACAGCAAATAAAGCAACCAACCCATACAATGGATCTAATTTAGTCATATTTGCTTGTGTTACCTCTGACTGATAAATCATGATCATAATGGCGAAAATCGTGATGAACAATAGTCCAAGGAATAATGATGTGAGAATACCTACCCCAATTAATCCACTAATAAAAGCAAGTGCAGACAAAGCCACGGGTACTGCAAGAGACTCCCCAAAACGACTATAGAAGGCTTGCAAGTTAATTGGAGAATTAATGACAACTTTTAATGTAACAAAAAGACCTCCAATTGTAACTGCTAGAAAGATCATCATAAAGAAGAAACCTGGAATAAAGCTATCACTAAAGCTTAGGCTGATGTAGCTACTTGCACGGAAACCGAGTTGAGCAAATAACGTAAAGGCAAAAAAGAATGCAATAAGAGCGACGTTAATCGTGGCAAAGATCACATTGCCTTGGTTTTCTACAAAGCCTTTCTGTGTTGGCGCCTTCATATTTGAAAGAAAATAGGTCCAATAATTCTTGCTTAGCGCCGTTACTTTTTCTACGGTTTCATTTGGTGCCTTTGGTGCTGTTTCAATTGTGCTTGCTTCCTCTGTTTGTTGTGTTGATGGCGCAACTGGTTCCCCGCATTGCTCACAGAATTTACTTTCTGGTGGTAGAGCTGCTCCGCATTTTGCACATGTCATGATTAAATTCCTCCTGATCGGCTTCTTTAAATAAAATGAACATATCGTATTTTAGAATAGTTTGGAAGTGATATGTATAAGAAGGGTGATATTCCCTACTTAAGTCTTAGAATAAATTCAGATTAAAAGGAGAAAGGTACTAGCTTTTCTTTATAGTTCAGTCCTTAAGAAGTATACTTAGCAAATATAAATGGATGAGAAGGACTGTTCGAAATGATTTGGATAAATGATGGCATGATGATTATATTAGCTTTCTTTCTTGGTGCGGGGGCTCTTGACTATTGCCTTGGAAATCGTTTTGGGCTTGGTGAATCGTTTCATAGAGGGCTTATGACGATGGGATCAGTTGCATTAGCAATGATTGGAGTGATTACTCTTGCACCAATCGCTGCAAATCTTTTAATTCCTATTGTATCGCCACTTTATCTACTAATTGGAGCAGATCCTGCTTCCTTTGCCAATACGATACTTGCTCTCGATATGGGAGGCTATGCATTAGCTGAGGCCATGGCGCATGATACGGACGCAGGAATCTTTTCATGGGTATTTCTTGGTACGATGTTAGGACCTACCATTGTCTTTACCCTCCCTGTCGCCCTTTCAATCATAAAAAAAGAAGATTATTCATCTTTTTCAAAAGGAATTTTGATTGGACTTAGTACCATTCCTTTAGGGTGTTTTGTAGGGGGAGCCCTTGCTGGGTTTGAATTTCAAATGATGCTCCTTAATTTACTGATTCCCACGCTTTTTTCACTACTCGTAATGATTGGCTTGTGGAAGAAGCCGGAGTGGTGGATTAAGCGGTTTGTTACGTTTGGGAAATGCGTTCAAGTGGCGGGTGTGATTGGGTTAGTCATTGCTGGTGTGGAGGTTCTTACTGGGTTTCGTGTATTTCAGGAGATGGCACCTTATTCGGAAGGCTTACAAATTGTTGGGACGATCGCTCTTGTTTTAGCAGGAGCCTTTCCGCTTGTGGAATGTATATCTAAGGTCTTCCGTAAACCACTCGAACATTTAGGACGCTTCATTGGACTCGATCGTTTTGCGGTGGCAGGACTCGTTGCATCACTCGCACATGTCATTCCTGCCTTTACGTTATTGACGAACATGCAAACAAAAGGAAAAGTGGTTGTTGTCGCATTCTCAGTCAGCGGGGCATTTGTCATTGGCGGACATCTTGGTTTTGTAGCAGGCATAAATCAAGATATGGTTCCATACATGATAATCGGAAAATTAGTTGGGGGATTTACTGCAATCGCTCTTGCTTTATGGTTTGAACGAAAGAAAAGCGTTTATAATGGATAGCAACGTTGAACCGATATAGTATTAGAACAATATGAATGTCGTTAGGATGTGGGAAGAGTTGAAACCAAACAAATATGCCATTATTGATGTTGGCTCGAATTCTATGCGTCTTGTTATTTATTCAGAGGATAAAAGTGGAAGATTAAAAGAAGTAGAGAATATTAAGCTTGTAGCGAGATTACGCAATGATTTATCTGATGATTTAATGTTGCAAGAGTCAGGTATTAAGCGATTAATTTCATATCTACATAGTTTTCAAGAGGTCACCCGGTTTCATCAGCTAAAGAATGTCCGATGCGTTGCGACAGCGGCTATTCGTCATGCTAAAAATCAAGATGAGATATTAGAACGTGTGAAAAAGGAAACGGATTTCACGATGAGAGTGTTATCCGATTATGAAGAGGCCTATTTCGGATACATTGCGGTTGTCCAGTCAATGCCGTTCACGGATGCCATTACCATTGATATTGGTGGAGGAAGTACGGAGGTTACCATGTTTAAGAAGAGAGAGCTTATTCACTATCATAGCTTTCCTTTTGGTGCCTTAACCTTAAAGAAACAATTTGTAGCAGGCGATGCAGCAACAAAAAAAGAGTTACAGGCTATTCGAGCTTTTGTTGTTGAACAGTTTGAAACGCTCTCCTGGTTAAAGGGTGCCAGCCTACCGATTATAGGTATTGGAGGAAGCGCCAGGAATGTGGTCAGGATCCATCAGGAATCTATTGATTATCCATTATCAGGACTACACCAATATAAGATGAATCGAAAAGATGTAGAGGATGTTCAAGCCATCCTGGCACCTCTTACATTACAGGAGCTTCAAAAGGTGGACGGTTTGTCCAAAGACCGTGCCGATATTATCTGCCCTGCTCTGGAAGTCTTCCAAGCGTTAGCAGACATCGTACATTCTGAATCGTTTGTCTTGAGTCGGAATGGATTAAGAGACGGAGTATTGTTTGAGGAAAGAAAAAATAAGGGAGAAGACGTCCTTTACCCATCTGTTGTGGAACAAAGCTTTCATGAATTGGGATTTGATTATGAAATAGACACAGCTCATGCCAAGCATCGTATGGATACGGTTTTGCTTCTTGCGCAAAAGCTCTGCTCTGAAGGATTAATTACTGCGACAAAGGATGACCTAGCTCTTCTTAAACAAGCTGCATTTGTATACAATGTGGGCGCGTACATTGATGAAGACTCGGGGAAGCAGCACACATTTTATTTGCTTGCCAATCGAACCATTAATGGACTATTGCACAAGGATCGGATTAAACTGTCGTTGCTTGCTTCATTTAAAAACAAGTCGTTTTTCAAACAAAACGCAGGCGCATTCAAAAACTGGTTTACGAATGATGAATTGTGTTTATATCAGCAATATGGAGCAATTTTAACGCTCGCCAACAGCTTCCATTCAACTAAACGAAATATTATCGTTGATTTAAAGGTTAAAAACAAAAATGATGGTCTAACAATTACAGCAAAGTGCGATAAAGACTGGAAACCAGAGCAATACCAAGTGGAAAAGCAAAAGAAGCATTTAGAGAAACAAATCAAAAAATCAATATCTGTTGAGTTTGTTTGGAGTGAGTGAGGACAAAGCAGCATGAAGATAAAAGACGGATGATCCTTAGATACGTATCATCAGTCTTTTATTATATTTCACTGATCTTAAAGGGGTACTTTTTTTAAAAAGTGAACCAATCTGATGAAATCTTTACAAAACATTTACATTGAACAATTCCCTCAGATGATACAATATTCCTAAAATCTTGTCTAAAAAAGGGTGCTTGTATGTTGATGATAACAGAAGAGATTCGTCGAAAGCTTAGTGACCCGACGTACTATAATAATAGGGAATTAAGCTGGCTTGCTTTTAATGAAAGGGTATTAGAAGAGGCATTAGATGAAAACAATCCCCTTCTTGAACGGTTAAAGTTTTTGGCTATCTTCAGTTCAAACCTTGATGAGTTCTTTATGGTGCGTGTGGCTGGCATTAAGGATCAAATTAAGGCTGGATTTAACAAACCAGAAAACAAAGCAGGAATGACCCCGAAACAACAATTAACGGCGATCACATCAAAAACACATCAAATGGTTCAATTACAATATCATGTCTTTCAAGATACGCTCCTACCAATGCTTGCAGACGAAGACATTTATATTCAAGAGATGAAGAGCTTAACTCGTATGCAAGCGCTTCAGTTGGAGAAATACTTTGAGGAGCATATTCTTCCTGTTCTGACTCCGATGGCTGTGGATGCGTATCGCCCATTTCCAATGTTATTAAATAAAAGCTCGAACCTAGTTATTCTGTTAAAGGACAAGCATGTATTAGACAATGGCGAGAACAAAACAGCACTTGTACAAGTTCCTTCAGTATTAGACCGTTTCATTCGGGTTCATGGAGCTCATCCAAAGCGTATGCATTTTGTCATGCTCGAAGATGTGATTCGTTTCTTTATACACAAACTATTTACAGGCTATGATATTGTCTCCTCTTCCGTATTTCGTATTACACGTAATGCTGATTTAACGATTCACGAAGAAGGTGCAAGAGATTTACTAAAAGAGATTGAAAAAGAGTTAAAGAAACGAAAGCGAGGGGCAGCTGTCCGTCTTGAGATTCAGCAAAAAGGTTTTGATTATTCCATCCTTGATTACCTTACAGATGAATTAGAAATTCATAAGAAGGATGTGTACGAAGTTGATGGGTTAATCGATTTAACCTCATTATTTTCCTTTTACAAAAAGGTTTCAGGTGAGCGAGAGCATCTAATGTATCAAGCTTTAATCCCACAGCCAACGCTTGAGCTTTCTCATGATGAGGACATTTTAGAGAGTGTTTGTGATCGAGATATTCTCCTGCATCATCCATACGAATCCTTTGAACCGGTTGTTGATTTTGTTGCGAAAGCGGCTGAGGACCCTGATGTATTGGCGATCAAACAAACACTATATCGAGTGAGTGGAGAATCACCAATTATTAATGCGCTGATTCGTGCGGCTGAAAAGGGTAAGCAGGTTACGGTTTTGTTTGAGCTGAAGGCGCGTTTTGATGAAGAGAACAATGTGCTTTGGACCAAGGAGCTCGAAAAAGCAGGCTGTCACGTTATTTATGGAATGACCCATTTAAAGACACACAGCAAAATCACACTCGTAGTTAGAAGGCGAAATAATCGAATTGAACGCCTTGTTCATCTTGGAACCGGTAACTACAATGACCAAACGGCTAAGATATACACGGATCTAGGTCTCTTTACATCAAAAAGAAAGTTTGGAATGGATGCGACAAACTTCTTTAATCATTTGAGTGGGTATACTGAAAAACCAGTCTATCACCATTTGTCAGTCGCGCCGTTTGATATCCGAAAAGATATTCTCTCGCTTATTGATAAAGAAATAAGTTTTCATCAACGGTTTAAAAATGGCCACATTATCTTGAAGATGAACTCTTTAACGGACAAGCCAATCATCACAAAGCTGTATGAAGCATCAAATGCAGGTGTGAAAATTGAGCTGATCATCCGTGGTATCTGTTGCCTACGTCCAGGTCTTGAAGGGGTGAGTAAAAACATTACGGTTCGAAGCATTGTGGGGAGATTTCTAGAGCATACGCGTATCTTCTATTTCCATCACAACGGAGAAAAGAAACACTTCCTTTCATCAGCAGATATGATGACTCGAAATATGGAAAAGCGTGTTGAAATCATGTTTCCTGTATACGAGCCAGCGATTAAGCAACGAATTATGGGAATTCTTACGACCATTCTCTCAGACAATATGAAGGCGAGAATTCAAGATGCAGACGGAACCTATCACTATGTGAAACGGCGTAAAGAGGAACCAGTTATTGATAGCCAGAGCTCATTATTTAGCCAAGCGTACCGAGTAAAGGAAGATGAAGAATAGTGGGAGACGGGCGAGTATTCTAGTGAAATAGAATGCTCGTTTTTGTGTCGAGCGGTGTAATCGTTGGAAGCGATCCAAGCACTAATGATATGATATAGGTACGTATAAAAGCTACGACAAGTGGCAGAAAGGAAGGGGCTATTTAAACAGATAGTTCCCCATATTACCTTATGTATCAAAACCTAGAAGAGACGATTATAGATTTAGAAAAACATGGACATCTGATTCGAATAAAAGAAGAGGTCGACCCCTACTTAGAAATGGCTTCCATTCAACGTCGTGTGTATGAACAAGGCGGTCCGGCCATTTTATTTGAAAATGTAAAAGGCTCTAAGTACCGCGCTGTCTCCAATCTATTTGGAACAATTGAACGCAGTAAATTCATGTTCCGCAAGAATTGGGATGACATTAAGGAGCTTGTAGAACTCCGCGACGATCCAATGAAAGCAGCCAAGCACCCTATCAAGAATGCGAGTAAGGGGTTTGCAGCATTAAAAGCATTACCGCAAAAGAAATCAAGCTTAGCCGGAGCGGGGTTCGAAGAAATCTCCATAACTGATCTGCCACCGATCCATTCGTGGCCAATGGATGGGGGCGCCTTTATTACCTTGCCACAGGTATATAGTGAAGACCCATCAAATCCTGGCATAAAAAGTGCCAATATTGGGATGTACAGAGTACAGCTCGATGGGAATGAATACGAAAAAGATAAAGAGATTGGTCTGCATTATCAAATCCAACGAGGAATTGGTGTGCACCAGACGGAGGCAGCAAAAAAAGGGGAGCCTTTGAAGGTCAGCATCTTTGTTGGTGGACCACCCTCACATACGTTATCAGCTGTGATGCCACTACCTGAAGGGTTAAGTGAGACGTTGTTTGCAGGTCTTTTAGCTGGTAAGCGATTCCGTTATAGCTATGAGGATGGCTACTGCGTCAGCCATGATGCTGATTTTGTGATCACAGGTGAGATTTACCCGGATGAGACAAAGCCAGAAGGCCCATTTGGTGATCATTTAGGCTATTATAGCCTGGTACACGAATTTCCTGTATTAAAGGTCCACAAGGTCTATGCTAAACCAAATGCCATTTGGCCGTTTACCGTTGTTGGACGTCCGCCTCAAGAAGATACAAGCTTTGGAGCGATCATTCATGAGCTAACGGGAAAAGCCGTAACTCAGGAATTACCTGGAGTACAAGAAGTACATGCAGTTGATGCAGCAGGTGTTCACCCATTATTATTTGCAATCGGAAGTGAACGCTATACACCGTATCAAAAGGTAAAGCAGCCAACGGAGTTACTAACCATTGCCAACCGTGTGCTTGGTTTTGGTCAGCTAAGCTTGGCAAAGTATCTTTTCATCACTGCAGAAGAGGACGAGCCTATTACCACTCATGATGAGCTTGCATTTATACGATATGTGATTGAACGGATGGATTTTAAGCGTGATGTTCATTTCTACACAAATACAACAATTGATACATTAGACTATAGTGGGACAGGATTAAATAGCGGAAGCAAGGTTGTTTTTGCAGCGTATGGCGATAAAAAGCGTACGTTATGTAAGGAAGTCCCTCCTGAACTATTAGCTCATCCAGCTATCAGCAAGGCGGATCTTGTCACAGACGGTGTAGTCACGTTTGAATGTAAGCCGTTTGAAAGCTATGAACAAACGGCATTCGAATTGGAAAAGCTTACACAGGAGCTAGCAGAAGCAGGAACGTTTCATTCATGTCCATTACTGATCCTTGTTGATGATAGTGCGTTTGTCAGCAAAACAAAGAATAATTTTCTATGGGTGACCTTTACACGTAGTAATCCATCTCATGACATGTATGGCATTAACGCACAGACGATTCATAAGCATTGGGGGGCTGATGCAGTGATTATTGATGCGCGAATCAAACCACACCATGCTCCGCCACTTATTGAGAATGATGAAGTTGAAAAGAATATTAATCGCTTCTTTCATGAAGATGGAACGTTTAAAGGATAAGGGAAAGTCGTGGCCTCGAGCTGCGGCTTTTTTTGAGGGATAAAACTGTCTGATTTGACCATACTGGTTTTAACATGGTCAAGGCTATCTGCGTATCATACTGGTACCATATTGCGTATAAGGAGGATCACTATGATTGATCAGACGGAGAGAGAGCTATTTCAAAAGGAGTTAGACTTTCTAAAGGAGCTTAGGGAAAAGGTATCGGAAGACGAAGAGCACATCTCTTCAATGATTGAGGATGAGATTACCCATATAGAGACGGTACTGAATGAAACAGATTTAAAGTAAAAGATCTACAAAATGAATTGTGAGGTCGCCTTAGCATAAGCTTAAGGCTTTTTTGCATGAGTTCAATGAATTGCGGCTGTATAATTCAAGTGCTTTGTGGAACTCTTAAATAGTAAGACAAACACACATCTAGGGGGTACTAATGGGAATCTTAAGTGGCAATCCACAAGACGAACCGATGCACTATGGTGAAGTATTTAGTACTTGGAATTTTGTATTGATGAGTAATAAAGCCGTTGCTGAAGCGCAGGTATTACTAAATCATGCAGGAGACAGCGACTTAAAGAAGCTTTTAAACGAAGCGATTGAATTAGGTCAGTCTGAATCAGAACAAGTGTCAAAATTATTGAGGGAGAATGGAGTAGCGGTTGCGCCGTCTGCGCCAATTCCTCCAAAAGTAGAGCTTAATGATATTCCTGTTGGTGCGCGCTTCATGGATCCAGACATAGCTATGTCAGCCTCTGAAAAGCTTGCTGCAGGACTAGTGGCGGCAAGTTCCATTATGGGACAGTCCATTAGAGAAGATATTGCCATGATGTTTGGGCAATTCCATACAAGTAAAGCAGCATTAGGAGCTAAGTTCCTGAAGCTATCAAAAGAAAAGGGATGGATTATTCCACCACCATTGCACCATAGCTCAAAAGAAGATTAAGACAGAAGGGCCCTTGATCAAGAGGGCTTCTTTTTATTAAAACAAGTCGCCTGAGGAGTTCTTTACATCATGACAAAGAAAAAACGAAAGAAGAAAAAACAACAAGGAACAAAAAAAGGACTCGCCTGGTGGCAGCTCTCCCTGCTTGGAATTGGATGTACCATTGGTACGGGGTATTTCCTAGGATCAAGTATTGGGATTACGATGACAGGTCCATCGATTGTGTTGGCTTTTTTACTAGCGGCCATTGGTACGTATATTGTCTTTTTGGCACTAGCAAAGCTGACATCGGATGATCCTCAAGAAGGCTCTTTTTGCTATTATGCCGAAGTAGCGTTCGGTCCTAAGCTCGGCTTTGGTGCAGGCTGGAATTATTGGATGTCTAACATTCTGATCATAGGCAGTCAATTAACAGCTTTATCCATTTTGTCTCAGTTTTGGTTTGAGGATACACCACTATGGCTGTTCGCGGCAGGATATTCAATTCTATCCATTGGTGTCGTGATTCTTGGAACAAAAGGGTTTGACTCTGTAGAGAATGTGCTTTCAGTGATAAAAACAGCTGCGATTATTCTATTCATTGTGCTTGGATGTCTGGCTGTATTTCATGTGATAAACGGAAACGCAGCAGGACCTACTTTAGATGTGTCTTATGATTCCCTCTTTCCGCATGGTTTAAAGGGTTTTTGGGGTTCCCTTATCTACGCGTTTTATGCATTTGGAGGAATTGAAGTGATCGGATTAATGGCTATGCAATTAAAATCGAAAGAAGATGCGCCAAAAGCGGGAACGGTATTACTTGCTGTAGTCGCCATATTATATATGGTTTCTTTGGGACTTGCTGTCAGTATGACCGCTTTATCGAATTTTACAGACAAAGAAAGTCCGTTTGTTACGGCATTAACAAGCTACGATTTACCATTTTTCCCGCATGTATTTAATGCAGCTATCATCGTTGCTGGATTCTCTGCAATGACTGCTTCTCTCTTTGGAGTAAGTACGTTACTCGTCAGTATGGCTAAGAAAAAGCACGCGCCTAAGCTGTTTGAAAAAAAGATAAAATTTCATGATTTGCCTATTGCATCACTTGGTCTAGCTGTTGTTGGATTGATTTTAGCTGTGGTGGCTGCGCTTGTTTTACCTGGTAAGCTATTTGAATACATTACAACCGCTGCTGGAATTTTAATTTTATTTAATTGGATGTGTATCTTGCTTTCTAACATGAAAGTTATTAAACAACACATCGGATGGAATATATTGAATGTCATTGGCATCCTATTGATGCTTTTCGCAATCGCAGGCATATTACTTGAGGACACAGGACGTCCCGGATTTTACCTAAGTCTATTCTTTGTAGTTGCCATTACAATCGCCGCTTTTATTTTTGAACGAAAGAAAAAAGAAAGCCAAGCTCAGTAAAAAGAAGTGGTACAACCTCCCTCTCATGAATAGGCTTTATGGAATGAGTGAGAAGGGGAGAGCCAATGATTATATTGAGTTATATCATGCTTGGCATTTCATTAGCGGCGCCAATCGGACCTGTGAATGCGGCACAGATAGAGAAAGGATTACGAGGAGGGTTTTTGCATTCATGGTTTGTAGGAATTGGAGCTATGATTGCCGATCTGTTGTACATGCTTATTGTCTTTTTAGGAGTATCGCACTTTCTTGAAATTGAGGGTGTGAAAGTTTTCTTGTGGTTATTTGGCGCGTTTGTTTTAACTTATACTGGAGTTGAATCGTTTAAAACAGGCGCAAATGAAGCAAGTGGCACTAGAAATTCAATCATAAACGAAAGTCTAGCACAATCATTCTGGTCAGGCTTTCTGATTTCCGTTACTAATCCATTAACCATTCTTTTTTGGCTTGGTATTTATGGTTCAGTACTTGCAAAAACAGTCACACTTTATGAGATCAATCAAATCTGGCTCTATAGTGCAGCTATTTTTGTTGGGATTGCGGCTTGGGATATTGCAGTGGCTGTTTTATCTAGTACGGCTCGTAGGTTTGTTAATCAGAAAGCTATCAGCAGAGTCTCTATCCTTTCCGGAATTTGCTTAATTGGATTTGGCGTTTATTTTGGCTACATGGGAGTGAGTACGCTTCTGATAAACTAATCAAATGCAAAAGGAGCCTCTAAATTAGAAGCTCCCATGCCTCCTACATTTGAGGCATTTCCCCAAGAGGTGTATTAAAATATTCTGGTGGGGCAGGCATTAAGACAGGGGCTTCTCCCCATGCATAAGGGGTAGGTGAGTACGTGTACTCGCCTCTTCCATCAAAGCTTGGGCCCGATGCCCAGCGACCGGTTTTGCTTTCTTCCCCTTCAGAGAAATTAAACAGTGTATAGGCGACTTCCTCTTTTTCAAGTGAACGCGGGAAGGTTGTTGGAACAACAATATCTCCTTCACGTTCTTCGAGCTCTTTAACTGCAGCATACCATTGATTCTGATGGTAGGTGTCACGTGCAATTAAAAAAGAGAGCATGTCTCGAACACCGGGATCATCTGTCATATTATATAATCTTGTAACCTGCAAACGTCCCTGTGATTCCGCATTTAGGTTCGCACGAAAATCAGCTAATAAGTTACCACTTGAAATAATGTATTTAGCATTCCAGGGATAGCCTTCGCTATCAGCTGCCATCGCACCAAGACCTGCTACAATCGCATGCTGTGGATTGGTTCCGCCGAGTATGGCTGCAAGAGCTGGATCCATATCATACGCATTTTGCTGAACTTCAAATGGTGCGTTATCAAGCAAACGGGCAATCATCGTTGCAAACATTTCAACATGACCAATTTCTTCTGTGCCAATATCAAAGAGCAGATCTCTGTACTTGGCATCAGCACGACAATTAAAGCCTTGAAACAAATACTGCATCATGACACTGATCTCACCATATTGACCACCTAGTGCCTCTTGCAGTTTGGCAGCAAAAACAGGATCCGGTCTCATAGGCTTAGCTTCATACTGAAGTTCTTTTATATGATAAAACATAGGACACGCCCTTCCTTCGATCCTAGAAAGTGTGAATCTTTTGGTGCGCCAGTTCCATAGACAAATGCCAACCTTACAATGCTTATTAAACTAAAACGATATGTATTCATAAAAAAATGCGACCCCTCTTAGAAAAAGGGATCGCATTTTTAAGTTAACGCTGCTCTAGGCGAGCGATACGGTCATTTAAATCTGGGTGAGTGGAGAATAGTTTAGACATGCCACCCTTGTTGTTAATCTTCATTGTTTGAACAGCTGAATCATCCGTATGACCATTCTTCACGACTGCGCGATCAACGTGGCGCTGAAGAGAGCGAAGCGCATGAATCATTTTATCATTCCCGGCAAGATCTGCTCCTCCGCGGTCAGCATGGAATTCACGGTGACGAGAGTAGGCACTTACGACCATACTTCCTAGGATCGAGAACAAAATCTGAAGAATAATAATCGTTGCAAATTGAACCACAAATTGAAGTTCAGGTCGTACATAACGAGAAACGATCATTGCAATTACACGAGATAAGAACACAACAAATGTATTCACAATCCCTTGTAGAAGAGTCATTGTGACCATGTCGCCGTTTGCGACGTGAGCTACCTCGTGAGCAATAACACCTTCAACTGCGTCATCATCCATGGATTGCAGAAGTCCGGATGAAACAGCTACAAGCGAACGCTTCTTAGAAGGACCAGTTGCAAAGGCATTAACCTCTGGTGATTGGTAGATCCCAACCTCAGGCATATGCATAAGTCCCGCTGCACGGGATAGGCGATGTACTTTTTCAACAATCGCACGTTCCTCATGAGATAGTGCTTCATCAGGATTTAGTACTTTTACTTTCATCATCATCTTAGCAACCCAACGAGACATGGCAAGTGAGATGAATGATCCAGCAAAACCAATTAGTAAACTGAAGACCATTAGGCCTGCAAAATCAATTCCTAATCCGCTGTCGGTACGGAAACCATTGCCGCCAATGCCTGTGAACGTTACAATCAGTCCCCAAACAATCACAACGGTGGTCATAACCAAAATATTGGTTAACAAAAATAGTAGTAAACGCTTGCCCAAATTGACACCCCCGAAATTGTTGTATACTTCATCATACCACGTCTGACTCCCTTACATTCAAATTAGATGTCATGATTTTGTGAACCATTTTTAGTGAAGGAAATGCGATCTTCCATAGGGTATTCGCAAAACACAAGAAGTTTGTCAGATTTACCGTTCAATTTCGCGAGTGATTTCTAAATAGCATTTATCTATCACATTATCTGACAAAGTCATTGATAACTGAATATTCAACTTTTATGGTAGTACTATAAATCTAATTGAAAAAGCTGCCAGCTGGATAGGAGGATTCGATGAATGAACACCTTACCGATATGTTGCGCGCCAATTTTGAAGAAGTAGAACCCCCTTTATCAAAGCAGGAAGCCTTTGAGGAAGCAAGCAGATGCTTGTACTGCTACGATGCCCCCTGTATAACCGCATGTCCAACCGGAATTGATATCCCGACATTTATTAAAAAGATTACAACAGACAATGTACTTGGTTCAGCACGTACAATTATGGAAGCAAACCCAGTAGGTGCAAGCTGCGCGAGAGTATGTCCAACAGATGAGCTATGCGTGGGTGCGTGTGTTCTTCACGGATCAACTAAACCAATTATGATTGGAAAACTTCAACGCTACGCGACAGATTGGGCGATGCATAACGAGAAAGTATTATTTAAGGCGGGTCGTAGCAAAGGTCAATCAGTTGGCGTTGTAGGAAGTGGCCCTGCCGGACTATCAGCCGCAAGAGAATTAGCTGTGATGGGTTATGAAGTGACGATCTATGAGGCCGAAGCAGAGGCTGGTGGTTTGAATACGTATGGCATTGTGTCGTTTCGTTTGCCTAAGCGCATTTCTTATTGGGAAGTAGAGCAAGTGAAGTCAGTCGGAGTAACGATTCTTACGAACACAAAGGTCGGGAGAGATATTGAACTTAAAGAACTAAGAAATAAACATGATGCAGTGATTCTAGCGATTGGTATGGCATCCGTTCCTTTTTTACAAATTGACGGAGAGGAGCTAGAAGGCGTTTACGATGCTATTGATTTTGTGAAATCAACCAAAACCAAAGAGCTCACAGAAGATTTTGCCGGGAAGCGAGTCGTAGTCATTGGGGCAGGAAATACAGCCATTGATGGTGCTACCTGTGCCAAAAGATTGGGAGCAAGTCATGTAAAAATTTTATACAGAAGAACGGAACATGAGATGACAGCCTATGATTTTGAGTATGAATTTGCAAAACAAGATGGAATTGAATTCAGATGGTTAACAAGCCCCGCTAAGATCATCGGTGATTCGGATGGAAGAGTACATTCAATTGAATACATGGAAATGGAATTAACGGAGCCGGATATCGATGGAAGACGGAAAACGATTCCGACTGGTGGACGTCAAACAATGGCAGTTGATTTTGTCATTCGTGCAATTGGTCAAACGCGATATACCGAATGGCTTACACATGAGGGAATTGCAGTCGATCAAGGCGTCATTGAAGTGAATCAAAAACAGTATGAAACGTCGATTCCAGGACTTTTCGCATGTGGAGATGCCATTTTCAAAAATGGTTCAGGGGAGGCGATGGTTGTCACGGCTGCTGAACAAGGAAAACAAACGGCATATAGTGTGCACCGTTTTCTGTTAAACAAGCGGAAGCCGTTACGTGCAGAGGAGGTAAAGTATGGCTGATTTAACGAGTAACCTTGCAGGCATTGTATCGCCTAACCCGTTTTGGCTGGCAAGTGCCCCTCCGACCAACTCGGGTTATCAGGTGCAGCGTGCGTTTGAGGCTGGTTGGGGTGGAGCTGTATGGAAAACGCTAGGCGAACCCATTATCAATTCAACGTCAAGATTTGCTGCTGTGTCATTTAATGGCCAAAGAGTAGCAGGCTTTAACAATATCGAGTTGATCAGTGATCGTCCTCTAGATGTCAACTTACGAGAAATCGAAGAAACAAAAAAGCGGTTCCCGGATCATGCCATCATTGCGTCTTTAATGGTTGAGCCAAAGCAAGAAAAGTGGCACGAAATTGTTAAAAAGGTTGAAGCAGTAGGTGTGGATGGACTGGAGCTGAACTTTGGTTGTCCACATGGTATGGCAGAAAGAGGGATGGGTGCAGCTTCTGGGCAAGTACCAGCTCTTGTTGAAAGTCAAACCTATTGGGTGAAGGAGGTAGCGCAAACCCCCGTTATTGTTAAACTAACTCCGAACATAACAGATATTACAGCGACAGCAGAAGCGGCCGTCTCGGGTGGAGCGGACGCGATCAGCTTGATCAACACAATTAATAGTTTAGCTTCTGTGGACATTCATACATGGAACACAGTACCAAACGTAGATGGGCTAGGGACACATGGCGGTTACTGTGGTCCAGCTGTTAAACCGATTGCATTACACATGCTTGGTGAATGCGCTAGAAATGACCTGGTCACTGTACCGATCTCAGGGATTGGTGGAATTTCAAACTGGCAAAACGTTGTTGAATTTATGCTAATGGGGTCAACAACCATACAGGTATGTACAGCTGCCATGCACCATGGATTTAGAATCGTTGAAGATATGATTGATGGCTTATCTAACTACTTAGATGAAAAAGGAATTGAGTCTGTATCAGAGCTGATAGGTCGCTCTGTGCCTAAATATTCGGACTGGGGGAACGTCAATCTGAATCATCAGGTTGTTGCTCGTATTCAAACGGATACTTGTATTAACTGTAATAAGTGTCAGATTGCCTGTGAAGATACGGCTCATCAGTGTATTAGTCGCTATAAAGATGCCTCAGGCGCATCATATTTAGCAGTTAATGAAGAAGAATGTGTAGGGTGTAATCTCTGTTCCATCGTCTGTCCGGTAGAAGGAGCCATTGAGATGGTTCCAATAGCAAATGGACTTCCAACTTTATCGTGGAACGACCGGCAACATGCAATAAATACGTTACAAACGTCATCATATATGGGAGGGAAATGAATGAGTACATTAATTCAAAACGGGATTATTGTAACGGCCTCAGACACGTTTGAAGCAGATCTTTTAATCCATGAAGAACAAATTGTGGCGATTGGGACAGGGTTGCAAGAAGAAGGAGCAGAGATTATTAACGCGGAAGGGTGTTATATCTTCCCAGGAGGAGTCGATCCCCATACGCATCTAGATATGCCATTTGGAGGAACGGTTACCGCTGATGATTTTGAATCAGGCACGATCGCCGCCGCGTTTGGAGGAACAACAACCATTATTGATTTCTGTTTAACTGAAAAGAAAAAGCCTCTAACTGATGCAATCCAAACCTGGCACGACAAATCGAAGGGTAGAGCGGCTATCGACTATAGCTTTCACCTGATGATAGGAGAGGCGACTGAGGACGTGTTGGCGCAGCTACCTTCTGTCATAAACGAAGAAGGCATTTCCTCCTTTAAAGTGTTTATGGCTTACAAGGATGTGTTTCAAGCAGATGACGCAACCTTGTTCCACACACTCAAAAAGGCAAAGGAACTAGGTGCACTAGTAATGGTGCATGCAGAGAATGGTGATGTCATTGACTACTTAACAAAAGAAGCGTTAGTAAATGGCCAGACTGATCCAATCTATCATGCACTGACTAGACCGGTTGAGGCTGAAGGTGAAGCCACTGGGCGCGCCTGCCAGCTCACAGCCCTAGCTGATTCCCAGTTGTATGTTGTTCATGTTAGTTGCGAGGAGGCAGTTCGGAAAATTGAAGAAGCGCGTCGTGCAGGTGCAGACATATGGGGAGAAACATGCCCGCAGTATTTGACACTTGATATTGAAGACCTGCGAAAACCCGATTTTGAAGGCGCAAAATACGTGTGGTCACCCCCTCTCAGGGAAAAAGCACACCAAGACGTTCTGTGGAATGCCTTACGTACGGGCTCCCTGCAAACGATCGGAAGTGATCAATGCTCCTTTGACTTTAAAGGTCAAAAATCACTTGGTATGGATGACTTTACAAAGATTCCTAACGGGGGACCGATGATTGAGGATCGTATGAGCATTTTGTACTCAGAAGGCGTAGCAGAGGAACGTATTACGTTAAACCAATTTGTTGATGTCACCTCCACTCGAGCAGCCAAATTGTTTGGTTTGTATCCGAAAAAGGGGACCATCGCAGTTGGCTCTGATGCCGATCTTGTTATCTTTGATCCGTTTGCTGTGCGGACAATCTCAGCAGCGACCCACCACATGAAAGTAGATTATAACGCATTCGAAGGGAAGCAGGTAAAGGGGATTGTACGAACAGTTTTATCTAAAGGAAAGGTCATTATACAGGACCAATTGTATAAAGGAAAAGTAGGAGACGGTCAGTACATTAAACGCTCAAAATACAACGAACAACTCCGCAATCAAACCTATGTAGAGCAGGTTTAAGGGATTTTTTGATTCCATTTAAGGAAGGTGAGAGCAGGAATGGCTAAGAATGAATATTTAAAGTCTCCAGATTTGTTCCCCGTTACTGAGCAAAACCGTTCGATCAGTTCATTTGGTTTTGCCATTCTCTGGACTAGTATGGCAGTTGTTCTTGCAGCCTTTGCTATAGGCGGGGATGCCATTCAACAAATACCTCTGCATTTAGTCATCCTTGCTACACTTGTTGGATCCATTGGAATTGGAGTATGTATGACGCTAACAGGTGATATTGGAATTGAGCATGGGCTATCGTTTCCTGTTTACATGCGAGCACCATTTGGCACGATTGGCACACACATTCCCTCTATTATCAGAGGGTTTGTAGCCTCCTGTTGGTTTGGGGTAAATACATTTTTTGGAGCAACAGGAATTAATGCGATTTTATTTATCTTGTATGGAATCGATCAATGGTTCCTATGCTTCCTTGTTTTTGCCGCACTTCAGCTGTTAAACACAGCGTTTGGCATTCGAGCCATTGAAAAATTTGCAAACTTAGCGGCGCCAATTATCGTCATCATCTCTGGCTGGATGTATCTGGTGCTATCAGATCAAGCCCAGGCTGCAGGAAGAAACATATGGGGGTGGGTTGAAAATCCTGCTACAGGTACTGCGATGATTGGAGCTTTTGCAATCACTGCAATGGCTACAATGGGCTTCTGGGGAACATTAGCTGCAGATATGCCTTCCATTTCAAGGTTCATCAAGGCACCTAAACACGAACGTAACTGGTTTAAACGAAACAAAGCTCAACTGATTGGAAGTATCGTTGCGATGCCCATTGTACACACATGTATGGTCATAGTAGGAGCGGTTTCCTATATAGCTGTTTTTATTTCAAACCCAGTCGATGCATTAGTTGAAACCTCCAGCAATGTTGTGATTCTAGGAATTCTAATGCTCATGATTGCGTTGGCACAATGGTCTACGAATACGTCTTCTAACTTAATTCCAGCTGCAACGATATTCTCTAATGTAGGCGGACCAAAAGTACCTCACTGGATTGGTGTGATGATTGCAGGTTTAATCGGTATTTTGGTTCAACCATGGAATCTCTTTTCGATTATTGTCCCTGCCTTGTTAATTGTAGGTGGAATTCTAGCAGCGATTGTCGGAATACTTGTAGTTGATTACTACATCATCAGAAAGCGTCGTGTCAATGTTCCTGATCTCTATGAAGAAGGTGGTCAATATCACTATTGGAAAGGGTTAAATCTTGCGGGATTGCTCTCCTGGATGATAGGAGGAGGCATATCCTTCCTCGTACCTAGCTACTCTTACTTAGTTGGATTCGCAGTAGGGGGCTTGCTTTATTACGTGAGTGCCAAGTATTGGTGGTTTAAAAGGTATAGACAGGAGGAACTTGAGGATCCAAGCGATGAACGATTTTTAGGGTTAACTGTAGGAAGAGAATGGATTATTGACGAGGAGGGTGTAGAAGAGATTGAACAACTTGCTGAAGAGGCATAGAAGGGAGTAGGTGGAATGGCAGAGTACGGATACTTTATATCAGAAAAACAGTTAATAGATCAGTATCTTGAAGACGGGTATGACATTCTAGAAGTGAACGATGATTTAAATGGGACCAACGTTCAGTTTAAACATTCTAAGAGTGGTGAACAACAGATCATTCATATCGGAAACGCCAATTCAAGAAAGTATCTTGCAACGATGCTTTGCCTACAACTTTTAAATAGGAGGAAGGTGACATGAATCAACAAAAGCTAGCGATAAACGGTGTGCGTTTACGGCAAACGCTTGAAGACCTGGCTACATTTGGTGCGACTGAAAGACAAGGTGTAACAAGGCTTGCGCTTACAAAGGAAGATTTACAAGCAAGGAATTATGTTAAAGAGCAATGTGATGCGCTCGGAATGGTCACAACCATAGATGACTTAGGTGTAATGTATAGCAGGCTGGAAGGGAAGGACCCAGATCAACCTGCCATATATCTTGGATCACATCTTGACTCGGTAAAAAAAGGAGGACGCTTTGACGGTGTTCTAGGCGTAGTTGCTGGACTTGAGGTTGTACGCTATCTCGTAGAACAGGACATTAAACCAGAATGTGCGATTGTTGTCGTTAACTTCACGAATGAGGAAGGAGCGAGATTTGAACCTTCCATGATGGCCTCTGGAGTGATAGCTGGAAAATTCGATACAAACACAATGCTAGGTACTCCTGACTCAAACGGTGTCACCGTTCAAGAAGCATTAGAGGACATCGGTTTTGTAGGTTTAGTAGAAAATCGTTTGACTGATGGAAGGGCATTTCTAGAGCTTCATATTGAACAAGGGCCGGTTTTAGAAGCGGAATCTCTTAAAATTGGTGCAGTAGATTGTGTTGTCGGCATGAGCTGCTATGAAATTGAAATTATTGGTGAGTCCAATCATGCAGGAACAACACCTCAACAGATGAGGCGAGATGCGTTAACTGCAGCGAACGGCTGCATGACTGCACTACATGAACAGCTTGGTGCGCTTGATTCGGCCTTAGTCTATACGATGGGGAGGTTTAATGTATATCCAAACATTCATACAGTGATCCCAAATAAGGTCATCTTCTCACTTGAGGCTAGGCATCAACGTGCGGACATTCTTCAAAAAGTGGAAGATATCGTCTATGAGATCGTTAACAGACGGGAAATTGAATGCCAGCATACAGTCAAAAAGCTATGGTCAAGAGAGACAGTCTGGTTTGATCCAGAGCTTGTTCATAGAATTGAAAGAGCAGCTCAAACGCTTGAATTACCTTATAAGCGAATGGTCAGCGGTGCAGGGCATGATGCACAATTTATCTCGACTGTGATGCCTACTGCCATGATTTTTGTGCCAAGTGCGGGTGGAAAAAGCCACGACGAGGATGAATATACATCATGGGAGGAGTGTGAGAATGGAGTTAATCTGTTGCTTGAGACAGTCTTAGAGCTTTCAGGATCATGATGAGTGAAGGGAGCGTTGCTCGGATGAAATCCATGACAGGTCAAACGCATGAAGAGAAGGATCAACAATACGTGTGGCATGCAATGCATCGGTACCAACCAGATAAACAACCAATGGTTGCTGAGAGAGGAGAAGGCTCTTGGTTTTTTGATACAAAGGGTCAGCGGTACATGGACGGGGTCTCTGGACTTTGGTGTTTGAATCTAGGGCATGGTCAGTCAGAAATTATAGATGCAGCGACCAAACAAATGAGTGAGCTCGCTTATTTTCCTCTATCCCTCGGCCATAAGCCGGCGATTAAACTAGCAAAGAAGCTGGATCAGCTTTTAGGTGGATATCGTACGTTTTTTGCAAATGGCGGATCCGATGCAAATGAAACAGCCTTCAAGTTAGCAAGGCAGCATCACAAGCAGACGGGGCATCCAGAGAAATATAAGATCATCTCAAGGTATCGCGCATACCACGGGAATTCATTAGGGGCTTTAAGTGCTACTGCACAGGCCAATCGAAAAATGAAATACGACCCCATCGCACCTGGATTTCTACATGTACCACCACCCTATGCATATCGGTCAAGCTTTGGAGATCCATTAAGAGATGATGAGCTGGCAGCAGATTTTTTAGAACAAACAATTCTTTGGGAAGGACCAGAATCGGTTGCTGCTTTTATAATGGAGCCCATTATTTCAGGAGGAGGAGTCCTCTATCCGCAGACCTCGCTGTATTATGACCGGGTTAGAGAAATTTGTGACAAGTACAATGTACTGTTAATCCTAGATGAAGTTGTTTCTGGATTTGGCCGAACAGGTAGAATGTTTGGTCATCTACATGCTGAGAACTTTAAACCAGATATCATCACTCTGGCAAAAGGCTTAACAAGTGGTTACCTTCCTCTTGGAGCTACCTGTGTAAAGCGAAGTATCTATGAATCCTTTAAAGAACAGTCGGAAGATAACCATTTCAGGCATATTTCTACCTACGGAGGCCACCCTGCCTCATGCGCTGTAGCATTAAAAGCCATTGAGATTATTGAGCGAGATCATATCGTAGAAAGAGTGGAGGAGCTAGGTGATCGAATTCTAGGTAAATTAAAACAGCTAACAGAATGGCCGACGGTAGGGGATGTCCGGGGTATTGGATTTTTATATGGCATTGAACTTGTGAGCGACAAAACAACAAAGACGCCCGCCCCGGATGCAATGTTGATATCTGTAGTGGCAGCCTGTCAGGCGAAGGGACTTATTATCGGTAAAAACAGCGATACGATTCCAAACGGAAGTAATGTTCTCATATTAGCTCCGCCCCTCACATCAACAGAAGAGGACCTTGAATTTTTAGTGCGGACAGTAACAGAAGTGATACGAGAAATTGTAGAAGATGAGAGTGGAGGATAGGCCATGGGGTCTATCTTTTTTTGTGTGCGGGGCTGGATGGATGGGTGCGCGGGCCGGGAAGAAAGTGCGCGGGAATGAGGTGTGGGTGCGCGAGTCGGGGAGAAAATGCGCGGGAATGAAGGTGGGATGCGCGAGTCGGGGAGAAAGTGCGCGGGAATGAGGTGTGGGTGCGCGAGTCGGGGAGAAAATGCGCGGGAATGAAGGTGAGGTGCGCGAGTCGGGGAGAAAGTGCGCGGGAATGAGGTGTGGGTGCGCGAGTCGGGATGAAAATGCGCGGGAATGAAGGTGAGGTGAGCGAGTCGGGATGAAAATGCGCGGGAATGAAGGTGGGATGCGCGAGTCGGGATAGAAGTGCGCGGGAATGAGGTGTGGGTGCGCGAGTCGGGATGAAAATGCGCGGGAATGAAGGTGAGGTGCGCGAGTTGGGATAGAAGTGCGCGGGAATGAGGTGTGGGTGCGCGAGTCGGGATGAAAATGCGCGGGAATGAAGGTGAGGTGCGCGAGTTGGGATAGAAGTGCGCGGGAATGAAGGGAGAGTGCGCGAGCTGCGCGCCACCGCACCAATCCCTCTCCACCTCTTTTTTGTGTAAACAGTCTGAAAGTAATGATTGCTATGTATAATGGAGTAGCGTACACTATATAATTGAGAATGAATATCAGATAGTAGAAAAGGAGTCAATTATGCTACGAGCGTTTATGTCGTATTACAAACCGTATAAAGCACTGTTTGCGTTTACTCTGGCTTGTGGAATTTTAGCAGGAGCTCTTGAGCTCGCGTTTCCTCTCGCTATTAATTATGTAATAGATAATCTTCTACCTTCAGGGAATTGGCAGCTGATTTTGTGGGGTGGGGTTGGCCTGTTTGCTATGTATATCTTTAATGGGGGCTTTCATTATGTGGTCACCTATTGGGGGCATAAGCTTGGGATTAATATTGAGACAGATATGAGAAGGGATTTGTTTTCTCACATTCAAAATCAATCGGTTCAGTATTTTGATAATACAAAAACGGGTCATCTGATGTCTCGACTGACAAATGATTTAATGGACATTGGAGAGATCGCTCACCATGGTCCTGAGGAGCTTGCTATTTCCATCATGACACTACTTGGTGCGTTTGGAATCATGTTGACAATCAATTGGAAGCTTGCTATTTTAACGTTTGTACTTGTGCCATTTTTAATTTTATTTACGTATTATTTTGGTAAAAAGATGTCAGTGGCTATGACGATGTTATTCGGAAGTATTGCTGATTTTAACTCGCGTGTAGAAAACAATGTAACCGGAATTCGTGTTGTAAAAGCATTTGTTAATGAAAAGCATGAAATGGATAAATTCCAAACAAATAATAATCATTTCCGTTTCTCGAAGCTTGAATCTTATAAAATTATGGCAAAGCACACAGCTTTTAGCCAAATCTTAATGAAGTTTCTTTTAATCTTTGTTTTGCTTTGTGGTACATGGTTTGTGATCCAGGGTGAGTTAACGTATGGAGAGTTTGTTGCGTTTGTACTACTTGCTAATGTAATGATTGGACCAATTCAAAAGCTTAATGCGGTCATGGAGATGTATCCAAAGGGAATTGCAGGATTTAGACGTTATCTTGACCTTCTTAACATGAAGCCTGAGCAGGAGGACCGTCCTGATGCGATTCATGTGGATCAAGTGAAGGGAGAGATTACGTACAAGGATGTTGTGTTTGGGTATGAGAACAAAGACAAGGTTCTTAATGGAGTGAATTTCTCGATAAAAGCAGGAGAAACCGTTGCGCTTGTTGGTCCATCGGGAGCAGGGAAAACAACGATTACGAGTTTACTCCCTCGTTTCTATGAAATAGAAGGTGGAGAGATTCTGATTGATCATACGTCAATCCACGATCTCACGATGGCGTCACTCAGGGAGCAAATTGGTGTGGTTCAGCAGGATGTGTTCTTGTTTGATGCATCCATTCGTGAAAACATCGCTTACGGTAAGCTTGGTGCGACAGATGAAGAGATTTGGAAAGCAGCTGAGCAAGCTCAAATGACGAAGATTATTCAATCGCTTCCTGAGGGCTTGGATACGTTAATTGGCGAACGAGGCGTGAAGCTATCTGGTGGTCAAAAGCAGCGCCTTTCCATTGCACGCATGTTCTTAAAGAATCCTGCCATCTTAATTTTGGATGAGGCGACGTCTGCACTAGATACAGAGACCGAATCCGCAATCCAGCAGGCACTAGCCGAGCTATCTGTTGGTCGCACAACGATCGTGATTGCGCACCGACTTGCAACGATTAAGGAAGCCGACCGCATTTTTGTGGTCACTGAAAACGGGATAGAAGAAGAAGGGACGCACCAGGAGCTACTTCAGCAAAAAGGGACGTACAGCCGACTTCACCAGGCTCAGTTTGATTTTGATTACGCAGGGGCGTAAGTGGAACATGGGGCAAGCCATTCTTTGCGGATGAGCTTGCCCCTTTCTATTTTCATACATACATCTTATGGGAGGACACCAGTGAAGAAATGTAGAATGATCATTATGAGTTTACTTGCTACGATTTGTTTAACAGCCTGTAGTGAGGGAGAGTTGTTTGAATTACTGGATGGATTATTTGATGAAACGGCAACTAGTGCAGCTGATGCTCCAAGAGACATTAGAAATTCAGTTGCTCCGTTAGTCGATGGCGAGGCGTCCGTAACGATTTTTGACGTTGGCCAGGGGGACAGTGCACTTGTTCAATCGGATGAGGCGACTATTTTAATTGATACAGGTAGACATGACAGTGATGCTATCTTTGATCATCTTGCCGCTGAGGAGATCGAACACATTGATCTACTTGTCCTGACTCATCCACATGCAGATCATATTGGAAATGCAGATGAGATCGTTCGAATGTACGATCCTCAAACCGTTTGGATTGATGGAAACGAAACAACATCTCAAGTATTTGAACGATTGGTGGATTCTCTGTTAGAAAGTGATGCAGAGGTCATCGAACCGATTGCTGGTGAATCGTATGAGCAGGGAGATTTTCAAATACATATCTTACATCCATCAGAGGAGCTTACAGGTGATTTAAATAATGATTCTGTATCCCTTAAGCTTACATATGGTGAGGTTTCGTTTCTTTTCACTGGTGATGCAGAAAGAGCTGGAGAGCAAGAAATGGTTGATACAGGGTTGGATCTACAAAGTGAGGTATTGATCATGGGACATCACGGATCAAACACGTCAAGCCATGACTTTTTTCTTGAAGAAGTGCAGCCGGACATCGCCATTTATTCAGCCGGAGAGAATAATAGCTATGGTCACCCAGGAGAATCTGCCATCAGACGGGTAGAAAAAGTAGGAGCGGACATCTACGGTACAATGGAGAACGGTACGGTCAACGTTCGGACGGATGGACAAACGGTACGAGTAGAAACTGAATTTTAATGACGGCCACTCCAAATGAAGGGAGCATGTTATGTTGGAAAAAGCAGTTCTTGATCGTTTTGAAGATCAAAGCATCGCCGTGTTGTTAGTGGGGAGTGAAGAGAAAGAATTCCATTTAAAGCGAGATCTCCTTCCGAGCGAGGCAAAGGAAGGAAGTCTTTTGCTCGTTAAGTGTGAGGATCATGAAATCAAATCCGTTCAATTAGACGAGAGTGCAACACACGCACAAACAAAGCGGATTCGAGGCAAGATGGCACAATTACGAGAGCAAAAAAAGATGAAAAGGAAGAATAATGGAGACTAGGCACATGCCTGGTCTCTTTTTCATTCCCTAAACCCTCTTTCCTGAATAAGATAAACGATCATCTTAAACGCGAGGGAGGGTCGCACATGGTAGAGTTGTACGTTATCTTCTGTATCGGGTTTGTCGCCTATCGTCTAGGGTGGCTTGGCACAGGGAGTCGGCCTGTGCTCACCAACCTGCTTTTGTATGTGACATTGCCTTCTTTAATTATTTCTTCACTCCATGTTCCATTTGACCGGAGTGTAGGTGTGGGGATAGGTGTGCTTATTCTCCTGTCTGTTTATTTTCTAGCTACTACGGCGATTTATGTGAGACTCATGTCCAAGTGGCTACGGTTAGGGAGTGAGACGGCGGGCGTGTTTCAGAACCTGTTGTTATTTGGCAATCAAGGGTTTATTGGAGTTGCGATGGTGACCCAGCTGCTTGGACCGGACTATTTATTTTTAGCCATGGTGTTTAATCTGGTGTATTTTATTTTCATTTGGACCTATGGCATTTGGTTGATGAAGCAAACGGCAGACCGCTCTCGTGTACTTGGCCTTTGGAAAAATCCAGGGCTGCTGGCTACACTGATCGGTTTGTGTTTTTTCTTTTTACCTATTTCTCTCCCGCCTTTTATACTTCATGCTGTTTCCAATATAGGACAGATGACAGTCCCGCTTTCCATGCTTGTGATTGGGTGTTTCACGGCATCGATCCCCATTGGTGAATGGACGCAGTATATGCGTTCGAAGCTTACTTGGCTGATCGTTGTCTTAAGACTCATTGTTTTACCTTTGCTCTTTATGATTCCTGTCTTATTTCTAGGATTGCCTTTTGAATGGATAGCAGTAGCGCTGGTTTTATCAGCTACTCCTTGTGCTCCGACGATTTGTTTATTTGCTGAGACCTATGGCGGTGATACAAAGCTTGCTACGGTTTCGGTGTTACTTACAACTCTTGCCGCTTCGGGGACGGTCATTCTATTACTTAAACTGGTTCGTCTATTGGAGCCTCTATTGGTCTAGTCTCCACTCCTTCACTTTTTCTCGTTGCTCCTCTGGCCACCATGCGCCACATTGATCTGATACCATACATGCAGCACACTTCTTGAGATCATAAACAATCATATCTTTAATAGGTGGGGAGTACAGGTGTAGTGTAACGAGCGTTTCTTCTTTTGCACGCATCTTGTGTACCCCATATTTTGGGGCAAAGAATATGGTCCCGTGTTGCTCCAGCCGTGAAAAGTAGGCTTCGGGCAGTTCTCCTATATCTACTCTGTACACGGTGTTAATCGTTGATCCTGTCATGATCTGAATCCAACCGGAGGAGTGTCCATGATCGTGAGGAGCACAAGAGAGGTCAGACCAATTCATGAGAAGCAGTTCCACTTCATCATTTTGAAATAAAAGCTTACGGTAATAAGGCTTGTAGGGATCCATTTGTAAAAAGGGCTTGAGATCGTGCATGGTTGTATTTAAGGAAATGAGGGCTCCCCTCAGCTCTTCCTTTGTAGGGGAGGTTAGCTGCTTCAGCCCTTGTTCAATTCTTTGAAGGTAATCCATGGAAACCTCCTTATTTATTAGATACAACTGGACGATTGGCAATGATGACTCCTAAGATAACTATGATACCGCCAAGTACACTTATGAGTAAGATTTCCTCGTGTAGTAAAAGGACAGCGGCAATAAGTGTGGTAAGTGGTTCAAGATAGAGAAAAGCAGAGACCTTCGATGCTTCCATCACTTCTAATGATTTCGCCCAGAACCAATAGGAAACCCCTGATACGAATACGCCTAAAAAGATAAGATGAAGCCATTCTGACCCGGACAATAGAGGCAGTGCCTGCCAACCCTTTGTTTGAAAAAGAAAGGGAAGAGTGAGTACAAATCCAAATGTACACATATAAAAGGTAATTACAATTGAAGGGAGGGGAACGGCTAATTTCTTTAGTAAAATCGAATAAACCGCCCAATTAAATGTGCTCGCAAGCATTAGGAAGTAGCCTATTTGAAGACCAAATGAGAGGGAATGTCCCGATCTGGCGGTTGTTATAAGTAGGACGCCAATGACTGCAAGAAGGACCCCACCTATTTTAAAAGGCGATATGCGTTCTTGTAAAAAAAGAATGGATAGAAACATCGTGAAGACCGGTGCAAACGAAATCATCCATCCGGCAGCAGAGGCATCGATCGTAAGCAGGGCAGACGCTTGAAGGAGCTGGTGAACAAATACACCAAGTACGCCGAGTATGATAAGGTGAGGCATGTACTTTAGCTGAATTCGTAAACTTATTCCCTGGGAAATAATTAGAAAAAATAGAAACAAAGCCCCAATGCCAAAGCGAAGAACTAAGAGTGTTAAGGGGTCAAGTGTATGAAGAACAGCTTTGGTTGAGACAAAGGAAACACCCCAAAAGCTGATTGAGAGAAGAGCATACATTGATGCAGCAGAAGAAGGTGTAGATAGTGACATACATTCCATTCCTTTCACAATGCTTTGTACAAGCATATGCATGTCCCGCTTTATTCATGAGGCTAAATCGATTGTTAATATGATAGCGGACGGGTTGGCTGACCGACTCCTAAGGGAACAAAGGACAGGGGTGAAATAAGACTGGCAAAGCCAGGGTTAGTTCACCGTCCTCCCTAGGAAAGCGTGTCAGCTAAACCGGGAGCGGGTATAAAAGAAGTTACACGACTGCATGCAAGGGTATAGAGATACATAGATGAATAAAGAGGAGACGATAAAATGATGAAAGCAGTTGGACTAAAACGCTACTTACCAATTGAGCATGAAGAAAGCTTCCTAGATGTGGAACTTGAGAAACCTGAACCGACTGGCCGGGATCTCCTTGTTAAAGTTATGGCGGTTTCAGTGAATCCTGTTGACACAAAACAACGTGCACCAAAGGATGATGTGGAAGAGGAGCCGCGTGTTCTGGGTTGGGATGCAAGTGGGATTGTTGAGGCCGTGGGTGAAGACTGTACAGACTTTAGAGTGGGAGATGAAGTCTATTATGCAGGAAGTATCACGCGACCAGGCTCTTATAGCGAATACCAGCTGGTGGACGAACGAATTGTAGGACAAAAACCGCGGACGCTTGATTTTGCAAAAGCTGCTGCATTTCCTTTAACCACGATTACAGCCTGGGAAGGTTTGTTTGAAAGGTTAGCCATTGATCCAGAGCAGACGGAGCAAAATAAAGAGAAGCATCTTCTCATTATTGGTGGAGCAGGTGGTGTAGGTTCTATCGCAATACAACTGGCGAAGTGGGCTGGTTTACATGTGACCGCAACCGCATCACGCGAAGAGACATCAACATGGGTTCGTAAGCTTGGGGCAGACGGAGTGGTTAATCACCATCACTCTCTAGAAGAACAATTATCCGAAGAAGTTGATTACATTTTCTGTTTAAATAACACGGATCAACACTGGGATGCTATGGCTACAATCATTAAGCCACAAGGAAAGATATGCTCCATTGTAGAAAACAAAGATCCACTTGATCTAAATGTGTTAAAAAGCAAGAGTGCAACGTTTGTCTGGGAGTTTATGTTCACTCGTGCGATGTATGAAACAAGCGATATGAAAAAGCAACAAGAGCTGTTAAACCAAGTGAGTCACCTCGTTGAAGAAGGTCACCTGCAAACAACGCTCACAGAAACACTACACCCAATCGAAGCAAAAACCATTAAGCAGGCGCATCAAATGGTCGAGAGTGGGAGCATGATTGGCAAAGTTGTTGTGGATGGGTTTTAACGAACAAAAAAGGGCTTGGGATATAACTAAATTAAAAAATGGCGAATGATTTAATTGCAGAATCATTCGCCATTCGTGTTTTTATTTGAACGAGCGGGTGTGAACCCGAGACTCCTACGGAACATAACGCGGTGAAGACACTGTAGCGGCGTTTTCCCGCGAAAGGGGCTGAGGCCGTTCCCGCAGGTGCAAGGGCTTCACCTGAAGCGGATTTGGTGCTACGTTCGTGTTTTGTTATCCGCATTAATGTTATGTCCCGGCGTCCTCTTCATTTATCAACTTACCATTCTCTAGGTTCGTAATTTAACTCCTTAAAAAGCTGCGTCCGTTCTTTTTTTGTTAAATCACGCCACTGACCAACGGGTAGGTTCTTCAAGTGAATATTCATAATACGTGTACGTTGAAGGCGATACACTTCGTATCCTAGTTCTTCACACATTCTGCGAATTTGTCGGTTTAAGCCTTGTGTTAAGATAATCTCAAACTCAAACTTCGAGAGCTGAGTCACTTTACACGGTAAGGTTTTTGTACCAAGAATATGAACACCCTCAGACATTTGTTTCAGAAATTCCGGAGTAATTGGTTTATCGACAGAGACAATGTACTCTTTTTCATGACGATTTTCTGCGCGAAGAATTTCATTTACAATGTCACCATCGTTTGTCAGTAAAATGAGACCTTCTGAATCCTTGTCCAATCGCCCTACATGGTTAACTTTGAGTGGGTGATTCACCAGGTCAATGATATTCCCCTTTACCTTTTTCTCTGATGTACTTGTGATGCCCACTGGTTTGTTTAGCGCAATATACACGTTGTTTTTTACAATGTTAATGGACTCACCGTTTACGACCACGTTATCACCAGGGTTCACTTGGTCCCCGAGCTTCGCTACTTTACCATTAATCGTCACGCGGCCACTGTTAATCAGCTTGTCAGCTCCCCGACGAGAGGACTTTCCAGTTTCACTAATAAATTTGTTGATTCGCATGTTGACACATCCTAGCTTTGATCTTGTACGGTTCTGATTGATTTGCCTTAACCATACAATATTCAAAGCACAATGTACAGAAGCCGAAAGGGGAATAGGATTATTCTCCGTTTTCTGTGGCTCGCTCTTTAATCATCTCAACAAACAGATCAATTTGATGAGAAACAGAAATCGGGTTATATGGATAAAACGTATCAAAATCATTTACAAACACGCGATTATTCTTTACTGCATCAAGGTCGTTCCAGATCGCAGACTCAGTGAATTGATCAAGGCTATTGCTTGTCCCTTCAGGATTATAATCGGTAATAAAAATATAGTCTGCTGCGTAATCAGGGACAACTTCCATGGATAGTTCCTTTACTTCACCGGTTTCAATAATGTCTGATTGAATGGTTTCAGGTGCCTCGAGTCCCAAAGCATTGTATAACGCTTGACCCCCACGGCCTCCAGCATCACCGAACACCCAAAATGCACCCTTGTCTGTCATTTCATAAAGACCAACTGTGGCACCATCTTCAATTACGCCTTCAAGCTCTTGTCGACCTTGAGCTGCTTTCTCTTCAAAGTCAGAAATAAATTGTTCCGCTTCTTGCTCGCGTCCTGCAATTTCACCAAATAAAGCAACTGTGTCCTGAGTTGTCGTTGTAGTGTTATATGGAATAACAACAGTTGGAGCAATGGCTTCGAGCTCATCAAGATTCTCGTCGCTCATCACGACGATTAAATCGGGCTCAGCAGCTAATACTGTCTCAAGGTTTACAGGGTCTCCAATGTCTGTAACATCAGCTAATTGCTCCTCAAGGAGGGGATTCCCAAAGCTCCAAGAACCGGCACCAACGACATTTGCTCCTACTGAAAAGAACTCTCCAGCATAGATGTCCGTCACAATGCGTTCAGGGTTAGTTGGAATGTCAACCTCACTACCGTTTAATTCAAAGACCTTTGTTTCAGTGTTTTCTGAATCTGTATTTCCTTCAGTAGTAGTTTCTGTTTCAGAGTTTGCGTTACACGCCCCAAGGATGAGAGTGAGGCCAAGAATGAATGCTAGACTTGTTCGTTTATTCCACTGCATGAATGTACCTCCGGATTAATTAGTAATGAATATCATTATCATTTAAAATATATCAAACTTTTTTGAAAAGATCTAGATCATTCCAATATTCTATCGGAAAAGTCTGAAGTTCCAACAAAAAAAGTTACTTATCTATGACAATATTATCTATTATTATCTTGAGTTAGCCGATATGATGGAAGAGAAATATGTACAAGCAGGAGGAACAAAACGTTGGATCAGAATAAAATGACGTCTTCAAGAGAAACGGTTTACTTTGTATTAGCTATTATTTTTAGTGTGTTTGTTTATCTTATCGCAGCCTTTTCCGTTATTGGAATCGGAATTGCCCTTGTTCTTTTTGCAATTATGATGTTCCTAAATATGATGATGCTCGGTTCAATCCGTGGCAATGGTGTGCGGATTAGTGAGCATCAGTTTCCAGAGGTATACGAACGAGTAAAAGTTATGTCAGAGCAAATGGGACTAGCAAAAGTGCCTGATGTGTTTGTCATTCAGTCAGAAGGGATCTTAAATGCATTTGCCACACGCTTCTGGGGACGCAACATGGTTGTGTTATATTCTGAAATCTTTGATTTAGGACGTGAGCAAGGGAAGGAAGAGCTTGATTTTATTATTGCACATGAGTTGGCTCACGTGAGACGCAGACATGTATGGAAGAACATCCTTATTGCACCTGCCCAGTTTATTCCCTTCTTAGCTCAGGCGTACAGTCGTTCATGCGAATACTCGTGTGACCGTGAGGCAGCGTTTATCACAAATAACCCTGTCGCTGCTAAGCGAGCCTTAACCATTTTAAGTATCGGTAAAAAAACGTATACCGAAGTGAATGAGGATGCGTTTGTTGAGCAAATATCTACTGAGTCACATGGTGTGGTTTGGTTAAGTGAAGTCTTATCTACTCATCCTAACTTACCAAAACGTATTCAATCTGTGCGTGTGTTTATGGGTGAAACAGATAAACCTGTTTATACAGAAGATGCAGGGAAAGTGGTTATTGGTATTGTTATATTGGGTGCTGTAGGGATTGCTATTTATATTGGTCTTATTATTAGTTTAGTTTTCGGAGGCGTTGTGTTCGGAACGGTCCTAACTGAGGTCGGCTCAGAGTTGAGTTCGATTACCGAATATGAAGAGTATGAGGACAGTTATTATGATTATGATATGACTGAACTAGGTAATGCGGTAAGTAATGGAGATTTAGAAGAAGTAAACCGATTGATTGCAGAAGATGTGGACCTGGACGAACAAGATTATTATGGTGATACTGCATTGCATCAAGCTTCTTATCTTGGAGAGTTAGACATAATGGAAGCGTTGTTGGAAGCAGGAGCAAATCCAAATGTACCAGATGACTACGGGACGACACCACTTATTTATACGGTGTATAACAGAGTGTACGAGCCAGCAGCCCTTCTACTTGAATACGGAGCAGATCCAGAAGTAGAAGATGATTACGGAGATAGTGCTCTCAACTTAATGAATGTCAATACAAAAGAAGAACTAATCGAAGCAGTCAATAAATAAAAAGAAGCGGGCCAGGGAGCTCGCTTCTTTTTCTATCTAAAAGGACGCTTCCGTAACGGTTGAAAACGCTGCGAATCAAGTGCCTGTATTGCTGTACCTGCTGTGAAAAATTCTTCTCGTATCACACGGCAGGCTCTTAATTCATAGTCAGCCATGTAATCAACATAGGGGTCGTTACGCACCAGCACGTCGACTTCCATTGTGGCAGCTATTTCCCCGTGATCATTCTTCCAATGCTTGTAGTCGTAGATTTTCTTAATTGAGATGACTTTGGACTGCTTTTTTAATTTGTTAAATCGTGCTTTTGCTTCCTCAAGTGTTAGTTCGTCTTCTTCAACCTTTAGAAAGACGGTTGTTCGGCACCTTACTTTACAGGCAAACATCAGCCAGCCTCCTTACATTCCTGCCTTAGTCCTGGTTTAAGATATTATCCTCTAGATATTCCTTATTCTTCTTACATTAGAATACGAGTAATAATATCACTTATTGATCGAAGAGTGAATCTCATGGGTGTTTACATAGAAAAAGAAAGTTTCACGGAGACAAGGAAACAAATATGAAGAAGAAATCGAGCTGCGGACTCCAGTGGATACAACATGTGGTGAAGTTTCTAAAGTGGTAGTGTTTTTCCATGTAAGAGGCTAAGACCGTACCCACCGAAAGCGAGAGTTGCTCCCGAAGCGAATTTGTCGCTATATCTGTGTATATTTCTTATCTGAAATTACTTTGACAGATAGAGTAATCCATTTTATAATTACTTTATCACATATAGTTCTATCACGTAGAGTAATTATGAAAGCAGGTGTCTGTTATCCGTAGTGATATGTTAAGGGGTCATGTTGACTCCATCATTCTTCGGTTAGTTTATGAAAAAGATCGTTATGGCTATGAGATTTCTAAAGAGATTAGCAAGCGAACCGAAGGGAAATTCGAGATAAAGGAAGCCACATTATACGCGGTGTTTCAGAGACTTGAGAAGAAAGACTTAATCGCCTCATACTTTGGTCAACAATCACAAGGTGGCAAGCGAAAGTATTACGCGATCACAATCCTTGGGAAGGCGTACTTAAAAGAAACCATGAATGAGTGGAAGGAAATGAAGGAGATATTGAATTTATTTATGGAGGAGTTAGATTAATGAAGAAAATCAAACAGCATGTCGAGCGTTTGTTTCAGGATTTGCAGGATACAGAAGAAGTGATACAAGTAAAAGAAGAAATCATTATGAACCTGGAGGAGAAAGCACAGGACTTAATGGAGCAGGGCAAAAATGAAGAAGATGCGATTAACAAAACCATTGTAGACTTTGGCGACATTGATGAAATTAAAGCTGAACTACAAGGGACGACAACGCCTGCACCCATAAAATCACGTAAAAAGACACATCCAAAGCTAAATCTACTCTTTTCTATTTGGGGCAGTGCGTTAATCATTGCTTTAATGGTCTTTATGAATCTTGAATATTCTCCACAAACGATTTGGTTTGTATATCCGACCTTTGCCATTCTATGGTGGCCCTTATCTATGTATTTTCATTGGTTAAAGCAAGGAGGAAGAAAAGCATGAGATCTTTTCCATTCTCCATCATTGCATCTTTATTTACGATTGCATTTCTATTTGTGGTGAACTGGTTAACGACTCCGACGAATCTTTGGGCCATTTATCCAGCATTGTTCCTAATATTGTGGCCGCTTAATGTGTTATTTAAGTTTTCTGATGGACACAAGTGGTACGCACTTATTGTTTCGATTCTATTAATTACTGTGTTATTCGCTATTAATCTCGTACAGACACCAGATTATTATTGGATCCTTTATGCTTGGTTGCCACTACTATATTGGCCACTTATTGTCTTTGCTGGTCGACGAGCAGGTGAGGCTACATTTTCTATCCTTGCTAGTCTCGTGTTTATTCTTTATTACATTGCGTTAAACATATTTTTTCAAACAGGCTTTCCATGGTTCATTTTTCCGGCCTTTGTCATTCTTTGGTGGCCTTTAGCGGTGACGTTTGCTAGGAGGCCCATGCTTTTTTCCGTATTTGGCGCAATACTTGTGACCATTTTCTTTTGGAATGTGAATGCACTGACCTCACCAGATGTGGTTTGGGCGGTGTATCCAATTTTTGTGGTGTTATGGTGGCCTTTAGCCATCTACTTCTTTGTGTATCGAAGAACGGTGTAAGAGCTTAACATCCAAGGGTGTTAGGTTTTTTTGTGTTTAAGCGCTTGCACGTTTTCTGTTTTATCTGCTATGGTCGAAGCAGGTCGTGTTTTTTTGGAAAAGGAGAATCGATATGACAGCAGACGTCCAGACATATGTAACGAAAACCGGAGTTGGGATCATTACCTTAAATAGAGAAAAGGCATTGAATTCACTTTCATCAAAAATGGTGAAGATGATAAATGAAACCCTGCATGCGTGGAGGGGGGCGGGTGATGTACATATAGTCCTGTTAGAAGGTTCAGGGAAGAAAGCCTTTTGTGCAGGTGGGGATATCAAGGAGCTCTATTATAATGGAAATAGTGATGAGGGTAGAGCTAAATCAACTGCCTTTCTTGAATTAGAATATGATACAGATCAACTGGTATCCGATTACCCTAAGCCAATTGTTGCTCTTATGGACGGAATCGTTATGGGAGGCGGTGTTGGTCTTTCCTACGGTGCGGATGTTCGCATAGTAACTGAAAAAACAAAATGGGCCATGCCAGAAACAGCGATTAGCTTCTTTCCAGATGTCGGTGCAGCTTACTTTCTAAATCAAGCTTCTAAATCGACTGGAATGTATTTGGGTCTTGTTGGAGAAACCATTCAAGCGGGTGATGCAATAGCCATAGGTGTGGCGGATTGGTACGTTCAATCAGAAGACGTAGCAAAGCTTAGAGATGAATTGATACATCGTGAATGGAGAGAGGTAAAAGAAATTCGTACAAGCATAGATGATTGTGTGCGGAAGCTCGGCAAACCAGCTCCAGAAAGTGAACGACTCCATCATTTAACCCCTTTCATTGAAAAGCATTTTTCTCATTCTTCAATAACTGAAGTCATGAATTCTTTAAGAGAAGACGCTTCGAGTGATGCTAAATGTGTATATAACAAGCTTCAAAATAGGTCGCCGCTCTCATTATGTGTGACATTTGCTCATGTAACAAACGGAACCAATCTTACTTCTTTTCATGAGGCATTAGTAATTGATAAGTACGTAGCCTCCCGGTTTATGGAGTGTGATGACTTCTATGAAGGGGTTCGCTGCTTATTAGTCGATAAAGGAACAGAGCCAACGTTTGAGTACCAATCTGTTCAAGAAGTACCTACTGAAACGGTCCAATCGATTTTAGAAAAATAGAGATAGAAGAGGGATAGGGTATGTGGCATTTTTTATTGGAGATCGTTATTCAAGTCATGCTTCCAATCTTTGTTTTACTACTAGCAGGAGCACTGCTTCATCGAAAGTTTTCCTTTCACTTAGCTTCCTTTTCAAAGCTATTAACGAACTTTTTCCTTCCTGTCGTTGTGTTTGTTAATATCTCAAATAGTAATTTGGATGCTGGATTATTACTTGATATTGGTGGATTCTTAGTGATTCAATTTGTTATTTTGGCTTTTCTTAGCTGGGGGTTGGTGAAGCTTTTAAAGATCGATTCAAGCCTTGCACCAACTTTTCAAAATAGTATTGTGCTAATGAATTCTGGGAATTTTGGGTTGCCGGTTAGTCAATTGGTCTTTGCGGGAAACCCACTTGGTATTTCCGTACAGGTTATTGTACTGATGTTCCAAAATTTAATTACGTATACATATGGCCTCATGATCTCGGCATCAACTAAATCAAATGGCTCTTGGAGCAACCTATTAGAGCTGTTTAAAACACCGATTATTTATGCTCTTGTAGTAGGATTGATTTTTTATCAAGTGCCTTGGGAGATTCCAGCCTTTATTCAGACACCTATGGAGCAAGTTTCGAATGGGTTTATTGCGCTAGCATTAATTGTATTGGGAGCGCAAATTGCCTACCCAACCCTTAAGCAATTCTCTCTGTTGTTTTTTGTTTCGATTGTCGGGAGACTTGTGGCAGCTCCGCTTATTGGACTCCTCGTTATCTGGGTGATGGGATTGGACGGCACCGTGGCGCAGGGTCTTTTAATTGCAAGCTCGTTCCCCATGTCGAGAAATAGTGCACTATTTGCCTTGGAGTACAACAATCATCCGGAGTATGCAGCGCAGGCTGTACTCGTTTCAACGATTGCCAGCTGCTTCACCGTGACCTTCTTTATTTATTTCAGTCAACTTTTGTTTTAAGAAACCTAACAGAGATGTAAGGTTTCTGTAAGTGAAATCTATAGGTTCCTCTCTTCGTGAATAGTAAACTAAGAAGTAGAAGAGAGGTGCTAGATGATGAAAAAAGTAGGAATTACGTTTATTTTAGTAATCGTCGCAGCCATTGCGGGGTACATGGTCTTTACTAGCTTTCAAGAAGAAGACTATTATGTAAAGATTGTAGATGAGGGAGTTGAGCCCGCTGATGCTCCACCAGAGGCGACCAATCGAAATTACGAAACACTTGGTATAACAAAAGATGGAGATAGTGAAACGATTGAATTTAGTGGTATGAAAAAATTACGTATGGGAGCGTATCTCACCGTCACAATGAGAAATGGTGAAGCAAAGACCTATCAAGAAGTGAACGAATCGGATGTTCCTGAGGAGATTAAGAAAGAGTTAGACGAACAATCATAAAGAAGTGTAGGCAATGAATCTGAAAGTGAGGTTCGTTGCTTTTTTGTGGGTGGGGGGATTGGAGCGTTAGCAGGAGGATTGGAGCGTTAAGGATCAAAATTGGAGCATTAGCAGGAAGGCTGGAGCATTAAGGAATGAAATTGTAGCATTAGCGGGAAAACTGGAGCATTAGCAGGAAGACTGAAGCGTTCGAGATGTGAAAAGGCTCATACTGACACAACAGACCCCTTGCAACTGCAAGAGGTCTGTTCATCATTATTCAAATATGAGTGTGATTAGATTTAAGCCAAATAATTGATCAATAAAAACAATGACAATCGCAAATGGCACTATATATTTGACGAGAGCATACCAGAGGACAAATAGTTTTTTGCCGGCGTTGGAGCCGGATTGAAATTCCTGCAAGAGGATGTCTTTATTTATTTTCCGAGGAATAAATAGACAGATTAACAAGGCGCCGAGTGGCATTAATACATTACTTGTCATGTAATCGACTGCATCGAAAAAGGATCGACCTCCGATAAAAAAGTCGGAAAGTACGCCGTACGATAATGTAGATGGAATTCCAACTAGAAAAATGAGGAATCCAAAAAGCCAGCTTGCCTGTTTGCGCTTGTCCTGATTTCCTCGAACAAATGCAGCAACAATAATCTCAAGTAATGAGAAGGCCGTGCTTAATGCAGCAAATAAAAATAAAACAAAAAACGCGATTAACAAAATTTGTCCAAAGGCAATTTGTTCAAAGATTGCAGGTAATACGGCGAAAATTAAGGCAGGTCCTTCATCTGGCTGGAAGCCGAACGTGAACACACCCGGGAAGATCACAAGCCCTGCCAGTAGTGCAACTAAGACATTCATAATGGCCAGTGTCATCGCTGAGGCAGGAAGATTCTGTTGTTTTGAGGCATAGGAGCTAAAGGTAACCATAACCGAAACCCCAACAGATAATGCGAAAAAGGATTGCCCTAAGGCAAAAAGAATCGTCTCTCCATCAACTGCTGAAAAATCAGGTGCAAGCAGATATTGAATGCCTTCGACTGCGCCATCAAGTGTTAAGGAATAAGCGGCTAGAATCACTAATAACACGAGTAGGGATGGAATCATCCATTTGCTGACTTGTTCGATTCCTTTTTGAACACCTTTCGCTACAACAAGTGCGGTTAGTAGGATAAAGACAAGCTGAGCACCTAGTGCGAGTCCAGGACTTGCAATAAGCTGACCGAAATAGTCCTGTGATTCATTTAATGATAGGTTAGAAAGCTGGCCAGTGACTGAAGATCCGAGGTATAACAAGGACCAACCGCCAATCACACTGTAAAAGGACAGGATGAGAAAACAGCAGACAACCCCAAGCCATCCGGTTACTTGAAAGGGTGATCGCGGAGCCAGTGTTTTATATGTTTGAATGGCGTCCTTTCCAGAATGACGACCAAGAATGTATTCTCCAATTAATAAGGGTACACCTAAAAACAGTGTAAGTAATAGGAAGACGAGAAAGAAAGCGCCGCCTCCACTTTGACCGGCAATGTACGGGAATTTCCAGATTGCGCCAAGACCAATTGCGCTGCCGGCTGTTGCATAGATAAATCCAAGCTTAGATGACCATTGTTCGGTTGCGTTTGACATGATGTTTACGTCCTCTTTTCCTCTTTAAAGCATTATTTCATGTTAGCAGAGGGAGAAGATAGAAACAAGTGAATGTTTAGACAACATCTATCAGAGAATTAACGAATAGCTTCAATGAGTTCATCCATTGTAGATGCTGCATCAAGACCGTGCACAGCCTGCTTGATTTGTTTTACTTGTACTGCGCTACAGGCCGCATTCAGTTTCTGTATAAGCTGATCGATTGAAAGTGGTTTGTCCGTTGATCCGAGTGGGGCATCAACTCTTGATTCAATGGTGGTTCCATTCTCTAAATGAATACGCACGATTGTAAATCGTCCCTTTGGCACAGCGTGAGGCGATGGCCTAATCGTAGCATCATACTGCCTCGTTACCATGTTCATCACATGGCGGATAGATTCTGGTATGACTTCATCAGTGAAATCTGATAGAGTTGCTGTCCGATTGGTAAGGAACAAAGCGACGATGTACTCAACACTAAACCGGCCTTCATCACCTGTTTGAGGGCGAGTGTGAATGAGCGCTGAATCGCCTTTTGGCGGGTAGATGACCTCAATCCTTTGGATGTCTTCTAGGGTGAATGTGTATTGGCTGATTAGTTCCTTGCATGCATCGGCTGCGTGGAAGGCGGCTGAGCAGAATGAATATAACTTAAACCAAAGACCGGGCTTTGAGATCTTCCATGAGTCGCCCCATCCCTCCGTTAGTTGATTAGCATGTTCCGCGCCGTCACCGTAGAGTGTAAGAAATCCACTTTCCCCGTCTAACGTATCGTTTGAACCAGCTAAACCTAGCTCTGTTAGCTTGGAAGCAGTATAACCATTTTCTGCAGCGAACCCTGCATGTAATGGTTTGACCTCTGTCCCAAACTGATTGCGCATCCCTGAGCTCTGGGTTGCGGCGAGCCCAATTGCGCGCTCTATCTTTTCAGCGGTGAACTCTTGTAAATAGGCGCAGGCACATGCCGCAGCAATGCCTCCGAGTGTCGCCGTATTATGCCAACCTTTTGTATAGTGCTGATTCCCAATCGAGAGTCCTAAACGAGCCATCACTTCAACTCCGACCACATACGCTTCCAAAAAGCGTTTCCCAGTGTATGAACCTGTTGCAGCGACAGAGAGCAGGGCTGGCAATATGACGGTGCTTGGATGTCCTCGTACGTCGGTGTGTACATCATCAAGATCCAGTGCATGGCCTAAGTACCCATTAAATAAGGTCGCTTGCCTTGCCGACGCATTCTTGTGCATTCCAAGTAGGGGCACATCTGCATGTCCACCTTCTTCATCAAACCATCTCATGAGTAATTTGCCGGTAGCGGTCTGACCCGCTGTCAGGCTTGAGGCAAGATAATCAAGCAATCCCTTTTTCGCTGATAAAATCGCCTCGTCACTCGGCTCGGAGTGCGCAACGAGGTGTGATAAAGTACTTGTCCAGCATGTCATAGATATCCCTCCTAATAGCAAAAGACCGGTGTATTTACCGGTCTGCTTCTTCCGTTTGATTCAGTTGTTTAATAAATCGTTTCGTACGTTCCTGCTTTGGATTGTCAAACAGCTCACGTGCATTGCCTTCTTCGACGATGTGACCGTCCGCCATAAAGATGACGCGGTCAGCTACTTCGCGAGCAAAAGCTAATTCGTGAGTAACGATAATCATGGTTGTATCTTTTTTAGCGATGGACCTGATCACCTGTAAAACCTCTGAGACAAGCTCTGGATCAAGTGCTGAGGTAGGCTCATCCAGTAGAAGAGCGGTAGGGTTCACAGCAAGTGCGCGGGCGATTCCTACACGCTGCTGTTGCCCGCCTGATAAGGTGATAGGGTATGACTGTGCTTTATCAGTTAAGCCTACTTGCTCCAACAACTCAAAGGCGATTTTGTGAGCCTCTGCTTTGCTCATTTTTTTCGTAATACGTAGGGAAGCTGCAATATTTTCTAATACCGTTTTATTTTTAAAAAGATTGTAGTTCTGGAAGACCATAGCGGATTCTCTCCGCAATGCATGAGCTTCCTTCTTTGAGTAGCTCGCTGCATTGAGTTGTGTGTTACCAACCTGAATCATCCCTGCTTCAGGTTGTTCAAGAAGATTTAAGCAACGCAGGAGGGTTGATTTTCCCGAACCAGATGGACCGATTACGGCGACCACTTCGCCATTTTTTACATTAAGGTCGATGCCATCCAACACAATATGCTCGCCAAATCGTTTTTTAATTTGTTTAACCTCAATCACAATAGACCCTCCTAACGTACATATGGCCTGTTAATTTTTCGTTCAAACCAGCTTTGTAATGCACTATAGCCAATGACTAACACCCAGTAAATGAGAGCGACGGCCATATACGCTTCAAAGAAACGTAGGGTAGAAGCGGCGGCCATTTTCCCGGATGCAAGCATTTCTGTTACACCAATTGTGAACGCGAGCGCTGTTTCCTTTAGTAAGCCGATAAAGGTGTTCCCAGTTGCAGGGATGGCATTACGAACCGCTTGTGGAATGATGATGTGAATATATGCTTGTGTTTTAGTCATTCCAACAGTCATACATGCTTCAAGCTGCCCCTCATCAACAGAGTAAAGCGCCGCTCGAAAGATTTCGGCTAGATAGGATGAGTTCTTTAAGCTTAATCCGATGATGGCTGCAGATAAGGCATCCAAAGAGCTGAATGCCGGGAAGAGCTGAGGCAGGCCAAAATAAATTAAGAAGAGCTGAACAATGGTTGGAACCGCCCGGAAAAAGGAAATGTATACAGAAGCTAATTGATACAGTACTGGAATTTTTCCTTTTGTAATGAGAGCCAGTACTCCTCCAATAACGACAGCAAGGATCATTGAAACAATGGCCATTAACAAAGTTAAAGGTAGAGCCTTTAATAAAACAGGAAAGACAGATATCATATAATCAAAATCAAAATTCATCGCTCACACCCCAGATTACTCTTGTTCTTCGTTAATAGGCTCAGTCACATCATCTTTAAAGTATTTCTCAGATAGTTCAGAAAGTGTTCCGTCCGCGCGAAGTTCTGCTAATGCTTGGTTTACGTCTTCTCTAAGCTCAGCGTTCTCTTTTGAAAATGGGAACCCTACTTCTTCATATACGATCGGATCGCCAACTAATTTAAGAGGCAGATCGTTTAATTCTAATTGAGCAAGTAGTACACTACGTCCATTTACGTAAGCATCAACACGCCCTAGTGCCACATCATTTAATGTACCTTCCTGAGTTTCATACGTGCGGATATTGATCTCACCATCCGGGTCTTTGCTTTCAAGGTTCTTGGCATGGTTTGAACCAAGCACTGCAGCTACTTCTTTGCCAGCCAGATCTTCTAGTCCGTTGATTTCATCATTATCTTCAGCAACGACAATTTGCGTACCAGCATACGAGTACGTATCAGAGAAGTCGTAGAGCTCTTCACGTTCTTCAGTTACTGCCACTTGATTTGCGACCGTATCAAGCTTCCCTGATTGAAGCTGTCCCATTACACCACTGAATTCCATTAACGTCCAATCAACATCGTAGCCAATTTTCTCAGCAACATGCTCAATGACTTCAACGTCAAAACCTTGAAGCTTGTCTCCTTCTTTATACGCGAATGGGTAGCTCTGACCTGTTGCTCCTACATGTAGAACTTTGCTTTCTTCTCCACCCTCTGCAGATGAATCTCCTGAACCACAGGCAGTTAGTGCGAGAATACTGGTTAATCCTAGTGCGAGAGTGATTTTATGTGTACGTTTCATGTGAGTCCTCCTGATTGTTCTTCGTTGTAGTTTATAAAATAAGGTGTGGCAAGATGGTTTTCTTTAAATAAACCGTTATGTGACCCTTCCCAAGGTCAGCGCTACCTGCACGCTCGTATCCCCGGCGTTCGTACATTCCAATTAACCAAGGATGCTTGTCTGCTGTACCAAGTGAAAGGTAAGGAGCCTTAAGTTGATCCGCGACAACCGTGTTTTCAATCCAATGAAGAAAGTCGCTTCCGTCTCCTTTTTGGGCATGAGTCGGATCTGTTGCAAACCACCAAAGATGTGGGACACCAAAGGGACCAGGCTGCAGTCCCCATGGCATCCGTAGGCTAGCTGTTGCAATGATCTTATTGTCCCGAATCATGACATAGCATGCGTTGTTCGCTATGTTCTTTTTCACTAGGTCGATGTCAGCCGTTGCAGCGGCAAAATGAATTCCTAATTCTCGGATGGGTGCATACGCTCGTAATGTGAGATCCAGTATCTCTGTTGCATCCTCAATTGTAGCTAATCGATAAGAAGAATTATGAGTCATGATTTGACCCATTCGTATAACGATTTAACGGTTCTTCTATTCCAAGGTTCCCTCTTAATGTAGGCGCGTCATATTCATGTCGGAACAGTCCACGCTCCTGTAAGATGGGAACGACGTCTTGAACAAACTGATCCAAGCCTTCTGGAAGAAGTGGAGGCATCACATTGAAACCATCACAAGCTTCATCTTTGAACCATTCTTCTAACTTGTCTGCAAGTTGTGAAGGTGTTCCAACAAAAATATGATGGCCGCGGGATCCAGCAACATATTGATAAAGCTGGCGAATGGTTAATTCATCGCGCTTGGCCATGTCAATGATAAGCTGGGCCCGGCTTTTAACAGCATTAGAGTGTTCAACATTAATCTCCGGCAGTGGTCCATCTAAAGGGTAGTCTGATAAATCAAAGCCACCAAGAGCTGTTGATAAAATGCTAAGTCCCACCTCAGGTTGAATGAGATCCTGTAATTCTTGATACTTTTGATTCGCTTCCTCAACAGTAGCTCCGATAATTGGAAAGATTCCAGGAAGAACCTTTACATCGTCTGAATTGCGACCGTTTTCTTGTACCTGCTTCTTAATATCGGCATAAAACGTCTGTGCCGCTTCTTTGTTATTTTGTGCAGTAAAGATAATTTCAGCATACTTCGCTGCAAGTGCCATTCCATCCTTAGATGATCCGGCTTGTACAATAACCGGTTGTCCTTGTGGAGTGCGCTCCACGTTAAGAGGCCCTCTAACCTGGAAGTGATTGCCAGTGTGATTCAATTCGTGATATTTGGCTGGGTCGAAGAATACCCCAGCTTCTTGGTTACGAATAAACGCCTCTTCTTCCCATGAATCCCAAAGTCCTTGGACAACATCTACGAATTCGTCTGCCCGGTCATATCGCAGGCTATGCTCGAGGTGTTCAGTTCCACTAAAGTTCTTAGCTGTATCAGGAATGGATGATGTCACCACGTTCCACCCTGCACGTCCCTCGGACAAGTGGTCGAGGGAAGCAAACTGGCGTGCAATGTGAAATGGTTCACTGTACGTTGTAGATGCAGTAGCGACTAGTCCAATCTTTGTAGTTGCTTGAGCCAGGGCTCCAAGGATCGTAAAAGGTTCAAACCTCGTCATGACGTTTGGATGAGATTTTGGGTTTATCGATAAGCTATCTGCAAGAAAAAGAAGATCAAATTTTCCTTTTTCTGCTGTTTGCGCAAGCTCTTTAAAGTAGTTAAAGTTCATGGATGCATCTTTTTTGGCGCGTGGATGTCTCCAGGAAGCGACATGATGTCCTGTTCCGGCCAAGAAGACGCCTAGGTTCATTTTTTTAGTTGAATCGCTTTGCACGATACATTCCTCATTTCAATTAAATCTATACTAATAGTAAACTGATAATGTCTAGTAGTTTTATCGGGTTAAGAAGATCATAATATTCTTGTCGGATTATGTCAAACGGTATTGTTTAGCATTTTAAAGCATTTGTATTATGCCCCAAAATGAGAAATAATCGTCCACTATTAGATGAAGGGAAAGAATATGAAATATTCCTTTAAAACAAATCATTATCACGATATACTAGAATTAGTTGGAAAAGTGGAAATATAAAAGACTGATGTGTAAATAGAAGGGATGTTGTCAAAATGAGAGATCTTGCAGTAGTTAAAGAAACGCGTAATGAATTACGAAGCGAATTAGTGAATTGCATTAAGAAAGTAAAAGAAATGCAGGTTGACGAGAAGACGTTTAGAGATCTATCTCAGTATGATCAACAAGTGTATATTTACCTTGATCGTACGGTACAACGTTTGCGCACACAAATTAATGCTCTTGAATTTGTCTTAAATGAAGATACGGAGATTGGTGATGCTTTTGCAGATCGTGCTGCGGAGAAGCATAAGATTAATAAAGAAACGGTTTTTAACGCACCTGAGCGAGAAAGTAATGATGAAAACGGGTATAGACTAGACCTTAGCAATTTGAATTAATGAAAGGGAGCCCTGAGGTAAGCTTAGGGTTCCTTTTTACATAAGGAGAGATGAAGATGAGACTTCAAGATAAAGTGGCGATCATAACCGGAGCCAGTCAAGGAATTGGAGAAGGGATTACTCGAACATTTGCTAGAGAAGGAGCTCGAGTAATTGTTGCAGATGTAAATAAAGAATTAGGTGAACAGCTTGTTCGTGAATTAACAGAAGCAACAATTGAAGCTCATTTTGTAGAAGCGGACGTAAGTAATGAGGATCATGTAAGATCGCTGATTGCTAAAACAGTTGAGACCTATGGTGGAGTAGACATTTTGGTTAACAATGCAGCCGTAACGGTTCGCAAATCAGTAGAGGACACGTCGCTAGAAGAGTGGCAGCAGATTTTAGGGGTGAATCTAACGGGTGCATTTCTTTGTTCAAAATATGCCATTCCTGAAATGAAAAAGCGAGGCGGCGGAGCAATTGTGAACATTGCATCTTGGCACGCAGAGAAAACCATCACCCGACTTGCAGCCTACGCGGCATCAAAGGGTGGACTTACTGCTTTAACTAGACAAATGTCCCTAGATCTAGGCCCTCATAACATTCGTGTAAATGCGGTTTGTCCAAGCACGGTGGATACTCCACTTCTAGAAAAGACATTTGCAAGCCTGGAAAATCCCGAAGAAGCATTTAACCAAACGTTAGAGTTTCAACCATTTGGTCGAATTGGCACGGTTGATGATATTGCCAATGCCTGTCTGTTTATGGTGTCTGATGAGGCGTCCTATGTAAGTGGTCAAACCCTGATGGTTGATGGAGCGGCTATTAATAAAATCGCTCGTCCGCTTATGTTTGATTAATGAAAAAAGAAAAAAAGCTGTCCGTGATGGACAGCTTTTTTTTATGGAATTAGAAAGAAGCAGCAGCTTTTGTTACTTCAACTAGTCCGTCAGCAATGATTTCTTGAGAACGTTCAGGGTATTGGTTATGTCCTTGAATGATCAATTGAGTTGGCTCGTGAATTCCCCATAGAGCAAGGTTTGTGTTCACGTAGCGAACGGCAGCTTCACTAGCAGCCATGAAATCTAACGCATAGTCAGATCCACGAGCAGCAAGAACTGCTACTTTTTTGTCTCCAGCTAGTCCAACTGGACCTTCAGCTGTATATTTGAACGTACGGCCAGCTTGAGCAAGATAAGAGATGTACGTTACAAGTGGTGCTGGAACTGTTCCGTTCCAAAGTGGTGTAGCAATCACAACTTTATCAGCATCAAAGAATTGACCAAGGTATTTCTCAGTTAGGTCAATGTACTTTTGATCTTCTGCTGTAAGTTCCATACCTTGGCTCTTTTTGTAATTAGCTGTGATCGCATCGTTACCGTAGTAAGGAAGGTCAGCTTTGAAAAGATCCAATTCTGTAATTGTATCGTTTGGGTTTGCTTCTTTATAAGATGCAACAAATGCATCGTACATCATAACGCTGATTGCTTGATCAGCAGGGCGGTCGTTAGCTTTGATAAATAAAACGTTAGACATGTTTATGTTCCTCCAGATGTTAGTTTAGATAGTTTCTTTAACAGTAGTTAGTATACATCGCCAATGTGATGTGTAATAGTACGCACTTTAAAGTATTATAGTTTCCTAAAGGATACTAATTGATATAACAAGCTTTATTTTAATGTATAGGATGTCGATTTTAGAAAAAACTACTCACAAATCGAAGAAAAGAGGTTGAGTATGTCTAAAAAGGATCATAAGCCAAACAATCAGTTTAAGGAAAATACCAATCACGGGGAACACCGTAATGGTAGACTTGCACAGCAAAAGAATCATAATGCAGAACAAAGCCGCGAACCAAATGAGTATTTGGACGGGAAGGCATAAAACTACACTTTTTGACAAAGTGGGAGTATATTCTATTTGTATAGAAATGAATGAAACGCTAAGGGGATGGCACGATGGATTTTAAAGACAAAGTCGTATTAATTACAGGAGCTGCAGGAGGAATTGGGATTGCTGCTGCTAAGAAGTTTGCGAGTGAGGGTGCCAAGCTTGCTCTTGTTGATCTAAAACGTGATGTGCTAGAAAAAGCAGCCAAAGAAGTAGAAGCAAAGGACTTGCTATTACTTGATGGAAATGTGGCAAAAGAAGAAGATGTTGAAGCATTTGTTACAAAAACAAAAGAAACATATGGACGAATTGACGTCTTTGTAAACAATGCTGGAATTAATGGTCAATTCAACAATTTAGTAGATCAAACAACGGAGAACTTTGAAGCAGTAATCAATGTAAATCTTAAAGGTGTATTTTACGGCTTAAAACATGTAATGCGTGTGATGAATGAGCAAAAGAGTGGAGCGATTGTAAATACCGCTTCAAACGGGGGACTTCTAGGTGCACCAGGCATGGGCTTATATGTAGCATCAAAGCATGGTGTAATCGGTTTAACAAAAACAGCCGCGCTTGAAGGAGCTCCAAACAATATTCGTGTGAATGCAGTCGCTCCATCTGGTGTTGATACGCAAATGATGAGATCGATTGAAGCGAATGCCGAGCTTACTGGGGCAAAGGATCCAAGAAAACAATTTGAAGCGAGTGTTCCGCTAAATCGTTACGCAACGTCAGAAGAAATTGCAAATCTAATGGCCTTCCTTGCTTCCGATGACGCTTCATTTATCTCAGGATCGTACTACAGAATAGACGGTGGACAAGGCGCTACCTCTGTATAAGGTTAAAACAATAGTGTGTGACTGTTGATACGCTTCTAAAGTGATGTTGACAGTCTATTTTTTATGCAGGTTAAAAAGTTTAATGCAAATAGCGGAAAAAAATTGTGTATCATTTCTCGATACTGATATAATAATGAAGCATCACCTTTTTTATTTGTGGTCAGGAGGTTGCTTATTGTTTAATCAAGTTCTAGTCAAACGAATATTGACTTTGATTGCTATTCTTGGAATTGCTGTATTCGTGTATTTTAATTTTTCATACTTTTCACCAATCTTTTTTGCCTTGCTGACTGCGATGATTTTTGAGCCGTTTGTAAAAATGCTCAAAAAACAGTTGAAAACAGAGAAGAGATTGCTGCCCGTGACCATTGTCTTTCTGTTATTTGTCTTGTTAGGTGGTTACGCATTATATTTAACATTTACTAGGGTCATTCGTGCGATCTATGATTGGTCTTTGGATCTGCCACAGTATGCGCGAGAGGTTCAGATCTTTGTTGATAACTTTATTATTAGCTTTAATCAGACAATTGCTGAAATACCACAAGGAAATCAAATTGTTCGAGAGATTGAACGTCAGTCGGAAGGCCTGTTCGATCGAGCGGTAGGGATTACTTCTGATATTCTTGCGGGAATTACGTCTTTATTAACAGCCGTACCTAATATGCTCTTTGTTGCTTTGGTTTATCTTATCACCTTGTTTTTGTTTAGTTTAGACCTACCAAGGCTACTTAATTTGTTCTTTAATCTGTTTAAAATGGAAACTGCAAGTAAGCTTAGATATGTTTTTCAGCGTATGAGTAAAGTGTTTTTAGGATACTGGAAGGCTCAGTTTATTTTAAGTGTAGGCGTATTTGTGGTGACATACGTGAGCTTACTCTTTATTTCACCTAAATCTGCTTTAATTATGTCGATTTTAATTTGGCTAGTTGATATTATCCCTCTTTATGTGGGGCCAGCGTTGATACTTGTACCATGGGGCATTCTTGCAATGGTGCTTGGTGGAACCAATACAGGACTTCAGCTAATCATCTTGGCGGCTGTACTTTTAATTGTACGAAGAATTATTGAACCGAAAGTACTTGGAGATTCAATTGGACTTGCCGCATTGCCGACAGTGTTATCAATGTACTTTGGGTATGTATTCTTCGGTGTAATGGGCCTAATTCTTGGACCATTTGTCTATATCGCGATTCGTTCAGCTAAAGAAGCAGGATTGTTTGAATTAAAATTAACAGAAGATGTACCGAGTCAATCAATAAAAAAATAACTAAAAAAACATGCGAACGAGCCTTCAACAGGTTCTCCGCATGTTTTTTTTATTATTGTTTGTTATCGCTCTGGTTAAAAGCATCAATCCAAGCGGTGGCCATTAGAACGTCACCTTTAGAGTTCATATGTACACCATCTGTTGTAACAGGAACATTTGATTCCGCTTCAAGATAGGTTTGAAACACTTGATTTGTTGGGACTAGGATTGCATCATACTTGATGGCAAGTCTGTGAACGGCCTCTATATAGGGTTTTAACGTTTGATTTTCTTCTGAATCCAATTCTTCTTTAATAATGGTAGGTTCCATTAGAATAAGCCTAGCATTTGTTTTTTCAAGTGTGTATCTAATCAGTCGGTCGTAAATTTCTTCGAACAATTCAGGGTAAACCTGGTCTCGATCAGGATGCTTTGTTTGACTCCAAGCATCATTGACGCCAATTGATATGGAGACCCAATTCGGGTTCAAATCTAACACATCCTGCTGCCATCTGTCCTCAAGATCTGTCACTCGGTTTCCACTAATTCCTCTGTTATAAATGGCAAGATGTAGTTCTGGGTGCTTAACCATTAAATAATCATGAATGAGTGCAGCATATCCAATCCCAATCCCTTGTGGATCCTCAAAACGTCCATTTTCAGTGATACTATCTCCTATTAATACAAAGGTATCATCCTGTTTAAGCATTGTTTTTCCTCCAGAATTTTCGTTATATGTTCGTTTATCTTTCCTTTAGTAGACCAAGTCATTCTTCTTATCATTCAAGATAAATGGCTATGTCGATCATAGCATATTTGATGCATGAGTTTGAGAGCGAGTTGCAGAAAGTGTGTTGTTTTTTGATACATAGTTAACATTTATTATATATAAATACAAAATGTAAGCGCTTATAATTATAAAAAGAAAGCACTTACAAATAGTGGGGGTTGATTCGTTATGAAAAAAAGATGGGGCATACTTTTTACGGTTACTTCCTTAAGTATCATTATAGCTGGCTGCACACCAGGTGGACCTGCGGGAGGAAGCGGAGATACCGAGGGAGATCAAACAGTTATAAGAGTTTCATGGTGGGGCTCAGACGAGAGACATAATATGACGACCGAAGCAATTGCGTTATTTGAAGAGAAGAATCCGGATATCCGAGTTGAGCCAGAATACACAGGTTTTGATAGTTATTGGGAACGACTGACGACGCAAGCGGCGGGTAGTAACTTACCAGAAGTTGTTCAAATGGATACGTCAAAGCTAGAGCAATACATTTCAAGTGATCTAGTATTGGATCTTAATTCATTAATAGAAGACGGAACAATCAATTTGGAAGATGTTGATGATGTCTATCAGGAAATGAACATTAAGGATGGCGGCACATTCGCTATTTCTTCGGGAGCTAATGCTTTCTCAACTCTTTACAATGAGGCGCTATTTGAAAAATACGATCTCAAGCTAGAGCCAGGGTACACGTATGATGATCTGTACGAAGCAATGGATAAAGTCTCTCAAGGTGAAGGAGACGGGGCTTGGGGATTTGATTTTGTGAAAGCAGAATATGAAGCGTTTACTCATTTTGCTCGTCAGTTTGATCAACATTTCTATAACGAGGATGGGACGTTAGGATTTGAGAACGAGACATTAGTGAACTTTTTAGAAATGGAGAAGAACATGATCGATAATGGTGTTTCTACTCCTCACGATGTAACGGTTGAGATTAATGACAGTGGAGAATCCATGATTGCTAATCGAGAAGCGGCGATGGCAGTTGGGGCGAGCAATGGAGTAATTGGCATTCAGCCAATGTCAGAAGATCCAATTGGTGTAAATGTACTTCCTGTTGCAGAAGGTGCAACAAGCCCGGGAGATTGGATCCGTCCTAGTATGTCTTGGAGTATTTCTGCGAACTCCGATAAGCAAGAGGCTGCTGCGAAGTTTGTTGACTTTATGACAAATGACATCGAAGGAAACGAGATTTTGATGGCGGAACGCGGTGTTCCGATTTCATCTAAAGTTCGAGAGCATCTTCTAGATCAAGTAGATGAAAGTGTGGCAAAGACATTTGAATTTCTTGAGGTCGTAGGAGAGCGCGCTGGTGAGTCGGAGCCACTGCCACCACCGGGTGAAGCAGAAGTGAGAGCTTCGTTTAATCGGGTGCTAGAGGCAGTGAAATATGGAGATATGACGCCTGAAGAAGGTGTAGAGACATTCCGATCTGAGGCAGAGCAAATTCTAGGATAAGAATGACTTCATATGCATGATGCTAGATTGAGGTCAGACCAATTGTGGACTGACCTTTTCTTATACATTTGCAAATCATACTTTTAGAGGTGGGAAATGGAGACAGTCAAATCAACTGAGGTAACGCTTACGCCCGAAGAAAAGAAAAGAGTACGGAAAAAAAGCTGGAAAGAAAGCTTTACCGCGTACCTTGTGATATCACCTTGGTTACTTGGGTTTTTTGGACTCGTAATCGGTCCGATGATTTATTCGTTTTACCTGTCATTTACCAATTACAATATGCTTACAGCCCCTGTATGGACGGGCCTAAGTAACTATGTGAAACTTTTTACGAATGATCCGAGATTTATCCAGGCATTAAAAGCAACCTTCACATTTGTAGTGATTGCCGTACCGTTAAAACTCGCTTTTTCCTTGTTTCTTGCGCTGATTTTTAATGCAGGAAAGAAAGGGTCAGGTCTGTTTACAACGATTTATTATATTCCTTCAATTATAGGAGGAAGTGTGGCTATTGCCGTAGTCTGGAGACAGTTATTTGGCCGGAATGGGGCGGTGAACTCCATGCTCGATTCACTTGGTTTAAGTACCATTAGCTTCTTTGGTGAACCGAACGCTGCCATGTCTATTCTTGTGTTGCTTGTTGTTTGGCAATTTGGAGCTCCAATGATTATTTTTCTTGCAGGTCTTAGACAAATTCCAAAAGACCTATATGAAGCTGCAAGTGTAGACGGTGCAGGTCGAATCAAGCAATTCTTTAAAATTACCATTCCAATGCTGACCCCGATTATTTTCTTTAACTTAATCATGGAGATGATTGGTGGGTTTATGACTTTCACGCAAGCCTTTCTTGTTACGGGTGGAGGACCGCGAGATGCTACGTTATTTTATGCTGTGTACTTATATGAAGTGGCATTTGAGTTCTTAAACATGGGCTACGCATCAGCGATGGCGTGGGTTCTACTTGTTATCATCGGCTTTTTCACACTTATTATCTTTAAGACATCAAGCTTGTGGGTTCACTATGATTCGGATGGAGGGAAGTAATGATGAAAAAGCCTAAACGTTTATCTGATGTCATCTATTATGTTTTCGTCATTGGTTTTAGTTTCCTTATGCTTTATCCGATCTTGTGGATGTTTGGCAGCTCACTAAAACCAGAGACAGAAATCTTTTCTAATGCGATTTCGCTCATACCCATTGAAGTTGATTGGTTGAATTACCCTGAAGGTTGGGCAGGGTTTGGAGGATTTGGGTTTGATGTGTACTTTAAGAACTCTTTGTTTGTAACGGGAAGTGTGGTTGTCGGAGCAATCTTATCATCGAGTATTGTTGCGTATGGCTTCGCTAGATTACGTTTTCGATTTAAAAAGGTTCTCTTTGCATGTTTGCTGTCAACAGTCATGCTCCCAATGCAAATTACATTAATTCCACAATATATCCTATTTCAGCAGTTTAACTGGGTTAATACGTTTTACCCTCTGATTGTACCAGCTTTTTTAGGGGGGACTCCATTTTTTATCTTTTTACTGATCCAGTTTATTAGAGGGATTCCAAGAGAGTTGGATGAGGCGGCTATTATTGACGGCTGCTCGACATTTGGTGTGTTCTGGCGGATTATCTTACCATTGCTGAAGCCGGCACTTGTCACAGTCGCAATCTTTGCGTTTATGTGGTCATGGGATGATTTTCTCTCCCCGCTCATTTACTTAAATAGTGCTGAGATTCATACGATCTCGCTAGGCTTACGTAATTTCATGGATGCGGAAGCAGGAACCTCTTGGGGGCCTCTACTCGCTATGTCCTCGCTCTCTCTGTTACCACAGCTTATCTTGTTCATGTTCTTTCAACGGTACTTGGTTGAAGGTATCGCAACGACAGGCCTTAAATAAATCAACATACGATATAGAGGGGGAAAAGGTATGAATGTTCATAAGCTCGGAGATCGTGTCATGTACTATTGTGACATTCTGATGCGGCTCGCCATCCTAAACCTGCTGTGGTTAGGATTTACTCTGCTGGGTTTAGGGGTATTTGGCTGGGCACCTGCATCACAGGCACTCTTTCGAATGATAGGGCAAGCGTACAGTGCCAATGGGTTAACGGAAGTCCCCCTTAAAGCAATGTATCATCAATTTAGAAGAAGTTTTAAACATGAGTTTATTCGTGCTAACCTAATGGGTTGGGGAATTCTTCTTGCCCTTTTGCTGCTTTTAGTAAGCGGCCGAGCGATGATTCTAATGGAGACTGGATTGTTTCCTAGAATGATCCTACTCACTACTCTTTTCCTCTTTTTATCTGTGTTATTTTTTTCGTTTCCGCTTAACGTTTATCGAAACGAATCATTTGTTCAGACGATTCGAAGTACGTTAACGATTGGCATTGCAAATGTTCATTTAGTCGTTGTTTTACTTTTTGTTTTGGGTTCATCAATTATTTTGTGTATCCTTTTCCCAGGGCTCATTCTTTTTTACGGAATTAGTGTTCCTGCGGCCATTGTCATGAAGGTAGCCACACATATTTTTGATCGAATTGGTTTTACCATTATTCAAGAATCGATGTAGAGGGTGGCTTAGGCTTCCCTTTATTTTTGTTGGCAGCATTTGATAAAATGAATTGAAAGCGATATCAAAATAATTTGTAGATAGGATCATTACTATGGATCTATTTAAGAGGTACAAGATTAGGCATATTTTATTTGGTAGCATCACTACTTTTACACTCTTACTTCTCTTAACGATTATAGCCGTTACCTATCAACTAACTACAGAAGAAAATACCAAGAAAACGATTTCCCATCAGGTAGAGAAATTAACCCTCTTAAGCCGAGAGTTAAGTAGTGAGCTAAGTAGCTTTCAGGAAACCTCTATTGGGCTATCACGTCAAAAAGCATTTCAAGAGTTGATGAGACAATCTAGAGAAATGGATTCTGATTCTAGTTCTGCGTTATCAAGGCAAAGAACACTTGTTGATCTTGATTTTTCAAACGTTATTTATAGTGTTCCTGGGCTTCACTCAATTTCCATTTATATGGACCATCCACCAGTAAATTCACAACATCCTGTTCAATTTCAAACAATGGAGATGTTTCGTTCTTTTCCAGGGGCAAATGAACTTGCAGATGTGACAGCAGCATGGCTAGGAGAGAGGAAGGTGAATCTTCTATTTGGTGAAGAGGATGTAGTGAGTTATGGTAGAAACGTCTATTCTTCTAGAGGGGACTTAATTGGTGTCCTGGTCTTGAATATTCAAAAGGACTTTATTGAAGATTGGTTACGAGATAAGGGAGACACGTCTAACTTATTTGTTCTAGATGGAGATGGATCTCTGCTTTCCCATCCTCCAGATCATGATGAGTTTCTTGAATTCCAACCCTACTTAAAACAATTGTCATCAATATTACAGAACAGAAGGGGAGTCACTGAACAGGCTGAGCTAACAAGTGATGGGGATTTAGTCGTCTCTAGTGCAGTTCCATCCTCAAACTGGACGTTAATGGAAGTAACACCGAAAGATTTAATCACGGCTGGAAGTAAAAAGATCGCAATATGGTTGTCCGGAATTGGACTCATTTCTATCATTTTTGTGACCATTACCATGCTGTACTTAACGAAGAAGTTTACAGAGCCAATTATTCAATTAAAAGACGTGATGCAAACCTATCCTCAGTCATCATCAGCGACGCATGAACTACCAAATGATTATCAAAATGAGTTTGGCTATCTTTTTGATGGATACCTTCAGCTTGTTGAACGAAGCGATTCATTGTATGCATCTGTATTACAAAAAACAAAAAGGCAGCGAATTGCAGAAAGTAAGGCACTTCAAGCAAATATTAATCCGCATTTTCTCTACAATACGTTAGATCAGCTGAACTGGCGAGCGATTGAAAGAGGCGACGATGATATGAGTAAGATGCTTGAGCTGCTCGGAAACATGTTGCGTATTGGTTTATCAAAGGGGATCAGTCATCTATCTATACCAGAGGAATTAGACTATCTGAAGCATTATTTGGAGCTTCAGAAGATTAATAGGGATGGAAAGTTAGACTATCAAATACGGACGAGTGGGGACCTATCTTCCTATTATCTCCCTAAGCTAACACTACAACCATTTGTTGAAAATGCAGTCATTCATGGCTTAACGAATAAAAATGATGGTTTTATTCAAGTGACAATAGAAGAAAAATCACAGTCGTTACTCATTGATATCTCAGATAACGGTAGAGGGTTATCAAGGAATCAGAACGAGCGAACATCCTTTGATACAGGCGGTTACGGTATAGCAAATGTAAAAGAAAGGCTCGCAGTCTATTTTGGTGATAAAGCCTCGATTACATTAGAAAATAATCAAATCGAAGGTGTAACAGCTAAAGTGATCATTCCTAAAGTAGATGCTCATTTTTTTCATTTGCTAAATCAAGATGAGGAGGGGGCAACATAATTGTGGAAAGTGGTGTTAATTGATGATGATGAACGGGTGTTACGCGGGTTAAAAATGATTATTCCTTGGCAGGAGCTAGAATGTCAGTGGGCCGGGCAAGCTAGAGACGGTGTAGAAGGCATTCAACTTGTGAAGGAGACAAAGCCCGATGTTATTATGACAGACATTTACATGCCAGTGAAGAATGGATTAGATATGATTGAAGAGCTGCAGGATTGGGGCTATGATGGTCAGGTCATTGTTTTAAGTGGATACAATGATTTTGAATATGCCAGAAAAGCGTTACGGCTTCAAATCAATGACTATCTTTCTAAGCCAGCTTCAAAGGAAACCATTCGAACAGTGTTTCAACAAACAATTGCTCGTTTGGAGGAGAAGAAGCAGGAGGATCAGATGGAACGAGAATGGCTGGAGTCGATGATGACTGACGCAATGAGAATCAATTGGGCGCTCATTCGTGAAGGTAATTTACATTCATCAGGTGCACTGACTCGAGCTAATGTTACGGATCGTTTTTTAACAAGCAATCAACATTTACAAGATTCTATAAAACAAGCAGATGAAAAAACAGCGATCAAACTGATTCGAACGATTTATGAAGTAGTCGAGAACGAGACCTATCACGAACAAACTGCCATTCAATTGGGGATACAGATCTGGACAATTATTACGTACAGCTTATATGAGATTGGTATACGGTTAGATGACTTATCTTTAAGCGATGATGATATCTATAATCGTTTATCTCATTACCAATCCTGGAATGAATCTGTTCAATTATTTGAGGGCATTGTTGTTGAGGTATGTCAAAGCCAACAATGGGATGAGAATCTTAAGCACCGTCAATTAGTAGAGCAAATGCTAGAGTCGATTCAACAACGTATGAATGAAAATATTACGCTTTCAGATCTTGCAGAAGAACTATTCATCTCTAGAAATTATCTAGGACAAATTTTTAGGAAGATTGTAGGGGAGTCATTTAAGGACTATTTGCTTCGGGTTCGTATGGAGAAGGCAAAAAAGATGATATACGAGGGTTCCTACCTAATCTATGAGATTTCAGAAAAGGTTGGATATACGAATCCTGCCTATTTCTCAAGTGCATTCAAAAAATACAGTGGACAGACTCCGACCGAGCTTATACAAAAGAGGGCAAGAATAAAATAGCCGAACACATCCATAAGAATGGTTCGGCTTAAACCTACTTACCTATTGAATCGATACATCATGTAAAACTAAGACGCCAGTTGGGCTTTCCCAGAAGCCTTTTACTTCGTCTCTGACACCAACTAAAAATTCCTCATGAATGAGTGGTTGGATGATACTATCATCGGCAATCATTGTTTGAATTTCGCTATAAAGCTCAAGGCGTTCGTCTTCGTCCTCGCTTTTACGTGCTTCTTCAATCAGCTCATCTATGTCATCGCGAGCCACAAATGTACGGTTTCCTTGTGCTCCTTGGTTAGCAGAGTGGAAAAGAGATAAGCCCATATCTGCATCACCATTTACGGTAGACCAGCTTAAGATAAAGAGTTCCTGTTCCCCTTGATTCGTTAAATCAAGGAACGCACCCCATTCATTAACTTGGATCGATACATTTACACCAATTTGACTAAGCGCTGACTGGATGTATTCAGCCATATCTGTTCGCTCACGCTGATCACTTGTGTTGAGCGTAATGTCGAGTCCATCTGGGTATCCTGCTTCTGCAAGGAGTTCTTTTGCTTTTTCGATATCATATTCGTTAAATACAATTGAATCATCATGTCCAAAGATTTTAGGAGCTAGTGGAGTCTTTGCTTCAATGCCAACTCCGTTAAAAATTCCTTCTAAAATATCAGTACGATTAATGGCTAAAGAAAAAGCCTCACGAACAAGAGGATCAGCTAAAATCTCATTCTTTTGGTTAAATCCAAGATATAAAAGGGCAACACTTTCTGTTTGATTCACGTGGATGCCGTCTGTCGCTTCAAAACGATTCAAGTCACTTGCACTTACGTTATTAACAATGTGACTTGCGCCAGTCTCCAGATTGGCAATTCGGGTACCCCCTTCAGGAATGACTTGGAAGGTTACACTATCTACCTTAGCAGGCTCACCCCAATAGTCATCATTTTTTAAAAGCTTGATAGATTGTCCTGAATTCCAGCTATCAAATGTAAAATAACCTGTCCCGATTGGGTGTTCATTTAAATAGCTACCTGGTGCTTCGCCATCAGCCATGGCTTGATAATCTTCTTCAATTGCAACAGGACTCATCATTGCTGCTCCGTAATGAGCCAGGTTAGCAGGCAGTGGAGCAAACGGGTATTCAGTATGTACACGGACAGTATATGGATCAATCACTTCAACTTCACTAATCATCTCAAACAAAAATGCTCGAGGTGAGGCAACCTCAGGATCAAGTACACGATCAAGGTTCGCTTTTACGGCATCTGCATTAAACTCAGTCCCATCATGGAACGTCACATCTTCTCGTAAATAGAATTCCCATTCCGTATCATTTATTTGCTTCCAGTCTTCAGCAAGACCAGGTTCTAAATTTAGCTCCTCATCTTGAGTGACAAGAGACTCAAATATATTGGAGGTTACATTACTTGATGCTGTATCATTTGAGCCATGCAAATCTAACGTCACAGCTTCTGATTGCATGTCAACAACAAGATCTCCTCCTGTCGTGCTTGCTGTTCCTTCTGAATCCGTGCTATCGCTTGCGCAACCAACCAGTACAAGTGCGCTGAGTGAGGCGACAACAGCCCCTAACCCCAAAAATGACTTCTTTTGCATTTTTCCACTCCTCTTAATTCTCTCTATAATCTGAACCTTTATCACTATAACGTGAAAAAGCATGACAGACAATATAAAAATCCCTGTTGGCCTATCAAGTCAACAGGGAATTATCGGTTATGCTGGGTTTTTCCAATTGGTAATATCTTCTTCAAGAGATAGGTTGTCGGCTCTTGCCTTTGTTGCGGCTTTGAAGAATAATGCCGTGATACCAAGCGTGATCACTGCTCCAACTAAATAGGAGATGTTCATACTCAGTCCGAATCCAATCGGTGCATTTAAAATATAGGTCGCACAAGCCATCGTCATAAAGACACCTGGAATGACGGCAATCCAGTAGTTTCGTTTAGCGATAAATAAATACATGCTGCCTACCCAAAGCGCAATAACCGCGGTTGATTGGTTTGCCCAAGAGAAATATCTCCATAGCATAGTGAAATCAACGGTAGTCAGAAAGACCGAGATGACAAACAAAGGAAGTGCAATCCAAAGGCGGCTGGCAATCTTTTTCTGTGAAATGTTAAAGTAATCTGCAATAATCATCCGCGCACTGCGGAATGCGGTGTCACCTGATGTGATCGGTAAAATGATTACACCAAGAATAGCAAGTGTTCCAAAAACAGAGCCTAGCATAAGTGTAGAAGCTTCTGCTACGATACCTGCTGTTCCAATGGTATTGATTAATTCATTCAGACTGACAGGGCCATCAAACAGACTCATGGCAGCAGCTGCCCAAATCATCGCGATGATACCTTCTGCAATCATCATGCCATAAAAAATCCTACGTCCCTGACTTTCGTTTTGAGTCGTTCTTGAGATGATAGGAGACTGTGTTGCGTGAAATCCTGACAGAGCTCCACAAGAAATCGTTAGGAACAACAATGGAAAGATCGGAACATTATCAGGATGAAAATTTGTAATAGACAACTCAGGAATAGCCGCTTGATTCACAATTAGACCAATCCCAATCCCAAGCGCACTAATAAGTAACAGGGCACCAAAGTACGGATAAATACTTCCGATGATTTTATCAATCGGTAGAATCGTCGCCAATATAAAATAAATAAAGATAATGACAATAAAAATAATAGCTGGTACGGTTCCGTTTGTTAGATCTACTAGAAGATCAGCTGGTGACGTAACAAATACGGTTCCTACTAACAATAAAAGCAGAATGGAAAAGGCGTTAACAACATGTCTCATGACCTTCCCAAGAAATTTACCCGCCAGTGCTGGAAGGTGGGCACCACCATGGCGAATAGAGATCATTCCTGTTAAGTAATCATGAACAGCTCCAGCAAAGATACAGCCAAACACAATCCATAAGAAAGCGACGGGACCATAGAGAGCGCCCATAATCGGTCCGAATATAGGTCCGATCCCTGCAATACTTATTAATTGAATAAGTGAGTTTTTGTTGATACTCATCGGTAAATAATCAACACCGTCACCCTTCGTGTAAGCAGGTGTCGTACGTTCCGGTTTTGGAACGAATATCTTTTCAACAATCTTGCCATATGTGAAATATCCTACGATTAGTAAGACGATACCACCAAGAAATGTAAACATCTTGCTCCCCCTATCACTATCTGAATGCGTTTACATTATTGTAATAGGAATTGGAGCACGATTGGTAAAATTAAGGGTAACATGTTGAAATGAAGCTGTATGATGTAGAAGAAAGAGGTTAAGTTGCAGGAGCTTTGAAATTAAAGCTCCAGTCGTTTTCTTAGTTCTCTTACATAGTTTCTACTTACAGCTAATTGTTCTTTTTGGCCTTCAACCTCAAGCTGGTACGCGCCATTAAACCAAGGAGTTAGTTTTGTAACAGCTTGTAAGTTCACTAAATAGCTTTTATGAATGCGAAAGAAAGAAAAAGGGACAAGCCTTGTTTCTAATTCTTTAAGTGTTGTCTTTGCCTCATAATGCCCTTTAGAAGAAACAATCCGAGTGACTTTATCGTCTCGATAGATGTAGAGAATGTCAAAAGGATCTAAGAAAAAGATATCCCCCTCGGCTTCTACTGCAAGCTTACCTGTCGTAACAGGAGTACTCGAAGGTTCTACTAGTAATCGTTGTTCAATTCGATTCACCGTCTCCTTGAGTTGATCCTCGTCATAGGGCTTCAGTAAATAGTCAATGGCTTCATAACGAAATGCTTCGGCTGCAAATTGAGGATGAGCCGTTGCAAATACGATGAGTGGTACGTTACGAAGTTCTTTTAAGGAATCTGCGGCCTTCATTCCGTTCATAACAGGCATTTCAATATCTAAAAAAACGAGATCTGGTTGCAACTGAGTGGCTTGGACGATACAGGCTTCCCCCGTATCTGCCTCACCTATAATTTCAATGCGATCATAAGACTTGAGAAGATAGATCAGTTCCTCGCGATTATAGCGTTCATCATCAACGATGAGTGTTCGGATGGTTTGTGACATGTTCTTTTTCCTCCATTAAAGGAATAACAAAGCGTACGCAAGTCCCTTTGTTCGGTTCGCTCTCAAATTGAAGTGCAGCTCTAGAGCCAAACATAAGTGTAAGTCTTCGATTTATATTGTGCAAGGCAAGCCCTGATCCTGTTTCTGAAGGGACATGACGGTGTTTTAATAATTCAATTTTATCGTCATCCATGCCTTGTCCTGAGTCTGTGACCATGACGTGAATACAGTCCTGTAGCCTTTTAATCTCGATCGTTAATGTACAGTGTCTGTCTAATGGATAAATCCCATGTTTGATCGCATTTTCAACAATCGGTTGAAGAGTCAATGGAGGGAGCATTTCGTGCAAACAGCTCTCATCAATATCATAAACAACCGTAAACTTATTCTGGAAACGTGTTTCCTCAATCATTAGATAAGCCTTCATATGCCTGAGCTCCTGCTCAAATGTAATCGAGCTTTCTGTTGTGGCAGATAAATTTTGATGTAAAAAGTGTGAGAGTGAAACAAGCAATTTCCGTGCTTTCATGGGATCTACACGAATGAGTGACGTAATTGTATTTAATGAGTTGAATAGAAAGTGCGGACTAATCTGTGCTTGAAGGGCATTAATTTCAGCTTCTTGTGCCAGCTTATACGCTTGATCCGCACTAGATATTTCTAATTGGCTACTTAAAAGAGAGCTTAGTCCAGAGATTAACTCAATCGAGAGAGGACTAATTTCTTTAGCAGAGTGAAAATAAAATTTTAACGTCCCGATTGTTTTGTCCCGCTGTTTTAATGGGGCAATGACGGCAGCTCCTAACGGACACTGGGCATGCGCACAGTGGATCATCTGATCTTTAGCTATTACAAGCTGACCACTTCTAATCGCATCTCGTGTTACCTGCGTTTGAATGGGGCTTTTTTCTTGATGATGGTCACTAGCCATCCCCACATGAGCAAGAATGTTTGTCTGATTTGTCATGGAAACAGCAATTGTTTGCGTTTCATTATGAAGGATCTCACAAACGGCGTGCGCGGATTTGGCTGTCAGCCCTTTACGCAAGTGAACAAGCGTTTGATCGGCGATTCGAAGAGAAAGCTGTGTTTGGGATGCTCCGATTTTATCTTCTTGTTGGATGACTGTTTTCATAATTAGAAGAAACAATGCACAACCCAACCCATTCGCGATAATCATGGGCAAGGCTATCATCTCAATTAATGCAAGTGCACGATCAAGAGGTCTAGCCAGGAGGAAGATTAACAGCATCTGGATCGCTTCTGCACCGGCACCGATCCATAAAGCCTTGGATAGTGTAGGACGCTGGTTGTCTTTACGAAAGAGTCCGGCAAGATAACCTGCTAATATGGATGCGATGCCACATGGAAATGCCGTATACCCACCTAAGAAAAAGCGGTGCACTCCCGCAATGAGACCAGCACCCATTCCTACTTTATATCCCCCAAGAAGGCCAGCCAGCACTACTCCAATTACACGAAAATTGGCAATGGCTTCATCTGTCTGGATATCTGTTGCCCAGATTGCAAACTCAGAGGTTGATGTGTTAAAGGTAAAACCTGAATACGTTCCGATAATGCCAAAGAGACCAAAAAAGCACACGGCAATCACTTGTTGACGAACCGTTAGCTTGGTAGATGTAATTAAGTGGCGAAAGAAACCAAAACGAGTTAGGATAAAAGCAATCATAACAATAATCCCAAGACGCTCGAGCATTGTAATAAGTAGTTCAAACATAGATGGTGCCTCACTTTACCAAGTAGTATGAATAGCTTTGATGGAAGTATATCACAAGTCGACACACGTCCATTTCATAGGGAAGAGCAAATAAAGAGGTGAGTAAATGAAGAATAAAATCCTTAAGCATCTCATGCCACTAACGGATGAGGAACGAGACATTCTCGCCAATCCAAAGGTTTCGCACACGCGCTATTCATCACAGGAGCACTTCACGACAGTGGAAAGTAAAAAGTTCCTGGCGAACAATGAAACGATTATGGTACGAAAGCATACTCGATTTGTTGAGTTTCCTAAGCATAGGCATGATTACATAGAGATGAGTTATGTTCTCCAAGGCTCCCTCACTCAAACAATTGCTGGGAAACGGATGCAATTAAAAGAAGGAGAGCTTATGTTCTTGAATCAACACATTGAACATGAGATTGAACCGTGCCAGAAGGACGATATTATCATCAACTTTATTATTCAGCCAAGTTTTTTTGAGTATATCTTCTCTTTTTTAAACATTCGCGGGCCGGTATACCGCTTTTTAATGGATAGTCTGTACACTTATTCATATCAGGGTCAGTATCTCACCTTTAAAACAGCCAATCACGAAGTTCTACAAACGCATATTCATACGATCATCCATGAAATTCTTCATCCGAATCAAGTGTCAGAGACAAAGGTGAAGCTTCTTCTTGGGTTGGTCCTTGTTGAAATTTCTCAGAACGAGCAAGAGATTGAAGGTGGCGAGATGTTCACCCTTCACACCAACTGGATGCAAGAAATCCACACGTATATCAACCAATCGTATAGTACGGCTACTCTCACTGAGATCGCATCTGTTCTTAATCAGCATGACTATGTGTTAAGTAGAGCCATTAAACAGATGACCAACCAAACATTTAAAGAACTGTTACAAGAAAAGCGCTTATCCGTTGCTTGTGAACTGATGGCAAAAACAGACCTTCCTATCACAATGATTGTGAATCAAGTCGGCTACGATAATGTGAGTTATTTTTATCGGATTTTCAGTAAGAGATATGGAATGACACCAAAAAATTATCGTGAATCCCTAGAAGACCTCTAATCCAATGGAGGTCTTCTTTTTGCAAATAAGGACATATGTTTAGATCTTTCCGGACATAGAGATTAGTAGGCAGTTTTTATATACTAAAAACAAGAAAGCGATTACAAAAGGAGGGTTGAAAACATGTCTTCTACTCATATTGCCGTGGATATTGGTGCTTCAAGTGGTCGGTTGCTTGTAGGTACACTTCAAGATCAAAAGATTGACCTTCAGGAAGTTCACCGATTCCAAAATGCGATGATTCATCGCTCAGGACATTTATGTTGGGATGTAGACGATCTCTTTGCTGAAATAAAGAAGGGTATCCGTATCTGCCATGAAAAAGGGTTTAATCCAAAGACAATTGGAGTGGATACATGGGCTGTGGATTTTGTGTTATTAGACGAAGAAGAACAGCCGTTAGGACCAGTGGTTGCGTATCGTGATGCACGTACTGAAGGCATCATGGAAAAAGTGACGGAGACTCTATCTAAAGATGACATCTACACCAGTACAGGAATTCAATTTCAACCGTTTAATACAATTTATCAGTTTGCTGCTTTAAGACAGTCAAATCCAGAAATTCTTGAGAAGGCTCGATCGTTTTTAATGATTCCTGATTATTTTCACTATCTTCTTACAGGCAAAAAAGTAAACGAATACACAAATGCAACCTCTACTCAGCTGCTACATGCAGATTCAAAGGATTGGGATCAATCTCTATTAAATCATTTGGGCATTAGCCGTGATTTGTTTGAAGAGATTGTTCTACCTGGAACCTCGCTCGGAGGATTGAGGAAAGGGCTTGTCCATGAATTTGGCTTTGATCTGGAGGTTATCGTTCCAGCTACACATGATACGGCGTCCGCGGTTGCAGCTATACCGGAAGCAAAAGAGACGATTTATTTAAGCTCTGGCACGTGGTCTTTGCTTGGCGTGGAGAATGCGGAACCGATATGTAATCAGAGAGCACAAGCCTATAACTTCACAAATGAAGGTGGAGTAGATTATCGCTTTCGGTTCTTAAAGAACATTATGGGCTTTTGGATGATCCAAGAGGTTAAGCGTCTATATGGCGATATCTATTCCTTTGATGAACTTGTCCAAGCAAGCAAAAAAGTGAATAATCCATCTATCATTGATGTGGATCAGCAACGATTTTTGAATCCAGTGAACATGATTGAAGAAATTCAGGCGGCTTGTATGGAAAGTAACCAGCCAGTGCCTGTCAGGTCAGGAGAGATAGCGGCCTGTGTCTTTCATAGCTTAGTAAAAAGCTATCAAGCAGCCATACTCCAGATAGAAGAGATGGTAGGCAGGTCTTATGATCAAGTGAACATTATCGGTGGCGGTGCACAAAACGAATACGTAAATCAACTCGTCGCAAACGTAACGGGAAAGACAGTCATCTCAGGGCCCATCGAAGCAACGGCAATAGGCAATCTATTAGTTCAGATGCGTGCCGCAGGTCTTATCAGCACATTGGCGGATGCTCGTAAGCTAGTAGCAGCATCTTTTTCACTAAAACAATTTATCCCACAAAAAGGAGAGATTCCTCATGGCTAACACACCATTTGAAGAAGCAAAATCTCATTATGAGCGTTTTGGAGTAAATGTGGAAGACGCATTTCAGAAGCTTTCAACCATCCCTATTTCTGTGCATTGCTGGCAGGGTGATGATATTGCTGGATTTGAAGTCACAAAAAGAGAGCTTTCGGGAGGGATTGATGTCACAGGTAATTACCCGGGAAAAGCTCGTAATGGGGAAGAACTTCGAGCAGACTTAGACAAAGCATTGTCGCTAATACCAGGTACGCACCGTGTGAATCTTCATGCCATTTATGCAGAAACAGACGGGGAAGAGATTGATCGTGACGCAATTGAACCTAAACACTTTGAAAAGTGGGTTTCTTGGGCAAAGGAAAAAGGAATCGGGCTTGATTTTAATCCAACCGTATTCGCTCATCCAAAGGCCGAGGATGGCCTGACACTTAGTCATCCTGATCCAGAGATTCGTACGTTTTGGATTAACCATTGTAAGGCAAGCAGGAAAATTGCCGCTTATTTTGGCAAAGAACTTGGAACACCTTCCTTAGTTAACATTTGGGTGCCAGATGGATATAAGGACACTCCTAGTGACCGTTTAACGCCTAGAAAGAGATTAAAAGAATCATTAGATGAAATTTTTTCAGAGGAATATGATGAGAGCCTTGTCCTAGATGCAGTTGAAAGCAAGCTATTTGGTATTGGTTCAGAAGCCTATGTTGTTGGGTCTCATGAGTTTTATCTAAGCTATGCTCAACAGAATAACAAGCTGTGTTTGCTTGATTCAGGACATTTTCATCCAACAGAAACGATTTCAAATAAACTATCATCCTTACTTTTGTTTAATGAAAAGGTAGCACTTCACGTGTCACGCCCTGTTCGTTGGGACAGTGATCATGTTGTTACATTTGATGATGAACTAAAAGAAATTGCTCATGAAATCATCCGAGCAGATGCACATGAACGAGTGAACATTGGTCTGGATTTCTTTGATGCTAGTATCAACCGTGTCGCAGCTTGGACCATTGGTACACGGAACACAGTGAAGGCCTTGCTCTATGCATTGCTTGAACCAACTGATCATTTAAAAGAACTGCAAGAACAAGGAAATTTCACAGAGCGATTGGCATTACTTGAGGAATTTAAGACGTATCCGTTTGGAGCAATCTGGGATGAATACTGCCTGAGACAACAAGTGCCTGTGAAAGAAAGCTGGTTAAACGAGGTAAAGCAATACGAGGAAAACGTTCAATCTAAACGCGCATAGTTAAACCCAATAGAAAAGGACTGATTAGAATGGTAAAAAACCTTTGGAATCAACAAGAAGCAGAACAAAAACAAGGATTAGATGAACTGGTCTACCGCTCTAACCTAATTGGTTCAGACCGAGCAGTATGTAACTGGGGTGGTGGAAATACGTCCATGAAAACAACAGAAATTGATTTTCGTGGACGCGAAGTAGACGTCATGTGGGTGAAGGGTAGCGGATCCGATCTAGCAACGATGGGTGCGAAGAACTTTACCGGGCTGCGCCTTGATGACATTCATCCTCTGTTTGAAAAAGATGAAATGCCAGATGCAGAAATGGTGGCATACTTAGAGAATTGCATGCTGAGTCAAAAGCATCCGCGTGCATCGATTGAAACATTGCTTCATGCATTTCTTCCTTTTAAGCATGTAGATCACACGCATCCTGATGCAATCATTAGCCTGTGCTGCGCAGACAATGGTCAAGAGATTGCAAAGGAGATTTACGGAGACCGCTTTGTATGGGTGCCTTATATTCGCCCTGGGTTCACGCTCTCTAAAATGATTGCAGAAGGTGTGCAAAACAATCCAAACGCTGAGCTTGTTCTGATGGAGAAACACGGTCTGGTTGTTTGGGGAGACACGGCACAAGAGAGCTATGAACGAACGATTTCAACCATTAATGAAGCAGAAGCGTTTATTCAGTCAAAGCAGGATGTCCCTTTTGGTGGGGAAAAAGTAAGCTCATTATCCGGAGAAGAACGCAAAGATCTATTATCTAGCGTGATGCCTGTCATTCGTGGTCAAGTAAGCCAGCAGGAAAAGGCGCTCCTCACATATGATGATGGTGAACATATTCTTGAGTTTGTAAATAGTCACGATGCAAAAGCGTTATCTCAAGTAGGTGCGGCCTGCCCGGATCATCTTGTTCATACGAAACGTGTACCACTTTTTATTGATTGGGAGCCAGATGCAAAGGATACAGCTGGTTTGGTGGAAAAGCTTGTTGAGGGCATTGCTTCATACAAAGAAGAATACAAAGCCTACTTTGAAGCAAACCAGTCAGAAGGCGACATCATGTTTGATCCATCTCCGCGTGTCATTTTAATACCTGGTATCGGAATGGTGAACACAGGGAAAAGCCTTGCGAATGCTAAGGTAAGTGGAGCCCTTTATACGCGTGCAATCTCCGTTATGAAAGGGACAACTGCTCTTGGTCAATTCGTTTCTTTAAATGAAGAAGAATCATTCCAAATTGAGTACTGGCCGCTTGAATTATATAAGCTTTCGCTTGCACCAGCAGAGGCTGAATTTTCACGTAAAGTTGCCTTTGTTACAGGTGGAGCAGGAGGAATCGGAAGTGAAACATGCCGTCAGTACGTCAGTCAGGGTTCACATGTAGTCATTGCAGACTTAAATCTCGAGGGCGCACAGAAGGTGGCTGATGAGATTAATGCAGAACATGGTGCGGGACGTGCCATTGCCATTAAGATGGACGTAACAGATGAGGATGCAATCGTGTCTGCTTTTGCTGAGGTTGCCCGAACATATGGTGGACTGGACATGCTTGTTAATAATGCAGGGCTAGCTACATCAAGCCCGTTTGACGAAACAAGCTTAAAAGAATGGAATTTGAACATGAATGTGCTTGGAACGGGCTATTTCCTCGTCTCTCGTGAAGCCTTTAAGCTAATGAAGAAGCAGTCCATTGGGGGAAGCATGGTCTTTATCGGTTCGAAAAACTCAGTGTATGCAGGAAAAAATGTATCTGCATACAGCTCGGTGAAGGCGCTTGAAGCTCATTTGGCACGTACCATTGCTGCAGAGGGTGGAGACTTCGGAATCCGTGTGAATACGGTATTACCTGATGCAGTCTTACAGGGGTCAGCGATCTGGGGATCTGCTTGGCGCGAAGAGCGTGCCGCAGCATACGGCATTAAACCAGAAGAGCTTGAGGATCACTACAAAAAGCGTACGACACTTGGTGTGATGATTCTTCCAAAGGATATTGCTGATGCTATTCTGTTTTTATCCTCGTCAAAATCAGAAAAAACAACAGGCTGCATGATTACCGTAGATGGTGGAGTTCCTGCAGCATTTACAAGGTAATAAAGAAGAGGACGAACCAAATGATAGTTGGCTCGTCCTTTTTCTTATGACAAAGAAGAAACTAGTTGCTTTAATGCGTCCTCGATTGGAGTGACAGGGCGACCAAGAACTGTCTCAAAGTCACTTTTCTCTGTTGCTAGACTGCCTACGCGAATGCTTTCTTGGATGCCAACAACAATCGGAATCGCAAAGTCTGGTACGCCAGCTTGTTTCATGGCTTCTGCATACTCGTCGTCGCTAACCTGCTTCAAAGTGATATCTTTTCCAGTAACAGACTCTAAATGTCCAACGAGTTCTTCCTGCGTGTAAAGAGGACCAGCAAGCTCATACGTTGTAAAATCATGCCCCTCTTCTGTTATCACACGTGCAGCGGCCTCTGCATAATCCTGCTGCAGTGCCCAGCCAACTTTCCCTGAACCAGCTGAGGTAATCCAAGGAGCACCTTGGAGGGAGGCTTTAATACTGTCCGCTTCATTTTCTAAATACCAGTTGTTACGTAAGAAAGAATATGGAATACCCGTTTCTTTAATAGCAGCTTCAGTCGCTACATGTGGCGGTGCCATTAGATTTTGACTGTTGGTTGCATCCGCTAAACTTGTATATGCAATAAACGAAACACCTGCTTGTTTTGCGGCTTCAACTGCTTGGGTATGTTGCTTGATTCTTGTTTCATTGTCTCCGTCTGCAGAGATTAAAAGCAGACGATCAATACCGGTAAATGCTTTTTCAAGAGATGCAGGGTCATTAAAGTCCGCTTGGCGAACATCAACTCCTAATTCTTTTAGATCCTTAGCTTTCTCGGGGTTACGCACGCTAACTGCGAGTTCACTTGCAGAAATGCGAGTAAGAACAGATTGAACAATTTTAGATCCAAGACGGCCTGTTGCACCAGTGATTAATGTTTTCATATGAAAAGCCTCCTAAGTTTTTAATCAACTTGTAATTACTTTTATTACATGTATCTATAATAGTTACAAGTTTTGTTTTTGTCAACATATTGTATGACCCATTCATAAGCCCACATATTGTTCGTCTTACCAAACTGTACTATACTTGTAATAGCATTTGTTACAAGAATGGATGGTGCAATATGTCGATTAGTAGTCGATTTTCAGTAGGGATACATCTGTTATCTCTTTTAGATATAGATAAGGATCAACCAGAAATAAATACATCGGAGTTTTTAGCAGGAAGTGTGAATACAAATCCTGCCGTTGTTCGCAAAATCATCGGGATGCTCAGGAATGCTGGACTTGTGAAGACAAGGCCAGGTAAAGCAGGGGCGGAGCTTGCAAAGGATTTATCCGAGGTGACGCTGCTTGACGTGTACAAGGCCGTAGAAGCAGTGAAGGAAAATCAATTGTTTAGTATTCACGATCAACCGAATCCAAAGTGTATTGTCGGACGCAACATACAGCATTCCATTGGTGAGCATTTCAATGAGGCACAGCAAGCCTTAGAGCGATCATTAGAAAAAACAACAGTGGACCAGGTTGTCCGCCAAATCGAGAAGGACGAGGCGCCACAAGAGAGCAACTGATCATCTTGTTGTTTGTGGTATCGTACGTTATCATTAAGGTCTTAAGGTCAGATCATTGGAGTGAGCAGATGCTTGAAGATCAGATTCATCAAGTAAAGAAAACAACGATGTCTCAGAATATTGTTCAACAGTTGATGGAGTTAATCATAAATGGAACCATTCCTCCTGGTGGGAAGCTGCCAAGCGAGAGAAAGCTAATGGAAATGTTTGGCGTGGGGCGGAGTACATTAAGAGAAGCGAATCGTGCTTTAGCCGCACTTGGATTGATTGAAGTACGTGTGCCAGAGGGTACCTTCGTAGCGGAAAGCTTTGGGGACTTTTTTACAAAGCATCTTGAACTTATGTCGAAGATCAGCTTTGATAACATTCTTGAGCTTGTAGAAGCAAGAGTAGGGGTTGAAGTAATCCTAGCTGAAATGGCTGCAAAAAAGTCAACAGACGAAGATCATGTACGACTTGATGATGTCGTTGAACGAATGCGGAATGCGAGTAACCATAATGCGTTTCTGGAGCTAGATCTAGAATTTCACCGATTGATCGCAGAGATGGCAAGAAACTCCTTTCTAACGGAAGTTCTTCAGATATCAAGTGTCGTGACAAAGGTCTGGATGGCAAAAGTAATTGAAGGCTATTCCATCCAACAAAAGCTAATGGACCAGCACCTCGCAGTCGCAAAAGCTATAAAAGAAAAGAACACAGAAAATGCAAAAGAAGCAATGGCGATCCATCTGGACACAATTAACCAGCTTCTCGTTGAATATAAACAGAAAAACGGAGAGATTTCAGTCGACTAACTGAGTCTCTCCGTTTTATGTTATTGGTCATCAACTAGGATATAGCAAGCGCGAACGGGTCCGTGCACTCCAACCACTAAATTCATTTCAATGTCGGCACTATTGCTGGGTCCAGATACAAAGTTCACACAGGAAGGAATGTCTTCTCCCGCTTCCACCTTTTGATGAAGCATCCGGGTTGCTTGGCTAATGCGTGGTACAAGCGTGCTTTTAGGAATGATGGCAATAAACGATTTTGGAAGAAAGCTCACAGATCGGCCTTTGCCCGAATCGTGGAGCAACGTGACGGTTCCAGACTCTGCAAGTGTCATATCGGAAAACGTAATGCCTACATCCGCATGTTCTGCGAAGGTTATGTTTCCTTTTTCATCACTTGAGTCCCACTCACGAACATTGTGTCCCTTTTCTCTATGCTGTTCAAAAAACGAATCAAGTCCATACTCGGCAAAGCGAGGATCCTGCCAGCTTATAATAGAAGAAGCCTCGTAATCATTCAGGACCTTATCAAGTGTACTTGCAAGCGTATCAAGAGTAGCTTCCTCCACTTGAGTGTGGATGGCAAGACATCTGTCTTTAAGCTTGGATACGAGCTCGTCTTGGCTCGCACTTTTTAATACTTCCCATTGAGGACGCTTTTTCCATGTTGGACGAACGACTTCTTTTTTTCTAGGACGACCGAGATTTTTAGCGATTTCATTTAAAAAGGTCTCTTGGTTTGTTTCTTTAGTTGTCATGTGAGGCACCTCCTTTTTCTTTCTTAAACCAGCTTCGGAATGATTCGCTAGCAGGTGTAGGGAAGTCACGGATGTCAGTCCATGGCTTCATAGGGCCAGGACCGCGAACAATCTTCCCGTCTTTCACGAGTGGCTTCATTAGCTTTGGAGCAAGCTTTGTACCCGTACGTAACAGATTAGAGTTACTCATCGCCATGCCAAAGCCTTTCATTGCAAGCTTTTCACCCCACGTACTCAATTTCTCGTCCTCGACTATTTTGCGACGATGTTCTATTAAAAGAGAATGGAGCGGAATCTTCACCGGACATGCATCTGTGCAGGCGGCGCAAAGGCTTGAAGCAAAAGGGAGCTCCTTATGATCATCGTACCCACCAAGTAATGGAGAGAGCACTGCACCGATTGGACCTGGATAAATGGATCCGTAGGAGTGACCTCCAATATGCCGATAAATCGGGCATACGTTAATACAGGCAGCACAACGAATACATTGTAAGACGGATTGAAATTCAGTACCTAGAATAGAAGAACGGCCATTGTCGACCACCACTAAATGAAATTCTTCTGGACCGTCCGTTTCGCCTTCTCGCCTAGGGCCAGTCAGACCGGTTACATAGCTCGTCAGATTTTGTCCAACTGCACTGCGGCATAGCATCGTTACCATCACATCAAGCTCTTCCCATGTTGGAACAATCCGCTCCATTCCCATCACGGCAATCTGAGTGTTTGGCAAATCTGCTGTTAAGTGAGCATTTCCTTCATTTGTGACTAGAGCAATGGAACCTGACTCGGCCACTGCAAAATTACAGCCAGTAATTCCAAGATCAGCTGTTAGAAATTCCTGTCGTAGCTGTTCTCTTGCGAACAGTGCTAATTCTTCAGGTGATGAGGTCCCTCTATATTGGCGTTTCACATCAAAGGTTTCTCTAATTTGATCCCGATTTTTGTGAAGGGCAGGCGCCACGATATGAGACGGCGGATCATGATCATCGAGCTGAAGAATGTACTCTCCTAGATCAGACTCAATGACCTCACATCCTATGGACTCGAGTGCTTGGTTCATTCCAATTTCCTCGGTTACCATTGATTTAGACTTAATGATCTTTTTAGCTTCTTTGTTCGCGGCCACCTCTTTTATATAGTCATTGGCTTCTTGAGCAGTTTGCGCAAAGAAAATATGTCCGCCGCTTTTTTTTACATTGGTAGCAAGCTGTTCTAAATAGTAATCTAGGTTTTCAAGTGTATGCTGACGAATTTCTTCTGCTTGCTCACGCCAATCCTCCCAGTTGCCTAGTTGATCTGAGGATTTTGTTTTTGCATTTTTTAGGCGCTCCTGTGCCGAAACAACAGATCCTCTCATAAATGAATCATCAAGTCCTTTATTCACTCGATCAAAAAATGGTTTATCTCCAATTTTCATTGGCATGTTGGTATCCTCCTTACACCTTTTGTTGATTTAATATCTCAGCAATATGCTTAACCTGAACAGGCTTGCCAAGTCGCTCAAGGCGCCCTCCAATATTCATCAGGCATCCACAATCTGCCCCAATTAACACATCTGAACCCGTTTCTTCAATGTGGGCAATCTTTTCATCTACCATTTGTTCTGAAATCGGTTTCATTTTCACGGAGAATGTTCCACCAAAGCCACAACAGGTTTCTTTACCAGGGAGCTCTGTATAATCCAAACCATCAACCTGTTTTAGTAGTTTGGCTGGTGCTTCTTTCACTCCCAGTAACCTTGTCATGTGACAAGAAGAGTGATACGTAGCCTTAGCGTCACACGTTGCACCAAGACTTTCAACACCGAGCACATCTACTAGAAATTGAGTGAATTCATACGTTTTAGCTGCAAGCTCTTCGGCACGTTTTAACCAAACGGCGGAGTCTTCTTTAAAAAGGTGCGGGTACTCATGGAGCATCGCAGCACACGATCCTGAAGGTGCTACCACATACTCAGAGTGTTCGAACGCACGAATCATTTTTTTTGCGACTTCCTTTGTTTCTTTGTGGTAGCCGCTGTTAAACGCAGGCTGCCCGCAACAGGTTTGATTTCCGGGAAAATCAACGGTGCATCCTTGTCGTTCCAATACCTCAACCACGTCTTTTCCGACATTTGGGTAAAATACATCTGCCAAACATGTAATAAATAATGATACGTTCATACTTCTCACTCCTGTTTCGTCATATGGTCAGACCATTAAATGTTGTTTCCATTATAAACCGGGTGGGAGAGGAGTTCAATAGATAAGTAGAGGGTAGAGTAAAACGATAACTCGCGTCCCCCTTTACGTAAAACCCGAACCTTCACGCTCCCTCGATCACCTCCGACAAAAATCATCCACACATCCTCAAACCTTCTTTACAACAAACATCCTCGCTTAACATTCTCCATGCTTTTCCTATCGTTTTAAAAAACACTTTATCTTCCATTCATAGATGCTTAATGAACAAAACGTAGCATAGGAGCTAGTAATCCAATATCACAATTCTAGGAGGCAGATACATGAAAACGTACTGGACGATAGGGAGCACGGCAGCGATTGCTTTACTTATGATGACAGGGTGTGGTTCAACTCCGTCTTCAGATACAGTGAGTGGAGCAACACCTGATGAGCCTATAGAACTTACATATTGGTATGCGTGGGGAGACAAGATTGGAGAGAACAATGAAAATCTTGTGGCGCAGTTTAACGAAGAGCACCCGACCATTCAAGTAACGGCAGAGTTTCAAGGTACATATGATGAGCTTCATGCAAAAACGCAGGCAGCCTTCGCGGCTAAGGATGCACCAGAGGTCACTCAAAATGAAATTGCCTCGGTTGAGACCTTTGCTAAAAACGGAATGACGGAAAGCTTACAGCCGTTTATTGATGCAGATGATCTTGATATCGACGATTTTAATGAAGGATTAATGGGGAATTCGTATGTGGATGAGGAGATCTATGCTCTTCCGTATTTACGAAGTACTCCAATTTTATATCTGAATACAACCATACTCGAGGAAAAAGGGCTTGATCCTGCTGGTCCAAAAACGTGGGATGAGTTTAAGGAATATGCGGCTGTCCTGTCTGAGGATGGAACAATGAAGGGTGCAACGATGCCGATCGATATTTGGTTTTATGAAGCCTTTGTGACACAAGCTGGCGGAACCATGATTGATGATAATGGTCAGCCTGCGTTTAACAGTGAGGCAGGAGCTGAAGCGATTGATTTTATAAAAGAGATGTATGAGGAAGGCTCCATAAAAGTTCCTACTGGAGATGTTGCCGGAGATACGGCGAAGCAGGACTTTGTCAATGGAAAGTCAGGAATGATGCTCAGTTCAACAGCTGACCTTACGTATTTAATGACAAATGCGAGTGATCAGGGATATGAAGTAGATACAGCCTTTATGCCTGAGAACAAGCAGTTTGGGGTTCCGACTGGGGGAGCGAATCTTGTGATGACAGCTGGCTTGGACGAGGCGAAACAAGAGGCCGCTTGGACATTTATTAAGTGGATGACAGATACCGACCAAACTGCGTATGCAAGTGAATTCACGGGTTATTTGCCAAGTAGACACTCCGCATCTGAGACAGAGGCGATGCAGAAGGTATACGAAGAAGTTCCTCAATATAAAACAGCAGTTGATCAGCTTGAATATGCACATGAGCGTCCAATGGTAGAAGGCTATCCTGAGGTCGTTAATGCATTGGTGGAGGAAATCACACGAGCGGTTCTGCAGGATGGTACAAGTCAGGATGCCTTAGATAATGCAGAAAAACGTGCGGAAGCTGTTCTGAAATAATTAAGGAAGGGAGAGGGGACTATGGCAAGTATTACCCTTAAGAACATCAGCAAACGCTTTGGAGATGAAAGGGTCATTGATAACTTGAATCTACACATTAAAGACGGATCCTTCACCGTGTTTGTTGGTCCTTCTGGATGTGGGAAATCGACAACACTTAGGATGATCGCGGGACTTGAAGAGCAGTCAGAGGGCGAGATCTGGATCGATGACGAGCGCATCGATCATCTTCCTCCGGGAAAACGGAATATTGCAATGGTGTTCCAAAACTATGCCCTCTACCCAAGTATGACGGTTAAAGGGAACATTGAATTTGGTCTTAAAAATAAGAAGGTACCAAAAGCAGAACGGGAAGCACTGATCCACGATATTGCTAGTATCGTGGGTTTGACTCCTTATCTATCAAAAAAGCCTCAGGTTCTCTCAGGTGGACAGCGTCAACGAGTAGCCCTTGCAAGAGCAATGGTGAAGAAGCCAAAAGTCTTTGTATTTGATGAACCTCTTTCTAATCTTGATGCCAAGCTAAGAGGGCAGATGCGTACAGAGCTGATTCAGCTACACAAACGCCTCGGTACAACGTTTGTGTATGTCACGCATGATCAAACAGAGGCGATGTCAATGGGTGATGAGATTGTCATTTTACATAAAGGACTTATTCAACAGATGGATAAACCGATGACGATTTATCATCACCCGGCAAATGTCTTTTCTGCCCAGTTCATTGGCACACCTGCCATGAATGTGTTCACTGTAGATGAGCTCCCAGAGTCATTTCAGCATGTGGGGCAAAAGGTCAACCAAATCGGATTCCGTCCAGAGCATGTCACCATTTCCAAAAGTCTTGCTCTATCGGGAGAAAAAGCGATTGTCAAAGCGGAGATTAAGACCGTTGAAACGTTAGGATCTGAAACGTTGTATCAGCTTGAAACGTCCTTTGGAGGGATGGTTGCCAAAAGTATTGAACCACCTCTTTCAATGGGAGATAAGGTGTATATCAGTGTTGCAAGAGGGCATCTACACTACTTTGATCAAAATGGGGTGGCGATAACGAAGCCTCACGTTGTTCACGAAGAGGTGGGCATTGAAGCATGATGCAAAAAGCTCAGCCCTATTTAATGATTCTGCCATCACTTATTGTGTTTGGACTCTTTTTTCTCTATCCCATCGGTTACTTGGTTCAGCTCAGTCTGCATGATTGGAACTTTATCAGCCCAGAGATGAACTTTATTGGTCTCGAAAACTTCGTTCAGCTTTTTCAGGATACTGAATTTAGAGAGGTATTACTGAACACCACTGTGTATACGGTGGCAAGCGTGAGTGTAACAACCATTCTCTCAATCTTTCTTGCACTTTGGCTTAATAAACAAGGCTGGTTTTATACATTTTTGCAAGGGGCGATCTTTAGTCCGCATGTCATCTCGCTTGTATCCATTGCCTTGTTATGGATGTGGATGATGGAGCCGGATTATGGCTTATTGAATTGGGCATTAAACCTTGTTGGCTTAGATGGCATCCAGTGGTTAAATGCGCCAGAAACGTCCTTATTTTCGCTTATTGTTGTAGCCGTTTGGAAGGGGCTTGGCTTTAATACATTAATTTTTATTGCGGGTCTTCAAAGTATTCCGAAGTCCGTCTATGAAGCAGCCGATTTAGATGACGCTACAAGGTTTAGTCGGTTTCGGGAAATTACGTTACCGATGCTTTCACCGACCATCTTCTTTCTTGTCATTATCAATTTAATAGGCTCATTCCAGGTATTTGAGACAATCTCGATTATGACACAGGGTGGTCCAATTAATTCGACAAATATGATGGTGTACTACATTTACGAGTATGGTTTCCAATATTTTAAGATTGGCTATGCATCAGCAGCAGGTGTGTTGTTATTACTCATTATTAGTGTGTTTACGGCGATTTACTTCTGGCTCTTATCACGTCGTGTTCATTATCAATAAGGAAAGGAGCCTTCAGTATGAATGGAGTAAAACGTTCAGTCAATGTGGTAGGTCTTGTGCTGCTTGCTCTTGTGTTTCTGTTTCCGTTTTTGTGGATGGTATCAACATCTCTCAAAACATTAGGTGAAGCGATGACATTTCCGCCTAAATGGCTACCGGATTCGTTGCAGTGGCAGAACTTTGTTTCGGCATGGAATTCTGGTCCGTTTCTGCAGTACTTAACAAATAGTTTGCTGGTTACAGGCGGGATTCTTGTTTTTCAATTTATTACGGTTGTACCGGCAGCTTACGCATTTGCCAGGTATCAATTTCGTGGTCAGAAGATCTTGTTTGGTCTCATTATGATTACATTAATGATCCCGGCGCAGTTAATTTTTCTACCGGTTTATATTCAAATGAGTAATTGGGGCCTGCTGAATCAGGTATGGGCACTCATTTTGCCATTTGCTTCAAGCGCATTTGGAATCTTTCTCTTGAGGCAGTCGTTTAAACAGGTTCCACATGAACTGATTGAAGCGGCAAGGCTCGATGATGCAAGTGAGTGGAAAATCATGTGGCGTGTCATGGTGCCACTTGCTAAGCCAACTTTAATTACGTTTGCCTTGTTTAGCTTCATTACTCATTGGAACGATTATTTCTGGCCGCTTGTTATGACGACAAATAATGATGCCCGAACACTTCCAGTAGGAATTGCCCAGCTGCGTAATACAGAGGGTGGAGTGTCCTGGAATACGTTAATGGCTGGAAATATGCTTTTGGTAATCCCTGTTCTATTTGTATTTTTTATGGCGCAACGTCAGATTATCCGTGCCTTTACCTATACTGGAGTGAAATAAGAGAGGATGAATGAGATGAAGTGTATCGCACATAGAGGTTGGTCAAGTTATGCCCCGGAAAATACGATGGCTGCTTTTTACAAAGCATTAGACCATGACTGGATATTCGGAATTGAACTCGATGTTCATTTAAGTAAGGATGGAATTCCAGTTGTGATACACGATCACACATTGGAGCGAACAACCAATGGAGAAGGTGAAGTAAGAGACTTTACGTTCAGCGAACTATCTCAGCTTGATGCAGGCAGCTGGTGCCGCGAGTCTTTTTCAGATGAACGGATTCCAAGCTTAGAACAGGCTCTATCTGCAATGAAGGATTCAGGTAAGAAAGTGACCATTGAATTAAAACAAGTGGGCTCACGTTATATTGGGATGGAAGAGGCTGTTGTGGAGGTTGTTGAACAACTGAATATGATGCACCAGGTCATTTTTGCCTCATTCGATCATACAGCGGTGAAACGAATTGAACAGTTAGCTCCCCATGCGAGTAGAGGGCTAATCATTGGTCAGCTTCCTAACCTCATTTTAGAACAGCTTGATTATGTGAGTGCAGATTATGTGATGATTGAGCACCATTTTGCAGATGCAACACTCATTAAGCATTTGCAGGAACACGGCATACATGTGGGAGTCTGGACAATTGATGATGAGCTTATTGTGAATCGTGGCCGCACAATGTACGAGGACGTATACATTACAACAAACAATCCACGTATTTTAAAGGATCATATTTTAAAATCAACAACGATTTAATGAGAGTAAATTGCTTTGTGATCCCTGCTTATTCGGCTATGATAGAACGAGAGAGATACGAGGATAGGAGTGTCGATATGCCGAATTTGCAGGATGTCATTTTATATGAAAGCAAACATCAGGAAAAGGATTTTGTTCAGCCTCATAGTCATCAAACGCATCAAATCTTGTATGTTCTGGATGGGCAGGGACGATGTCAGTTAAATGAGCATACGACTCCATTAAAGCCAGATAGCATGATTGTCATTCCCCCTCATACGGAACATTCCATTCTCGCAGCGTCTAAAATGACGGTGCTTATTTTGGAATTCTCGCATCTTCATGTCGATGCGGATACGAGAGAATTGTTGATCAAACCAGTTTTCAAGGAACCAAAGGTCTGGAGTCTTAATCTTTTTATTAGTAGTGAGGTTAGACAATTACTAAGAAAAATGCTGTACGAACAATCGCAGGAGAGCATCGAGTATAAGCTCGGCATTAAGCTGTTGCTTAGTCAGCTTCTCTTTATCCTCATGAGAACCAATCAGTCGATGGCGCAGCTGGACTCGAATACGCTCCGCTCTAGTTGGCTTAAGGAGTATATTGATTCAAACTTTTATCAAATTACCAGTATAGAAGAGATGGCTGGAAAGATGGGGATTAGCTCCAGGTATATGAATCAGATGTTCACGGAAGTGTATGATCAAACGCCTATGCGTTACTTAACCGAAGTCCGATTAACCCGTGTGAAGAAAATGCTGACGGAAACAGATCTGGATATTGTGACCATTTGTTTTGAAGTGGGCTTTGAATCACTTTCTACTTTTTACCGTGTGTTTAAAAAGCAGGTGGGGGTCCCACCGAATCGGTACCGGACTACGTATTTGGGAACTGAACAATAGAAGATCGTATGACTGTTGACATTATTCGACAACGATGATACTCTCTAAATAAATAAGGATTGTTACTGATTCGATCAGGCATGACCTAGAAGTAACACCAGTTTTTGCTTTTGGCTACTGGTCTGCTTCTAGGTCTTTTTTTATGCCATTAGTCAGGATCAGAGGAAGGAATGTGTGACATGGAAGTTAAGCATAATGAGTCTTTTGGAAGCGGTTTTTTGTGGGGCGCAGCTACTTCTTCTTTTCAGGTAGAGGGTGCTCAGAAAGAAGATGGAAAAGGATTATCTGTTATCGATGTAATGAAGAAGAATCCAAATATCACCGATTTCTCCGTTGCTTCTGATCATTACCATCGAATGGAAGAAGACGTAGCAATGATGGCAGAGTTAGGATTAAAGGTTTACCGTTTCTCCATTGCATGGACACGTATTTTCCCTGAAGGAAATGGAGAAGTTAACCAAAAAGGCGTAGACTTTTATAACCGTTTAATTGATGAATTGATTAAACAAGGAATTGAGCCCCTAGTAACAATTTATCATTTCGACTATCCTCAAGGTCTCGTTGAGCAGTACGGTGGTTGGATGAACAGAGAGAGTATCGATGACTATAAAAATTATGCAGAGTTCCTATTTAAAACGTATGGAGATCGCGTGAAATATTGGTTAACTGTTAATGAACAAGATCATGTTGTTCGCATTCCTAGCAGGCTGGGATTAACAGGAGATGATCGATATGAACAAATGAGACTAGGATATCAAGCCAATCACCATATGTGCGTTGCAACAGCAAAAACAATTGAGCTTTATCACAGCATGGGGTTACCTGGAAAGATTGGGCCTGCCGTATCGTATTCCATGGTCCACCCAGCAACCTCTGCACCAGAGGATGTCTTAGCTAGTAAGGATGCTATGTTAATCAAACATAACTATTTACTTGATCTTCATTGTTATGGGATTTACTCTAAACCGTTCCAAACGTATCTTAAAGATCGTCAGTTCACCCCTAAGATGGAAGATGGAGATCTGGAGCTGATGAAGCAAAACCCCCCTACTATGATTGGGGTGAATTATTACTTCTCAGAGACGGTTCAAGCGTTTCCTGTATCAGATGAGTACCCACTTGGATATCAAAAAGAGGCGCTACTTGCTGAAGCTGAATCTGGAGTATTTGAAGTTGTAAAAAATGAACGACTTCAAGCTACGGATTGGGGTTGGGAGATTGATCCTGTAGGACTTAGGTTAACATTACGTGAACTTCATGAACGTTATCAATTGCCTATTATTATTACAGAAAACGGTATGGGAGCTTATGATAAGCTAGAAGACGATGGTTCTATTAAGGATGAATACCGTATTTCTTACTTAAAGGAGCATATTAAACAAGTTAAACTAGCTTTAAATGATGGTGTAGACGTGTTCGGTTACTGTGCGTGGACATTCATGGACGTCGTTAGTGGTAGAAATGGAATGGACAAGCGCTACGGATTTGTCTATGTTAACCGCGAGAACTTTGATCTCAAAGATATGAGACGAATTAAGAAAAACAGTTTTTACTGGTACCAAGAAGTCATTCAATCTAATGGAGAAAAGCTATAGATTAAACGGTTGTACTGACCATTTGGATGAGTAAAAGCAAATGCGAGGGAATGTAAATGATTATAAAAAAGGTGTTTAATAATAATGTTTCACTCGTTAAAGATGGTGACGAAGAAAAAATATTAATGGGGAAAGGTATTGGTTTTCAAAAGCAATCAGGAGATGAAGTAGATACACAGCTGATTGAGAAAACTTTTGTTTTGTCCTTAGGTAGTCATCCACTAGAAAAATTAACAACTTTTTTTGATGAGATTCCTTTAGAGATTGTTGCATTAACAAGCGATCTCATCCAGGATGGTCAAGTTTTATTAGGAAAACATGTGGGGGATCATCTTCTTATTCCCCTATCAGATCATATTTGGTTCGCTTTAAAGCGATTAGATGATCAAACGGTAATAGATTACCCTCTAAAATGGGAAATGAAGCACATGTATCCAGAGGAATATACATTTGCTAAAAAAGCATTGCAAACTATTCAAAAACGTACGCGTAGGGTATTGCCTCCCTCGGAAGTAGTCCCTATTGCGATGCATTTTGTAAATGCCCGTTATGGAGCAAATAGTTATCATCAAACCTATGAAATGACAGCGTTAGTATCAAAAATCATTGATGTTATTCATTATCATTACTTTGTAGATTTAAATGAAGATTCTCTTCACTACGCACGCTTTATCACTCATTTACGATATTTTATACTTCGTCAGATGGCAGGAGAAGAGAATACGTCAGAAGAAGAGGATGTATTCCAAGGCGTTATTCAGCAAAAGTATCCTAAGGCTTATGAATGCGCTATTAAAATTAAAAAGTTACTCGAAACTTCGATGAATTGGAAGGTTCATTATGATGAACTAACCTATTTAACGATCCATATACAACGACTGACCACTGTTTAAAACTAAATACATTCTTACTAGGATTGTTACTGGGAAGCAGGCATGACCTAATTAGAAGGACTAAGTAGACCCTCTTAAAAAGAGTGGATACTATTTAGGTTCTTTGATTAGGTCATTTTTTTATATGTAAATTTTTAGAAAGGTGTGAAAGCACTATGGATCATAAGCAAATAGCAAATGATATTCTAAGAAGTATCGGCGGAGAAACCAATATAAGCTATGCAACACATTGTTACACACGATTGCGGTTCAATCTAAAAGACGATAGTAAAGTGGATAAAAAGGAATTAGAAGAACTGCCAGGTGTAATTAAAGTTCAGGAGCAAAGTGGACAGCTTCAGGTCGTCATTGGGAATGAAGTAGCTAAAGTCTACAAAGCGTTAAATTTAGATGATCAATTAACGGAAGATAATGGAGAAAGTAAACCGCCTACAGAGAAAAAAGGCAACTTGATTGGACGTTTCTTTGAAGTAATTGCTGCAATCTTTACACCAGTTATTCCTGCTATTGCTGGAGCGGGGTTAATAAAGGGAATACTAGGACTTGTTACTGCATTTAACTGGGCACCAGCTGACAGTGATATTGTACGATTACTATCTCTAGTTTCTGATACGGTTTTCTATTTCTTGCCATTCTTTTTAGCCGTTTCAGCGGCTCGCAAATTTAAAACCAACGAGTTTATTGCGATTGCTCTTGCAGGGGGATTAATGTATCCGACCATTCTCCAAGGTGCTCAAGCCATTGCGGAAGGTGGTCCCACAGGACTTTCAATAGTAGGTTTACCATTACCTTTTATTCAATATAGTTCTACTGTTATACCGATTATTATTGCTGTTTGGTTACTTAGTTACGTAAGTCGTTGGGTAGATGCAATCATGCCTAATGCAGTACGAGTGATCTTTACACCAACTATTGTTTTATTAATAATGATTCCACTAGAGTTAATTGCCATTGGACCACTGGGTTCATATCTTGGACTTGGATTAGCTGAAGGAGTTACTTGGTTATTTGAGCATGCTGGAATTCTAGCTGGTGGGTTGCTAGGTGCCGCACGTCCACTTCTTGTTATCGTGGGTATGCATTATGGCTTAATGCCAATCGCGATTCAGAACGTAGCTGTCCTTGGCTTTGATTATTTAATTCCGGTATTCTTTATGGCGAATATGGGACAAGCAGCTGCAGCTCTAGCCGTATTTATCAAAACGAGAGACAAGAAGCGTAAGACAATAGCTGGTTCTTCAACTGTTTCTGCGTTCCTCGGAATTACAGAACCAGCTATGTATGGTGTTAACTTACCTCTTAAACGACCGTTTATTGCTGCTCTTATAGGGGCTGGTGTAGGTAGTGCATTTATTACAGGGTTTAATGTCACTGCATCTGCATTTGTTCTACCAGGATTGACAGCTCTGCCAGTCTTTACTGGTCCGCAATTCATTTATCTTATTATTGGTTTTGCAATTAATATTGCTCTAACGATGACGCTGACATTTATTTTTGGATTTAAGGATGATGGTGGTAAGAAGAAGCGAGAAGAAGAGAATCCAAATGTCTCATCTTCTGAAAAATCAGAGTTAGGATCAAAAGTTATCATCCAAAGTCCTATTGAAGGTGAAGTTGTACCTTTAAACAAAGTGGCAGATGCTACTTTTGCTGAAGAGATTATGGGTAAGGGTGTGGCAGTTAAACCTTCAACAGGTGTTGTTAAAGCACCATTTAATGGTCAAATCGTGACGTTCTTTAAAACTAGTCATGCGATTGGAATTAGATCAGATAGTGGAGTTGAGCTTCTTATTCATGTTGGGCTCGATACAGTGAATCTAGAGGGGAAATATTTTACTGCTAAAGCTGAACAAGGACAAACAGTTAAAAAAGGAGATACTTTGCTTACATTTGATTTAGAAAAGATTACTGCAGCAGGATATTCTACAGTTACTCCTCTGATTATCACAAATACAGGAGATTACAAAAGCGTTCTAGCAGAAGCAGTTCAAAAAGCTGATTATCAGACAGATGTGCTTACAATTGAAAGATAGAAACGTACTTTGATCTGAACAAAAAAAGGCATCTTCCAAAAAACGGAAGATGCCTTTTTCTCATTCATACAATGCTTTATCTTCAACCTTGTGCGTAATAAACGTAATCACAAGTCCAAGTGTTATTAAGCTCGCTGCAACAAACGTGACGGTTGTATAGCTACCACTCGCCTCAAGCACCTGAGTACCAAGAAAGGCACCGATGGCATTGGCTAGATTAAACACAGAGGCGGCAACCGTACCTGAAAGAGAAGGAGCCTCTCTTGCTGCAATGATAATCTTTGAGTTGAGTAATGGTGTGGTTCCAAAGGTTCCAACACCAAATAAGAAGCAGACAACAAACGCTGTAATTGAAAATTGTAACAGGTACGTGAACGATACCAGAACAACGGCAAGCATAACGAGCGCTGCCATTAAACGTTCAGTGAGTAGTCGTGGAAGGACGCGTCCTGAGACAAAGTTTCCAATGACGGCTCCGAGCCCAAAACAGAACAGAGCTGCGGTTATGGCCGTTACTTCAAATCCAGCGAATTCACGGAGCATTGGCTCTTTAAAAGTATACGCTGTAAAGACTCCAGAGAATCCAAAGACAATGATTGCAATGACGAGAAGTACACTTTTATTTTTAAACATTCCAAGTTCTTTTTTCAAATTAGGTGTATCAATTGGTTTGTGATTTGGTGTCGTTAAGATAATCCCGATGAAGGCAATCGCACCAAGTAAAGCGATAAACCAGAACACATATCTCCAGTCAAAAATCCCACCGAGGTAAGATCCGAATGGAACACCAAGCATGATGGCAATCGTTAATCCACCTTGTACAGCGGCAATTGCTGCCGTGCGTTTCTCAGGGGTGGAAATGTTAACCGCCACAGCCATGCTTAACCCAAAGAATGGCGCGTGCATCGTTGCAGACAATAGTCTCGAAACAAGCAGCATTTCAAAGTTAGGTGCGGTAGCCGCAATAACATTACTGACTACAAAAATCCCCATGAATACAATGAGTAATCTTTTAGTGGAGAACTTTATCGTAATCATTCGTAAAATCGGTCCGAATACTGCAACACCTAATGCGTATACACTGAGCAGTAGCCCTGTTGTGGAAATTGGTACATCTAAATCATTCGAGAATTGAGTAAGCAGTCCTGTCACTACATATTCAGTCATTCCAATTGCAAATGTGGAAAGCATAAATATGATGAGAACAGTTCTTCTTGAAGCCTGTAAACGATTCATTTCATCACCCCTCACAATCAACTTTTTTACCAGCACAAGCGGTTATGATAAAACATAATCGGGGTGATGTCTAGACATATCACTCAAAAAGAAAAAGTTCAAAAAATGACTGCGCTTACGTGGTTTTTTAGGGTAAATTTCATTAAAAAAAGACTGAAACTGAAACAAAACATTCATTCGCTGATGAATACATGAACATAGCAACAAATCCGCTACAGGAGAATCCCTCGCACCCGCCGGGAACGGCCTCAGCCCCTTTCGCGGGAAAAGCACCGCTACAGTGTCTTCACCGCGTTCTGTTCCGTAGGAGTCTCGGGTTCACACCCGCTCGTCTAACTAAAATACGAAAAACACGAATGGCGAATGATTCAATTGTAGAATCATTCGCCATTTTCTAGTTGATTTATAGTTTTTCCCGGTCTCTGTCAGTTTGTTAGATATTTTCTTTTAGTCGTTTTAAAATTTTCGCATAGTCATCTGGGTCGACTCCTGGAGCGAATAGCTGTGGTGTTTCTTCTAAATCCGGAATTGGTGCGCCTTCGGGTACACCGTCAATGACACGAAGCGGCTCTTTTGTTTCAGGATTTTCACCTTTCCAGATCTGAGCAATGTCGCGGTACTCCGGCTCGCCCCATGTGTAGAGGACATTGTAGAGGCCTTGATCAATGAATTTGTTGGCTTCGCTAAATTTCGTATTGTCCGGATAAGGAACAGGAAGCATCTTACCAATATCAACACCTGTAGCGACTTGGATCGCTTTTGCGTAGGCGATAATATGGGTACCGCCTCTGACAAGTAAGTACCCACATAGTTCTCGGACGGTAGGGTTTGTTGACATTTCATATACTCTCATCTTATGGTGGCGGGCTCCGATTTCCAAGGTATAATTGTGTAAGAGATCTTCAACCAAGGCCCCGCTATTGGTCACAAACGTTCCGTTCCAGGGTCTGCCCATTCCGTCTCCAGGAAACGCTGTTTGTGCGGTCGTTGTGAAATGGGTTGAGTATCGTTTATCCTTGCCATTTTGAAGAGGGGCTGTGTCAGGATCTCCAGGGAATGTCGTGCCGTATGAGACAAGATTAATGGCATTCGCTACGAGTTCAACATGCCCGAACTCCTCAGCTGTAATACTTGCAATCAAGTCATAAAAGGGCTTGAACTTTGACTTGCCACGAAAGTTAAAGGATTGAAACATGTAGTTATTTAAGGTAGACATTTCACCAAACTTTCCACCTAACAATTCTTGAACAGCGGCTGCAGCGTTGGCATCACCATGCTCAGGACGTGGCAGTTCAATGGCTAACTTATTAATTCGTTTAATCATAAAGACATCCTCCGTTCCTCATTGAATTTGTTCAGTTTAAGAAACAGGGAAAAACCAGACAATCTGCTGCGTGCGAATGAAAAAAGGAGTGCCACCCATCTCAACGACAATATGATCGGGTTGAACATCCTTTAACGTTCCTCGAACCGCGCCATGAGTTGTTTGCACCTCCGCCATTGCCCCAACAAGTTCTGATGCTTTTGCGTATACATACGGATCTGATATGGTCCATTCGATTTGCTCATTCACATAAATCATCCTTTCCTTTGTTTTGACCATAGGAAGTATATGCAGAGATTGTCGTGAATATGGCTAGAGATTGTCGATAAAACTAGTTCCGAAATTGAGAATTTGTTACCTGAACTAATAAGATTTATGTATGCGCTTTAATTATGATAGAGATATTCAAAGGGAGAGAGGGGAACAAGACAATGGCAACTCACAAAATTGGTATTATCATGAATGGTGTAACAGGAAGAATGGGGACGAACCAACACTTAATTCGTTCGATTGTGGCGATTCGCTCTGAAGGCGGAGTTAAGCTCGCAAATGGAGACGTTCTTTATCCAGATCCAATTCTTGTTGGACGTAATGAAGCAAAGCTTCAAGCTCTTGCAGATACACACGGAATTGATCGAATTGGGACAGATCTTGAAGCGGCCCTTGCCGATGATCATAATGTGATCTACTTTGATTCCCAAACAACCAATCGTCGTGCAGAAGGAATTAAGCAGGCAATTGCTGCAGGCAAACACATCTATTGTGAAAAACCAACTGCTACTAGCGTAGAAGGTTCACTTGAACTAGCAAAATTAGCAAGAGAAGCTGGCGTGAAAAATGGAGTTGTACAAGATAAATTATTCCTACCAGGACTATTAAAATTAAAACGTTTAATTGATAGCGGATATTTTGGAGAAATTCTTTCTGTGAAACTTGACTTTGGATATTGGGTTTTCGAAGGAGATTGGCAGGAAGGTCAACGTCCAAGCTGGAACTATAGAGAAGAGGACGGCGGCGGAATCATTGTTGATATGTTTGCGCACTGGCGTTATGTGATTGATAACCTGTTTGGTGAAATCAAATCACTTACTTGCTTAGGTGCGACACACATTCCAAGTCGTGTAGATGAAAACGGTGAAACGTATAAAGCAACAGCGGATGATGCAGCGTATGCTATTTTTGAAATGAAGAGCGGAGCCGTCATCCAAGCGAACTCATCATGGACAACTCGTGTCGATCGTGATGATCTGTTAACCATTCAGGTAGATGGAAAGCTTGGAAGTGCAGTGGCAGGCCTACGTGACTGCAAGACGCAGCATCGCGTGCAGACTCCTCGTCCAACATGGAATCCGGATATCCCGAATCCATTCAACTTCCAGGAGCAGTGGGAGCAGGTACCTGAGAACGAAGTCTATGATAACGGATTCAAGATTCAATGGGAGCTTTTCCTTAAGCATATTCATCAAGATGATGCATTCCCATGGGATCTACTTGAAGGAGCAAAAGGAACACAGCTATCTGATCTTGGCTTAGAAGCTTGGCACGGACGTAAGTGGGTAGACGTACCAGACTTAAGTTTATAGGAGGCGTATGATGGGTTATTCAATTAAACTTCCAACAGAAAATCGTACACTTGAAACATATGAACTAAAAGGGTCGCCATCTGCATTCAGCAGTTCGGGAGGATTTTCCTCCCGTACCGCTTACTCTGCAGCCCATGTTGTAGCAGATCCTTTATCTTCTAGTCATCCCGTACTTGGGGGAGACATTGATTGGGAACGAACACTGCACTACCGTAGACACTTGTGGTCCCTTGGCTTTGGCGTAGCTGAAGCGATGGATACGGCTCAGCGTGGAATGGGTTTATCCTGGGAAAGTGCACAGGAGTTAATCAAACAATCCTCTGTTGAAGCGAAGCGTGCTGGTGGATTAATTGCGTCTGGTGCAGGCACTGATCATCTTGATTTGAGTGTGGAGCACTCATTGGACGATATTGTTCGCGCCTATGCAGAGCAATGTGAATTTGTTGAAAGTCAGGACAGTGGAATTATCTTAATGGCAAGCCGAGCACTAGCAAAAACGGCCAAGAAACCTGAGGACTACCTTCAAGTCTACAGTCAGATCCTTGGTCAAACGGCTAGACCAGTGATTTTACATTGGCTTGGACCAATGTTTGACCCTGCACTACAAGGATATTGGGGAGAAGAGGATTATGACCGGGCAATGGACATTTGCTTAGAAATGATCCATAAAAACGAAGCGAAGGTAGACGGCATTAAGATCTCGCTACTAGATAAAGATAAAGAGATTAAGATGCGTCGATTGTTACCAGAATCTGTACGGATGTATACGGGGGACGATTTTAACTATCCGGAACTGATTGCAGGAGATGAGCAAGGGTACAGCCACGCTCTTCTTGGAATTTTTGATGCGATTGCCCCTGCGGCCGCACACGCTTTACGTGCATTAGATCATCATGATCTAGAGACGTACAAGCGAGTACTCGAGCCAACGGTTGAGCTAAGTCGTCATATCTTCCAAACACCAACTTATGCTTACAAAACAGGAATTGTTTTTATGGCTTATTTGAATGGGCATCAGTCTCATTTCAAAATGATTGGTGGAGCAGAAGGGACTCGATCTATTCAACATTTAACGAAGCTCTTTAAGTTAATGGATGAGGCAAACCTCATTCAAGATCAGGAGCTTGCCATCAAACGAATGGATAAAGTACTTCAACTAGCTGGAATTGAACAGGAGGTACACGCATGAGTGACAAGGCAGACCTCAGTAAAATTAGTTTAAATCAGATTACAACGGAGAACTGGTCGCTTAAAGAAGCAATCGATGGCTGTGAGCGAAACGAGGTACCATGGATTTCGATTTGGCGTCACAAGCTTGCAGAATATGGTGTGAAGCAAACAGCCGCACACCTAAAGCAAAGTGGTATTAAGGTTTCCAGTCTTTGTCGTGGAGGGATGTTCCCAGCAGCAACAAGCGAGGAACGTGCCAAACGGATTGATGATAACAAGCGCGCAATTGAAGAAGCAGCAGAGATTGGAACCGATACTTTAGTTTTAGTATGCGGACCGGCTCCGGATAAGGACCTTGTGCAAGCACGAAGATGGGTAGAAGAAGGAATTGAGGCTATCATTCCTCATGCCGAACAGCATGGTATTAAGCTAGGAATTGAACCATTGCACCCGATGTATGCAGCAGATCGTTCCGTTGTGAATACACTCGGACAGGCGAACGCTCTTGTGCAGAAGTATCAATCAAAACAAGTTGGCGTAGTTGTAGATGTGTTCCACGTTTGGTGGGATCCTGAACTTGCAGCGCAAATCGAAGCAGCAAAAGGTACGATACTGGGCTTCCATGTGTCTGATTGGAAGGTTCCTATTTTAGATATGTTTAAAGGTCGTTCCATGATGGGTGATGGCGCAATTGACATTTATGGCATGCGTAAGCAAGTCGAAGCCGCTGGTTACCATGGACCGATTGAAGTAGAGATTATGAATCAAGAGCTTTGGGACCGTCCGGGGGATGAAGTTCTTAAGCTAATGAAAGAAAGATTTGTAGAACACGTATAAAAAAGATAGGTGGGAGAGGTTCATCAATGGGATTAAAAGAAACGATCGAAGAGATCATTCAGTCATTTGAACAAGACCGTCAAATTGATCAGCCTTTTTCTTTTTCTGTGATAGGAATGGATCACGGACATATCTTTGGTATGGTGGATGGGTTATGCCGTGCAGGCGCAACCCTTCATCATGTGTATGATCGTGATAAAGCGAAGCAACAGAAGCTTCTGGACAAATACCCAACAGCTATAGCTGCCGAATCTATTGAACAGGTATTAGAAGATTCATCGGACATGGTCGCAACAGCTATTATCCCTGCGGAGCGGGCAGCACTTGGTCTGCGAGTCATTGCTCAGGATAAGCACTTCTTTTCTGCGAAAGCAGGTTTTACAACATTAGATCAAGTGAAGCAGGCACGTGAGGCTGTAGGTGCTTCAACAAAGAGCTGGTCAATCTACTTTGGAGAACGTTTAGGAGTGGAATCAGCGATCCTTGCAGAAGCTCTTGTTGACAAGGGCTTGATCGGTCGGGTGTATCAAGTGACTGGATCTGGGCCGCACAGATTAAGTAAGGAAAAAAGAGATGATTGGTTTTTTGATCGAAACAAAAATGGAGGCATCCTCATTGATATTGCAAGCCATCAATTTGATCAATTTCTAATCTATACAGGTGCAACAGATGCAAAAGTTATGCATAGTAAAACAGCTAATTATCATCATCCTGAATTTGAGGATTGGGAAGACTTTGGTGATGCTACATTGCTAGGTAATAATGGAGCCACACAATATGTTCGCGTGGACTGGTTTACGCCTGATGGATTGGCAAAATGGGGAGACGGTCGCACAGTTTTGTTCGGAACCGATGGATATATCGAGCTACGTAAGTCTCTTGATGTTGGGCGTACATCGGAAGGAAATCATTTGTACATCGTTGATCAAAAAGAGGAGCTGCATGTACCGGTAGAAGGACGTGTCGGTAAGCCATACTTCTACGATCTCATCAAGGATTGTCAAAATGGAACAGATCAGGCCATGACGCAAGAGCATGTATTCCGCGTGTCTGAACTTGCAATTGAAGCACAGGAACAAGCCGTGCGTTTAACTGGCTGGGAGGAAATCAAATGACCAACGGGACTAAAGCAAAGGTTGTATTAATCGGAATAAATGGATATGGGGCGAGTTATCTGCGTTGGTTATTAGAACGTGAGGATGCAACCCTCGAGGGAGTTGTTGAAATTGCTGCTGAGAAGAGTGGCTTCTTTGACGTTCTCCAAGAAAGATCGATACCAATCTATAAAACAATTGAGGCTTTTTATGAGAATCATAACGCAGAGTTAGCGATCATCTCCACGCCCATTCATCTGCATACTAAGCAGGCAGTGTATGCAATGGAGCATGGGAGTCATGTGCTATGCGAGAAGCCATTAACTGGAGATCCGAATGATTTGCCTATCTGGGAATCTGTCTCTAAAGATACAGGAAAGTGGGCTGCGGTCGGTTTTAACTGGTCCTTTACGGAATCCATTCAAGCATTAAAGCAAGACATTCTAAACGGTCGATTTGGCCGTGCCATTCAGCTGAAGACATTAGTGCTTTGGCCACGTACGGAAGAGTACTTTAATCGCTCAGCTTGGGCTGGCAAAAAGTATAGCCCGGATGGTACGTATATCATGGATAGCATTGCGAATAATGCAACCGCTCATTTTCTACACAATATGTTCTATATATTAGGAGATGCAATCGAAACTAGTGCATCCGTGAACAAGGTAGAAGCCGAGTTATATCGTGTAAACCCAATCGAAACCTTTGACACATGCGCCGTTCAAATGAAAACAACAGACAATGTGGATCTGCTGTTCCTAGCCTCTCATGCCGTTAAAGAAACGGAAGGGCCTATTTTTCAATATGAATTCGAAAAGGGCTCAATCAGCTTTAGTGCAGAAGACGCGGAGCCTTCCATGCGAGCGACCTTCAAGGATGGCACAACAGAGGACTATGGAAATCCACATGTCCCTCATATTGATAAATTAAATTGGTGCTTAAAGGCTGTACATGAAACGAATGCAACTCCGCCGTGTGACTTTAAGACAGCAGCTACTCATGTTCAGGTATTAGGAGAGATAAATGACCAGCTTGATCACGTCAAAGAGTTTCCGGAAGAGTTAAAGAGATATGAATCGAGTACAAAGCTACTATATGCCAAAGGAGTTCGTGAGCAATTAACCGAAGCCTTTCAAAAAGGGACGATCTCTACTCTTTTTGTCTAATTATGCAATATAGTTCCGATTTTGAGAACGATTTCTTATTCCAATAAGACGCATCGATAAACTGTTAATATAATGGGATTTGTATCATTATATTAACAGTTTTTTCGTGCGTAATGATAAAGGAGTGTGAAAAATGAAAGCAGTCAAAGGCTTGGGCATAGGTTTATCTGTACTCTTAATTGGAAGCGCTTCATTCATTCTTCCGAAAATGATTGCAGAAAGTGCAGATAAGAAAACATTAACCATTGCTCATATCCATAATGACTCTGCACCTGTTTATCAGAGTCTTGAGGAGTTTGCACAGGGTGTCGAAGAGAGAGCTGGAGATCGCCTGGATCTTGAGATCTTTCCAAATGGTGCGTTAGGTGATGAGCGTGTCATGCTTGAACTAGTTCAAACCGGTGTCATCGATATGGTTAAGGTCAATGCAGGAGCACTTGAAAGCTTTGATCCATCTTTTTCGGTGTTTAGCTTGCCGTATGTGTTTAGTGATGAAGATCATTTTGAGCGTGTCATGGATTCTGAAACCGTTGAAGATATGTACGTTAGTCTATCTGATATTGGTTTGAGAGGGTTAACCTACTTTGATGCAGGGGCAAGAAGCTTCTATACGGCAAATCATCCAATTGAAAAGCCTGAGGATTTGGCAGGACTAAAAATTCGAGTGATGACGAATAAAACGTCAATCGATACGATGAAATTACTCGGAGCCGCTCCAACTCCATTACCAGCATCAGAGGTGTATACAGGACTTCAGCAGGGTGTCATTGATGGAGCAGAAAGTAGCTCAATGGCTTTAGTTGATGCGAATCATGGAGAAGTGGCAAAGTTCTTTTCCTACGATGAGCATACACGAATTCCTGATTTCCTGATTATGAGTGAAGACACGTGGAACGGCTTAACAGATGAAGAGAAGAACATTGTAAAAGAAGAAGCTCGAGCTTCAACTGTTCAACATAACATTCGTTGGAAGGACATGGTGGAAGAAGGGGTGGTCCAAGCTGAAGAAGAAATGGGTGTCACATTTAATGAGGTCGACCAGGAGCCATTTAGAGAATTAGTAGAGCCTTTACTAGAAGAGAGTAGAGATAACCCACAGGTGGCAGAAATTTTGGATGCGTTTTCAAATCTAGAGTAGAAGGTGGGTCTAACGTGGAGAGAGCGAAGCAATGGATTGATCGAACGATTATAGGAATTGCAAGTGTGCTTGTTGTGTTTCTGGTAGCAGGAGCCATCTGGCAGGTGTTCACACGATTTGTATTACAAAATCCCAGCGTTTTTACAGAGGAAGTGTTGCGATTTTCACTTATATGGGTTGGGTTCTTAGGTGCAAGCTATGCGTTTGGCCATAAAGAACATCTTGCTTTAACCTTTTTAACGTCAAAGCTTAAGAAGGAAAAAAAGAATGTGTCAAACCTAGTTATTGATGGCTGTATCATTGCTTTTGTATTGGTCGTCTTTGTCATTGGAGGAATGAGACTTGTGCTCTCAACGCTAAATCAAATTTCCCCAGTACTAGGACTGCCAATGGGTATTGTGTATGGAGTGTTACCATTAGCGGGCGTGTTAATCATCTTCTATCAGATCATCAACATTAAGATAGATGCAGCAGAATTGGAAAGAGAAAAGAGGGAAGCCGCATGAGTAGTATCGTGTTGACTGGAATCGTTCTCTTTGCTGTGTTTTTTCTTTTGATTGTCATCGGTGTACCAATAAGTATAAGTATTGGAATTGCCTCTTTAGCTGCAGGGCTGGTTATTATGCCTTTTTGGGACGCTTTGATGGTTATCACACAGCAATTTGTCACCGGAATTGATAGCTTTGTTTTACTTGCATTAGTGTTCTTTACACTAGCTGGAAGTATCATGAACACAGGAGGAATAGCCCTTCGCCTGATCAATTTGGCCAAGCTTATTGGTGGCCGAATGTCAGGTTCACTAGCCCATACAAATGTAATAGGGAACACATTGTTTGGTTCGATTTCGGGTTCAGCCATTGCATCTGCAGCAACAATGGGTCGAATTATGGGACCAATGCAAAAGAAAGAAGGGTATGATCCTTCCTATTCGGCCGCTGTTAACATTGCATCTGCGCCTACCGGGTTAGTAATTCCACCAAGTGGAACGCCAATTTTGTATTCTCTATTAACAGGTGGGACATCAATAGGTGCTTTATTTATAGCCGGTTACTTACCAGGTTTTTTAATGGCGCTATTAGTTATGCTCGTGGCGTATATTATTGCAAAGCGGAAAAAGTATCATGTAGAAACGGCGGTACCTTTTTCAGAGGGAATGAAAATCGTTTTACAGGCGCTACCTTCTCTATTTTTAATCGTCATTGTTATAGGTGGAATTGCTGCAGGAATTTTCACAGCAACAGAAGGGGCCGCAGTAGCGGTTTTATATTCAATCTTTTTAAGTCTTTGTTACCGCAGTCTAAAATTTAAAGATATCCCTATTATCTTAAAGGATACCGTTATTTTTAGTGGGATCATTCTACTGCTGATAGGGGCATCAAGTGCGATGTCATGGGTTTTGTCTTATTCAAAAATCCCACAAGCGATTTCTACTGCCCTACTGGGTGTGACGGAAAATGGTATCCTGCTTCTGTTAATCATGCTTTTACTATTACTTGTGCTTGGAACCTTTATGGATATCGCTCCAGCACTTCTTATCTTCACACCTATTCTGTTCCCTGTTGCTACATCTATTGGTATACACCCTGTTCATTTTGGGATGATTATGTCACTTGGTTTGGCCATAGGAACCACAACTCCGCCAGTTGGCACAGTACTGTTTATTGGAAGTAAAGTTGGTGGGGTGAGCGTCGAGAAAGTAATTAAGCCGTTACTGATTTTCTATATTCCAATGGTAGTAGCCCTACTGGCAGTTGCCTTTATTCCAGAAATTAGTTTATGGTTACCTCGATTATTTGGGTTGATTGATTAAGAAAGTAAACGAAGGCAAATGATTCGAAACGGAATCATTTGCCTTTTACGTGAGGATTATTCTTGATTCATGTCCTTTAACCTTTCGGCCGCTTGGGACACGCCCCATGCATTCTGCTTCATTTCTTTAAATTGGTTAAGAAGAGCGGCAATTTTGTCTGTAATGGCGGCGTTCTGCTGTTTACTGAGGTTTGTTGATTCTTGAATTCTGGTGAAGGAAGATGCAGCCTGGATTGTTAAAGTAGCTGTTTGCTTAACCGCTGTATCAATGGTTTCAAGTCCTGAAGTCACTTGATTCACCTGCTCAGTAGTAGCTGTTACTAGTTCTTCAATTGTGGAAGTAGCTGACTTTGTTTCCTCTGATAACTTGCGAACCTCTGAGGCAACCACTGCAAATCCCTTACCAGCGTCACCTGCTCTAGCGGCTTCAATTGATGCATTTAAGGCAAGCAGGTTTGTCTGATCTGCAATACTTTGAACAAGTTCTACAATAGCCGTGATATCTTTTGTTGTGACTTGGAGCTGTTCTGCTTGACCATTTACTTGGCTAAGATGGCGTTGTAATAGTGACATCTGCTCTTCTTGAGTGTGCATATCGTTCCGTCCATTTATACAAAGCTCATCTGCAATCGATGCCCGCTCTGCACATTCTTTTGCCATTTGATCGATCGTGTGTGCAGATCCTTCTGTAGAATCGATTGATGTATTGGTTTGCTCTGATATGGCTGCGAGCTCATTTGCTGATTGATTCATTTGTTCAAGCATTTCCGTGCGTCGAATGAGCTCTTGTTCTTTTAGTCGTTGACTCTGCACTTCATAGGAATCTATAACTAGCTGTTGTTCAAAGCTTAATAATTTTGCCAAGGCAATTTGAGAATTAAACTTTTGCTGCAAAGGTAATGAGTCGGTGTTTGCTATAATCTGAAAAAGAACGGTTTGTAGGTTACAAAACGCAGCCAGATACCATTTGGATTCAAGCCCTATACGAACATGTGCAGTGGCAATACGTTTTCTCTTACTAACGAATTCGTCATCCAACACGCCAGAAAACATATCAAGTAGGTGCTTTTTTAACGTATTCTTTAATGTTTCAACTGTAGAATGTTGTTTAATAATAGAAAGCAGGTTCGGTTGTTTGATGATTGATTCGTAAAAAACATCGGTTACCTCGTCAATAGAGATACACACGACCTCTTTCAATCTCATTAGATGAACAAGATCATCTTTAGATAGTTGAATCATTTCCAGCTGATGTTTAATATCATTTGGTGGTTGAAAATGAACGGTTACATCAAGTTCTGATTGGTCAGATGGTTTTGATTTATTTATTCGTAGCTTCAATGCTTTTCCCCCTTATACATATATAGAGTATATCGGTATAAATTTGAGTTCATTTACAATTAAAAGGAAATGAACCTATGATAAACTGCATATTGACGGAACCAAGCTAACTTGCTATTCTAATTGAGAATGATTTTTATTACTGCTTAAAACGATTACATATAATGGGGGCAATGAAAGATGAATTGGAAAAAAGGTAAATGGGTTGCTGGAATGGTTGCTACATCCGTCGTTATGCTTGCTGCATGCGGCAATGGAGAGACCGATAATGAAACTACTGATACAAATAATGAAAGCGATGCAACAGAAACACGTTCTTTTGAACATACAAGAGGGACAGCCGATATTGAAGGAGTTCCCGAACGAGTTGTTGTACTTGAATGGGGTTATGTTGAAGACTTTTTAGCGCTTGGAATTGAACCTGTTGGTGTTGCTGATATCGAAGGAATGCAGCAATGGGTTGATATCGGTATGGAGATGCCAGAGGGAATAGAAGATATAGGGATGCGTAACACCCCTAACCTTGAAGTAATTACTGCACTTCAGCCTGATTTGATTGTAGGACTCGAGTCTAATGTAGAGACAAGCTATGATGAATTAAACGATATCGCCCCAACTCTTGTCTATGATCCATATCCAGAGGAAGGCGAAGGTACTCAATACGATCGCATGATTGAGACGTTTAATGAGATTGCGACGATCATGGACAAGGAAGAAGAAGCAAAAGAAGTGCTTGCTGGAATCGAAGATATGTATGAAGACTCTAAACAAAAAATTGAAGATGCAGGAAAAGGTGGCGAGGAGTTTGTTGTAGCTATGGCCTATAGTGATCAGAACGCTGTGACCTTCCGTCTTCATGATGATACGTCAATGGCTGCACCTATGATTGAAAAAATGGGAATGGTGAATGGATTCCAATCATCGCAGTTTGAACGATATGGCTTCACAACCGCAGACGTTGAAGCGCTCCCTGCCATTGAAGATGTAAACTTCTTTACGATTATTCAAGATAGCGACAATGTGATTGAAAATCAATTAAAAGACAATCCAATCTGGAACGGGTTAAACTTTGTTGAAGAAGATCGTATTTATCCATTAGGTGGCGATGCGTGGCCATATGGAGGACCTCTCTCTGCTCAGGTTTACGCAGAAAAGGTTGTAAACGCAATTACCAATGAGTAAGAACAAAAGAGAGTTTGAGGCTGCTAAACAGATGGGACTTGCAGCCTCGGATCTCCAAGGCAAAAAAAGCTTGAGACCGCTAATTTTATGTATTGGTGGTCTTGCTGCTTTAATTGTGACGCTTTTCTTTAGTTTGACACAGGGGAGAGCAGATGTGTCCGTGAGCGATGTAGTCGGAGCTCTGTTTAATCGTCAAGATATAACGGAGCACCATTTAGTGTGGTCCAATCGTTTTCCGAGAGCAGTCATGGGGATTATTGCAGGGTCTGCCCTCGCTGTTGCAGGCGCACTCATGCAGACGGTAACGCGAAATCCCCTTGCATCTGAAACAACACTTGGTGTAAATGCCGGAGCATACTTAGCAGTTGTAGCGGGAATGATCTTCTTTCCTACGCTTCAATCACAATTTGCTTTTCCTATTGCGGTTGCAGGTGGGGCGGGAGCAGCGGCTGCCGTTTTTGCGCTTGGTGGCGGAAGAAGAAGCACACCGATTCGTGTGGCTCTTTCAGGGATGATTGTAACACTTGTTCTTTCTTCCATAACAAGTGCTCTTATCATGCTAAACCAGCAAACCGTCCAAGGCATTTTTCTTTGGGGCTCTGGATCTCTTATCCAAAATGACTGGAGTGGAGCCAGCTTTTCGTGGCCATGGGTTGCCGGTGGGATTCTGCTTGTTTGTTTTGCAGCACGTCAGCTTGATATCTTAACGCTAACGGAAGAAACATCGAAGTCCCTTGGGCAAAATGTAGCACTGACTCGTTTTTTAGCAATGGGTATTGCGGTCGTGATTGCGTGTGTAAGTGTAAGCATTGTGGGACCTATTGGATTCATCGGCCTAGTCGCACCGCATCTTGTACGAATGATGGGTGTCTCAAAGCATATCTGGCTGTTGCCGATTAGTGCAATCTGGGGTTCTGTAGTTCTTCTTTTAGCAGATACGATTGCGAGGAGTTTTATTGATAGTTATGGAGAATTGCCGGCTGGCGCAATTACAGCAGCCATTGGAGCTCCGTGGCTTATCTGGCTTGCTCTGCGCATGTCGAAGCAAGTGAAGGGAAGCAAGGGCTTTAGCTCAAACATGTCCATGAGTGTAGGAGGCTCTAAGCGAATTGGTTCGTTCGGCTTGCTAGTATCGATATTCACTACTCTTATGCTAGTTGTATGGACGCTCAGCTTAACAAGTGGTAGTTTGTACATTCCTCTAACAGATGTATGGGCCGCCTTAATTGGACAAGGACAAGCGATTCACGAGAAAATCCTGTTTGATTTTCGATTACCACGTTTACTCATTGCGGGAATTTCCGGTATGGCGATCGCCGTAAGTGGAAGTCTCATTCAAAACACGATTCGCAATCCATTAGGTGATCCTCAAGTAATTGGGATTACAAGTGGAGCAGGGGTCGGTGCGTTGTTAGTTATTGTTGTGTTCCCGTCGCTCACTGGGATCTGGCTTCCGATCGGAGCGGTAATTGGGGGATCAGTTGCTGCGGCCATTGTCTACGCTGTTTCGTGGCGACGTGGGCTTGATCCAATGATTCTAACATTAGTTGGAATTGCCGTAGCAGCCGCAGGAGCCGCTTTTATTAATATCCTAATTGTCTATGCAAAGGTATCTGTAGCCCCTGCCCTCACCTGGATGGCAGGAAGTGCTTATGGACGTGGTTGGAGTGAGCTTCGTGTGCTAGTGCCAGCCGTGATTATTCTCTTTGTGTTAGCCTGGTGGCAAGGAAGAAAAGTAGACTTACTTTCTTTTAGCGAAGAAAGCTCAACTGGACTTGGATTAAAGGTAAAACAAACAAGGCTGTATGTGGCTATCATTGCTGTGCTACTCGCGTCAATCGCTGCAGCAAATGTTGGAGCAGTCGGATTCATTGGATTACTTGCTCCACATGCTGCAAGAATGCTAGTAGGACCTCATCACCGGCAGGCCGTTGTCATATCTGCGTTAATCGGTGGACTGTTACTTGCAGCAGCTGATTGGATTGGAGTGGTTGTACTTTCACCAAAGGAACTACCTGCAGGTGTTGTAACAGCACTGATAGGGGCACCTTATATCCTGTACCTCATGTACCGGTCAGCGAAGCCTAAGATTATTAAGTAAACATGTTTAACGAGGATGGGACATAACTCAAAATGAACGAGAAAATGGCGAATGATTCCACGAGTGAATCATTCGCCATTCGTACTTTTAGCAAAAATGAGCGAAAGGAGAACCCGACACTCCTACGGGATAGTACGTGGTGAAGACACTGTAGCGGCGCCTTTCCGCGAAAGGGGCTGAGGCCGTACCCGTGGAAAGGGAGGGATTCTCCTAGAGCGGATTTGTTGCTATGTTCGTGTTTTCATGAGTGGTTTACTATAATGTTCTATTCTCGTTTTTTGTTATGGATTGTTCATTGGTCTAATGTACCCTGTTCAAGTACACTGACATAAAGGAGGTTTTCCATTGATCACAGGCTATCACTTACTTGCATTAAGCATTACTTGTATCCTATTTATTTTTGTCTTTCTTTTCTACAAAAGAGGAAAAACAAAAAAAGCCATTATCCTACACCAATTTATGAGACTCTCTTTTTTAGGTGTACTTGCCACGGGTATCTTACTTGTTCCATTGATGCCATTTTCGTTAGCTCGAGGAGCAAAACTATTATTTGGGATTATAAGTCTTGGAATGAGTGAGATTTTCCTGATGCATCTAAATAAAGGCGATTTAACGAGATTTACAACGATATCTTTTATTATTTTTCTATCTGTTACGATCTTACTTGGACTATTTCTACCACTTGGAATTTATTTGCGTTTTTAATGTCATGGAGACGTATGTGCACATGTGGAACATTTGTTATATACTTTAACTAGATTGATCAATAGAGAGAAAGGAATGAAATGCATGAGTAACTGGGAAGATCGTCGATTACTCGTCAAAGCTGCGAATCTATATTATTTTGATGGCTGGACACAAGCGCAAATTGCGAAAAAGATGTCTGTATCAAGACCAGTCATCTCAAAAATGCTTAACCGTGCGAGAGAGCTAGGCATTGTTGAAATTTATATCAAGGATGAGAATGCCCATACCGCAACACTTGAGCACCAATTGGAAAAAAAGTTTAACTTAAAAGAAGCGATGGTTGTTCCGACAGCAGGCTTAACTCCCGAGATGATTCGGCGCTCAGTTGGTAAAGCAGCTGCTTATTATGTCAGTAAAAACCTAGAAGGTATTACGAGCATGGGCATATCGTGGGGGACCGCTTTATATAACCTCGTTAAAGAATATCCTTACGAAAACCGACCTGACCTCAACATCGTGCCACTAGTCGGAGGGATGGGTAGGAAACTAGTAGACATTCATTCAAATCTACTTGCCTATCAGCTTGCACAAAAGGTAAATGGAACCTGTTCATACTTGTATGCTCCAGCGATGGTTGAGAGTGAAGACCTCAAGCAACGCTTAATTGAAAGTGAGGATATTGCAAACGTTCTTGAAGAGGGCAGACAGGTGCAGATGGCCCTAGTTGGAATTGGAAACCCCCTCTTAAATTCAACAATGAGTACAATGGATTATCTAAAAGAAGAAGATTTAGTTTCCTTACGTAAATCTGGGGTTGTAGGAGATATCGGATCAAGGTTTTATGATGTCATTGGTGAGCAAATTAAACATCCGTTAAATGATCGAGTTATTGGATTAAATCTTAATGAATTAAAAAAGATTCCAGAGGTTGTTGGTGTTGCAGAAGGTGCGCATAAAGTGGAAAGTCTGCTTATCGCTTTAAAAACAGGCTACCTTAATGTATTAATACTTGATGACTCAACTGCACAATCATTATTAAATGAGCTTGTTTAAATCTATATTTTATAAAGCGCTTTCAAATTTAAAAGTAGAGTTCGACAAATTTTTTAGAAATCTACTTGACGAATGTTGAAAGCGCTTTTATAATACAAACATAAGTAACAGTAAAGAACAAATGTAAAAGAGGTGAGATGGTATGTGGGGTTGGCTCATTGGATTATTTGCTTTCACCTGGGTCTTACAACTCGTTTTAACACGAGTGCAAATGAAGAACTATCAGAAAACAGTAAAAGAAATGAGTAAACGTTCCTCAGGATTCTTAGGTGTAGGTATTCATAAGCAACGAATTGGGGTAGGTAGTATCGTCATTCTTGTAACCGACGAGAATGGAATGGTAATAGATGGGCAAAAGATGGCAGGTGTCACGGTCTTTTCTCGATTTGCTCCATTTCACACATTTAACGGACTTTTAGTTCAAGAAATAAAGGAAATGATCCATGAACATCCACTCCGCGTGGCCATTGAATCATCTCTAGAACAAATAAATACACAACGTAAGAAAACACTCGTGGGATAGGGGGAAGCGTAAATGGATTTTTTAGTACAGCTTGCTGAAGGATTTATTGGCATGTTTGAAGAGGGCGGTACCACCTTTATTGGGATGGTGACCGGAATTATTCCAACATTAATTTGTTTGATCACCGCTGTAAACGCTGTCATTAAAATGGTAGGAGAGGAACGGATTAACCGATTAGCTCAGAAGAGTACAAAAAATATAATCTTACGTTACTCACTCTTCCCGTTTTTAGCTGTTTTCTTCTTAACCAATCCGATGGCTTACACATTTGGACGATTTCTACCGGAGCATCAAAAACCGGCATTTTACGACTCAGCAGTATCCTTTGTTCACCCGATTACAGGATTGTTCCCACATGGTAACCCGGCAGAGCTTTTCGTGTATATGGGCATCGCTTCTGGGATTACAACACTTGGATTATCACTTGGACCGCTAGCTATTCGTTTCTTTATTGTAGGTCTAATTGTCATTCTCATTCGAGGAATCGTTACTGAAATTATCACAGGTCGCTTAATTAAAAAGAGAGAGCAAGAACTTGCCTCACAAGCTTAAGAGAATCGTAGGGGGTAATGAACATGGCAGACTACAAACAAGTAAAAGTTGAAAAAGGAAGCGGCGGTTGGGGCGGACCACTCATCATCCAACCAACAGAACAAAAGAAATATGTTGTGTCAGTAACAGGTGGGGGAATTGATCCACTTGCTCAACACATTGCAGACATGACAGGGGCAGAGGCAGTTGATGGATTCAAGTCCTCTGTAAATAAAGAAGAGATGGCGTGTGCGGTTATTGATTGTGGTGGCACGGCGCGTTGCGGAGTGTATCCGCAAATGGGAGTCCTAACGATCAACTTGAATCCGACATCTCCATCAGGTCCACTAATGAGATTTATTAAAGAAGATAATTTTGTATCGGGTGTAAAGGTTTCAAATGTAAAAGCAGAAGAAGGGGCAGCTCCAGAAACGGCTGCTGCAACTGAAAAAGAAGACTCCACTCGCTTGGATAAGAGTGAAGCAAACCGTATTAAGGAAGAAGCAAAAGCAAAGGCAGCAAAGCTTCAACAGCCTAAGAAGAAAGCCAATATCATTGAGGTTGTTGGTAGAGGAGCCGGTAAGGTTGTAGGTGTCTTTTATCAGGCTGGTCGTGAAACGATTGAACAAGTCATTAAAAACATTCTACCGTTTATGGCCTTTGTAAGTATGTTAATAGGGATTATCACATTCACAGGAATTGGTGACCTCATCGCAAACTTTGTATCACCACTTGCTGGGAACTTTGTTGGACTGTTAATTCTATCAATCTTGTGTTCGGTTCCATTATTGTCTCCGCTGCTTGGTCCGGGAGCCGTTATTGCGCAGGTAGTTGGAGTATTAATTGGGGTTGAGATTGGCCGGGGGAATATTCCACCACAACTTGCCTTACCAGCATTGTTTGCCATTAACCCACAAGCTGGGGCTGACTTTGTACCAGTGGGTTTAACACTTGGTGAAGCCCAACCAGAAACGATTGAGGTTGGTGTGCCAGCCGTACTTATGTCACGTATGATCACAGGTCCTTTAGCAGTTATCATCGCGTATCTATTTAGCTTTGGAATGTATTCTTAAAAAAATCATTAAAAAGGAGTGTGTAAGATGGAACAAACAAAAACAACCATCTACGAATCAACATTTATCGAACTAGGAGAACAGACAGAAATATTCCTAGAAGAAAATATGCTTGTCATTTTTAATGAAACGGTTCCAGCTGATCTGAAGAATATATCAGCTGTTCACAAACAAACAGAGTTCAAGCAAGAAGTAGCTATTGGGGACACGTTGCGCATACAAGAAAACGATTACAAGATTCTTTTTGTAGGAGAAAAAGCCAATGACACATTAAGAGATCTAGGTCATTGCACGATTGAGTTCAGTGGTCAGTCTGTCTCAGACCTACCAGGAACGATTTGCGTAGAGAAGAAACCTGTTCCAAAGCTTGAGGTTGGCGGGAAACTTGCATTCTATCGAGGTTAACTAAAAAATAGAAAAATAGGAGTGGTCACATGTTAGGAATTAATCGCAAGCTACAAGAGCTAGAACAACAAGGGAAAGTCATTAATGTAGGTTTAGTCGGAGCAGGACAAATGGGTAGAGGAATGGTTGCACAAATTGAAGGAATGAAGGGGATGCGCGTAGTCATTACGGCTGACATTCAAGTTGAGAATGCAGTGAACGCATACAAAAAAGCAGGAGTTGCAGCTGATCAAATTGTGGAAACAACGAATCTAGAAGAAGCAGAGTCCGCGGTGAGCTTAGGAAAAGTAGTAAGTACTTCATCTTCAAGTCTAGTTACTTCTCTACCATCTGTTGATGTCGTTGTGGATGCAACTGGTGTACCAGATATTGGATCAAGAATTGCTTGGGATACCATTATGAATAAAAAACATATCGTTATGCTAAATGTTGAAGCTGATGTAACGGTTGGACCACTTCTTAAGCAACTAGCTGATTCAAGCGGCGTCGTATACACAGGTTCTGCAGGAGACGAGCCAGGAGCAGTCATGGAGTTAAACGACTTAGCAGATGCAAGTGGATTTGAGGTCATTGCTCTTGGTAAAGGTAAGAATAACCCGCTTAACCTAGAAGCTAACCCAGACTCTGTTGCACAAGTGGCTGCTGAAAAAGGAGCAAGTCCTAAAATGATTGCTTCCTTCCAGGATGGATCTAAAACAATGGTTGAGATGACTGCGGTTGCAAACGCGACAGGATTCTTACCTGACAAACCAGGTATGAACGGATTAACAGGCGAAGTGAAAGACCTACCAGCTATGTTCCGCTCTGTCGCAGATGGTGGGCAGGTACAAAACAAGCAAATCGTCGAATTTGTAAACGGTGTCGCTCCTGGGGTATTTGCAATCATTGCATCCGATCAAGAGGAAGTAAACCATGAAATGAAATACTTGAGCATGGGGGATGGACCTTACTACGTACTGTATCGTCCATACCACTTAACAAGTCTTGAAACACCAATCTCTGTTGCACGCGCTTATTTCTACGGTGAAGCAACGATTGCTCCTTGGAAAGGACTTGTTGCTGAAACAGTAACGGTTGCCAAAAGAGATCTAGAAGCTGGAGAGCATCTGGATAGTATCGGTGGGTTTACAGTGTATGGCAGTATTTTAGAAGCAGAAGAAGCAAAAGAAAAAGAGTTGCTACCACTTGGTTTGGTTGATCGGAACGTACGTGTGAACCGTGCAATTAAAAAAGGAGAGTACATCTCTTACAGTGATGTGACTCAAACAAAAGAATCGTTCATCTGGCAGCTACGCAAGCTACAAGACGATACGCTTCAATAATATTGCCACAAACACCTAAAGAAAGGCGGTGTGTGTCATGAATTCAAGTCAAATGGAGGCGGACCTCTACTGCATTCATTGTAAAGAAGAGGTCCCACATGAGATTACGTATGTGAATAATCAACTAAAAAGCATTGAATGCTTAGAGTGCCGTCATGATCTAGAGATTAATCTCGATTTAAATAAAGAGTTTTACGAGGAAACGCAAAAACGAGTGGCGACAAAGCCAAAACGAATGACGCAGGAATATCGTGAAGACTTAAGTCGATTTCTCTTCTCGTTACCAGTGCGAGTTATCAGTAAGCCCTATCGTATGTTTAAAGATATCAAGCAATCTCGTGATGTGATCAAAGAGTTTGACCACGATAACGAAGACCGATAATGTTCTCTACTCCCTGTTCCCACCCTGTGGGAATTGGGAAGGAGCAATCGGACATTTTTTTTCGCTAATAATTACATTTGTTCGTAGTCTGAACAAATGATAAATAGGAGGCTATATTATGAACGAATTGAAGCAAGATACCGTTGATTCGAAAGAGAAACTAATCCCGCTTTACAAGCAGATGTGGTTAATTCGTTATTTTGAAGAGAAAGTAGATGAATTCTTTGCAAAAGGGATGATTCATGGGACGACTCACCTTGCTGTTGGACAGGAAGCAACGGCTGTTGGATCTTGTGCAGTACTTAATGAAGACGACATGATTACGAGTACACACCGTGGGCACGGTCATTGTATTGCAAAGGGCGCAGAAGTAAATCGTATGATGGCCGAATTATTCGGTCGTACAACCGGCTACTGCAAAGGAAAAGGTGGGTCCATGCACATTGCTGATGTCAGTAAAGGAAACCTTGGTGCCAATGGGATTGTTGGAGGCGGGTTTTCAATCGCAACAGGTGCGGCTCTTACCTCTAAGATGAAAAATCAAGGAAAGGTTGTGCTTTGTTACTTTGGGGATGGAGCATCGAATGAAGGAAGTTTTCATGAAGCAGTAAACCTGGCATCAATTTGGAAGCTACCTGTCATCTTCTTCTGTGAGAACAATCAATACGGCATGTCAGGCCCTGTAAAAGAGATGGTGAACATCGAAAACATCGCACAGCGTGCCGAGGCGTATGGAATTCCAGGTCATGTCGTAGAAGGCAATGATGTCTTTGACGTGATGAGCATCGTTCAAGAAGCTGTTGATTTTGCACGAAATGGCGGAGGTCCAACGATTATTGAAGCCAAAACATATCGCTGGAAAGGTCACTCTAAGAGTGATGCGAAAAAGTACCGCACAAGAGAAGAAGAAAAAGAGTGGAGAGAGAAGGACCCGATTGCTCGTTACAAGGAGCAGCTTATTGCCAAGGGGTTCTTCACAGAGGAAGAAGCAGAAGCACTTCGCAAAGAAGCGAAGCAGGAAATTGAGGATTCAGTTGAATTTGCCAAAAATAGTCCTGAGCCAGGTCTTGAGACGTTAATGGAGGATATCTATGCCTAAGGAGGGAGCAGCCGTGAGAGAGCTAACGTATTTAGAAGCAGTCAGAGAAGCAATGAGTCAGGAAATGCGTACAAACGAAGACGTATTTATTTTAGGTGAAGATATCGGAGTATATGGTGGAGCGTTTGGTGTAACGCGCGGAATGATTGAGGAATTTGGACCGGAGCGGATACGGAATACGCCGATTTCAGAGGCGGCTATTTCAGGTACGGCCATTGGAGCTGCGCTAACAGGTATGCGTCCCATCTTAGAGCTTCAATTCTCCGATTTTATTACGATTGCGATGGATAATATGGTCAACCAAGCTGCCAAGCTGAGATATATGTATGGTGGAGAAGGAAAGGTTCCGATGGTACTGCGTACACCTGCTGGATCCGGAACAGGAGCAGCAGCTCAGCATTCACAAAGCTTAGAAGCATGGATGACTCATATTCCAGGTTTAAAAGTAGTCCAGCCTTCAACTGCCTATGATGCCAAAGGACTTTTAAAAGCTGCAATGGATGATGATAATCCGGTCGTGTTCTATGAGCACAAGCTTTGCTACCGCACAAAAAGTGAGGTGCCAGAGGAAGCCTACTCGATTCCACTTGGAAAAGCAGACATCAAAAAAGAGGGTAAGGATGTCACGATTGTTGCAACAGCGATGATGGTACACAAATCGCTTGAAGCAGCAGAACAATTAGAGAGTGAGGGCATCAGTGTAGAAGTGGTTGATCCCCGAACTCTTGTACCTTTAGATGAAGAAACCATTGTTGAGTCTGTAAAAAAGACAGGCCGTCTCATTGTTGTTCATGAGGCAGTGAAACGTGGCGGATTTGGTGGAGAGATCGCAAGTATGATTGCAGAGAGTGAAGCGTTTGATTATTTAGATGCCCCCATCAAACGATTAGGCGGAAAAGCGGTTCCGATTCCGTATAATCCTGAGCTAGAAAAAGCAGCGGTTCCACAGGTTCAGGACATCGTGGAAGCTGTAAAAGATACGCTAAAAGGACTATAGGAAGGAGGACATAATGCATGCCTAAAGAAATTTTTATGCCGAAGCTAAGCAGTACGATGCAGGTAGGTACGCTACTGGAGTGGTTTAAAGAAGAAGGCGAGACGGTTGAAGTCGGAGAGCCTCTATTCGAGATTATGACTGATAAGATCAATATTGAAGTAGAGGCGTATGAAGAAGGGGTCTTGCTCAAGCGCTATGTTAGTGAAGACGAAGAAGTTCCTGTGAATTACGTCATTGGCTACATTGGAGAAGCAAACGAGGCCGTACCAGATTCGTCTCCAGGTGTCTCAGATGCAGACGCAGAGCCTGCCGATGAGGTAAAACCAGCTGGCCAAGAGGAGAATGCTGCACCGAAGAAGCAAGAAAGCGGAGAAAAGGTACGTGCCACCCCTGCTGCGAGAAAAGTAGCCAAGGATGAGGGTCTTTCGCTTCTAGAGATTGAAGGAAGTGGCCCAAGAGGTCGAGTTCAAAAGGCGGATGTAGAGGCTCGTGGTGAGCAAGGAGAGAAGGTTAAAGCCACTCCACTTGCCCGTAAGGTTGCAGCTGAAAAAGGACTGAACCTACAAGAGGTTACAGGCACCGGCTCAAACGGAAAAATCTACACAGCTGATCTTGATACAGTGGCCAGTGCAAATCACGAGGCATCAACAAGCGAGCCGAAACGCGTGAAGCTAAGTGGCACACGCAAGATGATCGCTAAGCGAATGGCAGAGAGTGCCTTTACTGCACCACATGTAACGCTGACAAGCGAAGTAGATATGACGGCGTCTATGGAGGTCCGTAAACAACTGCTTCCACTTATTGAACAACAAACTGGCAAGCGCCTTTCCTATACGGAGATCATCGCAAAAGCTGTTGCGCATTCATTGGTACGTCATCCAGAGATTAATGTCTCACTTGATGGAGATGATGTGGTTTATCATGAAGATGCTCATATCGGTATCGCTGTTTCGATCCCTGGAGGACTGGTCGTACCGGTCGTCAACCGTGCTAACCATAAGGGATTGGGCGCATTAACAGAGGAAGCGAAACATCTAGCTACCGCAGCCAGAGCTGGCAAACTAAGTCCAGATGCCATGCGTGGGGGTACATTTACCATTAGTAATCTTGGAATGTATGCAGTAGACGTCTTTACGCCAATCATTAACCAGCCGGAGTCAGCCATTCTTGGAGTAGGGAGAATACAGGAAAAAGCAGTAGGTATAAACGGTCAAATCGAGCTACGTCCAATGATGAGTCTTAGCCTTTCATTTGACCACCGTGTGATTGATGGTGCTCCAGCAGCGGCCTTTTTAACGGAGCTCAAGCAAGTACTTGAGAACCCATACCAACTGCTAACGTAAAGGAGAGAGAACTGTGTCGACATATGATATCGCCGTAATAGGTGGAGGTCCAGGTGGCTATGTGGCAGCAATCCGTGCAGCGAAGCTTGGAAAAAAAGTGGCGCTTGTAGAAAATGGGCACCTCGGAGGAACATGCTTAAACAGGGGCTGCATCCCTTCAAAGACCTTGTTGCGTCATGCCGAAATCATTGAACAAATTGAAAAGGCAAAGGACTGGGGCATTGAGGCCGGTCCGGTGACGTTGTCGCTAGAAAAGATGCTTAATCGAAAAGATCAAGTGATCAAGAAGCTACGCACAGGTATTGAATATTTAATGAAGCAAGGTAACATTGAGGTGTTTGCTGGACTTGGTGAGGTAGAGGCAGACGGTACAGTTCAAATTAGAGGTCAAGAGAAAGAGACATCAATCAAAGCGGACAAGATCATTGTTGCAACAGGATCTACACCGTTTGTACCTCCGCTTGCAGGTATTGAGTCTGCTCGGTTTTACACAAGTGATACGGTGTTTGATCTAGAGAAAATCCCTGATTCCATCGTTATCATTGGTGGAGGCATTATCGGCGTGGAGTTTGCCTGCATTTTTACAAGTCTTGGTGTAGACGTAACGATTGTGGAGATGGGTGATCGAATCATACCGAGTGAAGATCCTGACGCTTCAAAACATCTGGCAAAGACCCTAAAGAAAAAAGGCGTCCGTCTCTTAACGAATACAAAGGTAACAGAGCTAAAGCAAGCAGGTGATATTCAACAAGTAGTGGTTGAATCAGACAAAGGGAAAACAGAGGTGATCGGTACCGAAGACCTTTTAATCTGCGTCGGAAGAAAGCCAAACTTATCAGCTATTTCTAAATTGGCTCTTGAGATGAATGGCCCATTTGTTAAAGTGAATGATATGATGCAAACAAGTCAGCCGAACATCTATGCAGTGGGCGATCTCATTGGAGGCTGGCAGCTCGCGCACGCGGCCAGTGCAGAAGGACTTGTAGCTGCAGGAAATGCAGCAGGAGAAAGAGATTCAATCAAAGGGAAAATCATTCCTCGCTGTGTGTACACAAGTCCTGAAGTAGCAAGTGTTGGTATCTCAGAAGCGGAAGCCAAAGAACGCGGTCTCGATGTAAAAGTGGTCAAAACCGATTTGTCTGCAAACGGTAAAGCATTAGCTATGGGAGAAGCAGAAGGGTTTGTAAAGCTAATTGCTGACGTTAAACATGGTGAAATTTTAGGTGTAACCATGGTTGGTCCGCATGTAACAGAAATGATTGCAGAACCAACAGCCTTTATGCACTTGGAAGGAACCGTAGAAGAACTGGATTCAATGGTCCATGCACACCCAACCATCTCAGAAGCCCTTTACGAAGCCGCAGGATCCTGGCTTGGAAAAGGCGTGCATAGTTAAATGATTGAACAGCAAGTCCTTGGAGAGAGGGCTTGCTGTTTTTTTATTTTGGAGGGAGCGGGATTAATGCGATGGCGGGAGGATCCATGCGATAGGGTGCGGGATCGAAGCGATGGCGGGAGGATCCATGCGATAGGGTCATGGATTGAAGTGATGGAGAGAGGATCCATGCGATAGGGTCATGGATCGAAGCGATGGAGAGAGGATCCATGCAATAGGATTAAGAATCAAAGCGATGGAACATCAAATGGGAACAATCATGGCCTGAGCACTTCTCTCCTTATTCGTTATTTCCATCTTATAAATAGGAGTGATAAACGTGCTCTCAAAAAAACGATTTTCGAATGAGTAAAGGGAGACGAGGTCCTATATCTTTCTAAAAATCAGTTAGCAATCCCGCTGTCCTTGCGGTTATCGTAGTTCTAAATTCAATTTAGTAAAAAGATCTCACAGCTTTTCGTTTAAAAAACCTTGTTAGAAATGCTGACCAACCACCGTAATTATTAAGATATCTCCATTATGATGTCACAATAGATAGGGAGGAGTGGACTAGTTGGTACAAGGCAAAGTGTATTTTGTAGGAGCTGGACCCGGTGATCTTGAATTGATTACGGTTAAAGGTCTTCGCTTACTACAAAAAGCGGATGTGGTTATTTTTGATCGGCTGGTGAACCCATTTTTATTAACGGAAACAAGTCCCGAGGCAAAGCTTGTCTATTGTGGTAAGCAGCCGTGTAAACATACGCTCAGGCAGGAAGATATTCAAAAGGAACTTCTGATCCATGCAAAAAAAGGCTTAACGGTTGTGCGGCTTAAAGGTGGCGATCCTGCTGTTTTTGGTAGAGTTGGCGAAGAAGCTGAGCTTTGTGCACAACATCAGATTAAGTATGAAATCATTCCTGGCATTACGTCAGGGAGTGCAGCAAGTATGTATGCTGGGGTCCCAGTTACATATAGAAAGCTTTCAGGATCATATGCTACTGTCACAGGTCATACCTGTACGAAGGATGGTCAGCCAGCGGTGAACTGGAGCTCACTTGCAAGTGCCGTAGATACGATCATTTTTTACATGGGTATGAAGCACTTACCCACAATCTCTAAAGAGCTTATTCATCATGGCATGTCAAAAGATACACCCATTTTACTTGTACAATGGGGCACATATAGCAAACAACGTACGGTCTGCGGAACACTGGCAACCATTTTGGCAAAAGCGGAGCTCGCAAACATACAAAACCCTGCAATTATTCTTGTTGGTGAAGTCGTAAAGTTAAGAGCAAAGCTTAATTGGTTTGAACAAAAACCTTTAAGTGGAAGAGGCATGTTGATCCCAACAGCTACTGATTACAGCCAGGAAGGGTCTCAATTAAAAGAACGGGGAGCAGATGTTTATGCTTATCCATTTTTAAAACAGAAAACATACTCACACCGTGATCAGCTCGTATTAACGAGATTATTTGAAGATGAACATATTAATACAATCTGTTTTCTTACTCATCAAGAATGCCTAGAATTTTTTGAATATATCGATTTATCAGGAATCAATGTGGACTCACTAAAAACCTGCACATTTATATGTAGCGATCCTTCAACTAAATTACGTTTAAGGGAGGCTGGATTTGACGTATATCAAGTGGCAGCTATAAATGCTGAGCAAATAACGGAGGCATTGCTACCTGCTCAGGTACAAATGACAGAACCTTTACATGGATCACTGTAGACCTTAATCATACACATAAAAAGGAGAGAGACATCTTGAAGCAAAAGATTATTTTGATCGGTAATGGAATGGCTGGGATTAGAACGCTAGAGGAAATTATCAAAAAAGACCCACACAAATTTGAGATCACAGTCTTTGGTGAAGAACCTCATCCAAACTATAACCGCATCCTTCTTTCTTCTGTTTTACAGGGGGATGCGAGTATTGAAAGTATTGTGTTAAACAGCTACGAATGGTACGCGGAGCATCAAATTGAGTTATTCACAGGTGATCCGGTTGTAAAAGTAGATACCTCGGTCCAAACGGTTACAAGTCAAAACGGCATAAGCCGTTCGTACGATCATTTAATCTTTGCAACGGGTTCAAATCCTTTTATGCTCCCGCTTCCAGGTGCGGATAAGGAAGGCGTCATTGCATTTAGAAATATTCAAGACTGCGAGACGATGATTGATACAGCGAAGCATTATAAAAAAGCAGCGGTCATTGGTGGAGGATTGTTAGGTTTAGAGGCGGCGCGAGGGTTGTTGAATTTAAATATGGAAGTCGAAGTCATTCATATCGCTGATTACTTAATGGAACGACAGCTTGATGATCAAGCGGGTAAGATGCTGAAAGAGGAACTGGAAAAGCAAGGCATGACATTCCGTCTAAACGCTCATACGGAACGTTTAACCGGTAAAAAACGAGTGGATGGCGTACGGTTTAAAGACGGATCACAGCTTGATGCTGACTTAGTTGTGATGGCTGTTGGAATTAAGCCGAATGTTTCTTTAGCTAAAGATTCCGGTCTTGAGGTCAACCGTGCGATCGTTGTAAATGACTACATGCAGACATCAGTTGAAAATGTCTATGCAGTTGGTGAATGTGCAGAGCACGCCGGTGTTGTGTACGGACTTGTTGCTCCGCTCTATGAGCAAGGGAAGGCATTAGCTGAGCATGTATGTGCAGATCAACCTCTATCAAAGCCTGGCTACCAAGGCTCCATAGTTTATACACAGTTGAAGGTTTCCGGTGTGGATGTGTTTTCAGCAGGCAGATTCCAAGACGGGGAGCATACGAAATCAATTCGCGTCCATGATGAGTTCGAAGGAATTTTCAAAAAGGTTGTTGTTGAAAACAATAAAGTGATAGGGGCTGTCTTGTTTGGCGATACGTCTGATTCGCCGCGGCTTCTAACCATGATGCGCAACGAGCAAGACATCTCAAAAATGAGTAAGGTAGCCATTCTTCCTTCTGAAAATGAATCAGATGAACGTGAAAGTGTAGTGGTTGCGATGGCTGATAGCGAGACCATCTGCGGCTGTAACGGGGTAACAAAGGGTGACATTGTGAAAGCCATTAATGATCAGGGGTTAACGACAGTTGATCAAGTCAAAGCATGCACCAACGCATCACGCTCTTGTGGGGGATGTAAACCACTTGTTGCAGAGCTCCTCACTCATGCAACAGGAGAAGAAGCTTCAAATCAGAAGGAGCCCATTTGTGGTTGTACGGATCTTTCACACGAAGAAGTGACAGCTGAAATCAAAGACAAAGGCTTAAACTACGTCCGGGAGGTCATGAACGTACTTGGTTGGTCTACTGAGAATGGATGCTCCAAGTGCCGCCCTGCCCTAAACTACTATCTTGGTTTAAATCAGCCAATTGAATACAAAGATGACTCTACATCAAAGTTTGTAAATGAACGACTGCATGCAAACATCCAAAACGATGGAACATTCTCCGTGGTACCAAGAATGTATGGAGGCGTTACAAATCCGGATCAGCTCAGAAAAATCGCAGACGTTGCTGACAAATATAATGTGCCACTACTTAAGGTAACTGGCGGGCAACGAATCGACCTACTCGGAATTGCAAAAGAAGACCTTCCTAAGGTGTGGACTGATCTCGGTATGCGCTCAGGTTATGCATATGGAAAATCCATTCGAACAGTTAAAACATGTGTAGGAGAAAGCTTCTGCCGTTTTGGCACGCAGGATTCAATTGGACTCGGAGTCCGCATCGAGAAGAAGTACGAAGGATTAAGCACTCCACACAAAGTGAAAATGGCTGTATCTGCCTGCCCGCGTAACTGTGCTGAATCAGGCATCAAGGATGTTGGAATTGTTGGTGTAGAAGGAGCATGGGAGATCTATGTTGGAGGAAATGGCGGTGTTGACCTGCGTGGTGGTGACTTATTTGCCAAAGTAGCGACAGACCAGGAAGTCATCGACTTTATAAGCTCATTCCTTCAATTCTACCGTGAGGATGCAAGATATTTAGAGCGTACATCACATTGGGTAGAACGAGTGGGGCTGGATCATATCAAAAAGGTGCTTGCAGATGATGAAACACGCACGCAGCTTATTGAGCGAGTGGAGCTTGCCTTAACGGGTCAACAGGATCCGTGGAATGAAGTACTTGAAAGCAAGGATAAACAAGCAACGCTTTACGAGAAAAAAGAAGTGGAAGTCATTAACTAAGGAGGCGAACTCATGACTCAAGTACTGAATGAACCGATTTACGTTGCACAGCTGCATGAATTATCTGTTGGAATCGGTAAGAAGGTAACCATTGATTGTTTGGAGCTTGCGCTATTCCGTCAAGAAAATGATGATGTGCTTGCTGTGGAAAACCGTTGTCCACATAAAGGCGGCGTATTGTCTGATGGAATCGTCAGCGGAGAGTATGTGTTCTGTCCCATGCACGATTGGAAAATTGATCTGAGAAAAGGCGAAGCAGTTGCTCCTGACGTTGGCTGTGTAAAAACGTATAACGTATCGATCGTAGACGAAGCCGTTTATATTGTAGTGAAGGAATAGATACGTACAAAAAGTGCTTGGACAGAATGAAGAAATGAATGGGGGCTGAGACAAAACTATAAATCAACTAGAAAATGGCGAATGATTCTACGATCGAATCATTCGCCATTCGTGTGTTTTTCGGGTTTTAGTAAGACGAGCGGGTGTGAACCCGAGACTCCTGCGGAACAGAACGCGGTGAAGACACTTTAGCGGCGCTTTTTCCGCGAAAGCGGCTGAGGCCGTTCCCGCAGGTGCGAGGGATTCTCCTGTAGTGGATTAGTTGCTGTGTTAGTGTTTTGCTATCCACGTTAAAGTTATGTCACAGCCTCTTTGAGTTTTATCTGACTAACTCGGGATTCTCTATACTCGCGTTTTTTCTATTAGTTGATTGTTTTTTATCGCGCAGTCAATTCGTCTTCAATGACCCATTTGTGATTCATCACTTCATCATCACCGTTTGTAGGAACGAAGTCCACCATATAAACAGTTGTATCCTTCGCTGTTTCAATGGTTGCCTCGGCACCTTTCATTCCCTTCATATGATCGGCGTTTAAGATTACCTTTGAACCAGGTTCAAGTGGGGAGTCTCCCGCATCCTTCAATTCTTCATGGACAACCCACTTATGGTTCCAGACCGTTTCACCTTCAGTAGTCGGTTTATAAGAGACTGAGTAAGCAGTGGTTTGATAGGCACCAGAGATCACAGCTTCTGCCTGATCCATTGATTCCATATGATTTGTTTGGATAATTGCCTCACTTCCAGTTGGGAAGGTGGGGTTATTTTCCGTTTTCAGGTTCTCAGGTACAACGCCCGTGGAACTCGAATGATTCATATCTTCATGTGCTGTAGAGTTGTTTGAGTTTGCATGAGGATCAGCAATGGTTCCATCCTCGTTACAGGCTGTTAAAAGAAGCAGCCCTAGCATCACGACTATTTTCAATTGTTTTCTCAAAGATGTCACCTCGCTTGGTATGATTGTGTAACCATTCCGTACCCAAAAAGGGTCAGATGTAAAACCTCTTTACGCGTTAGGCTTTACCACTCAAGGATAAAATAATCATCCCTAAATAGGTTGTGGATATCTGTCTTAAAACAACCTTAATTCTGTGAACAACTTTTAAAAAACTTTGATAAAAAGAGCTTGATCAGCGGTGGATATGTGGATAAAGCTGAGGATAACTCGGTTTTATCCACAAAAAAACGACCTTATTCAGGTCGTTTAATAAAGCGATTACACAGGGAGCTCGTTTAAAGCGGCTTTAATGGCTGCTTCTGCGTGTAAGGTTGTGGAGTCGAAAACAGGCAGGATAGAGTCTTCTTGTTTAATGAGCAGAGGAATTTCAGTACATCCTAAGATGACTCCTTCGGCACCATTTGCTGCTAACTCGTTAATAAGCTGTTGATATCTTTGTTTGGAATCTTCTCGTATCTCTCCACGACATAGCTCACTAAAAATAATCGTGTGAGCTGTTTCGCGACCCACTTCACAAGGCACAATGCATTCAATCCCTTGCATAGCTAGTCGATCTTTGTAAAATGACTTCTCCATTGTAAAAGCAGTTCCGAGTAAACCGACCTTTTGGATGTTCGCTTTTTTTATGGAAGCCGCTACAGCATCTACTATGTGAATAAGTGGGATGGAAACCGCTTCTTGAACCGCATCTGCCATCAAATGCATAGTGTTTGTACAGATCACAATCGAATCGGCTCCAGCTCGCTCTAACGCTTGAGCAGCTTCAATCATTTTTTCAGTAGCCGTGTCCCAATGTCCAAGCTTCTGTAAATTAACGATTTCTTGAAAATCAAACGAGTGTAAAACAATTTTTGCGGAATGAAGTCCACCTAATTCTTCTTTTACATATTCATTAATGAATTTATAATAAATGGCCGTTGATTCCCAGCTAAGGCCGCCAATTAATCCAATTGTCTTCATATGTGACACCCTCCTGTTTCTCTGTATGAATATCGTAGCATGTTATACTGGACTGAATAAGATCCAGCTTTGAACGAATTTGAAGGTGCCAGTTTGAAAGGAGAATGGAGATTGCTTTGGTTTCCAATTGATCGAAAGTCAGATGTGCTGCTGGTGCAGCAAGTATATAAACAAATTAGGAACCTGATATTAACAGAGCAGTTGGGTGAGGGTGTGAGGCTCCCATCTACGCGAGAGCTGGCTGATTCAATTGGAGTTTCTAGAAACACCGTAACAGAGGCATATGACCAGCTTATTTTAGAAGGATATGTCTTTGTTAAACCTCGTTCTGGCACATATGTGGCGAAGGGGGTTGTGCTCAAGGCTTCTGAAAACGCGAAACGAGAAGAAAATCTAACCAAATGGCTTGAAACAGAGCAACAGGACGACGATGTCATTGATTTTAGAGCGAGCCATCCTGCGATGGACCATTTTCCGAGGAAGATATGGGGGAGACTAGCCAAAGAGGTTTGTTATGATTCCCACGATGATTTGTTTGGCTATCGCTCGCCACTTGGGGATGAGACGTTACGTAGGGTTCTTACTACGTATTTAGCAAGAACAAGAGGCGTGTCATGTCATCCGGAGCAAATTGTGATTACTGCAGGCGCCACTCAAGGGTTGTCGCTCATTACTCAGCTTTTAATGAAAGAAGGAGAGTACGTAGCAGTAGAGGATCCAGTGACAGATGAAATGCGTACCATCTTTGTGAAGGCGGGAGCAACGGTTGAACCGATAAAAGCCGATCGAAACGGAATTCAGCCAACTGAATTGCCCACTAGTCGTAAGCCGAGCTTTGTCTTTGTTATTCCATCTCATCAATTTCCGCTCGGAGCGATATTGCCCATCCAACGAAGAATTCAATTAGTGGAATACGTACGCAAAATGGATTCCTACATCGTAGAAGATGACTATGATAGTGAGTTTACGTATGAGGGAACGGCGGTATATTCGATGCAGGGACTCGATCCCGAGCGCGTCATTTATGTAGGAACGTTTAGTAAAATTCTATCTCCGGCACTGCGCATCGGCTATGTGATTTTACCAAAACATCTTATCACTCGCTTTAAGGAGCTTAAGTGGTTCTCTGATCGGCACACAGCTACACTCGAGCAGCAGGTGATGGCCAGATTTATTGAAGAGGGGCATCTTGATCAACATGTCAGGCGTATGAAACGAATATATGAAAAGCGTCGCAGAGCACTCGTTGCGGCTCTTAGGAATACATTCAAAACGCTTGAAATCATTGGACAGGCTGCAGGAATGCATGCTGTAGTTGAGTGGAAGAACCTTGTGGTAGATGAGTCTTTTGTGGCTCACTGCAAGCATCATGGAGTTGTCGTCTATCCGGTGGAGTTTTATGCCATGAAAAAAGGTCATCATACAAGACAGATGGTGTTAGGGTATGGCAGTTTAACTGAAGAAGACATACAAGAAGGAGTCAGACGATTATCTGAGGCCGTTAGGAGTTATCAAGCAAAATAAAAAGACGAGAGTTCACGTTTGACGTGGGCACTCGTCTTTTTTGCTAACTCAAAAACTGATGGATTCGACGAAAAAAAGAGTCCTTTAACGAATACAATTCTTCACTCTCTAACCAAAGCTCTACAGACACACGAAATGCAGCCATATGGATAGCAACTAATAAGCGAATCTGTTCTTTATCGTGCTGATCAAATGTAGTAAATAGCTCATTACAGATCGTTGGCTCTGGTTCTAAAAGCTTGTACAGAAATAAAGAAGAGATGGATTCTGCTTGTCTTGAAATTTGATAGCGAGTCACAATATTTTCTCTTTGCTGCTCATATTTGTCTGAGAATAAAGAGAAAATGGCTTGAAGAGCTGACTCCAGTGTGGGGCTATCGTGCAGAAGCGCGGACCTTTCTTCTTTTGTTGTAATTGGTAACCCAGTTAATACATCTTCTTTTGAAGCGAAATACCTGAAAAACGTTCTAGAGGACATCATCACTTCATCTGTGATGTCTTTTACGGATGTCTGTTCATATCCTTTTTCTAAAAAGAGTCGCAATGCAGTTGATTCGATGTCATTTGAAGCCTTTCGTTTTTTTAATTCTCGCAAGCTCTCGTTTTTCATGTCAGATTCATTCATCATTTTTACAAGTTTCCTCCGTTGACTTTTGTCACAGAGTGACAATATAATTTTCGTAAGCGTATCATATCTACGTTAGAAAGGGATAGAGATTTCTTTATCATAACTTGTTTTTAGCTAGTCTACTATGAAAGCTGCATACATTTTTAAGAGAGGGTGAAGGAACATGAGTCATGCTGCGAACGTAAAAGAGAAAGTGTTAGGCTTCTTAAGTGGAAAAAGTGGAGAAAACCCGTTTCATTTATTTGCTGAACTCCGAGATTTGGGATCGGTCGTCTCTATCCCTAACCCAATGGGTGATCCAAACAAAAATGCTTGGATCATCACTAAGATGGATACAGCAACAAAGGTTCTAAAGGATTCAAAACGGTTCACGGTTGATCCTGCATCGATTAAAAAGGAAAGTGGATTTAGAGAGGAAATGGTTTCAGATCCAGATGATTCTCCTGATACCTTTTTTACAGGTAAGTCTATGGTTTTTATTGACGGTATTGATCATAAGCGATTACGAATGCTCGTATCGAAAGCATTCACTCCGAAATATATGGAAGGGCTACGTCCTCGTATACAGGAAATAGCAGACGGTTTACTTGATCAAGTTGAATCAAAAGGTGAGATGGATCTTGTAAAAGATTATGCCTATCCTCTACCGATTATTGTGATATCAGAAATGTTAGGAGTACCTAAAGAAGACCATGAAAATCTACAAATATGGTCCTCGGCTATAGCTAAAGGCTTAGGCTGGGGGAAACAAGATCCAGCGGTGCAGCAGCACCTAAAAGATTTTGGGGATTATACAAAAAGGCTTGTAGAAAAGAAAAGAATTCATTTAGAGGATGATCTCATCAGCCAACTGATTCAGATTGAAGAAGAGGGAGAGCGTCTAAGTGAAGAAGAGCTGATCTCAATGATAACGCTTCTTATCTTTGCAGGTCATGAAACAACGTCAAACCTGATTGCTACAGGTAGTATGATGTTATTTGAGCACCCGGAGCAATTGGAAAAATTAAAATCAAACCTAGAGCTGGTACCAACAGCTGTTGAAGAACTTCTACGTTTTAACGGTCCTTCCACAAGTGTAGGTCCTCGTTTCGCAAAGGAGGATGTGGAAATAGATGGGCAAGAGATCAAAAAAGGAGATATGATTCTCGTACTAGTCAAGTCAGCCAACCGAGATGAAGAAGTATTTACTGAGTCCGAAGAATTGGATGTCAGTCGTTCAATTCACCGACATTTAGCTTTTGGTTTTGGTATGCATATGTGCCTTGGAGCTCCTTTAGCTCGAGTGGAAGGAGACGTCGCTTTTACAACGCTCTTAAAAAGGCTACCGAACATAGAGCTTAGTATTCCGCCTGAGGAAGTAAAGTGGCAGTTCACGCACTCTACGCAAGGTCTTTCATCATTGCCCGTTTCATTCTAATCAACTTAATAGGAGGAAGTCATCATGCAATTAGAAAACAAAGTAGCGATCGTAACAGGTGCGGCATCAGGTATGGGTAAGGAAATAGCAGTTTTATACGCTAAAGAAGGGGCAAAGGTTGTTGCTGCTGATATTAATAAAGAAGGTGTGGAGGAAACGGTTAACCTCATTGCCGAGTCCGGTGGAGAAGCTGTAGCTACTCAAGTGGACCTTGCTGATAAGGTACAAGCTGAATCAATGATTGATTTAGCAGTTAATACGTATGGAACACTTGATATTCTAGTGAATAATGCAGGGATCATGGATGCATTTGAGCCTGTTGGAGATATTTCCGATGAAAAATGGGATCTACTGTTCAACATTAATACAAAAAGTGTGATGTATACGATGCGTAAGGCGTTGCCTGTTTTCTTAGAAAAGAAACAAGGTGTGATTGTGAACGTGGCCTCCACTGGTGGAATAAGTGGAGCTCATGCGGGTGCTGCGTATGGAGCGAGTAAGCACGCGGTTGTTGGACTAACTAAAAACACTGCCTACATGTATGCAAATGAAGGCATCCGTTGCAACGCGATTGCTCCAGGGGGAGTAGCAACGAACATTACCGCCAATCTGAAGCAACCAAACATGTTTGGGTTAGAAAAGATTAAAAAGACAACATCGGTTATGCCTCGTGTAGGTTCATCTGAAGAAATTGCCAAGGTTGCACTATTCCTTGCAACTGATCAATCAAGCTTTGTAAACGGTGTAGTTCTTGCAGCCGATGCCGGTTGGACAGCTGCATTCTAAGGGCTAAAGTTTAATAAATAAAAGTAGGACTGAGACAAAATTAAAAATCAACTAAAAAACGGCGAATGATTATACGATCGATTCATTCGCCATTCGTGTTTTTTGAATTATTTAGTAAGACAAGCGTAAGGAGAACCCGAGACTCCTACGGAACAGAACGCGGTGAAGACACTGTAGCGGCGCATTTTCCGCCAAAGGGGCTGAGGCCGTTCCCGTGGAAAGCGAGGGATTCTCCTGAAGCGGATTTATTGCTATGTTCGTGTTTTGTCAACCACATTAATGTTATGTTCTACCCTCTTCTTTCCTATCTTATTTCTTCGGCAGTTTCGCAGCATACGTTTTTCTTAAGGTATGTAGCTCATGCAGCTTCTCCAATGCGTTTGGTCCGATCTCTTTCCCTGCAGCAACGACTAGACTTTCAACAAGTGCAGTTGGTGCGACCATCGAATGAAATTCTCCAATTTCGCCCCGTTCTGTGTAAAGTACATAGGTAGCTTGATTAATCATAGGTGAGACCAATAAGTCGGTTAACAAAATGGTGGTAACTGATTGGGTGGCTGCATAATCAAGTAGAACTTGAATCTCTGGAGAAAAGTGAACAAAGCCAAACAGTACAATGGTGTCACCAGGCTCTATATGAATCATATCCTCATAGATCTCATGACCGCTTTGAGCGAGCTTTGTGACATCTACATTAAACCGACGCAGCCGGAACTTTAGAAACGTGGCGAGACCGTCAGCCGGGCCGCTACTATAAATATGTACAGTAGATGATCGACTTATGGCTAAGACACTATTCTTAAAATCTTCTATAGAGATATGTTTTAATGTTTCCTCTAAGAAACCAATGGAGGATTGAAACATCCCACTTAAATACGTATCCTCATGTTTTGCCACAGCCTTCTCCATTTTTTTAGCCGGAGTGATGGTTGCTTCGTAATCCTTATAAGAACGTTTAAATGCTTTTAAGTTATCGTACCCAACTGCTTCCCAAAACCTTGAAACAGTTGCCACACTAACTGAGCAGGCACGTGCAATCTCATGTTCGGTTAGATAAGGAATTAAATGATTGTTTTTACTAAGATAGTCAGCAATTGATTGCTGGCTTTTTGTCAGTGTGTATGCATCAAAATGGACCATAATACGCCTCCTTCCTCACCATTGTACTTCATTTTTGAAAGTTAATTATCATTTTTTCGAAAAAGAAATAAATTTACAAATGGTTAATATCTACTTCATATCTCGAGCTTATACTAGCCTTGTAAGACTAATAAAGGAGGCGGGTACACGTGAATACGTTACAAGAATTAAATCAAGAAAGAAAGTTAACTCAGTCCCAAAAAATGATGGTGTTTGTTCTATCTATGTCACTGTTTGGGGTGTCAAAACTAATTGCAAACATCATTCCGTCTATTGAATTTGGTCCGATTGATTTGTCTGTTTCTTACTTTGCCTTTATTCCTCTTGTTCTCGTTGCCCTGTTTCATCCATTACAAGTAGCCATTGGTGCGGCCGTTGGAAAAATAGTCTTTGCTGATTTGTTATTGGGCAAATTCGATGGAATTGGCGCTCTTGAGTCATTTATACAGCTATCTCTTGCCATGTACATAGCCGGCCTCCTTATTCGTAATCCACTAAACAAATGGCAACTCGGAGTCGCATCCATTGTTGGAGTAGCGATTGATCAAATCCTAAGTTCACTCGTTGATATCGGAAAAGTATGGTTTGGAGTAGAAGAATTAGAAGCTGTTCCAGGTCTGCCAGAAAGTATTGTCATGCTTGAAGGAATTAGCTTCATTAATGAAATGTTGATTACAGGTGTCCTATTTGGTCTTATTCCTACACTTTACTTAGTTCCTAAATTATATGGAAAAATTGAACCTTTACTTGGTATGAAGCCAAGAGAGAAGAGGGTTGAGGCAAAAATGAGTCAGTTTGTCACACCTGGCTTAATGGGTTTGTCCGTGTTCTTATTATTCATCGCCATGATCGGCGAATTTATCGCAGAGCTTGAGATCAGCCTCGCCTTCTGGTCTACTGATTTCATTAGTCAGTTTGAAGATGGATACGAATGGATCGGCTATTCAGCGATTGGCATTACAATTGTACTTATTGGCTACACCGTCTTTGCTTTACTAAAAAGAAAAAAGGCAACACCCAAAAAATCACATGACCGGGCTGCATAATTTGAGCGAAGGAGTTTTTGGATGATTTCTTTTAAGAATGTTTCGTTTAAATATCCAGGCGCAGAAAACTGGGTGTTAAAGGATATCTCAATCGATGTTGAACCAGGAGAATTTGTTGGTATTATTGGTGGAAATGGGGCAGGGAAGTCTACTTTTTGTAAAGCCATGAATGGTCTCATTCCCTTCTATTATGTTGGTGATTTGGAAGGGGATATCACCATTAACGGGATCAGCACGATCAATTCAAATGTAGGTCAATTATCAAAGCATGTCGCATATGTGTACCAGGACTTTGAGAATCAGCTTGTTCGTCCAACTGTTTATGATGAAGTAATTTTCTCTCCGTTAAATTACGGTTACCCAGATTATAAGGAGCGAGGAATGGAAGCTCTTGAAATCCTGGGTTTAACGAATATCGCACATGAATACATTTGGCAGTTAAGTGGAGGCCAAAAGCATCTTGTGGCTTTGGCTGGAGCCTTGTCTCTTAATCCGGATATTATGATTATCGATGAGCCTGTCGCACAGCTAGATCCGGCTCATGCCATTTCATTATACGAGAAGTTGAAAATGCTCAACGAACACTATAACAAGACGATTATTGTGATTGAACATCATACAGAATTTGTTGCAAGCTACTGTAAGCAGGTCATTCTTTTAGAAGATGGATCAATAAAGTGGAAAAAGCCAGTTCAAGAGGCGCTCAACCGGGTTGAAGAGCTTTCAGAAAGAGATATCTTTCCGCCTCAAGTCACAGTGGCGGCCCATTCTCTGTTTGGACCTACAGGAACTTTACCTGTTACAGTTAGGCAGGCTAGAGAGCTTATCCAACCATATGTTCCAGCTTCAAACGTCTCTGCAATGAAGATGCAACCTATCTATCCACGTGGTGAGATGTTAGTAGAAATGAAAGATGTAAAGTATGGATACAAGTCTCTCACTAGAAAACGAAAAGAAGTGCTCGATGGGGTATCTCTTAAACTTTTTGAGAATGAACGGATTGCCCTTGTTGGGAGTAATGGGGCAGGCAAGTCGACATTACTCAAACTAATCTCAGGAATTATTAAGCCTTACCGTGGTCACGTCATTACGGACGGGATGCTGACAAAAAAGACATCTCCTGAAAAAATTGCAGAGCGTGTAGCGCTTATTTATCAAAAGCCTGAGGAGATGTTTATTCAGGACTCCATCCAAAAAGATGTTTCTCATTTCTTAGATACGAGGAAAGTAGAAGGCCGGCACGACTTTATAAATGATGTGATGGAAACCTTTAACTTAACAGAGCTTGCTGAGCGTGATGGCAGACTGTTAAGTGGGGGGCAGCAACGGAGAACATCCCTTGCCATCGGAATGGCGATGACGCCTCTAATCATGCTTATGGATGAACCAACGTCTAGCTTAGACATGGCAACAAGAAAAGAAATGATGAAGCTCCTTGGAAATCTTAATGAAGAAATTAAAACAGCGGTCGTTGCTACTCACGATATGCAGCTAGTTGCCGAATGGGCGACTCGAGTGATTGTGATGCACGAAGGTAATGTACTGGCCGATCTGCCGCCACATCTATTATTTGAGGACCAGGCACTTCTTCAAAAGGCTTCGCTTGTGGAGCCGCAAATCGTTACTCTGTGCCACGAACTAGGAATGTCACCAGTGAGTTTGAGTATTCAAGATTTTGTGGAAAAGGTTTTTCCTTGTATGGAAAGAGGTGAGAAGAGTGAATGGATCTCATAATATTTTAGAGAAGCTGACAGTGGAGAACATAAAAATTGAGTTAATGAGAACAGCATTTGGTCATGGGGAAACCTATTTCTCGAAACTTGATCCACGGATGTTAATCGTATGGTGTACGGTTTTTACCATCTTACCTTGGTTCACACATAACCTGACGATTCTCCTTGGGCTATCGATTTTTATGGGCGCACTTGCGTACCAGGCAAAGGTTAGTCCATTGTTAATCATTTTGCTTGCAATCGGAATCTTTTCGCAGTTCTTCTACATTGTGACACTCGCCATTTTCCTTGGTGGGAGCTTTAGTGCAGCGGTCTCTATTATCCCTTTAACATTAAAGCTACTTGTCATTTCACTCGCAACAATGGCTGTGTTTACAAGCATTGATCCTGAGAAGTTTAGTGATTCATTGCTCAGCTTTGGTGTTCCAGCTAAGTTTGGTTTTGGTGTCTCTTACGGATACCGGATGTTACCGATTTTGCTTGAAGAATATGAGAACTTAATTCATTCCTTTCGCTTACGAGGGAAGAAGCCTGATAAAAAGGGATGGTTCTATTTTTATTATCTTGTATATTACGCAAAGATGGCGGTTGTTGCCTTCTATCCTATGATGCTTAATACTGCCAAGCGAACACGTACAACGGTTGAAGCGCTTGAGGTAAGAGGGTTTAGTTATACGCTTGAGAGTTCCGCCTCAAAGAAATTGAAATTAGCGCACTTAACCTATACGAAATCAGATACGTATTTTATCGTTTGGACCGTTGCAGCAACCGCGCTTATTTATACAGCAGGATATGTTTTACCACTTTAAGTTGAGAGGATTGAACATTCATGAAGATTGATTTTCATACACACGTAAAACTTGCAAAACGAGTTGATTTTGATATCACGTTTTTTGAGGAGATGGTTTTAAATGCAAGAGAAGTAGGATTAGATGCTTTGGCGATGACAGAGCATTTTAACACAAGTCGTTTTTATGATATTTATGAACAGTTAAATGACCGCTATGACTACAAAGGAAACTATTATGATGTTGACGGGTTTAAAGTGTTTACTGGTATGGAGATCGATGTAATGGAAGTAGGTCATATTTTGTTTACTGGACATAGGGATGACTTGCTCTATACAAGAAACCAACTGGAGAATCATACGACGAAAGAAACATTTATCCCGTTTGATGAGCTCTTGCAAATTGGTGAGTCCTTTCATTTCTTAAAAATTGGAGCGCACCCTTTGCGTTCAACCACGCCACTTACACAGCATGCGGTAAGTCAGCTGCAACGGTTAGATGCCTTTGATTTAAACGGGAAGGACCTATTTGAGCACGGAGTAGAGACAATGGAGCGCAACGTATTGGCTTTTGCAGAATCTCTCAGCCGACCGGTTGTATGTGGAAGTGACTCTCATCATCCGATTCATCTAGGTGCCGTTCACAATCGGTTTGCACGTCATTGCGAGACGGCCGCTGAACTAAAGAAAGAAATCCAAGCTGGCGCATACACGCGAGTCATATCTCCAGTATTAAATACAAAGGTCGCAGCAGCCAAAATCGTAAAGAAACAAATGAAAGAAGAGCTGATCGCAAACATGTCATAAGGAAGATGAAGCAGAAGCCTACGTATCTATGGCTTCTGCTTTTCTGTAGGCTGCGGGAGTTAAGTCTGTATGTCTTTTAAAGGTTCGGTAAAAATGAGGCATACTTGCAAACCCACATGAATCGGCTACACTCTCGATCTTCATATCCGTATAAAGAAGCTGATGCTTAGCCTTAGCGAGCCGTTTAGACGTGATATAGTCTGAGAGACCAATGCCCAGATACTTTTTAAATACCCGACTGAGGTGTGCGGTTGAAATCGACGCAATCCGTGCTAACTCCTCTAGCTCAAGCTTTTGATCAATGTGATTCTCAATATAAAATAGGATGTCTCGGATCCATTCAGGTTCATTTGTTGACTTGTTCGTGGTTGTATTACGTACACAGTGACGATTCAGGTGAACTAGGATAAGCTGTAACCATAGAAAAATAGCTTTCTCAGAATCAACAACCGTTTGGTTCATCTCTTTATGTAATTGAGACAAATAGCCTTCTAACTCAGTAATGGTCTCTTGCTTCATGTGGAAACGATAATTTTGTTCTGATCTAGCCACATGAAAGATCGTCTGTTTTGTATGCGCATACAAAAATGCGGCTTGTTGAACAAGCGCCGGACTAAAAAAGATCGCTGTAGAGGTAATCAAATGTTCAGATGAGGGCAAGGCCCGATGAACAATGTTCGCAGGTATCACAAAAAGGTCGCCTGCGGTTACTTCGTATAACGTTTGATCAATTAACAACGTGCCTTTTCCGTTATAAACATAAATCAGTTCGTTCCAATCATGGATGTGATGCGGAAGTTCATTACGTTGTGTTTTTGTATCCTTGTATGTCATCGAAACGGGCAAATGTTGGCCTGGATCAATGGACTTGCGAACAAGCTTCATAGGATCACCTCCCTATGATTATATCAATAAAAGGTATAAAGTGGTCAAATTACGCACTATCTATAACTTGTCGAACTTGGTAGAATCTCAGTAAGTAGAAGAGCAGGAGGGAACTGATGAAAGGCATCGTCTGTAATCAACCAAAAGAGTTTATATTTAGAGAAGATATGAAAGCGCCTACAATAAAAGGAAATGAAGTTCTTATTCAACTAAAGCGTGTAGGGATCTGTGGTACAGACTTACATGCCTATCTGGGTAATCAGCCCTTTTTTGAATACCCGCGTGTACTAGGGCATGAGCTTTCAGGTGTTGTTGGGGAAGTTGGTGAAGAGGTTAAAGAATATAAAGTCGGGGACCAGGTAGCGGTGATTCCGTACCTACATTGCGGAAAATGTTCAGCCTGTCTAGCTGGTAAAACAAATTGTTGTGAGTCATTAAAGGTTCTTGGTGTACACACGGATGGAGGTATGCGAGAGCAAATAGCTGTACCGGCATCACATGTTATCAAAACAAATCATCTATCCTTAGATCATGCTGCATTAATTGAGCCGCTTGCCATCGGAGCACACGCCGTTAATCGCGCTGAGATTCAGGCAGGAGAGAATGTTCTTGTGATTGGTGCAGGCCCAATTGGTCTTGGAGTCATGGCCTTCGCTAAACAAAAAGGGGCAAACGTAACCGCACTCGATATCAATGAAGAACGACTGGAATTCTGTGAAAGATGGGGTCAAGTTGATCAAACCATCTGTTCAAGCAAACCAACTGAGTCTGATCTTCGTGATACGATGGGGGCGCTTCCGACAGTTGTCTTTGATGCAACAGGGAATGTTCACTCAATGACACAAGCCTTTCATTATGTAGGATTTGGTGGAAAGCTTGTATATGTTGGCTTAGTCAAACAAGATCTCACGTTCCACGATCCAGACTTTCATAAAAAAGAGCTAACGCTGCTTGGTAGTCGAAATGCAGCAAAAAAGGATTTTGAAGATGTGGCTCGGCTATTAGATTCAAAACAGTATGATATGGACGCTTATATTACGCATCGCTGCGAATTTGATGAGTTAATTGATACATTTGAAGAATGGTTGAAACCAGAATCAAAAGTCATTAAAGCCATGGTCACGCTGTAAGTATGAGGGATGAACCCAAATGAACCTATTCATTTGGTTCATCTTTACATGTATATGAAAGCGTTATCTAAGAATAGGAGGCTACCTCAATGTATAAGGCACTACATTCTATTTCTTTTATTCTACTTCTAACTATTTTTACAGCATGTTCAACACCAACCTCATCGGATGAGGAAAAAGTATACACCGTCAACCTGGCATACGGGAACCAGCCTGGAGAGCCGGTTGATCAGGTTGCTCATAAATGGAAGGAGCTTGCTGAAGAACAAAGTGATGGCCGCCTGGATTTTAATCTTTATCCAAGCTCCCAGCTCGGTTCGGAAGCAGATGTGGTCGAACAAGCGCTGTTCGGGAGTAACGTCATCATTTTTACGGGGTATGATTTTCTGATGAACTTTGTTCCTGATATGGGTGTGCTAACAGCTCCCTACATTGTAGATGACGTAGACGATTTATTTTATCTAGCTGAAACAGATTGGTTTAACGAGCAAAGGCAGGAGCTAAAGGAGATTGGCTTTGATGTCGTGACAACAAACACACTTTATGGTGAAAGGCATTTGATGACAACACGTGAAGTGTTAACACCAGACGACTTAAGGGGAATGAAAATACGTGTACCGAACAATCAGATGTACATTAATACGTTTAGTGTTCTAGGTGCTTCCCCAACACCTCTTCCGCTAGGAGACATGTATGCCTCCCTGCAGCAGGGTGTGATTGACGGAGCAGAGAACCCAATCCCTGTTCTTGAAGCATCAAAAACAAATGAAGTCGCAAACTACCTAGCCCTAACCGGTCACACAAAAATTATGAGTCCCTGGGTAAGTGGGACTGAGTTCTTGGATGAGTTACCAGATGACTTATTAGACATTCTGCGTACAACAGGAGACAAGGCAGGAGAGTACGGAAAGGCCATTGTCTATGAGCAAGAAGAAGAGGTGCTAGAGCTGTTTAAAGAACAAGGCATCATTATAAATGAAGTCGATCAGGAAGCATTTAAGGAAAAAGCGGAACGAATCTTCGAGGTTACACCTGAGTGGAGTCCGGATTTAAAAGAAACGATTGATGAGTTGCTTGCAGATCGTGGTTAAAAGCAAGACCGTGTGAGCGATCATGAGGAAACGGGAGATGAAGTAAGGGTACCTACGATCGAGCAAGAGGAGCGGGATACCAAGAAGAAAGCCCCATATACCAAGCTATACGCCGATTTTAGTCAGAAAAGTAAGGCGTTAGCAAGAGGAATGGAAGATATACCAAGTTTGGAGCGTGTCCAACCAAGAAGCAGGAGCCCATAGCAAGACATGAACCAGCCTCACCAAGAAGCACCCTCGTTTAGCAAGAAGTAAGACTCCTGAACCAAGTAGTCCAGGCGAGATCGTAAGAAGAACAGGAGCCTAAGCAAGAACTCCTGCAGCACCAAGAGGAATACGCCGCTTATCAAGCTCCAACCACTAACTACAGATCAAGGGAGGGTACAACATGAAACAGGTGATAAACAACCTGGATGATTTTATATCTGCAGCAGCACTTGCGGGGATTATCGGATTAATTAGTGCGAATGTATTTTTTCGCTTTGTACTAAATAATCCGATCACGTGGACAGAAGAGATCAGTCTCGCTTTATTTATCTGGCTTGTTTTTGTCGGACTCAGCTCAGCTATGAAAACAAATTCACACGTTGGAATTGATTATTTTGTTCGAAAGCTCCCTGAAGTATGGAGATTTCGACTTCAGGTATTTCGTTTAATCTTTATCTTTATTGTAACGATGGTTGTGTTTGTATATTGGGGAGCAGCTTTTGCCATTCATGGCGTGGCCAAGGTCACACCTGTGCTTGGTGTCAGCTACACGTTTATTACACTCGCCGTTCCTGTTGGTTCTGTTCTTGTTTTATATCATCTTATTCGCGTCTTTATACGAAAAGATAAAGACTATGTGAATCAAGAGAGAGGAATTGAATAGCTATGATTTTAACAATTACACTCTTATTAATGCTCGCTTTAATGATTATGAATATACCGGTTGCTTACTCGATGATTGCAGCCTGTGCGTTTTACTTTATCTTTAATGATAGCTTCGCCAATGAAATATTGATTCAACGAATGATGAGTGGAATTGAATCCTTTCCTCTACTCGCGATCGTGTTTTTTGTTACAGCCGGTATCTTGATGAATTACACAGGAATCACAGAACGGATGCTGCGATTTGCTCAGGTTCTGACTGGGCACATGACCGGCGGATTAGCTAAAGTAAACGTCCTGTTAAGTGTATTGATGGGTGGACTTTCTGGATCAAACATTGCCGACGCGGCGATGCAATCAAAGGTACTCGTTCCAGAAATGACAAAGCGCAACTACCCACCTGCCTTTTCTACGGCACTAACTGCGGCTACGTCTCTCATTACACCAATTATTCCACCGGGTATCGCGTTAATTATGTACGGATATATTGGAAACGTTTCAATCGGTAAATTGTTTATGGCCGGGATTGTTCCGGGCATCATGCTTAGTGTTATTTTTCTAATCTTGGTTCATTTTCTTGCAAAGAAACGTGGCTTTGAGGTTGAGAAGAAACCGGCAGCTAAACCAAAGGAAATCTTATTTGCTTCAAAAGATGCGATTCTAGCTATCTTATTACCCATTATTATTATCGGTGGAATCCGGTTTGGTGTGTTTAGCCCAACAGAAGCCGGAGCCATAGCCGTTTTATATGCGTTATTACTAGGGTTCTTGATTTACCGTCAAATGACAGGCAGAGATTTGTTTGCGGCTTTAAAGGAATCAGTGAATTTAACAGCAACAATCATGATCATCATTGCTGCGGGGACAGCATTTGGCTGGATTCTCACATTGGAACAAGTTCCACAATTCTTAACGGAATATGTCACAGGTTATATTAGTAGTCCTGCGATGTTCTTGTTTGTAGTTATGATTTTTCTGATAGCGGTTGGTACGTTAATTGAAGGGAACGTCTTACTTATTATCTTAACGCCAATTCTGTTACCAATGGTTCATTCATTTGGAATTGATCCTGTTCACTTTGGCTTGTTCTTTATCTTATGTTTAAGCGTTGGTACCATCACACCACCTGTGGGTACAATCATGTTTACCACAGCAGCCATTACCAAAGTAAAGATCGAAGCATTCATCAAGGAAGTTTGGCCGTTCTGGCTAGCCCTTATCGTCGCTATTCTTTTAGTAGCTTATATTCCAGCCATCTCATTATGGTTACCATCTATTCTATAAAAAAGGACGCACGATGTATAAAAACGTTTCTGAGATACATCTCTCAGGAGCGTTTTTTTTAAGGTTCTCATTAGCTGTTTTTTCTTATAATCATGTACTATAAAAGAAGGTAAGAATGAACAAGAGATGAGGTAAACATTGATGCAAATTGGACGTTACATACTACTCGCGCTCATGTACATAGGAATAAACATGTACATTGGCTGGCACGGAATTGCGTGGTTCCAATCGTTAGGACTTGAAAGTCAAACGGGTCAGATCATCTATTGGATCCTGTTTTATATTGTTGCACTATCCTATATCTTAGCACTCGCCATGAAAGGCCCAGTTGGCCGGTTACTAAAAGTTATTGGATCCTTTTACTTTGCGATTCTGCAATATACGATTTTACTCTTCCCTATACTAGACCTGGCACTTTGGATAGCCAGTTTATTAGGATGGGCACCTTCGTTACACATTCCTTTAATCGGTACTATTGTCGCTATAGGGTTGGTGATCCTTTTACTATGGGGGTCAAGGAATAATTGGAGTACGGTTATTCGTCCGTATTCTTTAAACATACCAAAACAAGGTGGAACTAAGTCCAAGCTACGTATCCTTGTTGCCTCTGATGTACACTTAGGTCACATAAAGGGAAATCGATTTCTGAAGAACTTGATTAAGATCACAAGTGAAGTCCAACCAGATATCATCTTTATACCAGGTGATCTATTAGATGGAGAGATTGAACCGTTTAAGCGAAATCAGATGAATGAAACGTTACGTTCATTAAAAGCTCCACTTGGAGTCTACGCTGTACTTGGCAACCACGAGTATTATGGAGGAGCTGTTGATGAATTCGTTCAACTTGTAAAAGACGCAGGGATTCACTTGTTACAAGATGAAGCTGTTGAAATAGATGAATCCTTTTATGTAGTAGGTCGTAAAGATAAGACAGCAGAAAGTGACCGATATGGCGGTCGTCAAACGGTGGAAGAGCTGCTTGCACCACTTGATCATGAGAAGCCGATCCTGTTGTTAGACCATCAGCCATATCATTTAGAGAAAGCGGAGAAGGCTGGTGCAGATATGATGATATCTGGTCACACTCACCGAGGACAAATGGCTCCAAACCATCTCATCACTTCCCGACTTTTTGAACTCGATTACGGTTACAAGCAAAAGGGAAAGATGCATGCTCTTGTCTCATCAGGCTATGGATCCTGGGGCCCACCAATTAGAATTGGAAGTCGCTCTGAAGTATTACAGATAGACGTAACCTTTGAAAAATAAAAATAATTTGTAAATGTCTGGTTGAACATGATTTGTTTGGGGTATAGAAAACTAACCTATTCAATTAGGTGAGGGAGAGAGTATCTTGAGAAAACCTACAATTCGTCCTGGATGGCACACGTACCCTAGTATGGTCGCCATGGTCACATCAACACATAAAGATCAAAGCAATGTCATGGCAGCAGGGTGGCATACGTATATTGGTCAAGATCCAGGGTTTTACGGGATTTCCCTTCGAAAAGAAACGCATTCGTTTCATCTAGTGAAGGAGAGTGGAGGGTTCGGAGTGAACTTTCTGCCGGCAAATCGTTCTGAGTGGATTCAAGCGGCCGGGACGATGTCTGGAGCAACTAAGGATAAGTTTAAAACACTTCACATTCCTTTTGAACAAGGAGAAAAAGTGAACGTACCCATTCTTTTAGATGCATACTTCGCATATGAGTGTAAGGTTGTTGATATCACAACATATGGAGATCACGAGTGGATTGTAGGAGAAGTCCTTCTTACATACAAAGATGACTCGTTATTCCTCCAAAATGGGTTGCCAGACCTTACGAAATTACAGCTTCCAACGTATATGGGGCGTTCAGAATACCGGATCATTTCCGATACAACCGATGTACATATACATCGATTGGAATAAATGAAGGAGGCGTTCTGAATGACAACACAAACAACAACAAATCAACAGGGTACTGCCACTGGAGCATTGGTTTTAGCTATCTTAGGTCTTTTTATTCCGGTAATAGGAATTATTACAGCCATTATTGGGTTAGTGATGATTGGTAAAGTAACGGCACCGGAGCACAGTGGATTAAAAACAGCGACGAAAGTGATTGCGTGGATCTCTATCATTCTTCAGGTTCTTTACATTGTGTTTATGTTTTTAGGGGTTTTCAGCTTTATGCTCTTTTAATTTAAAATGAGAAAGGTGTGCATCTCCTTTAATGGAGTGCACACCTTTTTTGTTATTACTCCCCAGACAACGCCTCAACAATCGTTGACACATTGTGCTGATACATTCCGATATAGGTCCCAGTCTCCGTGCCCGCTTCTCCCATCGCATCAGAATAAAGCTCTCCGCCAAGCTCAACATCTACGCCTGCGTTTGCTGCTCCATCAATGACCGATCGAATGGAACTGTCGCTAATACTTGATTCAACGAACACAGCAGGAACTTCCTTTTCAATAATTGTATCGATTGTGGATTGGACATCTGATAATCCAATTTCAGACTCCGTACTCAGTCCTTGTAAGGCCACAACCTCTAAGTCATTTGCACGGCCAAAATACTGAAACGCATCATGGGCTGTGACAAGCACACGCTGTTCACTTGGAATCGCGGCTAGAGCTTCTTTTGACTGCTGCGCAAGGGCCTCTACCTCTTCAAAGTATGCTAGCTTATTTTCTTCAAACTCATCGGCATGATCAGGCGCATGGACTTTTAATTCTTCAACAGCTGCGTCTAATGCAACCGTCCACAAAGAAGGGTCAAACCAAACGTGTGGATCTGTGGCACCGCCATCCTCGTCCTCCAATAAGTCTGATTCTGGTATCACTTCTGAAATGGCAAGAGCAGGAACATCAGTGTTTTCAAAGACATCAAGCATGTTGGCTTCAAGATGTAGACCGCTATAGAAAATGAGGTCTGCCTCCTGAAGCGTCGCAATATCACTTTGTGTTGCTTCATACATATGAGGATCAACTCCTGGTCCCATCAATGCTTTTACAGACACATGCTCTCCTCCAATCACCTCTAGAGGTTCGGCAATTTGGGCAATTGTTGCCACAATCTCAATGGGTCCGTCTGGTGATTCTTCTGTAGGGGAATTTGTACCGTCAGAGGAATTGCATGCACCAAGAACAAACAACGAGCTAAAAACCGTACTACCAGCTAAAGCATAGACCTTTTTTTTCATCAAAAACCCTCCTTTTTTGCTTAGGCTAAAAAAAATGTACGAGTCATAAAAAGTTTACCTAAGGAAACTTTAAAGCCGTAGTAAGATAATGTCAAGATAAAAAAGCTAGCGATTTTGTTCAATAAACGTGGACAAATCGGTATTAAAGGCATCCTGATCACAATAAAATAATCCATGACCGCTGTCCTCATATTGATAAAATGTTGATCCATAAATCATGGCATGTAGGATCTCTCCGAATGCAAAAGGACAAATCTTGTCTTGTTTTCCATGAAAGATTCCTGTTGGAACATGAATACTTGCTAAGTCTTCCCACAGTTCCTCATCTCGTAACGATACAGCAGTGTAGGCAGTGGAGTAGCCAGTAGCCGCAAGACCGAGACCAATAAACCATTGCTTAAAAGGAGGAGAGATAGGCTTTTCGAAAAATAAATCAGCAAATTCATCTAACAAGGCAGGTCGATCCTTGTACGTTTGCCAGATTAGCGAGTCCACTTCCTCCTTTGTCATTCCAAATGGATAGTCTGGTCCTTGGGTAAAGCTTGGGGCTGCAGCTGCAACTAAAGCTAGCTCACTAATCCGGTGTCCCCGATGTCTTGCCATATAACGTATGGCGATCGCTCCTCCCATCGAATGACCGAGAAGGGTAACATCGTTTAAGTCGAGCGTATCAATCACAACACGAAGATCATCAGCTAACTGATCATAGGTGTAGCCATACCATGGTTTATCCGATTGACCAAACCCACGTAAATCAAGTCCAATGCAGCGATAACCGGCTTTAGGTAGCTGGTTGTACTGATACTCAAAACATCCATGATTAAGTGGCCAACCATGGATAAATAAGATTGGTTTTCCATCCTCTGGACCAATGTCATGAACATACAAGCCGACTCCTGATTCAACTGTCACCTTAAATCCCATATACATCTATCCCTTCTTGACTATGTAAAAATCCAACCATCTTTACGAGGGTGGAATTCTTTTCATAGCTAAGTAGTAGCATATTAAAAAGTATGCGGCAGAGCTTGCAAACAAGACGATGAGTATAGCCGGCGGCGTTAAATACTGCTTCACTTGAACAAATGCCAGAACACCTAAGAAAACAAATACACTAAGACGTAGTAAGATAAAGTCCCTCAAGCGCTGACCCCTCCTTAGAAATGTTTACTCCTTCCCTATCTTATGCAGAAGGTAAACAGTTGGGCACCACAAAAAGCATGTCGAAAGAAGTAGATTTATCTTTTCAAATAATTCTTTACTCTGTTAAACTGTTAGAATAGTGAAATAGTTGATTACGGATAGAACGGAGCGGACAGGATGAAACGAGTTCTTATCATTGCTAGTAGTGGAGGAAATCTATACAGTCTTGGTGGCAGTCAGCCCGATCGGTTAATGAGAGAATTAGCTAATCAAGCTCAGGCAGCAAGTATAGAGATTATAGGCATTCAATTTATATCAACTGAACAATCAATGGATTCAATAAAACGTACATCAAGCGCAAAGCTATTAGGTTGGAACAAGCATAACCAGGAAATAGAAGAATTGGACTCTGGTACGCTAGAAGAAGTGAATCAAAAAGCAATGAATATAGATGAGCATTTTGCTCAGTTAATTGAAAAAGGAGAAGTGGATGGGCTAATCGCTATGAGTGCGGATCCAAGTGGGGTAAACCAAAAGGTCGTTGAAGCCGTTGCAGCAGCAGGTATTCCTGTAGTCGGTACTGGTGGGACGTCCATGGCCGAGATTGGCAGCATAGGAGCAAATATTATTGCTCAGTCTGGGACCACTGGGACATCAAATAAAACACGTGCCATTGGATTCATGACCGCTTTATCTAAACATTGGGGGACAAGCTATCGCCCAACACTTCATAGTGGAATAAGTGAGGAACAGACAAAAACAAAAAGGGTGAATCTCCGAGGAATTATGACGTCATCACTTCCTGCATTTATCGCCCTGGCAATTGTGCTGGCATTCAGTAAAGTCCCGGGACTTGAAGCACTAGGGGACGTCTTCGATTTACTGATTGGAGCATTACCGGTAGTTGTTGCAGTGATTGCGACAAAACAAATTGCTGATTTAGATGAAGTTACGATTGTTGCAGGAATTGTCGCAGGATTGCTGTCAGTAAATGGAGGAATCATTGGGGGCTTACTTGCTGGTATCGGAGCTGGATATTTGGTTTCGTTCTTATTTAGAAGGTGCTTAAAGCTTAATTTCCCCGCAACCACAGTGAACATTGTAGCAGGCGGGTTTGGTGGATTAATTCCTGGCTTACTTGTTTTCTTTGTACTAAGTCCCATTGCCTTGCAGGTGGGTGACTGGATTCGAGTAGCGATTGATTCAACGATCGCCTTTAACCCAATTATAGCCGGGGTTGTAGCAGGACTATTAATTTGGCCGGCCATCTTGGGAGGGATTTACCATGCGGCAATCCTACCAATTGTATTGCTTGAAATGGAAAACACGGGAAACAGCTTTCTTGGCGCAATTGACATGGTAGGGCTCGTGATGGTTGCTGCCGGTATAAACCTAGCCAATATTATTTTTCCGAGGAGAAAAGTTGAAGCCACAGCAGCAGCCCCGTCCTTTGGAATAAACATGTTCTTTGGTACTTTCGTAGAATCTGCATACCCGTTTATGTTTGCGAATCGACTCGTATTCATTGGGGCTCTCGTTTCGGCAGGGATTGGAGGAGCAGTGGTAGGGTTATTTAACTTAAGAGGCACGGCCTATGTCCCATCCGTTGTTGCCCCGAGTCTGTCTGACAATGCATTAGGATTCCTTTTAGCGATGCTTGCTTCGCTATTAAGTGCGTTTGTGTTTACAATGCTCGCGAACAAATTTTCAAAAGCAACATAGGAAAAAGCACCTGACCCTGTTAAAGGGAGGCAGGTGCTTTTTTGGTTAAAAGGTACAAAGTCCGTCACTACATCCATTGTCCGGAGTATTGTTTTTATTCTTAGCGGCTTCTTCTTCATGGGCTTTTGTTAAAGCTTCTAAGAAAGCAGCAGGCTGCTGGGCACCTGATACCACGTGAGTATTGTTAATCACAAAGAATGGAACGCCTTGCAGACCAAGACTTACTCCGCGGTTATGATCACCTCGAACATCTTCCGTATATTGATCACCCTCAAGAACGGGTCTCGCTTCCTCTGGATCAATTCCAACATCAGCAGCAAGCTCAAGCAATGTATCAGTTGAGGCCAGATGCTTTGATTCTGTGAAGTATGCATAAAGCAAACGTTCCGCTAGCTCATTTGCTTTCCCTTTTGTTTTCGCAAAATGAGTGAGGCGGTGCGCATCTAGCATATTCGTTGGCTGCATCGTATCAAACCGATACGTAAGACCAACGTCTGCTGCCTGCGCAGCAACATTTGCCGTCATCGCCTCAGCTTGTTCAACCGGCATCCGGTACTTACCAGCAAGAATCTCAGCCATCGTACGATCTGTATGCTTTGGTGCATGGGGATCAAGCTCAAAGCTTTTAAATTCCATTGTCACCTCATTACGATGCTCAAATTGATCAAGTGCTTTCTCCAATTTACGTTTCCCTATATAACAGAATGGACAAGCAAAATCTGACCAAATTTCAATATTCACAGGTGGAACCCTCCTTTATGTACACGTAGTGTATGCCGGAACGTGGAATATATCAAGCAAGTGAGCTTGGGGGGATGGGAGATGACGTGAAATGATTAGAATGGGAGAACGAGAACGAACGTAAGGCGTTAGCTGAGGGAAACGGAGCGTTAGAACAAAAAGTGGAGCGTTAGCCGAGAGGACTGGAGCGTTAGAACAAAAAGTGGAGCGTTAGCCGAGAGGACTGGAGCGTTAGAACAAAAAGTGGAGCGTTAGCCGAGAGGACTGGAGCGTTAGAACAAAAAGTGGAGCATTAGCCGAGAGAAATGGAGCCTTACCCTCCATTCCCTCACCGCCACTTCATTCATAAATTTCTGTATACTAATGAGAGAACATATCTTTTGGAGGACGACTATATGATAGGTGACAAATTAGAAACCATTCTCGATTATCAACAGCTAATCGATCAATCAATCAGACGCCTTGGTGGGTATTGGCGTACACTTTCTGGGCTGGCCCGCGTGACAGAGGAAGTGGGAGAGCTTGCAGAGTTACTGATCACGAAAGAAAAGGATCCGGATACAATTGGCGGGGAGCTTGCTGATGTGTTTATCATTACAACGTGTCTAGCCAATCAGTTTGCGACAGATTTAACTGGAGAGTACGAAAAAATTGGTCTACCAACCAATGTGAGTGAAATTCAATTCTCCAATAAAAACGTCCCGGCATCTGACTTGCTACTTGCTTTAATAAGAAGAGCAGGAACGATTGCACGTATCATCAACCATTATGATGGCGATAAACCAATGAAACAGACAGAGAAGCCGCTCTCGCTGGGTGGTCAAATTGCTATTTTTCACCAGGAGCTTTTCCATTTCGCATCGGCTCTTCGTTGCTCGTTATTTGACCATGTAGCAACCACCATCCGGAAAAATTTAAAACGCGATCAAAATAGATTCGCGATTACGTCCGATCCGATTACTGAGCCAGTTGCGATGGAAGCTCTTGGGTTATCCACATTGTTTCAACAGGGCTCTCGTTTTTGGTCAGCCTGTCCATGGGATCCAACTCAATCTAAAGAGCAAAATCTCTCCATCACTCAGTTAACGGTTAACCGTTTTAAAAAATGCGCACGCACTGAGGGATTAGATGGACTCATACTAACCATGCCACCCCAAGAAAAAGATGTACACAAGCAATTCCAGCTTGACCCAACACGTTTTTCCGTATCTGCGCAAGAAACAGAGGGGCTCGCTACGTACATAATCAAATCGGTTTACTAAAAGAAGAGGCTGGGACATAACATGAATGTAGCGAGTCAAACACGAACATAGCACCAATTCCGCTACAGGAGAATCCCTCGCTTTCCACGGGAACGGCCTCAGCCCCTTTCGCGGAAAGGGCGCCGCTACAGTGTCTTCACCGCGTTCTGTTCCGTAGGAGTCTCGGGTTCTCCCTCCGCTTGTTCAAATAAAACCACTAAAGGCGAACGATTCTGCAATCGAATCATTCGCCTTTTCAAATTGTTTTACGTTATGTCCGCCCTCTTTTACTTCATTCAAATAATATTCTTTAATGTCGTTGTTTTCTCTTTTAGTTCTCCTGCGTCTTTTGAAAAGGTCTCAAAGTCCGTTATGGTCACATGAACTTGTTTTTGATTCTCGAGACTATATTCTTTTGCCTGATGTGTTCCCTTTGAAATGGTCTGAACTTCATTTGTCATTGACTGTATGCTGTCACGAATTTCAATGACTGATTCCTCAATTCGTTTAGATAAGGTTCGAACTTCTTTCGCTACTACGTCAAACCCTCTCCCGTATTGCCCTGCTCTTGCTGCTTCAATGGCAGCATTTAGAGCTAACAAGTTCGTTTGTGAGGCAAAGCCTTGAATGGTCTTAATAATGCCTTGAATCGCATTTGCTTTATCTTGAAGCCCAACTAGGGTGTCTGTGTTTTGAGTAGATAATAAGGCAACCTGATTAATACTAGTAATTAAATTCTGGCTACGGTCAATCCCTACTTCGGCCCGCTCGTCTAGTCTCTCTGACATCTCTTGCAGATTAGAGGCGAAGGATGTGATGGTTTCCTGTCTTTGTGTGATATTGGTAGCGACCTTTGATACGCCAACCACAGCTCCATATTCATCTTTTATTGGCATGTAGGTAGCTTCTAACCAGATTTTACTGCCGTTTGCACTCATTCTCAAAATCTTATCCTGAAAGCTCACACCAGATAGTAAGCTTCGCCAAAATTGTTCGTAACGCAGGCTATGGCGAAATTCAGGGAAGCATAACTCCTGATGCCCCATTCCGAGCATTTGATTTACTGTATAGCCCATCGTTTGGGCAAAAAGAGGATTTACGTAGGCAACTCGACGATTTAAATCAAAACGAATCATTGCCAGGTTTTTCTCAAGGGCCTCGATTACATGCTGTTCACTTACTTCATTGGGTTGATGAGTCAAAAGGGTATCCTCCGCGTCTTATAAGTTATAGTACGTTGTACCCTTTTGTGGAGAGGGACAAACGTCACACTTCTTCGTTGCGGAATGGTTGCCTATTTGTACAGACTTCTTCACAATAGATGGGAAGAGCACATTTAATTGGAGGGATCATTATGGAATTGGGTCTTAAAGGGAAAGTGGCTTTAGTTGTCGCCTCGAGTCAAGGACTAGGAAAAGCAGTGGCCACAAAGTTTGTTAAAGAAGGCGTTCACGTCATGCTGACTAGTCGAGATGCAGATAAGCTTGCAAAGGTACAAGACGAACTTAAGGACATGGGTCAGGGCAAAGTGGAATACTGCGTATGTGACATCACGAAACCTAATGAAATCAAGCAGTTAGTTAAGCGAACACGAGAAGAATTAGGAACGATTGATATTCTTGTAAATAACGCAGGTGGACCTCCAGGTGGAGGGTTTGAGGATTTTTCTGATGAAGAGTGGGAGCAAGCCTTTCAATTAAATTTGTTAAGCTATATTCGATTAATTCGAGAAGTCTTACCTGATCTAAAAGAAAATGGAGGGCGGATCTTAAATATAGCTTCTTCATCCATTAAACAACCGATCCCTGGATTAATTCTCTCTAACACATTTAGAATGGGCATCCAAGGATTAGCTAAAAGCCTTGCAGAAGAGCTTGCCCCATATGGAATCCTAGTGCATACCGTGGCTCCTGGACGAATTGCTACAGACCGGGTGGATCACTTAGATCAACTAAAGGCTGAGAAGCAAGGGATAGATAAGACAGAAGTCAGTGAGCAGGCGCGCAAGAATATCCCGCTTGGACGATACGGACAACCTGAGGAATTTGCAAACGTTGTTACATTTCTAGCCTCAGATGCTTCAAGCTACATGACTGGGAGCTCCATCTTAGTGGATGGTGGGATGATCCGGGCTATTTAATCATACAAAACTGATGATTCGATGAAGTCATCAGTCTTCTTTATTTATGTGTTCTTTTTTAAGATTTTCTTCATTTACTGATAAAAATTGGTTCTCTATGATACATTTAAAAGAAGACATTCTGTTTGCCTGGGGGCTGAATTCGTTTGAAGAAGAAAATAGCTGTTGGAGCTACACTTTTAATCACTCTGATATGTGCAGTTGTCATATATCTTGGTTTAACGCAAAACAGTATACTCTCGAAGGAAACGCCAGATAGTGAAACAACTCGTGAACTCGGAACAGCAACAGAAGAATCAAATGGAATCATCGAATATGAACCGTCAACTGAACGAATTGTATTTCAAGAAGGGGAAGAGGAACGAGTCCGCGAAATACTAAAGGAACAACACGACAACCTTAATACGTTAGCTGGCTGGGGTGCAGTAGAACGAATTGACCACAACAGTCTAGCTGATAAGGATAAATGGCGTCAGCTTAAAGCTGATGTGGAGTGGTTGAGTCAGCATGGACTAGCTCCCTCAGAAGCCATTAATGATCTAAAGAATGCTAAAGTATTAATGGAATTATCAGAGGAACATGAGGATGAGATGTCTGTACGTTATTTGCATCGAATTTTTCATGATTTGGATGCACATGTAAATGAAACGAAGGTTGATAAGCTCTGGGGCGTGACCTATGCCTTTGGAAGCGAGGAAGAAATAGATAAAGTGTACAGCTATATTTCCGATTTTAAGTAAAAGTACAGGATTATAAAAACAGGTAAACGGGTATAAAATGACAAGTTTCAGAAGGAAGGAAAACAACTAATGCATACATTGTTGTCTACGGAGTTAACAGCGAAAGACCACTACAAATTATTATCTGGCTCTGTGGTGCCAAGACCGATTGCGTTTGTAACCACTCTATCTTCAGAGAACCAGCAAGTAGTCAATGCAGCACCATTTAGCTTCTTCACCATTGTTTCTTCAAATCCGCCTATCCTAGCGATATCGGTTTCAAGGAAAACTGGAGAGTTAAAGGACACAGCACGGAACGTACTTAAACATAAAGAACTTGTTGTTCACCTGACAGATGAAGAAAATCTTGAAGACATTAACGCGACAGCGGCTTCATTACCTCCTTTGGAAAGTGAACTAAATTTAACGAAATTCCATGTAAAACCAAGTGAAATTGTAAAAGTTCCGGGGATACTAGAAGCGAAGATCCGCTACGAATGTACACTTCATGAGCATATACCGATTCGTGATGATCAAGGGGTTGTTGTGAATGACCTTATCCTTGCGAGAGTGGTGTGTTATCATGTTTCAGAGGCAGTGTATGAATTGGAGACAGGGTATATCAAGACTGATACATTAAAGCCTGTGGCAAGACTTGCCGGGCATGACTACGCCCAGATTCAGACACCGTTTGAGTTAAAAAGACCAACGTAATCATGAGCTTAAAAGGTGCAAGTACGAGGGTACGTGATCTGGCACAAGGAAAACCGATAAATCCCTCATGTTTTTAAGGTAGAGACCAGTATACTTACGAATTCTCCTTATTTTGATACTTGTCACTTTAGGCGCTTCGCCCTAAAATAAAGCTCATGAATTTGTTTAGAAAGAAGAGATTGAAAATGAACAAAAGAAGATTAGGCAGTAAAGAGGGCTTTTTTCTGCTTGCTCTCGTTTTTCTTTGGATCAAGACATATGTCTCTTACAAGGTTGAATTTAACCTAGGTGTAAAAGGGACGATGCAGGAATTTTTACTTTTTATTAATCCACTAAGTGCTGCGATCATTCTGTTTGGTTTAGCGTTATTTGCCAAAGGAAGACGTGCAGGCTGGTGGATTTTGATATTCAGTACACTCATGACGATTGTGTTGTACGCAAATATTATGTTTTACCGTTTCTTTGATGATTTTCTTACGTTACCGAACTTAATGCAGACAGATAACGTGAGCAACATGACTGAAGGTATTTTCTCGACGATGTATGGTCATGATTTTCTTTATTTTGTTGACTTAGCTATCCTTTTATTTGTGTTAATTCAAAACAAAGCATTTAAAGAAATAAAGTTTAGAAAAAGTCTTGCATCAACTGCCATTATCACAGGAATCGCTATTTTCACAGTGAATTTAACGCTTGCTGAGATTGATCGTCCACAGCTATTAACGAGGACGTTTGATCGTAATTATATTGTTAAGTATCTTGGATTATACAACTACACCGTTTATGATGGCATTCAAACGGCGCAGATGGAGTCTCAAAGAGCCTATGCAAGTAGTGATGACCTAACGAATGCAAAGCATTATACAACGTCTCATTATGCTGAACCAAACGAAGAACTGTATGGAGCAGGTAAGGGGAAAAACATTATTAAAATCCACTTAGAGAGTTTTCAGTCGTTCCTGCTTGATTATGAGTTAGACGGGGAAGAGGTTACACCTTTCTTAAACAGTCTCGCTCATGGTTCGGAGGATATGACGTACTTTGATAACTTCTTCCATCAGACAGGTCAAGGCAAAACAGCTGATGCAGAGCTAACACTTGATAACAGTATGTTTGGCTTGCCTACTGGGTCGGCTTTTGTAACCAAGGGACAGAATACGTATCAATCACTTCCGGCGGTCTTAAATCAGGAAGCGGGATATACGAGTGCCGTTCTACATGGTGATTACAAATCATTCTGGAATCGGGATCAAATTTATAAACAGTTTGGAATCGATCATTTCTTTGATGCAAGCTCCTATTCAATGGAAGATGAAACGGTTGTGAATCTTGGATTAAAGGATAAACCCTTCTTTGAGGAATCCATTCCAATGCTTGAGTCCTTAGATCAACCTTTTTATTCACATTTGATCTCACTTACGAACCATTATCCTTTTATATTGGATGAAGAGGACGCTACACTTGATCGTGGGACAACAGGAGACAAAACTGTTGATGGATACTTCCAAACGGCTCGTTATTTAGATGAAGCGGTTGAAGAGTTTTTTGATGAATTAAAGGAATCTGGATTATATGATGATTCGATTATCATGATTTATGGAGATCACCAGGGAATTTCAGAGAACCATAACCGAGCGATGTCTGAGGTACTGGGTACGGATATTACACCATATCAAAATGCCCAAAATCAACGCGTGCCGCTTATGATTCGTGTACCAGGAGTAGAGGGTGGTGTCAATCACACGTATGGTGGAGAAATTGATGTCATGCCAACCTTACTTCATCTTCAGGGAATTGATGCACAGAAGTATTTAATGTTTGGTACGGATCTTTTTTCAGATGAACATGATGAAACGATTGCGTTCCGTGACGGGAGCTTCGTGACACCTAAGTACACAAATGTACAAGGAACGCTATATCATACTGACACTGGAGAAGAAGCCGAAGCGAACCCTGAGACCGAGCGTTTAAAGGAAAAGGTTGATGAGCAGCTTCAGTTATCAGATGAAGTGTTATACCAGGATCTCCTTCGTTTCCATAATGTGGACGGATTTAAACCAGTAGATCCAAGCAACTATTTCTATGGCGAAAAAGGTGTAAACGAGTCATCTGAAACGCCACAATAAAGAATAAAATGCAAAAGAGCCTGGATCATAACTAAATAGTAATTCAAAAATGGCGAATGATTCGATTGCAGAATCATTCGCCATTTGTGATCTATTCGAACAAGCGGAAGGAGAACCCGAGACTCCTACGGAACAGAACGCGGTGAAGACACTGAAGCGGCGCTTTTCCGCGAAAGGGGCTGAGGCCGTTCACGGCGGGTGCGAGGGATTCTCCAGCAGCGGATTATTTGCTATATTCGAATTTCACTCGCTACATTAAAGTTATGTCCCGCCCTCTTTCTGTTTTATCTTTTTTTAGGACGTGCCTTTCCAAGTAATATAGGTACTCTCTTTAAGACGATGATACATGGAATCATCAACAACAAGGTCACGATGGTATAAAACAATGTCCAAGGTAATGTGTTCGTTTCGTTCATTTCAAGATTCAGCCCATAATAGACACTTGCCTTTACGAGATTTAAAGCTGGAAAATGCAGGAGTAAGATGACGATTGAATACTGTCCTAGGAAAGAAAGAACCTTTAGATGATGAAGTTTCAGAGCAAGCAGAATGATCCCAATGGAACCTGATAACGCTCCTAGATAAAAGAACCAGCTCTCCCCATAAAGATTGCCTCTCATATCTACCCTTTCCGAATTAAAGTGTTGGGCTACATAGGTAATGAGGAACAGTACAACAAGAGAAACAATGGTTTTCCTCCAAGTAGGCTCTTCCCAGACCTGTTTTGTTAATGCGCCTATTCCATAGAACACAACGGCAGTTAATGATACTAGGATACTCCAGGGCAATTGATTTGCACTGATAAAGACTGAGCTCGCATACCCCAATACTCCAAAGACAATTAGAAAAAAGGGGATCCATTTTTCATTTCGACAGATTCGATGAGTGAAATAATAGAGTAGCTCTACAACAAACAAACATGTTAAAAACCAGATGGCTGGATTATACGTAAGCTGATAGTCCACGGGTGTTGAGATAAAGATCCCGGAAAATGGAACGATGGGATCGACATCATCGCCTGAGGTAAATGGGAAGTTCCTTGTCACATAAAACCAGAAGACGTACGTAATAAATGAAAAGATAAAATAAGGTAAAAGTAATCCGCGTGCTTTTTTCCAAACAAAAGCACCTATCGGTAAAGAGGATGGTTTAAAGACAATACCAGATAAATAAAAAAATAAGGGCATGTGAAACGCGAACAAAAAGCTCTTTAAGGTATCGTTTACTGGGGCGTGACTTAAAACAACCAGTATAATACCGATTCCTTTTGCTACATCAATCCATTTTACTCGTTGGTTCATAGATATGGCTCCTCTACTAGTGCGATGGAAGTCAAAGATATAGTATAGCCTACCCTCTAATGGAAGAATTGAAAACCATTACATAGAATGATGAGAAATTATACAAGGTGTTTCAAGATTATATGGTAAAATAGGTCTATAGTTGCAATCTAAACGTCTTGATTATTACAATAGAATGACGATTTATTATAAGTGGATTTCATATTGTTTCTAGGTACGTAAAGGAGAACGTCTAATGGAGCATTTTCATGGTTCGTACAGTCTACCTCTTGTTCTTTTATCATTTATTATTGCTACATTTGCATCATATACAGCTCTAGATTTGGCTGAGCGAATTCGAAATGGAAGTGGCGTTAAACGGTTCCTGTGGTTGGTAGGTGGGGCTCTGACAATGGGAATGGGAATTTGGTCGATGCATTTCATTGGAATGCTTGCCTATACCTTTTCGGTTCCAGTTTACTATCATGTAGGTACTGTTCTGCTGTCGGTAATACTTGCCATTGGTGCATCAGCAATTGCTTTATTAGTTGTCGGCTTAAGAGGTGATAAGCATTCCTTCGTTTTGTTTGCAGGAGGCATATGTATGGCTGCTGCGATCTCGGGAATGCATTATGTCGGAATGGCTGCCATATCATTGGAGATTACATATGATCTTGGTGTGGTGGCTCTATCAATTGCTATAGCTGCGCTGGCATCGTTCGCAGCTCTGTGGCTTCTCCTATCAATTGGTGGGACAAATCGGTTTTCTCTGCTCATTAAGCTTGGTTGTGGGTTTGTCATGGCTATTGCCATTACGGGAATGCACTATACAGGAATGGCCGCTGCTTCGTTTCAATACGGAGAGGAAATGGGCTCGGGATTCATTAATCCTAGAGGACTTACGTATTGGATCTCAGTCGGTACACTATTGTCTCTTACTCTAACCACTATAGGAATCTTTTTACATAAGCGGTTTAATGAGAAGGATAGTGACATTGCTCGTCATGAGAGCTGGTACAGGTCCCTGTATGAACATAATATGAATGGAATTATATCTGTAAGCTCAGATGGAACCATTCAACAAGTAAATGACGCGGCACAGAAAATGATGGGGATTGATGCCACGCACATCGTGCAAAAACAAGCTCGTGACATGGGGTTCATCGATGTGAGTTCACACCTTGAATTTCAACAGTTCAGGCGTAGAAAGTATGAAACCATGCTTACCCGTCCGGATCAAAAGGTTCTCTATCTAACTCTGATGCATGTTCCTGTTGTGACTGATCAACAAGTTGTTGGAACCCATCTTATGATGAAGGACATCACCATGCAGAAGCAGAATGAAAAGCAGATTAAACATTTAGCTTATCATGATGAACTGACAGGACTGCCTAATCGTCGCAAATTTAATGATTTAATCGAAGAGGCTGTAAATGAGTGTAAGAAAAACAGCCACTCGTTTGCCGTTCTTACACTTGATATTGATCGGTTTAAAATGATTAACGACTCCTTAGGCCATATGTACGGAGACTTGTTTTTACAGAAGGTGAGTAATCGGATAACGAAGCTTATAGATGGAGAAGACATTATCCTATCTAGGCTTGGTGGCGATGAATTTGTTCTTATCTACAAAAAGGAGATGGGACACTCACTGGAATCGTTTGCTTCTCGTATTCTGACACTCATTCAAAAGCCCTTTCACTTAAAGGAGCATGATTTCTATATCTCCGCAAGCCTTGGTATCGCCATCTATCCGCAGCATGGAAAAAAAGCTGATGTGTTGCTTCGAAATGCTGATACTGCGCTATATGAGGTAAAAAGAAATATGAAAAATGGCTATCAAATTTATTCAGAAGCGTTAAATGAACATCTTGAGGAAAAACTTACACTGGAGTCTGATTTGCGAAAAGGAATCGCTAATCAAGAGCTCGTCTTATATTATCAACCCAAGTTCTCAATTGATGGGGCAAAGGTTCTTGGGTTGGAAGCACTTGTTAGGTGGAAGCACCCTCAAAGAGGATTGCTGTCACCAGCGGCTTTTTTGCCAGTTGCTGAAGAAACTGGACTCATATTTGACGTCGGTGCCTGGGTATTAAAGCGTGCGTGCATGCAGATGAAGCAATGGCAGGACGAGGGCGGATTAAAGATTCCGGTAGCTGTGAATATTTCCTCTCAGCAATTTCATCAATTAAATTTTGATGAGCACGTTCGGTCCGTTCTTCACGAAACAGAATTAGAGCCAACGTTTCTGGAATTAGAAATTACTGAAAGTATGATGATGGATGTGAATACATCTACTCAAACCCTTCAGAAGCTAAGTGAATTAGGTGTGAAGATCAGCCTGGATGATTTCGGAACAGGGTATAGTTCATTAAGCTATTTAAAACAGTTTCCCATTAATCGATTAAAAATTGATCGATCCTTTATCTCTGAAATCCTGACAAGTGAGCATGATAAGGCCATTGTTTCTACCATTATTTCAATGGCGAAGCATTTGAAGATGGACGTTACAGCGGAGGGCATTGAAACAAAGGATCAGCTTGATTATTTAAAAATGAATGACCTGATGGAGATACAAGGATTCTATTACAGCAGACCACTTCCGACTGACCAAATTGAGGCGTTGTATATGAAGACAGCCGTGAGTTAAATACAAACAGGCATTTTCGGGCGAACACATGATATATATGTGTTCGTTTTTTCTGTTTTTGTAGGAGTGGGTTTCTTTCAGTGAGACGAGGGTATACACAGATACAAAGTCATCATTCATAAACTGAAGGAGTGATTTACATGAACGTCTTTACAATAGAACTGGCAACATCATGGATTGAACAAGCAAAAAAGGATCTGGCATCCGTTAGAGAGTACCTTTCACTTATAGATCAAGATGTTGGAGATGGGGATCACGGAGAGCATGTCGTACGTGCATTTGAACAGATTACTCCTCTTAGAGCATCATCGTTCATGACCTTACGTGAGGTTTTTGAATACACAGGAGACGTGTTAATGAAAGAAAAAGGGTCCTCTGCTGTTCATTTATATGGTGTCGCTTTCAAAGAGATGGCCTTATCATTTCATGGAAGCGAAGCCTCGTTGGATGAGTTTAGTCAAGCGATGCGTGCTGCTGTTGAAAAGATGAAAGAAGTGGGCCAGGCCAAACGCGGAGACAAGACATTAGTGGATGTGTGGGAAGCAATCGCTGAGCTGACAGAAAGAGAAACCACCTTGTCATCAATCAATTTTGAAGATAAAGCAAAAACGGTATTAAAAGCGTCCAAGTACCTATTAGCCCAAAAAGGGAAGGCCGCCGAATACGGTTCAGATTCCGTTGGATTCTTAGACCCCGGAACTGTTTCAAGCTATTATCTGTTTGACGCGTTAACTCACGTATTAAGTGAGGCAGTAGCGAATGAACCGATCCAACAAACATCCTAAGTAAGCATTTAATAGAGGTTGGTGCAAACTGAATAGACTACGGGTAATGAAAAACAAATGATTCAGTTGACGAATCATTTGTTTTTTAATGTTTTTAAGGAATAAGCGGAGGGATAATATGAGACTCCTACGGCACCGTACGTGGTGAAGACACTGTAGCGGTGGTCGTTCCGCGGAAGGGGCTGAGGCCGTACCCCATAGCCGTCAAGTTAAGTAAAATCGGTTTAACTATAGACGATTCTTCGTTAGGATGGGGGTTTAACCAGTCCTAGGGAGGGATCGTTTGTGTCTTTAAAAGAGGAGTTCAGTACGTTTGCGAAAACCGTGTTGGACGTTTTATCTGTACCGAACCTTCGCCAATCTGCCCGAGATGTTGGGTTTGTACAGCGTCTAAAGAAATTAAAACCTGAGGATTTCCTAAGTATTTGTTCCTTTCTTCCTCAACCCGTCGGTGCGACAGAGTTAACACAGCTTTGCGGGGCTCTTTCACGTGAATCCAATACCCACCTTTCCAAACAAGCCTTACATCAACGCTTCGATGAAAAAGGAGCGGCTTTTTTGAAGCATGTGTTTTTTCAATTGGCGGCCAAACAAGAGTTGATGGCCATGCCACCTCTTCCTGAGACCCCGTTTTCTCGGATCCGCATCTTAGATGCGACTTCATTTGAACGACCAAAGAAAGATGGTACTTCTTCAGATGGAGCGAAAATTCATTTAGAGTATGAGCTATATGAGGGGAAATTTTTGCATACCTTACTTTCCGGTTCAAGAGAAAGTGACCATCACGCCGCCTATGCATTAGCCGATACGATTCAACCAGGTGATTTGATCATCCGTGATCTCGGCTACTTTTCTGGCGACCATTTGAAACAAATCGATCGTGCAGGCGCTTCTTATATCACGCGGACGCCGGCCAATATGACCTATTGGACTAGAGATGATCAAGGGGAACGAATCCAAATCAAACCAGAAGAAGATGCGAAGCAGCTAGAACCGGGAGCGATCAAAGATTATGGGGTCATCCAATTAGGGGTCAAAGGAAAGAACACCCTTCAAACCCGTGTCATCGTGCAACGATTGACAGAGGATCAACAAAACAAGAGGAAAGCCGGTTTACGAAAAAGAAGACGGAAAGGGGGTCATACCCAATCCGCCGACAAAAAGGATCATACCCAAATCCTTGCCACTAACCTAACACAGGAAGAAATGGATGTGCAAGCATTGTATCCGATGTATTCCTTACGCTGGCAAGTCGAGATTCTTTTCAAAACGTGGAAATCCCTTTTCGCCATTGATCACGTGCGCGCGATGAATCCAGATCGGTTTCTCTGCCACATGTATGGGAAACTTATACACATTCTGCTTTCCTCGATGGTGGCGTTTCAATGCCGGTTCTATCTTCATCAAAAGCACCACCTCGAAGGCAGTGAATACAAGTGTATCCATCATGCCAAAAGGGCTATAGAAGAGTCAAAAGGATACGCTCTCTATCATCGTTCTTCATTAGAAGACGTTCTAGAAAATATCTACGAGAGCATTTACCGACATGGACGAAAAGACCATCGCCACCGCCATCAAAGTCCCTATGACATCTTACAGATCGCCTATGAAACACATGCGCGTGTGGAGTAAAACGGTAGAATCCGGTGCAAAAAAAAATAGAAAAAGAGCCAATCTACCCATACGTACCCTGATGGAAAATACTAGATCCACTACAAGAGAAAGGATGAGCTCTTTCTTTTTCCTTTCTTAACTTGACGGCTATGGGCCGTACCCGTGGAAAGCGAGTGTTATCCCGTAGCGGCATTTTATATCAGTTAACCATTTATTCAACTTTACGATTGCGTTCGTTCATTATTTTTTTAACTTAAAAAAGGGGCTAAGGTATGGTGTTCAGCTTTTATCACACACTAATACGTGATATAGTTTGTCCGATTACACGGTACATAACGGAGTGAAAAGATGAAGAAAACACCAGAAGTAAGATATACACAGCTAGCCATTACGCTGACCATTGGAATCATTCTTTGGTTTATTCCTGCCCCACAAGGTCTGGATCAGCAAGCATGGCAGCTATTCTCTATTTTTGTCGCAACAATCATTGGACTTATTATCAAACCGATGCCTATGGGAAGTGTAGCGATTATAGGCTTATCAGCCGTTGTCCTCACCCGAACACTTGAAATTGGAGAAGCATTAAGTGGGTTTCAAAACAAAACGATTTGGCTCATTGTGATCGCCTTCTTTATTTCAAGAGGATTCATCAAAACGGGGCTTGGTGCCAGAATTGCTTATGTATTTGTCCGGATGTTCGGGAAACGAACGCTGGGTCTTTCTTATTCATTGATTGCCAGTGATCTCATGTTATCGCCAGCAATGCCGTCCAATACGGCGAGGGCAGGTGGAATCATTATGCCAATTATTCGCTCACTATCTGAAGCATACGGCTCAAGAGTTGAGGATGGAACCGAGCGAAAAGTAGGATCCTTTCTGATCAAGGCATCCTTCCAGGGAGATATGATTACATCTGCCATGTTTTTAACCGCAATGGCTGCGAATCCACTTGCGGCTCAAATTGCTGCGAATATTACAGGTACTGAAATTACGTGGACGGGGTGGATGTTGGCCGCGCTTGTACCTGGTTTGCTTAGTTTGCTTATCATACCTTTTATCATCTATAAGCTTTATCCGCCAGAGGTGAAGGAAACACCAGAAGCACCAAAAATGGCTGTTGAAAAGTTAAAGGAAATGGGAGCGATTAAGCGAGAAGAATGGTTTATGATTGCCGTCTTTATCGTTTTACTTGTTCTTTGGATTGCAGGAGGGAGCTTCGGAATCGATGCAACCGTTGCAGCGTTCATCGGGCTTGTTATTTTACTGGTTACACAGGTTTTGTCTTGGTCGGATATAAAGAAAGAAGAGGGAGCCTGGGATACACTGGTTTGGTTCTCTGTCCTTGTTATGATGGCTGAGTATTTAAATAGCTTAGGCATGATTCCTTGGTTTAGTGACCTAATGCAAGGAGCTGTTCAAGGACTTGGGTGGACGTACACGCTTGTCATATTAGCGGTGGTTTACTTCTATTCCCACTACTTCTTTGCAAGTAATACGGCTCATGTGAGTGCAATGTATGCTGCCTTCCTATCGGTCATCGTGGCAGCTGGAGCGCCCCCTGTTCTTTCCGCATTACTCCTTGGTTTCTTCAGTAACCTCTTCGGTTGCACGACTCATTATGGAAGTGGACCTGCTCCTGCCTTCTTTGGTGCAGGATATGTGACCCAACAAAAATGGTGGTCACTCGGCTTTCTGATTTCGATCATCCATATTGTTGTTTGGCTCGGAATTGGCGGGCTTTGGTGGAAGGTTCTAGGATTGTGGTAAGAAGGAAGAGAGATTGAGAACTAACCAAACATCAATTAGAAAATGGCGGATGATTCGATTTCGGAATCATCCGCCATTCGTTTTTTTTCAAAACGAGCGGAGGGAGAACCTGAGACTCCTACGGAATAGGACGTGATGAAGACACAGTAGCGGTGCCCTTCCGCGGAAGGGGCTGAGGCCGTCCACGGCGGGTGCGAGGGATTCTCCCGCAGCGATTTGTTGCTAAATTCGTGTTTGACTGGCTACATTCATGTTATGTCCCAGTCTTCTTTGCTATCCATTGATCTCTGATTCGCGTATAGGAGCATTGGAATCCCGAGCAAGGCAAGGAAGGCACCACCCCAGAACATTGCTGATAATCCAACCCACTCAGCTACGGCTCCTGCTAGGATCGGACCTAAAAAGATTCCGAGCGCGTAAAAGGACTGATAAAATCCCATCACTGACGTTCGTAATGAATCCACAGGTAAGCTGGCAATTTTCCCAAGTAATAAAGGGAAAAACAATCCTAGTGCCAGACCCAGAAGACCATGGACGACACTTAAGCTTGTAAGGGACTCTGTCAATGGAATCAGAACAAGGGAAACCACTGTAGCAATTAGACAAATAAGAAGAATGAGTTTAGTGTGTCGCTCTTGTAACGGTAGAAAGGCAAGGCTCAAGGAAGCAATGGCATGTGGAATAAAAAACGCCATCACAAGCCAGACAAGTGTCCCTTCATCAATTCCAATTGTAGCTGCATACAATGGAGTGAATCCAAATATGGTGATAAAGAGAATGCCATGCCCGATCATAGATAAACCAGTGATCGCAAAAAGCGTTGGAACCCGAATCGTTGCCATCACGTAACTCTTATATGATTTACGCGTGCTTTGTTGAGTGCTTTCTTGTGGAACAACCTTTATCCAGCAGGACAAAATGAGTCCAACTGCTGAGGCTAGAACAGCAATCCAAAAGGGCAACGTCCAACCAAAGGATTGAACAATTAGACCAGCGAGCGCCATACTCACAAACTGAGGCATAACCGTGAGAAATTGTAGAGTGCCCATTGCCCGGGAGGATTGCGTCCGGTCAAAATATTGAGCATAAAGAATTGTTGCCATGACCCACATCGATGCCGTTATTCCAGCGAGCAGACGAGCGATAAAAATGGCTAAAAACGAATCAAACCAAACGAGCAACAGTCCACTAATGATTGCAACAGCAAATCCCCCGATATAAAGTTGTTTTCTAAGGCGATGAAGTATGTCTGAAAGGATGCCTAAAGGAAACCGTAACAGGACCTGTGTCACACCATAGCTTCCCAAAATAATCCCGATCGCAGAATATGTAAATTGCTTTGTTTCTAGATACAAACTAAACGTTGGTACGTAAATATATGTAGCAAACCAAAAGCAAAACACCGTCGATAAAAACAAAACATGATCCCCAATTGTGATAGTCATACTTTTTTTCTGAATGGCTTCCATAAACTAGTCCTCCCGAGGTATACCTTAGATGCTCTTCTCTATCTACCCTTATTAAACCTAATATATGTTGATAGCGCTTGCAAGAAGGTTGCCTGAAAGGCTTTTTGAGACATACAATAAAAGGGTAGGACCAATCAGTTCAAGGAGGGGTTTACGATGACTCGATCACAGGATGTTATAAACCAGACTGAACAATTTGGTGCAAAGAATTATCATCCACTTCCGGTGGTGCTTTCAGAGGGAAAAGGCGTATGGGTACGTGATCCTGAGGGAAACAAATACATGGATATGCTAAGTGCATATTCTGCGATGAATCATGGTCACTGTCATCCGAAAATCGTTCAAGCATTAAAGGAGCAAGCAGAGAAGATCACGTTAACTTCACGAGCGTTTCATAATGACCAATTAGGTGCCTTTTATTCAAAGGTAGCAGAGCTTTCAGGCTGCGAGATGGTTCTTCCAATGAATACAGGTGCAGAAGCAGTGGAAACAGCTATTAAGGCTGCACGAAGATGGGCGTACGATGTCAAAGGTGTAGCGAAGGATCAAGCAGAAATCATTGTTTGTGAGGATAACTTTCACGGTCGAACGATGACGGCTGTTTCACTTTCTTCAAATGATGAATATAAGAGGGGATTTGGACCGATGCTACCTGGCATTAAGGTCGTCCCATATGGTGATGCTGACGCGTTAAAAGAAGCAATTACTGAACATACGGCAGCTTTTCTAGTTGAACCGATTCAAGGAGAAGCAGGAGTCATCATTCCACCTGATGGATATTTAAAGAAGGCTGCCGAGCTTTGCCACAACAATCAGGTTCTCTTTATAGCGGATGAAATTCAATCTGGACTGGGTCGATCGGGAAAACTCTTTGCATGCAATTGGGCCGATGTTTCGCCAGACCTATATATATTAGGAAAAGCATTAGGTGGTGGAGTGATGCCCATCTCCGCTGTTGTGGGCAGCAAAGACGTACTTGGGGTGTTTGATCCAGGATCCCATGGATCCACATTTGGCGGAAATCCTTTAGCTAGTGCTGTGGCCATAGCCGCAATAGATGTTCTTCAAGAGGAAAAGCTTGTTGAAAAGTCCTTCGAGCTTGGAGAGTACTTGATGGAGAAGCTTAAGACCATTCAGAATCCAATCATTAAAGAGATTAGAGGCAGAGGGCTATTTATCGGAATCGAATTAACAGAGCCAGCCAGACCTTATTGTGAAAAATTAAAGGAAAAAGGATTGCTCTGTAAAGAAACACATATGAATGTCATTAGACTGGCTCCACCACTCATTATTACAGAGGAAGAACTTGACTGGGCATTCCAAAAGCTTTATTCGGTTTTAAATCATGCGAAATAGAATGATAGTAAAAGGTCGATCTTTCGGCCTTTTTTTGTTTGAAAAATGGGGATTAGTAATTCCGAAGGGACGGTACGATGCTTACGGGTGGAGTTGTTCTTTTTTCCAACGATTAAATTCAATAAACTCACGAAACTGTTCCTTGCTAATTCCAGATTCGATCGCATTTTTAACTAGCTGAACCCATTCTTTGTCCAACCCATTTAAGTCGTTTGTTGCTTCATTTCCGTAGAGCAGCGTCTCAATCGGAACATTTAAAATGAGAGATATTTTCTCTAAAAAGTGGATAGATGGATTTGATTGGATGTTACGTTCGATGGAGCTTAAATAAGATTTTGCTACCCCTGCATTTTCAGCTAACTCTGACAAGGAAAGTCCTCGATCTAGTCTGCATTTTTTCACTTGTTTTCCAATCATGTGTGAGTCCCTCGCTTATCTGTCTGATGTTAGTGGCTATTATAACAGCCTCCGTTTTGTTCTGTAAACAGAACATTTTACTCAACACTTGACAAGACAGGGTCTTCGCGATTGTTTTCCCAATCCAACATCAACTTGATTTTATTACCCGAAATGGTTGTAAATTAGGGGTGAATGAGTATTGTTCGATATACCGAACGTCGTTCATTCGAATAAGAACAAAGGCTAAAAAAATCTTTAGATCTATACAATTACTGTCACGTTTCTAAGAGAGAAAGTCGTTGCAAGCACAAAGAGGGAGGGCTAAGATAAGGGGAGAAGAAAGAGGGGCCAAGACTGGGAGTATTGGTTTGTCTTAAGAAGGAGTTACGTTTGATGGTACGTGGTAAAACGTTGTTTGATTTTATTGACCCTAAAGAATTTCGCTTTGTTCAAGTATGTTCCGCGTGTGGACATCCGCACTTCTCAAAAGGAGAAGAACGAACAGCCTCTTGTCTAAACTGTTCAGGGAATGAATACAATGTGGTTCCGTTTTTTAATCCTGCTGAGGACTATGCGCTAGATGCAGATTATTATGCGATTACAATGATGTATGCGTTATGGAAGCAGGATATCCACAAAAATAAGGTGGTTTATGATGATTTTTACCGCAAACCTCCTTTTGTTCGTGGAGTGGGTGATTATCGGGGGGAATTAGGTGGCTATGTTGCATTTGGTGGTTTGGATCATCTAATTTCGATGCTTGATCATCTCTATTTTAATGAACAGGATATTGACTATTTGCGACAACAGCCTGAGGCTTTTGATGAAGCCTTTTTAGATGAATTGCGTACGTTACGCTTTAGTGGAGATCTTTATTCGATTGAAGAGGGGAATCTGGTTTTCCCTAATACACCAACTCTTCGAATTGAAGCACCCGTTTGGGAATGTATTTGGATTGAAGCGATGCTGCTGAACACGATTAACTCTGAGTCGTTATTACTGACGAAGGGTTCTCGACTAGTGACAGTAACGGGCGGAGATGTGTTGCTTGAGATGGGAAAAAGACGTGCACAAGGAAGAGATTCAAGTGTCTATGGGGCGAAAATGGCTTATATCGCTGGGTTTGATGCGACAAGCAACGTGAAAGCTGGAAAGGCATTTGATCTTCCTATTACGGGTACCATGGCGCATGTCTATATTATGTTCCATGAAAACGAGTACGAGGCGTTTAAATCATATGCAGATACATTTCCTGAGAAAGTCATTCTGTTACTCGATACGACGAATACACTGGAGAGCGGTCTTCCTAATGCCATTCGAATTGCTAAGGAAATGGAACAGCGAGGCCAACGTCTTGTAGCCGTGCGATTAGATAGTGGTGACTTGGCTTACCTGTCTAAGAAAGTGCGCAAGCGTTTAGACGAGGAAGGCCTCGATTATATAAAAATTTCAGCAACAAATGACTTGGATGAAGCAACCATTGCCTCGTTAAAGCAGCAAGGTGCCCAAATCGATATATGGGGAGTCGGCACCAAATTCATCACGGCTTATGATCACCCGGCACTTGGAGGCGTTCATAAAATCGTTGCCAGAAGTCCATTTCAGCACGAAGAAAAAGAGGATGGCACCTCCTATGAACAGGATGATTGGATTTCGTTAATTAAGATCTCTGAAAGCATTGATAAAGTGTTAAACCCCGGTCGTAAAAAGGTGTATCGATTATATGATCATAACCACATGGCAAAGGGAGATTACATTTGCCTGGCGCACGAATCGCTAGAAGGCAAAGACGAGATTGTTTTAAAGCATCCAACAAACCCGTTGAAGTCAAAGGTGATTCGACACTTCACCTTCGAGGAGCTACATAAGAAAATCTTTGAAAATGGTGAATTAGTATACACGAAGCCAACCCTTCCACAAATTCGTGACTATCATCAATCAAGTAAAGCAACGTTTTGGGAAGAGTATCTACGCTTAGAGGTTCCTGAGGTATACCCAGTAGTCCTCTCAGATGAACTGCGGGAGCTTAAAGAACAAATGATTCAGGCAAAAAATACTAAATAAACTCATGAGGTGGAACCCTTGAAAATCGGAGTATATGGTTCATCATTTGACCCAATCACTAATGTACATCTTTGGACAGCTTCAACGATTTGTCACCGAAAAAAGCTTGATAAGATCTTGTTTCTACCATCAGCAAAGGAACGACGTGATAAAAGTCTTCAAGGTGGTGACGAGCATCGAACGCAGATGGTGAATTTGGCTATTGCCGATGACCCGAGATTTGAGCTGTCTACAGAAGAAATGAATGCGCCAATCGGTCAGCAGTACACATACTACACGATGCAACGGTTAAAGAAACAATATCCAAATGATGAACTATACTTTGTGATGGGCGCTGATATTCTCGTAGACATTGGTAATGGAAGTTGGGTAAAGGGTGAAAAGCTAGTGGAAGAGCATCAATTTATTGTGATGGCACGTGATGGAATTGATATGCTAAAAACCATCTCAGCTTCGCCCTTACTTAGAAACGCAGACGATGGCCGGTTCCATCTTGTTGATAAAGGACTCGCTATGGAAATTAGCTCTACCTACATTCGCCAAGAATTTAGTCGTGGCGGAGAACCAAGATATCTTCTACCAGAAAGCTGCTATCAATATATCATGCGGCACGGGTTGTATCAGGATAGTGAGTAGGGTGATATAGGTGAAGCCTCTTAATTTGAAGAACAATTTTATTTGAAGAATCGCTCCCGAGATGGCTGGCAAGTCTCGCCGGGCGGGCGTTGAACTAAACTGGCTGCACCAGTGTATTTCAACCCTGTCCTTTCCTCCCTTCGGAGTCGGCCTGCCATCTCGTCCGCTAAGTGTCTGCAGGAACAGTATATCTCTTGCTATCATCGATTAACTAAATAGGCTGAGGGAAATTAAAAATTGATTAAGGAAGGCAAATGACCAAGCGAATCATTTGCCTTTCGTGTGTTTATAGAACAATAATCGAGTGATTGCGAAGTATCTATGGTAGACAATATTCTTCTACATTTTCTGTTTGTCCCCTTCATATTCCTCTCCTCTTTTTCCATCTTCTTCTTCAAATCTCTATAAAAGAATCCGATAAAAACAAGTGTATGCCTTTAATTTGAAAAGGAGAGCGTCGGATGCGAACAAAAAAGAAAAAACAACAGAAAAAAGGCCTCAGTCTACGGATGAAGCTTGTTATTTCATATCTTCTTATACTTATTGTTCCACCATTAGTTATTGGGTATTTCTCCTATCATAGTGCACGAGATAATACGGAAACGATGATTATGGAGGATGCACTGGAAAATATTGAACAAATGGATGAAATGATTAATCAATACATACGTTCACAATCACAGAACTTAGAAATGCTCGTTAATGCGTTAGCTGAAGATTCATTAGATGACGAAGCAAGTGAGAGAGATGTATCTAACTTACTAGAGCAATACAGCCTTTCTCAAGATGAGGTCGAACAGGTATTGATAGGGTTGGATAATGGGAACTTTGTCCATCAGCCATCCTCTATTGAATATCCTGACTCGTTTGATGTCAGAGAACGTTCATGGTATCAGCAGGCTAAAGCGTCTAAGGGAGAGATCTTCGTATCAGCCCCCTACATGTCACTTGCGACAAAAAAAGTGTCGGTAACGCTTGCGAAAGCACTAGAAAATGAAGCGGGTGTTGTAGCTATTGATTTGGAGCTGGATCACTTAACATCGATGATTGAATCAAGTCGAGTGGGGAAAGGTGGATACTTGTTTCTCTTGGATCGTAGTCAGAGCTTTATCTCTCATCCGACCAATGATTTAGGGACGGTCGCTCAGGAAGACTTCTTTGCAAAAATGTATCAATCGGAAGAGGGATCGTTCTCGTACGCTTACGAGTCTGAAGAAAAGTATATGAGCTTTCTAACAAATGAACAAACTGGCTGGAAGCTTGCCGGCACGTTTTTTATGGATGAAGTCGATGACGCTGTAAATCCGATTTGGTGGACAACCGTTACCGTTATTGTTATCACACTAGTCTTGGGCTTAATCATGGCATCTGGAATGGTCTTATCTATTGTACAACCAATCCGAAGACTCACTAAGACCGCTGCACGTATTGGTACCGGAGATCTGAGTGCAAGTAAGGAAAAGAAAGCGATGCGACATGATGAAATTGGTCAGCTTGACGCGTCGTTTGAACAAATGAGAGTGTCCTTTCTTGGGTTGCTAGAAGGTGTGCTAGACAAATCCACTCAAGTGGCAGCTGCGTCCCAACAGTTACTAGCCAGCTCACAGCAGAATACACAAGCCACTGAGCAGATCACCAGAGCTGTACAAGAGGTCGTAAGTGCGTCTGATGAGCAAACGGAATCGATGAACACAAGTACCAAAAAGGCGGACCAACTCTATCAATCTGTCCTGCAAATTACAGATGAAACAACAACCGCTAACTCGACGGCAAATCAGGTGCAAGAGGTGGTAGCCACGGGCAGCCAGGCGGTCAAATCAAGTATGAATCAGATGAGCATTATTAAAGAAACAAGTGTGACGGTGGCAGAGCGTATTAGCGAGCTGGCTCACAGTTCAAAGGAAATCAATCAAGTTACATCACTTATTAAAGAAATTGCAGAACAAACGAATCTACTTGCACTAAATGCATCCATTGAGGCAGCAAGAGCTGGAGAGCATGGAAAAGGCTTTGCAGTTGTTGCCGAGGAGGTTCGAAAACTTGCAGAGCAATCTGCAGCTGCAAGCGAACAGATTCACAGGATGATTGTCTCGATTGAAAAACAGGCAAACCATGCAACGGCTGCAATGCAGGTGGGTGGTTCAGAGGTAGATAACGGAATCAAGGTAGCAGAACAAGCGGGCAAATCGTTTGCACGTATCGATCAGCAAATGCGTAGCATGGTGGAAAAAATTCAAATCGTTTCAAAAGAAGCAAATCACGTCTCAACAGGGGCAAGGGATTTTGCCAAGGTGTTCACGGAGCTTTCTGCGAGTACCGAGGAGACCACTCAGGAAATGCAAACCGTTTCTGCTTCAACAGAGGAACAACTAGCTTCTATGGAGGAAATTGCAAGCTCGGCAGAAAACCTATCTGTTCTATCAGAGGAGCTTCAAAAGCTAGTTCAAGTATTTAAATGGTAGAGACATAGAAAGAATGCAACGGAAAAGGCGAATGATTCCATTTATAAAAGTGGGCATTCGTCTTTTCCATTTTGTTTTCTACCTGAACTCTATTATCTGAATATTTTCTTTGGTATAGTGTGATGAAGGGTTATCGTACGAAAGGTAGTAAAGAGACTTATGACATATAAAAAACCAAAGAAAAGTAACTATCGGCTACAAACGGTTATCGTATTACTTGTCTGTTCAGGTCTAGTACTCGCGCTATCATTAGCTGGAATACTTGTTGCAATTGATAATGCGAAATCAACAAGGTCAGCGCTTGAGGACAAGGTATGGACGATTGCTACTTCATTCGCTAGATCACCAGTTGTTATCGACGGGCTAGAGAATGAAGAGACACAGGCACGATTACAAGAATATACAGAGGAAGTCCAAAGTGAAACAAATGTAGAATATATTGTCGTGATCGATATGGATCGTGTTCGGTTAACTCATCCTACACCGGAAAAGGTCGGAGAACGATTTGTAGGAAGTGACGAAGAACGAGCCTTTGAAGGAGAAACCTATTCTTCGACTGCTGAGGGGACACTAGGTGAATCACTACGCACATTCATTCCTGTTTACAATGAACAAACAGGGGAACAAATAGGTGTGGTTGTAGTAGGGATATTAACTGATCATATTAAATCGGCTGTGTACCGTAGTCAGGTTATGGTCTGGATCGGTGGGTTCGCTGGCTTGATTGCCGGTCTAGTAGGCGCTGTTTTACTTGCAAGAAAAATTAAACGATCCATGCAAAATCTTGAGCCAATGGAGATTGCCCAATTGCTTGAAACAAGAGAAGCGATGCTCTCCTCCGTTCAAGAAGGAATCATTGCAGTGGATGCGTATGGTAAAATTATTCTACAAAATGAGGCGGCCACAAAAATTCTGCAAAAAGCCGGTAAGACAGAACATGTTTTACATAAGGATATTGCCGCAGTTTTACCTGAATTTGAGCTGGATGAGGTGCTCGAATCAGGAAAGATTCAACGAAATAAACAACGATCTCTCAAAGAGCTTGAGCTTGTCGTAAACCGGGTCCCCCTTCAGTTGAATGACCAGAGACTAGGAGCGATGGTCACGTTTCAAGACAAAACAGAGCTTACACTTGCATTGGACCAATTATCTGGAGTGAAGTCCTATGCAGAGGCCCTTCGGTTACAGACTCACGAATTTATGAATAAGCTGCACGTTGTATCAGCCATGGTTCATACGGAGTCATATGAAGAGTTGCAAGCGTACATTCAAACCATCTCAACCTATTATCAAGAGGATGTGGGTTGGATTTCAAGGCAAGTGAATGACCCAGTACTAGTTGGCTATCTCCTTAACAAGCTAAAGATGGTTAAGAACCAAGGAATCAAGGTTCAATTCGATGGTGAGTTCTCATGGCCAACAATAAAAGATCCAACTCAGTTAAATGCGTTGATTACGGTCATAGGGAATAGCCTGGATAATGCAATGGAAGCCCTGCAAGACATGGATGATGCAACCATTGATTTGACGATTGATTGTAACGGCGAACAGATCCTTTGGCAGGTCAAAGATAACGGGGGACAAACCAGTCAATCACGGCTAGATCAATTAATGGAAAAAGGGATTTCAACAAAGGGAACCGGTAGAGGATACGGCTTGTACTTAATGAGTACATATATAGAGGATGCACATGGAGAGTTAACCCTCACCGCAAACGTTGATGGGGGAGTTACATTAAAGGCCATTGTGCCAATACGAGGAGAAGAACATGATTAAAGTCTTAATCATTGAAGATGACCCAATGGTTGCAAAGTTTAATAGGATCTATCTTGAGCAGATACCTGGGTTTACGTTAACAGGAACAGCAAGCACAATGACCAAAGCTTGGGAGATCATTGGAGAACAAGAGGTTCAACTGATCCTGCTTGACCTGTATGTGAATCATGAGAACGGTCTGGATTTGTTATCAGAGCTTAGAGCTAAGCGCATGGAGATCGATGTCATTGTTGTAAGTTCTGCCAATGATCAGGCATCTATTCAAACTGCACTGCGTTATGGAGCTGTAGATTATTTAATGAAACCCTTTGATTTTGATCGGTTTAAAGAAGCATTACTGCAATATGCCGATCAATCTAACAAGCTGAAGGCAGAAGCATTAAAACAAGATGAGGTGGATCAACTATTTCTAAATCGAAGCAATGAGCTTACGGGAGAGCAAGAGGAATTGCCAAAAGGAATTACAAAGGCTACGTACAAAAAAATCTTTCAGGAAATTAACTGTCTAAGTGGATGGTTCTCTACTGCTGAGTTATCAGAAGCCTCTGCTATTTCTAGAGTTTCTCTCAGAAAGTACCTTCGCTATCTAGAGGAACAAGGGATGGTTGAAAGTAGAGTATCGTATGAAGGAACGGGTCGGCCGCTTAATCAATTTAAGCTAAGTCAAAAAGGCAGTGAGTATTATATGTCTCTGTTATCAGAGTAGCTCACTGCTTTCAAAAGTTTCATAAGCCTAATCATTAGTTTCTTTTAGTGGACGCATTTACGAATTTGATTCAGAATACAGTAAACGCTTTCAGTAGGAGGTTATCTGACAATGAAAACTCTCACGCAAGGAATTTGGCAAAGCTTGTGGCAATCGCACCGACAAACAAAACGTTTACTGAATATATTTGCCTATCACAAGGATTCAACTGCCAGAAAGGGGACGAACCAGGACGCTCATCAAGGAGCAGATCAACAATCCCCTAAACAAAATCCGAATAAAGAGCCTGACGAAAAGAAACCTTATAAAACACCCCAATTGGTCGGACTCATTCTCGGACCTGTTCTTTTTTTACTGACTCTTCTTTTCTTTCAACCAGATGGACTTTCATTTGAGGGGAAAGCCGTCTTAGCAGTGACTCTTTGGGTAGCTACATGGTGGATTACCGAAGCCATGCCAATTCCGGCAACGTCCTTGTTACCAATTATTTTACTGCCATTAACAGGTGCACTTGATTCAGGGGCAGTCGCGTCCTCTTATGGAAATGATATTATCTTTTTATTCTTAGGTGGTTTTTTTATTGCGACAGCGATGGAGAAGTGGAATCTTCATAAACGGTTGGCCTTATTAATTATTTCGTTAATCGGAACAAGCACGCAGCGAATTTTACTTGGATTTATGGTAGCCACAGGATTTTTATCAATGTGGGTCTCAAACACAGCTGCGGTTATGATGATGATCCCAATGGGACTTGCGATTACTGCACAAGTGGCGAGCGCATTAAAAGGCAAGCCTGAGGAAAAAGAACTTCCTAAATTTGAAAAAGCCTTAATTTTTGGAATTGGGTACGCAGGAACGATTGGTGGATTAGGGACATTAATAGGAACCCCACCAAACATCATCCTTGCTGCACAAGTAAAAGAATTATTTGGTGTTGAGCTTTCATTTGCGCTTTGGATGGCTTTTGCTGCACCCGTTGTTGCATTTTTAATTGTTTTCACTTGGATTTATTTAGGGAGATTTGCTTTTAAAATTAACATTAAAGGATTACCGGGTGGAAAAGAAGTGATTACGAAAGAACGGAAGGCTCTTGGTAAGATGTCCTTTGAAGAAGGAACGGTTTTGGTTATCTTTGTTGTCACAGCTTTTATGTGGGTTACAAGAGAGCTGATTTGGACAAATATCTTTGAAGACCTGGATCTTACAGACGGAATCATTGCTATGGCAGCAACGGCTGCTTTATTCCTTTTACCGGCTTCAAAGAAGTTTGGAACGCGTATCCTTGAATGGAAGGACTCAAAAGACATTCCATGGGGAGTGCTCCTGCTCTTTGGAGGAGGTCTTGCGATTGCTTCAGGCTTCACATCCTCTGGGCTTTCTGATTGGATGGGGGACCAGCTGCAAGTATTAGATGGAATGCATATCTTTATTGTCATCCTGGCTTCAACCTTACTGATTATGGCCTTAACAGAAATCACATCCAATACTGCAACAGCAACAATGATTCTCCCGATTGTTGCAGCGCTAGCAGTTGCGATTAATATTCATCCATATGCCGTGATGGTTCCGTGTGCAATGGCTGCAAACTGTGCATTTATGCTGCCGGTAGGAACACCACCAAATGCAATTATATTTGGTACAGGTAAGCTGAAAATTATTGAGATGGTGCGTGTCGGATTTATCGTGAATATCATTGCAACGTTTTTAATTATCGCAGCAGTCTACTTATTGCTGCCTCTATTGTGGGGAATTGATTTATCTGTCTTCCCTGAAAATTTTAGATAACTCAAAACAAAGTGAGAATGCATGTTAAGTGGGAAGCAATTCGACCATTTAACATGCTTTTTTTATTTATAGGCAACACCCGTTTCATTTAGGGTAGGCTATGATACACTTATTTTACCTACATAATGAACCACGAAAGGAAGAGGTTATATGGTATCTCAAGTATCCCAATACATTCGTGACAATCGTCAACAGCATTTAGATCAGCTTATTGAATTTCTACGTATTCCAAGTATTAGCGCGTTGTCGGATCACAAGGCAGACGTTAGAAAAGCAGCGGAGTGGATGGTTGAATCTCTTAAGGAAGCAGGACTTTCAACCGTTCAACTGATGGAGACACCTGGTCATCCAGTAGTGTACGGAGAGTGGAGTCATCCAGATAACACACATACCATTCTTGTATACGGTCATTACGATGTACAGCCGGTTGATCCGGTAGAGCTGTGGGACAGCCCTCCTTTTGAGCCAGTTATCCATGATGAAAAGCTTTATGCACGAGGTGCAAGTGATGATAAGGGTCAAACGTTTATGCATGTGAAAGCAGTAGAAGCCATGCTTAAAGTGAATGGGACCCTACCATTTAATGTGAAATTCCTTATTGAGGGAGAAGAAGAAATCGGAAGTCCGAGCCTAGATGCCTTTGTATCAAAGCATGAAGACTTACTTGCCTCTGATATTCTAATGATCTCTGATACACCAATTCTCGGTAAAGGAAAACCTGCCGTCTGCACAGGATTGCGTGGATTATGCAGTCTCCAAGTCGATGTAAAAGGGGCAAAAGGCGACTTGCATTCAGGATTGTACGGGGGAGCCGTGCAAAACTCCATTCATGCACTTGTTCAATTACTGAGTACGCTGCGGGACGAAGAGGGAAGAATTCAAGTTGAAGGCTTCTATGATGGGGTCATTGAGCCGACTGAAGAAGAACGAGAAGGCTACAAGAAGCTTGGAAATTACGAGGAAGAGCTTAAGTCAGAACTCGGTGTGAATGAACTGTTTGGAGAAGCGGGATACACAGCCCGTGAACATACATGGGTACGTCCCACTCTAGAAATAAATGGTATCTATGGAGGGTTTCAAGGAGAAGGCGTAAAAACCGTAATTCCATCTCTCGCTCATGCAAAAATCACCTGCCGACTTGTACCAGGACAAGATCCAGATACCATTTCAGAGCTGATTGAAAAACATCTAGAGGCTCATACTCCACCTGGAGTGACTGTAAAAACCACTCGTTTTGATAAAGGAAAACCGTTTCTCGCACCAACGGATCACCCTGCCTTTAAAACGGCAACCGACTCATACGAAAAGGTGTACGGTGAACCAGCTCTGTTTACTCGGATGGGAGGATCGATCCCTGTTGTGGAAACATTCGACCAAGTATTATCGATTCCGATCTTGTTAATGGGCTTCGGATTGCCAAGTGAGAACTTCCATGCGCCGAATGAGCATTTCCATTTAGAGAATTATGACAAGGGCATTGAAACATTACTAACATTCTGGGACACACTTTCATTATAAACATCGTCACAAGAGATAGGAGATTACCATGACTATACAGACAGAGAAAAAAGAAATTAAACTAGTTGCATTAGATATTGACGGAACCTTACTTAACTCTTCGCACACTTTATCAGAAGAGAATATCGCAGCCATTAAAGAAGCACAGGATAAAGGTGTCTATGTTGTTCTAAGTACAGGACGTTCATTAATGACAACGAGTGAACACGCAGAAACATTAAAGCTTACATCGTATCTTGTTACTGTAAACGGGAGCGAGATTTGGGATCGTGATTTAAACCTTGTTGAAAGAAATAAGCTGGATAGCCAGTTTGTTCAGAAAATGTGGGACCTTCGTAACGAGCATGGTACACATGCTTGGGCTACATCAGTGGACAAAGTATGGAGAAACGAAATGCCTGAGGATATCCACCAGTCAGAATGGCTAAAATTTGGATTTGACGTGATGGACGATGACACTAGGCTCACCATTTTAAAAGAGCTTCAGTCGCATCCTGAGCTTGAGATTAGTAACTCAAGCCCTTCAAACCTTGAGATTAACGCTGCAGGCGTAAATAAAGCTCAAGGACTTAAGAAAGTATGTGAGTTTCTTGGACTGACAATGGATCAAGTGATGGCTGTTGGTGATAGCTTAAATGATTTAGCGATGATCAAAGAGGCAGGTCTCGGTGTGGCAATGGGCAATGCTCAACCGCTTGTAAAAGATACAGCTGATTGGGTAACAAAGACAAATGATGAAGCAGGAGTGGCTCATGCCATCAGAACGTGGGTACTTTCATAAGGCAGGTGACTCACATGGAGAACGGTGTGATTGCAGATATTACACCTGAGGATGCAGTGGAAGTCATTCACTGGAAATATGAGGCACCCTACGACTTTTATAATATACGAGCGCAGGCTGAAGCGATGCAGGAGTTTTTGATGAACCCTTATTATACCATTCGATGCGGGGAGCAGCTTGTCGGGATCTTTTGTATTGGTACCTCTGCCCAAGTGCCCGAAGGTCGAGCAACGGGTATGTACGTGGAGCGGTTTATTGATATCGGACTTGGGATGGCACCACAGCTAACAGGACAGGGAAAAGGACATGCTTTTTTTCAGAAAATCGCTTCCTTTTTAAAAGAGAGGTATCCTAATACGGGCGTGCGGCTGTCTGTTGCGACGTTTAATAAGCGGGCGATCAAGCTGTACGAGTCGATCGGATTCCGCCGTGTGGCCTCTTTTCCAGCACAAGATGCCGACTTTATCATTATGACTCATTCTACGCTTCTTACTGTGGATGAAACGAACTAATTGAAAAACTTAAAATCAACTAGAAAATGGCGAATGATTCGATTGCAGAATCATTCGCCATTTGTGATTTTATTTAAAACAAGCGGAGGGATTCTCCTGTAGCGAATTTGTCGCACCATTTATGTTATATTCCGCCCTCTGTTTAGTTGGTGTTCTTGCTCAACGTAGTCTTTTGCACTGGCTGTGGTCGAATCCACTTAGAGATGACCCCATGTGTTGGGGAGAAGATAAAGCTAATCACAAACACAATTCCAGTGGAAAAAGCCATGGATCCTGATACGGAGGTATCCAGCCAAACGGCAATGTAATACCCGGCTATTGAAGAAATAACACCAAACAATGCGCTTAACAAAAGCATGACAGACAAGCGCTCTGTCCATAAGTAAGCAGAAGCTGCCGGTGTAATTAACATCGCAACAACCAGAATGGCTCCAACCGCATCAAAGGACGCCACTGTTGTTAACGAAACAAGTGTCATGAACAAGTAATGAAGGCCAATTACGGGCAGACCGAGACTTGCAGCAAGCGCCGGGTCAAATGCAGTGAGCTTCCATTCCTTATAAAAGGCCAGGATCAGCCCCAGCACAAGCAGAAACACGCAGAATAACGTCAAGGTTGCAACAGGCACTTCAAAACCGATGAACGGTAGAGGAACTGTATTCCATGGGATGAATGCAATCTCTCCCATTAACGTGTGTTTAATATCGAGATGTGTATTACCAATACTTGTTGAAACAAGTATGACCCCGATGGCAAATAAACTTGTAAAAACAACTCCGATGGAAGCATCGTATTGCACACCCTTTGATTGAAACCACTGTACAAGATAAGTGGTTAACAGTCCGGCAAGAGCGGCTCCAATGAGCATGTGCACACCCTCTAGGCTGTGTGTAATCATAAAGGCAAGCACAATTCCAAGAAGTACCGTATGACTGATGGCATCTGCCATCATGGCCATCCGTCGGAGGACGAGGAATACACCAATCATCCCGCACGACATTCCAACTAAAGAAGCGGTAATAAGTATCCAAGCTACATATGTCATGCTTTGCCTCCCTTAGGCTCGCTCTCACGCCGTAAAGAACGATATTCCAGCCATTCGATCAACAAACCTTTTTCTTTTCCGATGACAAGGGACACAAGAAAGAGGCATGAAGCTGCGAGAACAATAAAAGGTCCAGTAGGCCAGCCTGCTCCTTGAGCACTAATAAAGGTACCAAGTGCACCGGATATCCCTCCAAAAGCCGCCGATAAGCCCATCATCGTTTTAAATGAATGGGTCCAATACCTTGCGCTCACTGCAGGGATGATAAGGAGGGCTGCCATTAAGATGACACCTACAGCTTGAATCCCGATTACAATTGTCACAACAAGTACAGCAAGATAAACAGCATTTAAGCCTTTTAGTGAATAGCCGAGACCTTTTGCAAAATCGGGATCAAATAAAAAGAGCTTCCACTCTTTAAAGGCAACAATAATGATTAAAATGACGAGCCCGGCAAGCCCAGCCATCATATAGACGTCCGATTGAACCATAGTGGCCGCCTGACCAAAGATAAAGCTGTCGAGTCCGCTTTGGTTTCCGCCACCAGAACGGTTTGCGATGGTTAAAAGCATAATGCCCCCACCAAAGAAAACAGAGAGAATCATACCCATTGCGGTATCTTCTTTAATGCGGGTCGAGGTTTTAATGGCCTGAATGAAAAAGGCACCAAGTAAGGCGCTTATACCCGCACCAAGTATTAAAAATGGAAGGTTCTTTTCATTCATAATCATAAAGGCAATCACAACACCTGGAAGAGCCGCGTGTGAAAGAGCATCACTCATTAAGCTTTGTTTCCGCCAGTAAGCCAATGTCCCAAACATCCCAGCAGCAATTCCAAGCAGTGTTGTGCTTAGTAGAACCCACTGAAAGTTACTGGAGAGAAGGATGGCCATTGTTTATTCCCTCCTTCATCCAACGAACTGCACCACCATATGCATTCGCAATGGTTTCCGCGTTAAACACCTGCTGTGTTGGACCGTGAGCAATGACGGATTTGTTTAATAAAAGAACCTGATCAAAATAGTCTTGAACGGTCTGAAGATCGTGGTGAACAACAAGAACCGTTTTGCCATTGTTCTTCAGTTCCTTCAGAATCGTCATAATCGCTTTCTCTGTTGACGCATCAACCCCGGCAAACGGTTCATCCATAAAATAAAGATCCGCTTCTTGAATTAGCGCCCGAGCAAGAAAGACTCGTTGCTGCTGTCCGCCAGAAAGCTGGCTAATTTGTCTCTCCGCATAGGCACCCATGCCAACCTTGTCTAAGGCTTCAAAGGCTTTCTCTTTGTGACGACGCACCGGCCATCTGAACCAGCCAATTTTCTGATATAAACCCATCATGACAACATCCAGAGCATTTGTCGGGAAATCCCAATCAACGGACCCTCTTTGTGGAACATAGCCTACTCGTGTTTTCTCGGCTTTTAATGAATGTCCGAAAAACGAAACGTTCCCACCTAAAGAAGGGTGGAGCTGTAATAAGGTTTTAATTAAGGTTGATTTACCAGCACCATTTGGACCAACAATACCAGTTAAAGTCCCCTGCTCCACAGCAAATGAAACCTGGTCCAACACCTTGTTTTTGCGATATGCGGCGCTTACGTTATCTACTTCTAATACATGCGACATGCTTATGTCCCTCCTGAAAGAGCATCGTATATAGTATCTACATTATAGCGATACATCCCTATATATGTGCCTGACTCTGTGCCTTCTTCTCCCATCGCATCGGAATAAAGCTCTCCTCCAAGCGAAACGTCGTGGCCTGTTCGATTAACGCCTTCTATAACAGATTTAATGGCTGCTTTGTTCACGCTGGATTCAACAAATACGGAAGGGATACCTTGATCAACAATTGTTTGAACGGTTGATTGAACATCTGAAATACCAATCTCTGATTCTGTACTTAATCCTTGCAGTGCAACGACCTCAAGATCGTTCATTCGTGCAAAGTATTGAAAGGCATCATGTGCGGTGACCAGCACACGTTTTTCTTTATCGATGGAGCCAAGTTTATTCTTAGAATACGACTTTAATTCCTCTAACTCTAAAAGGTATTCTTGTTTGTTTGCTTCAAAATACTCGGCATCATCAGGAGAAAGTTCTTTTAACTTTTCAACTGCAGCGATAATCCCTTCTTCCCAAATATCGATATCAAACCAGATATGAGGATCGGGTGAGCCCTTTGACGCCGGATCTTCAAGTAAGTCATTGGGATCTGCAGCACTTCCAAAAGCAAGAGTAGGAACCGAGGTATGTTCAAAGACCTCGCTCATATTCGCTTCAAGATGAATACCGTTATAAAAAAGGATATCTGCTTGTTCCAGTTTACTAATATCTCCTTGTGAAGCCTCGTATAAGTGAGGGTCAACCCCTGTCCCCATTAGGCTCTCAACATGAATGCGGTCGCCCCCAATTATACGCAGAGGGTCGGCAATTTGTGCAGTTGTTGTGACAACAGAAAGGGTGTCATCATCTTTAAACTCATTAGACTGACAGCCTGTTAAGACCAGTATGAAAAATATTATATAGTAGATCCATTTTCCTCTAGGTTGCATCATACATCTCCTTTTGTCATAAACCTTGCTTCGTTTAAAAAAGTATGACAAGCGACTAAAAGTTGCGTTAAGTAAACTTTAATAGTCAACTGCAAATTTGTCAACAAAGAGTGTTTGATACAGAAGATAACCTCACATAAATTGTATAAAAATTGTGAAAATGAATCGTCACGTTTCGTCAATCTTGGTATGATGGGACAAACAGTTATATTTAGATGAAGCAAACTCGAAGAATTGTGCATACGTTGAGTCATAACAACCTGCCACGCATAGGGAAAAAATGAGGGGGAGATAGCTTGGGGCACAAAACAATGAAGTACTATAAGCATGCAGAACGGATCAAAGAATTAACGATTGAACTCGTGAACCAGCCAAGTATTTCAGGTACAGAAGGCGAACGCGAGATGGCTGATGTCATTGTGAAGATCCTCAAGCGCTTGGACTATTTCAAAGAGCACCCTGAACAAATTGTGAAGGTGCCAATTCCAGGAGATCCACAAAAACGTGAAGCGGTCATTGCGTTAATGGAGGGAAATCCGGAATCACATCACGCCACCCTTTTATTAAGTCACTTTGATGTTGTAGGTGTAGACGATTTTGGTCAGTATAAGTCGTTTGCCAACTGGAACAAGCGATCAAAAACGAGCAAGAAGGGTACTTAAATGCCGATGCAAAGGAAGATCTTCATTCTGGTGATTATTTATTTGGTCGGGGCACAATGGATATGAAGGCAGGACTTGCGATGCAGCTTTCAGTTCTTCAGGATTTAAGTGAGGCGAAGGGAATCACCCAAAACCTTGTACTTGTAGCTGTGCCGGATGAAGAAAAGCTATCAAAGGGAATGTTTGCGGCAGTAGGCGAACTTTATCAAATGAAACAAAAGGGATGGGAATTTGATGCATGTATTTGCAGTGAGCCCAACTTCTCAGCCTATCCAAATGATTATCAAAAGTATGTTTACACAGGTTCAACAGGTAAACTTTTACCCTTTATCTATTGTCTAGGCAGAGAAACGCATGTGGGTCAACCGCTTGAGGGGATTAATGCATCAGTGATGGCAGCTCAACTGGCAGTTGAAATGGAGTGGTCAGAGGTTTTTGCCGATCAGGCACTAGGCGAAAAATCACCATCACCAACGTGTCTTAGAATTCGTGACTTAAAGGACAGTTATGATGTGCAGACACCAAACGAGGCATATTTACTTTATAACGTACTAACATTATCTACACAGCCCGAAGAAGTGATGGAGAAAATGGTTGAAGCTTGCAAGCATTCAAGCGTACAAATCTATCAACGTCTTTTGCACCTTCGTTCAATCCAAACACATGTGTCAACCGATCTAGAGGGTGGAACGCCAGAACCTAAGGTGTTCACATTAGAAGAAATGTACCAAATGGGTATACGTAAATACGGTCAGGAGTTTGACCGAATGTATCAAACGATTCTGCTAGAACAGAAGGATACAGAAGATTATTCTGAGGCAACACTTGCCATTGCTCGCAATCTCTCAACTTATTTTCTTGACCTGGCACCATTTTATTTAGTGATGCTCCAACCGCCTTATTACCCTCATGTAAGCTTAGATTTGACCAAAGATGCAGAGCTTGTCCAAATGGTTGAGCGACTGGCTACATTTGCGCAAGAGGAGTTTGAAGAGACGATTGCGATCAAGACATTTTTTCCAGGTCTATCTGACGTAAGCTACTGCAAAAACAGTGGAGACACGCAGGCATATCAGTCGCTTTTACGCCACATGCCTTTATACAAGAATGGTTATGACCTTCCTCTAAAACAAATCAACGAATTAGATGTGCCCACACTGAATATTGGCCCATTTGGGAAGGACGCACATAAACGTTCAGAACGGTTACAGCTTTCATACTCTACAAAAGTGGCCCCATTGCTCCTCACACATGCTCTAGAATCTATTAATCGGATGAACCAATCAGTTTGATGATTGGTCCATCTCTTTTAATTGTAGAGTCAACTCTTTAAATTTTGCTTCGTTCCGTTCATCAAGCGCCTGATCAATTTGAGAAAGCAGGGTCGCTCTGTCTGTTTGCTTTTGAACGTTTTCAAGTACTTTTTGTGTGACCTGTTCGTATCCCTTAAATCGTTTGTAGTTTTGAAATTGTTCCTTGATGGGAGTTTGAATAAGCTGCTGGTAGGAAGTGTGGATGTGACTTCCATAAAAATGAATCATCAAATAACGTTTGGTTGTAGGATGAGCCATAAATTCTCCAAGTACTTTTGAAGGGTCTTCGCTTTTTTTAGCTTGATCATAATAGACAAAGCCAGGCTCATCGGATTGCATACTGGAAATGACAATGGTTTTTCCATTTGCAGGTAGTGTAGATGTAAACGTGATATGTTCAAGAACATGTAAATGATTAACTAAATAATCAAGTATAGTTTTGGCTTCTCTGCTTTTTAATCGGTGGTTCTTAAGGAACCAATGTAAGAATGCGGCTTTCTCTGACGTAGACACCCATCTATTCATGTGATCACCTACCAATTTTCAAGATTACGAGTATGTTTCTTTTAATCATACCTCAAATCGTTTGATTATGTTTCTATTTTCCTTATTAGGGGAATACGAAACCCTACAAAGAAGAAGGTAGGTGGGAGCATGCCAAGAATTATAAGACTTGCACTAAGATGGGGACCTGTCCTTTATCCAGTTGTACGTAAGATACTAAGGGATCGTAAGAAAAAACAGAGTGAATTTAATGGTACTCAAAAAAGGAAATAATTCATTTCATTGGAACGAAAAACTTTAAAATTCAACGTGATTTTACGATATATAGGTAGGGACTTCTGTGGGCGCAGAAGAAAGGAGTCAGTAATCGACCTTGACTATACAAGCTAATATTCAATTAGAAAAACTAGTCGATGCACTACAAAATGCATATGATTCCGTGTATATACTGAAGTATGTGGGTGGTCGGTTTCAATATGAATACATTAGTGTCAACGAGAATGAATCTACTTATCTAACAGAAGAATCAATTGGGAAGTACGTGGAGGATGTGATTCCAAGTTATCGCACACAGAAGATTACTTCGTTACTAATGAGGACTGTGGAAGAGCAAAAGGCCCTACAATATACTGAGCGTCTGAATGCTGCTGATTTTGAACGAATGATGTGTGTTCCACTACCTCTCAAAGATCAAGAACATCCATATATACTCGTTTATTCAAAACGATTAGTAAGTATAAGAGAAGAAACATTTGAGGCAAGATCAGGTTTACCCAGTTTTGATTATTTTAGAGAATCCGTCCAACAGAAGCTAAAAGATTTACAAGACAACCAATCGTTATCTCTCATTTATATAAACATAGATCAGTTTAGTACAATTATTGATCGAATTGGGCACGCACGCATTGAACAGATGGTGATTGATATCGCTGCTCGTCTAAAATTGATCCTGCCCGAGTATTCAATGATGTCTCGAGTAACAGGCGATGAATTAATCATTCTCGTAGACCGTGAGGCATCTTTTGATTGTGCCACTAACCTACAATCAAGTTTGTCCGCACCGTTCAAGATGAATGAACTAGAGATTTATGTGACAGCCAGCATGGGGATGGCTACAGCAGCAAATTCGTCGGATACTGTGGATCAATTTATTATGCAGGCCTATCGTGCGATGTTTGAAGCGAAACAGCTGGGTGGCAATAAGGTCAAACACTTTGATGAATGCTCTAATCGAACAGGTAATGAGCTTGACCGAAATATGCTTGAACGTGAGCTGAAAAGTGCGATTGAAAATCAAGAGTTCACATTATATTATCAGCCAATCATTCAATTATCTTCTCAGGTCATTCATTATGAGGCACTTATTCGTTGGGTGAGTCCAAAGCTTGGATTCATCTCTCCTGACCAATTTATTTTGGTCGCTGAAGAGTGTGGATTAATTGAAATGATTGATGAGTGGGTTGTTGACCGTGTCTGCCAACAGATACGGTCCATTCATCGGGACGAAATAAGAGTGTCTGTTAATCTTTCTACAAAAACACTTGAATCCGATCGACTAGAGGCTCTACTTTTACATACAACAAAAAAACATAATGTAGACCCTCGTCATATTGCGCTTGAAATTACGGAGCATTCCATTTTAAAAAATGAAGCAGCGACAATCGATAAATTGAAACGGTTACGCCAGGCTGGCTTTCAAATTGCGATTGATGACTTTGGTGTGAGCCATGCATCACTCAATTATTTGCGCCTTCTGCCAGCAAATAAAATAAAGATTGATAAAGTATTTATTCAAAACGTAACCACGGGTTCAAAAGACTATCATATTGTAACGTCAATTATTGCGCTTGCTCAGAAGCTCGGAATGACGGTGACAGCAGAAGGTGTTGAAACCGAAGAACAGGTTGATATGCTACAAAAGATGAATTGTGATGAAATACAAGGTTTCTATTTTAGCAAACCGGTACCGATTGAATCTCTTGCTGGGGTCACTGCTTCAATTAGAGAAGAAATGGCTAGCTTTGTACAGTAAAGAAAAAGAAATAAGCCTGCGAGAATGATTCCTCGCAGGCTTATTTTATTCTATGGATTTCAAGGGGGAAATCTTAGATTGTTACAGTTTCTGGAGCATCTTTGATAGCAAGAATAATTTTCCCTTGGTCAAGCTTGTCTTCAAGTAACCCTGCTTCTTCATGGCTGAAGCCTAGTTCTTCGAACTTCGCGCGAAGCTCATCACCTTTTTTACGGAACACGTTTTTGATAGACGTACCTAATCCAGTCTCACTTACACCAACCGTATTAGCATCTGCGTTGTCAGCAACGCGGTTTGTACGGTCATCGTCATGAGTGATTACATAAATGTTGTCCTCATGAACACCTTGTGTTTTAAGAGAATTCACTGCACTTACTACTTCTTCGTCATTTTTAAATTCTTTATAAACTGGTTTCATAATGTATCGCCTCCTGTACTGTATGTGTACCCGGTGGACCACCATTAAAACATTCAAATTGTGGTTTTATGGTGTAAAAATGACGAAAGCTTATGGATTGTTTTTGAAACTAAACATTGAGCAGATAAAAAGAGTTAAGCGAACCTTGCTTAAATCACTTGACAACAAAATGAGATCGAGGTATATTTATCTCGAATTAAAGATATACTAAAGAGGAGTATTTATGAATAAAGAATCAGTAAATAAACATGATGAGGATTTGTCATTAAAGCTCTTCGTAGTTTTAACAAGAGCAATCCAATCAGTAAAAAAGAAAGTTGAAGAAGATATCAAAGGAATGGGATTGAATCCAACTGAATTTGCTGTACTTGAGTTAGTCTATAACAAAGGGGATCAACCAATTCAAAAGATTGGTGAAAAAGTGCTGATTGCTAGTAGCAGTATTACGTACGTTGTAGATAAACTAGAAAAGAAGGAACTACTTAAAAGAATGCCATCGCCAGAAGATCGCCGGTCCACTTATGCGGTGATAACGGAAAAAGGAACACAATTTATGGATGAAGTGTTTCCAAAGCACCGAGAAGCCATAAACAATATTTGTGGAGGACTCAGCAAGGATGAAAAACAATCATTAATTGAGCAATTAAAAAAACTAGGTTATCACGCAGAGGCCTAATTTTTTATCCTATATCTCGAATTCGTAATATATTTATTCGAAACAAATGTGTATAGAAATAGGCAGATACGACAGACTCAGTGAAGAGAAAAGAACAAGCGGGGAACCATTAGGGATAGTCATATCAGACAATCAAATAAAATTAGGAGTGATTCAAATGACCAAGAAAACAATGGGAATTCATCATCTTACGGCAATTGTTGGACACCCTCAAGAAAACGTAGACTTCTATGCAGGAGTACTGGGCTTACGTTTAGTTAAAAAAACTGTAAACTTTGATGACCCTGGAACGTATCATTTGTACTTCGGAGATGAAGGTGGAAAACCTGGTACGATTATTACTTTCTTCCCGTGGGCCAATGCGTATAAAGGTGTAATTGGTGATGGTCAGGTTGGAGTAACCTCATATGTTGTTCCAGTTGGTGCAATGGAATTCTGGATAAATAGATTAGAGAAATTCAATATTCCTTTTATTAAATCAGAACGTTTTGGAGAAACATATCTTACGTTTGATGACCCGCACGGTCTGCATTTAGAGATCGTAGAAAGAGAAGAAGGAGAGTTAAATACTTGGGAATTTGGTGAGGTGAGACCTGAGGTTGCTATTAAAGGATTTGGTGGGGCAACTCTATTCTCAGCTTCTCCAAAAGAAACGGCTACCGTTCTTAGGCAAACGATGGGGCTGGAGAAAGTGGCGGAATCCGGAGACTACATTCGTTTTCATTCAAGTTCAGATATCGGTAATGTAATTGATTTAAAAACATCAACTACTGGAAATGGATCAATGGGTGTAGGGACTGTTCACCACATCGCATGGAGAGCGAAAGATGACACAGATCAGCTTGATTGGAAGGCACATGTTGAACAATCAGGCTTACGTGTAACTCCGGTTCAAGATCGAAATTATTTTAATGCTATTTACTTTAAAGAATATGGAGGGATTCTCTTTGAGATTGCAACAGATCCTCCAGGGTTTGCTCATGACGAGTCACAAGAAACAATGGGAAGTCATTTAATGCTTCCGGCACAATACGAGGAGAGCCGTAAGAAGATTGAATCTCTTGTATTACCGTTTGAAGTAAGAAGCCTAGACTAACCTATTTAGTGAAGAATGGAACTAAAAATAGTGGGTACGATCATTAACGTTGATCGTACCCACTATTTTACGTTACCCACATGAGTAAATTTAAACAGTCGTTTCCTGTTGCTTTAATACCTTAGCATCAAAGATGAAAGGTCCAAATGGAACAATCGATGCGATAAACGCGAGTAATGCTGTGAATAGTGACCATCTAACACGCACCATCATATAGAAAATAGCTGCAATGTATAACACAAACAAAGCGCCATGTGCAGATCCAACAATTGTTACAGCCATATCCATTCCGAGTCCGTATTTAAGGGGCATAGCTAGGCCAAGCAATAGTAAAAATGACATTCCTTCTAAATAACCGATTACTTTAAATTGTTTAATGGGGTCCTTCATGTGTAAAGTCCTCCTTTATAAAATGCCTATATCTTCTATTGTACTACTCTACCGGACAAGAATACGTCCTGGCTCATGAATTTTTTGTGAAAGAACAACTAAAAGGTTTGTCCAAAGATTCAAAGGGTACACATTCTCTACAATCTACTATCAAGGAGTGATGATGTTGTCTACAGTAACGGCAGGCATTCAAATCTTACCGAATGGCAAGGATGACGGGACTCATGGTGATCTTACGGAGATTGTACAAGTGATAAAGGATTCTGGATTACCTTATAAAGTAGGTCCGATGGAGACTGTCATTGAAGGTGAACTAGACTCGGTATTCGAAGTTATTAAAACAGCACAAGAAAAAAGCATTGCGCTTGGAGCTAGTGAAGTTCATTCAACGGTGAAAATTCATTATAGACCAAGTGGCGTGTCACTATTAGATAAAGAAGAATAGGGATAGGAGTGATTTGGATGGATATTCACCAATTATATATTAATGGATCGTACATGAAATCAAAATCAGATGAAATCATTGAGGTGGTGAATCCATCTACAGAAGAGGTCATTTCAAAAATCGCGAATGCGACTGAAGAGGAAACCAATCAAGCCATTGAAGCCGCTTATGAAGCGCAAAAAGCTTGGGCGAAAAAAACACAGGTTGAACGAGGCAAGCTTGTACGAGATCTTGGTCAGCGCCTTGAAGCAAATAAACAGCATTTTGTTGAACTTCTAATTGAAGAACAAGGAAAAGATTACGAGCTTGCCAATGGTGAAGTACAAACAGCCATAGACTATTTTTATTATATGTCTGAGTGGGCTAGACGTATTGAAGGTGAAATCGTTCCTAGTGATCGTCCAAATGAACAAATCTACATGCAACGTAAGCCGATTGGAGTGGTCGGGGGGATTGTCCCTTGGAACTTCCCGGTATTTATTCTGGCCAGAAAGGTAGCAACGGCCTTAATTACCGGATGTACAATTGTTCTTAAACCAAGTCAACAAACGCCAAATACAGCTGTTGCATTCACGAAGCTTGTTGATGAATCAGAGTTGCCTGCAGGGGTTTATAACCTTGTCACAGGAAAAGGTTCATCTGTTGGAAACGTGCTAGCTAGTCATCCTAAGGTGGCGATGGTTACAATGACTGGAAGCGTTGGAGCAGGTACAAAAGTAATGGAAGCGGCTGCTCAAAATATGACAAAAGTAAACCTTGAACTGGGTGGAAAAGCACCTGCCATTGTCACAAAGCATGCAGACATTGATCTCGCTGTTGAAAGCATTACTGAATCACGCCTAACAAACAATGGTCAGGCTTGTACCAATGCTGAGCGTGTCTATGTTCATGAGGATGTGTCAGAAGAGTTTATTGAAAAGCTGAAAAAAGCGTTTAACGAAAAAACATACGGCAATCCACTCGAGAACAAAAAGGCAGATATCGGTCCGTTGATTAGTAAAGACCACCTTGAAGGCGTACATGACATGGTTCAACGTGCACTCGAATCGGGAGCAGAGCTTTTAACCGGAGGCCAGCCTGCCGAATCAGATAAAGGATTCTTTTACGAACCAACTTTACTTATGAATGTTCAGCAGGACTCAGAAATCATCCAGGAAGAGATCTTTGGACCCGTCCTTCCAATCATGACATATCAATCCTTTGATCAAGCAATTGAATGGGCAAATGATTCCAAGTATGGTTTATCCTCTTCTATCTATACGGAAAATGTCCACGAAGCGATGCGTGCTGCGGATGAGCTATTGTATGGAGAAACCTTTGTAAATCGTGAGAACTTTGAAGCCATTCAGGGATATCATGCAGGGTTACGCCAATCGGGACTAGGCGGAACAGATGGAAAGCATGGTATAGGTGACTTCCTTGTTACACACACGGTATACATGCAATTTAAACAAGACTAAACTGAACGTGAGTGCCTGTGAATCCATGAATCACAGGCACTTTTTAATGGGATAAAAATGTATTAATCCTTGTTTTTTTAAAGGGATATTCTGCATAATAAAAGAATGTAGATGATGAGCCGAATAAGAGGAGGATTTTCCTGTGGATGTACAGATTGTACCGGTTAAGCAAGAGGAGGCTCCTATCCTGCATAATCTTATGCAATATTATATTTACGAATTTAGCGAATACTTACATGATATAAGGCTTGAAGAGGACGGTCGATTTGAGCCATTTAAATTAGATGGCTACTGGATTGAGCCACATCTTCATCCATTGTTTATTAAAGTGGATGATCAGCTGGCTGGTTTTGTTCTGATTGAAGCCACACCTGATTCATCGCCTAATTCAGTAAATGAATTCTTTGTATTGAAACCATACAAACGAAAAGGTGTAGGTAAAAAAGCAGCCTTTGACATATTTAAACGCTGGCACGGCAACTGGGTTGTCGCTCAATTAAAAGAAAACAAACCCGCTCAAGCATTTTGGAATCGTGTCATTGACGAGTATACAAACGGAGATTACGAGCAATTAGAGGATCATGAGAAGCGCACGATTCAGTCATTTACGTTGTAGCCTTGTTGCTCGTGTTATAATTGGTTTTAAACGTTGGAGAAGGATAGGATGAGTACCTTGGATAGATTAAATGTAACACTTCAAGCAGACAGTCGGTTAGCGGCTTTGTATAAAAAAGGCTTCCCATTAATTGAACAAGAACTGGTTGATCAGTCCGAAGAGCCATTGCAAGAAGGAGACCTTCTCACGATTGAGGATGAACGTGGAGAGTTTGTCGCGAAAGGCTACTACGGACAGCAAAATAAAGGACGCGGATGGGTCTTAAGCACAAAAAAACAAGAAGAGATTAATGCATCTCTTTTTATGCAACGGATTCAAAAAGCAGTGGCCAAACGTGGACAGCTTTTTGCAGATGAGAAAACTAATGCCTTTCGTCTTTTTAATGGAGAAGGAGACGGTATTGGTGGGATCACGATCGACTTTTACGCTGAATTTGGTGTGATTACGTATTACAGCGAAGGCATTTATTCCATGAAGGAATGGGTGATGGAGGCTGTAGAGCGTACGTATCCATTTGTCGGAATCTACGAGAAAAAGCGTTTTGCTAATAAAGGAACGTATGTAGAAGACGATGACTTTGTCAGTGGGGAAGAAGCGCCAGAACCACTAGCGATCGTAGAAAATGGAATCAGCTATGCGGTTTATTTAAACGATGGACCGATGACAGGTATTTTCTTAGATCAACGTGAAGTGCGGAAGCGAATCCACGAGCATTATGCAAAGGGAAAAACCGTGCTTAACACATTTTCTTATACGGGTGCGTTCTCGGTAGCTGCTGCAACGGGAGGGGCAATTGAGACAACAAGTGTTGATCTGGCTTCTAGAAGTAAAGAGCGGACGATTGAGCAGTTTCAGATGAACGAAGTGGACCCGGAAGAGCAGCGCATTCATGTGATGGATGTCTTTGATTATTTTAAGTACGCACAAAAGAAGAGCCTTGCGTTTGATTTAGTTGTGCTAGATCCACCGAGCTTTGCTAGATCAAAAAAGCAGACGTTCAGCGTGGCAAAGGACTATCCATCATTGCTCAGTCAAGCGATTGCGATCACAGAGGAAAACGGGGTCATTGTGGCGTCAACGAATAACAGTGTACTCGGTATGCGTAAGTTTAAAACGTTTGTGGAGCAGGCATTCAAAAGCCAAAAGGTCAGTTACACGATCCTCGAAGAATTTACAGTGCCAGTGGATTATCCGTATCTAAATCAGTATAAGGAAAGTAACTATTTGAAGGTGTTGTTTATCCAGCGGGAGGATTAATAACACGAAAAAGGCGGACACTTTGGATGTTCGCCTTTTTCGTGTGAAGAGGAAAGGTGTGTGGTAGAATGCCGCTCCCTGAATGGCCGACAAGTCTCGCCGGGGGGCATTGAACTAAACTGGCTAACGCCAGTGTTATTTCAATCTCGCCTTTGCACCCCACAGGAGTCGGTCGGCCATTCCGTCCGCTAGGGTTGTGGAAGTGATCTAATTACATTGTTAAACTTAATCAAAAGGCCAAGACAGGTTTTAAATTTCATTAATACAACTCAACGAAATAACAGATCAAAAAGTTAGATGAGCAAATCCAAGCGGACGAGATGGCAGGCCGACTCCTAAGGGAGAAAAGGGCAGGGGTGAAATGAGCCTTGGCGCAGCCAAGATTAGTTCACCGCCCTCCCGGCGAGACTTGCCAGCCATCTCGGTAGCGAGGTTATTCCACTACACATCAAAAAGAGCGCATAATTACCCGCTAGCAACTTACTAAGCTAATTTATCAATAGAAGTCACTCGTCTTTAAGGAACGGGTTAGCAATAAAAAGCTTTAGCACGAGTTCAAGCGGACGAGATGGCAGGCCGACTCCTGAGGGAGAAAAGGGCAGGGGTGAAATGATCCTTGGCGCAGCCAGGATTAGTTCACCGCCCTCCCGGCGAGACTTGCCGGCCATCACGGTAGCGACATTCTACCACTCCACATACCAAAAAAGAGCGAACATCATCCAAGATGCTCGCTCTACTGCATTTTTATTTCTCTTCAGTTACATCTTCACTCGTTTGTGCTTCTGTCTCTTCGCTCGGCTTTGAGCGTTTGACTTCGTTTGTTAGTTCTTCAATAGAAGAGCGCACATTTCCTTTGCCTGAGAAGTTCTCAATTAGCTCTTTCATATCAATGCCAGAAGAAGCTTTTAAGGAATGTTGTAGTGTACTCATCAAGTCTGTAGCGTATCCAGTGACTTTGTTGGCACCACTGTTTTCGCCATTGCCACCCGTGTCTACAACTGTAATTTGATCAATGTTAGAAAGTGGAGCTGCCACTTGTTTCGCATAATCAGGAAGCATGTTTACGATCATATCAAGCATAGCAGCCTGACCGTATCCTTCGAAGGCTTCTGCAATTTTTTCTTTCGCTTCGGCTTCGGCAAGACCTTTCAGACGAATAACCTCGGCTTCCGCTTCCCCTTGTGCACGATCTGCTTCCGCACGCGCTAAACCATCTACACGAACTTTTTCAGCGTCGGCTTTTGCCATCGCTTCAACACGGTACTTATCTGCATCGGCTTCAGCTAATTGCTTACTTTTCGCAGCCTCTGCAGCTTGCTCAACCGAATAACGATCGGCATCGGCTTTTTTCTTCACTTCTGAATCATACTGACGCTCACGTCTTAGAATCTCTTTCTCTTCTAGTTCAATTTGCTTTTGACGCTCAATGATTTGAATTTGCATTTGCTGCTCGGTTACTTCTTGCTTCGAGCGTGCTTCTTGTAAGTGGTAAGATTGGTCAGCAAGGGCTTTCGCTTTTTCTTGCTCCGTACGATATTCAGCCACTTTTAGTTGGTTGTCTTTTTCGGCTTCGGCAATTTCCGTTGCACGCTCAAGCTCAGAACGCTGGGCTAGCTTATTTGCTTCCGCTTGCTTAATACGTGTTTCCATTATAGCGTCAGCCGTTGCGATATCGGCATCACGTTTGACTTGGGCGATTCTTGGCTTCCCTAATGATTCTAAGTATCCATTTGTATCTCTAAGATCTTTAATCGTAAATGAAACAATCACTAATCCCATTTTTGCGAGATCCTGTGAAGCAACTTTTTGTACTTCCTGTGAGAAGCGCTCTCTGTTTTTGTAGATTTCTTCTACAGTCATTGAACCTAAGATTGAACGTAAATGACCTTCTAAAACTTCTTTTGCTTCCGTTTCACGATCTTCACGCGTTTTTCCTAGGAACTGCTCAGCAGCTGTTGCGATTTCACTAATGGAACCACCGATTTTAATAATCGCTGTACCGTCAGCGATAACGGGTACACCTTGCTCTGTGTAGACCTCAGGTGTTTGAACATCTAGTTTACTAGAAAGTAGACTAAGAGGTTTCGCTTGTTGGAAAACAGGCATAACAAACGTACCGCCACCACGAACAATTTTAATACGATTCCCAGATCCGTCGATGTTTACGTTTTTTCCACCTAAATAACTACCTGTAACAATTAACGCCTCATCTGGGCCTGCTGTACGGTACTTTGTCACAAATACCCCGATTAATGCAAGAACAATAGCAGCAGCTGCTGCAATAACAATAATGGTCGGACTAATAAAAGTATCCAATAAAATTCCTCCTAAGTTAAATTAAAATAATAGCTCTTTCTCTTTGACTGATACGTACGCAACGCCTTCTTTAATGTCAATCACAAAGATGTCCGTGCCAGATGCAATCTCCACGTCGTCAAAGGATTTAGCCGTTTTAGAGACATTTCCTCCCGAATCATAGAGGATCACTTCTCCAAATCCATCTTGAGGAATGGAGACAATCACATGCCCTGGTCGGCCGATCAAGTCATCTTCTGTGTAAGCATTTGACTCTTCTGCGTTAGATAATGGAATTAAAACAAAAATGTTAAGTAGTAAGACAAGAACCAATGAGACAAGGGCTGACAAAATCAAGATGACGACACTATTGATCGAAGTCAACGTTTCAAGAAGATACCCACCGGCACTTACAAACGTGACAAACGAAAGAAGTAAAGTAGGGTTAAACCAACCGTCTGGGATAAATTCGAACAAGCCATCTAGGATGTCGCTTACTAAGATGTAAACGAGTGTTAAGACACCACCTGCGATTAACCCGTATAAGTAAATTTGTTCAATGTTCTCCATGCTAATCCCCCCTTACGATGTCCCAGTAAAATGAAAGAGATATAATTCCATCCCTTTCCATAGTATCACTCCTTCCTTTATATAGAAATGTCTAATGTGTAGGTCTTATGTCTGAATATACGGAGTAGCCAGAGAAAGGTTGCACAAATTGAAAAGTTTATGAGAAAAAAGTCCGAGGATGATCCCCGGACTCAATTGATAACAGCTTAAATCGATACTTGTTCGTTGTTTTTAATTAACTGACCATTTACGTAAAGCTCACGCGTATCACCTGTTTTGACGTTGAAGCTTGCTTTTGTATAAGGTAGGCTGTAGCCCGTTTCAGCAACGTCAGTCGTTATTAATATAGACTCGTCCGTTGTTTCCATTGTCACTGTAACTGTTGCATGAGACTCTTTTACATGACGTGAAACCCCGTCATCCTCGTAAAGAGTGTAACGAACTTGCGTATTCTCTTTAGATGGATATAAGAAGAAGGCACGTTCATCTTTATCCTTCTCCTTAAATGTCCGTGGAGCCTCATTAATCGGAATAATAGCTCCAGCTTTAACAAGTAAAGGCGTTTCGTCAAGAGGTGCAGGTAATGTTGCGTACGTACCACCTTCTACATGTGTTCCGCGATAGAAGTCAAACCATCCACCTATATGATCTGGTGCGTAGACTCTTCTCTCTGTTACACCGGGCTCGACAACAGATGCAACAAGTAAAGAAGGTCCTACTAAGAAATCATCATTTTCTTCCCAAGTCTTTTGGTCGTCCTCAAAATCTAGGAAGGTTGGTTTCATGATAGGCTCATGCTCAGTGTGAGACTGATAAAAAGCTGTGTACCAGTAAGGTGTTAGCATGGATCGTAACTGAATCAATTTTCTGATCGCAGGTGTAGCTTCTTTATACATCCACGGTTCATTAACAGTCTCGTCCTCATTCCATGAATGAATCGTAAATCGTGGGTGGAAGACGCCGTTTTGAACCCAGCGTACAAATAGCTCTTCATCAGGTTTCGGGCCAGCGAAGCCACCTACGTCATGACCAATGTTATGGATGCCGGACAAGGTTAAACCGAGACCTGTTTTAATATTATAGCGAATGGTTTTCCATTCTGTCCGGTTATCTCCAGTCCATGTCTGAACATATCGTTGCATTCCTGGTGCGCCTGATCGAGAGATGAGGAATGGACGCTGATTACTATCATGCTCCTCCTGTGCTTCAAACGAAGCCTTCATCATGAGAAGCGGGAACACGGCTCGGATTGTTTGGAAGTCTTGTCGGTCGCCAAAACCGTGGACGCTGGCACCATGATTCCAAATTTCGTATTCATTGTTATCATTCCAGGTGGACTCAATGCCATAAGAAAGCAATTGTTCCTTTACTTGATCCTTCCACCAGTTAAATGCATCAGGATTTGTGAAATCAAGATACGCTCCACCACCATCCCAGAACTGAGCGAGTTCTGTTTCACCGTGCTCATTTTGAATGAAGAATTGTTGTTTTTCTAGTTCATCATACTTTGGATGACTTCGTAGGAATGCGGGTTTAATATTTGCCGCAAGTCTTAGCCCTTTGGCTTTAAAGTCTGCAGCAAGTTTTTTGGCATCTGGGAACTTTTCTTTATTCCAATGAAACACATAGCGCTTGTCATCAATGGATGTGTAGCCGGATGAAAGCTGAAAAGAGTCACATAGAATGTCGTGTTCCTCGCAGTGTTTAATGAACTGCTGCAACTGCTCCTGGGCATTCGGTGCATCGGTATAACTCATTGTTGAACCAGAATAGCCAAGGCTCCATTTAGGAGGCATCGCGGTTATACCTGTCATCCAAGTGTAGGTTTGGACAACGTCACGTACCGTTGGACCAGCGAGCATGTAGTAATCCAAGTCGCCACTTTCGGCTTCAAAGTAACGATACAAGGAGTGATAATTATCAAGTTCTCGACCTAAATCAAAGTATCCCGGCGCAAGATTATCGTAAAACAATCCATATGAGAAGCCGGTTTTTGGATTACGTGTAACGTAAAACGGAATATGCTTGTACAAGGGATCGGAGAACTGGGCATCGTACCCCATTGCGTCAATCGTAATATTCCGGAACCGACCATGATGACGATTTAGGGAACCGGTACGCTCGCCTAGTCCGAAGTATTGCTCTGTAATCTCTCTGCGTAAATAATGTTTAATGGTGGACCCAAGCTCCCCATTATAGTTATACGCCTGAGTTTCTCGATCCTCCGCAAAAACAATCCATTGATCAGCATCTTTTCTTGACCATGTAATTTTAAAGCCTTCCTTTTCTATAGTGGCTTTTAACGTTTCAGTGCTCACTTCAAAAGTTGATTCCGTTTCATGGAACGAATAGGTTGGGCATGAAAACCCAGCCGTTGCTTTACGAGGGCGCCCGGTAAGCTCGACATCGGATTCACCAGGAGCAATACTCCATGTAGTAGGAAGCTCAAGTCCTTCTTGTTTCTCAAAAAGCACTCGGAACAGGTCTTGCTCTAGCACATAAATATGGGCAAACAATTGGGATTCTTCATTGTAAAACGTTACATAAGCCTCATTTTTCTCTTTTAGGGCAAACTGGTAAGCGTGCTGAATATTCATATGAATTCTCTCCTTTTAGTAAATGTTACATTAAACCGAAAAGCTCAGGTAACCATGTGCTGATCGCAGGAATCATTGTCACAATCATTAATACACAAATGACGGCAATATAAAATGGTACAAGTGGTCGAACAACTTCTTCAATTTTGACACGACCAACCGTACTTCCAACAAACAATGCGCTACCACTTGGTGGAGTAATGTTACCGATACATAAGTTAAAGATAAGAATGACACCAAAATGGACTGGATCCATTCCGAATTCTGTTACAACCGGTAAGAAAATCGGTGTGAAAATTAAAATAGCTGGCGTTACGTCCATCACTGTACCAATCAGTAATAGAATGAGATTGATTAACAACAAGATGAGAATTGGATTCTCAGTTAACGTTAAAATAGATGAACTTAATGCATCCGGAATGCCTGTGAAAGCCATGACAAGAGACAACATGGCAGAAGTACCGATCAAAAACATAATGACAACCGTAAGCTCAACAGCTTCTCTAAAAATGCCTGGTAATTGTTTAATCGTAATTCCTTTATAGATAAAAGAAAGAATGAGTGAGTAAACAATGGAGATAGCCGAGGCTTCAGTCGCTGTGAAAATCCCCGCAATGATACCTCCAATGATAATGAAGATCAGAAACAAACTTGGAATCGCATCCCAAATGACTTTTAACGGAGAATCAACTTTTGTTGCTGCTGAAGCGATGTAGCCTTTTTTCTTGGCGATAATAAAGGCGACGAGCATGATAGCAAGGCCCCATAGTATGCCTGGTAGATATCCAGCTAGGAATAGGGCTGCAATAGATGTGCCTCCGCTGACTAAAGAATAGATAATAAATAAACCGGTAGGGGGTATGATTAATCCCACAGGAGCAGAAGCAATATTTACTGCAGCTGAGAATTTGCGATCATATCCTTCTTTCGCTTGTAAGGGATTCATGACCTTTCCAATTGCAGCGGCTGAGGCAACAGATGAACCAGCAATGGAGCCAAACAGCATATTACCGACAATATTTGTTTGAGCAAGCGAACCTGGAAGTTTACCAGTAAGTAGCTTTGCAACGTTAACCAACCGAAGGGCAATTCCGCCCTGGTTCATGATAATACCAGTGAGCAAAAAGAACGGAACCGCAAGTAATGTAAAACTATCAATTCCAGTCACTAGTTTTTGTGCTGATGTGAAGATAGCCACATCAAATGGTGCAATCAAAAACATCGTGACAATGGATGCCCCTGCAATACTAATCGCAATGGGAACACCAATAAGAAGTAGTAGTATAAACACAACCACTAGACTAATGCCTGCTAGAAGAGCCATGTTGATCATCCTTATCTAATATGTATTGTTAGTGAATGGACAAATCTTCTTCGATACTCTCATGTCTTGCACCGTTAGAACCGGTTATAAGTTCTACTAACGTGAACCATGTAATGAGCACTCCAGAGACTGGTAGTGATAGATACACATAGCCCATGGGTATACCAAGGGAAACCGTTTGTTGCGTCATCGTTAGTGAAACAATTTGAATCCCGCCATACACCATCACAACAAGTGCAAAGAGGACTAGAAAAACGAGAGCAAACTGCCGAATACGTTTCTGAATTCCTGTAGAAAATCGTTCAACAAACATTTCAATCGCAATGTGTTTCTTTATATGGAAGGCATAGGCTCCCCCGATCATCGTGACCCAAATGAGTGAATAGCGTAGGAATTCTTCTGAGAATGTACTAGGTGAATTTAAAAGGTAGCGACTGACAACCTGCCATACAGCTACGAGTACCATGACCCCAAACATGGTTGAGGATAGGAAGATGATGACTTTACCAAGAACTTTATTGATAGAATTAATCATGTTCATTCACTTCCTCCACTCATTTTTTGAATCCTGTCATAAAAAGAAGTCAGATCTGGATTATTACGAACCTGTTCGTGCATGGGTTCAACTAATTCACGAAATGCATCTTTATTTACATCCTCGTGAAAAGTAACACCTAGTTCTTTTGCGGCTTCAATCGATGTGTTAATCTCCTCGGCCCAAAGCTCTTTATGAAACTGAGAGGATTCAACAGCAGCTTCTCTTAGGATGTGTTGTTCTTCTTCTGTAAAACTATCCCAACGGTTTTTACTAAAGATGAGAAGATCAGGGACAATGGCGTGCTCTGTATACGAGTATTCCTTAGCAACTTCTCCATGGTTTGTTGAAATTAATGCGGTTTCGTTATTCTCAGTTCCGTCAATCACTCCTTGTTGAAGAGCTGTGTACACTTCTCCAAAGCCCATTGGAGTAGGGGCTCCACCCATTAATCTCGTCATCTGAATCGCTGTTTCACTAGGCTGAACACGTATTTTAAGGCCAGCCAAATCCTCAGGCTCTTTGATCGGTTGATTCACGGTATACATGTTTCTGACACCAGAATCATAGAATGTTAATCCGAAAAATCCGTTTTCTGATGTAGAGTCATAAATATCAGTCGCAATTTCACTTTCCATCACTTCATAGTAATGATCTTGATCTTCAAACAAATAAGGGATACTGAAAAGCGCATATACGGGTGAAAAGGACTCAAGTGCAGTAGCACTTACCTTGGTTACGTCAACTGCGCCGGTTTGAGTTAATTCAATCGCTTCACGTTCTGATCCAAGCTGTTCATTTGGATAGAACTCAAAAACCAATGATCCATTACTTTTCTCCTCAGCAATTTCTGCAAAGTGAGTTAGTGATTGATGGATAGGATGCGATTGGTTCATATTGTGAGCCAGACGTAATACAGTTGTATCCGTGGACTGCGCTACAGGGCTTGAACAAGCTGTTAGTAAAACAGGTAGAGCGCTTACAACAAAAAGTACAGTACGGCTTTTCATGTCACTTTCTCCTCCTAAGTCAAATAACAACGTTGTTATCAGCATAAGAGAAAGCGTTATCAAAATCAATGAAAACGTTGTTATTTTTTCGTGAATTTAATAGAATGGGGAGAGAACTTGTTGAAAAAAGGCGGATTGAACAGATGAAAATAACGATAAAAGATATAGCAAAAGCAACCAATGTTAGTTATTCAACTGTTTCAAAAGCATTGAATGATAGCCCTTTAGTAAAACCAGACACTAAACAGTTTATTTTAGAAAAGGCAGATGAGTTAGGATACACTCCGAATTATTCAGCGAAACATCTTGTAACTAAGCGGACAAACACGATTGGTCTTGTCTGGCCGGAAATTAACCGCTTAGCATTATCGGAGCTTGCTAGTCAGGTAAACGTACAAATGAAAAAACAACATAAACAAATGCTGCTATCAATTAATGATGCATTAGATTCAATTGACCTTTTCTCAAAAATGAGAGTAGACGGGATGTTGTTGTTTGAGGAGGATCTTCCTCAAGACCAGCTTCCAAAAACACTCGATGTCCCGTTACTATCATATGGCGTGCCAAGTGTTAATCAATTTCCAACGATTGGAGTTAAACATGAATTGGCTATGGAGCTTGCTGTTCAGGAACTTGTACGCTGCCAAAATCAATCCATTGCCTATGTTGGTGTGATTGGAGGTTCAGGCCGGAGACAACAGGCGAAAGAAGAAGGGTTCGCACGAGCAATGGAAAAGAACTCGATGGAGCCGTTGTTTATTCAAACAAATGGGTTGGATGTAGGAGACGCGTTGAGGGAAGTGAAGAAGTATCTTAAAGAACAGCCGATACCAGATGCGATGATTTGCTCAAGTTATGATATTGCCATAGGAACCTATCGAGCGTTGCATCAATCTGGACTTAAGGTCCCAGACGACGTATCTCTTATTTCCTATGACAATATCCCGCAATTCGAAGAAACAGACGTTCCAATCTCTGCAGTCGGTGTTCCCGTTGAACGACTGGCAAAAACCTTGGTAGACGAACTTGTTCAATTAATAGAGAATCCGGAACAGAAGCAAAGCGGGTGTGAACTCGTACCAGAGCTTGTTGTGAGACGATCCTCCGAAAAAGTTCGCTAGTAAACCGATTAACCTAGAATCGCTTGTACTCTTCCAACTTGTCCATCTGCTAAGCGGACTTTTATGCCGTGCGGGTGGGAGGGTGAGTTTGTTAGAATGTCCTTCACCACTCCTTCTGTTCGTTTGCCTGTGCGTTGGTCTTGTTTAAGAACAATTTCAACACGTAAGCCGGCTTGAATGTTTGCTCGTTTTTTACCATCCATATATGGCCACTCCTTATCAGTATAAATTATAAAACTACATGTTATTTTACATGAAAAAGGCTAGCTATGATATGGATCACTAGCTAGCGGGTTAAATTATGAGGATTTTTTAGATGAGAGGAGGGTAAGTGGCTTTTTAGCTGGACCTTCAATCACATCTCCTGAGTGAGAGAACCGAGACCCGTGACAAGGGCAATCCCATGTCTGATCGGCCTTGTTCCAACCAACTTCACATCCAATATGTGTACAGGTAGTGTCTACAATATAAAGCTCACCATCACTCGTTCTGCATGCACCAGCTTTTTGTCCCTTGTAGTGAACGGCAGCCCCTTCACCGTTTCTTAAGCTCTCAATGCTTTGCTCGTCTGGGCTCACTTTTCCTTTTATAAGCTCTGCTGCAACATTCAAATTCTCCTTTAAGAAGTGACGAATACTCGGGTCCGCATGAACACGACTCGGTAAAAAGATCTCTTCATACTTATCAGAACCATGAGCAATGACGTTCGCGAGGATGATGGCGGCATTTGTGCCCCCTGTCATACCCCATTTCCGGTACCCTGTGGCAACAAATAGATCCGTGTGAACCGGTGACAGGCGACCGACATAAGGGACTTTATCCAAAGTCTGCAAATCCTGTGCTGACCACTCGTATGTGAGATCAAAGGAATCGAAGTGGGTTTTTGCATACGATTCAAGCGCCTCGTAATAAGGTCTCGTATCTCCACCTTGTCCGGCTTTATGATGCTCTCCGCCGATCAGGATCGTTGTTTCACCTTCCTCGTTTGTACAGGCTCGTATCGAACGACTTGGACGGTCTACATGTAAATACATCCCACCTGGCCATTCCTCTTTTGTGACACCAGATACAATGTACGACCGGTCTGCTTTCATCCGTGTGAAATACAATCCTCCTTTATCAATAAAAGGGAAGTGAGAGGCAGCAACAATGGAAGACGCGGTGACGGGAAAGCCATTTTTCGTTAAAATTGTCGGTTTTGCGTCATGATTCACATCAAGCGCAATCGTATGTTCAAAGATTTTTCCACCATTTTTAACGATTTCATTTGCTAAAAAAGCCATATACTTTAAGGGATGAAACTGTGCCTGCTCCTTCATAACAAGCGCTGCTTTTACCGGAATGTTTAAAGGAATGGACTCAAGCCATTCATGAGGAATATCAAGTGCCTCATAGGCTTCTTTTTCCTTGCGGAGCTTTTCTACTCCTTGATCTGTAGTTGCGTAAAGATAAGCATCCTCCATATCAAATTGACATGGGATGTCGTTTTCCTTTACAAGAGTACGAACAAACTCAACGGCACGCTGATTTGCTTCATAATAGGTTTTTGCCCCACTTATACCAAGGTGATTCACAAATTCATCGTAAATGGCTCCGTGCTGTGCGGTTATTTTAGCCGTTGTATGACCGGTTGTTCCTTCGCAAAGTCGATCGGCTTCAAGAAGAGCCACTTTCTTACCTTCTTTGCTTAACAAGTATGCGGTTGTTAACCCTGAGATCCCTCCACCAATAATGGCGACATCGACAGTTATACTCTCTGATAAGGATGGGAATTCAGGTATTGTAACGTCTTTTCGCCAATAAGTGTTTTCAAGCGGTTGTTTAGGTAAGTCGCTCATTTCTAGTAGCCTCCTATTGTCATGTCTAGGGATAGTTTGGCTAAATGTGACAAAAACATGTATAAAGAATCATTTCATTTTTGTTAAACTTGTAACAAATGTAGTGACAAGTTCATTGGAAATTGATAAATTGTTAAGAGTGATTTTAATATGAATTAGGTGAGAGGGTACGAGATGAAAAAAGCTGTTGAGAATCTGATGTTATTTGCATGGGGAACATCCTTTATAGCTACTTTGGGTTCATTGTATTTTTCGGAGATTCGTCATTTTGAACCATGTACGTTATGCTGGTACCAGCGCATCTTAATGTATCCATTAGTCATTATCCTATTGATTGGTGTGATTCGAAAAGAAGCAAGTTCAGCTATTTATGCAGCCGTCTTATCCGGTATAGGGTTATGTATTTCGATTTATCATTACACCCTTCAAAAGCTACCTGATACAGTTGGATCTGGTCCGGGATGTGGACGAGTTCCATGTACAGGAGAATATATTAATTGGTTTGGCTTTGTTACGATCCCATTTCTTGCGGGAACTGCATTTTTAATCATTCTTGTCACAAGTGTGACCATTTTAAAGAAATCTAGGAGTTGATGAAATGAAAAAGATCGCAATTTTTGGAGGCATTATCGTTGTGATATTTGCCTTGCTCGCCATATTAACAGTGACAGCTAATAAGCAAAAGATGGAATCTGTAGGTGAAAATCAGTTCGGTAAAGACGAGCTATTGCCTGCAACAATGGAAATTGTAGATGATCCGAACTATCAAAACGCGATTCTGCCGGATGAGCTTGAAGAGCGCTTAAATAATGAAGAAACGTTTACGGTTTATTTCTATGCGTCAGAATGCCCGCATTGTCGTGAAGCTACGCCAAGACTGAATGAAATTGCAGACGAATTGGGTGAGGATATTCCTCAATACAACCTACGCGAATTCGAGCAAGGATGGGATGACTACAACATTCAATCAACACCAACTTTAGTACACTTTAAGGATGGGGTAGAAGAACAACGGCTAGTCGGTGCGGCTGAAAATGAAGTATTTGAACAATTTTTAACGACGTTCCCATCTGAATAATCATTTTTACATGTCGGGTGCCTCAGAGAGTAGGCATTCGGCTTTTTTGAACAACCCGAATATTTCTTTTTTCTTTAGGCTATGCTAGAAATGAATGCATTTACATGAGGTAAATTGGCTCTTCTAATCTTGAAGTGCCATTGATTTAACTAAACACCCGTGATATGATTATGTATGGAAAAAAAACTACAAGCGCCTTAGGATGTAGGCGACACATATATTCAGGCAGACGACCATATCCAGGTTGTTAAGGGGTATGGTCTTTCTGCGTTATAGATTACGCGTCTCTAAGTAGAGATGAAAGGCTGACTAACGTGTCACCATCGGAAGGGTGCCCAAAAGGAGATTTGTCATTTGGCAACATTTTATGATTTTAATCTGAGCGAGCAAGTTGTTCAGGCAGTTACAGGTATGGGATTTGACCAGGCTACACCAATCCAAGAAGCAACGATTCCAACAGCATTACTTGGAAAAGATATTATTGGTCAAGCACAAACAGGAACTGGTAAAACAGGAGCATTTGGTGTTCCTCTAGTAGAAAGAATTAATACGGAGAAGCGTGAAGTTCAAGGGCTAGTTATTGCTCCAACAAGAGAACTTGCTAACCAAGTAGCTGAATCGCTAATCAAGTTTGGCCGTAAAAAAGGTGTACGTACAGTTACCGTTTACGGTGGTCAAGATATGCGTAAGCAAATTCGTGACTTAAAACAAAACCCTCACATTGTCGTAGCGACACCAGGTCGTCTAATGGACCATATGCGCCGCAAAACGATTCTTCTTGATCAAGTTGACACAGTTGTACTTGATGAAGCAGATGAAATGCTAAACATGGGATTCATTGAAGATATTGAGACCATCTTGAAAGAAACACCATCTGAACGTCAAACACTTTTATTCTCAGCTACAATGCCTAAGCGTATTGAAAAGCTAGCTACTACTTTCATGGATTCCCCTGAAGTTATTGCAGTGAAATCAAAAGAAGTAACGATGGAAAACATCGAACAGCAATACATTGAATTGTATGAGCGTGATAAGTTTGATGCCCTAACTCGTCTAATTGACATTCAAGTTCCAGAGCTTGCCATTGTGTTCGGACGTACAAAACGTCGTGTAGACGAATTGTCTGAAGCGTTAATTAAACGTGGATACCGTGCAGAAGGAATTCACGGTGACTTAAACCAAGCGAAGCGTGATAGCGTTCTTCGTAAATTTAAAACAGGACTAATTGATGTTCTTGTTGCTACAGATGTAGCTGCTCGTGGTTTAGATATCAGTGGAGTATCTCATGTATACAACTTTGATCTTCCACAAGATCCTGAAAGCTACGTACACCGTATTGGTCGTACAGGTCGTGCAGGACGTTCAGGTATCGCTGTTACGTTTGGTACACCACGTGAAAGAGACCACATCAAAGCAATCGAGCGTTTGTCTAAGAAGAAAATGGTTCGCCACAGTGCCCCAACTCTTCAACAAGCAATCGAAGGTCAACAAAAGCTTGCACTTGAGCAATTACGTGCATTAACTGAAGTTGAAAATAGCTCAGAGTCTTACCGCGAGGCAGCTGAAGAGCTATTAAAAGATACAGATGCTACAACTGCATTGTCTGCAGCATTAAAACTATTAACAAAAGAACCAGATGCTACACCTGTTCGTCTAACAGATGAAGCACCACTTCGTTCGAAAAAACCTCGTCGCGATGGTGGCGGTAGTGGTGGAAGATCACGTTACCGTCAAGATGATCGTCGTCGTCAAGGTGGTCGTGGTGGTGACAACCGTGGTGGAAGTGGCGGTCGTCGCGAATATCGTGGTGGAAGCAATAGCAATAGCTCGAGCCAAGGTCAAAGCCGTAAGCCAAAGAAACACGCATATAATAAGTAAGGTTGAATCGCCTCTTTAGGACTTTGTTCCTGAAGAGGCTTTTTTCATAATCGAATAGGTACTCATTCTACTCTTAATCGTTTACGAATAATTACGTGATGTAATACAATGGAAATGATGTGTACATAAAAGTACAGAAAGGAGCAAGTCGTGAAAAGAACAGCAGAACGAGTATTGGGTATTATTGGAAGCATTATGATGGGAATAGGATTCATCCTTTTCACTTTAACCACATTTGTTATTTCTTCGCCCGAGGGCCAAGCTCAATTAGAGGAAATGCTACAGGATCCGGAAATCAATCCAACGGGTGCTGATATAGGGGCGGATGAACTGGTGAATTTCTTTGTCTCAACTGGATGGATTATTGTAATGGCTCTTCTAGTTTCAGTGATCTTAGGAATTTTAGCGACAGTGTTTGTAAAAAAGATGCCGATTGTATCAGGAATCATGTGGGTGTTAGCAGCTATTATAAGTCTCATAGCTATTTGGTACTTGATTTTTATTCCAGCAATCTTATTCTTTATAGCGGGAATTTTGGCATTTGTACGTAAACCAAAGGAAGAGAGTCCGATCGTATATTAAATTTATTAAATAATAGGAGTGAGAAGATGAAACGAACAGGCGAATTAGTTATGGGGATTATCGGTAGTGTTCTTTTATTAATTGGAATCCTTATAGGCTTTTCTTTTAGTACTGTATTTGGGAGCGATGAATTTAACAATCAGTTCCAAGAAGATTTTGCCCAAGAATTACAGAACGATCCTGCAATTAGTGATGCAGAAATGGAAGCTGCCACAGAGATTTTTGGGGCTTTAGGGTCATTTACAGTAGCAGTGACGATTTCTTGGGTCATTGCAGGGATCCTCGGAATTATTGCAACGATCTTTGTTAAGAAAAAAACCAAACTCTCTGGAATCCTCTTTATTGTAGGTGGGGTAGTTGGTATAGCTTCAATCATTCCTGCGATTCTTTATGTCATTGCTGGAATTATGGCATTAGTACGTAAAGCTCCGACAACGACAGAACCTTATGAAACGGTATAAACACTTTAAAGGGAATTCGCTTGCGGATTCCCTTTCTAAGGAATATTTAGAAAGTTTAAATTAGACTGATAAAGCGCTTACTCGCTGGTATAGCAAGTGTTTGCTGGATTTTACCAAAAGATTTCCTTGTAAGATAATCTGACATATCAATTGCATTGAAGGCTTTTCGATCATAAAGTAAAAGATAACAAGAATGTGTTATAAAAGATTACATGAAAAGGAAGTGTGTGGGGATGTCGGTAAATGCACCAACTAGAGAAAGCATCTTGGAAACAATCAAGGAAACAATTGAGAAGAAAAGTGTAGAACTTTTACACATGCAGTTTGTTGACTTAGAAGGTACATTAAAACACGTAACCATTACAGCGAGACAACTTGATCAAGCAGTGAACGGACAAACAATGTTTGATGGGTCTTCAATCACAGGATTCACACCTATCAACCAATCTGACTTGTATCTAGTACCGGATATCACAACTTTTGCTGTCTTACCTTGGACAGAGGAGGAAGGATATTCTGAAGCACGCTTCCTATGTAGTGTAAAAAAGCCTGACGGGTCCGATTTTGAGGGAGATCCTCGTAACGTATTAAAAAAGACAGTGAAGAGAGCAAAAGATAAAGGTTTCTCTATCAGTGTTGGACCTGAACTTGAATTCTTCTTATTTGAAACGGATGAGTATGGTTTGCCCACTCAACGCACACAAGACGTGGGTGGTTACTTTGAGCCGTCTCCTAAGGATGACGGAGAAAAAGTTCGCCTTGCGATCTATAAAGCGTTGAAAATGCTTGGATTCACGATTGAAGCTTCTCACCATGAGGTTGCAGAAGGTCAACATGAAATTAACTTTAAATATGCCGATGCTCTAGCTTCAGCTGATGCAGCGACAACATACAAATGGGTAGTAAAAACCGTTGCTAAGCAATTCGGATTGCATGCAACATTCATGCCGAAACCAGTTGCTGGAGCAAACGGTAACGGAATGCACGTAAATATTTCTCTTTTCGACGATGAAAAGCAAGAAAATTCATTCTATGATGATACAAATAAGCTAGGTCTTTCATCAACAGCGTACAGCTTTATTGCTGGCTTGATTGATAATGTAAAAGACTTTGTTGCGGTAACTAATCCACTTGTTAACTCTTACAAGCGTTTAGTTCCTGGATATGAAGCACCATGTTATATCGCTTGGTCAGCTTCAAACCGTTCAGCGTTAATCCGTATTCCAGCTACTCGTGGAGCAGGAACACGCGTTGAAATCCGTTGTCCAGATCCGTCTGCTAACCCTTACCTTGCTTTTGCTGTCATTGCATCTGCTGGTTTGGATGGTATCGATCGTGAGCTAGCAGCTCCTGCTTCTGTTGATGCGGATATCTTTAGCATGACACCTGCAGAACTCGAAGACCGTGGTATTGATAATCTTCCATCAAGCCTTGAGCAAGCACTTGATCGTTTTGAAACGGGTAGTATTGGTCAAAAAACGTTGGGTGAGCACGCATTTAACGAGTATCTCGAACTTAAGCGAGGCGAGTGGGATGAGTTCCGCATGACTGTTCATGATTGGGAAATCTCTACGTACCAGTCAAAATTCTAATTGCTAAATGAATATTTAATAATGAAACAAGAGGCTAATGATTCTGAAATAGAATCATTAGCTTTTTTTGTGCAGAACGCTTGATTACCCCCATAGGGTATAGTAAACTAGCAGTAATCAACGATGAGGAGGAACTTAAATGGAAACTCAAACACTCCACGTACAAGGTATGTCTTGTAACCACTGTGTAAAGGCTGTAGAGGAAAATGTAGGACAACTTGATGGCGTATCTTCTGTAACCGTTCATTTATCGGATGCGTTGGTCGATGTGGAATTTGATCAAGCGAAAGCGCCTCTTACCAAAATTATTGAAACAATTGAAGACCAGGGATACGATGTAACAAAGTAAAAACAATGGAGTCGTCATACATGCGGCTCTTTTTTTATAAAGGGGTGGCGGAATGCACCAAAAAAATCTAACCATTCAAGTGTCGGGGATGACCTGTGCTGCATGTGCCAATCGGATTGAAAAAGGATTAAAGAGAATGGATGGCGTGGAAGAGGTACAGGTAAATAGTACCCTGGAGGTAGCTCACGTATCTTACGATGATTCAAAGGTTGAGCCAAATGATCTCTTTCAAAAACTCCACTCCTTAGGATATGAGGCTGTAGAAGAAACAGCAGAATTTGAGGTCATTGGCATGTCATGCGCGGCATGTTCAACTCGAATTGAGAAGCGGTTGTCACGTCTTGAAGGAATAAATACGGCCACAGTTAATCTTGCTATGGAGACGGCTACCGTTCGATATCAGTCTGGACAAATCTCTATACCTGACATGCAGCAGGCTATTCAAAAGCTTGGATTTACATTAAAGCAAAAAGAAGATGACGCGGACGCCCCAGATCATAAACAACAAGAGATTAAAAAACAAGCGACCCGGTTCTGGGTGTCTGCAGTACTATCATTCCCGCTTTTATGGGCGATGGTGAGTCACTTTACTTGGACTTCAATTATTTGGTTACCTGACTTATTTATGAACCCGTGGTTTCAGCTTGTATTAGCTACTCCTGTTCAATTTGTGATTGGCTATCCCTTTTACAAAGGTGCGTATAAAGCTTTACGAAGTGGGAGTGCAAACATGGATGTCCTAGTCGCGATGGGAACATCGGCGGCATATTTTTATAGTGTCTATCTAGCCTTTCAATCGATCGGTTCGAATCATCACATGGTCGACCTTTACTTTGAGACAAGTGCCGTTTTAATTACATTGATTATATTGGGGAAGTTATTTGAGGCAAAAGCAAAGGGACGCTCCTCAGATGCGATTAAAAAACTCTTAGGGCTACAAGCGAAAACAGCGCGTGTGCAAAGGGATGGCGTTGAAATGATTGTTCCGTTGCAGGAGGTCAATGTAGGCGATCTTATTTCTGTGAAGCCTGGTGAAAAGATCCCTGTAGACGGCACCATTACCGAGGGACATGCTGCGATTGATGAGTCCATGTTGACGGGAGAAAGTGTTCCGGTTGATAAGGGAATAGGAGAAAAAGTATTAGGCTCAACTCTTAATTCGAATGGATCGCTTCAAGTGAAGGCAGAGCAAGTCGGCAAAGAAACCGTCTTGTCTCAAATCGTCCAGATTGTTGAGCAAGCGCAAACATCCAAAGCACCAATTCAGCGAATGGCTGACCGAATTTCAGGCGTATTTGTTCCAATTGTTGTAGCGATTGCTATATTTACATTCTTAATCTGGTACGTTGCCTACAGGCCTGGAGAATTTGGTACGGCTCTGGAAGTGTTTATCTCCGTTCTTGTTATCGCGTGCCCGTGTGCGCTTGGACTCGCTACGCCTACGTCCATTATGGCGGGATCGGGTAGAGCGGCAGAATATGGCATTCTATTTAGAGGAGGAGAGCAGCTGGAGACAGCTTACCTTGCTGATACCATCCTTCTTGATAAGACAGGAACCATCACAAATGGTTTACCTAAACTAACAGATGTTGACTCGTTTGGAGATGAATCAGAGGATCATCTTCTGCAACTCGCGGCCTCTGTTGAAACTCATTCGGAGCACCCGTTAGCTACAGCCATTGTAACAGGGGCTGAGGAACGAGGGCTCACACTCCTTAAGGTAAACCACTTCAAAGCAATTACTGGATTTGGTGTGGAAGCGGAAGTGTCTGGTCGCAACGTTCTAATAGGTACTCGCAGATTAATGGATCAGTATCATGTGCAAACGAGTGAGACGATGGATTTGATGAATTCACTTGAAGCAGCTGGGAAAACAGCGATGCTGGTGGCCATAGATGGTACCCTTGCTGGTGTGCTTGCTGTTGCTGATACAATAAAGGATACATCGACTGCGGCCATTCGCAGATTAAAAGAGATGGGTCTTGATGTCTACATGGTTACAGGCGACAACAAACAGACGGCCACAGCCATTGCAAACGAGGCGGGTATTGATCAGGTAATTGCTGAAGTATTGCCCGAGGAAAAAGCCGATGCTGTGAAGCAACTACAAAAGCAAGGAAAAAAAGTAGTGATGGTTGGTGATGGGATAAATGATGCACCGGCCTTAGCAACTGCAGATACGGGAATCGCCATTGGAACAGGGACAGATGTTGCAATGGAAGCGGCAGATATCACATTTGTCCGAGGAGATCTGCAGCGTGTAGCCGATACCATTGTTGTTAGCAAAGGTACTATCCGTAATATTCGCCAAAACTTATTCTGGGCTTTAGCGTATAACAGTGTAGGCATTCCTATTGCAGCAGCAGGGTTCCTAGCGCCGTGGCTTGCAGGAGCCGCTATGGCTTTTAGCTCGGTGTCTGTTGTATTAAATGCCTTACGTCTGCAACGAATAAAGCTATAACAATATAAACCATAAAGAAACACCTCCGATCATCCTTTTAAAAGGAGATCGGAGGTGTTTTTCATACGTTTCATCAAGTGTATGTTCCGTTAAATGCCCCGTGGCTCACAGACCCTACATATTGATTCAGCTCTACACCATGTTTGATGGCAGCTGTAATAAACCCTTTAGCTTTATAAACGGCTTCTTGAACAGATGCCCCTTTTGCAAGCTCAGCCGTAATTGCTGCAGCAAATGTACAGCCTGCCCCATGCGTATAGGTTGTACTAATTTCATCTGATTCAAGCAGCTGCATTTCATTTCCATCATAAAATACGTCAACTGCGCCTGAGTGATCTAGCTTGCTTCCGCCTTTGATGACAACATTTTTAGCACCCAGCTCATAAATCGCAGCAGCAGCTTCCTTCATTTGATCAACGGTTGTAATCGGTCCGTTTCCTGTAAGCTGTGATGCTTCAAATAAATTAGGAGTCACCACAAAGGCTTTTGGAACAAGTACCTCACGTAAGCACGAATCCGTTTCAGGGTTCAAGGCCTCATCTGCACCTTTGCATACCATTACTGGATCCACTACTAAGTTTGTAATGTTGTACTGCTCTACCTTTTTAGCAACTAGCTCAATAATCTTAATTGAACCAAGCATACCTGTCTTAGCTGCATCAATACCAATACCTGCTAGAACTGTTTCTATTTGTTTTTCAGTGACAGCAGGGTCAATTGGGAAGACTTCATGAGCCCAGCCTGAATGCGGGTTTTGAGCAACGATGGTTGTCAGTGCATTCATCCCATAAACACCTAGTTCCTGAAATGTTTTAAGATCAGCTTGAATTCCTGCTCCGCCACTTGTATCAGAGCCGGCAATGGTTAATGCTTTATACCGTTTCATATCGCGTAAACTCCCCTTATCCTATAGAACTACCTTCATTATACTAAAGTACAACCATGAATGAAAAGGAACTGGACAATTAATTCTTCACACTCCCATTATAATTGAAAAAATAAGGATAAAAAGCTCAAAAACGTAGGACTTTTAGCCGATATGATTAAAAGGTGTAAACGTTTTATAAATAGGCTAATGATGTTAGGGAGTGTGAGATCGTTGAAAAGTGTTAAAGGTAGGCTTTTACGGATTTTTTCAATTATTATCGTATTGTTTTTAGCTTTCTCTATCTACAGTGTGAGTACACTTTATGTATCAAACGAAAGGTTACACAACATGGGAGAAGAAGAGTTCCCACTATTACTTGCTAAAGAACAAATGGCTTTCAACATTACGGAGCGGCTGGCAGCTTCAAGAGGCTACCTTCTTTTCGGTTATGATGAATATCTCGAACAGTTTGATGAGCTAAGTGAAGAAGCGGCTGTTATTGAAGAACAGCTGATGAACCTGGCAGGAGACGATGAATCACTCGTTGATACGTTAACCTACACTCATGCGTGGGAAGGTGTACTGACCGGAGAAGTCTTCCCGATGTATCAGAATGGGAATGCGGATCTAGCAGAATCAATGATGAATCTGCGTTCAACACCAATTGCTAGAAATTTAACGAATCAGTTTCAAGAAATGTCAGAGAATGAACGTAACGCTATGGCTGCAAGTATCAATGAAACGCAGCGTGCCGGAGAACAGCTCCAACTCATAGTGTTAATCATTGCGGTCGCTTTAACGGTGACCATGATCGTTCTTGCTTTGCGTATTTCTTCAACGATCTCCTCTCCACTTAAACAGCTGGTGAAAGAGGCAGATTCAATTAGCGTAGGTGACTTAACAGGTGAGCCAATCACAGTCAAAACGAAGGATGAATTTGCAACTTTGGCGCAATCTTTTAATAAAATGAGGGACTCATTACGTGGTCTAATAGGGACGACGGCAAGTATGTCGGAAAATGTAGCTGCTACAGCAGAACAGTTATCTGCAAGCTCTGAAGAAACATCAGCTGCAACCAATCAAATAGCTAGTACGGTTCAAGCGCTTAATAGCTCCGCTGAATCAAATTCCGAGACTTCAAGAAACAGCCTTCAGGCAGCAAGTGCAATGACGGAAAGTGTGGAACAAATTACGTTTGCTACTGCAACGGCCATTGAAGCATCTATGAAAATGGAAGAGCGTTCCACATCCGGAAGAGAGCTCATTGTACAAGCGGTCGGCCAAATCAAAGATATTCAGCTCACAGTGGAAAAGTCGGCTAAAGTCATGGGAGAATTAGATAGAAGATCAAAAGAAATTGGTGATATTTTAGAGTTAATCACCTCTATATCTGAACAAACAAACCTGCTAGCTTTAAATGCAGCCATTGAAGCGGCAAGAGCTGGAGAGCACGGAAAAGGATTTGCCGTAGTAGCTGATGAAGTACGAAAGCTCGCTGAAGAATCTAAAAACTCAGCTAGTCAAATTGAGCAGATGATTCATGCGATCCAGCGAGACGCCAAAACAGCGACAACAGAAATGCAAAAAGGTACAGAGGAAGTCTCGCAAGGAACACAATTAATGGACGAAGTAGGTACTTCATTTGAACACATATCTGAATCTATTAATGAAGTTAATAGCCAAATGATGGCGGTATCGTCAGCCACTCAAGGTATTGCTCAGCAAACAATGAAATTAAATGAATATATGACAACGATTGATATACAGGCTAAAGAAAACCTTGAAAGTACGGAGGAAGCTGCAGCATCTACAGAAGAACAGTTAGCAGCTATGCAGGAAGTGGCCTCCTCAGCTGAGGTTCTAACGGAGCTTGCAAACAGCTTACTAGAAGAGATTTCAACATTTAACCTATCAAACACTTCATCATTTAAACAGCAGCGTGGTCCAGAGGAAGAAGAAGATCAGCTTGATGATGAGATAGAAGTGGAAGACGAAAAAGACGAAGAAGCCGATGAACTTCTGAATCGAAAAACTTCATAACCAAAAAACCTGAGGAGCGTGTATTTGCCTCAGGTTTTTTGATGTCTTTACGTGACCTTTACTAATTCTTAACAATGAGCAACTAGATCAACAGGGTCTAATTACCTATGCTTATAGTGGGTATTAATAATGAAAGGGGAAGATTGGATGAAAAGTGTACGAGGGAAATTACTAGCGGTCTTCATGCTCATTACCGGGCTGTTTATGACATTTGCAGTATATAGTAGCTGGAATACATACCAAGCCAATCAAAAGATTGAAGACATTCGAACCAATCAGCTACCTTTACTTTCAGCAAAAGAACAAATGACGTATAACATCGCCGATCGTTTGGCTTTATCGAGAGGATATCTTCTATTTGATGACGAAACGTATAGAAATGAGTTTAAGGAGGTAAGTGAGGGTAATCATCAGCTTGAGGAACAAATTTTACAAAATACACACGAAGAATCATTCATCGAGGCAATTACTCAAGCGCAGGAGTGGGAAGATGTCCTAAACTTTCAGGTGTTTGGGTTGATGGCTGATGGTGAGTTTGACCTTGCAGCAAGGAATATGAATGAACGTTCGACTCCAATAGCTGAAGAAATGGTTGCTACCTTTCAAAAACTAGCAGCAGAAGAACGAGCAAGTATTGATCAAAGTATGGAGAGCATTGTGGCGTTTGGAGAGAGACTGCAGTGGATCACTCTTATTCTCGCATGTGTAATGATCCTTCTGTTTGTCTGGTTGTTTTTTAAGGTATCTAATATGATATCAACTCCGCTCCGAAGACTGGCAAGTGTTGCGAACCTCATAGCAGCTGGAGATCTCAGGGGGAGTGAAGTAACGAAGATTTCATCTGACGAGATTGGTGTGGTCACAACGGCATTTAATCAGATGAGAGAGGCATTAAAGAACGTGATTGGAACAACAACGGCCCTCGGCAAAACAGTGACCGTAGCGGCCAATAACCTTTCAAATAGCTCAGATGAGACTGAACATTCCGCACATACGATGACCTCCTATCTACAAACACTAGCAGCTATGTCTGAGTCCAACTCTGTGTTAACAATCCAAAGCTTAGAGAAAGCGGAAGGTATGAAAAGAACGGTGGCGACAATTGACCGAGCAACAACCTCGGCAACAGACACCTCACACCACATGGATCAACAAGCCAAAGAGGGTCAAAAGCAAATTGCTGAAGCTATGCACCAAACCGCTAAAATTGAACAAACCGTTTTTCAAACAGCCAATGTGATGGAGCGTCTTCACAAGAATACCGGAAGAATTAATCAGATGGTTGCCGTTCTGACTGAAGTCTCTGAGCAAACGCAGCTTCTCGCTTTGAATGCTTCCATTGAAGCAGCTAGAGCAGGGAGTCATGGGCAGGGCTTTGCCGTAGTTGCTTCAGAAGTGCAAAAGCTATCAATCAAATCAAAGGAAGCAGCAAAACAAATAAGCGCAATGGTTCACACCATTCAAGAGGAAACAGATCAAGCGGTTAAAGAGATTTCAATTGGAAGAGCGGAAGTGATTGAAGGCACCTCACGTATGAATCAAGTGGTTCAATCATTTAAAAAGATTAGTGCATCGGTTCAAAAAGTGTATACAGAAATGGAAGGGGTATCTGATTCCACTCGTTCGATATCCTCTGATATTCGAGATCTACATCGCCACATCCAGGACGTAAGTGATGCCTCACGTGAACATGTTCGACGTACAGAGGATGCAACGAGACAAACTGAAAAACAATTATCTTCCACTCAAGATATAAAGGATCTGGCCTATGATCTTGCTGAAAAGACAAAAGGGCTTGAGGAAGAGCTATCCATTTTTAAATTACCATAACTTTGAACGAATTTTTTTAGCAAAAAGACTGGCTAAATATTAATTTGTATGTATAATTATTGAGGGACGTTAGAAACGTAGGTAGAAAACCTAACAGTTCACCGCTATTATACGATAAGGGGTTTATATATATGAATTCATTGGATTCAAAGAATTACTTTTCGATACGTAATCTATTGATCTTCCTCATTCCTTCTTTGCTCGGGATCTTCTTATTCATGATTCCGCTTGAAAATAGTGATGGAGAGATTACACTTCCTGTAGCCTATATGGCAGGTCTTCTTTCAGACGTGTTAGGCGCAGCGATGTCTACCATTGTTTTGGCTGTGTTATTAATCTCTGTGATCATGACGATTTATGTTTCGCTTTTAAAGCCAAAAACATTTACGGAAAATGATTTCCTGAAGAGATTGTTTGTTGTCGGACCGTTTTGGTTTGTTATTCGTATATTAGGAGCTATCTTTGGAGTCATGACATACTTCGAATTTGGACCAGAAGCTGTATGGAGTGAAAATACAGGAATGGTCGTATTCGGTGACTTACTTCCAGTTTTGTTTGCAGTCTTTTTCTTTGCGGGTCTATTGTTGCCATTGCTTTTAAACTTTGGATTACTTGAAATGCTTGGTGCACTTTTAAACAAATTAATGCGTCCGTTATTCCGTTTACCTGGTCGTTCGTCAGTGGATTGCCTAGCTTCCTGGATGGGTGATGGTACCGTTGGTGTTCTATTAAGTAACCAACAGTATGAGCAAGGGCATTATACAAAACGAGAAGCGGCGATTGTATCAACTACATTCTCTGTCGTATCAATCACGTTTACAATTGTGATTTTAGAATACGTCAATCTATCGCACATGTTTTGGCAGTACTATCTAACGATTGTTGTTGCTGGTCTAGCAGCCGCAATTATCACTCCACGTATTCCACCATTATCACGTAAAGCTGATACGTATATTGATGGTAGTGAATCTGAGGATGAAGTATTTCCTAAGGGAACAAACCTGTTTGCTGTCGGATTCAACCGTGCGATGGGTGTTGCTGATCGTACACCAAAGTTGTCTGAGCATGCAAAAAGTGGCTTTCAAAATGTATTGGATATGTGGTTAGGTGTAATCCCAGTCGTTATGGCCGTTGGGACACTAGCACTCATTGTTGCAGAACTCACTCCGGTCTTCACATGGCTAGGCGCACCTTTTGTTCCTGTCCTTCAGTGGATGCAGGTTCCTGAAGCCGCAGCTGCAGGACAAACAATGGTTATCGGTTTTGCAGACATGCTGCTACCAGCGCTACTTGCAGGTGGAATTGAAAGTGAAATGACACGTTTTATTATTGCTTGTTTGTCTGTTACACAATTAATTTATCTTTCTGAAACGGGTGGCTTACTTTTAGCATCAAAGCTACCAGTAAACTTTTTGGACTTGGTTTTAATTTTCCTTGTTCGTACCATCGTTACCTTACCAGTCATTGTTTTAATGGCACATTTATTCTTTTAAAAACAAACCAAACGCAGCAGATATCGCATGATGTCTGCTGCGTTTTTTGATGCTTTCATTCTCGTGATACAATAAAAGAAAGAGTAGAAAAAGAGGTGCAGCACAACATGAAGATCCTACAGAACGGTTGGCAAGAACAAGTCGCATCCGAATTTGAAAAAGACTATTATCATCAATTACGAGAATTCCTAAAAGAAGAATATCAAACACAGACCATTTACCCGCCGATGGATGAAATCTTTAACGCCCTGCATCTAACCGATTTCCCAGATGTAAAAGTAGTCATAATCGGACAAGATCCTTATCATGGTCCAAACCAGGCGCATGGGCTAAGCTTCTCTGTCAAACCAGAAGTCCCCATTCCACCATCCTTAAAAAATATCTACAAAGAGCTTCAAAGTGACCTAGCTATTGAGCCACCACCCCATGGAACCTTAACCTCATGGGCAGAACAAGGCGTGCTGATGTTGAACAACGTTTTGACCGTTCGACGTGGAGAGCCTGCCTCTCACAAAGGACATGGATGGGAACAATTTACCGATGCCGTCATTGATGCATTAGATCAGAGAGAGGAACCAGTCTGTTTTGTCCTTTGGGGGAAACACGCACAAGTAAAAGGGGAGAGAATAAAGGACCCCAAGCATTACATCCTCACTTCACCTCATCCAAGTCCTTTCTCAGCCCGACGAGGTTTCTTTGGAAGCCAGCCCTTCTCCAAAATCAATCTATGGTTAAAAGACCAAGGCAAACAGCCAATTGACTGGGAGCTGTAGAAGGGAGGGGGCATCATGTTAAAAGGAATTTACATCGTAGTAGCTATCCTGGTCGGGGGCATCTTTAATGCCCTATCTGTCCCCGCAGGCTGGTTACTTGGAGCTTTAGTATGTGGTATCATCTGGTCACTAGCAGGAGCCAAAATCACCTTTTCAAAGCACTATTTCTCATATATTATCGCCATTATTGGAACCAACATCGGATTTACCGTTATTCTCGAACGATTTGTCACCTACAAACAACTCATTCTGCCATTACTCCTATCCATCTTACTCACGATCATGTTTGGTGTAGTACTAGGCCGCTATTTTCATAAGTGGTCTGGTCTTGATAAAAATACAGCGTTCTTTTGTTGCTTGCCCGGTGGTGCATCAGAAGTCATTGCCATAAGTGATGAATACGGAGCAGACCAGCGCATTGTCGCTGCCTTCCATACAACGCGAATTACGCTGTTTGTGCTTGCGATCCCCTTTTTTGCAGGATTATTAACGGATGTAGAAAAACAGATCTTCGCCCAACCACCTAACACTATTTCCGGTTTAAGCTTTGCTTCCGTCCTGCTTTGTGTTCTTGTAGTTGCTTTAGCATCCACATGGGTCGGAGCGCGAATTCCATTTCCGGGGGCCATCGTTTTTGTCAGCATCGGGCTCGGCTTTGTCGCTCACACGTTCATCTTACCTGACATATCCATGCCCTCGGTCATTCCAGGAGTGGCACAAGGCTTAATGGGAGCCATATTAGGTGCTCGTTTTGACCGTGAGACCGCACGCGAGTTGAAGAGAATAGGTAAAGTAAGTGCACTAGCTCTAACCATTTACTTTGGTGCAAGCATTGTACTGGCAGGCTTATTTTTCGCCCTAACGACCACGTCCTTTAACGAATCACTCTTAGGCATCGTGCCAGCCGGAGCTGCAGAAATGGCAGCAACTGCACTCTCACTAAATCTAGACTCAACCCTTGTTGCCACACTACAAATGCTCCGCGTACTCTGCCTATTCGCCGCTTTGCCATTTTTAATCAAATGGTTCGCGAAGAAGCCCGAAGCGAGTAGTGAGGTTCATTAGCAAGAAGAAGCTGGTGAGTAGCAAGGACTTATGGAAAATAATCAAGAGCCGAGGGGCCTAAGCAAGAGGAATGAATTGTTTAGTAAGAAAATCGATACCTTCACTCAGAAGTAGGCGTCGATACCAAGGAGAAACGTCATTTATGCAAGAATGACAAGCTGTTACCAAGAACTCGATCTAGATTAGCAAGACGTTTTGATAGGGGAGTAAGAATAATTGGATTGGAATCAAGAAGAAGGCGCTGGAGAGGACCAGGGTGCGCGGAAGGAAGCCGAACTGCGCGAGATTGGGACATGAGTGCGCGGGAGGAAGCTGAAATGCGCGAGATTGGGACATGAGTGCGCGGGAGGAAGCTGAAATGCGCGAGATCTGGACATGGGTGCGCGGAAGGAAGCCGAACTGCGCGAGATTGGGACATGGGTGCTCGGAAGGAAGCCGAACTGCGCGAGATTGGGATATGAGTGCGCGGGAGGAAGCCGAACTGCGCGAGATCTGGACATGAGTGCGCGAGCCGGTGCCAGAATGCGCGAGTCCGGGACACATGTTCGCAAAAGAATACATAAGAACACACGCCTCACCCCATCCTCCCCACACAAAAAAACGAGCCACAGGCTCGTTTTTTCGATTCCCTTTATTGAAGCATTTGGCTGGACTTTGGAGTAGGCATTTGCACGGGCTGTGTAGCGGGTGCATAGGCCTGAGTCATGGCTTGGGCATCTTTTGCCGCTAGTTGTGGCACTTGATAGTAGCCATGCTTGTTCTGATATAGGAACACTTCATAGGCCATTTCAATAAAGTTCGGGATTGAATCAGCAATGACGCGGCGAACGACGGGGTTTGTGATCTCTGTGGCCGCCATTCCCATCAAGGACGCTTCCGATTTAAGCAAACCTAGCATATGAGCAGATAATCCGGTTTCCTTTACATCTTGTAAGGACTGGTTCGGCTTTTTTGGTTGCGAAGGCGTAAGTCCATAAACAACATCATGTGTTTGAGTCATTTTATAGACGCCAGTTGAACCTGAAGGCTTCTGCCCTGTACGGAATGCTTCTACAATTAGATTGTATTGGCTCTCGATGAAAGTGTACTGACGATCAAGGATGTCTACCAATGTTTGGTCCTTCATGAACGAACGAAAGATCATAAATTGGTCAAGCACGTTGATCATCCCGGCAATGATTTCATGGCTGTCAAAAAGTTCGTGACCTCCATGATTCAGTTGTGGTGGAATCTGTTCAGATTGCATTTGGTTTGGCTGGTTTTGATTCGGTAAGCTATTCATTGTGTGCGCCTCCTTTTGATAGGACCCATGCGATCCATCATTTAATGTGGCTTAAAATAGCGTGAACCATACCTGTTTATTTTTGCAAAAATGTAAGCGGATACGAGTGCTATCTATCAACAAAACCTGATTAGTCAGTTATTTCAGAAGAATAGAAATAATGTAAGGTTATCTTCCAACTAAGTAGCCATTGCTTAACGGACACGTATAATTAGGGGTAACAAGAGATGTTAACTATCTTTACGCAAGTAAACGATTGAAGGGGGAGAATGAATTTGAACGATCCAATTTTTCTGATGAATAATGTTTGGTTAACGGTTGCTGCAATTTTAGTCCTTTTTATGCAAGGTGGATTTATCTTACTTGAAGCAGGTTCAACACGAATGAAGAATGCAGGTCATATTGCTGGAAAAACCATTTTTACAGTCGGTATTGCTTCTTTAGTCTTTTGGGCTGTTGGATATGGATTTATATACGGAGATGGAAATGCCATTATTGGTTTATCTAACTTTTTCTTTGGAGATTTTACTAGCTTCGATGCAGAAGGGACGACTGGTGCAGTTGATTTCTTCTTCCAGCTAACATTTGCAGCAATCGCATTAACGATTGCATTTGGTGGATTTGCTGAACGTGGAAAGCTAGCAGCATATGTACTGTTCGCTGTTCTTTTCTCAGCCCTTGTCTATCCAATCGTTGCACATTGGATTTGGAGTGAGCAAGGTTGGTTATCTGAACTAGGTAAGCAAGACTTTGCAGGATCAACGGTGGTTCACTTAACAGGTGCGATGGCGGCACTAGCTGCAACCATTTTACTAAAACCACGTCTTGGTCGCTTTAACAAAGACGGTTCGCCAAATGAAATTTACGGACATAACCAGGTGTTTACGGCACTAGGTGTACTGATTCTTTGGGTAGGCTGGTTTGGTTTTAACGCAGGAAGCACAGGTGGAGTAGCCGACGGATTCTTCGGATACGTTGCATTAAACACTCAGCTTGCAGCTGGTGCGGGTGCAATTGCTGCCTTCTTCATTGTTTACGCAGTTACTGGTAAGTCAGATGTTCCAACGATGTTAAATGGTGCGCTTGCAGGTCTTGTAGCCATCACAGCATCTTGTGCCTTTGTTGCTCCTTGGGCAGCGGTTATCATTGGGATTATTGGTGGATTAATCGTATTCTTCAGTATGAAAATGTTTGATAAGGCTCGAATTGATGATCCGATCTTTGCTTTATCTGTACACGGGGTTGCTGGTGTATGGGGAACGATCTCTACTGGATTCTTCGCTACACCTGAGCTTGCAGATATGAATGGTGGTTCGGCTGGTTTATTCTACGGTGGAGGTTTCTCTCAGCTAGGTGTTCAAGTAATCAGCGTAGCCGCTTGTGGTGCCTTTGCTTTTATTGCTTCATATGTCATTCTTCTTGGAATCAAAGCTGTTCTTGGTGGACTTCGTGTAACAGAAGAAGAAGAGATCATGGGACTTGATATTAGTGAGCATGGAAGCTACGGTTATCCTGAAAGCATGCAAGAGCAACTTGATAAGAAAAAAACAGGTGCATAAGGAGTTCTGAATGACTGGGCAACCAATTCATGATGATCATAACAAATGGCAACGTCGTTTAGACGAATTGTATCGTAAACGACTGGCAGATATGAAACAACTGGATCTGTCAGTAGAAAATCTTCATGGGCTCCATGAAAAGTTAATGCGAGAAACGATTCAAATTGCCATTGAAAAAACAGAAAGTGAGCAGGGCAAGGTTCCTGCTCACTTTACTTTCTTTGTAATGGGGAGTGCGGGTCGAGCAGAGCAGCTTCAATGGAGTGATCAAGATCATGCCATCATCTTTGAGCAAGAGGACGCGGCAACAAAGGAAGAGAATCAAGCGTATTTTTTAAAGCTTGGAGAAGAAATTGTGGAAGCGTTAGAAAGTGTGGGGTATGAACGCTGTGATGGGAATGTAATGGCTTCAAATCGTAAGTGGTGTAAATCAAAAGAGGACTTTCGCGAACAACTAGAGGGATGGTTAAGAGAAGATACCTGGGAACATATGCGGTATGTGTTAACGTTTTTTGATGGAAGAACCATACTTGGTCCTGGTCATATTCTAAGCGGTTTAAAGGAAATCATTTTTAATGAAGTTACACAAAACAAACAGCTACTTCAACGCTTTAAGAATAATACTGGTCGTATGCGTAATGGAATAGGTTTATTTGGTCAACTATTGACTGAAACAGAAGGTGATCACAAGGGTACCTTTGACTTAAAGCAATTAGCGTTATTTCCTTATGTGAATGGATTACGACTTCTTGCTATTCAAGAAGAGATTATGGCATCTGAAACACTAAAACGATTTGAAGAGTTGCCAGATCAGCATTCCGACATCCAGAACTATCAATCATCCTATCGGAGACTTCTAGAAAAACGTATGGTGTGGCAATCAACGATTCAGGACTACGACAAGATTCATCATGTTGATGTAAGTCAACTTGATACCCAGGATAAAAAGCAGCTTAAAGAGTGGATTAAGGAAGGGCGAGAGCTTTATCACATGGTCGAAAAAATAGTAGGGAGTAGTCATTCATTATGATGAATAATATGATTCAGCTTGTGAAGCAGCTATCGACTAAATTAAGTCCTGGCATCTATACGTCTTCTCAGCAGCAATCAGCAGCGAATCAATTGGCTCATGTTCGCGAGATTCAGCGACAATTAAAACAACATGATGTACTAGATAATCCACTCATGAACCTGCCATTTGTCGTGTTTGACCTTGAAACAAGCGGATTTAATCCCGATGTGGGAGATAGTATCTTATCGATCGGTGCGGTCAAAATGAAGGGCCCCACGATCATAGAAGAGTCTACCTTTTACTCAACAATCCAACCTAAAAAACAACCGTCTGACGAGATCCTTGCTTTAACTGGATTAACGATGGAAGAGCTAGAAACATCTCCTGCGCTTGCTGATGTGTTAGTGTCCTTTTATCAATTTGTGGGTGATGCCACACTTGTTGCTCATCATGCCAGTCATGAGAAGCGGTTTATGTCTCATGCAACATGGCAATCGTTACGTCTGACATTTCAGCACCGGCTTGTCGACACATCTTTTTTAACTCGTGTGGTCGCACCTAACGAAGAATTGGTTACGCTTGATGAGTGCTGCGCATTTTACCAAATCGAGACCTCGAATCGTCACCATGCGATGTCGGATGCCGTTCTTGCAGCAAAGCTTTGGCGTGAAAATGTGTTAAAAGCAAACGAAATGGGATTTACCTCTTTGCGAGATATTTATGTTCATCTGGCTAAGAGTAAATAAAGTAAATAGATAGAGGAGGAAAGGGTTGTGAATCATGACATCCCGCCTAGACAAGCGTGCTTCCCCATTCGAGTTGTGATGGAGATGACTGATTTATCCGCACGTCAAATTCGATACTATGAGGAGCAGGGGCTTGTAAAGCCGGATCGTAACGAAGGAAACCAGCGTATGTTTTCATTATTTGATATTGAGCGATTGAATACGGTAAAGGCTTATATTCAAAAAGGAATTAACATCGCAGGCATTAAAGCGATCTTGTCTTCAGACGGTTGAATGACGGATTGTCCAATTCTTTGGGCGGTCCTTTTTGTGTGCTACACTAACAAGGAAAGAGGTGAGACGTATGAACATTTCAGCCAACCGAGTGATCGCAAAAATGGAAGAACAGCTGGCTTTGCTTCGAACGGCAGTTAATCAAAATGACCAACAAGCAGTACGTGAATATACATCCGTCATAGAAGGATATTGCCAATTATTAAAGGAACAACCTAACACAACTCAAGGAAGTAAGGCAGCCCCTCCGCAACTAGAGGCACAGTCAGTACCTTCACAACCTGTAATGCCAGTCCAACCTGCATCCCCGTCCCCTACAACTGATCAAAAACCAGGGAGCCTTTTTGATTTCTAATTAAATTTAAATTAACTAAGACTAATGACTTCTTTTGTAAACAGAGTCATTAGTCTTTTTTTGTTTCCCTCCTTTTTCAACACATCATGTCAGGCAATCTCTCATAAAATTGAATGATTGTGGCTAAACCACAAAATATCTTTGAAAACGTTGTATTGTGCGAATATTGTTACGTTATAGCGCTTTCTTATACAATGAAAGCAGTAACGGAGAAGGATGAGGTGTTCGCAGATGGACGCTTTGAGTAGAGATTTTTTCCTGTTTTTATCTAAAAATCGAGGGTTGAATTTCATGGCAAAAAGGTGGGGGAAATCTCTCGCCACCGGTAATATTATTGGTGGAATTGATTTTGAGTCATGTATCCCGCACATCGAGCAGTTAAATAAAAAAGGCATTCAGGTAACTGTTGATCATTTAGGTGAGTTTGTCATGGACGAGGCCGTTGCACGTGAACGCACGCAGGAATGTATTCGTACGATCCAGACGATTGCGACGAATACCATCCAAACACAAGTATCGGTTAAGCTCACGTCGCTCGGACTGGATATTAGTCAGGACTTGGCTCGTGAGAACATGCAAAAGATTTTAGAGGTAGCTTCAAAGCATCAGGTTCTAGTCACAATTGATATGGAAAATGAGTCAAGATGCGAAGCCACGCTTGAGTTGTTCCGTGAATTAAAAGAGACATACGATTCTGTAGGAACAGTGATTCAAGCCTATCTGTACCGGTCAGAGGAAGATCTAGCGCGGTTAGATGATCTCTCGCCTTTTATTCGCTTGGTTAAAGGAGCATATAAGGAATCTGCTCAAGTGGCCCATACGGAGAAGGCCGATATTCGAGAAAATTTCAAACAATTGATCAAAAGACAGCTGACAAGTGGTCATTACACTGCTGTTGCTACGCATGACGATCACATGGTCGACTTCACAAAGGAATTTGTTGAGAGTCAGGGAATACCTAAGGATCAATTTGAATTTCAAATGTTATACGGAATGCGGACGAAGACACAACAAGAACTCAAAGATGAAGGATATAACGTTCGCATTTACATGCCTTATGGCGATGACTGGTATGGCTATTTCATGAGACGGCTTGCAGAAAAACCGTCTAATATCAGCTTTGCGTTAAAAGGACTAACGAAAAAATAAGTAAGGAGACGATCACATGACTACACCTTATAGACACGAACCATTTACAGATTTCAGCCAGAAAGAAAATCAAGAGGCTTTTGAAAAGGCTCTTCAAACAGTGAATCAAGAATGGCTAGGAAAAGAGTACCCACTCATTATTAACGGTGAGCGTATTACGACAGATGCGAAGATCGTTTCATACAATCCGGCGAAAAAGGATGAAGTGATCGGCAGTGTTTCAAAGGCAACAAAGGAGCTGGCGGAGAAAGCGATTGAGGCAGCGGCAACGGCATTTGAAACGTGGAGATATACAAAAGCGGAAGAACGTGCCAATATCCTGTTTCGTGCTGCAGCTAGTATTCGTCGCAAGAAGCATGAGTTCTCAGCATTGCTTGTGAAAGAAGCGGGTAAGCCTTGGAAAGAGGCTGATGCAGATACAGCAGAGGCGATTGATTTCCTTGAGTACTACGCAAGACAAATGATTGAGATTGCAAATGGCAAACCGATTAATAGTCGCGAAGGGGAGTACAACCAGTACATCTATACGCCAACGGGTGTGACGGTATCTATTCCACCTTGGAACTTCTTATTTGCCATTATGGCCGGGATTACAGTGGCTCCACTTGTTTCTGGGAACACGGTTGTCCTAAAGCCTGCGAGTGCGACACCAATCATTGCAGCTCGTTTTGTTGAAGTCTTAGAAGAAGCAGGCGTACCAAAGGGTGTCATTAACTTTGTACCTGGAAGTGGATCTGAGGTAGGAGATACGCTTGTTGATCATCCAAAAACAAGCATTATTACGTTTACAGGATCTCGTGAAGTCGGTACACGTATTTTTGAACGTGCAGCCGTCGTGCAGCCTGGACAGCAACACCTAAAGCAAGTGATTGCAGAGATGGGTGGAAAAGATACGATCATTGTGGACAAAGACGGGGATGTGGAGCTTGCTGCACAGTCGATCTTTACGTCTGCCTTTGGCTTTGCTGGTCAGAAATGTTCAGCTGGTTCAAGAGCCGTTGTACACGAAGACGTATATGATGCGGTTGTTGAGCGTGTTGTTGAGATTACAGAAGAACAAATTACGGGTAACCCTGAGAGTCATTCTACGTATATGGGGCCGGTTATCGATGCGGCTTCCTATGAAAAAATCATGGGTTACATTGAGATTGGAAAAGAAGAAGGTCGTCTCGTAAGTGGCGGAACAGGTGATGATTCAAAAGGATTCTTCATCCAGCCAACCATCTTTGCAGATGTTGATGCAGAAGCAAAGATCATGCAAGAAGAGATCTTTGGACCCGTTCTAGCGTTTTCAAAGGTTGCGAGCTTTGATGAGGCGCTTCAGGTAGCAAATAATACAGAATACGGCTTAACAGGTGCGGTCATTACAAATAATCGTTCGCATATTGAGCGTGCAAAGCAGGAATTCCATGTAGGGAATCTGTATTTTAACCGCAATTGCACAGGTGCGATTGTTGGATACCATCCATTTGGTGGTTTCAAGATGTCTGGTACAGATTCTAAGGCAGGCGGACCAGATTATCTAACACTACACATGAACGCTAAAACAGTAAGTGAAACCTACTAAGTCAATCTAAATACGAAGAACGAGTCGGATTTATTCCGTCTCGTTCTTTTGGTATACTAGTTGAGATTGTTTAACTGGAGGGGTTCTGTGAATTCATATTTAATAAGTTCGATTATTATATACATGGTGGCCATGATTCTCATTGGGTATTATGCATACAAACGTACAACGTCCCATTCAGACTACATGCTTGGTGGCAGAGGGCTATCGCCTGGTGTTGCCGCACTTAGTGCAGGAGCATCCGATATGAGCGGGTGGCTCCTAATGGGGTTACCTGGAGCGATTTTTGATCAAGGATTTCGTGCAGCATGGATTGCAATAGGTTTAACACTTGGTGCCTACATTAACTGGTTGTATGTCGCGCCGAGACTCCGAACCTTTACGGAAGTGGCGAATAACTCAATTACCATACCTGGTTATTTTGAAAATCGATTTGGAGATCGGACGAGAGTGCTCCGGATCTTTTCAAGTCTTGTCATTTTAATCTTTTTTATCTTCTATATTGCCTCAGGAATGGTAGCTGGGGGCGTGATTTTTAACGAGGTTCTAGGCTTTAGCTATTCAACAGGTGTCCTTGTATTAGTTGGCGTGACACTGATCTATACGTTGATTGGTGGATTTCTGGCTGCGAGCTGGACTGATGTAGTGCAAGGGATGATTATGATGACGGCACTCGTTCTCGTACCGCTTGTCACCCTCATAACCATTGGTGGACCAACTGAGGTTGTAACTGAAGTTCGTACGATTGACCCGAGTATGCTTAATCTGTTTACCGGAGCAAGCGCAGTAGGGATTATTTCCTTTCTTGGATGGGGGCTAGGCTACTTTGGCCAGCCACACATTATTGTCCGGTTTATGGCATTATCTTCATCAAAGGGAGCAAAAAAGGCAAGGCATATTGGAATGAGCTGGATGATTATTTCCTTGCTGGGAGCAGTGTTTACTGGACTCATTGGATTGGCTTATTACAGCCAGCAAGGCATGACGATTGCTGACTCGGAAACAATCTTTATTCAACTCGGCACAATTTTATTTCATCCAATAATCACAGGCTTCATCTTATCTGCGCTACTGGCAGCGGTTATGAGTACGATTTCTTCACAATTACTCGTAACATCAAGCTCTCTCACGGACGATTTGTACAAAACATTCTTTAAACGCTCAGCCTCTGAAAAAGAATTAATCTTTGTGGGTCGCTTAGCTGTGTTTATCGTCACAGGCTGTTCATTAAGTATTGCTTGGGTCCAGCCTGATACGATCCTTGATATGGTGGCCTACGCGTGGGCAGGGTTTGGTGCATCATTCGGGCCGGTTGTGCTACTAAGCTTGTTCTGGCGCAGAATGAACACATGGGGAGCACTCACTGGGATGATATCTGGCGCAGTTACTGTTGTTCTTTGGTCGGAATTTGGTTTAGGTGACGTTCTATATGAAATTATTCCTGGATTTGCTGTTAGTGTGCTGATGATTTATGTCGTTAGTTTAATAACAGCAGCACCATCATCAAAGGTTGTAAAGCAATTTGATGAAGTAAAACGATTGTCTTCTTAGCGAAAAAAGGCCGGGACATAACATGAATGTAGCAAGTAAAGCACGAACGTAGCACCAAATCCGCTACAGGAGAATCCCTCCGCTTGTTCAAATAAAAACACCGATGGCGAATGATTCGATTGTAGAATCATTCGCCATTTTTCATTGATTTTTAGTTTTATCCCAGGCTTTTTTGTATAGACGAGCGCTTTCATCCTCTATACAACAAGAATCAATCAACGTATGATGAAGGTAAACGTGATGTAGGGGGATCGTGGGATGGACAAGTCTCTAAATCAGCTTGAGTCATTAACTGAAATGAGCGATATTATTGATTTCACAAGCAAAGAATTAAAACGACCGATCGTTCTTGAAAGCTCAGACTTTTCATTAGCTGCCTATCATTCCTATCATATTAATCAATTTGATCTCGCAAACCAACAAACGATTTTCTCAAAAAAGTGTCCACAGCATATTTATGATACCTTCCTTGAAAGAGGGATTATTGAGAAGCTTCAGGAGAGCAAGGATCGTTTTACAGTTGGCCCGATTGAAGAGATTGGATTAAACACAAGAATTGTTAAGACCATTCGCTATCAGAATGAAATCCAAGGCTATATTTGGCTCCAAGAATATCAAAACCCTTTAACAGAAAATGAGCTTACTTTTTTTGAAGCGGCCATCAATCATCTTGCAAAGACGATGCACGAGAATCAGGTGATTAAGCTCTCTAAGAGTAAATCAGTGGATGATGTCTATCAAGCAGCCTTAAGTGGAAGAGTCACTTCCAAACGAACGTTACAGGAACGAGCGTATAGAGAAGGGATTCCGTATACACGACTTCAGGTGGTAACCATTTTTGTTCAAGAAGAAGGCGCACCTCTCTCAAAAAGAGTGGAGGCACTTAGAAAACTCGCGTTGCCAAACAGTTATGTTTTAAGCTTCAACGGGCATGTGATTATCTTAACAGGAGAGCAGCCAACACCTTTTACGATCATCAGTATGCTAAATGCTCTGAAACAAGAAATGACGGACGAGGCCTATTCGAATATGTGGATGGGAATTAGCAGGTCCTGTTTAAATGTAAGTGAATTAGCAAGAGGCTATGACGAAGCCCTTCAAGTGACGAAGGTTGCAGATCTATTGGGAGAGCAGCCCGTGGACCGTCGTGAGTTTGCGCAGCTAGGGATGCTTCGCTATATCGACGTGCTGGCGGGTGCTCAGGAGGAAACAAAGTATCAAAATCCTGATTTGGTCATTCTTGAACGCAAAGACTCAAGCAGTCAAACTGAATTTATCAAAACGATCGAACTCTATTTATTGAATAACTGTCGGGTGAAGGCAACATCGGAGCAGTTGTTTATTCACCCAAATACGTTATCATATCGTTTAAAGCAAATTCAAGAGCTGACTGCCATCCGATTTGATCAGTTTAATCTGAACTGCCAGCTCTTAATTGATATCATGGTCATGAAAAAAAGACGCAGAGATCAAAGTTTATAAGGGGAGCCACTCCACTAAGACTGCATAGTCATGCGACTCTTCGTCCTTTACATAGTTTGGTAAAATTGAGATGGGACGTAACCCTTGCTTTAACATAAATGTAAGGACTAGATCGGTGCGTTCACCCGACACGACCGCTTGAACATATTCTTCAACTGAAAGCGTGTGTGAGCATTGATGGAAGCCAGGGATACGACAAGCAGCCACAAATCGTTTAAGGCCAAGCTCACGAACGGTTTGTTTACGTGCTGCATATAGGGCTTGAGCCACGCCACTCCCGCGCATACTTGGTCTTACACATAAATCAATGCCGTACAAGGTGTCTCCATTCGGATTATGACTTCCTTGTATGTAACCGGAATCAGATATCTCTTCCCACGTATGGGGCTTGCCGTCAAAAGTGACGATAAGCGAAGTGGCGGAGCCGGCCGGGACGCCTTCTACTTCCGCAATCAACCCTCCTCCAGGAAAGGTATCAGTATGGCTTTGAATGTGATCCTTTTGCCACCATAGCTCCTCAGGAAATGGAGGAGGAAAGGCTTTTTCTTGGATCGTTCGTAACGAGGGGTAATCAGCCATTGTATAAGGTCGTACACGGACATTTTTCATATGTATGCAAACACCTCCATTCTTTTATACTAATAGAAATGAGCATTCAATGACAGTTTGATGGAATGAAATTCTTTGGATAAAAGGTATGGTAATCTTAAAGGAAAGACGAGAGAGGACGATTGTGAATGGTTAAGTTATTTTTACTAATTGGAAGTATTGTGATGGCACTTGGAGTTGGGATCGGAGCGTTTGGTGCCCACGGACTTGAGCCGAGAATTTCAGAACGAATGCTAAAAAACTACCAGACCGGTGTTCAATATCATATGATTCACGGCTTAGGTATCATCGCCGTTGCACTAGCAGGAATGAAAATGACGTCATCTGCCCTTTTAACGGGAGCCGGATGGGCATTTGTAATTGGAATTATCTTTTTCTCAGGTAGTCTATATGCTATGGCGCTGACAGGCATTACAAAGCTTGGAGCGATCACACCGATTGGAGGTCTTGCTTTTATCATAGGCTGGATTTTAATTGGTACGTTTGCCGTGCGCTCTCTATAACAAATAAAAATAGCGAACCTTCCACTATAATGGAACGTTCGCTATTTTTGTATGTTACCGAGGAGAATACGTACCGATGTCTGAGCTCTGTTGGCCAAAAGGATACGAATACGTAATCGGTTCATCAAACGTCACCCAATCTAAGTTAACCATCAGAAGAAGGTAGCTCTCTCCCGTTTCAGGGTTACTAACAATAATGTGATCTCGGCCGGCTTCTTCTAATCGCCCGCGGAATACACGCGCATTCCACTCATCATTGTTCTCAAATGTCTGATGAACAACCACATTTTTTCCACGATTTAAGCGGAGTATATTCTCGATAAACGACTGTTCAATTGGAAGTGATGCTCCGCCCTCTGCCGGCGTAGCTCCCGCCTGAGCTTGTTGGGCAAAGCCTGGTGTTTGGTAGTTCTGTGCTGAGAAATACGGCTCAGGACCCTGTTGGCCTTGCTGACCCTGCTGTGGTTGTTGACGATAATATCCTTGATCATAGTACCCATTCTGGTAATTCCAAGGTTGCTGATACATACACATGCCTCCTTAAGTATTTAAAAAGTGGAAAAGACCTCAGCGCATTCAGCCTGAGTAGGAATGTAAAAACAGTGCGACTTATACCTTCCCGAATTCACCTGACCATACCATGTGGCTGGACAATCACCTGCAGGCTTAAAAAACCATAATGCATTGTCAGCAGGATAAAAGCGTTCTCCATTGATTAACCGCCTTGCCAATCGTTTGTCGCGTTCTCTTGCACGTTGATAGAAGTACCCTTTTTGAACAGCCTCAAAGCCACCAGGTGACTGAAAAGCAACCTGAGGAATCGTGTTGACATTGCCAAAATCCGAACAACTCACTCGTGCCCGGTTTACCATCACATTCCCTGCCATCAACATTCCCTGTTCGCCTTCACCCTCAGCCTCTGCTCTCATTAGACGAGCCAACACATCAATATCACTTGAAGATGCCTTAATAACAGCCATCTCACACCTCCGTATGACTTTAAATCAACATCCCTCTAACTGTATGAATGAAAGGATGAAAATATGAATTGTTCAAAAAAATAAAAAAAGACCCTTGCACATTTTATATACACACTGTTATAGTGTATATAAAGATATACACACTATAACACTAAATATTAGGAGGATGGCTATGTCAGAGAGGCAGCAGGTTTGGAAGTTGATGATGTTTGAGATTAGAAATTTTAAACCAACTCAATTGCTGAAATTCGTATTATATATGGGGTTATCGTTAACTTTCTTAAAGGTTGTTTTTGAAACTCCCGGTTCTATGTGGGCATTAGATTTCTTAATTATTCCGGTAAGTTGGGTGCTCCATATGGGGGTAAGAAGAAAGGCGTTTTATCTTTCTTATAATAAGGGAAGCTTATATGCCACTCCCTTACAAATTATTTTGAGAACAATGCCCTTTTCAATAAACACCATTATTAAAGCAAGATTGTTTCTATTTCTATCTCTTAATATCATAGTTCAAACCATTTTGGTACTTATTTTATTCACGATACTTCCTGCTACTATTCAGGAGCTTACTCCATTACCCGCTTGGATTATTGTTTGGAATGTACTAACTATTGTAATAGCTTGTTCAATTGTCATAGGAGAGGCAGGAGCAAGTTATTCCAAAGTGTACCTTTTTGTTTTTAATGTGATTACCATCATTTTATTGTTTGCCCTACATTGGTTGGTTCAATTGTACTTGGGTTCTGGTATCGTGTCTGAAATTTATTATTACACAGCATATCATCCAGTGACTGCCTCAGTGATTGCTTTGATCGTACTCGTTATCACAACTCTGTTAGCGTTTTATTACATGAAACAATACATGTGTAAGGTGGATTATCATGTGTGATCATACAAAGGAGGTTAGCATATGAAACTTCCAATTAAAATTGAAGATTCAAGCCGTTCGCCCATTTATCATCAAATCGAAGAACAAATCAAAGCTCTGATTATTTCAGGTCATTTGGAACCTGGTGCAAGCCTTCCATCTATACGTGCTTTATCGAAAGAACTTTCCTGTAGTGTTATCACAACTAAACGAGCGTATCACAACCTTGAAGAGAAGGGGATGATCCGGACCATGCAAGGAAAAGGAACCTTTGTTGCCGAAGTAGATACAGGGATGAAGCAGTTAGAAAAGGTTGAGACAGTTGAGCGGGGTTTCATGAAAGCCATTAGTATAGGAAGACAGCACCATTATTCAGATACTGAGCTATTAAGCTTGTTCAAGACACTATTGAATAAATAGGAGGGGAATATGAAACCGATTATTTTATCAAACGTAAAGAAGAGCATTGAAAACCGACAAGTGTTAAATATTCAAGCGATGGGACTTGAACCCGGAAGTATCAATGCGTTAGTTGGAAATAATGGATCTGGAAAAACAACGCTCTTAAATGTTCTTACAGGATTGGTAAATGTGGATTCCGGAAACGTAAATAGATTTAAAGAAACTACTTGGGAAGAAGAATGGAAACAGAAACTGGCTTTTATACCACAGGAGTTAGGGCCGCATTCTTACTTTTCGTTAAAAGAACTTGCTTATCTTGAACAAATTGCCTACACAGGTTGGGATCATGTTCTCTTCAACCGATTAGTAACCGAATTCGACCTCCCTTTAAAGAAGAAGCTCGATAAGCTCTCTGTCGGGATGCGAAAAAAAGCAATGACGGCATTAGCATTATCGAGGCCCTCGAAGCTATTAGTTATGGATGAACCACTGGCAGGTGTCGACATTAGTGGGCAGGAGCAATTAAAGAGAGAGTGGATTTCTTATCTAGAGGCAGATGAAGAGAGGACGATCTTGTTTTCTACCCATACGCCAAGTGAGATCGGGGAGATGGCAGACTATATTCACGTACTGAAGAAGGGCGAGCTTGAGGGGCCTTTTGAAAAAGACACACTCAGCGAACAGTATGCGTACATTTGGGTCGAACACGCACCAGGACTTTCAAGCATTCCAGGAGTAAAGCGAGTGCAGACTACCGGCAACACGTCCATGCTTCTAACGGAAGATCGTTTTGCAACAGAAGAAGCGTTAGCAGTAGCGCGCTATGAAGTTCAACAGGTTCAAGCTCTTAACATCACTGACATTTTAAGAGCAAAATTAGAAGGAAATGAAGGAGTGAGCGTATGACTTTATCCATTGATCACGTGTCAAAGCAGTTCGGTCAGCATCAAGCGGTGAAAGACATTTCGATTCATGTACCTAAAGGTGACATTTTTGGAATGCTCGGAGCAAATGGAGCGGGGAAAACAACAACGTTCCGAATGATTCTTGGGCTTCTGGACCCATCAGATGGAACGATTACTTGGGATGGTCAGAAGATCGATTATAGCCGTACTAGCTTAGTGGGGTACTTACCTGAAGAACGAGGACTTTACCCAAAGCTAACAGTAAAGGAACAGCTCCTTTACCTGGGACGATTAAAAGGAATGAAAAAGACGGACATCTTAAAAGCGACCAAACAGTGGCTAGAGACCTTTAAGGTGCCAGAATATGAAAACAAAAAGATTGAGGAGCTTTCAAAAGGGAATCAGCAAAAAATTCAATTCATCGCTGCAATCCTGCATAATCCGGAATTGGTCATTCTAGATGAGCCGTTCAGTGGATTAGATCCTTTAAATGTCGACCTTCTGAAAAAAGCCGTCATCGAATTAAAAAACGCAGGCTCAACAATTATCTTTTCCAGTCACCGGATGGAGCATGTAGAGGAGTTATGTGAACATCTGTGTATCATGCATAAGGGAAAACCAGTTGTTCATGGAAAGCTGAAAGAAATTAAACAAGATTTCGGAAAGAAGAATGTGTTGATTCGCGCCGATTATTCGCTTGATTTCTTGCAGGAACAACCAGGTGTGACGAAATTTGAAGCCTTCCCAAATGGAGCACGTGTTCAAGTGGATGGGATGGAAGCGGCAAAATCATTGTTTCAGCAAATCACACAAAAAGGATTTGTTGAACGCTTTGAAGTAGAAGAACCAAGCTTACACGACATATTCGTTGAGAAAGTGGGGACCTCATATGAATAATTTTTGGACAGTCACTATGCATACGTTTACGAACCGTTTAAAGACAAAAGCGTTTATGATTACTACCATTATTACGATTCTGGTGATTGCAGGTTTCTTAAATGTTGATCGAATCTTTGAAGCGTTCTCTGGTGAAGGGGATGGTGCAGAATCCATTGCTGTTGTTGGTGACCAAGAAGAAATTGCAGAAATTGTGACTCAAGAGTTATCTGCTCAAGAATTCGAAGCGACAAATGAATCGGCGCAACAGGGAGAGCCAAGCGAGGTTCTTGAAGAAACAGAATCAGATTATGTACTCAGCTTACAAACGGATGAGTCCGGCCAACTATCGGCCTTATTATATGCCAATGATGTATCAACAAGTGTGGCAAACGAAGTGGAAACAACGGTGCAGCGTGTAAAAGAATCTGTTGCAACACTAGAGCTAGGACTTGATGAAGCGCAGTTGGCTTCCATTTATGCTCCAATCTCTTTTGATACTGAATCTGCAGAGTCTTCTCTCACTCCTGATCGTACAGAAGAAGAAACGTCTCAAGCTCAGACGATCGTGTATATACTCCTATTCGTTATTTATTTGGCAGTCATTGTCTATGGAACGATGATTGCGACGGAGGTAGCAACGGAAAAATCATCGCGTGTCATGGAGATTCTTGTGTCGAGTGTTCATCCAATCGTGCAGATGTTTGGGAAGATTGTAGGGATTGGATTAACAGCCTTACTTCAACTTGTGATCCTTTTAATCGGTGCGGGACTAGGTCTTTTAATCAGAGGTTCAACAGAAGATAGCTTTATATCAGAGCTTCTCGGATCGAACATTCCATATGACTTAGTTGGTTATGCACTCATTTTCTTAGTTCTCGGCTTCTTACTATACGGTAGTATTGCAGCGATGCTTGGCTCTTTAGTAAGCCGTGTAGAAGATGTGAACACATTGATTCAACCACTCATTTATATGGTGATGATTGCATTCTTTATTGCGATCTTTGGCTTAAACAATCCAGAGTCAATGCTGGTTACGGTTACTTCATGGATACCATTTTTCTCACCGATTATCATGTTCCTGCGTTTAGGTCTACTAGCCATTCCTTTATGGGAAGTCATTCTTTCCTTTGGAGTGATGATTGTTTCGATCATCGTCTTTAGCTTATTTGCAGCCAACGTTTACAAAGGTGGCGTCATTATGTATGGCAGCAATTCATTATTCAAAGGAATTAAAGCTGCGTTATCGCTTTCAAAAAAATAAGCAAAAGCCAAAAAAGCATTTTGAGAACGTAGGACATGTGTGGTACGATGAGACTATTGCGTAAAGGGTAGGAGGTGAGCAGGTGTGATTGAATTACTTTTAGAGATGATGATGATTGGTGCGATTTTATTAATTGGATTATACATGCTGGCAGCGTTCGCTAGAATTAATCTTGCTTTTAATCATCACAAAATTAGATCGAACCAACTGAAAGAACGACTCGTGACGATCTATAGCTCTAGAGTAGATCCACCTGTTTGTCCTATGTCGGTCACCTATCGTCCGAAGATACCGTCGATTTATGATCAATATGGCTCTGATGATGAAGCTCCATCCCTTGTGGTAGCAGCTTAAAATCAAAAATGCGTATAACCAACAAGGAGGAATTTTCATTTTGAAGAAGTCACATATTATCATGTTAACAATGGCCTTATTAATGGTTGTCTTGTCCGCTTGTTCACCTATGGAGCAAGCACCAATTACAGCTGAAACAGAAGGATTTTGGAGTCACTTTTTTGTATACCCAATGTCTTGGCTTATTACAACAGTAGCCGTATTCTTTAATAACAACTATGGTCTATCCATTATCATTACAACGATTTTGATCCGTTGTGTGTTACTGCCACTTGTATTAAAGCAACAAAAAAGTACACGTAAAATGCAGTTGCTACGCCCAGAAATGCAAGAAATTCAAGAAAGAATGAAAAAGAAAAAGGGAGATCCAAAAGCTCAGCAAGAAGTTCAAAGAGAAATGATGGGCTTGTATCAAAAGCATGGAGTAAATCCATTAGCCGGATGTTTACCGATTCTTGTACAATTCCCAATCATCATGGCATTCTACTTTGCGATTATTCGTACGGAAGAAATTAGAGCCCATGAGTTCCTATGGTTTAACTTAGGACAACCTGACTATGTATTACCGGTTATTGCGGCAATCACGACTTTCTTCCAGTTTAAAATGTCGATGAGCCAAATGCAGCAAATGCCAACAGTAGAAGGTATGCCAAACCCAATGAACATCTTACTGTATGTAATGCCAGTTATGATCATCATTGCCGGTGTAACGCTACCTTCAGCCCTTTCCCTTTATTGGGTAATCGGAAACATCTTTATGATCATCCAAACATACTTTGTAGTCATTCGCCCGAACGCAAAGCTTGCAGAGTTAGAAACGAAGTAAGTATGAAGACCACTGAGGGGAACTCAGTGGTCTTTTTTGTGCGTGATTAGGGAGTGTCGTGCGTGAGGCATGTGAAGTCGCGCAGAAAGAGGGAGGGTCGCGCACTCTCCACGCAAAGTCGCGCAGAAAGAAGGGAGGTCGAGCACGGTCCATACAAAGTCGCGCAAAAAGAAGGGAGGTCGAGCACTCCCCATGCAAAGTCGCGCAGAAAGGGAGGAGGTCGCGCACGAACGCCGCAAAGTCGCGCAAAAAGAAAGAACCTCGCGCACTTCCGCCACAATCTCGCGCAAAAGGATTCCGCCCGCACCTTCCCACACTCAAACCCAGCTCACACAAAAAAAGCGAGCCCCGCGGCTCGCTTTCTCATTTCTATCCCAAATCCTTAAACATAAAGGTACTTGGACAGCTGCTCTTTCTTAAGTAACGATCCTACGTAAAACGATCCAAATTCTCCGTATCGCGCCGATACCTCGTCAAAACGCATTTCATAGACAAGCTTTTTAAATTGAAGGACATCTTCAGCAAATAGTGTAACGCCCCATTCCCAATCGTCAAAGCCGACAGAGCCAGAGATGATTTGTTTTACTTTACCTGCATACCCTCGGCCAATCATACCGTGACTGCGCATAAGGGAGCGACGCTCGTCCATATCAAGCATATACCAGTTATCGTTCCCGTCGCGGCGTTTATCCATTGGATAGAAGCATACGTAAGGGGCATCTGTTAATGTAGGGTACAATCTTGAGCGAACGTGAGGGTTTTGGTAAGGATCCTCGTCGCTGTCACCTGCAAGATAATTACTAAGCTCTACAACCGATACGTACGAATACGATGGAAGTGTAAACTCAGCAAATCTGGTTTTATTAAAGGCGTTTTCAAGTTCATTTAGTTCTTTCATCGTTGGACGCATAAGCATGATCATCAGGTCAGCTTTTTGACCGAGGATGGAGTACACTGTATGTGTTCCTGAATCTGTTGAGATTGCTTCTTCCCAATTGGAAAGGAGTGTTTGCAGTTCGCTAATGATTTGTTCGCGTTCTTCGCTTGGCACCTGTTTCCATGAAGTCCAATCAATTCTTCGGAAATCATGTAGAACATACCAACCGTCAAGTGTCTTTGCTGCTTCGTTCATTTCACTTACCTCCTAAGTCCAATCACTGACTATTCCATCCTTACATTATCATATTTCCAATTGGGAATACATCTTTTGAAACGAAACGCACATAAAAAAGGGCTGTTTCGAAAAAAATAATTGTAAGCGATGTATGCCAAATACCGCATGACTGTAAGCGTATTCCCTCTCTCGCTTTTTTAAGTTGCAAAAATGACAATCTTGTGTATGCCTGTTCCTTTTTAAAGAAAACAGGGGTATGCTAAGGGTATAACGGGTATGAATAAAGTAAAGGGGGGTTTGGCATGAGCGATTTGTTTACTCAAATTAAAGAACAGGTCCAACAACATCAGCCAACCATTGTATTTCCAGAAGGTACAGACGAACGTATTTTGAAGGCAGCTGTCAGATTGACAGAAGAGCGTGTAGTAAAGCCAATTTTAATTGGTGCGCCAGAAGCCATTAAAGAAGTAGCAACGAAAGAAGGAATTGAACTTTCTTCAGACATTACAATAGAGAACCCAGCAGACTATGCAGAATTCGATGCGATGGTAGAAGCATTTGTTGCTCGTCGCAAAGGAAAAGAAACCGAAGAAAGTGCACGCAAGGTCCTTCTTGATGTGAACTACTTTGGAACGATGCTTGTCTATATGGATAAAGCAGAAGGACTTGTAAGTGGTGCAGCTCATTCAACGGGTGACACGGTACGTCCTGCTCTTCAAATCATCAAAACACAACCAGGTATCAAGCGTACGTCTGGAGTATTTGTCATGGTGAAAGAAGATCAGAAGTTTGTATTCGGTGATTGCGCGATTAACATTGCTCCTAATGCAGAAGAGCTTTCTGAGATTGCCATTGCAACAGCTGAAACAGCTAAATTATTTGATATTGATCCAAAAGTAGCGATGCTTAGCTTCTCAACACTTGGATCTGCGTCTTCACAAGAGACACAAAAAGTATCAGAAGCAACAAAAATTGCTCAAGCAGCACGTCCTGACTTAGTGATTGATGGAGAATTCCAATTTGATGCAGCGTTTGTTCCAGCTGTTGCTCAAAAGAAAGCTCCGAATTCACCACTTCAAGGACAAGCAAATGTATTCATCTTCCCAAGCCTTGAGTCAGGTAACCTAGGTTACAAAATTGCTCAACGTCTTGGTGGATACGATGCAATTGGACCAATCCTACAAGGGTTAAACAAACCAGTGAACGATCTTTCACGTGGATGTGACGCTGATGATGTCTTTAAATTAAGCTTAATCACAGCGATGCAAGCAATCAACCAACGTGTCACGGTTTAATAGGAACCTAAAAAACGCAGCGATCTAATCGCTGCGTTTTTTCTATGGGGCGAGACAACGCTCGTGACGCTGTGTCACGCGTTCGAGCTGCTGTTCAAATACACGTTGTTCGTCTTCACTTGGTTCAGAAGGGTTAATCGTTGCTCCGAGTTGCTCCATCGCTTGTTTGGCAAGGTCAAGCACATAAGGCACTGTTAGTGCTTCTACCGTCAATTCTTCAAGAGAGGCCATTGTTTCTGGCCGAATGTCTGGTACCTCATAGCGAGCGTCACCGTTTTTTAACGCCTCTTTATAGAACTGTCTGATCACCTCAGCGCGATCAGATCCACTTCCTGTAACGCATAGATAGATTTGTACGGCTACACCACCTCGGGTTCGCCTTTGTGAGATGCCTGCAAATTTCTGATTGTTGATACTAAGATCGTAACTGCCCGGACAATAAGAGCCAACAATTTCACGCGCCTCAATTTTTTCCCGAAACGCTGGGAACATTGAACGAATGAGCTCAAGCATTAAGTCGTACCCCGCATTAATCGACCAGCCCTTCATTTCCTGAAAGATGAGTGATAGATTAAGCACACCCTCGTCCAGCATAACAGCAAGTCCACCGGAGTTTCTGACGATGGACTGGTATTCTGGAGATAGAAAATCAATTCCTTCTTGAATATATGGAAGCCTTGAGTCTTGAGTGCCAAGAACAACGGTATCGTAATGTACCCATGCCCTGAACGCTGCGGCCCCAGTGTCTCCTACGGACTGACATAACATATCATCAAAGGCAAAGGATTCAAGCGCACTATAGCCTGAACCATTCTGAGTATGATCAAAATATCGCCAGGTTTTTACAAAATCCTGCTGATTTCTGACTGAATTCATAAAAAATTTCTCCCTTTTCTCTTACGGTCATTAGCCTATTATACCATGTTCCAAACAGGCTATCACATGATTGATAGGGATTATTTTACATTGATTGACTGTGAAGGTGTGTTATACAATGGCAATTATCTTTTTATAAATAGATATTTAACGCAGATGGAAAAATGTTTCAATTTTCTTTTAAGAGGGTATCAATGAATTAATATTCATTGGTGAAGGGAGCACAAAGATGAATTTAACGGTAAAAATATTAATTGGTCTTTTAGTTGGTGCGGTAACTGGTGTTATTTTTAATATCTTTGCACCTGATGCTTTTCAATATGTGGATACATATTTTTTCGATCCAGTTGGGACGATTTTTCTTAACTTGATTATGATGATTGTTGTTCCGCTCGTATTTTTCTCCATTGCATTGGGAGCGGCTGGAATGGGTGATCCAAAGAAGCTTGGGAGAATCGGTGGGAAAACAGTTGGATTTTTCTTAATTACCACTGCTATTGCTTTAGCCATTGGTTTATCCATTGCATTAATTGTTCAACCAGGTGATGAAGGGTTGCTTGGCGAAGGAGATCAAAATTATACGGCAGAAGAAGCGCCTCCGATTATGGAGACGATCACAAATATCATTCCTTCTAATCCAATTGAAGCAATGGCTTCTGGAGAGATGCTTCAAATTATCGCCTTCTCACTATTCGTGGGGATTGCGCTTGCGATCTTAGGAGATAAGGTAAAGGGAATAACAAAGCTGTTTGAACAGGGTAATGAGATTATGATGTACCTTGTTGGAGTCATTATGAAGGTTGCTCCATACGGCGCAGGTGCACTCATTGCCTCTGCATTAGGAAGTGCGGGAATTGGTGCAATGAGATCACTCGCGATGTATATGCTTTGTGTGATTGGAGCTTTAATTATTCATAGCATCGTGACATACGGAGGAGCAGTAGCGGTCTTCGGTAAGATGAATCCTGTTAAATTTTACAAAGGATTCTTCCCGGCGATTGCGATGGGCTTCAGCTTATCTAGTAGTAACGGGACGCTACCACTATCTATGAAATCTGCACAAGAAAACCTAGGTGTATCAAAGACGGTATCAAGCTTTGTACAGCCACTCGGAGCCACCATCAACATGGATGGAACGGCTATTATGCAGGCAATTGCGACCGTTTTTATTGCTCAGGTATATGGAATAACATTAGATGTGCCTGACCTATTAACCATTGTCTTAACAGCCACTTTAGCAAGTATCGGTACAGCAGGAGTACCTGGTGTAGGGATGATCATGCTAGCGATGGTCTTAACATCTGTTGGCCTTCCGCCAGAAGGGATCGCTCTTGTTATTGGGGTTGACCGTATTCTAGATATGATGAGAACGTCAGTCAACATTACAGGGGACGCTGTATGTGCTGTTATTGTGGACCACGGAGAACGCAAAAATGGTCACATTGACGAAGATAAAGAGATGCAAGCTACCTCTTAAGAGAGTGTATAAAAACCAAGACAATTGTTGGATATTGTCTTGGTTTTTCATTTCATGATCGCACCCACTCATGTATAATAAATCTATTATCGACATAAATGGAGAGAAACGGCCATGACAGAATCGTATCAGGGTATGCTTGATGAAGAGAAAGTATTTAAAGATCCTGTTCACAGATATATACACGTGCGGGATAAGGTCATTTGGGCATTAATCGGAACAAAAGAATTTCAACGTCTTAGACGTGTACGACAACTTGGGACAAGCTATATGACTTTTCATGGGGCGGAGCATACTCGTTTTACGCATTCGCTTGGTGTGTATGAGATCACAAGGCGAATGATTAATGTATTTGAGGGGCGTCCTCATTGGAACGAACAGGACAGGCTTCTGGCTCTAGCTGCAGCATTACTACACGATATTGGTCATGGACCTTTTTCTCATTCGTTTGAAAAGGTATTTCATTCTGATCACGAGGACTGGACACGAGCGATTATCCTTGGAGATACAGAAGTAAATGACGTATTAACATCTGTTAGTCCGACATTTGCAAAAGATGTGGCAGAAGTCATTGAGAAAACATCATCGAACAAACTGGTAACAAGTATGATTTCCAGTCAAATTGATGCGGATCGCATGGATTACTTGCAACGGGATGCGTATAACATCGGTGTGAGCTATGGTCATTTTGACATGGAACGAATTCTTCGAGTGATGAGACCGACAGAAGATCAAGTAGTGATTAAGCAAAGCGGAATGCATGCCGTAGAAGATTACATCATGAGTCGATACCAGATGTATTGGCAGGTCTATTTTCACCCTGTAACAAGAAGTGCGGAAGTGATTTTGAGTAAGATTTTCCAACGGGCAAAGTGGTTATACAAACAAGGATACGAATTTCAGCAGGCTCCTACACATTTATTTTCCTTTTTTGATGGGAGTCCAACACTAGAGGATTATTTGCGTCTTGACGAATCGGTTGTTCTCTACTATTTTCAAATATGGCAAGAAGAACAGGACGAGATTCTACAGGATCTTTGTGTCAGGTTCATGAATCGTCGGTTGTTTAAGTACGTGGAAGTGAATCCGAACATTCAAATGGGGGATTGGGCACGGCTGCGTGAATTATTTGCAAAAGCTGGACTTGATCCAGATTATTACTTAGTTGTGGACTCATCATCAGACCTACCTTATGACTTTTATCGACCGGGAGAAGAAGAGGAAAGAGTACCGATTCATCTCATTTTGCCAAACGGTAAGCTAAGAGAGCTGTCCAGACAGTCGGATGTGGTTGAATCCATCTCAGGGAAAAAACGAACGGACCATAAGCTGTATTACCCTGGAGATTGGCTTGAGGCAACGGATGCGTTTGAGGAAGAAAAAAGAGAGATATACATGCTGTTAAACAAAGAAGGGTGAAGGAGTTGCACATAGATGCTAGATGAACATGCGAAGCTCATGACATTTTTCTCACAAGCAGGGGAAGTGGTCGGCCGTAAGAAATTACAAAAGATGATCTACATAGAAAAGAAGCTGAGTCTGCCGTTTAGGGAACGGTATACCTTTCACGTCTATGGACCGTATTCAGAAGAGCTAAGTCTTCGAGTAGAAGAATTGACCAATCTTGGATTACTCGACGAGGTTCGAGAAGACAAAGGTCACTACTATCAGTATCGTTATCGTTTGTCAGAGGAAGGAACTCAATTTCTTTCTCTGTCAACGATTGATATGCCCGATGTGACACCAATTACAACAAGCTTAAATGAACAAAGCTCAAGGTTTTTGGAGCTTTTATCAACCATGCTGTATTTTGACCACTTAGAAGGCGAAGAGCTTAAGGAAAAGGTGACCTCTGTGAAACCAAAACAAAAGTTTACCGATGAAGAATTTGAAAAAGCGATGGATTACAAACAACAATTGGAGAATATGGTTCAATAAAAGGGGACTGACATAATCTCACATGTTTTTTAACAGCTTTACGATGTCAACAAGAGTCATCTTTTTATATAGTAAAAGTAGACTTTTGACAACGTGAAGGGTGAGACCCATGAAGTTCTTCAGTTTTGTTGTGTTGTTTTGGGTATTATTTGGTACAGGTATTCCTTTGATGCTGTGGCTTATGATCGAAAAGCCAGGTGCAGGGTATACGGTGTTAACAATTATTTTCTTGGTGTGGTTCGCATCCCATCATTATATAAAGAGAGACAAAAAGAAGGCCACCTGATCGATATCGGGTGACCTTCTTTTTCTTTATTTGTCTACAATCGCTGGACGTTTCCCAGCTTTTCCGTAGTGCTCATGCTTCATCTCTTCAATGATGACCGTTACGTTCTCTGGAGGTGCATCGACTGTCTCTACAACTGCGCTTGTCACCTGTTCAATCAGTGCGCGCTTTTGATCGTCATTACGACCTTCTAGCATTTTAACCGTTACAATTGGCATGTCTAACCCTCCTTCTCCTCATCTGCCTCTAGTATAGCAGATGACCCGATCATTCAAAATCAACAAGTTCCGGATAAAGAGTGGTATCAATTAATTCCGCTTCAAGCACGTAGCGATCTGGAGCGGCGCCGACAAAATCAAATGGATAACAAGTGGTGAGAGTAAGCTGCGCATCCTCAGTCGAAACAATCACCGTACGATCATCCTCATCGACAATACGTTCTCTGAAAATCTTAAATGTATATTCACCGATACGCGTGCGGACAATTAACGTATCGCCTTCTCCAACCTCACCAAGCTTACGAAAGACCGTATCACGATGCCCTGACAACACAGAGTTATCAGGATCACCAGGAAGTACGCTCTGTGCAAAATGACCGATACCCTGATCAAGCTCATTATCATCGGTCCCATGATAGATAGGGAGGGTGGCATTCAAAACGGGAATTTCAAGCTCACCCATCAACTCACCTTGCTCCGGCCACCAATCAATTGGCTCAGTCGGTTCATCTACAGGTTCCTCAGTAGAAGGTTTTTCCTCCTTGGGCGCTTCAGCACTAACCACTTGATCGGTCTTAAACAAGAAATATCCTTTTGCAAATTTGTACGTATTGGTTGTCGTAAACCACAGGCCACCTGCAATCAGAGCGACAGCTAAAAAAAGAAGGATGAAACGCTTGTTAGAGCGTTTCGTCCTATTTACGTGTCTACTCATGATGCCATTTTAAAGCGACGGAATAAGATGAATCCAACTAACGTCATTCCAAGACCAATGAACGTGTACAGCGGATAATCAGTCGCAGTCTTAGGCATTTTTGCACCATCTACTGTTTTTGTTACCTTTTTAGAAGAAGAGGTATTGTCTTTTTTAGACTCGCTTTGTTTTGCAGGAGCAGCTTTGTTGTCCTTCGCTACCTTTTCCACTTTTTCTGCTTTTGTGTTAGCAGGTGGAGCAGGGGTTGGGGTAGGTGCTGGTTTGTTCTCAGTTGCTGGCTTGTTTTCTACAACGTCTTCAACGATTACTCCGGTCTCACCCAAGTCATCGCCAACATTACCAAGTGTGTTCCCGTTAAATAGTTCTGCAGTGATAATAAAATCAGCTAGCTTATTTCCTTCAAGATCATAGAGTACAACAAGTAAGTCATACCCTTTTAACTCAGTCAGCTTTAATAGATCAGCGAAGCTAATCGGCTTTTGCTCACCTGGTTTTGCTAGATAAAACTCAGGGTTCATTTGTAATACTTTAATTAATTCGTTACCAATGGCAAAGAGTTCAGCGATTTCTTCTGCTGTTAGTTCGGTAGAAGATTCAAAATCACCGAAAGCTTCCATGCGCTCAGCAAGAGCTAGAAGTTGATCAATTGCCTCAGGGTTTTGTTCAACAACGTTAATTAGGTGCTCGAACAATGCTTCGAGTTCTTTATCAGATAGTCCGATTTCATCAAAAAGGCCATCAAAAGAAATCTCTTCCCATTCTTCTTCCTCAGTCCATTCTTCGTCCCAAGAAAGATCCCACTCGTAATTCTCCCATAAATAATTTTCTAGTTCTTCATAGAAAATAAATTCATTAACAGATGTATTATTTTCGGCGAGTAACGCTTCAAGTTCTTCGTATGTAGTTTCAAAGTTGTCAATAAGCATATCGAGGAACGTGTATCCTTCATCAACTTCATCGGATAATATCCATACGAACCCTTCTAGATCTTCTATATCTTCAAATTCATCCACCGTTGTATCAAAGATAGAAAAATAGTCATCTAACTGCTCTCTTGTAATATTCTTTTCTGCTAAATACCCTTCTAACTCTTCATCCGTTACTGCAGCAAAACTGACTGTTGGTACCGTAAATACTAATAGTGCAACCACTAAAAACATCGATACAAAACGCTTCATCTTTTTCCTCCCAAGGAAATATATTGATACTGCTGAACTGATTATAGTCTGATAGTCTTGAAATTTCCATATATTTTTTCATATTTTATAAATATTTTATATTATTGTCTGTCAAGTCGCATATGCTCCTAAATGTTCATCATAACTACTGAATACTCCTGTCAACGTTTGGTGGAAGCTGTCGACATTTGCACAGGTCTTGCAATAGTTCAATTGGGTTGGGGTATGTTAAACTAAAAGAAAGAATGACTAACGGCTGAATAATGAAAGGGAGTTCATACAAATGGATCTTTTAAATAACAAAAACTTAAAGAAGAAAACGGATGGGTTTACGATTTTAAGTGGAGATTCCACGGATGGTCATGGTGGGTTTGGTGTCGGGACGTTAAATCTAGACAATATTACACCTGTGTTTGTAGATCCAGCAGAAGAAGAAGTGTTTGTTGATCTCGGAGCACTTCATGCACGATCTGCAGTTGAGAAGCGTATTAAGTTTTTAAAGGAAAAAGATAAAGTACCAAATGGTAAGCTGTATTGGTTAGTATGGGTAACAATTTCAACAAAAGAAGGCAAACCCTATTACGGTGGGGTGGCTGGCTGCGAAATGCTTGTTGATACAGAAATTAGACGTGGGTATAAAAGTATGCCGGAGCACGTAAATAAAATGGATAAGTCGCTTAAAGGACATATTTTAGTGGATGACATGGAAAAGAAATCCCGTGTCCTACTTGCAGAGTTTCTTAAAAACCATAATGAAGACATGTGGAATCGCTCAGAAGAAGAGCTGCACGTGGCATTAGCAAAAGACTAAAGGGAAAGAGCTAGCGATAGCTCTTTTCTTTATGTGGAGGAGTGGCGTTATGAAGAAAAAGTATGTAGGGATTTTTATTTTAGGTGTACTTGTTGGCATTCTTGTGTTGTCGCCGCTGCTCGGGCGCTAAGAAGATGTATACTAATAATTGAAATCGGTTTATAAATTAACTTTTTGTTGGAGGACTTCATATGAAACCAAGAATCGGCATGGTTGGCCTAGGTGGAATTGCTCAAAAGGCGTACCTTCCTATATTAACAAAAGAAACGAACTGGACATTTGTTGGCGCGTATACACCGAATGCCGATAAAAGAGAACAGATCTGTAAGCAATATCGGATCAAACCATTTGAAGATCTTCAGTCATTAAGTGAGTCATGTGATGCCGTCTTTGTACATAGCTCAACAAAAACTCACTATGAGATTGTATCCCAATTGCTTCAAAACGGTTTAGACGTATATGTAGACAAGCCTCTTGCAGAAACAACGGAACAAGCAGAAGAGTTAGTTCAACTAAGTGAAAAACTTGGCAGGAAGCTAATGGTTGGATTTAATCGCCGCTTTTCGCCTATGTATGTGAAGCTAAAAGAATTAGTCAAACAACAGGATAGCGCCTGGATCAATCTTGAGAAGCATCGGCTGGATTCAAGCTATGATTCGTATTCGTATGAGCATATCCTTTTAGATGATTACTTACATTTAGTGGATACAGTACGTTGGTTAGCAAATGGCGAGGTTACATTTGAGAATGGGTTCATTAAACTGAATGACACCAAATTAGCTCATACAAAGCAACAGTATCTCTCAGCGCAAAATCTTCTTCTGACAAGCTCGATGCATAGGGGAGCGGGGACGAATTTAGAGCAGATTGAACTCATTACCGAAGGCGCTGTGTATCGTGTGAAAAACATGAACCACTTTGAAAGTGAAAAGAACAATCAAGTCACGAGTTCATTTTCAGGCTCATGGGAAACCACTTTAGAACAAAAGGGCTTTGCTCAAGCCATTGAACATTTTATTCAGTGTTTGATTGACGATGAAATGCCTGCTGTGTCGGCAACAGAAGGACTTGCTTCACAAAAATTGTTAGAAGAATTAATTGAGGACTCCAGAAAGCTTTAATTGAATGAGGCTGAGGCAAAACTAAAATATAACTGGAAAATGGCGAATGATTCTACGATCGAATCATTCGCCATTTGTACTTTTTAATCAGACTAGCGGGTGTGAACCCGAGACTCCTATGGAACAGAACGCGGTGAAGACACTGTAGCGGCGTTCTTCCCGCGGAGGGGGCTGAGGCCGTTCTTGTGGGTGCGAGGGATTCTCCTGTAGCGGATTTGTTCCTATGTTCAAGTTTTACTAACTAATATGCCCAAACCTCACTTTTATAACGATTCAAACTCAGAAACAATTTCACCCAGATAGGCAAGCGCTGATTCAATCGGCTCAGGTGTGGTTAAGTCTACTCCTGCTTTTTTCAGTAGCTCAAGCGGGTATTCAGAGCTTCCGCTTTTCAGGAACGTCAGATAGTCTTCAAGAGCGCCTTCTTCCTTGTTCAAGATGCGTTTGGCAATTTGAATGGAAGACGCGAAGCCTGTTGAATATTTATAGACATAAAACGGACGGTAGAAGTGCGGAATGCGCGACCAGCCGTATTTCACTTCCTCATCAAATTCGATGTCCGGACCATTGTATTCGCGGAAGAGCTTTTCGTAAATGGCGTTAAACGTTTCAGCGTTTAGCGGTTCACCTTGTTCAGCGAGTTCATGTGTCTGCTTTTCAAAGTCAGCAAACATGACCTGAGTAAAGAATGTGCCGCGGAATTGATCAATAAAGTGATTAAGCAGGTACTTTCGCATGTCCTTGTCTTTTGAATGTTCAAGTAAGTGGTGAATCAATAGCACTTCATTTACAGTCGATGCTACTTCAGCTACAAAAATGGTATAGTTCGCTGTAATCTGAGGCTGATGTTTGCTTGAGTAGTGACTGTGCATCGCGTGTCCCATCTCGTGAGCAAGTGTAAACAGGCTATCAAGATCATCGTGATGATTAAGCAAGACAAACGGATGAACCCCGTATACTCCCATATTGTAAGCACCAGAGCGTTTCGCCGGTGTTTCACGAACATCAATGTAACGCTTTTCTTTAAAGTCACGAAGCGTTTGGATGTAATCGTCTCCGAGAGGAGCAAGTGCCGTTAACATCGTTTCGTAGGCTTCCTCATACGAGATATCTTTTTTAGCGCCACTTACAAGCGAGACATTCAAATCATATTGTCGCAATTCATCTAGACCTAAGATTTCTTTACGAATCGCTGTGTACCGATGATACGGTTCAAGATTTTTCTTAGCGGTTGCAATCAGATTATCATACACTTCTGTTGGAACCTGGTCTCCAAATAGCGATTTGCTAAGAGCGGAGTCATAGTTGCGCAGCTTAGAGAGTGTCACGTTATTTTTAATGGCTGAAGACAGCGTAGAAGCAATTGTGTTGCTAAGTTGAACGTAAGGCTTATAGTATGCCTTATATGCTTCCCTACGTTTCTCGCGATCTTCATCTTCAATGAGCTTTGAATACATGCCTCTAGTCATATCTACTTTTTCGCCGTCATCATTGGTCACTTGACCGAACTCAATGTCAGCGTTGTTTAGCATGCCAAAGGTGCGATCAGGAGAGGAGAGCGCTTCTCCAAGTGCAGAAAGGATTTCTTCTTTTTCCTTTGTGAGAACATGTGTTTTGTATCGGAACGAATCCCATAAGTCTTCCTCAAAGTATTCAAGCTCCTTCACTTCACTTATGTAGGCCTTAAGTGTTGCTTCATCTAGGGTTAGTAGAAAAGGCATAAAGAACGAAGTCGCTGAACCGACCTTCACGCTGACCTGTGTCGCGCGGTCTTTAAGCGATTGGGCATTTGAGTCACGTGTATCAATGTCTGTACTGAACATGGAGTAGGCAAAAACCTTAGTGAATATAAAACTTAGATCCTCCTGCTTTTTTAAGAAATCATATAAGGATTGTCCATCGTTAATGTTTCCATCAAAGCCTGCAAGCTCCTGTGCGAGTGCTTCAACCTTTTTTAAATCACTATGCCAATCAGCTTCTGTGGCGTACAGATCTGCTAAGTTCCATTTTTCTTCTTCAGGAATTTCACTTCTATGTTTATACGTTGTCATTTGATCACTCCTCATCGGTATGGATGTATGCATAGTGTAGCATGTTCTATTCTGAAGTTCTCTTTATAGGTATGCAAAGCGGGTCAATGTCATACGGTGATTATGATTTTTTCAGACGGATCTGTCTCATGACGATTAGCAAAACAGGTATGCCGACAAGTACACCGAAAGAGGAGCTCCATACGAGAAGCTTCCAGTTTCCAGTGAGGATCGATGCAACGAGAAAGATCAGGGTCTGACCAAATGTAGTGGATAGCGCAATGATTAAGGCTATTCGTGTTCGTGTGCTCAAGCTATATCACCTCGTCCTTAGTGATCACCAAACCATTTCTTAAATCGATCAATAAAGCGTTCCTTCTCATGCTTCGCGTCTTCCTGCTGTTTTTCTTCTTCCGGGCTCGCACATGCTGAAGTCGGCTCCGTGCCGGCTTTAAAAAACATTGGAACCCCGCCTGGACACGATTCATTTGCAAGCAACCCGCTCTCAGGATGAACCTCAACCTGAACGACATCTTGTGGAACATGGAAAGGCAACTTTAACTGACCTTCCAGTGCATGCTCGGTAAAGTTTGCCCAGATCTTTTTGGAGATTGGACCCTCGGCATATTGATCCAGCTTCTGTCCTTTGTCATGTCCTACCCAGACCCCTGTAACAAGCTGTGGTGTGAATCCAACCATCCAGCTATCATTCGGAGTTGAGCCGGACTTTCCAGCAACAGGTCGATGTAAAAGGGGTGTAACTGAGCTTCCTGTTACCGACGTATAGCCATTTAAAGCAGGGTCGAACATGCCGGTCATCATTTCGGTCATCAGGAAGCTTGAAACAGGATCAAGTGTTTCAGTTAACCCAGGTTCTTGCTCGTACAAAATCTCACCGTCCGAATCCTCTACTTTTACGATAAACTGTGGTTCGCCGTACAGACCTTCGTTAGCAAACGGGACATAGCTGTTTGTTAAATCAAGTAAGCTGACAGCCTGAGAACCAAGGGCAAGAGAGGGAACATCTTTAAAGGGTCCAAGCCCTAACGTATCGGCAATTTCAACAAGCTTATCCGGTCCAATAAATAAATGCGTTTTGATGGCAAAGATGTTATCAGAAACGGCGAGTGCCTGCTGCATGGTAATAAAATCATTGGCATAGTGTTGATTGAAATTTCTCGGTGAATACGTCTGCCTGCCCTCGTCAAATGTAAAATCGGTCGGCTCGCTGACAAAGGTAGAAGCAGCTGTAAACCCGTGCTGCAGGGCCTCATAATAAAGAAGAGGCTTAATCGTCGATCCAGGCTCACGCTTACTTTGCGTCGCGCGATTATAGCTGCTCTCTGCATAATCGACTCCGCCAACCATCGCTCGCACTCCACCCGATCTTGGATCAATCGCAACAAGAGATGTTTGCAGGTCGGTGTCTGGCATTTCCTCTGCCACCCAGTGCTCAGCATCTTTTTGCATAGATGGGTTAAGTGTTGTATAGATATGGTACCCAGCTGTAGCAAGTTCATCCTCTGTGACATCTAAGATGGAAGTCAGTTGATTTGTGACAACATCCTGGAAGTAAGGAGCGATGACCTCAGTTTCCGCATTTGCTGCTTGTACGAAATGTAGCTCTTCTGCTTTAGCGGTGTCTGCCTCGTCCTGTGTAATATAACCATTTTCAACCATGCTTGAAAGAATGAGCTCCTGCCTTGCTTTGGCTCGATCATAATCGATGATAGGAGAATAGTAGCTCGGCCCTTTTGGAACCCCCGCAAGCATCGCTGATTCTGCAAGCGTTAGATCTGCCGCTGATTTATCAAAAAAGAAGCCAGAAGCTGCTTCAATTCCATAGGCTCCATGACCGTAATACACTGTATTTAAATAGCCTTCAAGAATTTCTTCCTTGCTATAATTCATTTCAAGTCGCAGGGAATACATCAATTCGTTCCATTTACGACTCCACGTTTTTTCATGAGATAGGTACAAATTTCGTGCATACTGCTGCGTAATTGTACTCGCTCCCTGAGCGCTTGAACCAGCTTTAATATTCGCGACTATGGCTCCGCCAATTCGCCACAAATCAAAGCCAAAGTGATCATAGAATTTCCGGTCCTCTATTGAAACGGTTGCTTGACTGACATATGGCGCTACCTCATCAAACGGAATCCAGTAACGATTTTGACCTCCGTGTTCTTCTCCAATAACAGACCCATCTGAACCGTAAAAAACGGTTGTCTCTGGAACCTGGATCGGAGGTGGACCTTGCATACGAGTATAGGAAAGCAGCCCAAGAATAAATAGACCTGATAGAATAAGAGCGAGTAACACTGAGCGAACCATAAAGCGCAAAAACCGAATCCGTCTCGTTTTCTTCCGACTTAGAACAACCTGCATAGCCATGCACCCCCAATGTATGTTGAATACATACAGGATGGGTTGTTCTGACGTTTTTTAAACATGAGAACATGCTGAATTGGCATGAAACGTTTTTTCCGCTATACTTGCTGTGTTACACGCAAATAAAGACGAGGTGATACGCATGGAATTATGGTACACAGAAAAACAAACAGAACGTTTTGGAATTACGGCTAAGATTAAGCGTACGTTACATACAGAAAAAACAGAGTTTCAACAGCTCGATATGATTGAAACCGAAGAGTTTGGTAATATGCTTGTGTTAGATGGCATGGTCATGACAACCGAAAAGGATGAATTCGTTTATCACGAAATGGTTGCGCATGTCCCATTGTTTACCCATCCAAATCCAAAGCACGTTCTTGTTGTAGGTGGCGGTGACGGCGGAGTGATTCGCGAAGTGCTGAAGCACCCATCTGTAGAGAAAGCAACACTCGTTGAGATTGACGGTAAAGTGGTGGAATACTCGAAAAAATATCTTCCGACCATTGCGGGTGCACTTGACGATGAGCGTGTAGACGTTCAAATCGCTGATGGCTTTATGCACATTGCCAAATCAGAGAACGAATATGATGTCATCATGGTTGACTCCACAGAGCCTGTTGGACCAGCTGTGAAGCTATTTGAAAAAGGATTCTACGAAGGAATCTCAAAAGCACTTAAAGAAGACGGTGTATTTGTTGCTCAAACAGATAACCCATGGTTCCAGCAGGACCTGATTCGTAATGTCTACTCAGACATTAAAGAAATTTTCCCAATCACACGTGTCTACACAGCGAACATACCAACGTACCCGAGTGGACTTTGGACATTTACAATTGGAAGTAAAACAAAGGATCCATTAGAAGTCAGTGAAGATCGTTTCCATGACATTGAAACAAAATACTACACAAAAGAGCTTCACAAAGCAGCCTTTGCGTTGCCAAAGTTTGTTGCAGATCTTTTAAAATAAGTGAGAGAAAGCCATGCCCGCGCGCATGGCTTTTTTATTTGGTAAGAGGAGCGATGGTTGCGTTTGTGATGGAGATAAGAGATTCAACAGGGAGTTTAAGCTGGACACCGATTTTTCCGCCGCTAATGATCATGTCATGGAGGGTTGTTGCACTCTCATCGATGATCGTTGGGAATGTCCGCTTCATTCCGATCGGAGAGCAACCACCACGAATGTAGCCGGTGACGCTCTGAATCTCCTTTACTGGAATCATTGTGAGCTGCTTCTCCTTTACAGCCTTCGCTGCATTTTTCAAGTGCAGCTCGTCCGCTACCTTTACGAGGAATACGTAATACTGCTTGTTTGACCCTTGTGTGACCAGTGTTTTGTAGACGTGATCAGGGTCCTGATTCGTTTTGTGAGCAACTGAGACTCCGTCAATTTTTCCATCTGACGTCGCGTATTGAAGGATGGAGTAAGGAATGTTTTGTTGATCTAAAAGCCTGCTCGCATTGGTTTTTACCTTTTTCATGTGGATGCACCTTCTTTTGTGGTCTGTAGATTTATGATGCAAGAGTGGGGAGGGAGTTGTCAAAGGAGGGGGTGAGGGCGTGAGCGTTAGAGCGGGGATTGGAGCGATAGGCTCTGAATTTGGAGCGTTAGAGCCAAGAACCTAGCACTACCTCCGCACCCCAGCCCCACACAAAAAAACCGATGCACTCGCATCGGTTTTTCCTAAAGCTCTATTTATTCAGCGTCTTTCGCTTTTCCAACGCCTTCTTGTACATTACCTTTTACTTTATCTTTTTTCCCTTTTGCTTGTAGGGACTGGTTGTCTGTAGCATTTCCAGCTTGATCCTTCACTTCACCTTTTGCTTTGTTGACTGCGCCTTTGATTTTGTCTCCAGTACCGTTACTCATTAGAAATGCCTCCTTTAATTTTTGCTTACATGGAGTGTATACACTTTTTTTCTGAGTGTTAAACCTTTTCGTGTATAATAGGTATCTTGCATGTGCCAGACAAACTCGCTAAACTTGGAGAAGAGAAAGGTGTGCGTCACATGAATAAACCGATAAAACGACGATTGCGTTTAACGTTTCAAACCAATATAGAGCTACAAGGCGAGCTGGACTCGTATGAATTTACAACGGATGGTGAGCTGTACCATAAAGGCACACAGGATTATTTAAGGTTCACGGAGAAGTTTGGTGTGGATGAGAGTGTCCAGACTACGATGAAGTGGGACGGAGAAGAGTTAACCTTGATCCGCCAAGGAGATGTCTTAATGCGCCAGACCTTTGTTTCAAATAAGGAAACGTTCGGACGATACGTGACTTCAGAGGTGTCTTGGGAAACCAAAGCGGAGACAGAAGTTGTCCTTGTTCAATGGCCAACGTTTCAAAAGCCAAGAGGGCGCATCTATATTCGGTATCGTTTCTGGATTGCAGGTCAGGAGACTGGCAGTCACGAGATTCGGCTAAAATTAGAAGAAGCAGACGACTAAATTACATTTTGATTAGAGGGGTACAAGCAAATGAACAGCGTTGAACAAATGAAGCAACTGTTAAAGGAAGAACTAAAAACAGCGATCGTAGAAGCGGGACTGTGTGAAGCACAGGACGTTCCTGATATTTTACTTGAAACGCCTAAGGATAAATCACACGGGGACTATGCAACAAACATCGCAATGCAGCTAGCTCGTGTGGCGAAAAAAGCGCCTAAGCAAATCGCCGAGCAGATCACAGAGCGTCTGAACAAAGAAAAGGCATCTGTGTCAGAAATCAACATTGCAGGTCCTGGATTTATCAACTTTTATATGGATAACTCGTTTTTACGTGACGTCATCAAAGACGTATTGTCTAAGCCTGATACATACGGCGAAAGTGATGCAGGAAAAGGCGAGAAGATTTTAGTCGAGTACGTATCTGCTAACCCAACAGGAACCCTTCATCTTGGGCACGCGCGCGGAGCGGCTGTTGGTGATGCAATGTGCAAGATCATGGAGAAGGCCGGCTATCAAATGGGTCGTGAATACTACATTAATGACGCTGGTAACCAAATTAACAATCTCGCTTATTCTGTAGAAGCTCGTTACAAGCAAGCGCTCGGAATGGATGCGGAAATGCCTGAGGACGGATACCATGGTAAGGATATTATTGAAATGGGTCAAGAGCTTGCAACGGCTGAGGGGGACTCATATCTGAAGCTTGCAGATGAAGAGCGTCTAAAAGCGTTCCGCACATACGGTTTAAACAAAGCACTTGAAAAAATTAAGATTGACCTCGCTGATTACCGAGTTGAATTTGATACATGGTTCTCTGAAATGTCTCTTTATGAGTCTGGTGTGATTGACCGTACACTTGACGTTCTTCGTAAGCAGGATGAAATCTACGAAGAAGATGGGGCAACATGGCTTCGTACAACAAAGTACGGGGATGATAAAGACCGCGTGCTGATTAAAAAGGATGGTAGCTACACGTATCTGCTTCCAGACATCGCGTACCATGAAGATAAATTCAACCGTGGCTATGACCGCTTAATCGATATGATGGGTGCCGATCACCACGGATACATTGCGAGAATGAAAGCGGCGGTTGAGGCACTAGGCTACAATCGTGAAAAGCTTGATATTCAAATTACGCAAATGGTGAGTCTTGTACAAGGCGGAGAAAAAGTGAAGATGAGTAAGCGTACAGGGAAAGCCGTGACGCTTCGTGAGCTGATGGAGGAAGTGGGTCTTGATGCGACTCGTTATTTCTTTGCAATGAGAAGCTTGGATACGCAGCTTGAATTTGATATGGATCTGGCTGTATCGAAATCAAATGAAAATCCAGTATTCTACGCACAGTATGCGCATGCGCGTGTATGCAGTATGCTTCGTCAAGGGGAAGAGCTTGGCCTTAGCTACAGCTTAGACACAGATCTTTCGCCAATTGATTCAGTGAAAGAATATGATCTACTAAAAGCAATTGGGGACTTCCCTACCGTTGTAGCAGACGCAGCTGCCAAGCGTACGCCGCATAAGGTTGCAAACTATGTTCATGATTTGGCTTCGGCTCTGCATAGCTTCTACAATGCAGAACGTGTGCTGGATGCAGAAGCTCCAGAGAAAAGTAAGGCTCGTCTTGCATTAATGAAATCTACACAAATTACGCTACAAAGTGCACTCGCCCTTCTAGGTGTGAGCGCACCAGAGAAAATGTAAGACCCCCATGGATATCGTTTGGTGGATACTCATTGTTGCCTGCTTCATCCTTGGATATGTAGGTCTAATCTTTCCGATTGTTCCATCTGTACTCGTTCTCTGGGTTGGTTTTCTCATTTACCAGTTCGGAGTCTCAGAAGGGTCGCTCAGCTGGGTGTTCTGGACCATTGCAGCGATTTTGACCATCGTCTTATTTGTAGCAGACTTACTTGCTAGCAGATATTTTGTGAAAAAGTACGGAGGCTCAAAATGGGGAGAGTGGGCCGGTATTATCGGTGTCATTGTTGGTGCCTTTGTAATGCCTCCATTTGGAGTCATCCTAGTCCCGTTTGCTCTCGTTTTAATTGTTGAGCTAATTGTTTTTCGGAACATGAACAACGCCTTAAAAATAGCCTTTGCCTCGTTCCTCGCTTTCTTAAGCGGGACATTGGCAAAGGCCTTTATCCAAACCGTTCTGATCGTATGGTTTTTACTGGATGTCTTTCTGTTTTAAAGTAATCCCGAAACCATACCAGCAAGCTGTTCCTTTGTTTTGCTGTAGAGGCTCCGCTGTTTTAAGGATTGAGTTGTGAGCTTTTCAGAAATCTCAATATCATGGAGCATACGTGTTACGACAATACGGACACTTGCTTCATCTTCAAGCAGGCAAGTCATTTCACTATTTAAATGAAAGCTGCGTTTATCTAAATTAGCTGTACTAATCCATCCGAAGCTCTGGTCAATGACCAGGGCTTTTGCGTGGTAGAAGCCTTGATCATAATGATAAACCGAAACGCCTGATTCAATCAGACGCTGGATGTACCCCATTGATCCTTCTTTTACGAGAGGATGATCTGATTTTTGCGGGAGAAGAAGGCTGACCTCCATTCCGTTTTGAGAAGCCTGAATCAACGCTTCTTGGACCGCCTCACCTGGCACATAATAAGGTGAGCCAAGGAGAATGGAGTAGTTTGCTTTTTTAAGCATGTCTAAGAGCAATGACTCAAGTCCCCTACCGTATGTTGTGAAAAAACGAATGGGATGTGGTCCTTTCTCAAGCGCAGGATAATCACTTTTTTTATGCTGACTTTTAATACCGGCAAGTGCTAGATCAGCAAAAAACTGGTCCTGCAAATCCTGTACCCCATCTCCTTCAAAGCGCATATGAAAGTCACGCCAAAAGCCAAACCTAGGATGTCGGCCAAGGTATTCATCTCCCACATTAAACCCGCCTAGATATCCAATCCTCCCGTCAATGATCGTCAACTTCCGGTGGTTTCGATGGTTCAACGAGAAAAAAAGTGTAGGAAACGTTGGGATGTGACTTTTTGCAAAAACGATACCTGCCTCCTGTAATCGTTTAATCGTTTTTCGGGAAAGCTTACAACCGACCCAATCAACGAGAAGCTTCACATCCACACCTTCGTTGGCCTTTTTCTCTAAAAGCTCAATTAATCTCATCCCAATATGATCCTCCTTAAAAATATAAAACATCATATGGACATGATGGCGGCTTGCAGTGACATCAGCAAAAAGCTTGGCAAAAAAGTCTTCGCCCGTTGCAAGAAGGTTGGTGCTTGTATGGCGTATTTCTTGAATAGGTGGCTCGGGTTGCTTGCGTAATCTTGTCAGTCCAGCGAGAAAGTCAACTCGAAGGTAAACAATGATAGCAATCAGAAGGAAAATAATCGTAAGTGCAATCTTCATGAGGATCTCCTTGCATACGTTTTTCTTTACTATGTCCAATTTGAATGAAATCATGAGAAGCGCTTTTGAAATCAGGAGAAGACTCATGGTAGAATATAGGCAAATAGGTGAGAGGGAGACTGTTGCCTGATGGAAAAGAAAAACGTCCCAAGTCTAGTGAAAGATCAACAACTCATACATAAACGTCGCGAACAGATCATCAAAGGAGCTGTGCGATTATTTATTGAAAAAGGCTTCCACCGGACCACAACAAGGGAAATTGCAAAAGAATCAGGGTTTAGCATAGGTACACTCTATGAATATATTGGGAAGAAGGAAGATGTACTTTATCTAGTCTGTGACGCGATTTATGATGAAGTAACCGAGCGCTTGAAAAAGCAACTACACACAACAGGTCCAGCACTGCAACGTTTAAAAGAAGCGATTCGTGCGTACTTCCTGGTCATTGATTCCATGCAGGAGGAAGTACTTGTTATGTACCAGGAGACCAAATCACTACCAAAAGAAACACTTCCATATGTGCTTAATAAAGAAACAGAAATGGTAGAGATGATGGAAGAAATTTTGGCTGACTGCAAAAAAGAGAATGTATTGAGTCTATCAGAAAAAGAAATGAAGCTTGTGACACATAATATTTTAGTCGCAGGTCAAATGTGGACCTTCCGTAGATGGGCGCTCAGAAGGCATTTTACCCTAGAAGAGTACATAGACATGCAAATTAACCAATTAATTTCAACATGAACACGCATGGAACGAAGGAAGCTCTAGCATATTTTATGAAAATATGTTTATAATGAAAAAGATGATCTTAAAATTTGATAGATGATTTGGATCTTATAGATAACGGTGAAAGGGCGTGCCCGGTTTGAACATAAACACACTAACGGCTGATGAAATATCAGAACTATCAATGATAGAAATTACGTATGCTTTAATGCAAGAAAAAAACCAACCGATCGAATACTATGCTCTAGTTGATGAAATTGCGAAGATCAAAGGATTTAGTAAAGCTGAAGTAAAAGAGCGTATCTCTTTTCTTTACACAGATCTAAACACGGACGGACGTTTCATAACACTTGGAGAAAACCGTTGGGGTATCAAAGCATGGTACCCAATTGACCAAATTGAAGAGCCAGTACCAGCGGCAACGCCGAAAAAGAAAAAGAAAAAATCATTTGATGACGAAGATGATTTGGACTTAGTTGACGACAGCGAACTGGATGATTCTGAAGAGGATGAGTTTGAAGATCTTGAGGACGAATTAGATGAGATCTCAAACGAAGAGGATGCAGAAGAAGACTTCGAGGACAAAGATCTTGATGGCTTTGAAGAAGACGACGATGAAGAACTCGACGAAGAAGACGACGAAGAGTCGTTTGATGAAGAAGAGGAAGATCGTTAAGACAAAGGGTTGACTTATCCACAATTTCTATGTAGAATCATGCTTGGGCTTAAGAAATAGTATAATGAACTGACATAGATGATTGAGAAACAAAAGCGTGTGCCCCCCTGCATATAGGGAAACCACCGCTTTTGTTTTTTTTGTTTTATATCTGGCTTCCAAGGAATCATAAGAGTAGATGCAGCCAATAGGGCAAGCAGCAAAAAGGAGAGATCAGGCATGGCAACAAAGTATATTTTCGTGACAGGCGGCGTCGTATCATCACTTGGAAAAGGGATCACAGCAGCCTCATTAGGGAGACTCCTGAAAAATAGAGGACTAAGTGTAACGATTCAAAAGTTTGACCCTTACATTAACGTGGACCCGGGAACAATGAGCCCGTACCAGCACGGTGAAGTATTTGTTACAGATGACGGTGCTGAAACGGATTTGGATCTTGGACACTACGAGCGTTTTATTGATATTAACCTAAGCCAAAACAGCAACGTAACAACAGGGAAAATTTACTCGACCGTTCTGAAAAAAGAGCGTCGTGGAGATTACCTTGGTGGAACGGTTCAGGTTATTCCACATATTACAAATGAAATCAAAGAGCGTGTATTCCGCGCTGGAAAAGAAACCAATGCAGATGTAGTCATTACTGAAATTGGTGGAACCGTTGGAGATATCGAGAGCTTACCGTTCCTTGAAGCGATCCGCCAAATCAAGAGTGATGTTGGCCATGAGAATGTGATGTACGTTCACTGTACATTGATTCCTTACCTTGCAGCAGCAGGAGAAATGAAATCAAAACCAACACAACACAGCGTGAAAGAGCTTCGATCTCTAGGCATCCAGCCAAACGTCATTGTTGTTCGTACAGAACGTCCAGTTCCACAAGATATGAAAGAAAAAATTGCCTTGTTCTGTGACATTCGTAAAGAAGCAGTCATCGAAGCAGAAGACGCAGACGTGTTATACCAAGTAACACTGGCTCTTCAAAAACAAAAACTAGATGACATCGTATGTGATCATTTAAAACTAGAAACAAAACAAGCGGATATGACCGAGTGGGAAGAGTTAGTTGAGCGCGTGCGTAATCTGAAGAACACCGTTCGCATCGGCCTAGTTGGAAAATATGTTTCTCTACCAGATGCATACCTATCCGTTGCAGAAGCCTTACGTCACGCTGGTTACGCTTATGACGCAGACATCAAAATCGAATGGATCAATGCAGAAGAAATCACCGATGAAAACGTAGCGGATCGCCTACAAGAAGTAGACGGCGTTATCGTACCAGGTGGATTCGGAGATCGCGGAATCGAAGGAAAAATCACAGCCATCCGTTATGCGCGTGAAAACAAAGTGCCATTCCTCGGCATATGCCTAGGCATGCAGCTTGCATCCGTTGAATACGCACGTAACGTATTAGGTCTTGAAGGGGCCAACTCAGCTGAGTTAAACCCAGACACTCCATACCCAATCATTGACCTATTACCAGAACAAAAAGACGTAGAAGACCTTGGAGGAACCCTGCGTCTTGGCCTTTATGCGTGTAAGCTACAAGACGGAACCGTGGCACGCGACGCATACGGCGAACAAGTCGTATACGAACGCCACCGTCACCGCTACGAATTCAACAACGAATACCGCGCACAAATGGAAGCAGAAGGCTTTATCTTCTCAGGGACAAGCCCAGACGGCCGCCTTGTAGAAATCGTCGAGCTAGCTGACCACCCATACTTTGTCGCATCCCAGTTCCACCCAGAATTCGTCTCAAGACCAACGCGCCCGCAGCCGTTGTTCAGAGACTTTATCAAAGCATCCGTAAAATAAATACAGTAGAGAGCGCAGACTTGGATCTGCGCTCTTTTTTTGTTGGAGGGGTGGGGGAGGTGGGTGTCGAATATGATTGGCAAGGAGGGATCCGCCATCAAACAAGTTAAAGAAAGAAGTATGCCGTCAAAGTTAAAGCAGCTCCGAGCTCTTCATGCCAGACTTATCCCCCATCATACCAGCTACCAAACGGTTTATCATGATCTGACGAAAAGAGAGTTAGGATTTCAGGGAGAACAAACATTGGATTATCATCTTCAGTTTTTAAATGATGATTTTTTCCTTTTTCATGACTTACGAATCAGTGGAATCAATCAAACCTTTTTTCAAATTGATACACTAGTTGTATGCTCTCAATTTATATCAATTGTTGAAGTGAAAAATATTGCTGGCAGCATTCATTTTGAACAAGCCTCAGGCCAAATGATCCGAAAACTACATGATCGAGTGGAGAGCTTACCAAATCCTTTAACTCAAATTCATCGACAACACATTCAACTGCAGCACTTTCTTTTAAATCACCGTTTTCCTTCGATCCCCATAAAGTCGCTCATCGCTTTTTCTAACCCAACAACCATGATGGAAACCGACCATCCCTCAATCATAAGAGCAGAATATCTTCCGAACAAACTTGAAAAAATTCAAAGCCAGTTTCCCGTGAAAAAGCTAAAAACTACAGACATAATCAAATTAACAGACTGCCTCAAAAATGCACACGTTCCAGAACGGATCTTCCCGCTTGAATCCTACTTAATTAAACCTTCAGATCTCCGTAAAGGAGTAGATTGTCCCTCTTGTAACCAACCCAACATGACTCGTTCCAAAAAGAATGGAAGCTGGTACTGTATCCGCTGCAAACACTTTTCCAAACCCGCTCATCTCCAAGCAATCGAGCAATTCTCCAATATATTTGATAAAAAACTTACAAACAAAGAAGCCCGAGCATATCTAAGCATCGAATCGAGACACACAGCCTATCGAATGTTAAAAGAATTTGAAGCTGAATGTGCAAAAAAGAGGTGATAATGCGCGCGCGGAAAAGCGGTTGCGGTGCTCATAAAAGTTTGGGATGCGCGGGGAAGAGGGTGTGGTGCTCAAAAAAGTGTAGGATGCGCAAAAAAGCGTGTGAGGTGCTCAAAAAGTGTAGGAATGCGCAAAAAAGCGTGTGCTGGAGTTCTGTCAAGAAAGTGGACAGTTGAAAATGCGTCTGTCACTCTATAAAGCCTACCGCGCTCCGCTTGCTGGGCATAAGACATTCAACCCTTCCATTTAGGGTTGAATGTCTTATGCTTAATTGGTCCTTTTTTGCGTCATCTATGATAACGATTTTAGATAGTTTTGCTCATATTGATTCGGTGATTGATAGCCTAAAGATGAGTGTTTTCTCTTCGTATTGTACACATTAAAAATATAATGATTGATGACCTTCATAGCTTCCTTTCTTGTTTCAAAACGAACCCGATAGATGAGCTCTTTTTTTATCGTCGCATGGAAAGACTCGATACAGGCATTGTCGTAAGGATCTCCTTTTCTACTCATGCTTATTTTCGCCTGGGCTTTTTCTATGACCTCTAGATAAGCACTTGAACAGTATTGGGAACCTTGATCTGAATGATGGATGAACCCTTTTGGTGGTTGTCTTGTAGAAAGGGCTCGCTTGAGAGCCGTAATGACAAGCTCTTTATCCATTGACGCTGCCATATGAATCCCAACGATCTTGCGGGAAAACAAATCCATAACCGTCGCTATATAAAGCCAACCCTCGACGGTACGGACATACGTTATATCTGTCACCCACTTTGTGTTCGGATGATAGGCTTTAAATTGTCGGTTCATTAGATTTGGAAATACTTTTAAGCCATGATTGGAATCTGTGGTCACTACGTATTTTACTTTTGTTTTGGCACTCAGCTTCAATTCTTTCATGTATCGAGCCACTGTTTTTTGAGAGAGCGTGTAGCCCCATTCGATTAAATCGTGATGTACACGAGGGCTGCCATACGTGCCGAAGCTTTCATGAAAGGACTGACTGATCTTTTGCTTAACGTCAGCTTTTTGTCTTTCTCTTATAGTCTTTTCGTCCCTTTGTTTTCCTCTCCACTTGTAGAACCCACTCGTTGAAACGTTGAGCACCCCACACATCTTCACCACCGAGTGTTCGTCACGATGGGCCTCTATAAACAGAAATTTCACTTGGGGTTTTGCGTGAAGATGTGCATAGCCTTTTTTAAGATCTCTAACTCCTCCTCAAGATCTTCATTCCGTTTTTTTAAGGCTTCAACTTCAGATTGGGTCATCGGCATATCTGAGAGAGAAGTCACGTGTTTCTTTTTATACATTTGAACCCAGCGATTGACTGTGGATACATGAAGTCCAAGGTCATACGCCACATCCGTTCCCTTACGCCCATCTTCCACCACTAATTTAGCGACATACTCCTTATACTCCATTGAATGATGCTTTCCCATATGAACACATCCTTTTTATCGTTACGTCTAGTCTACGAATGCTCATTTTAATGTTTCCACTTTTAAGACTAACTCTAGTGCAGTGCTCAAAAACCCGAAGAATGCGCAAAAATCAGGCACAGTGCTCAAAAACCCGAAGAATGCGCAAAAAACCAGGCTCGGTGCTCAAAAACCCAAGTACGCGCAAAACCTCATTCCAAATGCTCATAAATCGAGCACTTTCCCCTGGCCCCCTACAAAAATACTCTCCGCACCACTAATCTACGAACGAACGTCTCACCCAACCTCCGCCAAAATCTCCCGCACCACAAGCAGAAGCAAAAAGTAAGCATGCAAGCCCAGTAGTGAAGCGGGATACCCGACACGTGTGCCGTCCTCATCAGGCACTAGGCCTTGGTGAAGATTCAAATCGAGGGTGAGATCGCTATATGAGACTAGAGAAGCTTCGTCATTCTCTGTTATGGTAGTAATAGAGAGAAAAGGAATTCCGCGTCTGGCAAGCTTACGGGCAAGCTGCACGGCTTCTTCGTCGTGGGAAAAACGAGTAGCGAGCACCACGCGATCGCGCTCTGTCACAGAATCAATGCCGTACTCGTCAAGAGAGTGAACATTTGGCAGGGCCTCATGTCCATGTACGGCTTCTGCTTCGATGGCTTTCATTTCACCGAAGGCTGCGATGTAGACATGATCGTCTGCTGCGAGAGCCTGGCTTAACAGGCGTGCGGCGTCCTCGATGTCTTCTTCTTTATGTAAAAGAGCTTTAGTGGCTCCTGTTACTTGAGTGTTAAATATACGAAGCATATGGATTCTCCTTTGAATCGATTTTCTTTTGTTTTATTGTAACAAACATCATAATTCTGCGCTTGTATAAACAAATTTCGATTTTTTTTAACAAAATGCAAACAAAAGCAGGATTCCTTATCGAGAACACCGAAAATAGTTCTTTATCTCTAAACATAGTCTAGCGCATAAGGAGGTTGAAAATTGAAAAAATTACTGGTGGTAGACGATCAATACGGTATACGTGTGCTTCTTAATGAGATTTTGCAGAAGGATGGTTATTCCGTTCATCAAGCTGCAAACGGCGTCCAAGCACTAAGTATCGTTCAAGATGAGAACCCGGACCTCATTTTACTCGATATGAAGATCCCTGGTATGGATGGCTTAGAGATTCTCCGAAGAATCAAAGTGACTCATCCTGATATTAAAGTAATTATGATGACTGCATACGGAGAATTAAATTTAATTAACGAAGCGATCGAGCTCGGAGCGGTTAGTTACTTTTCGAAACCATTTGATATTGATGATGTGAGACAGGTCATTCGAGATCATTTGTAAAAGTGAAGGGCTTTCACGCGGTGACTTTCTAAAAAATCATAGAAACTATGGCGTAAAAAACGTGTTTTTGACTCATAATATGCTATAATGGATTCGATCAAAAGAACACAAAATGTAACCAACACGTGATTGGTTCAACTATTATTACATAGTGGACAAGCTCTGTGGATTCCGGTTCACATCTTCACGTATGCAGTAGCACGTGGTTAATTTTGACGCTCTGATGTAAGAAAATCTGCAATATATAGTAGGAGGATCATCATTATGCCTTTAGTTTCAATGACAGACATGCTGAACAAAGCAAAATCAGAAGGTTATGCTGTTGGACAGTTTAACGTAAACAACCTTGAGTTTACTCAAGCGATTCTTCAAGCAGCCAAAGAAGAAAACTCTCCAGTTATTCTTGGTGTATCTGAAGGTGCTGCTCGTTACATGGGTGGTTTCAAAACAATTGTGAAATTGGTTGAAGCACTTATGGAAGAGTATGGAGTAGAAGTTCCTGTAGCGATTCACCTTGACCACGGTTCAAGTCTTGAAAGCTGCGCGCGCGCAATCCGTGCTGGATTCACTTCTGTTATGATTGATGGATCTCATCATCCACTAGAAGAAAACATCGAGCTTACTAAACGTGTTGTTCAAATGGCACACGCTGTAGGAGTATCTGTAGAAGCTGAGCTTGGCCGTATTGGCGGACAAGAAGACGATCTAATCGTTGATGATGCTGAAGCAGCTTACGCAATTCCTGAAGAATGTAAAGAGCTTGTAGAAGCAACAGGCGTTGATTGCTTTGCTCCTGCACTAGGTTCTGTTCATGGTCCTTACAAAGGTGAACCAAACCTTGGTTTTGATCACATGAAAACAATTGATGGTCTTGTAGGTATTCCACTTGTTCTTCACGGTGGTACTGGAATTCCAACAAACGATATTAAAAAAGCAATTGAGTTTGGTCATGCCAAAATCAATGTAAATACAGAAAGCCAAATTTCTTCAGCTAAAGCAGTTCGTGAAACACTTGCTGCTAAGCCGGATGAGTATGATCCACGTAAATATCTTGGACCTGCTAGAGATGCGATCAAAGCAACTGTAGCTGGAAAAATGCAAGAATTTGGTTCTTCAAACAAGGCATAATCATGCACAATGATAAAAGCAGTTCTTTTGGAACTGCTTTTGTCGATTTTTCAAACAATCATGACAATCTACTTTAGAAAGCGATGTGTTCTTAATGAAATTCTTCATTGATACAGCAAATATTAACGAGATTCGTGAAGCAAAAGAGTTAGGCATTCTTTCAGGAGTTACTACAAATCCATCACTTGTGGCAAAAGAAGGCGTGGATTTCCACGATCGATTACGTGAAATCACAGATCTTGTTTCTGAATCTGTAAGCGCTGAAGTCATTGCACTTGACGCTGAAACAATGATTAGTGAAGGAAAAGAGCTGGCTGCTATTGCTCCTAACATTACAGTTAAGGTTCCAATGACACCGGATGGCCTTAAAGCCGTTCACGCTTTTTCTGAGCTAGGAATCAAAACAAATGTAACGCTTGTTTTCTCTGCTGTACAAGCCTTACTTGCAGCACGTGCAGGAGCAACGTATGTATCTCCGTTCCTTGGTAGACTTGATGATATTGGACATGATGGACTTGACCTTATTGATCAAATTGCAGCGATTTTTGAAACGCACAAGCTGCCTACAGAAATCATTGCAGCATCCGTTCGCCATCCTGTTCACGTAACAGAGGCAGCGATCAGAGGTGCTCATATTGCAACAATTCCGCTTAATGTAATCAAACAATTAACTAAACATCCACTGACTGATCAAGGAATTGAGAAGTTCCTTGCTGACTGGGATAATCGTAATAACTAATTCATGACAGATGGCGGACCATTAGCTTATAAGCGAATTTGGTCCGTCCTTCTGCCCAGTTTATGTCATGGTCAGCTTTTATAATAAGGATGAAACTGGCTATACTGGTTAGAAGGACGGAACGAGGAAAGAAGGGAAGCGATCATGGATAAATTAATGATTGAGGGCGGTTACCCTTTAGAAGGAACCGTACAAATTGGTGGAGCAAAAAATAGTGCAGTGGCTTTAATTCCAGCTGCTATATTAGCGGACAGCCCTGTGACCATAGACAATTTACCAAATATTTCAGATGTAGAGCTGCTTTCAGAGCTTTTAAAAGAAATTGGTGGATCAGTTGAGTTAAGTGATCACGAGATGACGATTCATCCTGAAGAAATGTTTTCAATGCCACTTCCAAATGGACGAGTGAAACAATTGCGCGCGTCTTATTATTTGATGGGTGCGATGCTTGGAAAATTTAAAAAAGCGGTGATTGGACTTCCTGGCGGGTGTAACTTGGGTCCGCGACCTATCGATCAGCATATAAAAGGGTTTGAAGCACTTGGCGCTAAAGTGACCAATGAACAAGGTGCCATTTATTTGCGTGCGGATGAACTGAAAGGCGCTCGAATTTACCTGGATGTTGTTAGCGTTGGAGCAACTATTAACATTATGTTAGCCGCTGTTCTAGCTAAAGGACAGACGGTGATTGAAAATGCAGCCAAGGAACCCGAAATTATTGATGTTGCTACACTTCTTACGAATATGGGAGCAAAGATTAAGGGTGCCGGAACCAATGTCATTCGTATTGATGGCGTTGAATCGTTACATGGTTGTCGTCATACGATCATTCCTGATCGAATCGAGGCAGGGACGTATATGATTCTTGCAGCAGCGATTGGTCAAAAAGTGGTTGTTGATAATATCATTCCGTATCACGTAGAGTCGTTGATTGCGAAACTACGAGAAATGGGTGTCACTGTTGAAGAGCGAGATGACCAGGTTTTAATTGAGAATCACAAAGAAAAAACGGGAGTGGACATTAAGACACTTGTCTATCCAGGGTTCCCGACTGATTTGCAGCAGCCGTTTACAACCTTGCTCACGCAAGCAAAAGGAACCAGTATTGTAACCGACACCATTTATAATGCTCGCTTTAAACATATCGACGAAATCCGTCGGATGGGAGCAGATGTAAAGGTAGAAGGCAGATCAGCCATTATTAATGGTGCAACCGAACTTCAGGGAGCAAAGGTGAGAGCGAGCGACCTTAGAGCCGGGGCTGCGTTATTAATAGCAGGACTAATGGCCAACGGAGTAACAGAACTTTCAGGTCTAGAGCATGTAGACCGCGGATATGAGAATCTAGAAGAAAAGCTTGTAGGGTTAGGTGCACGAATCTGGCGTGAACAAATGTCAGAAGAAGAACGTGAACAAGTAAAAAGCTAATAGATGATGTACGTATACGGGGAGGAATCTGGTTATGGAAAGAAGTTTATCAATGGAGCTAGTTCGTGTGACAGAAGCGGCAGCCTTAGCGTCCGGACGTTGGATGGGAAGAGGGAACAAGGAAGAAGCGGATCGTGCAGCAACTGAAGCGATGCGTGATGTGTTCGATACCATTCCAATGAAAGGTACCGTTGTAATTGGTGAAGGGGAAATGGATGAGGCCCCAATGCTTTACATAGGAGAAAAGCTTGGGAACGGCTATGGTCCACGTGTAGATGTTGCAGTTGATCCATTAGAAGGAACAAATATCGTAGCGTATGGTCAGTGGAATGCACTTGCCGTACTTGCGGTGGCTGACAATGGCCAGCTGTTAAACGCTCCAGATATGTATATGGAAAAGATTGCGGTAGGACCAGAGTCTGTTGGGCTTGTTGACATTGATGCACCTGTCATTGATAACCTTCGAGCTGTAGCAAAAGCGAAGAATAAGGACATTGAAGATCTTGTGGTTACGATTTTGAATCGTGAACGCCATACAAAAATGATCCAAGAAATTCGTGAGGCAGGCGCCAGAATTAAACTTCTTTCTGACGGTGATGTGGCGGCGGCTATTAATACTGCATTTGGTGATACAGGTGTGGATATCATGCTTGGATCAGGTGGTGCGCCGGAGGGTGTCATTGCAGCAGCAGGATTAAAATGTCTAGGTGGAGAATTACAAGGTCGCCTACTTCCTCAAAATGACGCAGAAATCGAACGTTGCCATAAGATGGGGATCACAGACATAGATAAAGTCTTTAAAATGGACGATCTAGTAGGTGGAGATGATTGTATCTTTGCGGCAACTGGAGTAACCGATGGAGAACTCTTAAAAGGGGTCCGTTATAAAGGGAAAAATGCCGATACCCAATCCATTGTTATGCGTGCGAAATCCGGTACAATTCGTTTTGTTGAAGGAACGCATAGCATGAAAAAGAAGCCAGATCTCGTTATTCGTTAAACGAGTCGGGTACTAGAACCAGCAGAGCCTCTGTTGGTTCTTTTTGTTTGTTCTCTTCTATTTTTTTATGAGGTATTGAATATTTAGTATGTTTTAGGGTAATATAAGAGAATATACTCGCTATCATACATGAACCGCGAATGGATTTCTCCACGAATTCTCCTATTTAGATTAATGGATGACGTACACAAACTCCCAAATTGACTAAACGTTAAATAATCTCCAACTTTACGTACAAACTTTCTATCAGTAAGTCGTTTTATAGTCTATTTTGTGATGAACTTTTAAGAAATGCATTCAAAAAAGCGCTTTCAAAGAATGAGTGAACGAAAATTATTAGAAACGTGGTGTAAGAATGAGTGTCCACATTGCCGAACTAGAAAAATTAAAATTAAAGGAACTCTATGAACTTGCGAAAGAGTTTAAAGTTTCCTACTATAGTAAACTAACAAAAAGAGAATTAATCTTTTCCATTCTAAAGGGCCAGGCTGAAAAGGACGGCCTTATGTTTATGGAAGGTGTGTTAGATATTGTCCCAAACGAAGGATTTGGATTCCTTCGCCCAATCGCATATAAACCGAGTGTAGAGGATATTTATATTTCTGCTTCGCAAATCCGTCGTTTTGATTTGCGTAAAGGGGATAAGGTATCAGGAAAAGTTCGCCCTCCAAAAGAGAATGAGCGATTCCATGGCTTGCTTCATGTTGAGGCGGTTAACGGAAAAGCACCGGAAACGTCCAAGGACCGTCCGTATTTCCCGGCCTTAACACCGTTATATCCAGAGGTGAAAATTGAGCTTGAGTCTAAACCAGGCCGAGTGTCTTCTCGTATCATTGATATCATTTCACCGATTGGTTTTGGTCAGCGTGGATTGATTGTTGCCCCTCCAAAGGCAGGAAAAACCTCCTTAATGAAGGAAGTAGCCAATAGTATTGCCGATAATCATCCAGATGTAGAGCTGATGGTTCTACTCATTGATGAGCGTCCAGAGGAAGTAACGGATATTGAGCGCTCTGTAAAAGGGGAAGTAATTAGCTCAACATTCGATGAAGTGCCTGAAAACCATATTAAAGTCGCTGAACTTGTACTAGAGCGTGCGATGCGTCTGGTTGAGCATAAAAAAGATGTTGTCATTTTAATGGATAGTATTACACGTCTTGCACGTGCGTATAACCTGCACATTCCACCAAGTGGGCGTACCCTATCAGGGGGGATTGATCCGGCGGCATTCCACCGTCCGAAGCGATTCTTTGGGGCAGCGCGTAATATTGAAGAGGGCGGTAGCTTAACCATTCTAGCAACAGCTCTTATTGAAACCGGATCTCGTATGGATGATGTCATTTACGAGGAATTTAAAGGAACTGGTAACATGGAGCTTCATCTTGATCGTAAGCTTTCTGAACGTCGTATCTTCCCGTCGATTGATATTCGTCGCTCTGGAACACGTAAAGAAGAGTTACTTATTGATAAGTCTCAGCTTGATAAGCTTTGGACAATCCGTAAAACAATGAATGATTCTGCAGAATACGTAGATCAGTTCATTAAACGCGTGAAGAGTACAAAAACAAACGATGAGTTTTTCGAATCTCTTGATCAAGACATGAAGGGTGTACGCAAACGTCCAGTCAGCTCAAAATCATAAGAAAAACGATATTGCATTTGTCTGTCGAAATTGATATAATTCTTGCGTGTGCGAACTAACTCTGTTTCGAAGAGATTCAGGGCAAAAGGAGATGAAAGATTATGAAACAGGATATCCATCCTAATTACCAAAAGGTTGTCTTTTTAGACACAAGTACAGGATTCAAATTTTTGAGTGGTTCTACTAAAGGATCTGCTGAAACAATTGAATGGGAAGATGGTAACACATACCCACTTCTTAAAGTTGAGATCAGCTCTGATTCACACCCGTTCTACACTGGTAAGCAGAAGCTTAACGATGTTGGCGGACGTGTTGACCGTTTCAAAAAGAAATACAACCTATAAGAAATATAGCAGGCAGACATACTTGCCTGCTTTTTTTCTGTCTATACATAGCTTATAACTTTAGGCGAACCCTATACAACGTAGGTAAAGTGCGATATCGTATGGGGAAAGAACAAAGTAAGGTGGGTTCAAATGAACAGTCATAATCAGGAAGGTCGAATCGAAGTGATTTGCGGGGGCATGTTCTCGGGCAAATCTGAAGAGCTGATTCGTCGCGTGCGTCGTGTCGGATTCGGCAAACTAAAAGCGCAGGTCTTTAAACCATTACTTGATAATCGATATAGTGTGGAAGAGGTCGTTTCACATAACGGGAATAAAGTATGGGCCGAGCCAGTTGCAACGGCAATGGATTTACTTCAAGCTGTTGATGAAGATACGGTGGTTGTCGCCATTGATGAAGTTCAATTTTTTGATGTAGCCATTATTGATACGGCAAGTGAACTAGCCGATCGTGGAATTCGCGTGATTTGCGCAGGTCTTGATCTCGACTTTCGTGGTGAACCATTTGGACCGACCATGCAGTTGATGGCTTTGGCTGAGCAAGTAACTAAGCTTCAGGCGGTTTGCGCAAGCTGTGCGGCATCAGCAAGTCGGACGCAACGATTAATTAACGGAGAACCAGCTTCTTATAACGACCCTATCATCTTAGTAGGTGCTTCTGAATCCTATGAGCCTAGATGTCGCCACTGTCATCAAGTACCAGATGAGCCGGCTCAATTTTTTAATAAAGACGAGGAATCGGCTCCTTCGCATTTATAAAGACAAAGAGCCTGAGACAAAACTAAAAATCAATAAGAAAATGGCGAATGATTAGACAGTCTAATCGTTCGCCATTAGTGTTTTTGAGAAAACGAGCGGAAGGAGAACCCGAGACTCCTACGGAACAGAACGCGGTGAAGACACTGTAGCGGCGCTTCTTCCGCGAAAGGGGCTGAGGCCGTTCCCGTGGAAAGCGAGGGATTCTCCTGTAGCGGGTCTGGTGCTATGTTTGTGTTTTAATCATCAACTTAAGGTTATGTCCCGCCTGTTTCACCGTCTTCGCGCTGTTTGTTGAATCGGATCCCAGACGCTGTTATACGGTGGGGCATAGGAAAGGTCGAGGTTCTCGATTTGTTCCATCGTCACCGAGTAATAAAGGGCAGTTGCTAGCACATCCACTCGTTTATCGACACCGGTTTTACCGATGAATTGACCACCGAGTACCTGTTCCGTATCGCGGTGATAGACGAGTAAGCTATGTATCCGCTCGGCATTCGGATGGTAGGCTGCACTAGTTGAGGTTTCTGTTTCAGAGACGGCACATGGAAACTTAAGCTCCTGCGCTTCTCTGGAAGAAAGACCTGTTCGTGCTAACGTTAAGTCAAAAAATTGCATAATCGCTGTCCCAACAACTCCTTGAAACGCACGCGCGTGACCAATCATGTTAAGGCCCGCTAATCGACCCTGTTTATTAGCATGTGTACCTAGCGGAAGAAAATCATCAATTTTCTTTAATCTGTGATATTGAGTGGCACAATCGCCGGCGGCATAAATGTCGGGTACATTTGATTCCAGGTAGGCATTAACCTTGATTGCTCCCTGTGGTGAGAAATGGATGCCTGTTCCCTCTAAGAAGTCTGTATTTGGTGTGACACCAACAGCCACAATCACAAGATCTGTTTGAAGAGTCTGCTCCGAGGTCTTTACAGTCTGAACATTTCCATCTGAATCTCCAGAAAATCCTGTGATCGTTGCTCCTAATATAAGCTCTACGCCGTGCTTCGTGGCTTCCTCTTGAATAAGAGAGGACATACTCTTTTCAAAGTCAGCGCCTAATCGCTCCGAACGATTAATGATCGTCACCTTCTTACCGAGCAACGCCATGTTTTCAGCGACCTCAAGCCCGATATAACCGCCACCAACAATCGTCACGTGATTCACATCTTCTCCTAGGTTATTCATAATCTCGAGCGCATCAGGAATCGTTTTTAGCGTATGGATCCGTCCAAGATTCATTCCATCCCAGTCAGGTACAACAGGTCTGGCGCCGGTTGCAATCAATAGTTTGTCGTAGGAAACCTCAAATCCATCGCCACGTACCGTCTTTTGCTCTGGATCAACACCTGTCACCTTGTGATTCACCCGCGCATCAATTCCATGTTTTTCGCGGAAGGTCTCAACATTACGTGCCACGAGCTGATCAGCTTCTTCAACCACTCCACTAAGTAAATACGGCAAGCCACACTGTGCATACGAATAATACGTTCCACTCTCTAGAACCGTCACTTTTGCATCCTCATCATTTCGTACAATTTGCATCGCCGCACTCATTCCAGCAGCATCCCCGCCTATAATCACATAATTCATTCGGTCACCTCCATTTTTCATTATAAGTCTATCTCAAAGGATTCCCTAACCATATATGGATCAAACAAAGGAACAACAGGATTGACGAACGCTGTCTCGTTTCGTATGATGAGAACAGTCTTTTTAGGATTAGAGGGGGCTTTTGCGTCATGCTCATTGTCAAGAAAGTACTTAATAATAATGTGTTGGTTGCGAGCCACCCTGACTATGATGAAGTCGTCCTCATCGGAAAAGGCCTAGGCTTCGGAAAAGCATCTGGAGATGAAGTCGGCAGAGAACAAGCGGAGAAGTTCTTTGTTTTAAAAGAAGAATCCGAACAAAAACAGTATCAGCAATTAATCCACTATATAGATGAAGGCTTTTTAGCATTAATGAACGATGTGATTGAGTTAATTGAAGAAAAGCTTTCAACAACCCTTTTTGAACATATACATGTTGCTTTAACTGATCACTTATTTTATGCGATAAAACGTATTAAACAAGGACAAGCGATCGTCAATCCATTTTTAAAAGAAACAGAGCTTGCCTATCCGAAGGAATTTAAAGTGGCAACTGACATTCGAGAGTTTGTGTACGACAAGCTAGATGTGCTCCTGCCGGATAGTGAGATTGGATTCATTGCGCTTCACATCCATAGTGGAATTACAAATCGTAGCCTTCAAGATGTGAATGCCCATACGCGACTTATTTCCCAGCTTGTGGATATTATTGAACAGCGTTTACAGATTAAAGTGGATCGAACGGAGATCAACTATTTACGATTGGTTCGTCATCTGCATTTTGCGATCGAGCGAATTGAAGAAGAAAAATATCTTGATCCAATGGAAGCGCTTAAAGAAGTATTGCAAAAAGAATATCCAGTGTGCTATAATTTGTCATGGAATCTCATAAAAGTCATGCAACAATCTCTCAAGAAACAAATTCCTGAGGGAGAAGCGGTGTATTTGACGCTTCACTTGCAACGTCTAACTCAAAATTAATACCTATCGTTTTCTTAAACGTGTGACTGGTGATGCAGGCATGAGAGAAAGAAAACGTTCGAATGATCTACAGGAGGAGTCTATCCTTTTTTGGTCACGAGCGTTCTTTCCCTCATGCTTTTTTATGTTGATTTTACAAACTTATTAGGAGGAACTAAACATGTTTAAACAAGCCTTTGGCGTGTTACAACGTATGGGTCGTGCATTAATGCTTCCGGTTGCGTTACTACCTGCAGCTGGTATCTTACTTGCTTTTGGTGATGCAATGCAGAACCCAGACATCCTGAGTACATTACCGTTCTTAGGAAATGACGTCTTCTCAATGATTTCAACCTTAATGCTTGAAACAGGAGATATCGTCTTTGCAAATCTACCGTTACTCTTTGCGGTTGGGGTAGCCATCGGGCTCTCTAACGGAGACGGGGTAGCAGGACTTGCCGCTATTATTGGATTTTTAATTATTAACGTAACAATGGGAACCATGGGAGGCATCACACCAGAAATGGTTGGCGCTGATCCAGCGTATGCGAGCGTACTCGGGATCCCGACATTATCAACAGGCGTGTTCGGTGGGGTTATCGCCGGATTACTCGCATCCTTTACCTTTAATAAATACTATAATATCAGCTTGCCTCAGTACCTAGGCTTCTTTGCTGGTAAACGTTTTGTACCAATTGCAACAGCATTTTTCGCGATTTTCATGGGGGTTATTCTTCACTTTATCTGGCCTTTCATTCAAACAGGACTTAACTCATTCTCATACTTCATGACAGAAGCAAGCCCAGCGCTTAGCGTCTACATTTTTGGTGTGATTGAGCGTGCACTTATTCCATTCGGATTGCACCATATCTTCTACTCACCATTCTGGTTTGAGTTTGGAACGTATGTGAACGCAGCCGGTGAAATGGTTAAAGGGGACCAAGCAATGTTCTTCGCACAGATTCGTGATGGCGTAGAACCAACAGCAGGAACGTTCATGGTAGGTAAATTCCCATTCATGATGTTCGGTCTACCAGCAGCAGCACTTGCTATCTATCACTGTGCAAAACCTAAACACAAAAAAGTTGTTGCCGGTCTTATGGGATCAGCAGCCCTTACAGCATTCTTAACAGGTATCACAGAACCACTTGAGTTCTCATTCTTGTTTGTAGCACCGATTCTTTTTGTGATTCACACATTGATTGCCGGTCTATCATTCTTACTCATGTATCTATTAGACGTGAAAATTGGTATGAGCTTCTCAGGTGGAGTTATCGACTTCCTTCTTTACGGAGTCCTACCAAACCGTACTGACTGGTGGTGGGTCATCATCGTAGGGCTTGGATTCTCAGTACTCTACTACGTATTATTCCGTTTCGCGATTCTGAAGTTTAACCTAATGACTCCAGGACGTGAGGAAGACGAAGAAGGCGCGGGAGTTGAAACAGCTTCAGCACCAGTAGGCGACCTACCTTATGAAGTACTTAAAGCACTAGGTAACAAAGAGAACATTGCAAACCTTGACGCATGTATCACACGTCTACGCGTATCTGTAAAAGACGTTGATCAAGTTCAAAAAGATCGTCTGAAAAAACTTGGAGCATCTGGTGTCATGCAAGTCGGCCAAAACATCCAAGCCATCTTCGGACCAAAATCCGATCAACTAAAAGGACAAATCAACGACATCATCTCAGGCAAGACACCAACGCCAATTGAAGAAGTCGAAACCGTTGTCGAAGCAGGACCAACAACCGAAGGAGAATTCACATTCAACCTTCCAATCACAGGAGAAATCCTACCGATCACAGACGTACCGGACAACGTATTTGCCGGAAAAATGATGGGAGACGGATTCGCCATCAAACCAACAGAAGGAATTGTCCGCTCACCAATTGCAGGGACAATCGTGAACTTCTTCCCGACCAAGCACGCCCTTGGACTCGTAGACGAATCAGGCAAAGAAATCCTGATCCACGTTGGAATTGATACCGTCCACCTAAAAGGAGAAGGCTTCGAAGCACTAGTCGAACAAGGAGACAAAGTCACACAAGGCCAAGAACTACTGCGCTTTGACACTGACATCATCTCTGAAAAAGCCGCATCCATCATCACACCAATCGTCTTCACAAACCTAGCCGAAGATGAATTCATCCAGCTCCTAAAGTCTGGAGAAGTCAAAGCAGGTACAGAGAACGTATTAGCAATTAAAAAAGCAGAATAAAAGTTGAGGAAAAGCCAGAGCGGGATGCTCTGGCTTTTTTGTGTGGGGGAGGGGGAGAGGAGGAGCACCAAGAACAAACCCTACCCAATCAAGGAGAAATCAATTTTAATCAAGAAGGGAAGAGTGTTAGCAAGAAAAACAGGTCGTCCACCAAGCCTGGAGCATGTTCCACCAAGAAAAAGGTGCTGATAGCAAGACGGAAGAGGACAATACCAAGCCCGAGCCCTCCATACCAAGAACAACCCCACTCACACTAAGAAGAATGAGAGAGTAAGTAAGGAGAAGCGGAGCTCAATCAAGAACATTGGCGTTAGTAAGAAGGTTCGGAGGAATATCAAGAACAAAGATCCTTGTAGTAAGAAAAATAGAGAAATTACAGCGCCAACGTGGGAGTGTGGAGAAATACCAAGAACAAACCGCACCCAACCAAGGAGAAATCAATTTTAATTAAGAACCGAAGAGCGTTAGCAAGAAAAACAGACCATCCACCAAGCCCGGAGCATGTTCCACCAAGAAACAGGTGCTGATAGCAAGAAGAAAGAGGACAATACCAAGCCCGAGCCCTCCATACCAAGAACACCCCCTCTTATACCAAGAAGAATGAGAGAGTAAGTAAGGAGAAACGGAGCTCAATCAAGAACAACAACGCTAGCAAAGACGAAAGCTCAAACCATTCCTCCCTAACGCCTCCCACATAAAATCTATCTTTCTATTTGTACTATAATTTGGAATCCTGTATAGTCGGGGTAAACTGGGGGTGTTCGTGTGCTCACATTAAAATATCATGTGATTCTTATTCCTTTGTTCTTTTTCTGTTTATGTCTGATTGCTGGAATGGATTGGCTAAGAACGATTCTTTATACTGCGGGCATTATAATCGTGGCGGTCATTTCCTACCACGTTCAGTCAGGGGTGTGGGGAGAATGGGCGAGTAAACGATTGCGGAACACCTTGCTTAATTCGTTATTCTGGATTGGAATCATCATTTGGATATGGGTTGTAGAACTTCCGACTCCTGAATGGCGCCTCAACTTGGCAACTGCCCTCATCGTACTATTCATCGTTTTTCAAATCATCGACGCCTTCATCTGGTACAAAAAAGAACAGCGTGAAATACTGGAAATGGAAGAACGAAACCGTAAGTCGTGTGAGAACGTATAGTTAGTTAAAAGGGGGGCATTCCAATTGATTAGTCAGAAGAAACAGCTATTCTTTCTACCTTTTATTATTATTATACTATTATTAGTTTTGGATGCTGAATGGATAAACATCTTAATTATGGTCGGTGCAGCAACGCTCGGAGCGACACTTGGCTATCATGGCCAGTTTGGATTATGGGGAGCTTCCTCAAAAAGTAGGTTCACAGCGTCAAAGGTTCTCATTTTAGTAGGAATGGTACTTCTCATTTTTATTTGGATCCCTAATTTTATAGATCTTTCACTTTGGAGAAAAATTACAGCAACTACACTTGTTCTTTTAATCAATACGTTTGAATATATCGATTCCTACCTCTGGTACAAAAAAGAACAACAGGAGCTACATAACAAGGAGATGCAAAATGGTTAGTGAAAAAACGTATTCAATTTTATTATCGGTTTGGCTCGTTGCGACAGTCTACCTTATAAATGGAAGTTTCTTTTATGCATTATTTGTAAGCGTTGTGATTTTTGTAGCTGGTAAAATTGGGAAGGGTACAAATTTTGGTCCGGGAAAGCAAATTCCAGAAAGGCGCTTTAAGCTGTCAAAGCTTTTCCCGATTTTTGTTGGGGCGATCATTGTTTTATTGTGGCTTCTAATTGAGGTGCCACTCTGGAGACTGCTCCTCCTCACAGTCCTTCTTACAGCCCTCGCCCTCTTTGAACTCATTGACGCCTACCTCTGGTACAAAAAAGACCGGCACGCCTCGGGGTCACGTTGACCGGGGGGTGCCTATATACTATACTTAGAACGTTATGCTATGAACGGATATTAGATTATGAGGTGAAGACATGTTTGATCGTTTGCAGTCTTTAGAGGACAGATATGACCGGTTAAATGAATTATTAAGTGATCCAGATATTATTAGTGATACAAAGCGTCTGCGCGAGTACTCCAAGGAGCAGTCTGGGCTTGAGGATACGGTTCAAGCGTACCGTGAATACAAGGAAGTGTCGGAGCAGCTAAAAGATGCGAAGGCGATGATTGAAGAGAAGCTGGATGATGAGATGTACGCGATGGTGAAAGAGGAAATCTCTGAGCTTTCGTCTCAATCCCAGGAGCTTGAGGAACGCCTGCGTATTTTACTTCTGCCTAAGGATCCGAATGATGATAAAAACGTAATCGTTGAGATTCGCGGTGCAGCCGGTGGAGACGAGGCGCAGCTATTTGCGGGTGACCTTTATAAAATGTACCACCGTTTTGCAGAGGCTCAAGGGTGGAAGATTGAAGTCATGGAAGCGACGACAACAGAGCTTGGTGGATACAAGGAAATTATTTTCATGGTGAATGGAAATGGTGCCTATTCCAAGCTGAAGTATGAAAACGGAGCACACCGTGTGCAGCGTGTTCCTTCAACGGAGTCTGGTGGTCGGATTCATACGTCTACAGCGACAGTTGCGGTTCTTCCTGAGGCGGAAGAGGTTGAGGTTGAAATCCATGAGAAGGATATTCGTGTGGACACATTTGCTTCAAGTGGCCCGGGTGGACAAAGTGTAAACACTACGATGTCAGCGGTTCGTTTAACACACTTACCAACAAGTACTGTGGTTTCCATGCAGGATGAGAAATCTCAGATTAAAAACAAAGAAAAAGCAATGAAGATCTTACGTGCGCGTGTGTTTGATAAGATCAATCGTGAAATCCAAGCTGAATACGATGAAACACGTAAAACAGCGGTTGGTACGGGAGATCGGTCTGAGCGAATCCGTACGTACAATTTCCCACAAAGCCGGGTAACGGATCACCGTATCGGCTTAACATTGCAAAAGCTGGAGCAAATTTTGCAAGGAAAGCTTGATGAAATTATTGATCAGTTGATTATGGAAGAACAGTCTGAGCTGATGGAACGGGCTGAAGACTAAGATGAGCCAAACGATACACGAAGCCCTCCGTTGGGCTTCTTCTTTTTTGGAGGAGAGAGACGTGGAAACAATGGCTGGTGAATGGCTGCTCCGCCATCACCTGGGCGTTGACCGCGCAGGTTTGTTTGCACGTTTTCACGACGAGATGCCAGATGACCTGTTTCGCACGTATCAACAGGATGTCCACATGCTTGGAAAAGGTCATCCGGTTCAGCATCTGATTGGTCATGAAGAATTTTATGGTCGCCCGTTTCAGGTATCGGGTGATGTTCTTATTCCACGACCGGAAACTGAAGAGCTCATTGTCGCAGTTCTTGAACGAAGAAAGGCCGTCTTTCCGGATGCTACGGCACTTGATGCGGTTGATGTTGGAACGGGCAGTGGTATTATTGCTACTACCCTAACGCTTGAAGATCCATCACTAAGCCTTTCAGCCGTCGATATTTCGGAAAAAGCACTGGCTATGGCGAAGAAAAATGCAGCTACGCATGGGGCAGAGATCAGCTTTTACCAAGGAGATCTGTTGGAGCCTTTTATTCAAACAGGACAAACGTTTGATATCATCGTGTCCAATCCGCCTTATATCCCTGAATCAGATCGGCCGACACTTGCTGTTCATGTACGGGAGCATGAGCCAGAGCTTGCCTTATTTGCAGGTGCTGATGGTCTTGATTGTTACCGAAAGCTAACGGAGCAAATCAGACAAGTCGCTAAGCCGCGTGCTCTGGTTGCATTTGAAGTGGGTGCAGGTCAAGGAGAAGCCGTGAGACAGATGCTGCAAACAGCTTTCCCGAAAACAACAACCGAGGTCCGTTTTGATATCAACAAAAAGGATCGCATTGTTCTTGCATACGGAGATTTTGTCGAAGAGTTATAGGTTTAGAGCCAGTCTATCCCGACCACAATAGGGAGGAAGGGATGGTGCTGGTCATGAAACCACAAGCTATTATTTATCTATTATTCTCTTTTTTCGTATTAATCATAAGCTGGGAAGACCAAGGAAACCAAGCAATTGCTGCGTTTCATCAAGAAGTGAGCCAAGAGGATGCCATTCGTTTACGTATCCTTGCAAATAGCGATTCTGTTGCAGATCAAAAGCTAAAGCGTGACATTCGTGATCAGGTGAATGCCTCCATCACTGAGTGGGTAACAGGAATTGAGTCAAAGCAGGAAGCAATGGAAGTCATTGAATCAAATCTTGGTGAAGTGGAAGCCATTGTGGAAGCTGAGCTTGCAGCCAAAGGGCTTAATCAAGAATATCATGTTGATTTCGAACAAGTAGACTTTCCGACAAAGCTGTATGGTAATCTTGTGTATCCTGCTGGAGAGTATCAAGCGGTGTTAATTACACTTGGCGAGGGTCTTGGGGAAAACTGGTGGTGCGTATTGTTCCCGCCATTATGCTTTATTGATATGGATCAAAGTAATGCAGTGCCACAAGAAGAAGCAGAAGAGGTTGAAGTAGTAGAAGAGACAGAAGAGGAAGTTGAGGTTTCGTTCTTCTTCGTCGATTTCTTTAAAGGATTGTTTGATAGTCTGTTTGGTGATGATACAACAACCGTTGCGACAAATCAGTAATACGAGAGACAAGCCCCGCATAGGATGGTGCAAAGACCTAAAAAGGGGCGTATCCGAATGACAATGGTATTCAGACAGGCTAGAGATCACGATCTACTCCATATTCAACGACTGCTTGCACGCGCAGGACTTCATGAGGACGATGCAAGAAACATTACCAGCTTCTTTTTAGTAGCTGAAACCATAGATAATGAGATTGTAGGAATCATTGGACTTGAACCAGCTGGTGAGTATGGGTTGCTGCGATCTCTTGTGCTTGAAACGGACTATTTTACGCCTGCAAAAGGCATGGGCTTTCTAGAGGCTGCTTTGGCGTATGGCCGTAAGCTTGAATTAAAGGAAGTCTATTTATTAACAAGACAAGCTGGTGTGTTTTTTGAACAATTGCAATTCAGGCAGATGAAGCTTGAACATGTACCTGATGAAATAAAACGATTATCACATTTTAAACAATCGGAAAATAAAAACGTGTCGATTTTTGCCTGTGAATTACTTGAACAATCATGTGAATAAAATGAGGAACTGACGGCTTATCTACAGGTTATCCACAGGTGTGGGTAACCTTATTCTCGTTAGGAGAACAGATGTTTTTATTTTATTTTCACTACGAATTTAGTAGACTAAAACCGTTGATATAAAAGGACTTAGGCAGAATACGCAGACAAATTTGACAAAAGGCAATCCAAATCACAGAATAGGGAGGATAGGAGCTGTGCTATGAGTTATATACAGACAAAACGATGGAATGTGAATAAGTCAGCAAATCTTCAGAATATAGAAAGCGATCTACAAGAAGCGGCAAAATGTATCAAAGATGGACAGGTTGTCGCGTTTCCGACCGAGACTGTGTATGGACTTGGAGGAAATGCCTTGGATCCCGAGGCGGTCACGGATATTTTTAAAGCAAAGGGACGTCCGAATGATAATCCGCTAATTGTTCATATCGCCACACGTGAAGGACTCGAGGAATTGGTCACAGAGGTCCCGCCAATCGCTGAAAAGCTCATGGACGAATATTGGCCAGGCCCGCTTACGCTTATCTTTCGTGCAAATGACAAGGTCCCAACCAACGTGACAGCGGGACTCTCAACGGTTGCGATCCGTATGCCATCCCATCCAGTTGCGCGTGAGCTTCTTGAAAAGTCAGGAGTACCTGTGGCAGCGCCAAGTGCCAATCTGTCGGGAAGACCAAGTCCAACCACAGCGGATCATGTATGGACGGATCTTGAAGGGCGGATTGCTGGTGTTGTGGACGGGGGAGCAACAGGTGTTGGTGTCGAATCCACGGTTCTTGATATCAGTGGCGAGGTGCCCATGATTCTTAGACCTGGTGGCATAACAAAGGAACAGCTGACAGAGGTCTGCGGGCATGTGGAGTTGGATCAGGCACTTATAGACGATGGACAAGCGCCAAAGTCACCCGGGATGAAATACACCCACTACGCGCCAAAAGGAAGCTTAACGCTTGTCTGTGACCGGACACTGATCCAAGAGCTTGCCACAAGCGCACGATCCGACGGAAAACGAGTCGGAGTCCTTACAACGGAAGAACGCGTAAATCGTTACGATGCAGATTTTGTCTACGCCTGTGGAACAGACGGAGATCTCTCTACAACGGCTGCGCTTCTCTACAACGGACTTAGAGCCTTCGATGACCAAAAGATCGACATCATATTCTCCGAGGTCTTTGACGAGACCGGCGTAGGAGCAGCCATCATGAACCGTCTCGAAAAAGCTGCCGGTGGACGGATGATTAAATAAAGTAAATAAGAAAAAGGCGAATGATTCAATGACCGAATCATTCGCCTTTCGTCATTTATAACAAAACGAGCGAAGGATTCTCCCGCAGCGGATTTATTGCACTATTCACTTTTACTTTATTCAGCCTATCCCCTCTCCTCAGATAGGTTGTCTATTTTTCCTTGTCCATGCATACATTCAAGTAGCATGTTCAAGGAGTGAGTAAACAATGAGTGAATTTGTGACGATATTAATTATGTCAGCAGCACTTGGAATGGATGCCTTTTCCGTCACGCTTGGTATGGGAATGCTCGGACTGCGTGGCCGCCAGATTTTCCGGATTGGTTTAACAATTGGCTTGTTCCACGTAGCGATGCCGCTCCTCGGAATGGCTACTGGTAAATGGCTCTCAACCTACTTTGATATGGTAGCCATTTATATCGGTGGAGGCCTGCTTTTATTAATTGGCCTGCAGATGATTCTCTCTGCCTTTTCAACAGAGGATAATTCGTTTTTAAAGCCGGTTGGCTGGGGGCTTATGGCTTTTGCAGTCAGTGTTAGCCTTGATAGTTTTTCAGCGGGGTTAAGCTTCGGCATTCTTGGGGCAAAGACGATTCTAACCGTTGCGTTGATTGGATTTGTCAGCATGGTGCTGTCATGGCTTGGGCTTTTAATCGGGGCGAAGTTTCAAAAGTATATTGGCATTTACGGCGAGCTTCTCGGAGGGTGTATCCTCATTGGGTTTGGGATCAAGATTATGTTTCCGCTTTAATGTGCAAGAGATGTTAGAATAAGGACAATACTTTATTTTGTGGGAAACAAAATGAAAAAGGGGATGTCCATCATGAAAAATATTTTATTTGTATGCACAGGAAACACGTGTCGTAGCCCAATGGCTGAATACCTTTTAAAAGAACAAGCGGGGGATAAGCTTTCTGTTCAATCAGCGGGAGTGACAGCTTGGCCGGGGGTTCCGATGTCAGAAGGGACACAGCTGGTACTCAATGAGCGTGGGATTCGCCATCAGCATGTGTCACAGCCAGTGACAGCTGAATTAATTGACTGGGCCGATATCATTTTAACGATGACAACTAGTCACAAAGACATGCTTGGGATCAGGCATCCGGAGGCATCAGAAAAAGTCTACACATTAAAAGGGTACGCTGAAATGGGCGGAGATATTGGCGATCCGATCGGCGGACCAAAGGAAGAGTATGATCAAGTGGCGCGTGAGCTCGATCAAAGCATTAAAAGGTTACTTCAAAAATGGAATAAGTGAGCATAAGGGGATGTTGAGTTGGACCAGGAAAAACCATCATATCGATTTAGTCTCCGCAAGAAGCTAGTCCTTGGCGTAAGTGGCTTGGCACTAGTTACATATGGAATTAGCGCGTTATTTATCTTTGTTTTATCCGATTATTTAGCAGAGTGGCTTGGAATAAATAGTGAAGTGTTTACCATCTTAACGTTGGTTGCTGGTATCCTATGGACAGGAATTCTCTGCTTTTTCGCAGCTGGCTATATCACGAAGCCTCTTAACCGACTAGAAGCTTCTGCCAGAAAAGCCGCCGCAGGAGATATCCAGGAGGATGTGTTACTGACAGGCTCGGATGACGAGATCCGCGCACTAGGCGAAGCGTACAATGAAATGCTGTTAAACCTGCGTAAAATGGTGAAGGATATCGACTCGAGCTTTCTGGAAACGGAAGAACGAGTGAGTCATATGACCGAGTCCTCTGAGCTTGCTTCCTCGCGAGTGAAGCAAATGGAGGGGACGCTCCAATCCATCTCAGAAGCAGCTGTGGGATCAGCAGAGGTTAGTCGCAAAAATGCGGTCTCAATGAATGAGGCAAAACAGATTGCTGAGCAGGTGAAAGGGCGAGCCGATCAATCACGCACATCTTCTAAACAGCTTGTAAATAATTTAAATGAAAGCAGAAGTGTCATTAAGAACTTAGTAGAAGGCATTCGCTTGCTTGCAGAAAATAACCAAGCCTCTCTCGGTGCGGTTAAAAAATTGGAAAATCAGGCAGGTGAAGTGGGACAGATCATTTCGCTTGTTGGTGAAATAGCCGGTCAAACAAATCTTCTTGCGTTAAATGCTTCCATTGAAGCAGCGCGTGCAGGAGAGCAAGGGAAAGGCTTTGCGGTTGTAGCAGAGGAAGTGCGGAAGCTGGCGGATGAGAGTGCGCAGGCAGTGGCAAGCATCACGGAGCTTGTACATACGATGCAATCAGAAGTGAAAAATGTTGTTCGCCAGATTAGTGAACAAGTGGCTGAAGCCAATGAACAATCAAAGCAGGGCGAGGAAACCAGTCGTACGATGAAAGAAATGACTCGTGCAGTAGACGAAGTAGCGGCCGTCATTTCGGAGATCACGGGAATGGTTGATAAGCAGATGAAAGCCATTCAAATTACATCAAGGGCATCGGAGGAAGTGGCTGCCATTGCTGAGGAGACATCACGTGATTCCACCAGTGTCACCGAGCTTGCCAACGATCAAACTACGACCATCGCAGATACCGCAAAAGCAGCACATGAACTATCAATTCAAGCGAAGAGATTGAAGACCTCGATCGAAAGGTTTACAATATAGATACAGAAGAAAAGCGCCTAAGACCGATTTAGGCGTTTTTTTAAATCTAACGAGGGTGGGAACCTTTATGAAAATCGCGATTGCTTCAGATCACGCAGGATTTGAATTGAAAGATAGTATCAAATCACTAATCAAAGAGTTAGGACATGAATACGAAGACTTTGGTCCGGATTCAACCGCTTCTGTTGATTATGCAGATTACGCCTTTCCGGCGGCTGAAAAGGTAGCCGATGGCACATTTGATCGCGGCATTTTAATTTGTGGGACAGGCATAGGTATGTCCATCTCAGCGAACAAGGTTAAAGGCATCCGCTGTGCGCTTGTTCACGACTTATTTACAGCAAAAGTAACACGCGAGCACAACGACAGTAACATGCTGGCAATGGGTGAGCGCGTAGTTGGACCTGGAGTTGCAATAGAGATTGTGCGTATATGGCTAACAACTGAATTTGAAGGCGGGCGCCATGCAAATCGCATTGGAAAAATTTCAACTTACGAGTGCTAGGAGATACGGATGATGAGTTCACTACCTGAAACAATCACGTTATCACTTGCAAAGCTATTAGAAGATCTGCATCAAGCAAAACCACTCACGTCTAATGACTTGCTTGTGATTGGAACAAGTACAAGTGAAGTGATAGGTGAACATATTGGTACAAATGGGTCACAGGAAGCAGCGATAGCAATCTATCAAACGCTCCTTGCCTATCAAAAGAAAACAGGTGTGGCGCTTGCGTTTCAATGCTGTGAGCACCTGAATCGTGCGCTTGTTGTTGAAGCAGAAACGGCAAAAGCGCGAATGTACGAGCCTGTATCTGCTGTTCCTGTTCGCAAAGCGGGAGGAGCGATGGCAGAATACGCTTTTTCGCAGCTTGAGAACCCTGTTTTAGTAGAAGCAATTCGTGCGGATGCTGGCATTGATATTGGAGACACATTTATCGGAATGCATTTAAAATCAGTGGTTGTACCGGTCAGAAGCCAAGTGAAAGAAATTGGAGCGGCCCATGTCACAATGGCGATCACCCGTCCGAAGCTAATTGGTGGCGTACGAGCTGTTTATGAATAAGAAAAGCAGAATGATTTTTATGGAAGTCCGCAAATTTTACGGAAATAAGCCGAAATCTATGATAGTATATAGATGAATCTAATTAGAAACAGTCTAAAACCGAATGAGAGCGGTTTTTGAGAGGGGAATGGGTAATGGAGAATCTAAAGAAGCAAGATCCGAAAATTCTAGAAGCGATTAATTTGGAGTTAGGTCGTCAGCGCGACAAAATTGAATTAATTGCATCAGAAAACTTTGTTAGTGAAGCGGTAATGGAGGCTCAGGGTTCTGTATTAACAAACAAATATGCAGAAGGTTACCCAGGGCGCCGCTATTATGGTGGCTGTGAATATGTTGATATCGTTGAAGAAATTGCTCAAGAGCGAGTAAATGAAATCTTCGGTTCGGCTTACGCAAACGTCCAGCCCCACTCAGGAGCACAAGCGAACATGGCTGTTTACTTTACCGTTCTTGAACAAGGAGATACGGTTCTAGGAATGAACTTGTCTCACGGTGGACACCTCACTCACGGTAGCCCAGTAAACTTCAGTGGCGTTCAATATAACTTTGTTGAGTACGGTGTAGACCAAGAAACGCAACGCATCGATTATGATGTTGTTCGTGAGCTTGCAGTTGAACATAAACCAAAAATGATCGTGGCTGGTGCAAGTGCATACCCACGTGAAATTGACTTTGCTAAATTCCGTGAGATCGCTGATGAGGTAGGCGCATACCTAATGGTCGACATGGCGCACATCGCCGGACTTGTTGCAGCTGGCCTTCACCAGAATCCAGTTCCACACGCACATTTTGTGACATCAACAACGCACAAAACATTACGCGGACCACGTGGCGGAATCATCCTAACAAACGAAGAAATGGGCGAAAAGTTCGGAAAAGCCCTAAATAAATCAATCTTCCCTGGTATCCAAGGTGGACCACTTATGCACGTCATCTCAGCAAAAGCTGTTGCATTTGGTGAAGCCCTACAACCAGAATTTAAAACATACGCACAAAACATCATCAATAACTCAAAACGTCTTGGTGAAGTGCTACAATCTGAAGGAATTAACCTAGTATCAGGCGGATCAGATAACCACCTACTGCTGATGGACCTTCAATCTCTTGAACTAACAGGAAAAGTAGCTGAAAAAGCACTTGACCACGTTGGTATCACAACAAACAAAAACACGATTCCATTTGATCCTCAAAGCCCGTTTGTAACAAGCGGTATCCGTCTAGGAACAGCAGCTGTTACATCACGTGGATTTGACGAAGAAGCAATGGAAGAAGTCGGAAAACTCATCGCTCTCACACTTAAAAACGTCGACAACGAAGAAGTTGCCGAGCAAGTGCGTACGCGCGTAGCTGATCTAACAGCGAAGTATCCGATGTACCCGAACCTATAAGATCTTAGTGCGCCTCCTCCCATCGTGGGAGGAGGTTTTTTAGTGGGCGAGGCGTAGGGAGATAGAACCGAAATGAAATAAGGACAAAAATGAACATTTTTTATTTTAGTAAGAACATTTGGAGCGGGAGCAAGGAGAACGGGAAGGATATCAAGAAGCGGAGAGCCTTACCAAGGAAAACGTCAAGTTTACTAAGGGAAAGCGGGGGTCCAATCAAGAAGAGAGGGCTGATAGCAAGAAGAGCGGTGCTCGGACCAAGATGGGAGGGGCGTTAGCAAGAAGAACGAGCCGGATAGCAAGCAGCGCGCAGAGCACAGCAAGAAGAATGAGTTCAAAACCAAGACCCCCCCACACATAAATATGTAAAAACCTCAACATTATTTAGTTAAACCCTCTACCTACACCCTTCTCCACGGACATTTAAGGATTGACACTTGAACAAGGAGCTTGTTTCCGCTAGAATGCTTTAAGGAAAGTTCAATTTAAGGAGCGATGGCCATGAGTAAAGTATTTGTTTTCGATCACCCTCTCATTCAGCATAAATTATCATATATTCGTGATAAAGAAACGGGCACGAAGGAGTTTCGTGAGCTGGTAGAGGAAGTTGCGGCGCTGATGGCTTTTGAGATTACACGTGATTTATCACTTGAGGAGACAACGGTGGAAACGCCAGTTGGTCCGGCGAAGGCGAATCGTATTGCTGGTAAGAAGCTTGGTGTGGTACCGATTTTGCGTGCGGGTCTTGGGATGACAGACGGAATTTTACGTATGATTCCTGCGGCTAAGGTAGGTCACGTTGGATTATACCGTGATCCAAAGACACTAAAGCCAGTTGAGTATTATGTGAAGCTACCTAAGGATGTGGAGGAGCGTGACTTTATTGTCATTGATCCGATGCTTGCAACGGGTGGTTCTGCGATTGATGCGATTTCAGCGATTAAGAAGCGCGGGGCTACAAGCATTAAGCTAATGTGTCTTGTTGCTGCACCTGAAGGGGTTAAGGCGTTAAATGAAGCTCACCCTGATGTGGATGTTTATCTAGCAGCAATGGATGAAAAACTTGATGATCACGGATATATTGTTCCGGGTCTTGGTGATGCTGGTGACCGTCTTTTCGGTACAAAATAAGAGAAATTAATCAAAAAGACACAAACGTATTCAATGCGTTTGTGTCTTTTTTTGTGCATAAGGAACTACACTTTCCCTCATACTAGTTAGGATACAAAAGGCATGGGAGGTGAGTGTTTGAAGAAGCGTTGTGTATGGCTACTACTGATTTTGTGCGTCTTGATGCCGATGCAGGCGGAGGCAGAGGTATTGTATCCGAATTTACCTGTGCAAACATCTGTCACAGAGCCGGCGGAAGAAACGATTGTGATCGTGGCAGCTGAGGATGGCACACTGGATCAGGTAAAGGCAGAGGTTTCGGCTCAGATTCCAGGAAGCTCGATTCGAAAAACGTTTTCCACGTTATATCATGGGTTTTCGGTGAGTCTTCCTTCTACAGAGGTAGATCGGGTAAAGTCGCTTCGTCACGTAGAGCGGGTGGATGAGATTGCGACGTATCATGCGGCGCTTGAGGAAAGTGTTCCGTTTATCGGAGCGGGATCTGTACGAGGAATGCTGGATGCGGATGGCCACCGGTTAACGGGTGAGGGTGTAAAGGTAGCGGTCATTGATACGGGCATTGATTATACTCACCCTGATCTTATGCGTAATTTTAAGGGTGGATATGATCTCATTGATTCCGATGATGATCCGATGGAGACGATTGCCTCCCAAGGTCCACCTACACTGCATGGAACTCATGTGGCGGGTATCATTGGAGCAAACGGACGGGTGCAAGGAGTAGCGCCAGAGGCGGAAATCTATGCGTACCGTGCGCTTGGTCCAGGTGGACAGGGAACAACGGAACAAGTGATTGAAGCGATTGAAAAAGCGGTGTCGGATGGTGTGGACGTGTTGAATCTTTCTCTTGGAAACACCGTAAATGGTCCAGACTGGCCAACGAGCTTAGCTTTAGATAAAGCAGTAGAGGAAGGTGTGGTTGCTGTTACATCGAGTGGAAACAGTGGACCGGCGATGTGGACGGTTGGTTCTCCAGGAACGGCTGAGAAGGCAATCTCTGTTGGTGCCTCGGCCCCGCCGATGCAGACACCTTATATAACCATTCCGAGTAAGGATAAGGAATTGCCGCTTCATGCGTTAAAAGGAACCGAGCGTTGGACCTTAAGACGCGATTTTCAATATGTTGATGCCGGGTTTGGTTTGCAGGATGACTACAATGAAATTGATGCGAATGGAAAAGTGGTTCTTGTTAAACGGGGACGGATTTCATTTGAAGATAAGATAAAAATCGCTAAAGAAGCAGGAGCAATTGGCGTATTGATTTATAACAATACATCAGGCTCATTTGCTGGAGGAACGGAGAATCCCTATCAACTTCCTGCGGGAACGTTAAGTCAGGAAGATGGAGAGTGGTTGGTAGAAGAACTTGATTCCCCGCATACACCAATTATTCGAACCGTGTATCGAAAGGAACAAGACTTTTTAGCGCCGTTTAGTTCACGAGGTCCTGTGACGTTTTCATGGGAAGTGAAGCCGGATCTGGTTGCTCCAGGAATGAGTATTGACAGTACAGTGCCAGGGGGATATACAGGTCTTGATGGCACAAGCATGTCATCACCACATGTGGCTGGGGCAGCGGCTTTACTTGTGCAGGCTCATCCGGACTGGACACCTGAACAAATTAAAGCAGCGTTAATGAATTCAGCAAAGCCTTTAATGAATAAAGAGAACGAGCTGTACGCGCCACACGAACAGGGAGCAGGCCGACTTCAAGTAGACAAGGCGTTGGCACTTGATACGCTTGTTTACCCCGCAGCGATTACATTTGGGAAATATGCAAAAACAGACATACGCGAAAAGCGTTCTGTCACCATAACTATTGAAAATCAAAGTGATCAAACAAACACGTATCACATTGATCCTCCATTTGTGCTACTTGATGGGATGGAGTGGCAAGCACCTCCAGCTGTCACATTAGGTCCTAAGGAAAAAGAAGAGGTCACGCTGTCATTAGACTTAATGCCTTCTATTCTGGGTGAAGGCATTCACTATGACCAGATTCGAGTAACTGGAGGGAAGGAAGACATTCTTGTTCCTTATATCCTCTTTATGGAAGAACCAGATTATCCACGAGTGATGGCTTTCCAATTTGCTCATGGGGACAAGCCGAATACGTACAGATATGAGTACTACCTGCCTGGAGGCGCAGAAGAATCAGGGATCGCTCTTTATGACCCGGATACGTTTCAATTCCTAACTTATTTAGAAACACGAGATCATTCCGACAGGGGAATGGTTCAAGGTGAGGTCACAGAAGTAAGCCTGCCACCAGGAACATACAAAGCACTCGTTTACGCAAAACAAGAAGGTCAGCAGGACATTATTGAGTCTATGATCCAGATAGAAGAAGAAAAGGAATAAAAAAGTACTCAGGAGAAAGCGTTTTCTCTTGAGTTTTTTTTGAAAGCAACGTACACTTATGAAGTGTCTCTTGGAAAATCTTACAGGCAATATGGCTAAAGTGTGAACAATTGTGAAGAACCTTGGGAACCTCTTTTGTTTCAGGGCAAAACACCGTTGACACAAGGGTTTCGCTATTGTACGATAACTAGGGACAAATGATAAGGGTTACATATTAACGCTCGTTTTCTATGTTTTTTTATTGTTTGGAGGCTAAGATGCCGAAGCAAAAATCGACGAACCTTTGGAGAACAGCAGGATTAGTTTCAATGATATCCTCATGTTTGGTTGGAGGAGTGGTTGGTGGCTTATTTCTTGGCTTGTGGCTTGACCGTAAGTTAGGAACGATGCCATTGTTTCTAATCATCTTTCTGTTTATTGGACTCTTAACAGGCTGTTACGGGATGTATAAGGTGATTCAGCCATTTTTAGGAGACGGTGATGATGACAGGTGAACTTGAAACAAATATGAAAAGATATGCGACGATACTTGGAGTATGCGCCGCTATTTGCATGACGGGATATTTTGCTACCTCGTTTCGTATCTTGTTTCTAAGTCTTCTCGCTGGTTTAGCTGCAGGACTTGTGAATCTTGTATTGAACTTTGTTGATGCAAAAATCATAGGGTATGTTGCTTTGAAAAAGAATCGTGTGATGTCATTGCTCGTTGGAGTGAACGTCATCTTGCGTATCCTTGTACCAGTGGCTGTTGTGTATCTAGCAATTATACTTCCACAATGGTTAGATGTCAGATTTGTTTTGGTCGGCTTTTCATCCGTATACGCTATGCTATTCATTGACAGCGTACGAAAATTTTTTTCTAAAGAGAGGTGATGGTGTGTGGAGCATGTAATGGCCAAATGGGAAATATATGGACTTACTTTCCATGCCTCAACGATACTCATGTCGTTTGTCGCAAGTTTAATTATATTTCTACTCTTCTTTATTGGCACACGCAATTTATCTGTTCGTCCTGGGAAGCTACAAAACTTCTTAGAATGGTCAGTAGACTTTTGTCGAAACATTATAAAAGCGAATATGAGTTGGGACGTAGGCGGCCGTTTTATTGCATTGGCTGTAACACTACTATTCTACGTATTTGTTAGTAATATGCTAGGGATTCCTTTTGAGATTTACAACAAGGAAACGCATGAGGTTTGGTGGAAATCTCCAACATCCGATCCGGCATTAGCTCTTTCTCTTTCTGTTTTTGTCGTATTGCTAACACATGTTTATGGCATACGTATTAATGGATTGAATGGTTACTTAAAAGGTTACGTAACACCTGTTTGGGTGCTGCTACCATTTAAGATCATTGAGGAAATTGCAAACATGCTAACGCTTGGTATGCGTCTATTTGGTAACATCTACGCAAAAGAGATTCTGATGATTCTCATTGTTACATTTGGTGTTTCCGGGTTTGGCATTGAGGGAGCAGGACCGTTAATGTATATTTTATCTGCAGTGACTTCCCTAGTTCCGTTAATTATCTGGCAAGCATTCAGTATTTTCATTGGTAGCTTACAAGCATACATATTTGTCATGCTAGCAATGGTGTACATGTCTCATAAAGTCGAGGCACATTAATCTATTAACACCGTCCGATCTTTGGACAAACTATATAATAAAAAACTATTTTACTAGGAGGAACATGAATTATGTTATTTTTAGGTATTGCTCTTGCAGCAGGTTTCGCCGCTATTGGTGGTGCGATTGCGGTTGCTATCATCGTTAAAGCAACTCTTGAAGGTGTAACTCGTCAACCAGAACTTAAGTCAACACTTCAAACACTTATGTTTATTGGTGTACCATTGGCAGAGGCTGTGCCGATCATTGCGATTGTTATCTCAATCCTAATGCTTTTCGGAATCGGTGGTTAATTAGTACGATCGTATAATAATGGCGACTGTGTTCATTTCTTGAACCTTCGCCATTCCTTATGTATAGCGACGAAAGGAGTACACAATCATGGGATTTGAAATACCATGGGGTTCAATTGCTGTTCAATTAATTGGTTTTGTTATTCTACTTGCGTTACTGAGCAAATTTGCTCTTAGACCTCTACTAGGCATCATGGAGCAACGTGAGAAATTAGTGAACGACCAAATTGATTCAGCGGAACGCAATCGTAAAGATGCGGAAGAACTTCTTAACCAGCAGCGTGAAGAATTAAACAAAGCGAAAAAAGAAGCGCAAGGAATCATTGAAAATGCAAAGAAACTAGGCGAGCAGCAGGGGCTAGATATTGTCAAAGCCTCGAAAGAAGAAGCTCAGCGTATGAAAGATACAGCGATTGCTGAAATCCAAAATGAGAAAGACCAGGCTGTTGTGGCTCTTCGCGAACAGGTCGCGTCTTTATCAGTCTTAATTGCCCAAAAGGTTATTGAGAAAGAATTGGATGAGAAGGCTCAAGAACAGTTGATTCAAGACTATCTTAAACAAGCGGGCGAAGAGCTATGAGCAACCAAGCGGTAGCAAATCGTTACGCGGTTGCTCTTTTTCAATTGGCTCAGTCAAAAGGTACACTTGATCAAACGGGCGAAGAGCTAGAGGTTATCCAATCCGTTTTACAAAGTACTCCTGAGCTTGAAAAGACGATTCAACATCCTAAAGTTACACTTGTGGCGAAGCAGAACGTCATCAGAAGCAGCTTTGAAGGTAAAGTAGGGCAGGATGTTTTAAATACATTACTCCTTTTACTTGAGCGTCAGCGCTTTTCGATTGTCCCTGAGTTATCTAAAGCCTACAAGCAGTTACATCATGATTTGTTAAATATCGCAGAAGCAACTGTGTACTCTGCGAAGCCTTTAACAAATGAAGAATTAAAGCAAGTTGAGATCATCTTTGCTCCTAAAGCGGAGAAAAGTCGTCTCATTGCAACAAATAAAGTAGACACGGAGCTGATTGGTGGACTTAGAGTTCGCATCGGCGATCGCATATATGACGGTAGCATCAAAGGTCAATTAAACCGTCTAGAACGAAACCTGTTAGCAGGAAATCGGTAGCAAATAGTGAGGGGTGAATCAAAATGAGCAGCATTAAAGCTGAAGAAATTAGCTCGCTGATTAAGCAGCAAATTGAGAACTATGAAGCAAATGTTGAAGTTCAAGACGTTGGTACGGTTATCCGCGTTGGGGATGGAATTGCGTTCGCTCATGGTCTTGAGAATGTAATGGCTGGTGAATTACTTGAGTTCTCAAATGGCGTTATGGGTATGGCTCAGAACCTGGAAGAGAACACGATTGGTATCATCATTCTTGGTCCTTACCTTGGTATTCGTGAAGGTGACGAGGTTAAGCGTACTGGCCGTATCATGGAGGTTCCAGTTGGAGAAGAGCTTCTTGGACGTGTTGTTAACTCACTTGGACAGCCAGTTGATGGACTTGGTCCAATCAACACAACAAAGAGTCGTCCAATTGAAGGAAATGCACCTGGTGTAATGGATCGTAAGTCTGTACACGAGCCACTTCAAACAGGGATTAAATCAATTGATTCCATGATTCCAATTGGTCGTGGTCAGCGTGAGTTAATCATCGGTGACCGTCAAACAGGAAAAACATCAATCGCGATTGATACAATCCTGAACCAAAAAGACCAGGACATGATCTGCGTATACGTTGCGATCGGTCAAAAAGAATCAACTGTGTCAAACGTTGTAGAAACACTTCGTCAACGTGGTGCGCTTGATTACACAATCGTTGTATCTGCTGGTGCATCTGACCCAGCACCAATGCTTTTCCTATCTCCATACACTGGGGTAACTATGGCAGAGGAGTTCATGTATAACGGCAAGCACGTTCTTGTGATCTATGATGATCTTTCTAAACAAGCTGCAGCTTACCGTGAAATGTCCCTATTGCTACGTCGTCCTCCAGGTCGTGAGGCATTCCCAGGGGATGTATTCTATCTTCACTCTCGCTTACTTGAGCGTGCAGCGAAGCTAAGTGACGATAAAGGCGCTGGTTCAATCACAGCTCTACCATTTATCGAAACACAAGCTGGTGACGTATCAGCATACATTCCAACAAACGTAATCTCAATCACAGACGGACAGGTCTTCTTACAATCTGACCTATTCTACTCTGGTGTACGTCCAGCCGTTAACCCGGGTATCTCTGTATCCCGTGTCGGTGGATCTGCTCAAATTAAAGCAATGAAAAAGGTAGCGGGTACACTGCGTCTTGATCTTGCTTCATACCGTGAGCTAGAGGCATTCTCTCAATTCGGATCAGACCTTGACGCTGCAACACAAGCGAAGCTGAACCGTGGTGTACGTACAGTTGAGATCTTAAAGCAAGACCTAAACAAACCAGTTCCAGTTGAAAAGCAAGTAGCAATTCTGTTTACGCTTGTTAATGGATACTTAGATGATATTCCAGTTAAAGATGTTCTTCGTTTTGAAGCAGAACTATTTACATTCTTTGACCACAACAAAAAAGACTTGCTTGATCATATTCGCACAACTGGTAACCTACCTGACGATGGCGAATTTAGAGCAGCAATTCAAGAGTTCAAAAAAGGATTTAACGTTTCTGAGAGCTAAGGCGATCCAGACCCAAGTTTTGAATAAAGGTGGTGAAATGAATGGCTTCATTGCGTGATATAAAAAACCGGATTACGTCCACGAAGAAAACAAAACAAATCACACGGGCAATGCAAATGGTTGCAGCTTCTAAGTTGAACCGTGCGCAGGATAAGGCACAGTCCTTTGACCCTTACGTGAAAAAGATTCGTGAAGTAGTTTCAAGTATGGCTGCAAGTGGCTCTGATGCGACACATCCATTGCTTGAACAACGTCCGGTAAAGAAAACAGGTTATATCGTTATCACATCCGACACGGGACTTGCCGGCGGATATAACAGTAACCTGATTCGTAGATTAACAAAAACCCTTAATGAGCGACATAACTCTACGGATGAGTATGCATTGATCGTGATTGGACGAATTGGCCGTGACCTTTTAAAAGGACGTGGACTTCCAATTATCCAAGAAATGATTCAAGTGGCAGACCAACCGGAGTTCAGTGATATTAAGAATCTAACAAGTACGACTGTTGAAATGTTTGCTGATCAAGTGTTTGATGAGTTATACATTTGGCATAACCACTTCGTGAACCCGATTTCTCAGATCCCGACAGAAAGCAAAGTATTGCCGCTTGCGGGACTTGAGGATGAACAATCAGGCGCGGGTGCGTCGTACATTTATGAGCCAAACGAACAAGCCATTCTTGACCAATTGCTGCCTCAATATGCAGAAAGCTTGATTTTCGGTGCTCTGCTTGATGGAAAGGCCAGTGAATTTGGTGCAAGAATGACAGCGATGAGTGCTGCAACGGATAATGCAAACTCTATGATTGATGACTTAACACTTTCCTATAACCGTGCACGTCAGGCGGCTATTACGCAGGAAATCACAGAAATTGTCGGTGGAGCAGCCGCTCTCGAGTAGATAGGAAGCCGATCTAAATAGGAGGGAAAAAGATGAGCACAGGGCGTATTATTCAAATTACAGGGCCTGTTGTTGACGTTCAATTTGTCGATGGCAACCTTCCTTTAATTAACAATGCCTTAACCGTAAATCAACAAGGTGGCGCATCAGGTGCGGTTGAAGTTTCCGTAACCTTAGAAGTTGCCCTACACCTTGGTAACAATACTGTTCGTACGATTGCAATGAGCTCAACAGACGGACTTGTTCGTGGAACAGCCGTTGTTGACACAGGTGCACCAATCTCTGTACCAGTTGGGGAAGCGACACTTGGTCGTGTATTCAACGTACTAGGTGATGAGATTGACCTTAAGTTCAAAGATCCAGTAGAAAGTGGCGTTCGTCGTGACCCAATTCACCGCGAAGCACCTGCTTTTGATGAGTTAACAACAGCTACTGAAATCCTTGAAACAGGAATCAAAGTAGTAGACTTACTTGCTCCTTATACAAAGGGTGGTAAGGTTGGACTATTTGGAGGAGCGGGAGTAGGTAAAACCGTTCTTATCCAAGAGCTTATCAACAACGTTGCCCAAGAGCACGGCGGAATCTCTGTATTCGCTGGAGTTGGAGAGCGTACGCGTGAAGGAAATGACTTGTACCATGAAATGACAGATGCCGGCGTTATCAAGAAAACAGCGATGGTATTCGGTCAAATGAACGAGCCACCTGGTGCCCGTATGCGTGTAGCACTAAGTGGATTAACAATGGCAGAGTACTTCCGTGATGAGCAAGGCGCAGACGTACTACTTTTCATTGATAACATCTTCCGTTTCACACAAGCAGGTTCAGAGGTTTCTGCCCTACTTGGACGTCTTCCATCTGCCGTTGGTTACCAGCCAACACTAGCAACTGAGATGGGTCAATTACAAGAGCGTATCACAAGTACGAAAAAAGGATCTGTTACATCGATCCAAGCAATCTTCGTACCTGCCGATGACTACACGGATCCAGCACCAGCAACAGCGTTCGCTCACTTGGATGCAACAACAAACCTTGAGCGTAAGCTAACAGAAATGGGTATCTACCCAGCTGTGGATCCGTTAGCATCAACATCTCGCGCGCTTTCTCCAGAAGTTGTAGGAGAAGAGCATTACTCTGTAGCACGTCGTGTTCAGCAGACACTTCAGAAGTACCGTGAGCTTCAAGACATTATCGCGATCCTAGGAATGGAAGAGCTATCTGAGGATGACAAGCTAGTCGTTGCACGTGCGCGTCGTATCCAGTTCTTCCTAAGCCAGAACTTCCACGTAGCGGAGCAGTTCACTGGTCAAAAAGGTTCGTACGTACCACTTAAAGAAACAATCAAAGGATTCAGCGAAATCCTTTCAGGAAAATACGATGATCTGCCAGAGGACGCATTCCGTCTAGTTGGCCGCATTGAAGAAGTGGTTGAAAAAGCAGGCCAAATGGCGTAATGCCACGACCTGCTGAAAAGGAGGGGATTTAATGCCAACTGTTCAAGCCAGCGTCGTCACACCCGACGGCACTGTATACGAAGGTGACGTCGACATGGTGGTTGTTCGAACTGTTGAAGGTGAACTTGGTATCTTACCAAACCATATCCCGCTCGTTTCGCCACTTGCCATCGGCATAGCCCGAATGAAAAAAGGCTCATCCGAAGACAGAATCGCGGTCAGCGGCGGATTCGTAGAAGTACGACCGGATAAGGTTACCATTTTAGCAGAAGCATCCGAACGACCGTCTGATATCGACGTCGACCGCGCCCAACAAGCCAAAGAACGCGCCGAAAAACGAGTAAACGCCGGAAGCCAAGACGGCATCAACACCGTCCGCGCCAAAGCCGCCCTCGAACGTGCTCTCAACCGCTTGAAGGTCGCTGGGAAATAAGGAATAAGGAAACCGCCCTTTTGGAGGGCGGTTTTTTTGTGTGGGGTGAGGGGGAGTGGAGCGTGGATAGATGCGATAGACCTGCGGATCCATGCGATGGAGCGAGGATCGATGTGATAGCCCCGCGGATCCATGCGATGGAGCGAGAATCGATGTGATAGCCCCGCGAATCCATGCGATGGAGCGAGGATCGATGTGATAGGCCCGTGGATCCATGCGATGGAGCGGGGATAAATGCGATAGCCCCGCAGCTCTATGCGATAGAGCATAGATTAATGCGATAGGCTCGCAGATCCATGCGATAGAGCATGGATAGATGTGATAGGCCCGCAGATCCATGGGATGGAGCGAGGAAAGATGCGATAGCCTCGCAGATCCATGCGATAGAGCATGGATAAATGCGATAAAGCTCAGATCCACGTGAACCGCCACGAAAAATGATGCGATAGTTCCCGGAACTTACTCCAAATCACTCCCTGGCCTGCAAACACCATTCAATAGAATGTGCCTCAACACCCACGCCTCTGCTTTTACTTTAATCTTAATGGAAGAGTGAGATGGTAATAACAATGCTTATTTTTGTGTGTTCGTTTTACATCAAGTCTTTTTAATAATTGATAGGCAACAGCACTCGAATCAATCTGCAGGTAGTCTCGTAATTCTTGATTGGATATAGTCGGTTTGATCAGCAGAAAATAGTCTTCGAGCGCTTGCACATGGGCTGTTTTAGAAGTTGTATTACAGTGTTTACACGTCCAACGTCCACTTTTAGATTGTCGAATCATGTGTGGCTTGTTACATTCAGTACAGAAGACGCCTTTGATAAGACTCTGCGGGTTAAGGTTATACGATTCAAGGATGGGAGAATAAAGTGGGGTATGTGATTGGATTAACTTTTTGATCAATTTTCTACAGGTGGAAGAGATCGTTTGTTTTCTCCCGTTAAGGCTGAACTTTTTAGAAATCTTCTCCAACCTCGGCACAATCCCTTCTGCATGAATGACTCTACTTAAGGAACGTTTACCTTCCTCAGTTGCATGAATGATCGTTGATGGATGAGCAAATACAAGTACTGATTCAATGGGGAGTAGAGGAAAGCTGTGAGATAACAACCACCCCGAAAGCTGACTTTGTTGCCGCCTAATCTGATTCAGCGGATTCGGCATAACAACCTCTTCGCCCTTCCACACCCGAACCATCTGCCCCAACTCATCCCGAAACTGAAACCGCCCGACCAGATTCTTCACTTCAACAATCACCAGAACATGCGGCGTCACCACCAGGCAGTCGATTTGAAAATAGTATCCATTCTCTCCTCGTAACCGCAAGTCGTGCAACACATGATACGCCTCTCCATCCAAAAAGCTCAGGTGATAATCGAGATTCTGCTCACCTCGATAGCCAGATTCATACACATTCAAATCCTCTTTCAGCTTAGCTGGTACGGAGGCCATTCGCCGTTCAATTGCTCGTAATTGCTGAAGTTTCCATGGAATAACTCTTTCTTTTAAGGTCATACTACTATCACTTCCTTTCCCTTACTACATAAGGTTGCTTAGCGGCACAAAAATAAAATTCTCCTCTATTCGACATAAAAAAGGATTCAAAATATTCATTCGGGGTAAGTATGATACGATGGTTGCTTATTACGAAAATCAACTGGAGGACATTCATGAATCGCAGAGATTGGAGTAAGACTAAAGAGATGTTGAATTGGCCAGTGTTCCTAATTAGTGGGGGATTGCTGCTGGCTTTTGTCTTATTCTCTTTATTTAACGTAAGTTGGACGTCGAAATATGTGGACGCAGGCTTTGATTTAGCGATCCGTTATTTCGGTCCGTATTGGCAAGTTCTACTGATTGCAACATTTTTAGTGGGAGCCTACATTGCTTTTTCTTCGAGTGGTAATGTGGTTCTGGGTAATTTGAAAAAACCGGAGATGAGTTTTTACAAATATTTAGCCATTATTGTAACGACTGGACTCGGAGCAGGTGGGGTGTTCTGGGCTGCATCAGAACCGATGTATTATTTCATTGATACGCCACCCGTATTTAACGGAATTGAGGGTGGAACAGAGGCGGCTATTGCCCCTGCGCTCGCTCAAAGTTTCCTATCCTGGGGATTTACCGCATGGTCGGTGTATGGTGCCATTAGTTGTATCGTGATTATGTACGCTCACAATCATCGAGGCATGCCACTGAAACCTCGCACCTTGCTTTATCCGATTTTCGGAGAAAAGATTAAGAATAGTGCCTGGGGAACTGTTGCAGATGTTGTTTGTATTATCGGAGCTGCCGCTGGAACCATTGGTCCAATTGGATTTTTGGGATTACAGGTGAGTTACGGTGTCAATGTGCTGTTTGGCTGGCCAAATACATTTATGACACAAGTGATCATTATTCTAGCGTTAAGTTCAGTAGTTCTGCTTTCTACAATCACTGGTATTGAAAAAGGAATTCAAATTCTTAGTAGTTTAAATGTAAGAGCAGCTCTTGTCATTGCTGTTGTTTTACTAGTGTTTGGACCCGGAGGATTCCTTGTAGATTCATTTATCACGTCTACGGGATTTTATCTCAATGAGTTTATAACGATGAGTACCTTTAGAGGCGATAATGCGTGGTTAGGATCGTGGACCTTGTTTTTCTTTGGCTGGTTTATCGGTTTTGGACCGCTTGTTGCACTTCTTGTTGCTCGCGTCTCACGGGGACGCACCATTCGAGAGATCTTTCTAGTGGTCGCGGTGTTAACACCAATTATCACAAATATTTGGTTTACAGTGCTTGGAGGAAGCGGAATTCATTATGAGTTAAACAACGCAGGTAGTATTAGTGGCCCACTATTTGAAAATGGTCTACCGGCGGCAATCATTGCGATTGCTCATCAGATGCCATTCGGCACGATTATGCCATTTGTCTTTCTACTACTCACTACTTTGTTTGTTGTAACAACGGTCGATTCAATGTCCTACTCACTCGCAATGAGTGTGACAGGTGTTGGGAACCCTCCTAAACCTGTGCGAGTGTTTTGGGCTGTCATTATGGCAGTTATTGCTATTATCTTGATCAATATCGGAGGAGGGGGAATTGGAGCCCTACAATCATTTGTTGTCATTGCGGCCGTCCCTGTGTCCATCTTGATGCTACCACTTCTTTGGCACGCGCCGAGAGTGGCCAGAATTCTTGCAAAAGAACAAGGCTTCATAAAAAAATAATGACAAAAAAAGGCGATGTGACAGTAGTTCACACGTCTTTTTTGAATTTTAAGATTAAAGATAAGGACTTTAGGGTAGTAGAAGAGAGGGAAGAAAGTCACGTTTTTTGTGTAAATAAAAAAGCGTGTCTCAATTTGTCAACTTTTAAACATTATTTTAGAATTCAACAAAGAATTGATGTAGCTTTTTTAAAGGAATTCCGTTATAGTTGAGTGTGGATTGTTTCATCATATAATCCATTATTAACACTTGCTTTAACATGTACGGCAAATAATCTTACAGCGATTCATTCTGTAAGAAAAGGAGTTTTTGAAGGTGACTGATGGTTTTGGACAGGACGCACTGATTCAGATTGTTGTGAATCTTATGTTCCTGGGGCTATCCTGGTGGGCATTGCAAAGCTTTCGGTTTGATTTGTTTGTAAGGGAACCAAAAGGACCCCAAGCAATCATGCTCAGACTACTTACAGCCCTAGCTCTTGCATACCTAGTAAGCCGCTTTTTTCTTGATTACCTTCAAGCATCCAGATTGCTCCAATATTTGTGGTAATGCTGTCGAAAGGTGACTCTAACTTCCATGTATGCTTAGCCTTGTAACGGTCAAACTGTTAGTAATAACAGTTTAACGAAAAAGGGGCGGTTTTCATGGGATGGCTGAAGGGTCTGTTGAGCTTACTTATTATGTCTTCTGCAGTGGTGTTTTATACAAACTCGGACAATACGCAAGCTGAACGGGACATTCAACCAATTGAAACGATCCTCGAACTAGTTGATTACGGTGATTTGGCTCTAAAAGAATGGCAGGTGCTTGCAAGGGACGTTCATGGAACGATTGAATCAAAAAATATGTTCCAACAACACGTACATAAGCTTAGTGATCAGCTTGAGGGCTGGAACCAAACGTATTATGATACTAGCGCAACAGAATGGACAGCTGAATTTCAATTGACTTCTAAAGGTGGCGTAACAGAATCCATACGTCTGATGGCGTACCCGGATAATGGAACCCACACACTGGCTTCAACGTATAAATTAGTTGGATCACGTGCGACTGATTGGCATACATACAAGCTGGAGGAGCAATTACAAGATCGCTTGCTGCTATTTTCAATGGACACGGCATCGCTTTTTACACAAGTACAAGGCACTCAGGATGCCCTTACTCACAAAAATGATTCTCTATTGGATCAAGCTCATCTGTACATGGAGAAACTTGATGCAAACGAGGTAGAAGCTCTAACAGAAGAAACGTTTGTCTCGGTATCCGCATATACTACTGTGTGGAAGCACCAACTGAATACAGGGGACCAAACGATGAATGTCCAGATTGCTCTAAGAAGCGATGAAGCTTTGGGCGAGGGGACAACTGTGACAATAGGAACGCCTATTATTACGACTGAATATTGATGATATAGAAGAGACAAAAACTTGACGCGGAGGGGACTATGTTGGAAAAAATTATTGTCCGAGGTGGCAACAAGCTACGCGGATCCGTCAAGGTAGAGGGCGCAAAGAACGCTGTATTACCTGTGATCGCTGCATCTATTTTAGCTGAAGAGGGTACGGGAGTAATTCACGAAGTACCAGCACTGGCTGATGTATATACAATGAAAGAAGTATTAAAGAATTTAAACGCTGATGTAACGTATGAGAACGGAAAGTTTATCGTTGATGCAACAAAAGAACTCGCAACAGAAGCACCTTTTGAGTATGTTCGCAAAATGAGAGCTTCATTCCTTGTAATGGGACCTCTCCTTGCGCGCGTTGGAAAAGCACGTATTGCTCTTCCAGGTGGTTGTGCGATTGGATCAAGACCAATTGATCAACATCTAAAAGGCTTTGAAGCAATGGGCGCAACGGTAGAAATCGGAAATGGATTCATTGAAGCAAGTATTGATGGTCGCTTGCAGGGAGCTAAGATCTATCTTGATTTCCCAAGCGTAGGTGCAACTGAAAACATTATTATGGCTGCTGTTTTAGCTGAAGGAACAACAATCCTTGAAAACGTAGCAGAAGAGCCAGAAATTGTTTGTCTTGCCAACTACCTAAATGCAATGGGTGCAAAAGTACGTGGAGCTGGTACTGGTGTGATCCGCATTGAAGGAGTAGACAAATTAGTAGCTGCTGATCATACAGTGATTCCTGACCGTATTGAAGCAGGTACATTTATGGTTGCTGCAGCGATCACTCAAGGCGATGTCATCGTTGAAGGTGCCGTAGCTGAGCACTTACGTCCACTTATTGCAAAAATGGAAGAAATGGGCGTAGGCATCACAGAAGTAGAAAATGGATTACGTGTTGTAGGACCTGAAAAGCTTAAAGCAGTAGATCTTAAAACAATGCCTCATCCAGGATTCCCAACAGATATGCAAGCACAAATGATGGCTCTTCTTTTACAAGCAGAGGGTACAAGTGTCATCACAGAAACGGTATTTGAAAACCGTTTTATGCATGTTGAGGAATTCCGTCGTATGAACAGTAACATTAAGATCGAAGGACGCTCCGCTATTATCTCTGGACCAAACAATTTGCAAGGTGCTGAAGTCGCATCAACCGACTTACGTGCGGGAGCTGCGCTTGTTATTGCAGGATTGGTCTCAGAAGGAGTTACTCGAGTAACGGAACTTAAACACATTGACCGTGGATACGTGAACCTTGCAGGTAAGTTAGCTGCACTCGGTGGAGACGTTGAGCGTGTTGAAGAAGTACAGGAAGTTGTCGAAGAAGAGGCAGTTGCTCTTGAAGAAACAGCACCATTAACACTTAATACGTCTACAAACTAGGTTATTGCCTAGGAAATGATACCAAACGACAGCATTTTTTAAGGAATAGAGACATTCATCTCGGTGAATGTCTCTATTCTTTTCGTTCTACTTGTCTTTTAAACAACATACCTTTAAGAGTAGCGTTAGTTAAGTGGCAATGGAGGGATGCATTTGAAGCGGTTTGCTTGGTCGTTTGTCATATTATTTGTCGCTGTATTGATAATCCCTTCTGTAATGGTTGCGTTTTTCTCAGAAGATGAGCCATCAATCAGCGCAGCAACAAAAGAGATTAAGCCATCGGGGGACGAAGTTGTGGATAAGGAAGCGGAAGAAATTGCTTCTACCATTGAAGTCGCAGTGTTTCGAAGTAAGAAGAATGTGGTTGAGCAAATACCTTTAGAAGAGTATGTCGCTGGAGTGGTATCATCCGAAATGTCACCATCTTTTGAAATGGAAGCCTTAAAAGCTCAGGCGCTCGCAGCAAGAACATATATTTTAAAGGCCATTTTAAGTGGGGAAAGTGCAAAAGTACCAGAGGGTGCCATTGTGACAGACACCATTACTCACCAAGTGTATCAAGATCCAAACGAACTTCGGGAGAAATGGGGACAAGACTTCGACTCCTATAACAACCGGATCATACAAGCAGTAAATGAAACGGCTGGAGAAATTCTGACATATGACGACGAACCTATATCCGCACAGTTTTTCTCAACAAGTAATGGATTCACTGAGAACTCCGAAGACTATTGGAGTAATCCAATTCCTTATCTTCGAAGTGTAGAAAGCCCTTGGGATCAGGAATCCCCACGTTTCACAGCGAAAAAAGAAGTAACAGATGCTGAGTTTCAGCAAAAATTAGAAGTGAGCCTGCCATCTGATGGCTCCATCTCACCAGTCACAGAACGAACAAATGGTGGAAGAGTTGCGTCCGTCACAGTGGGTGAGAAAAAACTTACTGGACGACAGGTCCGTGAAGCACTTGCTCTAGATTCTTCAGACTTCACCTGGACACGTGCCAATGGAATAGTAACGATTGAGACAAAGGGCTGGGGACACGGCGTTGGAATGAGTCAATACGGAGCAGACGGCATGGCGAAGGACGGAAAAACCTACGATAAGATTGTTGAGCATTACTATCAAGGCATTGAAATCGCTGGAATTAATCATTTCGCAGAGAAAGTCACGGCTCGTTTAAAATAATCCACAGGCTAAAGTCTGGATTCTTGGGAGTTCTAAGAATCTAGGCTTTCTTTTCTGTGGATAAAACAGCCTAAATGGGGAAAAGTCTGTGGATCTGTGAATAACTCTGTTGATTACTAGATGGAGAATGAGCACTGCTACGAAAAGAATCTCAAAATTTTTTTCACACCATGTATATATTTCTAGCAATCTGTTCAGAATGGTTGCTGAGGTGATGAGAAATGAATGAAGATAACAATCGATCTTCTAATAACGAAAGCAAGTGGTCAAATGCACAACGAATCTTACGTAAACGCTGGGTTTTGCCAGCAGTCTATCTAGTAGCAGCAGCAGGTATTCTTAGCTCCGTCTTTTATTTCCAAGGTCAAAACTTAGGAACACCACTAGAGCAAGAGAATACTGAAGAGCCAACAAACGATTTTCAATTAGGCTTTGATCCACGTGATGAAGAAGCAGTACCAGTTCAGTCATCAACAGAACTCGTTGCACTACCAACACTTGATGATTCAAAAGCAGAAATCATCGGACACTTTTACGATGAATCTGCATCAGCAGAAGAGCAACAAGCATCTCTTGTATACTACAGCAACACGTACCGCATGAACAAAGGGGTAGACTTTGGAGCAACATCTGAAGAAGGCTTTGATGTCATCGCATCCCTAAGCGGTAAAGTAACAAAAGCAGCACAAGATTCAACTCTTGGAAATGTCGTTGAAGTGACGCATGATGATGGATTCAAAACGCACTATAGCAGCTTAGCAACCCTTTCAGTTGAAGAAGGCGACACGGTGAATCAAGGCGATAAGCTAGGTGCAGCAGGACGTAACGTTTATAACGAACAAGCCGGCGTACACGTACACTTTGAAATCCGTGACAGCGAAGGCGAAGCATTGAACCCAGAAGACTTCTTCGGTGAAAAGCTTGAACAAGCAAAAGAAGCTGAAGATGCTGAAGCAGAAGCTGAAAAAGAAACACCAGCACCTGAGCAAGGCAAAGACGAAGACACTGATAAAGAAGCTGATGAAAAAGAAGACGCTGACGAGTCTAAAGACTCTGAAGAAGATGCAACCGAGCAAGACCAATCAGGCCTTGTACCAAGCGAATCTTCTAATACGTAAATATCCCATAAATGCCACTGTAATCCATAAGGGTTACGGTGGTTTTTTATGGAATGCTTAGCGGGTACATTAATTCATAGCGCCTCGCACGAAATTCTCCCACCCGATGTAGTGGAAGCTTATTCACCAAATCATAGGCTTGTTGCCGGTTCGACGTCTGCAAGAATGCATGAATCTCACTTGTGGATACCTGGTGATTTAATAGAAGGAAGTAGTCTTCAAGAGCTGAAAGATGAGCATGCTTAGACGAAATCAAACAATCAGGGCAAAACCATTTCCCAACAACGACCCCTCTCGTAAGTGTCGGACGCTGGCACGACGGGCAATATACTCCGGAAATAATGGTCGAAGCGGGAATACGAAAATCATGGAGAACATCAGAACTAGCAGGGGGAACGTGTTTGTGGACGAGCTGTTGAGTAAGCATTTCAAGTGCGTTGTCAGTCAGATAGTCTTTTGAGTACATAGATTGAAGACTCTCAAGCTTTGAAAGAAGTGCGGGAGCCGTAACGACTTGCTTCAGCAGTTGGAGATTCGTTGGAGTAGAAACAATTTTTGTAGAAGGATCACTAAACACAACAAGCTTCGCAATCGGCAGCAGCGGCCAATTATGCGCAGTCAACCAATCTCTTAGCTGTAGCTTTTGTGCCTGGATCTGTAGAAGAGGATTCGTGAGAATTTCATCATCATGCGTAGCAGACGTGCGGTAGACCTGATACGTATCCGGATCAAAATAAATAGACCCTGAATAATTTTTAATCTCAAGTATTGCGACAAACGACTTACTAATTAAAAGCGTATCAATTTGAAAATACGATTGATTCATTCCAAGCAAACGAAGATCATGAAGCAAAAACAACTGAGGATCATTCAAAAATTTAAAATAATAATTGAGTGACTGCTCCCCTTGATACCCAATCCTACGCCGATTCAGTTCCTTCTTAATATTAGGCACCTTCTCATGCTGGTTCGGTATACGCCTCAAAAGCGCCTCAAGCTGAGCGATCCGCACAGGACGCGTTCGTTCCTTCAAAACAATCAAACCATCAACTCCCTTCGTACTGTACTATTCTTTTCGAGTGGATGAAATCCTTTAAAATGGGTGAGAAAATTTGCGATGTGTGGAGGAGAATTTGCATGGGAGCGGGTTAGCAAGAAGAACGGGAGTGGGAGCAAGAAGAACGGCAGAAGTACCAAGAACCGAGGAGCCTTACCAAGAAGAACGCGGGATCTATCAAGAAGACCCACTGACATAAGGAAAAAAATGAACATTTTTTATTTTAGTCAGAGCGTCTGGGAATTAGCAAGAAGAACGGAAGAAGTACCAAGCCCATAAGCACCTTCCCAAGAAGAACGCAGGAACTATCAAGAAAAAGCGGGGGATGCACCAAGAAGAGAGGGCCGATAGCAAGAAGAGCGGAGGCGTTATCAAGATTGGGCGCTCGATACCAAGAAGGAAGAGCGTGATACCAAGATCTGGAGCACGTACACCAAGAAGAATCACACGCAAACCAAGACCCTCCACTGACATAAGGAAAAAATGTTCATTTTTTATTTTAGTAAGAGCGTCTGGGGAGTTAGCAAGAAGAACGGCAGAAATACCAAGAACCGAGGAGCCTTACCAAGAAGAACGCACAATCCATCAAGAAAAAGCGGGGGTCCAATCAAGAAGAGAGGGCCGATAGCAAGAAGAGCGGAGGCGTTATCAAGATTGGGCGCTCGATACCAAGAGGAAAGAGCGCGATACCAAGCCCGTGAGCAGCTGAAGCAAGAAACACCGGCCCAATACCAAGAATCCTCACTGACATAAGGAAAAAAATGAACATTTTTCATTTTAGTAAGAACGTCTAGGGAATTAGCAAGAAGAACGGCAGAAATACCAAGAACCCACCCCTCTTACCAAGAAGAACGTACAATCCATCAAGAAAAAGCGGGGGGCCAACCAAGAAGAGAGAGCTGATAGCAAGAAGAGCGGCGGCGTTACCAAGCCCGTCCCCTCGATACCAAGACCCATCCCAAGCCCCGAAGCACCTACAGCAAGAAAGAGCGCACACTTACCAAGAAGCCACCCCCCACACCCGCCTCACCTCCAACCTCTCCCATTGATCTCCCCGCCATCCTACGTTATAATAGCAAAATTGACCGCCTAGGGTTCCGCTGCTGCCACTGTGCTGCAGGTCTGGTCCGAGAGGGGGCGCACAGCGTTTGGCTGTGACACGGAGGGACAAAAGCCCGGGAGATGATTGCACACGTGAGGTGTGCGGATCTTCCGGGCTTTTTCGTGTGTGTAGAGAGGAGAGAGTAGGATGAGAAATTGGATGTTGTTAATCATCGGAGCCATGTTTGAGGTTGGCTGGGTGATGGGTTTAAATAAGGCGTCGTCGGTGCTTGAGTGGGGGCTCACGATTGTTGCGATTGCTTGTAGTTTTGTGCTGCTGATTCAGGCGACTAAAGTCCTGCCTGTGGCCACGGCGTATGCGGTGTTTGTGGGGCTTGGTACGGTTGGTTCGGTTGCGGTGGATACGCTGGTGTTTTCACAGCCGCTTCCCTCGCTAAAATTACTATTTATTATCACTCTTTTAATTGGGGTGGTTGGGCTAAAGATGGTGACAAAAGAAGCCGATACAGGGAGTGTGAGCGAACATGGTATGGATTAGTTTGATCTTGGCTGGAATGTGTGAGTTGTTTGGTGTAACGATGATGAACCAGTTGAAGAGTAAGCCAGGTCCGAAGCCGATTATCGGTCTCATACTAGGGTTTGCGGCTAGTTTCGCGTTATTGTCTTATGCGATGGATTCGCTCCCGATGGGGACTGTATATGCGGTCTGGACTGGGATTGGAGCGTTTGGTGGAGCCTTAATCGGCATGTTTTTTTACGGAGAATCTCGTGATTGGAAGAGGGTTCTGTTCATTACGATTATTCTCGTTTCTGTTATAGGTCTGAAGTCTGTAAGCTAATTATGATACACGTGCTGCCTCTTTTGTAAGCTCGTACACGCAGAAACCGCGCTCGTCCTTATAATAAGGTGGTATATCTATATCCACTCCCTAATAAACTGTACCAATCACCAACACAGAATTAGGGAGGCGAGTCGTGTGCATGATTACATCAAAGAGCGAACTATCAAGATAGGCAGGTACATTGTTGAGACTCGAAAAACGGTGAGGACGATTGCAAAAGAGTTTGGAGTCTCAAAAAGTACTGTACACAAGGATCTCACGGAGCGTCTGCCCGAAATTAATGCGGAGCTGGCAAATGAGGTGAAGGACATTCTTGAGTATCACAAATCGATTCGCCATTTGCGCGGTGGAGAAGCGACGAAAGTCAAGTATCGAAAGACTGTAGATGTTTCGGACCATTTAATTGTAAAATCTCGTCAATAAATTTCCCCAAAATCATCCCTAATCAAACATTATATGATAAAATCTACAATTAGGTATATAGGCCTGTCAATCTGGACTCGAGCACATTTTGAGTACCGCCCCACGACGATGCATGTTTGCAATTTTGTAAGGGTGACTCAGTCGGATGCTGGTAAGAAGAGACGATAGCCTTTAGAAAATTGTAAATGATGACATAATGTTCGAATTATAGGGAGGAACGAATCATGTTTGGTCGAGATATTGGAATTGATTTAGGAACGGCGAACGTACTTATTTTTGTAAAGGGAAGTGGAATTGTCCTTGATGAGCCATCTGTTGTGGCTATGGAAACCTCTTCGAAAAGCGTATTAGCTGTAGGTGAGGAAGCATATCGGATGGTAGGACGTACTCCTGGGAATATTGTGGCGATCCGTCCAATGCAAGACGGCGTTATTGCTGATTTTGACTTAACTGAATCGATGCTGAAGCATTTTCTGGATAAGATTAAAGTAAGAAGCATGTTCTCAAAGCCTCGTATTTTAATCTGTTGCCCAACCAACATTACATCTGTTGAGCAAAAGGCCATCCGTCAAGCGGCTGAGCGCAGCGGTGGGAAGGATGTCTATCTAGAAGAAGAGCCTAAGGTCGCAGCAATCGGCGCCGGTATGGATATTTTTCAACCTAGCGGAAACATGGTCATTGATATAGGCGGTGGAACAACAGATGTTGCTGTTCTTTCCATGGGTGATATCGTCACCGCCTCATCAATTAAAGTCGCTGGGGACCGTTTTGATTCGGAAATTTTAACGTACATTAAAAAGCAGTACAAGCTGTTAATTGGTGTGCGTACAGCTGAAAACATTAAGAAAACCGTAGCCACCGTATTCCCAGGCGGACGTCAAGAGGAACTCGAGATTCGTGGGCGTGACCTAGTAAGTGGTCTTCCAAGAACGATTACGGTACGTACAGAAGAAATTCAAGGAGCGCTTACTGAATCAGCTTCTTACATTGTACAAGCTGCAAAAGAAGTACTTGAAAAAACACCTCCTGAGTTATCTGCAGATATCATCGATCGCGGAGTCATCTTAACAGGTGGGGGAGCCCTTCTACACGGAATTGACGAGTTACTTGCTGAAGAGCTTAAAGTACCAGTTCTTGTGGCAGAAGACCCAATGCACTGTGTAGCAAAGGGTACAGGATTAATTTTAGAAAACCTAGATAAAATGAGTAAGAAACGAGCTCGCGTCTAATCTGAGAGGAGAGTTGTCATGCTACGTGGTTTATACGGAGCAGCAGCCGGAATGCTGACTCAGCAACAACGTCAGGAAATGCTAACAAATAATCTGGCCAATGCCCAAACACCAGGATATAAAGCGGATCAAGCAAGTATCAGGTCCTTCCCTGAGATGCTTTTAGAAGCACGAAACGTCAATACAGTTACGGGGAGAGGGTACCAGATTGGCTCCCTTTCAACGGGTACCTACATGCAGGAGGCCACTCCAAACTTCATTCAGGGATCTCTAGTTGAAACGGGAAATGGCACGGACTTTGCGCTACTTGATGGCGTGCTTCCTGAGGGTGATGCGGGTGCGCGCCCTATGCTATTCTTTACGGTGCAAGGGGATGACGGGACACCTCGTTATACGCGTAATGGTCAGTTTGCGGTTAGTGATTCTGGACAGCTTGTTACAACAGAAGGCTACCCTGTATTAAACGCAGCAGGACAACCGATTCAGGTAGAGAACGAGGAATTTTTAATCAATGAGCAAGGAGCCATTACAAGCTCTGAGGGTGTGAACCTTGGTCAGATTGGCATTGCCTATGCGGAAGATGCACAGACCCTTGTAAAAGAAGGAAATGGACTCCTACGCGCGGAAGAAGAGCTGCCAGCAAATGCCTTTGATTTTCAAATTCGTCAGCGTTTTGTGGAACAGTCGAACGTAGACTCTAACCAGACGATGGCAGATATGATGAGTGCGATGCGTACATTTGAAGCGAATCAAAAAGTACTGCAGGCATATGATCAAAGCTTAGATAAAGCAGTGAATGAAGTAGGCAGAATTGGCTAACACCAAGGCTTATAAAGGAGATTGTTCATGAATATTTCATCCAACATTGCATCAGTCACAATGGGACAGCTTCAAAGTAAGCTTGATACAATTTCAAACAACGTGTCCAATAGCGAAACGGCAGGGTATAAACGCAGAGATGTTACCTTTTCTGATTTATTAAACCAGGAATATACGAACCAACCAACGGAGGGCAACCGATTAACCCCTCCTGGCCTACGTGTTGGTTCAGGTGCAAAAATTGCCCAGACTCGTCTATCCAATGACCCGGGCATTGCGATGCAAACTGGACGAATGCTTGATTTTGCGCTAACAAACGGCTATCATTTCTTTCAGGTGGAGAGAAATGAGAACGGTGCTTCTGAAACAAGATTGACTCGAGAAGGAGCTTTCTTTTTAACGGAAAACCCAAACAATGATCAAGAGCTAGTTCTTGCAAACGAAAATGGCTTTTACCTACTGGATAATAACGGTGAGCGAATGACGGTTCCTTACACATTTGAATCCATTCAAATGAATGCAAATGGACAGCTTGAAGCTCTGCTTCAAGACGGGACAACGGCCGCCATTGGAGAAATTGGATTAGTTGAGGTAGAGAAACCTCAGCTGCTCGAAGCTGCAGGCAATACCGATTTCCTCATGCCTGACGGAGACAACCGGATGCAAATGATTGCAGCCTCGGACCAGCTTATCCAACAAGGAGCCCTTGAAGGATCAAACGTCGACATGGCAAAAGAAATGAGTGACTTAATGCTAACCCAGCGTCACTATCAACTAAATGCTCGTTCCCTATCCATCGCTGACGAAATGGCTGGCCTCGTCAACGGTATCCGTCGCTAATTGCAAACGTTGCTCGACTGGAGAGAGATACATGAACAAGAACCAAGAAAAGCCTCAGAAGTCGGAAAAGAAGACAACTGAAGCACCCAAAAAACAAACCAAAGCCAAAACCATAACACGGGCGGAAATTCGCGAAGCCAAAGCCAAGAAAAAAGCTGAACAAAAAGCTCAGCAGAAGGCCGAAAAACCAGCCCGCGTCAAAAAAGGCCGGATCCGCATCCTGCCCATTTGGCTGCGACTATATATCATCCTCACCCTCATCGGTGCCTCCCTCTTCCTCGGAATGATGGTAGGCTACGGCACCATCGGAGGAGAGGATCCCTTCGAAGTATTCAAGCTCGACACATGGTACCACATCGTCGACCTGATGAAGGGTGTAGAAGACTAACGCGTGCGTTAGTCTTTTTTTGTGTTTGGAGGGACGATGGGGGACGCAGGATTGATGGAGGGGGAGCGGGAATCGACGAAGAGGAGGATGGAATCGACGAAGAGAGGACGGAATCGACGAAGAGAGGACGGAATCGACGAAGAGAGGACGGAATCGACGGAGAGAGGATGGAATCAACGGAGAGAGGACGGAATCAACGGAGAGAGGACGGAATCGACGGAGAGAGGACGGAATCGACGAAGAGAGGACGGAATCGACGGAGAGAGGACGGAATCGACGGAGAGAGGACGGAATCGACGGAGAGAGGACGGAATCGACGGAGAGAGGACGGAATCGACGGAGAGAGGACGGAATCGACGGAGAGAGGATGGAATCGACGGAGAGAGGATGGAATCAACAATGAGAAGAAGATATCAACAAAGAGGAAGCTAAATCAACAAAGAGAGGAAAGAATCAACAAAGAGGAGGCCGAACCAACAAAGAGAGGAAAGAATCAACAAAGAAGAGTCGGAATCAACAATGAGAAGAAGATATCAATAAAGAGGAAGCGGAATCAACAAAGAGAGGAAAGAATCAACAAAGAAGAAGCGGAATCAACAAAGAGAGGAAAGAATCAACAAAGAGGAAGCGGAATCAACAAAGAGAGGAAAGAATCAACAAAGAGGAAGCGGAATCAACAAAGAGCAAACAAAATCAACAAACCCACACCCCCACCAAACTAAACCACAAAAAAAGACTGCCCACCCGGACAGCCTCAACGATCAAATCTCTACTTTTCTAGCAAGGTACCACCACGTTAGAAAATAAAATGATGAATAAAGAATTAAATCAAAAATTAAGCTACTTACGTACGTAATAGGTTCATCGGAATTACCTGTTGTACTAAAAGTAACCTCACTATTACTAAATGTAAATTCAGCTTGAGTAAAGTTAGTCTCCATGTAGATTGGACCAATCTCTAGAAATGAAAAAGTTTCAGCAACTTCAATCCAAGGATGAACCCCAACAAAGAGGATGATAAGTAATAGTGCAAATACAGGTCCCTTCCAACCTTTTTCACCTTTCACCATGATAACACCAATGAAGAATGGAAAAATCCCTAAGGTAAGAAAGACTACTGAAAAGGGAATTAAGTACATTAGGTCACTAGATAAAATGAATTTAAGTAATTCATATGAACCATCATGTATAGGCGATTTGCCTATTAATCCAGTTATAGCCCATAGTATAATAACAAGCACTATAATATAAAGTGTCCAAATGACGACAGATAAAGCTTTACTCCAAATTTTCTTATGAACAGAAGTGGGGAGCATTAACCAGTGAGCCACTGTTTTCATGCGCCATTCTTTCCAAATTGCATTGATAGGTAAGGCAATTCCCAAAAAAATGAATTGAGATAAATAAAGGAATGGTATAAATTCGTAAGCCACTTCATTAAACTTCACAGCCAACCACGTAAACACCACCGCAATCAACACCAACACCGCTGAATAAATCACCATCATCGGCACTTGCAGTCTAAGATCACGCTTTAATAGAGTAAGAAACGAGGTCATTTGCTCACCTCCTTGAAAATTTCCTGAACCGTTTTGCCTTGTTCGATCCGCATTTCTTCTAAATCCTCGGTAAAATACGCGATACTGAAGCCTTTAATAATGACCAATCCATCAATCAAAAATTCAATCTCATCATATTCGTGCGTGGCGAACAAAATAAGTCGTTCCTCATCCAATGTAAAGGAAGAAAGCAGATGTAACAAATCCTCTTTTTTATTCGTATCAATCCCCGAAAGTGGTTCATCCATAATCAAAACGGGTGCTGGATTCGCAAGTGTGAGCACAAGGTTAAATAGGTTGCGGTGGCCTTTAGATAAGTTTTTAATTTTGCCATCGACCGGCAGCTTGATCATATCTAACATTTCGTACACGCGATTCACCTGAAAGTTCGGAATCATTTTTTCGTGAAATTGAATTTGGTACTCGAGCGTTGAGAAGCCGTCCAGCATCTCTTGGTCGGATAGATAGGCAACCTGGCTCCGCCGGCCTTCTGCAGTGGTATGGCCATTTACGGAAATGCTTCCTTTTGAGGGGCGGGCAAGGCCACTGATCATGCGGAGTAGTGTGGATTTACCTGTTCCATTTTCTCCAATGATTCCGTAGATGCGGTTGCCCTCCAGTGTTACATTCAGATCTCGAAGCACTTCTTTGCGCCCGTATGACTTTGATAGTTGAGTGATTTCAATTTTCTGCATCTGACCCGTCCTCCCGTGCCTCAAGTAACGAATGAAGCTGATCTTTAATTTGGTTGTCGGAAAATCCTAGTTTATGCAGATAATCAATTAGTTCCTGAATGTGAGACTGTGCCAATTGTACTCTCAATTCTCTTACCACCTCTTCGTCCTCTGTTACAAAAGTTCCCTGACCTCTTCTCGTAAAAGTAACCCCCTCACGATCCATTTCAAGATAGGACCGTGAAGCGGTATTTGGATTCACGCGCAAGGACTGGGCCGTTTCTCTGACCGAGGGAAGTTTATCCCCAGGGCGGAGTTCGCCATTACTGATTTTCTGATAATAGTAATCCGCTATTTGCCGATAAATCGGCTTTGACGGGTCAAACTCAATCGTCACCTAGAGATCACCCCTTTCTGTTGTTTAACTAAGCTGCTTTTATGATAAAACGTCTTTCTTTTTAAAGACAAGATGAGCGATGACCAGCAGGATGATGGAATACACTGCGATGACTGCTAGAGAAAAACCAAGTGTCATGCCATCTGAATACGGTCCACCCGGATATTGGATGAGTTCATTGGAGCTATAATAAAGAAGATTTAAGTTTGGAATAATAATAAATTTTGACCACTCAAACCTTTCTAAGAATACCATAACAATGGACCCAGTAAAATGTAGGATCAAAATTGGTGATAGAGCGAGCGCGGTGCTCCGAGTGAGAATCGCTAAAAGTAATGCAAGCACCTGATAAAAGAATAGCATTGGTAAACGATACAAGATTAATTGAAATAATGTAGAAACTGATTCACCAAATGCTGTGTTAGAGTCAAAGAAAACATAACCAATAAGAAGGCTGAGAATCGCAATTCCAACAAAGATTCCAATCGTTACAAGGTAGATCGTGACCCATTTAGAAAGAAGAATTTGTGTCCGAGAGATCGGACGAATTAACAGTTGCTTCATTGTTCCACTTTTGTACTCCGTGGCAATTCCAGATATCAACATCACGATGCTGAAAATGAGGACAAAGACAAACAATGTATCCACAGCACCCACAGCAAACCCAACTGGTTCCACTTGGATAGCGGGTATATCATCACCAAAATCAAAGTTCTGGAAGAATAGCGTCCCTGCTACTCCTACAAACAGCAATGCAACCATCACAATCGAGAAAATCAAAAACTTATTCCGATAATATGCCTTCGTCCACTCATTCTGCATTAATGAAAGAAACATCTACATCACTTCCTTTTCTGTTAACGAATGATACGTATCTTCGAGTGATTTCTTATAGGACACATGATAAATGCCAACCTCATTTTTCACGAGGGCCATTACGATAGAAGGAACCTGCTCAATTGTGGTTGCCTCGAGCACTAGGTTCTTCTCCTCTTTACGCACGGTTCCGTATTGGGCTAAGATTTCTTCCGCTTTCTTTGGTTGAGTGACTTCAAACACAGCCGCCACTTCCTGATGATCCCCTTGCTCCTGTTCACTGACAGCAAGCTCATTGATTACCTGGCCAGCCTTGATGACGATGGCGCGGTCACACATCAGCTCAATCTCGGACAACAGATGAGAGGATACAAGAATCGCAACACCCGCGTTGCGTGCAAGATCCTTCAGATACGAGCGCAATTCGCGAATCCCTTTTGGATCAAGTCCGTTTGTCGGTTCATCTAAAATTAAAATACTAGGCTCATGTAAAATGGAGAGCGCAATCCCCAGACGCTGCTTCATCCCAAGCGAGTACGTTTTGACCTTTTTATCAATGGCATGGTCAAGCTCAACCATATTGATCACTTCTTGAATGCGTTCAGGAGAAATCTTCTGTTTGGACATTCGTGCGAAATGCATGAGGTTTTTGCGACCAGACATATATTCATAGAGATCCGGGTTCTCAACAATCGCACCAATTTTGGAGAGAGCCTGCTCTCGTTCCGTACGAATACTGTGGCCGCCAATCTTCACATCGCCCTCATCCATACTGATCAAGCTGACAATCATACGAATCGTTGTTGTTTTCCCCGAGCCATTTGGGCCAAGAAATCCGTAAATTTTCCCAGCTTCCACAGAGAAAGACATATTCTTAATAATCTTCTTTCCACCTAAACTCTTACTTACATTCTCGACAACCAAAGGCCGAGCTAGCTGATCTCCCATGCTCTCCACTCCCTGTTCTGTTATGGTGTATTACTTGAATAGTACACCATGATATAGAAATGTGCAACCAGTATTTGGAGAAAAAAGTGAAATTAGGCGATGGAGAAAGAAGGCGGATGCAGGTATGGCAGGTGATTGAAGAGGAGAAGGAAGGAAAAACCTTTTTTTACTGAAATGGGGTGAGCGGGGGAGGTGGTACACTGAACCGATAAAATTCAAATGAAAATAAGGATGAAAAAAGTCCATTTTTTCTAAGAGCATTGAACTCCAAACCTAATACCAAGAAAAAAAGAACCAATACCAAGCCCGAACCCTCGTTACCAAGAACCGCGCGAGCAACAACAAGAGAAACCGCTCCCTAACCAAGCCCCCAGCAACTTCCACCAAGAAAGGACCCTCCACACCAAGACAAAAATGAAAACATCAAGCCCGCCCCCTCCATACCAAGAACAGCGAACCAAACACCAAGGACTCTCTCCGCATCACTAAGCTGAAACCCGACCCAACCAAGAACCAAAGCCAAATAATGAAGAAAAATGTTCATTTTTCTAAGTGCATTAGACCTCAAGTCTAAACCAAGAGCAACAGCACAAATACCAATCATCACCCTCTTTACCATGAGCGATGAACCAAACACCAAGAGAAAGCACCAACTCACCAAGCCCACAATCTCCATCAGCAAAGTGATGCTAGTAAAAAAATGGACAGGTAAATTTGGATACAGGTAGAGTTCAAGGTTCAAACAGTTGAAATGGTATGAACGGATAGATAACGGATAGCTGAAGTAGGTAGGGAATTAGATATGACTGAACAGATGCTCCACAACTGGGTAGAGAGATAAGATGAAGGTTTAAGATACAACGTTTGTTGACATGGGGAATGCCTGAGGGCAAGAATGAGCGAGATCTCTAAAAGCGTTTTGGATTTTATTTTGTTGTACTGAGTATAAAATATCATTCTACATAACCATATGTAGTACCGTTCTTCTTGTAAAAAGTTATTTAATAAACAAATCCCCCTTAATGCTCCTATTAAGGGGAAAGGTAGAGGAGAAGCCATACACCAAAGAAAAATTGATGTAAGAACTTACTAACAATATTTTATTCACCATAAGCCATTTAAGTTACAGTGATGTGAAGTTGATATCAACTATTTAAATCTATTGAATGCCATTTAAGGGGCAAACCCATATATCTGTTACAAGTATTCTTTGGTAAATCCACTAAATTATTTACTATCCATCTATCTGCTGAATTATACATGCATATAGGCGTATCGAGTTTCCAACATCTATCTTTCCCATAAGATATCAAAGCTCTAATATTATTGGAGTTACTAAGGAGGTAAAGATGTTAATTAACCGTCTTTTAAACAGTGGTTTTGAAACGGGAACATTGGTTCCATGGATTGTTACAAATGGTTTTCTTACTACGTCATTTAGCCATACAGGTCTCTATGCGGTTCAACTTTCTAGTGCTACAGGTGCAAGTCTTTCTCAAAATGTTGCGATAGAACCAGGTGAGAGCTTTGAGGTATTGGCCTCGCTGGCGAGAACAACTGGACTTCCATCTCCACAGGTGGTTTTAACCGTTCAATTTTTCGATGCAGTCTTTAATGCTGTTGGGGCGACTACTTCGGTGGTCATTGAAACGTCTGGTTTACCAGTTGTTGAAAATGAAACGTGGTTAACTGTGTATGAAACCACTCCAATCGTACCAGTAGGAGCAGCCTCAGCAACCATTACGTTCACTATTGCCCCTATTGTTGGTGGGTCTGACATTGTCATTGATGATGTTGCACTAATTTCTTCCAGTCAATTATTTGTCCCGAGTGGACCTCCAGGGTCAACGGGACCAACGGGACCAACAGGACCAACAGGACCAACGGGACCAACAGGACCAGCAGGGACAGGAGCCCCAGGGCCAACGGGACCAACGGGACCAACAGGATCAACAGGACCAGCAGGGACAGGAGCCCCAGGGCCAACGGGAGCAACAGGAGTGGCTGGAAACGGAGCGATTATCCCATTTGCATCTGGTCTTCCAACGGCCTTAACTACAGTTCTTGGGGGATTAGTTGGTACTACAAGTCTTGTCGGGTTTGGTAACTCTGTAACAGGAGTAAGTTTACTCGGAGGCGACACGATTGATTTAACAGGGGCTGCAGGTACCTTACTAAACTTTGCATTTATCGTACCAAGGGATGGTGTAATCACTTCATTATCGGCCTTATTCAGTACCACTGCTGCACTAGCATTAGTTGGTACTACTGTAACAATAACAGCGCAAGTTTTCCGTTCTCCAGGTCCGGTCGCAACAAATATCTTAACAGCAATACCTGGAGCATCTGTTACGCTGACACCACCATTAACGGGATTAGTGTCTATAGGAACTATTTCTACTGGTAACGTAACAGGACTTTCCATTCCAGTAACTGCAGGAGACCGTCTTTTAATTGTTTTCTCAGCAACGGCTGCGGGGGTTAGCTTAGTTAATGCTGTTGCTGGTTATGCAAGTGCAGGGTTAGGTATAAGTTAACTTTAATAAATAATTTAAATTCTTGTAAACCTTTAATATAATAAAGAAGTAGCTACGAAGAAAAACGTAGCTACTTTTTTATTGTTTAAATTGTATGGTCATTTATAAAAAAAGCGTAAAGAATAAGTTATTACTAGCGATTTATTATTAAGACAACCGAGGTGGAAGAGCGTTATACAGCGTTAAAGCAAGAGGATGGTCATAATTCGTAACATGTAACATATAAGAAGCCAGTTTTTCTGCTTTAAATACTTTGCTAGCAAAGAAATTAAATAGAATCATTTTCTTTTACTTCAAATTGTTGAACTAATCCTTGGAGTTCTTCAGCAAGTCCTGTTAATGTCTCAACAGAAGCAGAGATTTCTTCCATAGAAGCCAGCTGTTCCTGCGTTGAAGCAGACACTGTTTCGGTGCTAGCTGCTGTATTTTCAGATATGGTAGAAATATCATTAAAGGTTTTTACAAATTGATCAGTCCCTGCAGCCATCTGCTTTGTCTGTTCTGAGACCTCAGCGACCTCCATTGCTACCTCGTCTACAAACTTCTTCATTTCTGTAAACGCTTTACCTGCAACATGAACCACTTCAATTCCTTTTTCAACTTGATTTGTACTCTCATCCATTTTTTTCACCGTGTGCGTTGTTTCCTTTTGAATGGATTGTATAATACCACCAATGACTTGTGTCGATTCTGCAGACTGTTCAGCAAGCTTCCTTACTTGTTCAGCCACGACAGCAAACCCTTTTCCTTGTTCACCTGCACGAGCCGCTTCAATCGCTGCATTTAAAGCTAACAGATTTGTTTGTTCGGCAATACTTTTAATCACATCAACAACCTTACTAATTTCATCCGAGCTTTTACCAAGCCCCTGAACACTTGCGGATAATTCTTGGACGGTATCTTTAATCTGAGTCATTTGTTCTACACTTGTTTGAATGGCTTTATTCCCGTCTTGAACTAAATGAGATGCATTAGATGCTGTGTTTTGAACTTGTTCAGTACGCTGTGAGACGGTTTGAACAGACTGTGCCATCTGGATAGAAACAGTGTTTCCTTGTTTGATTCTTTCACTCTGCGTTTCTACACCGGTGGCCATCTCCTGCATTTCATCCGATATTTGTTCGGTAGCTCGTGTATTCTCTTCCGTACTTGCAGCAAGCTCCTCTGAAGAAGCTGCCAAGTGCTGTGCTTTATCTTGGACACTTGTTAGCATGGTTGATAATGCGAATCTCATATGTTCAAATGCTTTTCCTAAACGTCCAATCTCATCGTTACGATTTGGATGCACTTCATATTTTGTGCCCAAATCACCTTGACTCATTCGCTCCGCCACTTTCGTCAAAAGTGAGATTGGTCCAACAATCGAACGCAACAAGAAGAAGATAACAATTAGTCCGACGATTAATGAGGAAACCAATACAAGTAATGTTGTGTGTAGGATAGGTGTTGATGCTTGTTGAATCTCAGCCTGATCCATGACCGCAACAATCTTCCATCCTGTTTCTTCGTTTGTTAAATAATTTAACGTTTGCTCGGTTTCGTTATAAAGATAATCTATTTTTCCACTTACTGAATCCTGGAATGAGAGGAATTCTTCAGCAGCAGGCTCTCCAAGCTCTTCGGTAGGGTGTGATACATACATATTATTCTGATCTAATAGAAAGACATAGCCTTTCTCACCTATTGTAATATTATTTAACATATCGGTAATTTCACTAAGTTTTAAATTAAGAGCGGCAACACCAAGTCCATCTGCGGTCGTTCTAGCGACTGTTGTTACTGGCTCCCCAGATGAAGCAGAGATATATGGAGCGGTAAGAATGATTTCTTGTCCCGCGTCCATAGCAGTTTGATACCAAGGTCTTTCACGCGGGTCATAGTCAGGAGGATTTTGAAACGATGTAGGAGAGTTCATAAAGTTTCCCTCTTCGGTACCTACAAAGGTCTGTTCTACATCTGCTTTTGTATTCTGGAACGTATCAAGCAATATTCTCTGTTCTTCCGTCTCTTCTTCCAGAAACCCATTTTCAATATCACTAGCGTCTGCAATGTAGGCAATATTTTCTTTTTGAGATTGAATAAAATTACTAATTGTATCATCAATAATTGATAAACTTTCTGTTGTTGAACTTTGTAGTTTATCTTCAATGTTTGAGCTTGCACTTTGATATGAGCTAAATCCAATAATGATACTAGGCAAAATAAGCACAATGGAAAAAGCCAATATTAATTTTGAACGCATTGACAACGTTTTACCGGTTGGTTGTTTCTCTTTTTTTGTTTTCATCTTGTTTAGAACTCCTATATGTTTTATTTTGCAACATACATTCCCACTCATTATTCCGGATTAAATGATATGTATAATGCAACATTCTTTTTATCGACTTCTCAGGTAAAACATTTAATATGAAGCGTCGACGAGTCCTGAACGAGTTTCATTTAAAAATCGGAAAAATATGAGATAGAGTTTAAACTCCTCTAAGAATGAATGAGAAAAAGACCAAGCTGATGGTTGGGATGCATCACCTATAAAGACAAAAAACAGAAATATTAAAAACAGCGGGACAAACACCAAGAACTCTGAAATCATAACCAAGCTCCGAACCATCCAAACCAAGAATCACAACCCAATAAGGGTGAAAAATGTTCATTTTTCTAAGTGCACTGAACTCAAAACCAGAACCAAGCTTAACGGTACCAATACCAAGAACCCACATGCGTTACCAAGAGAGATGAACCCAACACCAAGAAAAACCGCTAAAACACTAAGCCCCCAGCCATCTCCACCAAGAAAAGACCCCTAATACCAAGCTCAAAACAAAAATACCAAGCCCGCCGCCCTCATACCAAGAGCAACAAACCAAACACCAAGAACACTCACCCCAATACCAAGCTGCAAGCCACCCCAACCAAGAACCACAACCCAATAAGGATGAAAAATGTTCATTTTTCCAAATGCACTGAACTCAAAACCAGAACCAAGCTCAACAGCACCAATACCAAGCCCTTACATGCGTTACCAAGAGAGATGAACCCAGCACCAAGAGCAAACGCCAAATTACTAAGCCCGCAGCCATCTCCACCAAGAAAAGACCCCCGATACCAAGCCCAAACCAAAAACACCAAGCCCGCACCCCTTATACCAAGAGCAACAAACCAAACACTAAGAACTTTGACCCCAATACCAAGCCCAAAACCCCTCCAACCAAGAACCCCGCTCCGCAACCCCCACCCACACAAAAAAACAACGCCTAAGCGTTGTCTCCTCTTTTCATTCTTACTTACAAATCTTCTCCAAAAACGATTCAATACAATAATCCCAATAGTCCCACGTATGATCTGCTTTCTCTTCCTCGTAATACGCATCAACACCGCGATCCTTCAAATGATCGCGAAATCTAATATTCATGTCATACAAAAAGTCATCGGTGCCACAGTATTGATAAAGCTCGGGCAGCGCGCGTCCTGCTTGCTGGTGCTTCGTTACTAGAGAGAAGAGGTCGGCTCCGATTGCATCGAGATCGGGATCGCGGCCGAAGATGCTGGTTAAGCTGCGCTCGCGCTCATCTTGCTGTTCTTCTGGGACGGCGCTCATTAAGCCTCGGACATCAACTGCGCCTGAGAAGCTTGCGGCTGCTCGGAAGCGGTCTGGGTGGTTAAGGGCGAGCTTGAATGCTCCGTATCCGCCCATAGAGAGGCCGGCGACATAGGTGTGCTCGGGGCTGGTTTCGATTTTAAAGTGAGTGTTTACGATGTGAGGGAGTTCTTCTGAGATGTAGGTCCAATAGTTTTTGCCGTAGGCCATGTCGGTGTAAAAGCTGGTATCGGCGTTTGGCATGATGACGGCAATGCCATGTGTGTCGGCGTATCGTTCGATTGCGGTGCGTCTGACCCAGTTGGTTTCGTTATCGCCTCGCCCGTGCAAGAGGTAGAGGGTTCTTCTTGGGTGTGTGGTTTGCGTGTGTTCGGGAAGAATAATCTGTAGTCCGGTTTGCATGCCAAGTGATTCTGGTACAAAGTGTCCGTGAAAACTAGCCAATGTCATCGCTCCCTTTTTAGTTGATAGGGTTATCGTACTTGAATCCCCTCAACTTTTCACTTAAAACGCTTAGCATCTGAATGTGATATAATTTCCTGTGATACCACGTATGAGAGGATGTTGACGATGTTAACAATTGAACAAATTAAAGAGATTATTCCCCACCGCTATCCCTTCTTATTGATTGACCGTGTGGATGAAGTAGAAGAGGGCAAACGTGCTGTGGCAATTAAAAATGTAACAGCAAACGAGGAGTTTTTTAACGGGCATTTCCCGGACTATCCTGTGATGCCAGGTGTGCTGATCTTAGAGGCACTTGCACAGACGGGAGCGGTTTCGATTCTGACAAAGGAAGAGAACAAAGGGAAGATTGGTTTGTTTGGAGGCATTGAGAAATGTCGTTTCAAGCGTCAGGTAAAGCCCGGTGATCAGCTTCGTCTGGAAGTTGAAATCACTCGTTTAAAAGGACCTGTGGCTAAAGCACATGGTGTGGCAACAGTAAACGGCGAAGTGGCTGTGGAAGCAGACATGACGTTTGCCCTGCAACAAAACAGTTAATGGCACGTCTATAAGGCGTGCTACGTGAATCATTGGATGTGTGCAATATGGGAGACCGTGTGTTCCTGCAAAAGAATGTATAACTCGGGCTTGTTTAATAGACGACTGGCGCAGGCGTTGGTAAGATGATAGCTGATCAAAACAACTACGCATTGCGGGAGGTCAACGTATGAAGAAGTCAACAGGCATTCTAGCCGCAGCCTTTTTATCTGTAGCTGTTCTAAGCGCATGTGGAGATGATGACGGACAAGATACACCGTCCTCAAATAGCAGCGACCGCGATAGCATTGAAGATCCGGCAACCTTTGATGAGCCAGAATCAGCTGAAGATCAAGAAGAGTTCCAAATGGAATCGTCGGACGAACAGCTAATGGACAATGATGATGAACGAATGGACGGTGGCTCGGTCGAATCGGACGAGCAATCAGACGAATAGATGGCAGAAGACCCCTGTTGCATAGACAGGGGTCTTTTTCCTATGAAGTTAGGCAAATATTTTGTGACAAAAGTCCTTGTTATTACTATGAAAATCCTTCTTTACCACGTATACTATAAAAAAGTAGAAGCGAGGGAAGAGAAAGATGGCAAGGGCACAAATTCTTCTGATAGATGACAGTGATGATTTGTACGAAAAGTTGGACCGAGATGCAAAGAAAGAAAAGTTTATTCTTATCAGGCAACGAAGTGACTTCATGCTTGAAAGAGTCATGCAGATGCTCGAACCTAAGCTCATTATTCTTGGAGAAGCCTTACTAGACAGGGAGCCACTCGAGTTATGCACACTCCTTCGAGGTCAGACAGTGATCCCCATCATCATGACTCTTGGACAAACATTCACGATGGAAAACGTAATCGAAGCGGGAGCTAATGATTTTCTTTCAACGCCTGTCCCGTATGAAGAGTTGCTGTTACGTGTAAAAGCACACCTGAATCATTATAAGCGAACGCGTGATCAACAACAGTGTGAGCTCCAGCTCAATGGTCTTTCCATTGATTTAATATCACAGAAAGTCCAGCATCATCATAAACAGATTGATCTATCAGCCCAAGAGTTTAAGCTCCTGACATTTCTTGCGCACAGTCCAAACACTGTCTTTAGCTCGAACCAGCTGTTTTACCATGTATGGGGAGATGAGCGGCCCTATGATCCTGGTACAGTCATGGTTCATATTAGTAACATCCGAAAGAAGCTTCCTTTAAAAGAAGGGGACCCTTGCTTTATCCAAACCATTCATGGGGTGGGGTATACCATCCATGATTTCTATTGTTAGATAATTTGACAGAATATTTTGATAAATTAATTGCATGACAGCTATCAGACAAGTATAATTTTAACTGAATTACAAAATGTAAGTTAATCCTTCATTTTTCGTGGATCTCCGAGGGTTTTTCCCATTTCTCGGAGTTTACGACGCGCCGTTTTGCTCCAGCTGGCGACAGTGTTCACTGTTACATGTTCTTTGGCAGCAACAGACTTGATGCTGTTTCCTTGAATAAGCACCTGTTCAACGTAGAGCAGTTCGCGTGGTGATAATTGGTTCAAGAAAGGAGTGAAGTAAAACCCGGAGTTCTCGTATTCATCTTCGATAGAAAGATTCTCAAGCAGATGTTCTGAGGATTCATCCGTCAGTACAAATCGTTCTGCCATGCGAATCTCCTTACGCAAGTAGGAAATGAGATCACCGCGTACACGCAGCTGTGCAAAGGCTGCAAATTCCCCTTTTTCCGGAGAGAAGCGGCGATGAGCGTCCCACAGGGCGATCATCGCAACTTGATAGGCTTCATCATAATGCTGCATGAGACTTAGTCGTTTAATCTGACTCTTAATAAGTGGGGTGTACTGAGTTAGTACCTGATCGAACGTAGAATTCATTGTATAAACCAATCTGAAAGCGCGCTTTCTATGGATTCCGCGGTAGATACAGATTAAGAGAGTTCCGGGTTTTGTGCATGTAGGTAAAAAGGGGAAACGGGAAGAGAGGAAGGCCAGTTTTACAAAAAATGACCTCAAGATTATACACAAATGACAGCTTTTAATTCGTTCTTTTTAAAGAAAAGTATCATTTTAAAAATCTTAAGGAGGCTCATTATGACAACATATACACCACACATTCAGCACGCGGACGATTATGAGATTACTCAGGATACGTTACTGATTAAACCCTTATATGATATTGAATTCTCGTCCGTAATCATGGAATCGAATCAAACATACTACGTAAAACAAACGCCTCTTCAGTTAATTAAACAAGCTTGCTTAACAAACGGTTCAAGCTTCGATGGCCGTTCAACGTTTAGTGTGTCAAGTCTAGGAATCAAATCTAAGCCCCCGATCTTAATCAGTGAAAGCCAAGCGATTATCGCGGCACCGACACATTCACCTTCAAATCCAAGATGTGAGTGGTTCTTTTCAAGGCACGTAGTAGCAATTGATGAAACGAATCAAGAAGGAAAGAATGGTACACAGGTCACGTTCAGGGACCGTACCAAAGTTTTCTTTGACATCTCACACAATCAATTTCTTGGCGCGCTAACCAAAGCACACAGATGCCAAGCATTCCTACAAAACTTTCAATAAAGGAAAAGGTGCGGACCTCAATGGTTCCGCACCATTTTTTATTAAACAAACGTTTAAACAATCTGCAAAACGGGTAATGAGCAAAGAGTTTGTAGGAAAGGATGAGTGGATGTCTACCAACAATTCAATGCTGTATGGAAATACCCCGCCCTTTCTCGGAGCGATTAATGGAACAACCGATTCCTATGAAAAGGCGGATGTTCTGATTTATGGTGTGCCATGGGAAGGTGCTGTCACCTGGGGAGATTACACAGGCTGTGAGCTCGGACCTAAAGTGATGCGCTTATGTTCTGGGCGTTACTCAGGGTATTTACCGGAGCTCGATCACATCGATGTGTTTGAGCACTTAACTCTAGCAGATCTAGGGGACGTAGATGTCGTTCCAGCCGACGTAGATGAGACGATGAACCGTATTGCGAAGTTTGCAAAGGATGTCTGGAAAACAAAGGCGTTTCCAATCGCACTTGGAGGCGATCATGGGATTACCTATCCAATCGTGCGTGGCTTAACTGAAGCATACCCTGATAAGAAAATCGGTATTTTACACCTAGATACGCATTACGATAATATGCCTCACCATGAAGGCGAAAAGTACGCTCGCTCTACACCATTTGCTAGATTATATGAGCTGGATGGCGTAGTGAATGAGAGCTTGATTCACACAGGAATTCACGGACCGCGTAATAAGCCTGCGACCGGACGTTATGCGAAAGAAGCCGGGGCCAAAACGGTGACTGTGAACCAGATTCGTGAAGCGACTGACCTACGAGAGTTCGCGGGTGAATTATATGACATGGCTAGTGCCAATGTCGATTTAGTATACCTATCTATTTGCAGTGATGTATTAGATGTGGCCTTTAATCCCGGAGGACCCGCCGACGTAAATGGTCTCACAAGCTATGAATTACTGACTCTTGTCTATGAATTTGCATCAAGAGGACTTGTTGGAATGGATTTTGTTGAAGTCTACCCTCAGCAGGACGCAAACGATATTTCCTCACATTTTGCCTCAACCCTTGCGCTTTATGCACTGGCAGGACACATCAATTATAAAAAATAAATAAAGATAAGCGCGATGACCCCCACGCTTGGGGGATTTTTTGTGTGTCTCTACTTCTTTTAATCCCTGTCATGAACGCTCTCGTTACGTTCAAAATGTAATATTACAGTTTCGTTACAATGATAGATTAGAAGACAAAATTCGTGTAAAATTTAGTTTATATTCGAGTTATATCCCTTATTTTGTAAGATTATTATGCGGGAATAAATAGGACTTTAGACGCATTAGACTCACGCAGCCGAAACATACCACATAAACTAGAGATAGAGGAGGTTCTTTTTTTGAACCAAGCAACTAAGATGAAAAAGGCCGTATTAACAACAACTGTCGCTACAGGAATCGTACTTGCCGCTCCAACCATCGCAGACGCAGCACTAGGAGATCAGACACTTCGCCAAGGGATGAGTCACTCAGACGTTACTCAGCTTCAAGACGAGCTGAAGTCAAAAGGTTTCTTTACATACGAAAAATCAACTGGATACTACGGAACGATCACAACAGACGCTGTTCGTAAGTTCCAACAAGCAAACGGATTATCCGCAGATGGAATTGCTGGACCGAAAACAATCGGTGCACTTAAAGGCGGATCATCGTCTCAAAAAGCGACTTCATCGTCACAAGCATCAACAAATGTTTCCTACTCAGGCATTTTACGCGTAGGATCTAGTGGCAACCAAGTGAAACAATTACAATCACAATTACGTTCTGCTGGATTCTTAAACAAAGAACCTAACGGACAATACGACAACACAACAAAAGACGCAGTCATCTCATTCCAACGTAGCAAGAACCTACAAGTAGACGGAATTGCAGGTCCAAAAACATTTGCAGCACTAAATAACACAGGTGGCTCAAAAGCACCAGCACCATCAAACCAAACAACAAAGAACACCAACTCAAGCCCATCTGCAACATCAAGCATCCTACGTGTTGGAAGCAGAGGAGCTGCGGTAACTGAGCTTCAATCGCAACTACGCTCCGTTGGCGTGTTCAACCAGAATCCAACAGGCTACTACGGAAATGACACACGCGACGCCGTGCGTAAATTCCAAAGTGCCAATGGGCTGACAGCAGACGGAATTGCAGGTCCAAAAACATTCGCGAAACTAGGACAAGGCTCAACATACAAGCCAAACACTGAAGTGAAAAGTGAAACAGTAAGCAACAACAATAACTCAGGTGCAACCGTTACAAACATCGTAGCCGAAGCTTCTAAGCACATCGGCGTACCATATAAATGGGGCGGTGGCTCACCATCTGGATTTGACTGCAGCGGATTCATCCAATATGTCTTCAAACAACAAGGCATCTCAGTCCCAAGAACCGCAGCATCACAATACAGCGCCGGAAAAAGCGTATCCTCCCTACAAGTGGGAGACGTCGTCTTTTTCGAAACATACAAAGCCGGCCCATCACACAACGGAATCTACATCGGAAACAACCAGTTCATCCACTCCGGATCTAGCTCAGGCGTAACGATCACAAGCATGGACAACAGCTACTGGAAACCACGCTACATCGGTGCAAAACGCTTTTAATTAAACGTTTATTTAAACCCCCTCTGACCGTGTCGGAGGGGGTTTTTGCGTGTGGGGGCGAGGGGATCTTGGTAAAGAGGACAAAGCTCTTGCTAAGGCGGAGAGAGTTCTTGATATGAGGCGCTGGAGTCTTGGTAACAGAGGTCCGATCTTGCTAACAGACGCTCCGACCTTGGTAACGTACCCTGCATCTTAATAGAACTCGCTCCAGGCTTACTAAAACCTCTATTCCTCTTACTAAAGCTTCTCTCAGCTTGGTAACACACTCAAAGTTCTTGCTCCGAGCCCAGTTCTTCTTGAATAACTCCACAACCTTCAATGCGGTTATAAAAATGTTCATTTTTATTCCTTATTTCATTGAACTTAAAAACAAAACCTACTTAAGAAATTCAAACAATTAACACGCAATCTTAACAAAGAGTCAGTTGAACATATGGTTACTGAAGGATAATGTTAGATGCAAATAATTGAAATAGAGGTGAGCTTACAAATTGAGCATGATGGAGGCAGTAGATCCTTTTCTAATGCAATTATATATTGTTCCATCGGTTGTTATTGGAATAGGGGTGCTCGTATCAATTCTTCTCAAAAAGATGTGGGTTGCTCCTATCGTAACGATACTTCTAAATCTACTGTATGAAACTTGGTATAGCAGATATTATTACCCTGGAAGTGACATCGGCTTCACCTCTTGGAATGTTATACTTCCTCTGTGTTCACTTGTTATTTCTGTGGTCATTATTTTGTGCTGGCCCAGAAAAGCTCAGGAGGACTAAACCTGAGAGAGTGGGGGGAGGGGCGTCTTAGTAAAGAGAGCAACCCTCTCAATTCCAGTTCTCCGTGAATACCCCCACAAACTCCAATGCAGTGATAAAAATGTTCATTTTTATTCCTTATTTCTTTTAAACTCGAATTCACTTAAAACACGAAAACCAATCTGGTGCGCTCACCAGATTGGTTTAATGTTAAAGGAAATAGGTGTATATGATAGCCCCGCTGATTACCCCGAGCGTACTTGCAATGAACATCTTTTTCTGAGATGGAGCTTTTGGGTTCTTAATCTTTTTCGGATCGTCCATGACAAACACATCCTTTTTATTTACACCTTACCCTTTATGAACCAACTAAAACGCGAAAAAAGAAAGGTAAGCACTATTGCATTCGAGCTCGCATACAATACGAACAACTCTAAACAACCATCCCCATCACCCGATCCATCATCTCACTTTCCTCATCAATCCCAACACACGCACACAAACTCCGGTGCACAGTCTTAAACTCATCAAACATCATCCGCACCTTACTCAACATATCCTCAGCATCTCGCCTTCCATCCCACTCGGCCAAGAACACAAGTTGCCACTCATCTAATTGACTCCGCGCACCTTCATACTTGGCCCAATCTCCAAGTGTATTCGGCTGGATTCTCTTATCCATACACCAGGCTGTCACTACAATCATTCGTAAGTAATTCAGACAGTTGAGAGCATAATTCCACTCACCACGTCTCGCACGTCGATAGACCTCATGAGAATGGGCGAGAAACTTCGTTCGCAATACTATGACTTCCTCAACACTCGGCTCATACCGCAGTTTCCTCGACTCTGCAACGAGCTCATGTAAAAATCCACCCCGATCCAACAAAACCTTAACGTTCTGAAGCCATACCGAGGCCACAAGATCCCGTGTTCGATAATAAAACGAATCTACCTTTAAAAAAGAATCATAGTGAGCCACACTATAATTCGTACAAGGCAGATCCTCAAAAAAGAGCACATCTCCCCAACATTTAGCTCGCACTCGTTTAGCCAATCGATAGCGTTCATAATGCTCATCACTCACAACAATACGCACATCAATGTCAGAATAGATGTCTGTAGTCTTCGTTCCAATCGACCCTCCATAAAAGACGCCAATTATGCGTTTATCCTGAAGTAAGTCACCCTCAATTCTTTGTTGCAAGGCTAAGCGTTGTTTAGGCAAATCCTGATCTCTTAGTAAATAGCTAGAGTTGAATCCCACACATACAAAAATCACTCCTCAAAAAGTCGTTCAAAACAACTTCTCTATCAATCGTCAAATTCCTCCCACCCACAGTTAGCGTTTACCTTTTGAGATTCAGGGTAAAATATCACAAGATCTTAAGAAATTTCACACCCTGACTCAACAAAGGATTTTGCCAATTCATGTAGAATAAGATAAGTATTCTTTACGGTCTATTAAATATTAATAAAAGAGGGTGTAATAAAGATGAAATTAAAAGCATGGTTTAAATGTAAATTTCAAAAGAAGCACAAATATAGTTATTACACCGATGAGTGTATTATTTGTGGGAAAAAACGAAGAGGTAGTGAGGTTCCAAATTAATAGGAGTTCAGCCGCCTTAACAATTAAAGTGTAAAAAACAACATGTTACTCACTATACAACAACCCCCCCTGTAGTACTAGCTACAGGGGGGTTCATGTTCATTAATCTAGTTCTAAATGCTCGCGTAACTCTTTACTAATATCTGCGATCGTTTCATCACTTAAGACAACATAAGATAAACCATCAATAGTAGGGGTAGTATAATCAAATTCAAGCTGGTCAATAGTACCTAACGCATTACGATAATTGTTTTGTAAAGTCCACATATCATCCAATGACATATCAGTCTTAACAGAACCACCAACAACATTTAGCATGTCGCCTGCTTTTGTAATTGAACTAAATTGTGCAGCTTCTTTAATAACAGCTTCAACAATCTCTCGTTGGCGTGCGGCACGTCCAAAATCCCCGCGAGGATCTTCTTTTCTCATACGCGTATACGCTAAAGCTTCTTCGCCGTTAAGGAATTGTGGGCCCTCTGTAAAACTATATCCTTCCCAACTAAACGCTAGATCGCTATTAACCGAAACTCCGCCAAGTGCGTCAATAAGCTCTTTAAAACCTTCCATATTAATTGTTACATAGTGATCAATATTAACATTAAATAAGTTCTCAACTGAATCCATGGCCATGGCTGGTCCACCGTAGGCATAAGCATGAGTAATCTTTTCAATTGTTCCTTTTCCAACGATTTCAGTTCGCGTATCTCGAGGAACACTTAACATTTTTATGGAATTTAATTTTGGATTTACAGTCACCAGGATCATTGTGTCTGAACGACCTGACAAATTATCCCCCCGTGCATCAATTCCAGCAATGAGAAAGGAGACAGGATCTGAGTTTTCGATGTTTACATCACGAGTGGAGAGTTGGCGACCACTAATTGGCTCATGAATTGCATTAGCAGTGTCGCGAATTGAATCATAAACGTAATAAGTAAAGCCAACACCTGCTAAAAACAGTACACTAACAACAATTATCGCAATCTTAAAACCTTTTTTCATAAAATAATAACGCCCTTCTTTGAAGTTTTATAGGACTTAAGACCCCTGAGGCACAATACTTTCATTAGTATATGAAATAAATTACAGATACACAAGCAAAATTTAATCGTAAAGCTCCAGTAAACTATGATATAATCCAATTTAGTTAGAGAAAGTTACTTAATTTAGGGGGTCTTCAAAACGAATGGAAGAAACAACTAGTCTAAAAGATATACTTTATACACTTAAGGGGCAATTTAAATTACTTATATTATTACCAGTTATAGCAATAGCTTTTACTGCAATAGTTAGCTTTTTTTTATTAACACCTAAGTATCAAAGTGATACACAATTACTAATTTCTCAAACTAATGGTGGGTTAGATCAGGCATTTACTCAAACAGAAATTAGAACAAACATTGAGCTAATAAATACATATAATGAAATTATTAAAAATGCTCGGATATTAGAACCGGTAATATTAGAAACTAATGTTGATCTAACTACTAGCCAACTTGATAAAATGATTACTGTTAGTACAGCTAATGAATCTCAGGTTATTAAAATATCTGTTGAAGACACATCGCCTGAACAAGCTGTTCTGTTAGCAAATACTATTGCACAGGTTTTTGAATCTGAGATACCTGAAATCATGAATGTTGATAATGTTAATATACTATCTCCAGCTAAGATTGACGAAAGTCTTTCTCCTATAAGTCCAAATCCTTATCTAAATATGGCCATTGCTGCGGTAGTAGGGCTGATGCTTTCAATAGCAGTTGTATTTATATTAGAATATCTTGATACAACAATAAAGACCGAAAAGGATATAGAGGAAGCTTTAAAATTACCGTTACTAGGGTCCGTCTCCAATATGGATACCATGCAAGAAAGCACTAAGAAATACACATAGAAAGTTGGATAAATTCACATGACACGTTCTAGGCAAAAAGTGCAAAAAAAAACAAATTCAAGAAATAAAACTCAACGGCATTTAATAGCTGATCTTCATAAACACTCACCCATTTCGGAGCAATATAGAACAATTCGTACAAATATTGAGTTCTCATCTGTAGACAAGGAACTAAGAAGTTTTGTAGTAACATCGGCAGGACCTGGAGAAGGGAAGTCAACTAGTGTCGCTAACTTAGCCATTGTGATGGCTCAAAATGGGAATACAGTTCTGATTGTTGACGCAGATATGAGAAGGCCAACTGCACACTATACATTTAATTTAGCCAACACACGTGGGTTAACTAATGTATTATCTAAACAAAGTTTGCTAGAAGAAACTGTACAAAAAACAAATATTAATAATTTGTCAATATTAACATGTGGTCCTATACCTCCTAATCCAGCTGAGTTGTTGAATTCTCAAATGATGGAAATAATGATGAAAGAAGCACTTGCGCAGTTTGATATAGTATTTTTTGATGCTCCTCCAGTAATGGCAGTTACAGATGCCCAGTTATTAGCGAACAAAGTGGATGGTACAATTTTAGTTACATCAAGTGGTAAAACAGATAAGGAAGAAATAATTAAAACTAAAGAGCTTCTCGATAAAACAAAAGCAAATATACTTGGCGTGATACTTAACAATAAGCCTGTAGATGAAAAAAGCTATTACTATTATTCTTAGAATATTTAAAAGGAGATTTTAAGTATGATTGATATTCATTGTCACATCCTTCCTGGCTTAGATGATGGATCTGTATCACTTGACAATAGTATCGAGATGTCTCTTAAAGCTGTTGAGGAAGGGATAACTACGATAATCGCTACACCACACTATGCAAATCCATATTTTGATACAACGTTAGAGCAAATGATCTCGGGAGTAAAGACTTTAAATGAAGCCCTTGACTCTAAAAATATCCCTCTAACCATAAAACCAGGTCAGGAAATTCGAATATTTGGAGATTTAATTGATGATCTTAATCTTGGTCGTTCTATTCCATTAACAGGTGAAGGAAGGTATATATTAGTAGAATTCCCGACTACCTCGGTACCAGCTTATAGTGAAAGGTTGTTTTACGATTTAGCCTTAAAAGGCTATATTCCAGTTATAGCTCATCCAGAACGTAATAGTGTTTTTTTGAATAAACCTGAAATGCTTTACGAATTTGTGAAAAACGGTGCAATTGCGCAGATTACGACTTCTAGCGTAACTGGAGATTTTGGTTCAAGTATAAAAAAATTTACGAATAGGCTTATTGAAGCTAATTTAGTACATGTTCTTGCTTCCGATGCACATAATCTCAAAGCCCGCACTTTTCGTATGAAAGAAGCGCTAGAGCTAATAAAAAAAGATCATGGCAATAATTCTTTCTATTATTTTCAAGAGAATGCAGAAAATATTTATAAAGATAAAAATTTAATAATGTATCCGCCTGAATATATTGAAAAAGAAAAAAAGAGACTGTTTACATTTTTTCGTTAAAAAAGAAGCTCTCTAGTTATTAACTAGGAGCTAATTTTTTGAGTGTTTATAAAAATAATTTGAAATAAAAAAAGATATTGGGAAACTTATCGATTTCTAGCTTTATATGTAGTAATATTGAATTACTAATTGGAATTACTTACATGTACATACTCTTGATAAATACTATACTTTATTTACTTTAATGTTTCTTTACTCTTAAAAAGATAATATTTTTTGAGCTGTACTGAATATTACATAAATGTAACCACCGTAAAATAAAGTTAAAATGGTCTTTGAAATTTATACTTTTAGAATCAATAAATTCAGGTTCTTTAGTTTAATTATTAGCTATTAAATTTTTTAAGGAGAGTTCTAATTGAAAGAATCACAATTCGAAAAAGTTCAGAATCCTAAAAATAAAAAAACAAACGAGTTAGAAATTAATGATTCAATAAGTTATTTGTTGGTTAAAAGATTAGTAGATATTTTCGGGTCATTAACCGGACTACTAATGTTTTTACCGCTTTTTTTTATTTTAGCGGTAATGATAAAGGTTGAAGATCCAAAAGGACCTATTTTTTTTAAACAAGTTAGAGTCGGTAAAGATGGGAAAAAATTTAACATGTACAAATTTCGATCAATGATTACAAATGCTGAAGATATGTTAAAAGATTTACTTGATAAAAATGAAGTGAGTGGATTAATGTTTAAGATGAAAGATGATCCTCGAATTACAAGAGTAGGGAAATTTATTAGAAAAACAAGTATAGATGAAATCCCCCAATTATTTAATGTCTTAAAAGGTGATATGAGCTTGGTTGGACCAAGGCCACCTTTAATGAGAGAAGTTAAAGAATACAGTAATTATCATAAACAACGTTTATTAGTGACACCAGGGTGCACAGGCATATGGCAAGTCAGTGCTAGAAATGAAGTGGGGTTTGATCAAATGGTTGAAATGGACCTTGAGTATATGAAGTGTAGGTCTTTAGTTTTTGACGTAAAATTAATAATATCAACTGTTCTAGTTATGATAAATTCAAAAGCATATTAATTTTAAAGATTTTTTAGAAGAAGGTTGGTTATTTTGTCAAATAAATTTATTAATAAAGATTTGATAAACATTGTTTTTTCTTTTGGTTTTAAAATAATTGGGGCAGTTTTGGGTTTTACAATTAGTGTTGTTTTGGCTAGGCAGTTAGGAGCAAGCGGAATAGGAGTATACAATCTATCTATTTCGATTACAGCATTAAGTATTGTAATTACTAAGTTTGGTTTAGATAATGCTTTATTAAGGTTTATAGCAGAGGGTTATTCTAATAAAAATTGGGCAGGTATTAAAGGTCTTCATAATCAAAGTTTGAGAATTTCTATAACAATTGGTTTAGTTGCAACTGTGTTAATTATTTTGAATGCGGGCTGGATATCTAAGTTTATTTTTGGAAATATAGCTCTTGAAACACCATTAAGAATAATGTCATTAGTTATTCTTCCTAACGCCTTGATCAATTTATATAGTGAGATTTATAAAGGCTTGGGGAAGGTTAAATTGGCGACCTTCTTACAAGGTGCATGCATTCCAATTGTGAATATATTATTATTGTTATCTTTATATAACAATATCACAGTTACTCTTGCTATATTAACTTATTTAAGTGCGAATTTAATAGTTATATTCACTTTATGGCTGGGTTGGATACGAATTACTTATCATGCTAAGGGTATAAAAGGTGTTTTTGATAGGGAAAAATTAGTTAGGACTAGCTTTCCACTGTTATGGGTTTCATCAATGAGTCTGATTATTGATACAATGGATACAATAATGATTGGATTATTATCAACTAGTGAAGAAGTTGGTATTTATAGTTCGGCTGCTAAAATAGCTTTTATGTCGAGTATGTTATTATATGCAGTTAATGGTGTTATAGGTCCAAAGTTTTCGGTGTTTTATAGCAAAGGTGAATTGAAAAAACTCCAAAGCTTATCCCGTAAGATTACTGGATTAACTGCCATGATCTCAATATTGATTGTAACAATATTATTCATTTTTAGAAATGAGATTATGTTATTGTTTGGTGATGAATTCATTTTAGGAACAACAGCATTCTCATTCTTAATATTGGGTCAGTTTTTTGCGCTAGCAACAGGCCCAGTAGGCAGTTTGCTTATAATGTCTGGTAATGAAAAATATTACAAAAGAAATGTTATGATGTGTGCGTTAATGAATTTGATATTAAACATTATTCTTATTCCTATATTAGGAATGAACGGTGCTGCGATTTCGACTGCGATTTCACTGTCAGCTAAAAATATATTATCTGTCATTTTTGTAAAAAAGAATTTAGGATTCTGGATGTTGCCTAGTTTACGATAAATCTTTATTTAGGAGTAAAAGATGTCAAAATCTAATAAGTTCTTTCATACCGTGAATAACCTATATATTAAAGAAAACTTAAAAATCTTTATATTACTTAAGATGCTTTACACTAAAGGAAATACTTTTAACTTCGGTAGAAAACCAATTAATAAAAAATGGAAGATCGTACCTTCTAGATTTATTAAATTTATAAGGATCACAAGAGTGATCTATAATTATTATAATAAAAGTTCTAGTGATTACATAGAAACTGCTGATGGGGAGAATTGTCATGTCGGCATAAAATTAAGAAAAGGTGGTTACAAATTATTCGATTTAAAGAAAAACGAGGTTTACACTTTCTATGAAACCGTATTTTCTTTTAATGAACAAAGAAATATCAATGTCCAAATTGATGACTTGAATATTACTCCACGAATAATTGAATCGAATCAGGCTAAGTTATTAATTGTTGAAGAATACATAAATGGAACTCAATTAAAACGACTCAATATTGATTGGCATCTTAGTAATGAGATTCTAATAAATGTGTTTGATACAGTTTTAAATTATCGAAAGAAAAAACAAGTAAACTATCAAGATTACATCCTAATGTTAGAAGATAGAAATAAAAATATTTTGAACAGAAAGAAATTCATTCAATATAAGACAAGTAATATATGTTATATGATAAGTGATTTATTAAATCAAGTTAAGGAAAACTACAAAAAAAATGTAGATGTAAATACAATAGATTTATATTTTACACATGGTGACCTATCAGAAGTTAATATGTTAATTGATCAAAATAATAAAATATACTTGATTGATTGGGAGACCATGGGTTTTAGGACTCAATTTTTTGATCTACTAACTTTATATTATAAAACACTTGAATTTGCTGATAGACCATCACATCAAAAATTTAAATTTGAACTAAGAAACTCAATGTCTAAATTGAGTGAGAAAAGAGGAATTAAAAATAAATTAAATTTAATTGAAATTGATTTATTTTTTAAACTAGAATTTATAACATTAATAATTGAAGAATTGGAAATTATAGAAGATAGTGATATATTTAAGGACAGGTTTGAACATTTAGAGAGGTGGATAGTTATTTTCAAAGAATATTCGATTTAAAAAAGGGGCTATGATGAAAAATCCATTTTATATTTATATATATGCTTTTGTTTTAGTAATTGTAGTTTATCAATTTAATTGGTCAAATAAATTTCCAGAGCTAAGTAGTGGTTTAATTTTATTTCTGTTATTTACCTTTATCGCCTCATTTGCAGTAGGTAAGTTTGTTGAAAAAAATAAATTAATTCAGTTCGAAAAATTATATATAAAAAATGACCGTTCATTACATACATTAACTATTATTATATATGCTGGTTACTTAATTGAATTTATATATCATCGGACAATTCCTTTAATTGATTTGTTTAGAGAAGGGGGAATCGTTTATGCTGAATTTGGGATTCCAACTTTTCACGTAATATTGGTAACATTTCATTCATTTGTATCTATTACAGTCTTTCATCTATGGCTTTCTGATAAGAAAAAGTATTATGCGTATATTTTTTTATTATTACTTATACCTTCTGTTTTAATTTTTAATCGTGGTATGATTATAATGATTTTGATTTGTTGTACTTATATTTTTATCTTAAGCCTCAAAAGGATGAAATTTAAAAATTTAATATCTTTGATATGTTTAGCACTTTTAGGATTATATATTTTTGGGTTAATGGGTAATTTACGTGTCAACGATGCGTATGGAGTTGAAGAGGATCCATTTAAGTCATCACTGATAATGTCTATCGGGGGGGCTGACAGCAAATTTGAATCTTCTATTATTCCCAATTCGTTTTTTTGGGGATACATTTACATATCTTCTCCTTTAGCTAATTTTCAATCTACAGTAAATGAGTCTTCAAATTCAAATAATGATATCAAAATTAAAGACTTTATTTCTTGGTATAATAATGAAATTTTATATGATTTTATAGGTAAAAGGTTAGCTGATGAGTATAGGATTGAAAGACCAGACGTTGTGCAAATTTCACCCGAATTAAATGTAGGTACTGTTTACTCAAGAAGTTATATATACTTAGAGTGGCTAGGTCCATTGTTAACCTTTAGTTTTTTAATCTTGAGCTCTTTTATTTATATAATAGTACTAAGAAGTATTAAATCTCCATTTTTTTTAATAGCAGTTTCTATTTATTCAACTATATTTCTTTTTAATACTTTCTCTAATATGATAAATTTTAGTGGGCTAAGTTTTCAATTAGCCTATCCACTAATATTAACATTCATTCCATCATTTAAAGGATTATTCTATGTAAGGTAAGAAAAAATATTTTGAAAGAAGGTCCGTTATGCTTGCTCTAATTATAGTAATGTATGAAATGAGATATGATCAATCTAATACGTTAAATTCATTAAATGAATTATATATAAAATTAACTGATGAGAGAAAAAAATTATTGAAAATTATAATAAAAGATAACTCAGTTGTTAGTAATAATGAATATGACTATAGAAATAAGATAAATTTTCCTTTTTTATACATTAATAAGAGCGAAAATGAGGGTTTAGCGGAATCGTATACTTATTGTGCAAAGCTTAGTAAAGAAAAATATCAAAAGGATTGGGTAGTTCTATTAGATCAAGACACTTGTCTAGATATGAAATATTTAAATGAAGTTATTGATCAAATAGAAACACAAGGTAATAATGAAGATATTGTGGCACTCGTCCCAAAAATAAAAACAGCTTCTTATTATTTGTCACCTAGACATGTTAATATCTTTGGTTTGTTAAGACCGATAGATAGTCCTGGAAGTAGAATTTACAAAAAGAAAATTATGGCAATAAATTCAACTAGTGTAATACGCTTGAATTTCTTAGAAAGTATAGGCTATTTCAATAGTGAATTTCCTCTAGATTATCTCGATCATTGGTTCTATGAAAAAATTTATACTGAAGGAAGATCAGTGTTTATATTAGATTCGGTGCTAGAACATGAGTTATCACTAGATAATATGGATAGTGTTAGCGAAAATAGATATAGAAGTTATATTAACAGTGAGAATAAGTTTTATAGTAATGGTAAAACAAGAAAAGAATATTTAACTTATAAAGTAAAACTATTTGGTAGAATTATAAAGCTATTACTAGCTAAAAGATACAATTTTGCAAGATTAAATGTTTATTTGTTTTTAAAAGGAGAACTTCATGATTAAAATAGATATATTATTGGCAACTTATAATCCAAATCTAAATTATCTTAAAGAACAATTAATTAGTCTTAATAATCAAGACTTTCCTAATGTTGAATTAATAGTTGTAGACGATTGTTCTGATTTAGAAAAATATAAACAAATAGGTAATTTGCTTGAACATCATATACAAAATTTTAAATATTCGCTCTACAGAAATGAACTTAATCTAGGTAGCAATAAAACATTTGAATTACTAGTAAATAAATCGAATTCTAATTATGTTGCATTCTGCGATCAAGATGATATATGGAATGAAGATAAACTAACTAGACTATTGAATATAATTGAACATGATAATTCTACACTTGTGTATTCGGATCTTTCAATTATTGATAGTTTTGGTAACTTGATCCATGATAGTTTAAAAAAACAATCTAGAAGGATTAAGCATGTATATGGAAAAAATAGATCTAGTTCATTCGTTTTACGTAACTCGGTTACGGGTTGCTCTATGATAATGAAGTCTGAAATTGCTAAAGAAGCTATCCCTTTTCCCGAGAAAGAGTTATATGTTCATGATCATTGGTTGGCTTTAACGGCTTCACTTAAAGGTGAGATCTCTTATACACCCGTTCCTACAGTAAAGTATAGAATTCATGAAAATAATCAAGTAGGAGATAGTTTACTTTCTGGAATCAATAATTCAAATGATTATTTAGTTAAGAAAATGAATATTAATTTAGGAAGATTAGAATTTTTAAAGAAGTATGTTGAAAGATTAGGGACTAATAAAAAGTTTATAGAGTATTGGGAAAAACACTGCGAAACTAGATTGAATTATCAAAAGACTGGAGGGTTCGTGAATTTTGCAAAAATGTTAAAGATCTTTAATAAGGATCCTATGGTAATAGGATTTGAGATTTTACTACCCTGGATTCCTACTCAAATGCAAGAAAGTTTCTTTAAGAAGGTGAAAAACTAAGTGTTAGATAAAAATAATATAACTGTAATAATACCTTGTTATAATGGCTCAAAATATTTAGAGAAAAGTTTACCATTTTTGATTTCATACAATGTTCTAATAATTGATTCTTCATCCACTGATAATACTGATTCGATAGTAAGTAATTACGATAATGTCGATATAATAAGAATTGATAAGGCTGATTTTAATCACGGTAGCACTCGGAATTTAGGGTTGGAATACACTACCGCAAGAATAGTCGTATATCTTACACAGGATGCCATTCCAGTTGATGAGAATTCAATCTTTAATTTAGCAAAGAGTATTTGTAATAATGAAAACACATCAGTTGCATATGGACGCCAGATTCCGCATGATAATGCTAGTATATTTGGTGAGTTTGCTAGAAAATTCAATTACAAGAAAAATAGTGAACTTAGACAAAAATCAGACGCAGAAAAATATGGTATAAAAACAATTTTTAATAGCAACTCATTTGCAGCTTATGAGAAAGATGTACTAATAGAAGTTGGGGGATTTCCTTCAAATGTAATTTTGAGTGAAGATACCTTTGTAGCTGCTAAGATGTTGGATTTAGGTTATAAAATTGCTTACAATGCTGAGGCTAAAATTAAGCATTCGCATAATTATACTATTATGCAAGAATTTCGTAGATACTTTGATATAGGTGTATTTTATGGAAAAGAAAAATGGATTAAATCAGAATATTCATCTGCAGAAGGTGAGGGATTAAAATTTATAAAAAGCGAAATGAGTTATATTCTATCAAAGAAAAAAATTCATTTAATTCCTTTTAGTTTCATTAGGAATATTATGAAATATTTAGGTTATAGATTGGGGGTTAATGAGACTATCATACCTATTAGATTAAAAAGGAGAATAAGTATGCATAATTTTTATTGGAAAAACGAAAGGGTGACTGAGAATTGAAAGGTATAATATTAGCAGGTGGAAGTGGTACAAGACTTTATCCGTTAACTCGATCCGTATCAAAACAGTTATTACCAATATATGATAAACCTATGATCTATTATCCGTTATCTGTTTTAATGTTAGCGGGGATTAAAGAGATTCTCATTATCTCCACTCCAGAAGATACACCAAGATTTGAGCAATTATTAGGTGATGGTGAATCTTTAGGACTTACATTGAGTTATGCTGTACAACCAAGTCCGGATGGTCTTGCTCAAGCTTTTATTATTGGAGAAGATTTTATTGGTGATGACTCTGTAGCTTTGGTATTAGGTGATAATATTTATTATGGACATGGCTTTACTAAAATGCTTGAAAGAGCATCAAGTCGATCAACTGGTGCTACTGTTTTTGGCTATAATGTTAAAGATCCAGAACGTTTTGGCGTAGTGGAATTTGATCACAGTGGAAGAGCTATTTCTATTGAGGAAAAACCTAATCAGCCTAAGTCTTCGTACGCTGTAACAGGGCTATATTTTTATGATAATGATGTAGTAGATATTGCAAAGAATATTGTTCCATCTGAGCGAGGGGAGCTTGAAATTACTTCTGTTAATGAAGCTTATCTTCAAAGAGGTGACTTACATGTTGAACTTCTAGGACGTGGCTTTGCATGGCTGGATACTGGAACACATGAATCTTTGCTTGAGGCATCGACATTCATTGAAACGATTGAACAACGTCAGAGTTTAAAGGTCGCCTGTTTAGAAGAGATTGCATATCGTAAAGGATACATTTCGCGGGAACAACTCTTACACCTAGCAGAACCTTTGAAGAAAAATGAGTATGGGAAATATTTAATTAAACTTGCTGATCAAATAGAAGTAGATGTTTTAGTGGGGGGCTTAAAAGGATGAAAAAAGTTGAAACAAAGTTTGAAGATGCATTCCTTCTTGAGCCAAACGTATTTGGAGATCACCGTGGCTTCTTTATGGAGAGCTATAATAAGGATACATTCACCTCTTTGGGAATAGATATAGAGTTCATACAAGATAATCACTCATTATCTCAATTAGCTGGTACTTTAAGAGGATTACATTATCAACTTGCACCTAAGGCTCAAACCAAACTGGTTCGAGTTACTAGTGGAGCTATTTACGATGTGATTCTTGATATTCGTAAGGGGTCACCTACATACGGTCAATGGGAAGGGTTTATATTAACTTCTGAAAATAAACGACAATTACTAGTACCAAAAGGATTTGCACATGGTTTTTGTACATTGACACCTGATACAGAAGTACAATATAAAGTTGATGAATTATATTCCCAAGAACACGATCGTGGTATTGCTTGGGATGATCAAAACTTAAATATTGACTGGCCAGTTTCAGAGCCAATCTTATCAGATAAAGATAGCAAACACCCTTTGTTTAAAAATGCAGATAATAACTTCGAGATAGGGGAATAAGTAAATGAACATTTTGATTACTGGCGGGGCTGGATTTATAGGAAGTAACTTTGTTAAATATATGGTACGTAAATACCCAACTTATCAATTTCTAAATGTAGATCTTTTAACTTATGCAGGTAATTTAGAGAATTTAACTGATATTGAAGAGCATAGCAATTACAAATTTGTAAAAGCGGATATCTGTGACAAAGCTCTTATGACAAGTCTTGTTGAAGAGAATAAGATTGATACAATTATTAACTTTGCCGCTGAATCACATGTGGATCGAAGTATCAGCAACCCTAGTATTTTCGTTCAAACTAATGTAGTTGGAACTCAGGTACTTTTAGATGTAGCAAAGGAACAAGATCTTACTAAGTTTGTACAAGTCTCTACGGATGAAGTGTACGGTTCTTTAGGTAAAGAAGGCTATTTTACTGAGGAAACACCGTTACAACCAAACAGCCCTTATTCATCAAGTAAAGCCGGCTCAGATTTATTAGTTAGGGCATACTACGAAACATTTGGTTTGAACGTAAATATTACAAGATGCTCAAATAACTATGGTCCACTTCAATTCCCAGAAAAATTAATTCCATTAATGATCTCAAATGCACTTGAAGGAAAGCCACTTCCTGTTTATGGAGATGGGCAGAATATAAGGGATTGGTTGCATGTAGAGGATCATTGTTCAGCCATTGACCTTGTATTACATGAAGGTGAATCCGGAGAAGTATACAATGTAGGTGGTCATAATGAACGTACAAACATTCAAATTGTCGAGACCATTATTGAAGCGCTAGGTGCTTCTAAAGACCTTATCACTTATGTAGAAGATAGATTAGGGCATGATCGTCGTTACGGAATCGATCCAGAGAAATTAACGTCTGAACTTGGATGGAAGCCTAAGTACAATTTTGAAACTGGTATTAAAGAAACGATTCAATGGTACCTAGATAATCGTGAGTGGTGGGAGCGTATTAAGTCCGGTGACTATATGGACTATTATGCTAAACAATATGAAGGTAAAATAAATGTCTAAGAAGGTCTTAATTACAGGGGCTGGAGGACAATTAGGTAATGATCTTGTTAAGCAATTTGCTAGCCAAGGCTACGAAGTATTCGGTTTAAGTCGAGAAGAACTTGATATCACGAATCAAGAGAAAGTAAAAGAAGTTTTCTCTAATATTAAGCCAGAGATAGTAATTCATTCTGCTGCCTATACAGCGGTAGATAATGCTGAAAACGACCAGGAAACTGCCTATTTAATAAATTCAATAGGCAGTAGAAACATAGCAATTGAAGCAGATTGCTACGGATCCAAGTTGGTATATGTTAGTACTGATTATGTTTTTAATGGTGAAGCTACAGAACCTATTAACGAATTCGAAGCAGTGTCGCCATTAGGAATATATGGAAAATCTAAACTTGCAGGTGAACAATACGTAAAAGATTTAAGTAATAAATTCTTTGTCGTTCGTACTTCCTGGGTGTTTGGGTTAAATGGAAACAACTTTGTAAAGACTATGCTTAAACTATCAGAGCAGAAGGATGAGCTTGGTGTAGTAAGTGATCAAATAGGAAGCCCTACTTACACAGTTGATTTGGCACATGTTATTAATGAACTTGTCAAAACTGAAAAGTACGGTACATATCATGTGGCTAACAATGGAAGTTGTAGTTGGTATGAGTTTGCTAAAGAGATATTTAAATTAAGTAATAAATCAGTAAAAGTAAATCCTCTAACATCTGAGGAATTTCCTAGGCCAGCTAAAAGACCGGCTTACTCAGTGTTTGATCAGATGAATCTGAGATTAAATAATATTAAAGAAATGCCTCATTGGAAGGATTCATTAAAGAGGTTTCTTCAAGAGTATAGTACTGCCAAATGATAATTGAGTAAAAAGAGGCTGGAATATAACTATCTTTTGATACAAAAAAGATCTCGTCCACTTGAAAAAAAGTGAATGAGATCTTTTTTCTCTATCTTTATAGATTAAGGACATCGCCAAACCAGCAGCGGTGTGATTTCTCATGTTAACCGCCATTAAGGTCGTTTCTTAACTTCTCTTTACTTTGTAGTGTTTGTTAATTGAGGGTTAACAATCATTGGTGTTGTGAAGTAAACAAATTCCCTAGTCTTAAATAATCGATTTATAAACTTTCCGATGTTTAATATAGTCCATTAAGTATTTAAAGCTCCCAAAAAGGGTGAGTAGTCCTACGCCTCCAAAACCTGCCCATCCATAAATTGAATAAAGCAGAATACAAATAAGGAAAACGATCAACGTGCTAAAAAATGTCATCAGAGATGAATGCATTTTTCTACTCTCTCTACCTTTAAATGATTGAGAATCTGAAAAAATTACTTTTGATAGATTGATGCTTTCTGTGTAAAAAATGTGTTTAGAATAGCTTTTATTTTTAGAAACAAGTATCCAGCCGGAATCCTCGGAAATTTCCTTGTATTCTTCATATTCGCTTACTGCATTAAATTCCCTATAATCTACTTTAAATATAATGTATTTAGTTTTTAAATTTCTTTTAAATACGTATGTATTATCGGACACGACTTCAGTTCCATACTTTATTAACATCCAACCAGCGTCAGACATTTCTTTTAACCATTTCTCTTCCTCTTTAAAATTAGAGAATGTTTTGGAAATCTTTTTTACTTTCTCATTCATATTGTATCCTCCTGATTTGATAATATCTCATTGGTGAAGTTTAGTAATTTTTGATACCTTTTATATTCTACAAGAACTAAATCCTTGCCATCTTTAGTTATACAATAAATTTTCTTCCTTCTCTGTCCATCTTCACTCAAAGTTGCAATTAATTTCTGCTTTTCTAAATTCTTTAACACGCCGTAGAGTGTTCCTGGAGCAATGTCATAATTATTTCCACTAAATTTGCTTATTTTCTTTATAATTCCATATCCGTGCATAGGTTTATGGAACAATGCTAATATAATTAGATAGGTTGGTTCAGAAAGTGCTGTATTAATTATTATCGCCCCCGATATATTGACTGTCGATATATATATGTGCTATCACTCAATATATCGATAGTCAAGGTATAGTGATTCTCAGTTAGACTCGAACTTAATAAAGAGTAGTTAATTTCTCTTAAAACTAAATTTTAATTGGACGATATAGTGGAGAGCAAATAAGAATATTGTCAGAAGGTTTTTCTTGCAATAGGAGAGTCATTAGCTAAGCTATTTTACTTACTATACCCTGAAATACACTCTAAATGTATACCTTTTATGTAATTATATTATTAAAAAAGGTATATATATGTAGTTAGTTGACCGATCTAATTACTAGTATAGGGGGTAGAAACATGCTTGTTAGTATTACATCAGCATATGTCGGATCAAAATGTGCTGACTTTTATGAGAGTATCCTTTCGAATAATGAAGAGAGAGCTACCATTATTCAGAGTGAAATTTCAGTATTGATTAGAGATATGGAACCGGACGATAAAATAATCTCTTATTTTTCATTATTAATGTATCGCTATAACGAGGTGTTTAAACGATCAACTTTAGATATTAGGAGATTAAAAGAGACTAATATGTTACATCCATATTTAAGATATATGTACTTTTTTCTTAGAGGTCAGCAAGACGTAATTGAGGAACAATACGAAACTGCTTTTCAATCTTTTATTAAAGCTGAGGCATTACTGGATCGAATCCCTGACGAGTATGAGAAGGAAGAGTTTTATCTTAAAGTAGTGGAGCTTTTTTACGGTATGAACCAGTATGTCAGGGCAGCTTTGTACTTAGAAAGAGCATTAGACAAGCTCTCAATGCAAGACAGGCAATTTGAACAATTGGTGAGGGCTCTTTTAGAGAATGTTGAACTATTGATTGAACCAAATACTCAGTTTAAAGAACGTTATCAGGCAATCTCACAATAATTAATTTTGGTACGTTCGGTATGATCTATCTCTAAGGATAACTTAGGGATATTTTTTTAGGTGAGACTCATGCGAATTTAGTATATTTCGAATTACATATTTTTCTACCGAATTTTATAGTATAATTTGGATAATTAAAAGTAAGTAAGACCTAATACATTAGTGGTCTCTTAGTCTAGTGGGGTGAACATATATATGCGTCGATTTTTCTGGAGGATGTTTCATAGCTGGTGGTTGTTATTGTCACTGGTGCCGTTTGGGTTAACTAGTTTTCTTGCTTTTTTCTATGTTGGGTTTATGGCAAGGCGTTTAAGGTGGAAAGTGTATGGTGTGTTGTATACCTCAATTCTATTCTTCTTTTTTTATGCCCCTACCTCCGGAGCATGGAGTATGGTTTTATTAATTAGCTGGGTCATTTCCATAGTCCATCTTTTTGTGATTCGAGCCCCTTATTTAGAAACATTGGAACGAACAAACCGTAAGAAAAAAAAGCGAACGATTAAAAAGTCGAAGCCTGTGAAGAGGTGGGAAACGACAACAGTAAGTCCTCCAATTAAGCCGAAATCTGAAGTTAAGCCGCAAGTAGCTATTCAACCAGAAGTCGCAATCAAACCTGTGACGGTTGAAAGAAAAGATACTAAATCCCCTGTGTTTAAAAGGGACCTAAGGGAACAAGCAACTACACCTAAAAAGAATATCTTCCATACGAAAGAAAAACGCTTGCGAAAGGAACTAAGAGCACACATTCTCACGCACTCTAGCTCATTAAGGCTGATTAAGAAAGTCTTTGATCAGACAGGGACACTTAACCATATGATTTTAGTGAGTTTCAAAGAAAAGCTTATTAGAACGCTTAGGGCAAATGATGAATTCATTCAGTACTCTGATCGTGAACTTGAACACATCATAGAAGATGAGACAAAAAAGATTCTGAAGAGCAAGGAATTTCATTCAAACTATATTAGGGGACTCATATAGAGGAGAGAGCAGATGGATAACACCTATGAGGAAGCCAAGCAGCTGTTTGCGAACGGCACACTTACATACAATTCGATGACTGAGCAAAATCTTTTCTCGCATGCGAGATTCAAAATTAAGGTGAACGGAAGAGTGGATCATTTTACACAGAGTACGTTGTTTGAGAATTATAACCGGATCGCAGAAAACTTAAAGGTCTATCCCACAGTCTCTATCTATCCTAGAAGCTATGAACTTCCAGGTGGAATGGGTGGTTTCTATCATCCGGATCGGAATCATATTGAGCTTCTTGACCATTATTATTTAATTAGTATTCTTTCACATGAAATGAGACATGCGCATCAATACTTTTATTATCCGGATTTATATTACGCGACATCGTATACTTCTGCTAGTGAGTATATCAATTGTTTTGTTGAACGAGATGCACGAGCGTATTCGATGGATTACTGTAAGGCTTTAAAGTATTGGGAAGAGATCGATTCGTTAAATGAAGAGGAAGACAGGTATGAAAGAATTTTAATGAATACACTATCGCCTTCAGAAGTAGGAATGAATGAAGCGTATTTCAAGGAGAATCCACGCGTTGGTGAGAGTGTCCCGAGGAACTATCATACCATGGAACAACAACCTAAAGATAACGTAGTTGAGTTTAAAAGGAAAAGAAGAAGACGGTTTTGGAGAAGGTAATTTAGTTTAATTGAAGTATAGACAAGGAGATTACGCTTATGTTCTCATTCATCGACTCAGCTACTTTAAAATCTTATTTGCGCAGGTTTCCTTCCGTCATCTTTTTTGTACTATTGATAAGTAGTGTGTACCTATGTATCAACCTTTTACGAGATGGCTCTGATCGAATGGCTATCACTTTTGGAGCGATCCAATTGGGAGGTGACCCGTTTGAACAGTGGTACCAGGTGGCCTCTTATATCTTTGTTGAAACGGGTGGGTTCTTTCATTTCATTGTTATGCTTACGGCTATTATTTTCATTGCACCACCACTTGAGCGAGTCTATGGATCTGTTAAATTTACTTTATTATTTATAGTCACTGGAATGATTGGAGGTTCTTTTCTTTTTACCTTACCGCTGGATGACGTTGTCGGAGGAGCTAGCATTAGCTTACTTGGACTAGTCGGCTTGCAGATCGGTCTGCTCCTTAGAGGTAAATCCATGATGAACTCGAATCACAGTCTTTTTATGTGGCTATCGGTTTTTAGTATCGTGGCTTACACCTATGCGTTCCCTCAGTTTCCTTGGATCTCTTATCTCTCTTCACTGATTAGTGGTCTAGTCTTCTCAGTAATTGTACAGCCTCAATCGTTTGCTCAACTATCCAAGAGCAACCCCTATATCGCTATGCTCCAAACGGTCTTTGTTGTAGGTATGTTATTTTTCATGCTATTTGTACCTATGTATCTCACTGAACCAACAAATCATTTTGGAGATGTCACGCAACATGTGAAAGATAGACTAGATACAGTATCTACTTTTAAGGATGAACAACTTGATCGTGTTAGCAGCCTTTTTGATTCCTCTAATCGTGCAAGTGCTACTGAGGAAGAAGAACCTCCTGAGGAAAATGAAGCTGAACAAATCGATCATATGGTTGTAGCAGCAGAATTTCTAGGAGAAGGAGAGCCTGATTTAGCTATAGCTGAATTAAAAAAGGTGAAGAAATCATCTGCTGAATACGAAGAGGCTCAGTACCAAATTGAAACAATTAACCTAAATCTGTATTTGGAGCAACCAATGGAGACTGATTATAAAGAGCTCCAAAAACGAACAGAACATTATAAAGGAAGCACCGTGCATTTTTACGGCAAGCATGTCGTTGTGTGCTGCTTCCTTAACTAAAGACTAGTCTAAGTAATGATGAATCAAATAATACGTACGATCTTTCGTTTCCGTTGCAAGATAATCCATCCCTTGTGATCTTTCTACTGCTACATCGGCTGGCATGTCAGCAAACGTACTCTCTTTCATATTAATCCAATCAATTTGTTCTGATCTTAAATTCTCAAATTCAACTTCAGGCATAATTCCTTGTAACTCATCCCAAACCCCTTGTAGCAAGCTATCCCATTCTTCATAGTATTGACCATAAAAGCCTGGTTCTGTGTCCTGTTCATACAGTTCCTTTGCTTCTGCCATGATACCCGCCTCTAGTTCATCTGCATAACGCAAATACGAAGCTTGGAGTCCCGTTTCAGAGGTTCCTTGGTTTGAACTTGAATCCTCACCTACCTTTTCATCTGCACTTGCCTCTTGACGTTTCTCTTCTTCTTTTTCAGCTAACTCTTTCTCTTCTTGTAGTTTCTCTTCTTCTTTAGCTGCTCGCTTTTGCTCTTCTTGATACTTCTTTTCTCTTTCCTTCGATGCGGCAGCCTCTTCTTTTTCCTGCCTTGCCTTTTCTTCCGCTATCTCTTTTGCAATATTGTCTACTCTAATTAATTCATATGAGTCTGGAATTCCATTACCATTCTCAATAATGATTTTATCTTTATTTTCAAAGTATCCCTCAAAGAGGAACTCGCTTTGTCCAGAACTTGGATCAGTGTAATCTATAATAAATCGATCATTTTGAGTATTTGTTAGACGATAATCAATACTCACGGGGTCATCATCAGAAACCTCTCGGTGAATCATTCGCTCATCTGAAATCTCTAGAAATAACTCAATCTCTTCATATTCCTCTGGTACAACCTTCCACCCTCCAAGAATCTTTTCTTCATTTGGTCCCCCGCAGGCGACTAATACTAATGTAAATGTTAGTCCAGCGAAGATTTTACGTATCGGATTCATAGGCTATCTCCATTTCTATATCACTTATTTCTTCTACTTTCTTTATCGTACATTATACAGTATTAGTTAAATAATGAAGTTCTCATATTTAATATTATATATTGTATAAAAAGATAATTAAATCAATATTTAGATGAGTTTAAGTGTGTTGTTGTTTTAGAAGCTTCGTTCTTATAAGAGTGCAGAGAGCTTTTTGGAATCGATTTCGAATAACAATGAGTGAACAAATCTTACAACAATAAAGTAGTGGAATTGTATGAGCGGGTGAATCAATATAGCACAGCTTTATACTACTTGGAAAAAGCAATAGAGATGTTCTCAAGAAATGAGTGTTATAAGAAGTTAAAGCAATCTGCGAGCACGATGTTGACGGAGATTAAACTGATTTTGATGAGAGAGGAGAATTAGAAGTTCGGTATAAAGCAACTATACTCTGATCTTAAATAAACATCTCTAGGGATGTTTTTCAGTTAGCTAAATTTTCTAATAGCTTTACCTTAACATACTACGATCGTTAAATTACATGATTTTTTAGATTGTTTATAGTATAATTTGGATAATTATAAGTTATTAAGAACTGTTATTTTGGTGGGCTCTTAGTCGAGTGTGGAAATATGTATATTCATATGTCAAAGCGGAAGAAAATTATTGAAAAAGATCCTTATTATACCGATAGTATGTATGTAAGCATTAAATTTGAGAATAAAGGAGTGATCGTGAAGCGTTTCATTAAGAAATGATTCATATGGTTTAAATCTTTAACTAACGAAAGGTTGCAGGTGATAGGATGTTTAAATTACATAGTTCTAAGATTTTATTTACGTTTGCTATGACCATCGTGTTGTTCATGTTGCCACTACAAGGCATGAAAGCAGAAGAGCTTGTCGATGAAACAGATTTAGTAGATTTGGAAGAGACTGTTGAATTTGATGAAGAAGAGGACGTATCAGACGAGGTAGTGACGGAGGAACAGACTGAATTAGAAGAAATAGTAACAGATCTAAATGATAAGCAAGAAGGTAATCTTGAACAATCAGATCCAGAACAACAAGTAGATGATGAAAAAAGCAATGAGGAGAAAAAAGAAAAATCTTCTCCGACTGTCCAGTTTAAAGATGCGAAGCTGGAAGCACTTATTGCAAAAGAACTTAACACTAAAGCCCCACTAACTGAAGAGGACCTTTTGACATTAGACACTTTGTCATTATACGGTGACAAGTCAGAAACAAAGATAAAATCGCTAGAGGGCATTCAATACGCAAAGAATTTAACTCAGATTGGTTTGGAGAATCAGGAAATACAGGATCTCTCACCGTTGTCTGACTTAACTGGACTCATTGCAATTGTTTTTAATGGTAACAAGATTGATGATCTCTCCCCATTAGCTAATTTAAAGAAGGTAGGGCTATTATATTTAGAAGATAATAACATTAGCAATCTTACACCTTTAATTGAAATGAATTCAAATAATGGACTTTGGCAAATACTTCTTACCAATAACAACATTACAGATATCTCTCCTCTTCAGCAGATTTCATGGGCAGATAAGAATAAGAGAATAAGAATGCTTGGAAATTCGGTTGACGATGATCGGACCATTCAACACTTAATCTCAGATGGTATATACGTTCTATCGTACGAGAAGAATGGAATATCGTATGAATATATTAGTGAACGAGGACTATGTGAACTGAATAGAGAGACCTTTGAGTGTAAGGATAGTTATTCAAGGATCGACATGTTACATCTAGTAAACACATTCCCAGCTGCTCAAGGATTTGTAGTCAATCATGCAGGGGAGGTCTCCGTTTTTGATCACTCAGAGGTTAAGTTAAGTGCTAACCAATTGAGCCATCTTATTGAAAATAATCTGCCTCTCTCCATTGTAAATGAGAAGGTTCAATTAGATATTCCATCTTCCGTATTCAATAACCAAGATGAGGAAGTAACAATTACTCTCAAGGAATTGGATAGAGTTGATAAAAGTAAAAGCTCCGTCTATGACTTCTCGATTCAACAAGGTCATTCAAATATCAGTCAGTTTGATGAAGGAGTCACTTTAACTTTTGATGTAGAAGCAGGAGCAAGCGATCCAAATCAATTAAAAGTACATGTTTTAAATGAGAAAACAAATGAGTGGGAATTGATCGGTGGTGCGTACTCAGATGGAAAGGTATCAGCTGTTACCACCCACTTTAGCACGTTTTCTGTATTTGATGTGAGCAATGAAGAAGAACAGGATTCTGTTGTGACTACACCAGACAACCAATCAAAAGGTGACACCAAATCTGATGAGATAAGTTCTGAAAATCAAGATGAAATCTCTAATAAGAGTATGGATAAGAAAGTAGTGGAAGCGAAAAAGGAAACCGAAGAAACGTTATTACCCAACCTTAAAAATGAATCACTCAATAAAGGAAGTGACCGAACGAAAGAAAAAAATGCGAACCCGAAAATAGAGGAATTACCAAAAACGGGTGAAGTATATCCTATATGGTCAACGATCGCAGGAATTTTAGCATTACTTTGTGCACTCGGTTTAATCGTTTTCCGAAAGAGACGTAAAGAAATGCATTAAACATAAATACATTTATTGGTAATCCGAAGGATCGTTTCTCCAAAGAAGTCCAATTTACACTATTTTATAAACTAGGGGATGGCGTATTTGAACAAAGCAACTAAGTTAACAGTAGCAACCGTATTAGCATTAGGGCCAGTTGTGGCACCGGTATCTGCACATGCAGAAAAAGTTGAAGAAATGGACAGTATAACAATCGAGCAATTAGTTGATTATGAGAATGTACTGGATGATGAGCAAGCAGAGGTCCTTAAAGATGATGAGGACCATGAAGAGCTGCTTGAAGAATCCGAGGTAGAGAATAATGAGAATGTAGAGGCAGATAAGGAGAAAGAGATCCTTATAGATGATGAGGATTATGAAGAGCAAGTTGAAGAATCTGAGGTAAAAGATAACATTGAACATCCGGTCGTAGAAAAAGTATATGAAGAGTACCAATACGAAGAAGATATAAAACAATTCGATGAGGTTGAAGAAGAAAGTATTGAAGGTAAAACACTTCCTGCGTCCGAACAAGATATTAATGGTGATAATTTCTTAGAGGATAGGCATGTACGTAATTATGTAATTGAGCAGCTGAAAATTAATGAAACTCTTAGTTGGGATTATCCAGAAGATGGTAAAGTAACTGAATCCATGATCCATGACTTAACGTCATTGCATATCGGTTCTACTTACTCTGTTGATAACACGGTTGATTTATCTTTTCTGGAGCATACTAAAAACTTAACTCATCTAAATTTAGAAGGCGTTAAAGCGAAAGACTGGTCACCTTTAACAAATAGCAAGAATTTAAATTCATTTGGCTTGATGGGTGTTAGGATAGATAACCTCGATTTTCTGCAAGGGTTAAATCTTAGTGAACTTTCTATAGATTCATCAATTGTAAAAGATTGGTCTTCAATTAGTGAATTTACTTTGAGAACCTTTTTGACCCCGTATAGTAATTTTAATGATTTAAATTTAATTAATTCGAATGAAAGTTTAACTAATTTAGATATTAGACACACAGAAGTAAAAGACATTCAAAGTCTCGTCCGTTTTAAGAATCTTGAAGTTTTGGCCGTTGGAGGGGTTGTTAAGCAATCTGATTTAGATATGATTGCTTCTATTGAAAGTCTTAGATCATTAAATGCATCTGAGTCTAATCTAACAGATGTAAGTATGTTTGCTAATACAAAGCTTACCGAGATCATTCTTCACCACAATGAAATTTCTGATATTAGTGCTTTATCTCATATTGAGACTATAAAGATGCATAGTCAGGAAATAACTCTAGATCCTGTCATGATGGATGATGACGCAACTGAACTAACAATTGAGGATCCAATTAAGGGTACTGAAAGTATGCTTATGTTAGATGATGACTCACTGACAATGGAAGGGATTAAAAAAGGTCAATCAGCAGTATACTTTCGATTTGCACTATATGGTCCGAATGGGAGTATCTTTGTTGGTTTAATAACTGTACCTCTAGTTTGGGGAGACGAAAACATTGAAGAAGAATTCCCTGAGAAAGATGATGTCACTCCTGTAGCACCAAACGTAAAACAAGCTAAGTTTGTTGAAGCAGCAAGTGCAGACAAAGTAGCAGTAGAGGTGGAGTTAGACGGTGATGTTTCTGAATTTGATAAAGTGATCGTGACATTAAAAAATAAAGAAACGGGTCACACTGTAACCTCTGAAGCAACCATTCGAAAAGAAGCTGTTGCAAACGGTATGTCATTAGCTGGATTACGTGTTGGATTTATGACTCCATTTGCAGCGGATGTTGTGAATGAGCGTTATGTGATTGAGTTTGACCGTACGCAATTTAATCCAGGTGAATATGAGATTGCGTCAGTTTCATTTGTTACGACAAGTGGAGAAACCATTGGAGGGTCTGAGCTGCCTAGTGATGGTGAGACTGGAACTGTTGTCGTAGAAGACGTGGAAGTGGAGGCTCCTGTGAAAGAGGAAGAAACTTCTGAAGTACCAACTGAACCGGGAACAGAAGAAGGTACAGAGACAGAGGAAGAAGAGTCTGCTGAGGTTCCAGCTAAACCAGGAACAGAAGAAGGTACAGAGACAGAGGAAGAAGAGTCTGCTGAGGTTCCAGCTAAACCAGGAACAGAAGAAGGTACAGAGACAGAGGAAGAAGAGTCTGCTGAGGTTCCAACTGAACCAGGAACAGAAGAGGGTACAGAGACAGAGGAAGAAGAGTCTGCTGAAGTACCAGCTGAAACAGGAACAGAAACTGAAGAGGATGATGTTGAAGGTGCTACTGGTCAAGAAGGCAAGGATGACGAGTTAGGTAGTGAAACACCTGTTAGTAACGAGGACGACAAAAAGACTGAAGATAATCAAACAGGTCGTGATGTCACTGAAGGTGTTAAAGAGACAAATACTGAGGTAGGCACTAAGGCAACTGAGGATGCGATTAAGCAAAATGAAGAAACCGATCTAGAAGTGACTGAAACGGTGGAAGACAATGAATCTAGTAAGGGTGACCTTGTTTTGAATACAGATACATCGGATCGGAAAGAAACGTCTGAGGTTAAAACAAATAACAAAGATTCAAACAAAGAAAGCTTGCCACAAACAGGTGAAGCATATCCTATTTGGATGACTATGCTAGGCATTACTGCTTTACTAGGTGCGTTAGGTTTAACAGTCGGTCGTAAAAAACGTAAGGAAGCTTAAACGATAGAGAGTCCATCTCTAGGGGAGCCTAGGGATGGTTTTTTATAGAAAAGAGGGCAGGCTGTGCTTAGAAAACTATTGATTGTATTTCTAGTGATTGTTGGGGTGAGCTTATTACTCTATCCAAAGCTAGAGGCATTCTACTTTGCAGGAGAGCAAGAGAATTTAGTAAGGGAGTTTGAGCTGCTATCATCAATTGACGTCGATGAAAACGAGGAACATACGCTTGATGTGTCTAATAATGGGCTGCAAGGTATCGGAGACAGTGATGTAGTAGGAATCTTGAGACTTGAAGCGATTGATTTGGAGTTAGCTATCTTTGAAGGGGCCAGCAATGAGAATCTAGACCGAGGATTAGGGAGCATTACAAGCTTTGATGAATTAGGAAAATCGAATGTGTCCATTGCCGGCCACCGTTCAGTCACGGATGGAAAACTATTTAACCGGTTAGGTGAGGTAGATGAAGGCGACACCATTGACGTGATCTCTCGTTATGGTCAGTATGTGTTTGTTGTAGAAGACGTGTTTGTCGTACATGAAACGGATGTCAGTGTCTTAGAAGATACAGGAGAAGCTGTGGTGACGTTAGTAACGTGTACGCCAATTGGAGCGAAAGACCCTGAGGATCGGTTGATTATTAGAGGGAGTTTAATTGAGAACTTTGGGGTGTGATACTCCATAATTAATCTCAAGGAGGTTATGTATGAAGTTATCAAAGCAAGACTTCTACTTTGGAGCATTGCTATCATTGTTAGTTAAAACAGGATTCGTCCCGGCTATAATAGAAGAGGGAGAGTCCAATCAGATTTATAAGATAACGACTAATTACGATTATGTCTTTTATTCTAAATATCTATCTAAGACTAGTTCTGAATCTAAGAAAGATAGTACTTGGCAGTTTCAGTTTAGTGAATTGGAACTGAAACGGATAAGGGATTTGAGTCCTAACGAGAAATTCATTTTTGCATTTGTATGTGGACGACTCGGACTTAGAGAAAGTGAGATTGCCTTTCTAAGTATTAAAGAGCTCCAAGAATGTTTAGGAATTGATTATCAGACACCAAACAGAACTGTGGCGATGAGGACGACTAACGGAAGTCCTTATATTAAGGCATATGGTACAGGCAGAGATCGTTATGACCAATCACTTCAAATTACTCGAAATCCTAAAACGAGATTAGACCAATTTAAGGAAACGATTCAACCTAATTATGTTAGTTAAGATTTTCTATAACATGAACAGCCTCTCATCGAATTTGAGAGGTTTTTTGCTTTATCCGTATTCCCTAAGAGTCATTTCAGCATTAAACCGTTGTTGACCAATGTTGCGATCTTTGGCAAGTCTTCTAAGAATGGCAATCGAATCCTTTTTACGATAGTTCATTTGAATGGATATGACACTTGTCCATATAAGCACACTTGGATTCGTTTCTTCCAAGAGGTTGTCTATAATAATAGGACCGTTCACTGAGTCACGTCTGATTTTTTCAGATAAGGTAAAGAGAATTTTTGATGACTTGTTGCCTCTTTTATAGTTACCTGTTTCCTCATAAATTAAGCGTGTTTGATAAATTTTTCTTTCACCTTATTTAGGTCCATTTATACCTTCCTTTGAAGTTAATCTTAGAGCTCCTTGCATCAGACTTTATAATGAAGAATTATATATGTTCCATCCTCAATGTTATCATCGGCAGTCCTGATTTCTTTCTTTTATATCTTGCGCTGAGTCGCTCATATACCATGAAAATAGCACAGCCAATAGCTCCTGCAGTAATGAATTGTACGACAAAATAAAGAAGGTCGAGCAAGAAGAACGTATTCTGATCTATCCATGCGTTAGTAAAGTGAAAAAGTATATTCATGATAGCTACAGTGACCATGCAAACGAAACCAAGAAACATCCAATACCCAACTTTTAGTTGTGTGACTACTCTTTTTTGTTTCCCGGTCTGCCGAACCATAGGCATTTCACTCTCGTCACTTGTAAAGTTAAAGTACCTACCTAACCATCTTAATTCGGTTCGGTCAACCTCACTAATGGTAGTCGCCTTTAGATCCAGTCGTTTTAGTTCTCCCAGGTCGTTCTCGATCACGAGGTCTTCTGTGTACTGCATTCGTTTTAATATATACGACTTGCCCAATGTGAAGTGTTCAAGTTGTTTGATGTTCTCTAGCTGCATGTTTTGTATCCTCCTGAACTCCATTCACTAATCTATTCATCTTTTGTTTTACTAAATCTATAGGAAACTGCTTTGTATACAATAATTATGAGGTACATGACGTAACCTATAAGAAAGGTAAGGCCAACGTTTTTAAATGCTAAACTAACTTCTTTAAATGTAATTAGACTCCATAAAAATGGTAGGAGCTCGTATGTAAGGGCAAACCCAACTCCAAGAATGGATGGAGCTATCACAAATGTTATGAAAAAAGATTTAAACGAATCAACCATATACTCTCCTTGTGCAGATCATGTGTTTCTTTGATACTACCACTAATTGCCCAATGAATTTCTAATTTAATTCTAAAGTTAGTATGAATAAAGTCTAAATACCTACAAATGATTCTGTCTAATACAATATAAAAGGACAAATCATTGAGTCATATAAATGATTTGTCCTTTTATTTATTCTATTATCAGTCATTTCGTTACAACCCAGTTAACCTCGCCACAACTGGATTCACATAAAACAACTCATACCCCTCTGTATTCGGGTGAGTTCCATCTTGGTTGATGGTATAGGCATTGTTCATTTCTTCTAAGTAGGTATTCAGGCCACCTTCTGTAAATAGGTCCACATAGGGAATACTCCACTTTTAGCAAATCTCCAATGCTTTATCTCCAAAAGCCTTTTGTTTATCAGCTTCTCTTGATTTCATGTTGTGCGGGCGGACGTAAAGGACTTTGGCGCCGAGCCAGTTTGTTTTAAACTTTTTACAAATGGATTCAAATCCTCCGCAGAATGTACTCTCATCAAACTCGTTGTTGTAGCCTTCTGTTACTTCACCTAGTGGCGCGTTGCGTGAGCCCACGATATCGTTGGTCATTCCGTTAAAGACAATGTAATTAGCTTTAGCACCTTCATTTAATGCTTTTTCAATATGGATATGTAGATCATTTTCTAGGTGAGGGATGCTTGTAATCGTTGCGCCGCCTCTTGCATAGTTGGTGTATGGCATAGCTAATTTGTCTGCAGCCATTGTGGCGAATGATTTTAAGTTATTTTCATTGCCATGTGCAATGCTGTCTCCGAAGATTAGGAGATGTTTTGATGAGAAGTCTTGAGTTGTTGCTGTCATGGGTGGATCCCTCCAAGGTTTAGTTAAGCGTTTACATATCTCTTTTTATTCGCTATGGTTAGACAAAATCCTTCTAAGCGTTTGAAATTTATGGATTGGCAAAGAAGATGTATCTGAAGAAGAAAATCGTTAGCATAAAGAAAAACAGAAAAGCGTTAATGCCTATGAGGGTAAGCTTGTGTTTTTTATTGATGAAGCTTAGAGATAGGGAGAGTATAAACAGAGGTGTGAACACGATCGTAAACGTATTAGGTGTGTTCCATAAAACGATTGCGTAGATCAATGATAGAGTTGTTGTAATAATCGTCAGTAAATACATGATTCATTCCTCCTTATCCGTTACACTATTCTTACAGTGTAGTTTGAAGATAGAGATTTATTCAAGGTATTTTTGAAATCGCTTTCTTATAGGGGTGACTTAATGAAGTCTTTTATGCATATCTCGACGGACGATATGATAACTATGTTTGAAGATTTGGCTCGCTATGCTTCTTCTTACACAAGCATGTTTGATCAACCGATTTTGTCCTTCTTAAGAGACATGCACCTTCAATATGGCATGGTGCATAGTGGATATGTGTTTTATGAGTCGGAAGATCAATCATTTGATCTGACTCAGGTTCCTGAGACGTTTGCCAGTGAGTTTCAAGAGAATGCTCATTGGTTGAGGTGGGGGTTTCATGCGGAGAATGTGCGGTCGCGCTATGAGTCTACTACTTATGATCAAGCGAAGAATGATTATGAGAAAGTGCTAAGGGAGCTAAGCCGGATCACGGGAGGGGCAGCTGCGATTGATCGGGTTGTGCGCACGCATTTCTATGAGGGGAATGCGGAGGCTGTTTCAGCATTTAAGGATCATTCTGAACATGGCGTGACTGGGCTGCTTTCTTCGGAGGATGATCGCCGTAGTTATGATTTGAGTGCTGAGCAGTGTGATGAATTGAGACGAGACGGGCGTATAAGGGATAGGACAAGGGGTCTTACGATTTATCGAACGGATATGCGTCTGGAACATGTCCCGGATGTAGAGAGTCAGCTTAAGCTGGTTCAAGCTACAGAGAAGGAATTAATTATTTTTACACATGAGAAGTACCTATTTACTGAAGAGATGAAAGAAAAGATTAGACTATGTTGTGAATTTGCGGTAGGGAATAGCTATCGGTTCGGTTTTCCGATGGATGAAATCGACGACTAAACAAGGGGGGACATTGTGATTATAGTGAATCTTGTGTTGTTTATGGGGCAGTCAAATATTGCGGGCAGAGGTGTTGCAGAGGATGCGCCAACTGTGGCGGAAGGGCATGGGTTTGAATTTCGTGCAGTCACAGATCCGACGAAGCTCTATCCTGTGACGGAGCCTTTTGGTGTGAATGAGAACAGGGAGGACGGAATTACAGAGGAGACGAAGACGGGGTCGCTCGTTTCGGCCTTTATCAATGAGTATTACTTCATTACGCAGGTGCCGATTGTAGCTGTGTCTGCATCAAAGGGTGGGAGTTCAATAGATGAATGGCAGCCTGGTACGGCTTATTTGGATGACGCAATTGGTAGACTGCACACAACAAAGGAATGGCTAGAGTTGAACGGATATGAGACGCGGCATGTGTTTATGGTGTGGTGCCAAGGAGAGACAGATGCGCTTATGCCAAAGGATAGCTATGTGCCGAAGCTTACGAACATGATTGAAGAGATGATGGAACATGGAGTCGAGCGTTGTTACATGATTAGGATCGGCAATAAGGAGGGGACGGATCTGTACAAGGCGATGATACAGATGCAGACGGAGTTTTGTAAGACCTATCCCCATGCAACGCTTGTGTCTACTCTCTATGCTGGGATGACCTCAGACAAGCTGAATCTAATGAAAGAGGATGGCATTCATTACACGCAGGAGGGGTATAATCATGTTGGCGTGGAGGCAGGGCGGAATGTGGCCTTTCATGTGAATAATCGGAAAGAGCCTTATTTGTATGATCCGGAGTATGAGGGGCTTTATTTTTCTTATAAGAGTTGAAGAAAGACATTCGCTTTGAATGTCTTTAATTGATATCCTCTGCTGGGTCCTTGCCTTTGAATGTAAAGAAGAACTTAAATAAACTTATCAAGAATGCAGCTAGAGATAACCAAGCTACGGTGTTAGAGACAGGAATTACATTTAAAAAACCTAGAATGGCGATGATGGGCATAACTGCAATTCCAGAAATGATGGTTCTGTAATGTGAATGATCTACCCTCTGTTTAAGTGTAACCATAGAACAATCCTCCTTAATCATGTCTTTGTGTTTGAGTACCCGGTTACAGACTGCTTAAACAAAATATGTTTAAATACCTGTAAATTGGATATTGGAAAAGTAAATACATGAGGAAGGGAGGGCTGACTATGTCTTTTCTATCAAGCAATTGGTTTCTCACGCTAACTGCTTTTGTCATTTCGTATCTATCCGTGTCAGTGAGCGTACAGGCAACAGCGAGTGGCTGGGTGCATCAGACGATTGAATGGCTGATTGTGTTTAGCCTGGCTTTTGTAGTGATGAAGATTGTTGCGAGGGTGCCGAGTGGATCTCAGAAGGGGTTTAATTAAAAGAATCTACCATCGGCGACAAAAGGCCGATGGTAGACGATGTAGTTGTATTACGTAGTATTGACCAACTGTGGTCCACATCTTTTTATCTAAAGTAAAGGCTCAACACATCCATAGAATCTAATTGTCCCCATTTCAAGTACTTTAACAAGAAATCTCTTCCTTCAGGTAGATAAAACGTTTCATCCATTTCAATTTGATGGTCTTGTGTGGTTTCCCATTTGGTTAAAGTTGATTGATAGCTTCCATCTCCAAGGATATGTGCACTATAAATCTCACTGAACTTCTTGATACCTGGATTTTTAGCCAAGAAATCTTCTGATAAATCAACGAAAGAATGGGCTAAATGCCGAGGTGTGTTCGCATCAATTAAAATAATAAATGCTGATTCATGAGGCAGCTGTTTCATTACATCAGCTGGAATTTGATCATATTGTAACTTTAAAGGTAATGGCAAAGAATTGTCTTCAATTGCTTTTTTTACAGGTGCGATTTGTAAATGTGCAGCAGCTAAATAGCAATTAATGGCTAAACCTTGTGCGTTAGATAAGTGAGCAATTTTTCCTAAACCTACGTAGTTCATTAGATCATGTGGGTTATACTCTAGAGCATCGATATAACACTGTTTTGCTTCTTCAAACTTCCCTTGTCTTTTAAATGATACGGCATTTGTTATGAGTTGATCTACAGCTGTCATTTAAGAACACTCCTCGTGTATGTAATAAACTATATGCATATATATTAGGAATGATGGTATTTATGATAACTGTCTTCGTTTCTCTTTAATCCAAAAAAATCATCTAACACCAAGATGGCTTCTTTTTACCAACTTAGTTGAATAAAATCCATCATCGGGCAAAAATGTCCGGTGGTGGATTTTTTGCGAAAAGGAGAGGGGAAATAGATGAAGTACTTGTCATCAGATGCATTTCTAGATTCGACTGGAACCTACCGTTACTTACTGAACCGTGTGTGGGAGCGAGATACAGGAAAGGTTGTCTTTGTGATGTTAAATCCAAGTACAGCAGATGGAAGAGAGGATGACCCGACGATTCGTCGATGTGTTGGCTTTGCGAAGGACTGGGGGTACGGCGGACTTGAAGTGGTGAACTTGTTTGCGTTGCGTTCTACAGATCCGAAGCAGCTTCTTGTACATACAGAGCCTGTTGGGGCGGAAAATGATGCGGCGATTTTAGCAGCGGTTCATGAGGCTGATCTAGTGGTCGCTGCATGGGGATCAATGGAGAACAAGTTAAAGCGGGACCGAATGGTGCTCAACCTGCTTAATGAGAAGGAGGTCTACTGTTTGACGACTACGCGCGATGGGCATCCGAGGCATCCTCTTTATGTGAGGCGGGAGCAGGAGCCGGTTTTGTATAGAGTGTTATAGATTCTATTATTGTTTGGTATTTATAATTTTAGGTAATATGTAAAATAAAGTATTGGTGGAGGTGAGCAGTATTATGAGTACGCTGACTATTGATCTCTTTATCTTCTTTCTAATCGGAGTTGTGGTCTTTTCATTAGCCATGCTGACTTATACGACAATCAAAAAGAAAAAGTAGTGGAATAGAGATGTGAGTAAAACTTAATGTCAAAGTATTAAATTCTGAACATTCTCATATCTAAAACTCACCATATTTGTTACAATTAATGGTATAGAAAGACGGCTCCAACATTCCTTTCCTTACACCCCTTTTATAATGATTGGTAACGATTGTAAGTGGGTATGGAATAAAAAGGATTGTTGTAGGGGGCGTCTATTATGAGTAAGTGGAAAGAAGTGTTTGGTGGTCTGTTCTTAATTAGCTTGCTAACATCTTGTAGTGTATCAAATGAGGACCGGGCGATTGGGACTTGGCAGGTTGTATATGATGGTGTGAAATTGGATTCGTTTTTAGTCATATCTGATGATCAGACGGTGACGATTGACGAAGGAGATGTGCCAATGAGAAGTGGCACGGAGGAATATCGAATTGTAGATACAGCTGAAGATGCGTTTACACTTGAGATTGCGGATCCAAGTAACGACTCCTATCATCCCATTTTTGAAGGATATTTTGATGATCAAGATACGATCGTCATGGGTTCTGAGAGTGATGGGGATCAAGGGGATGTACTGATTCGAGTGGAGAGTTTAGACGAGGCACGTGCTGAGTTGGAACAAGAATGATAAGAGGGTGGTTAGTTGATGGCACACCAACAAAAAGAAACCCCAGAAGAAAAAAGAGAACGCTTAAGATTTGAGGAACAAAAGCGGAATGCTGGTGGAAACTTTAGTGACGGGGTCAACCGGAGCTATGGTGGCGGACTTGGAGATTTAGGCTGGAAAGGTGTTTTGGGCTTACTTGTGTTATTAATTGGTGGTTATATTGGATACCGCCTGTATGTTTTAGGATATTTTCCGTGGTGAGGAGCGATCTCAGAGTCTGAGGTGGCTTTTTCATTTTATGAATAAAAAGGAAATAATGGAGATTGATGACGATTATCGAAGGGTATGGGAGAGAAAGGCTTATGATTGGGGGCGTTTGATATGAGAGAAAGATGGAGCGCAATGCTTGGTGGTCTGTTCCTCATGAGCATACTCACTGCTTGTGGTGTAGATTATGAGGAGCAGATTATTGGATCCTGGCAATCTGTTTCCGATGGAAAGAAACAGAACCGGTATTTAACCTTTAGCGACGATCAAACGGTTAGTCTTGTACATAAAGTACCAGATTCGGAGAGCCAGGAAGACTATCAGATTAGAGAAACGGACGAGGGCTTCGATTTAGAGATTGACGTCTCAGGAGATGACAGTTCATTTATCTTAGAGCTACTAGATCCAACAGAAGGCGAATTTAATGGAGTGTTCGAAGCGTATTTTGAAGATGAGGATACAATCGGCATTGGCTCAGAGGATGATGACAACCAGGACTTCCTCATTCGAATTGATCGCATAGATGAAGCGCACGGAGAGTGGATGCGAGACAATCAATAGTTGGAGGTGGCTACGTTGGAACAAGAGACGATTGAGAGAAGGAAGGATCGTTATTTGTTTGTGGAGGGTTGGTTGTGGTTTGGGATCGTTGTTGTCTACGCGGCCTTCGCCGTTGTATCCGCTATAAATAGTTGGGATGACTTTGATACAGATACGACCTATATGGTAGCCTCTCTCTTATTTAGAGTGCTTGTTTCCGTTGCTCTCTTAATTAAAGTGGTGAAGATGAGAGAGTTTAAGAAGACTGTTCGTTTTTATGTGTATTTGGGGCTGCTTGTGGTTGCGTTGGTGGTTTTCTTTTTTCCTTTTTAGGTGGAGTATGAGTAGAAAGAAGAAAAGGAACGCATCTTGTGAGGGATGCGTTCTTTTTAAAGACTTTAACTCTCCTGTTTTATTAACTTTTGTAGCTTCTCCAAAAATTAGTGTCTGTATCGTACATTTGATCGGGGAATAGGTCCTCTACCGATTTCACAGGATCTATAACAATGTATAGGTCGTTTGTTTCAGGATTTACATGAACGGATTGATAGGCATTTGTATAATCAGAGTGTCCACCCCAAGGAAGGTAGATTTCTTCTTTGTTTCCTCGCTCATCCGTAATTTCAACATAGACAAGGTCTTGATGTTCCATAATTCTTTCTGCAAGAGTGCCTCCTTCCATATGTAAAGGTAGTTTGTTCACATCGGATCGGAGCTGCAGAATAAGAGAGGATGCTTTAGAATTCTTTTGAATACTAATTCGACTCCCTCGATTATAAAAGGTCTTCAGTTCACCTAAATAAAAGCCGCCAATCTGTTCTGGCTTTATTCCGCTGACTCCATCCAAATTCTCAAAAACAAGTCCAAGTTCTTTTAATCTACTCATTTTGCATACCCCTCCTAGAATTTGTAGTTATTCAAACATAACAGAACATAATTCAATTGATCAATTAAAAGGTAGAGAAGGATATCTACGTATTTATCTCTAATAAATGGATTTTAACTGTTATAATGGTAAGGTAATGCTATTTTACTAGACAGAGGAGAACATCATGAGTAAACACAAGAGGTTATATAGTCATTTATTATTATTTGTTATCTGTGCTTTCTTATTAGCAGCGTGTAGCTCAGAAGGTCAATCAGAAGTGACCAAAAGCAAACCTGAGAAAGGAGAGCCTGTTGAAGTGAAGGAAGATCAGGATGAAGAAGCAGAAGCAGTGCCTGTAGAAGAAAATATTGAGATAGAGATTGATAGTGCTGATGAATTAGTAACATCAGCTGGATCGAGTGACGAGGTTGAGGAGACGAATATTAAGGAAGAGGAAGATACTAGTACTACTGAGGCGAGCGAATCAAACGATGTTGATGAAGAGTTAGTTGATGTGGAGATGACTGAAGCGGATTCGAGTGAGGACGACACGGAGTCAACAGAACCTGAAGACGCAGGAACAATACAAAGTGAGCCTGGCTATGAAGGTTGGGTTGATGGGAAAGGGTTACCTTGGAAGGAGTATTTTGGGTCAGATCTTGGTGTAGACATTGACCCTGAAACAAAATTTTCAGATATCACGATTCAATCAGTATCTAGCCCGTTCAAATACGCTCCCTTAAAGGCTGAGGGCGTGTGCTGGGCGGAATATTGTATGAGTGCAGATGAATTACCCGAGACGGCATTCATTGCGGCTGATGGCTATATTTATGATATGGATTACGCTGGAACGTGGGAATATCATTTTGAACTTGATGATCCATGGATTTTTTATGCTTGGAATTTTGAATAGAAGAGAAGAGGACTAGTTCAGATACTAGCCTCTTTTTTATATACGGCACTTAATTTTGTTTAGACAATGACAATTCTTTAAACAGTGCGTTTAAAGTTAAGAGGATCACTGAAAAGCTGATGGAAAGAGTGTGAATGCGAGGTATAAGTCTAGGGGAATGAATGTTGATGAATTTCACTTGGGACCTCCTAGTTAATATAGGATGACATTTACGGAGCAACCGATAAGAGAGAAGATTAAAAGAATGCTCATTGTCATGTATACGAATTTCTCAAAGCCTTTCGAGCCAGTAACGTTTGTGCTGAATAAGAGAATTAATACGAGATCAAGTGCTGCGACAACAACAAAATAAATAGGATCATCAGCGAAAAATGACCTTTCAAACACACCAACGAGATTCATTAAGAATATAGGAAGGAATAAAAAGATGTTCAAGAGTAGATTTCCTCTAACTGCTCTCTTTTCAAGCGACTTATCTGTCTTAATCGGACTTTTATGATGTTTCATTTTGTGCCCTCACTTACATAGGTTTGTTAACTAGAATGGTAATAAAAATGAATCACATGATCAAATAAAAAGGGAAGATTTTTAAGAAGTGGCGGGCGGTTAAGACTGTCTTGTTAACAAATAATTGGTTTATTTATAAATAAAAGGGTAGAGGGAGTGAAAGGGGGAATTCGATGAAGAAGATGTCTGGAGTTGTACTACTATCAGTATTATTGATCGGCTGTAGCAGTCAGAAGAGTTTGGAGGAATTTGAAGAGGATTATGCTGTAAACTTCTACACTGAAGACATTGGGGATCGAATTGCAAATCTAGATGAGAATCAGATTGAAGGATTACTCGCTTATATTGAAGAGTATCAGGCAGAGGGCATATCTGATTTTGAGATCTTACATCACTCAGATGGAGAGGAGGGTGACTTTTTTAGCATTCTACTCAAAGCACCAGAGAGGGAAATTCCTGATTATGAGCTGTATCGGGTTATACATTTTGATATTGAGCCTTCAGATGATGAATTTGTACCCGTGCGAGTGACCTTTAGTTTAAATGGAGGCGGTGGAGTTGAGTGGGTCGAGTCACTTGAACCCGTGGTGCGACATTCAGATGGTCTCATAACGATTGAAACGATTGGACAATGGCAAGCAGAGTTTATTTATCAAGGGGAAATGGTGATGTTTCACGCGGATGACATCTGGACGGTTGAATTTACAGAAGAGGAGCTGCGAGCGATGGAGCCAGTTGGAGATTAGATAAGATCGGTGAGGCGGGAGATCTTCTGTTACAATTGTAGGAAATGATTTAGTATGGGGTGGGCAGACATGTTGAACAAACAGTACTTGGGTTGCGCTGCTTTTTTGGTAAGTGGATTGGTTTGTATGATATTTGATCTCTACGTAATTGCATTGTTACTCCTTCTCTGTTCCACGGTTATTTTAAGCTTTATGTTATATAAGCGAATCCAAGGCTCGGCAACGAAAATAGCTTTTGGAACCACTCAATTCCTGATGATCACGAGTATGATGGTGTTTTTAATCATGAATTTTATATAATGTATGTAGAGCTTTTAAGGAAGGAGAGGTTACAGTCCGCATATCAACGTTTTTCACACAGCTTGCAATCATCCTATTTGTTTATTTTGTTATGCTGGCATTAGGAAGTCTGCTGCAGAAGGACTTTATCATACCTGTCACTTTCACCAGTGATGGCATGACCATTCAATTTTTCGGATTCGTCCTTTGCCTACTTTTGTCTAATCTCATATATTTCTTTGTTTTTATTCCTCTTAGTAATCATTCAAAGGGCGAACGTTCTCAAGACAGCGATTGGCGATAGATAGGATTTAGATGGGGTGGAATGGGAAAACGATATATTAAACTGGCGTGGATTGGTGAATCTGCGCTTTTTCGTATGTGTAGGGAGTGGTTTTGAGAGTAGTGAAGGATGATAGTAAGAAGAAGTGGGGAGATACATCGGAGTTGAGGGGAAATACATCGTGAAAAGCCTGAATACATCGGTTCAGCGGAAAATACATCGTGAACCCCAAACTGTCTTTTCTGCGCATCCCCACGCCAAAGTCGCACACAATTGAAGGAACCCGCGCACTATCCACGTCCCCCACCCCCACACAAAAATCCCCCCACCAACAACGGCAGGAGGACCATCCAACTTCTTTCTCCACTACACCTTAAACCTCGAAATCTCATCTCTCAAATCTCCAGCCAAGTCGGCGAGTCCTTGCGCAGACGCGGCTACTTCTTCCATGGCAGCGAGCTGCTCTTCGGTGCTTGCGGCGGCGTCTTCGGTGCCGGCGAGCGTGGTTTCGGAGGCTTGGTTCATTTGGGTGATGTGACTTTTCAGTTGTGTGGTTTGTTTGGCGATGTCTTCGGCAGAGCCTGCGACGGTTTGGATCTGGTTTGTGACTTTGTCGATGGAGGCGGAGATGGCTTCAAAGGATTGGTCGACGCCTTTGATCATCTGTGTGCCTTTTTCGACTTCGCTTGTTCCTTTTTGCATATCGGTTGCGGCTGATTTGGCTTGTTGCTGGATGCCTTTGATCATCGCTTCGATTTTTGTGACGGATTCTTTGGATTGCTCGGCTAGGCTACGGACTTCTCCAGCCACAACGGCAAAGCCTTTGCCACTTTCGCCAGCTCTAGCGGCTTCGATGGCTGCGTTTAACGATAATAGGTTGGTTTGATCAGATATAGATGTAATTAATTCTAAGATGGTGCTAATTTCGGTTACTTGGTCATCTAGTTGGTTCATCGTCTTAGATGACGATGCCACCGTACGGTTAATCGATTCGATTTGTTGAATGGCTTGTGCGACCGTATCTCGGCCTTCTTTTGAGCGCATACCCATTTCTTTGGAATCCGCTTTCATAGATTGAGTTGCTTTTGTAATATGCTGCGCTTTTTCTTCCATTAGTGTGGATGCCTGCATGCTTTCACTAGATAACGTGACGCTTGTATCAGCGGTATGTGTTAACGATTGCACGGTATCTGCAATTTGATTAGTGGCTGCAGATGTTTCTTCAGAGCTAGCTGAAAGCTCTTCTGAAGTAGCAGCAACATTTTCTGCAACATTTCTCGTTTGTCCAATAAGCTGTTGAAGTGATGCTTTCATTTCGTTAAATGAAGAACCGAGTAGAGAGAGCTCATCTTTTGTTTGGATCTCGATAGGCGGACTGGAAAGGTCGGCGTTAGCAATAAGATTGGCTTCGCCTACTAATTGTTTTAATGGCTTGGTAATAGATCGTGCTAGCCATAACACTAGAACAATCATAATAAGAACTGACAATGTGACAATGGTAATCACTAGTGTTTGCATGGTTTGCAGTTCAGCTTTGTTTGTATCAAAGCTTGCTTCCATACTCTCACGGCGATTTTCTGCTAGCTCTTGAAAGTTACTAGTGATATCGCGTGCGATCATTGTTGTTGAATTGCGCATCACTTCACTTGCGCCTTCCGTATCACCTGATTGGTATAAAGGTAGTACTTCATTTTCAATGATATCAAGCCATTGGTCCGATTTTTCAATGGTTGCAAGTAGCTGTTCATTGGAAGATAAGGCTACTAGTTGTTCCTTTGTCTCGGCGATTCGTTCATTCACTGCATCAAATCGATCTAAAAAGTCAGCTTCTCCAAACATAAAATAGCCTCTAATCAATGCTAAGCGATCATTCATGCTGCTTGCCATTTGCTCCTGAAGCACCACGAGTTCAAAGTCAACGTCCTGCATCGTCTCCATTCGATCATTTGTTTGAATCAGGGAAATCACCAAGTACACTGATAATCCCGCAAATAATAAAAGTACTGCTCCAAACACACTAAATAACTTTCCTCTAATCGTTCTCAACCACCTATCACTCTCTTTCTCTCTTAGTTTCTTCGAAAAAAGAATTCGAATTATGGTATATATCGGCTTAAAAATGAATAGATTAATTCGGTTCTAAATTTTGAGAGGATGGTCCCGATTTCGAGGATTCTCTGATCAGAATTCGTTCTTTTTTTATGTTTTTCTTAAATGGGTATATAGTATCGGTCTATAGTACCTGATTAGTAAGATCTGTAAAATGCAGAGGAAATGTGGAAGTAATAAGCAAATCGACTTAAGATTCGAAAAAATGAATAGGTCTAAGTAACCGATTACATCAAGTTCAAAAGTAATGCTATTCTGGTGAAATTTGTGCAATTATAATAAGTCTGAAAACTTAATAAGGAGGAAGATATATGAAGAAAAAAGGGATGATACTCCTACTCGCTCTCCTTTTTGTTTTTCAACCCGTACTTGCAAGCTCGGGCATTGCATTGGCTGAGGAATCAGACAATCCGAACGAGCTCAATGTAGAGGTTGATTTGGTGAATGGGGAAGAGACATCGCTCCAGGAGCAAACCGTCTCAAAAGAAGATGCATTTAAGACACTGATTAACGTTTCTAGTGAGGCAAGTGAGAACGACGGGACAGAAGAAGTAGAGGTTCCGCAAGAAGTGACTCTAACAGGGGAAACATCAGGTGATTTACATACAGAAGATGGAACCGTCATCGGTACCTATGAAGTGGTCAACCAGAAGATTGCATTGACCATTCTCCCTCAAGAGGCAGCGTTTGTTGGCGTCATCAGCTTAGACTCCAAGTGGAATGAGGAAAAGGTAGAAGAGCTTAGCGGCGCACAAGACCTTTTATTCAAATGGAGCACGGATGAACAAAAGTTGAATGTTACGTTTGAAGAAGTGGTTGAGGAAGAAGCAGTGGAAGAAGAGGCTGCTGAGGAAGAAGTAAAAGAAGAAGAGCAAGAAGCAGCTGAAGAAGAAGAAGTAAAAGAGGAAGCGCAAGAAGAAGCAGCTGAAGAGGAAGTAAAAGAAGAAGAGCAGGAAGAAGCAGCTGAAGAAAAAGTAAAAGAAGAAGAGCAGGAAGAAGCAGCTGAAGAAGAAGTGAAAGAGGAAGAAGCTGAAGGCGATGAGTCAGCTGAAGCAACAAAAGAAGAGCAAGAAGCAGAAGAGGCTGAAGACGAAGAAGTCTCCATTGCAGCTGCGGCGGTTGTGACTGAGATTACGGAAAATATCATCACAAATGTTGAACTGAAAAATGCGGAAGGTAAACCAATTCACCGTGATGACAATCCGGATTATCGTCCAGTGCGTGGAAGTGTCGCGAACATCTATATGAACTGGGAACTGCCAAACGGACATGGATACGCGAGTGGGTCCACCTTCACATTTGAATTACCAGAAGAGTTTGAAGTCTTTAACGTAGTATCTGGTAATTTGGACTTTGATGGAGACAGTGTTGGTACATTTACGCTGGCAATGGATAACACAGTCGTTGTCACATTTAATGAAACCATTGAACAATTATCAAATATTAAAGGTACCTTGTATTTCCAAACGAAAATCACTGAGAAGCTTGAAGGTACGGTGGAACGAGAGATTGTCTTTAAAATCTTTGATCAAGTGATTAAAACGATTCCTGTTTTATTCGAAACACCAAAGGGCGCAGATCTTAGTAAAAAAGGAACAGCGGATCGTGCGTACAATGCACAGAACATCAGTTGGACCGTTGATTTTAATAAGTCGCTGTCCACGCTAAAAGAAGCTACTTTAAAGGATACTTTGGGAGAAAATCTAACACTCTCACCTGGTACAGTGAAAGTTTACAAGTTAAACGTAAACGTAGATGGTAGCGTGAGTCAGGGTGAAGAGCTTGATTCAAGTAAGTATACAGTGAACGAAGAGAAGGTTGAGATTTCGTTTAACGAAGAGTTAAAGCATGCGTACCGAGTGGTGTATGAAACGGCCATTACAGACCGTGTGGCGACACAGTACAAGAATGATGTTGTGTTGACTAGTGATCAGGGTGAGTTAAAAGCACACGCGACTGTGGAGACAAGACGTGGTAAAGCTTTAGAAAAGCGAAATGCTAGCTATAACTCGAACAGTCAAACTGTCACATGGGAAATCATGTACAACTATAATGAGCGATCCATTAATCAAAAGGATGCACTGCTGGCAGATGTTTTACCGGATTCACATGAATTAATAAGTGATTCGGTAAAAGTAGAAGAAGTAACAATTAACGAAAACGGTGGAGAAGGAGAAAAAAAGGTCGTAACAAACTACTCTGTGATCCCGACTAATGATGGATTCGACCTTCAATTTACCGAAGATATTCAGAATGCATATAAAATCACGTATAAAACAAAATCAAAAGAACGTCAGATTGATTCAAAAGAACTTGTAAATACAGTAACCAATGGCGGTGAAACAGGAACAGGAAGACAATGGACCAACCAAGAAGTCATTAACAAATGGCATTCTCACATCAACTACACCAACAAAACAGCAAGATGGAACATTGGGTTGAACCGTGATTCCTATGAGATGAGAGAAGTGGTCATTCACGATACGTTCCTAAACAAGGGATTAACGTTAAGAACAGATGAATTCAAAGATACGATTAGAATTAAAAAAATAGAAACCGGTGAGTTCCTAGTAAAAGATCAAGACTATTTCTTTACTGTAAATGAAGATACAGGGTTTACTCTTACCTTTAAAGATCCTGTTAAAGTCCCTTACGAAATTTCCTATGAAACAGATTTTCGTTATGATGGGTTAACGAATAAAAACGGGGAGTTTGAAAACCAAGCAAAAGTAACATGGGTTAACGAGAAGGGTGAAACAGTAAAGAAGGATGCACATGCACGTTTTGACCCGGATCGTTACACACGTAACAATGGCTTTAAAAACGGTAGATACAACGCCACAACCAAAGAAATTTCTTGGGAAGTCGGTGTGAACTACGACCTCAAAAATCTGAAGGATATCGAAGTGAGAGATGAAATCCAGGGTGGTCAAAAGCTACTTCCTGAAACGATTACCGTCTATAAAATGAAATTAACTGGCGGTGGAAATGGTGTTAGTAAAGGAGACTTATTAACAGAAGGTAAAGACTATCAATTAAAAGTAGAAGGTAACGAGTTTGTTGTGACATTCCCGGGTGAACGATCTGATTCCTATTGGATTGATTACAAAACAAGCCTGGATGAACAACTAATCGTTAGTCACTATGATAACCGTGCCGTTGTCACAAGTAGAGATCAAGTCTTTAACCTCGACGCACGTGTTAGCATCAACCATGGTGGCAGTTACGTCAACAAGACCGGCGGACAGAATGGTGCAATGATCAACTGGAAGATTGATATTAATTTTGCTCAATCAACTGTATCCAATGCTGTCGTAAGTGATGAACAGAGCAGTAAGCAAAGCTTAGTGAAGGAATCATTTAAGCTGTATGCAACAAACGTTGATACGAATGGAAATGTTTCTAAGGGCGATGTGCTTAAGGAAGGCGAGGATTACAATCTTGTGATCAAAACAGAAGATGATGGATCGCAACGTTTTGAGCTTTCGTTTAAACACAGAATGACATCTGCCTACATTTTAGAGTATCAATCGTATATCGACGCAGTTGATGGAGAGACTCTTACGAACAAAGCTAAGTTTAATGGTGAACAAATTACTAATGAGATGGTGGAATCAAATAAAAGCATTAAAGTAAATCTCACAACAGGTGGCGGTTCGGGAAGCGGAGAACGCGGAAATATCGAAGTGAAGAAGATAGATGCTAAGACTGGTAAAGTGTTACCAGAAGCAACATTTACTCTTTATGATCGCACAGGAGAATTCGCTCTGCGCACTGGTACAACTGGTAAGGATGGCATTGTCCGCTTTAACAACCTTCGTTACGATACGTATATCCTGAAGGAAGACCAGGCACCAGAAGGATATGCGGTCGGGATTGACGAGAAAAATGGAAAAACCATCGAATTTACCAAAGATACAAAAAAACCATTTAAGGTTAAAAACAAGAAGATTACTAGACACGTCGAACTCACAAAAGTAGACCAAGAAACAAAAGAAGCGCTAAATGGTGCAGAGTTCACCTTAGAAAAGAAACAAGGTGATAAGTGGGAAGTCGTATCTCGGAACCTGAAAGTAGAAGAGGGAAAAATATTCTACGAGGATCTTGAAAAAGGGACTTACCGCTTCATTGAAACAAAAGCACCGCAAGACTATGTATTAGATGACAAACCGATTGAATTTAACATTGAAGAGAAACAAACAGAAGTAACAAAGGTTCAGAAAACCAATGAAATTCAAAAAGGATCTGCAACACTAAAGAAAATCGACTCAGTGACTGGCGATGGACTAGAAGCAGCAGTCTTTAAGCTCGTTACGAAAGATGGTCAAGTGGTACAGGAGGATGTGAAGTCTAACGAAAATGGTGTGGTTGAGCTGACAAATCTTCGACCGGGCACCTATCAATTGATTGAAACACAGGCACCACAACACTATCAGCTTGATAACACACCAATTGATTTCACAGTGAAGGCTGGAGAAACAGAGACTGTGAAGCTACCAGATAAGAAAAACACGCTTATTACTGGTAGTGCGAAAATCAAGAAGGTAGATGGAGAGGATCACTCGGCTCTTGCTGGGGCTGTGTTTACTCTATTAGATGAAAAGGGCAACGCGCTACGCGAAGGACTTGAAACCAATGCAGCTGGACATCTTGAAATTACAGGCCTTGCACCAGGTAAATACGAGCTGGTTGAAACGCAAGCACCTGCGAATTATGAGAAGCTGAAAGACCCAATTGCATTTGAGATTAAACCAAGTGAAAAGACTAAGGTACAGTTTGAGGAAACAGTGAAGAACTACCTGACACCGGGATCTGTTTTACTTGAGAAAACAGATGACAAGGATGGCACAGCACTTGCAGGAGCCGTATTTAGCCTATTCACAAGTGGTGGAGAAGAGCTTCAAACTGAGCTTGTGACAGATGAGAATGGGCAGCTTGAGGTTCATGACCTGAAGCCAGGCGACTATTACTTTGTTGAAACAAGTGCACCTGATTTTTATCAAGAAAATAGAGAGCACATCTCGTTTACGATTGATCGTGGGCAAGTGAAAATTGAACTTGTTCCAGTCACAAACACATTAAATCCAGGTTCCGTTGCTTTAGTGAAGGTAGATGCTGATGATGAGGCGGTTACGCTAGCTGGAGCAGAATTCAAACTTGTAGACGCGGATGATGAGGTCATTAAAGAAGATCTTGTCACAGATGAGAACGGTCGGATTGTGGTCGGAGATCTTGCGCCGGGTACCTACTATTTCGTAGAAACCAAAGCACCGACTGATTATGAGCTAGATGCATCAAAGATTGAAGTGAAGGTCGAAAAAGGCCAAGAGGATGCAGCAACGTTTACGGCTGAGAACAAGCTAAAAACTGGATCTGTTGTTCTTGAAAAAGAAGACGATGGATCAGGTGAGAAGCTTGCGGGAGCTGAGTTCCGCTTAGAAACATCAGATGGGAGAGTAATTGAAGAAACACTCGTCACAGATGGGAATGGACGCATTGTAGTCGAAGGGCTGAAGCCGGGATCGTATCAGTTTGTAGAGATCAAAGCACCAGCTGATTATGTACTGAATGATGAACCATATCCATTTGAAATAATAAAGAGTCAAGAAGAAGTGAAAGTGGTTAAAGCAACAAACACGCTCGTTCCGGGATCAGTTGAATTGATTAAAGTGAACAAACATGATTCAAGCGAAACGCTAGCAGGAGCAACATTTAGCTTGTTTGATGCAGAGAGTAATCTTGTACAAAAAGATCTTGTGACAAACGAGGAAGGCAAACTGGTTGTGGAAGGTCTTGCACCAGGAAGCTATTACTTTGTTGAAACAAAAGCACCAACGGATTTTGAAGTAGATGCAACACCAATTCCGTTTGAAATTAAACGTAGTGAAACAACGACAGTAGAAAAAGTGCCGGTCACCAATGAACTGATTCGCGGTCAGGTGTCATTAGTGAAAACCGACAGTCTCAATTCTTCTATCGTCCTACCTGGAGCTGTTTTTGAGCTTCAAGATCAAAATGGGGCTATAGTCGCTACAGAAGTGACAAATGAAGAAGGCGTAGTGAACTTCGCAAATGTATTACCAGGTGAGTACGTGGTAGTGGAAGTTGAAGCACCATTTGGATATGAGCTGGATGCAACGCCAATTCCAGTAACCGTTGAGCGCAGTCAAGCTGAGGTACCAACGCTTACGAAGGAAAACACATTAACACCAGGATCATTTACATTATCTAAAGTAGATTCTGTTGATGAGTCACTGACACTTGCAGGAGCAGAATTCAAGCTACTTGATGAGTCAGGTGAAGAGCTTCAAACAGGTCTCACAACCGATGAAAATGGTCAGTTAACCATTGAGAACTTACCTCCGGGTGATTATCAATTAGTTGAAACCAAAGCACCAACGAACTATGTATTAAACGAAACACCAATCATTTTTACAATTGAAAAAGGTCAGCAAACCGTGGCTGAAAAGTCATTTACCAATACACTTGCACCAGGTTCTGTGGCGCTTGTAAAGGTAGATGCTGACAATCCAGAGGTCACACTGGCTGGAGCGGAGTTTACGTTAGAAAACGCTGATCGCGAGACAGTCCACGAAAATCTAGTAACAAATGAGTTTGGACGCATCGTGGTGGATGGGCTTGTTCTAGGCACGTATTATTTTGTGGAAACGAAAGCACCTGAGCACTATGTGCTAGAAGAATCAGAGTATGAAGTGGTTGTAGAAAAAGGGCAAGAAGAAGCGGTTGTCATTACGGCAGAGAACACACTTGCGAAGGGCGGCGTTGTTCTTGAAAAAGTCGATAGTGTTGATGGTTCAGCCCTTGAGGGAGCAGAGTTCCGATTGGAAACATCTGATGGAGATGTGGTCATTGAATCACTAACGACAGATGAGAATGGACGAATTGCCGTAAGTGATTTGAAGCCAGGCAGCTATCAGTTTGTCGAAGTGAAAGCACCAGTTGGATATGTACTAGACGATGCACCAATTGCATTTGAAGTGGTGAAAAGTCAGGATGCCGCACTTGTGCTGCAAGCGGAAAATACACTGACTCCAGGATCATTTGTATTGGAGAAGGTAGATTCGGTTGATCCTAATGTAACGCTCACAGGCGCTGAATTTACATTGCTTGATGGAGAAGGTACTGAGCTTGAAACAGGCTTAGTGACAGATAAGAACGGACAGCTGAAACTTGATCAGCTTGCACCAGGAAACTATCAATTAGTGGAAACCAAAGCACCAGAGCATTATGAATTAGACGAAACACCAATCACATTTACGATTGAGAAGAACCAGCAAACCGTTGTAGAAAAGACATTTGAAAACACACTACAACAGGGAACGGTAAAAATTGTTAAAGTGGATGAGAACGACGAACAGCGTACACTCGAAGGAGCGATTTTCCGTTTAGAAGATGAAAATGGGAACATCATTAAAGGCTATTTACAGACAGATGAAAATGGAGAATTCCAAGAACAACTTGCACCAGGAACCTATGTGTTAATCGAAACACAAGCACCAACAGGTTATGAGCTAGACCCAACTCGACATGTGATTGAGGTTGGGGTGGCCAGCACCGAAGTCATCGAACGCATCATTACAAATGCACGTACACCAGAAGTACCAGAAGAACCTTGCGTGCCGGGGAATCCAGGAGAACCGGGAGAGCCAGGAGAACCGGGAGAACCAGGGGAACCGGGTAACCCTGGAGAACCAGGAGAACCAGGAGAGCCAGGAGAACCAGGGAATCCGTGTGAGCCAGTAGAACCAGAAAATCCGTGTGAACCAGGAGAGCCGGGAGAGCCAGGAGAGCCGGGAGAGCCGGGTAACCCAGGAGAACCAGGAGAGCCAGGAGAGCCGGGTAACCCAGGAGAACCAGGAGAACCAGGGGAGCCGGGTAACCCAGGAGAGCCAGGAGAACCAGGAGAGCCAGGAAATCCGTGTGAACCAGAAACACCAGAAACACCAGAAACACCAGAAACACCAGAAACACCAGAAACACCAGAAACACCAGAAACACCAGAAACACCAGAAACACCAGAAACACCAGAAACACCAGAAACACCAGAAACACCAGAAACACCAGAAACACCAGAAACACCAGAAACACCAGAAACACCAGAAACACCTGGGACACCTGGTGAACCTACTGAGCCACCAGCTCCATCAAACAATACAGGGAACAACGGTCAGAACAATATTGTTCCTGTAGTGAACGGTCCGAAAGCAGGAGCAGCCACTCCGGCGTCAGGATCAAAAGCAGGTACTCTTCCTCAAACAGGAGAGCAAGCTTATCTCATGTATCTTTTTGCAGGGGTGCTACTCATTCTGATTGGAGCGGGAGTGATGATTCAAAGCAGACGTTCAAGAAAAGTAACCGGAAAGTAGGGAGCTCTCTTGAGAAAAGGGAAGTCACTAATCGGGCTTGCTCTCATCGTAGTAGGAATGGTGTTTGTCTCCATTCCTCTCTACCATGAGTGGCAGCAAACAAAAGGTGTATCGGCACTTGAAGGCGCACTTGCCTCACTTGAAGTGGATCCTCTCCATGGATCAAGCCAGGAGCTGACTACACAGTGGACAGAGGAAGAATTAAAAGAGGTTAAGACGCTTGAAATTCCTTCTATTGAGCTTAAACAATATGTTCTCGGAGAAACGACAGAAGAAAATCTCGCCCTTGCTTTAACTCAGATCAATCCGAATCAAACACCTGGAGACGGAAACTTCAGCATTGCCGGTCATCGCGGGTATCGTGGAGATCGTCATTTCAGACAACTTTCAAACGTAAGTGATGGGGATGAAGTTCGTTTAACTTCCGATGGAAAAACGTATGTGTATGAAGTGAACAGCATCTCAATCGTTGAGCCTACTCAACTAGATGTGCTCGATGATTCAGATGAAGCGGAAATTACATTGATTACATGCACGTTGTCGGGGGAGCAACGGTTAATTGTGAAGGGTGTGCTTTTAGAGATTATTGAGGAAGCGCAAGCCGTATAAGGGAAACAGAAACCAGCCTATGTAGAGATAGGCTGGTTTTTATGTGTGGAAGTGCCCGTTTTTATTTAAATACGTTTGACTGGCTCAGTGACTTGATCGGAGCGAACGCGCCGTGCTGTTCGAACGAGCGTTCGATCATTTTTGTACATAAATCCACTATCAATCGCAAAATGGATAATCCGATGCGGGGTTTCAAGATAAGTAGTTGACTTAAAGTAATATTTATTTCCGTTGTTAAACGTTAAACGATAATAAAAAATAATGGTTCATCTCCTTAAAAAACAGTAAATCTAGGTATTTGATAGGGTAAGGTTAAATTTGGTTTGATCTGTAAGAATGTGTGGGCACTTCCACGAAAAGTATAACGAAAGCATCACGACGATTGAAAGGTATTTTGAGATCTGGTCTTAAAAGTGCATCCTAAGTCTGACATGACACTTACGTAGAATTAAGAGGTTGCGCTTACAATATCTTATTTTTAATACTAAATAAACGTTTGTTTAAAAGGAGAGGATAAACTCTATGTTGTCTTTGTTATGAAGGTTGGTTTATTTTTAAGAGACAGACAATGATGAGAAGAGGCGTTTATTGAAATGGGACAGATTTTGTTAGTAGAGGATGACCGAGCGATTAGCGACATGGTTCGAACGTATCTAGTGAATGAAGGGTTTCGTGTGAATACGGCGTTTACAGGAACTGAGGCTGTGATGAAGATGAGACAAGAATCCTATGATCTAGTCTTACTTGATTTGATGCTACCTGAGCTAAATGGTATGGATGTGCTTCAGCAGCTAAGAGAGAAAAGCTATACACCAGTCATCATTATGTCAGCCAAGGATGGTGATGCGGATAAGGCGTTAGGTCTAGGATTTGGAGCGGATGATTATGTGACGAAGCCGTTCTCTATGATTGAGCTTGTAGCGCGGGTAAAAGCAGTCATCCGCCGTTCTACAACGTATCAAGAGAGTGATGAGCAGACTCCATCGGTCCTTCGTGTTCACGAGCTGGAGATGGACTTGGATGGATTGGTCGTAAGGAAAAACGGAGATGAGATTTCACTTACATCAAAGGAATGGAAGATCTTAAAGCTGTTACTTGAGAATCAAAAGCGGGTGCTGACCAAGGAGCAAATCTACCAGGCTGTATGGGACGATCATTATTATGGCGATGAGCATGTTATCAATGTACATGTAAGCAGATTGCGAGAAAAGATCGAGAACGATCTTGCTAAACCAGCTTATATCAAAACGGTTTGGGGAATTGGCTACAAGCTTGGTGAGTTCAAATGATTATCTTTCTACTCTTGGTGATCATGGGATTAATTGCGGCTATATTCTATCTATCTTATGTAAATCGAATGAGAAGAAGAGAGCTTACAAAGATCACTCGTCAGCTAGAAGAATCGGTTCACTCCGACGATAGCCAGCTGTTTCTTGTAAGAACCGATGATGTACAGATCATTGAGCTATTAAATCAATTAAACCAGTTTGTTGAAAGCAACAGGGCACAAAGAGGACAGTTTGTTCAGATGGAACAGTCCATGAAACGTATGCTCTCAAACATTTCACACGATGTGAAAACACCGTTAACCGTTATTGCAGGGTATGTGGAAATGCTGCAAATGCAGCCAGGGCAATCTGAGGCAGAGCGTATACGGATCCTTACGCAAGTGGAAGAAAAAGTGAATGAGATGATTGCATTTATTCAAACCTTTTTTGATCTAGCGAAGCTTGAGGCAGGGGATGTTGAGATCGAGCTCGCTGAAGTAAATGCGACGGAGGTCTGTAAGCAGCAGCTGCTACGTTTTTATGACATGATTGAAAGCCGTGGACTTGAGGTGGAACTTGATCTTCCAGACCACGCCGTGTATGTGCTTGCAAATGTAGACGCACTAAAACGGGTGTTTGATAATTTAATCTCTAATGCGCTGCGTTACGGAGCAGATGGAGGAGTCATCGGACTTCGGCTAATAGAGTCTGAAACCACCGTCTCCCTTGAATTATTTGATCGTGGTGCGGGTATTCGCGAATCAGATCAAGAGTTAATCTTTGAGCGGATGTTTACATTGGAGGAATCGAGAAACAAGGATTTCCAAGGAAGTGGGCTTGGATTAACGATCACTAAGCGGTTGATTGAACAGATGAAAGGGAGCATTACTGTTCATTCCATTCCGTATGAAAAAACATCCTTTACTTGCACATTAAAGCGAACCCGGGGTGGCTCCTTCTTTTCTTGAGACTTTTGTGAGATTTGCTTAAGAGAAATGAAATGCTTAGGCCCTACAATAAGCTCATAGAAGTGAAGGAGGAGACAAGATGGAATACATTGTGCAAACACGAGATGTAACGAAAAGATATGCTGGACAAAACGTTGTATCAGACATGTCTTTAAACATAAAAAAAGGCGAGATTTATGGCTTTCTTGGTTCAAATGGAGCAGGGAAATCCACGATCATGAAAATGCTGACGAATCTCATTAAGCCAACTAGTGGAGAGATCTTTGTATTTGGTGAAATGATTAAAGAAGGATCGTTTTCCTATCTAAGTCGAATTGGTAGCATGATTGAGTATCCGATTTTTTATGAGAAAATGACTGCGTATGAAAATCTTGAACTACACTGTGCGTATATGGGTTACCACAATAACCATTCTATTGATGAGGCCCTTGAACAGGTCGGTTTAAAGGATGCACGAGACAAACGTCCGAAAGACTTCTCTCTTGGAATGAGGCAACGACTCTGTGTAGCACGAGCAATTCTCACCAAGCCGGATCTGTTAATTTTAGATGAACCCATTAATGGCCTGGACCCAGAAGGTATCCATTCAATGAGGCAGCTCTTTCAACGGCTGAACCGTGAATACGGAATGACGATCCTGATTTCTAGTCATATTATCGGAGAAATCGAGCAAATTGCCGATACCATTTGTTTAATAAAGGACGGCAAGTTACTTGAAGAGACCTCAATGAAAAAACTGAAGGAACAAAATACAGAGTATATTGAGCTTGTCACTAATCAACCAAATAAAGCAGCATTAACCCTACATGATCAACTGAAAATCACAAACTTTAAGGTGGTTGACCAGCAAGCTATTCGAATCTTTGAGACTCAGATCACTCGTGCTCAAATCTCCAAAGCCTTGATAATGGAAGACATCGACATTCTATCCATTCAAACGAAACAAACTACACTTGAGGACTATTTTATAAAAAGAGTGGGTCTAGCTAAGCCGGGGGTAAAATCATGAAGTATTTAATGAAGCTAGAATTAAAAAAACATCCAATTGCCTGGTTCATTAAAGGATCCATTCTTGCAAACGTACTAATTGTTAGCATGCTAATCCTTCTCATTTATGTTGAACAACTAGAAGGTGAGGTCGTCTACCGGACAGCGAGTGATTTTTACATGACGAGTGGCATCCTCATTCGCGCCACATTCATCGTGTTCGCCGCAGTGCTTATTTCTAAATTAGTCATTGACGAATTTAAGAACCGCACCAGTCTTGTTCTTTTTTCATATCCTATCAATCGGAAAAGTCTCATGATCGCAAAGATCCTTCTCATCTTTGCATTGACCTTGAGTGCAATGGTGATCTCTACCCTTGTTGTTGTAGGGAGCTTTATCGGGCTAAATGAGTTGTTTGGTTTTGCTGATCATCTAAATCTAACCAGCCAATCCATTTGGCCAGAACTACTTAGTATGATGCTCTTTAATATTGTTGCTGCAGGAACCTCACTTGTGCCCGTATACTTCGGCATGCGCAAACACTCCGTTCCAGCAACCATTGTCTCCTCCCTGATCATCATTTTGATCACGAACTCGTCCTTAGGCACGGAGTTCTCGCTTATCAATCTACTCTATCTACCGGCGATCCTAGCTGCTGTAGCAGTGATTATAGTTATGCAAACTGTACAGAAAGTAGACAGAATGGATTTGAGATAGAGTAAGGTTTGAAGACACCTCTATTTAGATAGGGGTGTTTTTTTACTATACGCAGATCCTGCCGTCCCCTCCTTTGGTTGGAGAATGAGGCAGGACTTTCGTTTGGTGGGATTTTGTCGAATGCTCAGAATTTATTTCTATAGTAATAACCTTTTTACCAATTTTCGTCATATAGGTTGATCATAAAGAGCCATTTAGTATAATGAATTGGTATAAAAATGGAATCAAATTTACCGGGTGAGTCTGGAGTGATCCATATGAAAACATGTCCTAAGTGTCAGGGTCAAATAAGTGAGAGTTCACGCTTTTGTACAAAGTGCGGAGCGAATTTGAACGGAGGGAAGACACGCGAGGCGAAGGGGCCGAAAGCGAGTCGAACAAAGTGGTATGTCATTGGAGGCAGTGGAGTTGTTCTTGGAGGCATCCTTTTCTTTAGTGGGCAGGCCGCTGCAGATAAGGAGAATGTACTTGATTCCTTTCTTGAGGCAGTAGCGGAGCGGGATCAGGCTGCGGTGAAGAAGCAGTTGGTCTCAAACCATCCGGATCAGGATGTAGATGATGAGCACGTGGAGGCTTTCTTTGATGTGCTGGACAATTCGAGTGAGGCACATGGAGAGCTGATCCAGAAGTGGATTGCAGAATCTGATGTGATGGATAGTGCTCGTTCGGTTTCTTATTATGATGGAAGATATGAATCGTTCCCCGTTTCCTTTCAACAAAACGGGAAGAAGTGGTTGTTCTTTGATAACTACGAGTTTGTGTTGGAGGCACAGCCATTAACGGTGAGATCGAACGTGAGCGATGTAACTCTTCAGTTAAATGAGGAGCCGGTTGAACCTGAGGAATCAGACAGTGACTTGTATTTAGGTGACTTTTTACCTGCAACCTACCAGGTAAAGGGTGCCGTCGAAAATGAATTTGGTGCGAATGAACAGGAGTCGACGGTGAATCTGTATCGTGCCTCTTCTACTAATTTGGAGTTTGATCTTAAGACGGTCTCGCTTGAGGTGAACAATATGCTTGAGGGCACCACGCTCCATGTGGATGGAAGTGACGAGGCTCTCCCTGTGACAAGTACGCCTTTTGAATTTGGTCCGGTTTTAACAGATGGCAGTTTGAATTATTATATCGCCGCGGATACGGAAGAGTTTGGTACGCTTCAAAGTGAAGCCACCCCGATTGATGGTTTGGAGCTTACGTCGAGGTTTACTCCGAATGAGGAGTTGAAGGAGCAGATAGAGAGTGTAATGCATGACTATTTATTGAGTCGGCGTGTAGCTAAACAGGAGAAGGACACTGAGAAGTTGGTGTATGCATCTGATTCAATCAAGTCGGACATTGAATCAGGTTTTGAAAATACATCAATCTGGAGAAATGATACATTTTATGCGGGGTACCTGCTAGAAGCCGGGTTTAACTGGGATCGCACGTCTCTGGAGAAAACCCATCATGGCTGGAATATTCGAGTACCCGCCTATGAAAAATGGGAAGAAACGGAGTACGAAGAGGGAGACGATCCGATCCTTGATGAAGTTAATCATTCGTCCATCTACGAGCTAAAGTATGAAGACGGCGAATGGCTGGTTGAATCAAGAGAATCCCAGTACAATGAAGTCGAACCAACAGAAACAACTGGATTTGATCGGGATGAGCAGGATGAAGAGTCTTCCACAGAAGCATCGATTGAAGAAGGCGTGAAAGTTAGACTGACGGATAGCGAGGCAGATCGACTGATTTCAAGTTTTGTGCGTGGTTATGTGAATGGAATTAATAGTGGAGATGCTACACACATAGAGGACCAGGTGACCTCTGATTATCAAGAGGAAGTCGATGCATATATGAAGGATGTGAATGAACGTGGAATTAGACAGCGTTTAGGTAGAGGGGAAGCAACAAATGTGACGTTGAACGATGACGACTCGTATACAGTTGAAACAAAAGAAGAATACGAGATTAGCCCAAAGGACGGCGACTACACAAAGAGAACGTTCGAAGCCTCTTATAAAGTTGTCTACGATGAAGGCGATGAAACGTGGAAAATCTCTGAGCTGAACGAAACAAATGAAGTAGATTAATAGAAGCAACACCTCTATTTTTAAAATAGGGGTGTTGCTTTTATAGGTATAATAGAAACATGAGGAGGGGACGCGGATGGTTGGGAAAAGTGAGTCGAGGGTGTATGACGAATTGCTGGTGATGATTGAGAGCGGAAACATCAAACCAGGCGGACAAATGCCGTCTGAGCATGAGCTGGTCCAACAGTTCGCGGTCCCCAGGTTAACCGTGCGGAAAGCTTACGAGCAGCTAGAAAGCAGGGGATATGTTATCTCGGTAAAAGGAAAAGGACGTTTTGTCAAAGAAGCCTCGAAACAAGTGAAGCTGCACATGTCTGCTAGCGAAAGCTTTACCGAGAAAATGCTTGCGGCTGGGTACAATTTGCGGACGGAGGTATTTGAAACGGAGTCGACGGATGAGTGGTTTAAGATCTCTCGCCTGCGTGTGCTGGACGGAGAGCCCATTGCCATTCATATCTCGTTTATAAGTAGAAGGTTGTTCCCGAAGATTGAGGAAGATGGTCCGGGGATTACATCCACTTTTGCGTACTACCAGTCGTGCGGGTACACGACGTTTTCAAATGGAAAGTCCGTGCTTTGCGTCCAATTTCCATCGGCTAACGATCAGGAACGACTAAAATGCTCAGCTGTTGTCCCGCTCATAAAACTTGCAGGCAGCACAATGGATGAAGCGAGCGGAGAGCTGTTGGAGCGAACGGAGATACTGTACCGCGGGGACAAATTTACATATGAATTGGATCATTAAGTGAGCAGCAACCATCTGGGGTGAGGATGGTTGCTGTTTTTTTGGTGGGGATGGGGCGGGATTGATGTGATGGGAACGAGATTGATGCGATGGAGGAAGGATTGATGTGATAGGGCACGGGATTCATGGGATAGAGGGAGGATTGATGCGATAGGGCACTGGATCCATGCGATGGAGGAGGGATTGATGTGATAGGGCGGGATTCATGGGATAGAGGGAGAATTGATGTGATAGGGCGCGGGATCCATGCGATGGAGGAGGGATTGATATGATAGGGCGCGGGATTGATGCGATGGGAGCAGGATCGATGTGACAGAGCAGGAGAATTGGAGCATTAGGAAGTGAGAATGGAGCGTTAGCGGGAGAATTGGAGCATTAGGAAGTGAGAATGGAGCGTTAGCAGGAAAAGTGGAGCATTAGGAAGTGAAATTGGAGCGTTAGCAGCGATATTAGAGCATTAGGGTGCCGGTAGTGTTTGTCAAAGTGAAACGATAGAGTCCGAGGTGAAACGATCCCCTCGCAAAGTGAAACACTCTCCCCATCCCCCTACACATGTAAACCCCCATTTACAAAACCTTCAAACCCTCTTAAAACACAGCCACTTGGCGCCAAGTTAAGATGAGTGTGTAGAGGAGGGGTTATGATGAATCGCCTAAAACGGACGGAAGTGTTAATAGAGTCGCCGCCAGAGGTTGCGCACCAGTTGGCGGAGGAAATCATTCAAGCGTACGAGGTCATTGAGCTACTGGCACCGAGGCAGGGGCTCGCGATGATGAAGATGCGGGAGTCGGCGAAGAATTCGCTGTTTTATATGGGTGAGGTGCTGATCACGGAGGCAATGGTGGAGATTAACGGCAGTGTTGGCATCGGCCTTATTAAAGGGGCGGAACCAACACGGGCACGCGACTTGGCAATCATCGACGCGGCGTTTGTGGCCGAGCTTCCGGAAACGATAGCCTGGGCGCAACGTCTACATGAGGAAGCAGCCACCCTCAAACACAAAAGAAACCTCGAACACGCACAGTTACTAAAAACAAAGGTGTCTTTTGACACGATGAGTACATAGAGGAGGCGGACATAGATGCAGGTGGATATGGTACATGATACGCAACGAGCATTTCGGACGGTGCTGGATGCGATGGCGCGTCCGGGGAAAATTAGCCGTTTGCATAACTCGCAAAACGCAACGGCCATGCTGGCGCACACACTTCTAGATCGGGAAGTAAGCTACCACATGCTCCCGGGCTTCGACGAGCAACTCCAACAAACGATTGCGCTCCACACGCTAGCGCAACAAGTAGATCCAAGCAATGCGGACTTCCTATTCATTTCAGCCGCCACCCCGCCACACCACATTCAAGAGGCACTAACCGAAGCGAAAAATGGAACACTTATCGATCCGCACCAATCTGCAACGATCATCATCCAAACGCCACACATTTCAGAAGGAACAACATGGCGGTTAAAGGGACCGGGGATCCAATCGACCACACAGCTTACATTCCACTTCCCACCCGCATTTCACCAAATCCGCCAAGCTAAAAATCAGGAATACCCGCTCGGCATCGACTTGATCATCGTCGATACGGCCGGGCAAATTGCGGCAATTCCGCGGACGACACTCATGGAGGAGGTTATGTAAATGGGCTATGTTGCGGTAAAAGGAGGGACTAACGCAATTAAGGCATCAATCGAACAGCTACAATACAACCGAATCAAAGGCGGGCAGCTACTAGAGGTTCAGACCATCCTCCACGCAATGAAAGCACTGGTGGATCAGGTGATGTCTGAGAGTAGTCTTTATGCCCCAGAGCTTGCGGCGCTTGCGATTAAGCAGGCGGAGGGCAGCATGGAGGAGGCAGTTTTTATCTTAAGAGCCCACCGCTCGACGCTCCCTCGGCTCCACTATACGGAGACGGTTGAGACAAGCCAAATGCGTGTGTCACGGCGGATTTCGGCGAGCTTCAAAGACATCCCGGGCGGACAAATTCTTGGAGCTACCACGGATTACACGCACCGGCTTCTCGACCCCGAGCTTCAAACGGAAACACACGAGGACATCCTAGAAAAAATCACAAAGTACCAGCAAACCCAACCTGAATCTGAAAACGCACGAACCTATCCAAAAGTGGTGGATTACCTGAGGGAGCAGGGGCTATTCCCAACCTACCAACACGACAACTCGGCTCCTTTTGACATCACAAAGCAAAGCTTAACCTTCCCGGCTCCTCGTAGTGCGAGGCTTCAAACGCTGACAAGAGGGCAGACGGGTGCGGTCACTTCGCTTGGATACGCATCACTTAGAGGGTACGGGCAGGTGCATCCGACGGTGGGAGAGGTTCGCGTTGGGCAGGTTCCGCTAACGATTGCGCATCCGCATTACGCTGATGATCCGTATTATATCGGTGAGGTAGAGGTGACGGAGGTGGAGTCGTTTGTACCAACCACGTCAGGAGATACGCTGGATTTTGAGATTGGATACGGGCTCTGTTACGGGCAAAACGAGACGAAGGCGATAGCGATGAGCATTTTAGATCAGTGTTTGGACCATCCGGAAGCGCCGTTTCCAACGCATGATGAGGAGTTTGTGCTCTTACATATTGATTCGGTTGAGGCTTCAGGCTTTATCTCTCATTTAAAACTGCCGCATTATGTGACGTTCCAATCGAAACTGGATCGTGCGCGCGAGGTACGGAAGGAGCAGGAGCAATCGTGAACACAGAGCACCATTTTGCATTTTTTGATGAAGGATCGAAAAAGGAAATTAGGCGGGCATTACTTAAAGCGGTGGCAATTCCCGGGTTTCAGGTACCATTCTCATCCAGAGAAATGCCGATTGCACGCGGCTGGGGAACAGGTGGATTGCAGATTACGTTGTCACTCATCGGTAAAACGGACAGCCTTAAGGTGATCGACCAAGGCTCGGATGAATCGGTGAACGCGGTCAGCATTAAACGGCTAGTCCAGCAAACAACAGGTGTGGAGGTCACGGATGCAACGGCCGAGGCGACACTCATCCAGTCAAGACACCGAATTCCCGAGGTTCCACTCACGGCAGATCAGCTACTTGTTTTACAGGTGCCAACACCTGAGCCGCTCCGGGACGTGGAAGCGAGTGAGGCGAAAACGAGAGTTCTACACTCAGAAGAGGACTACAGTGGTGCGTGGCTTCAGTTGTTTGAGCAGGTGATGAAATATGGGCGGACGGCAACTGGCGCGGATCATCCGGTGTTTGTGCACAATCGCTATGTAATGGCACCAAGCCCGATCCCACGTTTTGATAATGCAAAGCTTCATCAATCGGAAGCGCTCATCTTATTTGGGGCAGGTCGTGAGAAAAAAATCTATGCGGTGCCGCCATATACCGATGTCCGCTCCCTGGCGTTTGAGGATTATCCTTTTACCACAGAATCATTTGATGGGAAGTGCTGCAAGCTTTGTGGCGCAGACGATGTCTTTTTAGATGAAATCTATGATGAGGTGACGGGTGTGACCGACTATCAGTGCAACGATACGAGCTATTGTATTGAGCAACTGAATGCACAAACCTCACAAAAAGGAGAGGTGGAGCATGCATAGTCAACCAATTTTACAAGTCCAAGGACTGAATAAACAATTCGGTGCGGGATGTACGTCTTGCTTTGATCAATCTACGCGTGCACTTGAGAAAAATTATTGCCCTCACTGTGGCACGGTGTACGCGTGTCAGGACATTTCCTTTGATCTTTTTCCGGGTGAAATTTTAGGGATTGTCGGGGAAAGTGGCAGCGGGAAATCAACGCTGATGCAGTGTCTTTATTTTGATGAAGTGGCGAGCTCAGGGGCGATGCTGATCTATCGCGAGGGCTTCGAGCATTTGAACAGCTTAACGATTTCAAACCAGCAAAAGCGCTACATCCGCAATCATCTTCTTAGCATGGTGTATCAGAATCCCATCCGCGGACTCAATATGAACTATTCAGCGATTGGCAACATTGCAGAAAAGTTAATCGCGGCTGGGGGACGGAATGTCGGCATGATGGAGGCAAGAGCGGAGGAGCTGCTTGAACATGTGCAGATCCCATTGTTCCGAAAAAAAGAAGCACCAAAGCATTTTTCTGGTGGAATGCAGCAGCGTGTACAAATTGCGAAGGCGCTCTCAAATCATCCGCCAATTCTCTTTTTAGATGAGGTAACAACGGGGCTTGATTTGTCGGTACAGGCAAAGGTGCTTGATCTCATCAAAACGATTCAGCGTGAGCTGGGAATCAGTATGTTGGTAGTATCGCATGATCTAGCGGTCATTCGGATGCTTGCGGACCGGACACTGGTAATGCTGAACGGTAAGGTCATTGAGCAAGGCTTAACAGACCAAATTCTAGAGGATCCACAGGGTGCGTATACGCAGCAGCTTGTGTATTCCATGCTATAAAAGGGGGCAGCGATATGCTTGTGATTCATAACGGAAAGCTAGTGCTAGAGGAAACGATTCTTGAAGGATTTGCAGTTTTGGTAAATGGGGATGAAATTCTGGATGTGATCCCTGCCTCAGAGCTTGTTCACGACCCAACTGATGAGTGGATTGATGCGCAAGGCGGCTACATTACGCCTGGTTTTATAGACATTCACTCGGATTACATTGAGTCGATTGTTTCGCCACGTCCAACGAGTATGATGGATGTTCATATGAGCTTACGCGAAGCGGAGCGAATTTTAATCGGGAATGGCATTACAACGATGTATCACTCCCTTTCCTTATATCGTGAGGACGTGTTCACACATAAGCCGATGCGCTATCCGGAAAATGTCCAACGATTAATTGATGCGATTCATCAGACTCATGAGCGAGAAACGTTGATTCATCACCGACTTCATGCGCGTTTTGAGATTGATAATCTGGATGAAGTGGACCGGTTGAAACAGAACATTCAAGACGGGAAGGTTCACTTGCTTTCCTTTATGGATCACACCCCGGGCCAGGGGCAGTACCGGGATCTTGAGGTGTACCGCGATACATTAAAAGGCTACCGCGACCTTACAGATGAAGAGGTGCATTCGATTGTGGAGGAGCGTTTGCAGACGCCGGTGCTGACGCTTGAGCGACTAAAAGAAGTGTCAGAATTTGCCCGCGAGCATGATATTCGTGTGGCTTCTCACGACGATGATGATGTGCAAAAGATTGACCTCGTAAAGGAAATTGGCACCACGATTAGTGAGTTCCCTATTACGCTAGATGTGGCGAAAAAGGCAAAAGAGTGCGACTTGCACATTGTTGTTGGCGCGCCAAACATCCTGCTCGGTGGCTCGCACTCTGGTAATCTCTCGGCTGCGACTGCGATTCAAGAAGGATGCGCGGATATTTTGTGTAGCGATTACTACCCGTCTGCCCTGCTTCATGCGGTGTTTACGTTACATGAACAATATGGGTTAGAACTTCATAAGGCATTCCACCTCGTAACAAGGAATCCAGCAAAAGCTGTTGGGATGGAGCATGAGATTGGCACGATTAAGCCGGGTCTCAGGGCGGATCTGTTGATTATTGAAAAATTGGCGGATGGTCACCCAACTGTTACGACCGCTATCGTCCGGGGCCAAGTGACGTCGCAAACGTATTACAACCCGCGCACAACGTTGAGTGAGGTGTGAGTATGACGACACCCCTTTTACACGTTGAAGGATTTGGTAAAACATTTGGCATCTCGCATTTACAGCAGACCATTCAAGCGGTTCGTGGTATTGATTTTTCTGTGGAAAAGGGTGAGTTTCTTGGCATTACCGGGAAGTCCGGCAGCGGGAAATCAACTATATTAAAAAGTTTGTACCGAACGTATTTGCCAGATGAAGGCGAAATTTGGTTTGATTCAGAGGCGTTTGGTCTCCTCGACTTAAGCCAAGCGACCGAACAGGAGATCATTTATTTACGTAAGCATGAAATTGGCTATGTGTCACAATTTTTATCCGTGATGCCGCGGACGACCTCGCTTGAGCTTGTGCAGCAGTCTCTGCTTGAAATGGGGGAATCGGCGGAAGTGGCAGCCGAGGAAGCTACCTCGGTGCTCCAGCATTTTGAACTCGACGAAAAGCTTTGGCACACATACCCGAATACCTTTTCCGGGGGCGAGAAGCTGCGCTTAAACATTGCGATTGCATCGGTGAAGAAGCCGAGACTGCTCCTGCTTGATGAACCAACCGCAAGCTTGGACGAAGCATCAAAAGCACGGGTGCGGGAGCTGTTGCAAAAGCTTAAGCTCGGTGGAACGACTTTAGTTGGGATTTTTCATGACCTAGAGTTCATGGACGGCTTATGTGATCGCGTGTTTGATATGAGCGAAAGGGTGGGGGCGCTGTGATGAAGGCAGACCTCCACGTTCACAGCCATTATTCGGATGGTTCTGATTCCGTAGAAGAGGTACTGAATCAGGCACAGCAGCAGGGGGTTACGCACCTGAGCTTTGTGGACCACGACACGGTCGCTGGGGTTTGGGAGGCGATTGAGCGTGGTCGGAGGGTTGGGATTGAAGTCATTTCGGGCATTGAAATCTCGGCATATGACTTTAAGCGCAACCGGAAAGTGCACGTGCTGGGCTATGCGTTCAGCGTGGCGGCATCTGCAATTCAGGCGTTGTGCCAGCCCTTGTTAGACCGTCGTCATGCCCATTCATTGTGGCAAATGGAGCGGATTGCCGAGGCGGGTTATTCGGTTGAACATAAGCAGGTCGCGCGCCTCGCTCTTCCAAGTGAAACCATCTACAAACAGCACATCATGGCACACCTCACAGACGCCCCATTTTCCTCCCCCTCCTACCAAACTCTTTACCGCTCTCTTTTTAAAGGAGATGGTCCCGCGGCAGGTGACATCATCTACGCTGACGCCTTTGACGCGGTTCGTGCGATTAAAGAGGACGGCGGACTAGCCGTTGTTGCTCATCCCGGGCAGCTTGATTCCTATGACCTGATCCCAGAGCTTGTGGAAATTGGGCTTGACGGGGTGGAGCGAAATCACCCTGATCACTCCTCCACAGACCATGCGGAAATTGATGAGCTTGCACGCGACTACGATCTACTTTTAACCGGAGGATCGGATTACCACGGCTCCTTTGGCACCCCTGTTACGATCGGAAGTGAGGCGTCCAATTTGTCGAACGATGACCGTTTTCTTCAACTTTGTAAACGTAAGATGAAAGAACATTGGTAATTAAGTAAATTTCCAATAGGACGAAGAAAATTATGGTTAAATGAAGTGGCAAATAGCATGGCCAAAAAACGATTGATCGAAGGGTGGATGAAACGTGTTTAGAAAGAGATTTGGTTTAGCAGCAGTTGCAATGTTAACAGCAGGACTCGTAGCTTGTTCGGATGGAGATGAAGGAGGCGGCACATCAGCGTCAGCAAGTACAGACAATGATGATCCGATTAACTTTGTGTGGTACCCAAATGAATCTGGACAAGACATGACTTCATCACGCGACGCTATTGGCGCGATTATTGAAGAAGCCACAGGACGTGAAGTGAATCACCAACTAACAACGGACTATGCGATTGCCATTGAGACGCTTGTTAACGATAACGCGGAAATGGCATTCATGGGCGCACAAGGATACATAGAGGCCAATGATCGCAGTGATTCTATTCAGCCACTTGTCGTTCAATCTGGTTCATCCGGTACAATCGACGATGCGGTTTACTACAGCTGGCTTGCAGTCAATGTAGATGACGAGGACGCATGGAAAGATGGAGAAGAATACAATTTAGATGAGCTTGAAGATAAGACAATGTCTTTCGTATCAAACAGTTCCACTTCAGGATTCAAGGTGCCTGCATCTGGAATCATGGCTCAATTTGAAGATAAAGATTTAAGCGAGGAAGACCTGATGGAAGGCGGAGCACTGTTTTCTCAAGTTCTATTCGGCAACTCTCACCAAGGATCTGCTGTAAATCTATTAAATGGAAACGCTGACGTTGCGGCGTTCTGTGATTCATGTGTAGAGAACTATGTAGAGCTTGTTGAAGGCGAAGATAATCGTCCGGGATCAGTTTACAAAGTAAAAGACGATGCTGCTGAGCCGTTTAACACCGTAGCAGGTAGCGAATTTGTATTAATCAGTGTCACTCCAGTTCTTAACGCACCATTTGTTGCGAACATCGACATGCTTGGAGAAGAAACATTTAACAAGCTGCAAGAGTTCTTTTCAACGGACGAGGTAGCGGACAACGAAGAAATTTTTGTTCCAGAAGACTCTGAGGAATCTGCACTATTTTTCAAAACAGAAAACGAACGCTTTCTTCCTGTAGAGGATGACTGGTTTAACCCGATTCGCGAGTTATCAAACAAGTAAAAGGGAGTGACAATCAGTGGTTCTCTTAGATGTAAAAGGACTTCGTAAATCTTACCAAGCTAATATAACCGTTTTAGATGATATACAATTTCAGGCAAAGGCGGGAGAGTTCCTATCTGTGATCGGACCTTCTGGCGCGGGGAAGTCTACACTTCTCCGTTGCCTAAACCGTTTAATAGAAGCGGACGCCGGCGACATTACCTTTGATTCAAAAGACATTCGCGCACTAAATCGCAAAGATCTGCGTAAAACAAGAACGGACATCGGTATGGTGTTCCAGCACTATAATTTAGTTCCGAGACTGACAGTCATTGAAAATGTTCTGCACGGACGCTTTGGTTATAAGTCCACGCTCAAAGGAGTGCTAGGCATTTTCACCGAAGAAGAAAAAGAGCGCGCCTTTTATTTGCTGCAAAAGCTCGGCATTGAGGAGCACGCGTACAAGCGTTGTGATCAGCTAAGTGGAGGGCAGCAGCAGCGAGTGGGAATCTGTCGTGCGCTTGTACAAAATCCAAAGCTCATTCTCTGTGATGAGCCGATTGCTTCCTTAGACCCTCATTCCTCTAAGGTGATTATGGATTATTTAAAACTGATCACGGAAGAAATGGGCATTACATGTATCGTCAATCTGCATCAGGTGGATGTCGCGCAAAGCTACTCCGACCGGGTCATTGGCTTAAACAGTGGAAAACTGGTGTTTGAAGGTTCGCCTATCCAGCTCACGCAAAGCTTCATTAGTGATGTGTACGGGATGGATACAAAAGAGTTAATCACAGGGTAAGGATGTGTGTGTTGGTGAATGAGCAACAATTTAAACGGCGGAAGTGGAAAAGCCTTACGTTCTTCCTGATCATTATTGGGATCACATGGCTTTCCGCTCATCTCACCGCCTTTAATTTCATTGAAGGATTTACGACCATCCCCGCAGCATTTATGTGGATCATTGAAAATCTCTGGATCACAAGTGAAACACTCGAGCGCTTGCCGGGCATCCTTGATCGCTTAATCGAGACAATTCTCATGTCGATTGCAGCTACAACAATCGCGGCAGTAGTCGCTTTTTTTCTAGGGATTGCCGGGTCCAATACAACCTCAAGCAACACCCTGCTAAGCGGTTTCGCTCGCTTTGTTGCTTCGGTTGCAAGGAACATCCCAGTGGTCGCATGGGCACTCATTCTGTTACTATCATTTGGACAAAATTCGATCACAGGATTTCTAGCTCTTTTTATCGGAACGGTTGGACTGTTGACTCGTGCCTTTATCGAAGTCATTGATGAAGCCGGACTTAGTGCATATGAAGCACTCACAGCCACAGGCGCAACCTACTTCCAAGTGGTTGGCAAAGCAGTGATGCCACAAACATTACCGCAAATGGTCAGCTGGATTCTCTTTATGATCGAAACTAATATTCGCAGCGCCACACTGGTCGGATTACTAACTGGGACTGGCATCGGTTACTCATTTGATCTCTATTACAAAATGCTCGACTATCAAACTGTTACCTTAATTACGATGCTAATCATTATTACCGTTATCTGTATTGAACTCACATCGAATAAAGTTAGGAAGGTGATACTATGATCGCCTCCGAACATATTAAACGCACGCGTGTTGGCAAAATTAATATCAAAGTTGGAAACAAAGTGGACCGCGTCTTGCAGTGGACGATCGGTGTACTGGGACTATTAACGATTCTCGCCTTCTTCTTTTTTGACTATAGAGGATTTGAGTTCGTGCGTGCGGTCACCGAAACAGCGAGCAACCTGAAAACGATGTTCCTCCAGCCAGGCCTAAGTCATTTCGGCTGGGGCCACGCTGCCTACCAAGTTGTGCAAACACTCGCCTTGGCCTTGCTCTCCACCGTAATCGGAGCCGTCATTGCGCTGTTTCTTGCACTCTGGTCAGCCGATAACCTCTCTGTAAAATGGGTCGCCCAGCTCATCAAAGTGTTCGTCGCATTCATTCGCGCCGTGCCCACCGTACTCTGGGTGCTCATCTTCGCGATCGCTGCAGGACTCGGAAGCGCCGCGGCCATACTCGGAATGCTCTTCCACTCCGTCGCCTACCTCGTCAAAGTGTTCTCCGAATCCTTTGAAGAAGTAGACAAAGGCATGATCGAAGCCCTGCGCGCAACCGGCGCCGGCTGGTGGCAAACCGTCACCCACGCCGTCCTGCCGCAGACCTTCACCTACCTGCTCTCATGGACCTTCCTCCGCTTCGAAATCAACTTCGGCGTCGCCGTCGCCATGGGCGCCGCAGCCGGAGCCGGCGGAATTGGGTTCGAGCTGTTTATGGCATCAGGCTTTTACTTTGATCTGAGGGAAGTCGGGTTCATTACGTACGCGATACTGATCGTGGCTGTGTTGTTGGAGCTTACTTCAACGAGGCTGAAGCGGAGGTATTTTCCGACGAAGGTGAGTTGAAGGTGAGGGAGATAGGGTTGAAGATGAAGATGAAGAAGGGGACCCCGCTGGTGCGGGGTTTTTTATTGTTTTGTGGGTGGGAGCAGGATGTGGGGTATGGGGGAGTGCGGAGTGGGTGCGCGGGAATGAGGTATGGGAGCGCGAGAGGAGGTGCGCGAGTGGGAATGAAAGTGCGCGGGAATGGGGGTGAGGTGCGCGAGATGAAGTGAAAGTGCGCGGGAATGAGGGTGAGGTGCGCGAGTGGGAATGAAAGTGCGCGGGAATGAGGGTGAGGTGCGCGAGTGAGGGTGAAAGTGCGCGGGAATGAGAGTGGAGTGCGCGAGTTGGGGTGAAAATGCGCGGGAATGAGGAGGATGTGCGCGAGATGGATGTGAAGTGCGCGGGGATGAGCAATGCGTATGCCAAAATGCTTAAACTAAGAGATTAAAATTAATAGAATGCGAGATGTATAGAATGAACGCACGTAGTCTATACTGAATGTAAGTCATGACCATTTCTCCTTCACGTTTTGTTTTTAGCGATAAAAACCTTTTGTGAGAGATGGTTGTGGCTTTTTGAGTTTGGAGTGCGAGGGAATAAGGACGTTGGCGCAAGCTGAGTTGAGAGTGGGCTCCGCCCAAAAAAGCAAGAAATGCTCAAAATCGAAAGCTCTCCGCTCAAAAAAGGAAGAAATGCGCAAAAAAGAAGGCACTCTGCTCAAAAAAGCTAGAAATGAGCAAAACCGAAGCCTCTCCGCTCAAAAAAGCTAGAAACGCTCAAAATCGAAGGCAAACGAGAAATGCTCATTGCTCAAAATCCTCACCTCATCTTACCTACCCCAACCACAAAAAAACCCCCCTCCCCACAACGGAGAGAAGGCCCACCTCATCTAGTTCGCACTCACTTTCTCAAAATAAGATTTCATCTCTGAACTCACCTGCTCAAGGTCATTAATCAGCTGGCTAAAGTCAGTGACGAGTCCTGACTGCTCAACAGATGCCTGCTTAATTTTACCTACTCTCGACACAAGTGCCTCCATGTGACTCTGTATATCTACGAGAGATTCATTGATTTTACCGGTTGTTTTTGTTGTTTCATCCGATAGCTTTCGTACTTCTCCTGCAACAACGGCAAACCCTGCTCCGGCTTCTCCAGCTCGAGCCGCTTCGATGGATGCATTTAAGCCCAGCACCTTCGTCTGGCGTTGGATGTTTGTGATTTCTTCTGCTGATACAACGGTTTGATTTGTCAACGTTAATGACTGAGTCGATTGGTGCGAAATCTGTTCACTTGATTGAGCTAATTGGTTTGAGTGATCGGCGACAACCTTTGAAGCCTCTTGAAGGCCATCAATAATCCCACCGATTGTATGCATATACTCATCAAGCTGTCGTTTTGATTCCAATGAACGAACTGCTGCGAACTGTCCAATCACTTGACCTGTTTCATCTTTAACAGGAAAGGCGCGCACAAATACAGGGACGCCATATACCTCTTTCGGCAAGTTCTCAGCTGTATGCTCTCCAGCGAAAACCTTCCGGGCATTAGGATCATCCTTTGCAATAGGGCTCCCCACTGGAATATATAAGTCAATTTCAGAACTAGGTAAAAACTTAAGAAACTTTTCACGGTCTGTAATGGCTATGAGAATATCCTTACCAAACACTGTTTGAATATCCTCTGCCGAATCTACTAAACGCTCTAATTGATTCATCTTTCGTTCATCCTCTCATTGCCAATCTACTTTATGTATCGACTTGATCTAAAAAACATTTTTTGCACAAAATTTGACAATGAACTCATTTATTTTTATTCATACAAATTCTCAAGCTCCCTCGTTTAGGTAGAATGCACTAGGTGTATACCCTGTTTTTTATAAAAGTATAGGTAAATTTTTAGATGCATGCTGTTTTTTAAAGCAATTATGCATATTATCTAGCTTTATAAATAAAAAAAACTTCCTCTCCAACGGAAAAGAAGGTTATGTCTTTAGTCTTTAGGTTAATGGAATAAAATCACTATGAGTCTGCTCAGTCACAACAGGGTATCCTTTTGAATTTGGATAAACCATAAATGAACGGCTGTCCTTTAATTCAACATACGCTGATCTTACTTTACTAAATGGTGTATGTAAGACGATAAACTCTTCAATATTGTCATTCGAGAAGGGATGCGATTTATCAATCCATCCGTCTAAAAAGTTCTTTAGGTTCTCATAATTTGTCGCATAGATGAAGCGTTGATCAGAGTAACTGATGTAGAGCAGGTCATTCACAGGATCATGAATCACACTCTCAATGCCTTTTGCGGTAATGACTACCCACTTCCTTGATGTTGTGTATCTATCAAAGTGACCTAACTTAGTCATGATTTTTCTACTTTTAAATCGGATGGTACTTGTTGAAAGGATCTCGTCTGAGTGGGCTAAAAGTGAAGTTTTCATTCGCTGGTTATGGGCAGCGTTTGAGAAATATGTATACATAATAATTGAGCTAACAGATGCTAACCCGAATAATGCAGCATGTGTTCCTTGTTGAGTGAAAAGATGAAAGGATATAGGAAGAAATAGTAAAAAAGGGAGAGTCGCTAACAGGAACATCTTTCTTTTTTCCTTCTTTGAAACTGCGTGTGTTGGTAAGACAATCCTTGGTCTAATTAGATCATTTGTTACTTGAGCTTTTTTTAAGTAGAGGATGTTGTTCATAGGTGTAAGTCGCTCCAATGGTCTTGTTATGTCTAATCTATAATAAATTCCTCATACCATATTCATAAATTATTAATTATTATTATATCTTTGTAACAAATTCAAGTCCTTTATCCCATCTCTAGTTTTACTGAAAAGTCAGTGGGGAATAGATCTATATCTAGAAAAAGAAGGTGAGCACATGCGAAAACTTTCAACAACTAGAATCGTATTAGTAGTCCTTATCCTCATAGTGGGAATCCTAGAATTTGCAGACGTCATTTCTATAATCGGAGAACCAGTTGTAAGATACTGCATCTATGGCGGTTTATTTCTAATGATTGCCTACCAACTCTTTGAAGCCAAACAACAAGACAAGAATCAATCCGATCAGTAACAAGCCGAGCAACCACCAACCCGGATGGTTGCTTTTTCTTGTAGATGGACACGCTAACTTGGTAGGATACATAAGTACGTATTTTGACATTGGAGGACCTACCATGAGCAACGATATTTTCCGCATCGCCACAAGAGAGGATGCGCCTGCTTTTCTTGAATTAATGAACACAGCTTTTAAACCACTTGCCGATATGGGCATCGACTGGCCATCGACTCGCGCTACGCTTGAGATGGTCACTGAAAATATAGAAAAATCCACAGCCGTTGTGCTCGAACGCGATGGTCGACTTGTCTCAACGATCACGATCCGATTCCCGTGGGAGAGCACCACACCCGTTTCCGGGTATCCTTTTGTCTGGTGGTTCGCGACCGCCCCTGATCTAAGTGGACAAGGAGTCGGCAACAAGCTGATGGATTATGTGGAAAACGAGCTACTTATCAACACATTTAAAGTACCTGCTTATGTGCTTGGCACCTCAGGCCGCAAACACCCGTGGCTGCTGGATATGTATAAGCGGAAAGGGTATGTGGATTATTTTAGTCATGAGAGTGACAACGGAGATCTTGGTGTATTGATGTACAAGGTGTTGATTCCGGAACGGTTTGATCAGGACGTTCTAGGGACGCCGCCGATGGGGAAATAAAAGCAGCGTAGTAGCTATTGGAAAACCCGCATGAGTGACATGCGGGTTTTTTGTTTAAAACTGAAAAACGAGAAGTAAGAGGTACCACGCCCTCACTTCTCGTTAACTGAAAGGTGTTCAAGCTTTCAGTACCAGTTCAGCTGAGCCTAATCAACTGAAAAATACAAGTTGTTCATCACATAGCTTGCAACAGTTAATGAAAAATTGCAATATTCCGCACACCACTCGTGCGGTTTTTTTAATTACAAAAGTACAGTATCACCGTAATATGAGAAAGTGTTACCAACGCCTATAAAATCAAGGTTTTCCAGATACATAATTAAACTGGAATCAATGTCATATTGCCACTTTATTTTACAAACTGTACTAAATAAATGGTTACTTTTACACAGTCCTTTTGTATAATGGAAAAATGTGTTTTTAAAATGGAAGGGGATTGGATTGAAATGTCATCAAGCTGGAAAGAAAAAATGGAGGAAGGTCTCTCCAAAGTTCAAGGTGGAATTGATCAAGGAAAGCAGAAAATCCAAACGACTCAAGAGTCAATGAAAATCAAACGTGAGATTCAAGAGCAGTCAAGGTTAAAAGCAGAGGCTTTACTCAAGCTAGGGCAATTGACATACAAAAAGCTACGCGAGGGATCTGTTCATGATCGTGACCTACAAGATGCAAGCGCTGAGATTGTTCAACAGGACACATTCATTTTTCAAAAGAATAAAGAACTTGCTGTATTAAACGAACAATCTACAGAGGTTGCTGTATGTGGAACGTGTCAAAAAGAGAATGATGCGAATGCAGCGTTCTGCGGCGGATGTGGCGCAGAAATGAAAAAGCAGGATCAACCGTTGGCAACAGCTGTTACACCTTGCCCAACCTGTAAAACAGATATGCCAGACGGGGCTAACTTCTGCCCTTGCTGCGGAACGGCTACAACAAATTCAACAACCATCTAAGAAGATACGGAGGAAGCTATGTACTGTAAACAATGTGGAACAAAAAACGCGGCAGGTTCCTTGTACTGCCAACATGATGGAGTCGAGCTTGAGACTTCAGTGAAAGAAACAAAAAGCCCCATTCTTAGCTCGCAAAAACTGGCTCATTGTACAGCATGCAGCCATTCAATAACGAGTGATGCCCTGTATTGCACCCATTGTGGGATGGCGACGGAGAAGGTTGAGTCGGTTAGTCATCAATCTCAGCCTATACATACACCAAATGCAGCTCTTGTGCAGAGAACATCAGAACCTATTTCAATTTTAAAATTAGCGATTTACCCTGTAGTTGCACTTATTGTATTGAGTATTCTTTCCGCTATGGTAGCAGGATTATTTAATCAAATCCTAGCTGATGAACTGTTTGGGATGGGTAGCTTAGGAGTAAGTATTTTCTCATTCCTAGATATTCTTCTTATTCTTCATTTTGTGAGCACAGTGTTCAGTGTAGACGGTGGGTTTATAGATGTGTCTCTTGTCATGCAAGGAGGTTTTATCCTTTATCTAATCGTCCCAGCTCTTGTATTTACAGTGAACGGCTTGTTGTTAGGGAGGAAGACTCGAGGAATCCCACCTGTGCAACTAACTCGCACAATCGTAATTCCAGCAGCAATCTATTCACTTCTCCTAGCTGTTCTTAGTTTATTTGCGTCCAGGTCGATTGAAGTGATGGATGGTGGATTTGTGTCCGTGTCCGCAACAGCGTCCTATGGATTTTTTAGTGCAATCATTCACGCCTTTGTCATCAGTGCGTTATTTATGCTCATTGGTTTAACAATCGGCCGTAAATTCTATGAATTTAGTTATCTAGCAGCATTTAAACGCGCAATGCTCCATTCTGCTTTATGTGTTGCACTACTCTTGGGAGTGGCTGGACTGACTACTGCTACAGATAGTGGATCAAGTGATGCTGGAACTCCAGTTGTAGCGACGCAACTTGCCGCTTACTACTGGCATGTTAGTCATTTCCTGACCATTTCAGCGGATGTCAATGCAGATTATGAAAGCTACTCCATTAGCTATAACACATTAACGGGAGCGAAGTCTTCGATCGGTGATGAATTTCAAGAAGAAGATATTAATGAATTAGCAGGAATGGCACGAATCTTGTTTATTGTTCCTCTCATTGCACATGGACTTGCAGGATTCTTCTGGATCGCGAAGCAGCAAGTACCATTGCGTCGTTCAATTGGTGCATATGCAGTCTCTGCAGGACTCATTCACATGATTTTCATTTGGCTATCTTCGTTCTCTATCTATTTCCTATCAAACACAGCAGATATTGGAGCTTCGGCTATACTAGGCTTCATCTTTACTACTATTATGGCCGGCGCAGCCGCATGGACAGGATATCAAATCAAACAAAAATTCTTTGCATAAAAAGAGTGGAGTGAACCGATGAAGAAACTAGCAACCCTTAGTTTCCTTTCCCTGGTACTTGTGTTAAGTGCATGTACGGGGAAAAGTGAGACAAGCGAAAAGGCAGAACCAGTGAGTGAAGAAGTCGTGGATACCAGCGAAGAAGCTGTTGCTGAGACAGAAGAAGACTTAGTTGAAGAATTGGTGGAAGAGGTAGTTTTGGAAGAGGAAGAGCCGGAACCTGAGTTTGTGGAGCTTACGGATGGAGAAGTGAAGGAGATTGTTGCGAGTGAAGTGTATGACTTGCGAGTGATCTTTGATACATTCCGTAACAAATGGTATGACGAAAAAAAGTTCCCTGTTTACAGACCAGAGGTATCTCAAGAAACGATTCGATCAGAAGCCGAGGCTGATTTGGCTGATACAGGGCTTTCAGATGCATTTATTCAATCAGATGCATTTTTAGATACTGTCTATGCCTATACCTGTGATTGTGGTGCAGGAGATTACTCTGTTCCTAATGAATTGGACAATCGTTTTCAAGTAAACAATCAAGACGAATCCACTATCCACGTTTCATTTTTAGATTTTCTTCCAGAACAGTTTGAAGACATCTCTGCTTATGTGTGGGAAGTTGAGCTGACAAAAGAAGACGAGCAGTGGTTTAGTCGTGGCAGATACTACTGAAATGACAACATTAGAGGAAGATAAGCCTTACGATATTAATGATCCCATTATGGAAACATTCGTCCCTACGAACGTCTCATTAGATGACCTTCAAAGCTTTGAATATGATTGGACGGACTATGTAGATCAACCAACGGGATTTCACTCCGTAAAATTAACGTATCTTGGAGATGATCTGTTTGATGTAAGAGTCGATGAAGCGACTCCTTATGGAAAACAATTAGAAACATATGAAGAACATTCAATTAAATTAGAAAATAACGCGCTTCACTTTTCATATGATTTTGCAGGTCATAGTGACAGCACTGGCGTTATTACCATTCAATTACAAGACAATGGGGTACGTTACATAAAAAAAGTGACGGATCAGCAAAGTGGCTGGTTTAACTGGGACGTAGATGTCACATTAACCAAGGCAGGAAAACTAATCTTTTAACTAACATCCAGGAGTGAACACCATGCAGAAATGCCCTAAGTGTAATCATCTAAATAAAAACCAAACATTCTGCAGTAAATGCGGAACGAAATTACCTGAACCCGTTACAACGAGTACCGGCAAAACACCAATCAGCAAGAAAACAATCGTCTTGGCAGCAACAGGAGTTGGTGTCGTTGTTCTGGCAACGGCTTTTATTTTTACGGGAAAAGCCATGGCAGACAAAGAAAAGGTGCTTGATTCCTTTGTTGAGGCACTAAACGAAGGTAACGTATCAAAAGTGAAGAAGCATCTGGCTTCAAGTAACAAGGATTTAAAGGTGACGGACCAGCATGCAGGATCTCTGATTGCTTACATGGAGCAGGACGAAGATGCTTTGGTAGAGCTCGCAGGAAAATGGGAAATGGAATCTGGTACATTATCGAAATGGGAGTTAGAAAGTGAGTACTATTATTACAGTTACTATGAAGACTTCCCGGTTACCTATGAAAAAGTAGGGAAAACGTGGTTATTCTTTGATAAGTATGCGTTTGTGTTGGAAGCATCACCCGTATATGTTCAGAGCGACACGCCTGACCTTTCTCTCGCTGTTGACGGTGAAACTGTTGATTGGTCGTATGATAATGGGGAGTACTCGATTGGCGAATACTTACCTGGAATCTACCAGCTTACCGGTGAAGTGGAGAATGATTTTGGAGTGAATGAAAAAGAAGTAGAAATGGATACGTACAGTAGTTCTTATCCTTACATGGGTTTTGACTTAAATACAGCTACACTTATTGCCGAAAACTATATCTCAGGTACAAAGCTTATTTTAGAAGATCTGGAAAAGGAATTGGATGTGACCTCTGGATACTTCGAGTTTGGACCTTTACTGACAGATGGATCGGTATCTTATCGTATTGAATCTGATACGCCATTTGGAACCTTGTCCAGTCAATCGGCTGCCATTGACGATTCAACATTTTATGCATCTCTCGCACCTAATGATGAGATGAAAGAGGAATTAAAAAGTGCAATCAGTGGAGCGTTACTTTCAAGAAGAGCGGCCTTCCAGGAACTAGATGCAGACAAATTAGAGTTTATAAGTGGAGATCTGTTGGAAGAAACCAAAGATGATCTTGAGTATTCAATTGACTATAATTACTTTTATGCGGGGTATTTAAATCAAATTGGGATTGATTGGGAAAACGCAAGATTGACTCCAGTTGGAACCATTTGGAAAGCGACTGTGCCCGTTAAAAACGTATGGGAGCAGTCTTGGTACTATAAAGGCGACACACCAAGTATCCAACCAAAAGAAGAAGAAGCAGAATATGAGCTCGTCTACAGTGAAGATGGCTGGAGCCTAACATCTGAAAGCTATGCAAGTTATATCGAGCCAACCGAAACACTTGATTTCACGCGTGACGAGCAAAATGAAGTCTCGTCAACAGAGGCTTCGATCTCAGAAGGGCAAAAGAACAAACTGTCGGAGAACGGGGCACTTAGTTTAATGGAAAACTACGGTCGTAACTACGTATACGCTGTGAACTGGGGCGAACCAGATGATCTTGACGAAGTCGGAACAGCTGATTTCAAAAAATCATTGGAGAAAACCATTCTTGATTACTATGACCGTGATATCACTGAAAGCTTTGAAGAAGCAGAAGTAACAAGCCTTTCAGAAAACGAAGACGGAAGCTACACCATTCAAACAAAAGAAGTCTATGAAATCTACCATCCCGAAAATGGTGACAGTGAAAAAACATTTACTGGAACATATAAAGCAATCTATGACGAAACGAACGAGACTTGGTTACTAAACGAACTAGTGAAAATCGATACAGTGAATAGTGTGGATCTGTAAATAAGAAGAGCACGTGGATTGGAGTCACTACCCAATTCATGTGTTTTTTTCAAGAAAAAAATTAAAAATTCCTTAAACATCCTCACAATAAGTCCGATATAAAATAAGAACACGCCGTAACAGGCTGTTACAACCAAACAACAACCCAACACAAGGATGTGTAACGGGTCAAAACTCAAGGAGGAACAACACATGATTATTAATCACAATCTATCCGCAATGAACGCGCACCGTCAACTTGGCGCAAACCAAACTGCAGGTGCAAAATCTCAAGAAAAACTATCTTCAGGACTTCGTATTAACCGTGCAGGGGATGACGCTGCAGGTCTTGCAATCTCTGAAAAAATGCGTGCTCAAGTACGTGGCTTGGATCAAGCTTCTCGTAACGCACAAGATGGTATTTCTTTGATCCAAACGGCTGAGGGAGCTCTTACTGAGACTCATAACATCCTTCAACGGATGCGTGAACTAGCAACTCAATCTTCAAATGATACTAATACTGAAGTTGATCGTAATGAAATTCAAAAAGAGTTAAGCCAATTAACAGATGAAATTGATCGTATTGCAAACTCTACTGAGTTTAACAATCAAAAACTTTTAAATGGTGAGAAAGAAGGACTAAAACCTGCTTCTGCTGGTAGTGCTTCAATTCAAAATAACAGTCAGGCTGATATCAAGTTAACTTTAGACACGGGTGCGGACTATTCATACACAGGTACTATTACAATCACACGTATTAACACTGAAGATGGGGAACCCCAATTTAATCTTTCTAAACCAGATGGTACACCAGCTGTTGCTCTGAATGCACTTGATGAGACTGCAGCAACAATAGCTGGAATTGCTGGAGCTACGACTGTCGGTATTGAAGGACTAACTGATATGGCAGTTGGCGAAAGTGTAACTATTAGTTTCAAAAAAGCTGAAGATGCTCAAACAGATCTTGGAAAATCTCTTTCCTTCCAGATTGGTGCAAACAGTGGTCAAAATATCAAAGTTGGTATCAATGATATGCGTGCAGACGCTCTTTCATTAAGAAGTACTGATGGAGATTCACTAGACGTTACCGATGGTGACAAAGCTACTTCAGCTATCACTACAATTAATAATGCTATCGAAACAGTATCATCTGAACGTTCTAAATTAGGTGCTGTACAAAACCGTCTTGAGCACACAATTTCTAACCTAAATAACACTTCTGAAAACTTACAAGCGGCTGAATCACGTGTTCGTGACGTAGATATGGCTAAAGAAATCATGAGCTTTACTAAAAACAACATTCTTTCTCAAGCTTCTCAAGCTATGCTTGCTCAAGCAAACCAAGCTCCACAATCTGTACTTCAACTTCTTGGATAATTTATCCTACTTATAAGACTTCGGTTCTTCCGGAGTCTTATTTCTTTATCTTGTATATCCTTATTTTTGCATTTTATGGAGATACTACTTCTTAAAGGAGTGTGTTCATTGAAACGAACAAGTGTGATGGATTTGGCATCGTCAGTTTCTTTTATGTTGTTAGCAGAGGAACGAACCTCTCGACATGGTGAGGCTATTGCGGAGTATATCAAGGGATACAGAGGATACACAGGTTTAAATGGTAAGCATGTGAAAGGATTAAAGGATATTTCACAGATGAAAAGCAGTAGCCATCAAAATATCCTTCAACAAGCTGGTTTTTCGGCTGAAATCTTTAGTGAGTCTAAAACAAATGCAGATAACATTCTGAATAAGAATTCGAATCGTGTAAGACGAACGGATGGTATAGGTTCCGTTAATCATACCTCCATTGATCAAATGGCTGTGGATTTGAATGGTCAACCTTTGCTAGATTCTAATGGGAAATGGCTCAATACTTCACAAATGAAATTTAGAGCGAATGCGAAAACAAACGTTCATAAATTAATAAGTAAGAAAGAGTTTGATAAATATAAAAAAGCAGAATTCTTAGATATCCCTTCAGACCAGTTTGTAGAGAGCCTGGACTTACTTAAACAACGTAAGCAGAATTTGAAAAACCAGATCTCGGTTCTAGAGAAACTCGATAAGCCAGAAGAACTTGCTAGTAAGAGAGAACAACTTGGTAGATGTGAGTCTGTTGAAAGTCGTCTTAGAGACAGTAAAGTAACCAGAGCTCAAGCAGAGCAGTTTAGGAAACAGCCTTTAAAAGAGACGATTAAAAGAGTGAATCAAGTTTCGCATCAGGCCGCTTTTAAACAAGGTAGAGATTCTGCCATTATTGCTGCACTAACGTCTTTAGTTCATCAAACCGTCCTGCTATCAAAACAAGAGAAACCGGATTATATCGCGGCTGCGAAAGTGGTACTGAAGGAAGCTAGTTTTGCATTTGGTACAGCCTACTCCGTTACATATGTAAGTTCTCTATTAAAAGGTTGGTTAACGGCTTCACAACATCAATTAGTTAAGTCTGTTTCAAAATCAAGTGTAGTCACTTCTTCCTTATTAGAACTTTCTAACTTGATCATTAAATATATTCGAACTCCTGAATATACGTTGAGAGACTTATTTCTTGATTTAAGCGACAAGACCGTTGCAGGATTCATAGGTTCCTTTGCTAGTGGTGCAGGATCTCTTGTGTTATCAGCATTCTTAGGACCAATGGTTGCAGGGGCTGTGGGATTCTTTGTGGGAACGACTGTTTACTCTTGTGTAAAACAAATCATGAAAGAGGCAACCGACTCGACGCTACAATTAAAAGAGTTAGAGATTCGTGCTTACCAAGTGAAAACAGATCTAATTAAAAGGCAAAAAGCTTTAAAAGAGATGTGTGACAAGTATTTAGCGGATAAAACAAATCGATTAATGGAATGTATTGATACAATATCCGAATCAATGGAAAGTCCTGACCATGACCGTTTTATAAAAGGTTGGGAGAATCTTGCGGCCCAATTTCAGATTGAACTTCAATATGTGAAATCGAAAGAATTTGATAAATTTATGAATGATTCTACACAATCATTTGTCTTATAAATTGGAGGGGAAAGCATGCCATTACCATTATTATTAGTGCCAGCAGCAATTACAGCGGCAGTTGGAATTGTAAAAGGTAAACAAGCAATAGACAGGACTAAAGAAAGTAAAGAAGTATTTGGTAGTGCAAACGATCTTATTGAAGAATGGAACACTAATGTTCACGCTTCCAGAGAAAGGGCAAATAATGAACTTGATGAATATGGGCGCTATAAAATGGAAGTCATCTCTACTTCTATTCGAGGCTTTGTCGATGTGTTCAAACGGATTAAAAATATTGAACTAAATGATACATCTCAAGGCCTAGATGAGCTAAATATAGAAAGTGATTCAGAGGAACTATTAACTGAATTAGAATTTAGTGTAGTCCAACTTGCTAAAATACTTGGTGGTGGGATTGCTTCTGTTGGTTCTGGTGCAGCCGTTGCCTTTGGAGCCTACTCAGCAACAATGGCTTTAGGAACAGCATCAACAGGAGCTGCTATAACTGGATTAAGCGGAGTGGCAGCAACGAACGCAACATTAGCTTGGCTTGGAGGCGGAGCACTAGCAACAGGTGGCGCTGGAATAGCAGGAGGTACATTGGTATTAGGTGGACTTGTTCTCGGACCAGCATTAGCTGTCGCTGGAACCGTTCTCTCAGCTGCTGCTAAGAAAAGACTAAATGAAGCGAAGGCATCACTTGTTAAAGCAGAGACATTTAGAGAAGAAGCTAAATTATTTATTATCAATCTAGATAACATTCAAGATCGAGTTGCAATTGTTCATGATACATTACTAAGCGTGAACAAACACTTTATTAAATACAATGAAAAAATGAAAGACATACTCTTTCAAAATGGACTTAACTGGGCAGATTATAATGCTGAACAAAAAGCGATCATCCATCGTACATTTTTAATGGCTCAAGTCGTAAAAGGTATTATTGACACACCTATCTTATCTGAAGATGGCGAACTAACTACTAAGTCTTTAGAAATCATAAAGTCTTCTAAGTTATCTGTTCAAGAAATCATGGATCAGCAAATGTCATATTAAATTTAATTATCTTTTGAGAGTAACATCAAGAGTTTTAGAAGATAAAACTCTTGATGTTGACTATTTAAACTACTTTCACGATCTTTCCCACTTTTAGTACCCCTCCGCCATATATACGCTGCCGTCTCCCGTATCTCCTGAACACCCGTCACCTCCGCATACTCCGCAACAGTGATCCCGCTCGTGGTTAAAAGCTCTACAATATGCTCGTCCATCCGTGACCACGTTCGTCCGCCTGCGTTATCGTAAGCATCAATGAACTTGGCTAGACCTTCTTTTCCAAATAGAGGTTGATGAGACAAAAAGTCCACAGATATGTCGCCGACTCCTACTTCCGTCCAGTCAATAATTCCTTTAACTTGGTGCTGGTTGTTAACGATCAGGTGACCTGGGTGCAGATCGCCATGCACTACTCCGACGTGGGATGGCCACATTAGATCATTTGCTAACCATGCTTGCCAACGTTCCCATCTTGCAGGATTAATTTCATATTGGCTGTTTACTCGGTCCATTCGTTTTTTCATTGAAGTTCTAAGTTCACTAGGGTGAAGAGTCTCCACACCAATTTTTTGAAATGAGTCTTGAGCTAGAGCATGTAAGTTTGCTAATGCTTTCCCGAGTGATTGATAATAAGCCGTTGGTACATTCGTTTCATCAAAGGTCCATTTATATTGTTGTTTTTCCAAGTCAATCGTCGCTGTGGGTTGGCCTTTTAGTTGTTTATAGGCGATTAATTCATCAAAAAATATCTGCCAATGAGGCACTTCGAAGCTTGCTTGGCTTTGAATGATCTCTAATGCTTTTTTCTCCTTAGTGGCATGTCTCATCGACTCAGGTCGACGCGGTATACGTAGGTTCCATTTAATTCCTTGCTGATCGGTGGCATAAGCTACTTGAAAGTCGACTCCTGATTCGTTGAGTTTGATACTGCTTTCAAGGATGTTAAGCCCTTTGCTTGCTGCTAGTTGTTTTAGTTTTTGTGTATTCATGTGTTTGTCCTCCAGTGTTGGTGTTAATAAAAGCACAGACATACGCAGTCTGTGGAGGAGTAAACGAGTATAGAAAAAAGGCAGATGGACTCCGCCTTTTTTAAATCGGTAGAAGATCATTAAAAATGTGCAGACTACTCCCGTTTACTCTATTTGTGAAAACAGAGCCATTGAACGATTTAATTAGTTCTTGTTCAACGTTTGCTGGCGTAATCTTCCGGATGGCATCATCTTTAACAATCCTCCTTTATGTAAGTTACGTCTTACTATACATGGAATGACTAGTGGTGTCGATTGATGATTGGATCGGAGGGAAGCCAGCTCGACTCCATAGCCACAAGGGTGTATGAACATCAATGGGAGCAAGGCCACTTCCAGAAAGAACGTTCTCCCAAGCGGAGGATACGGTGTTTCGGTCAATCTCCCGACCATTTAAAACTTCTTTCGAGCATAAACCCAGCTTTACGGATGCCTTTAGAATGTGTGTATCTGGAGCAATGGTTATTAAGTGGCGGGAGGTCCAGACAATGTCTGTGTAGCTCTCAATCACATAAAGCCAGTAGTTAAAAATCTTCGGTCCGGAGAGGTATGGAAACTCACTTTTTCTATGTACTTGCATCATTTCTTTTAAAATAGAAATATCAGCATTAGCAGATTGAATGAGTCCATACACGTCTCCTCGCTCAGAAGAGTTTGTTATGCCACTTGCTACTCTTTTCCAGATATCTGGGTGCCGGTTCGGTTGTAGGCCGACACGGTGGGTAAGGAGTGCATCGCGGATTTCACCTAGCTCTTTTGTAACTACGATCGAAGGGTCAAATATCCAGTTGGTCTTAACGTAATTATACGCATGGACCACAGACTCCCAAAGCTTATAGGAATTACGCTGATAGTTTAATGCCATAGAGAGTGTTAACACATTTAAAAGATCTTTTGGTTGCACCGAATCTATGAGAATATCTTCCGGCATGATTTCTCTACCTAAGAGTCCATGAGCGTGCATTTGTAGAAGGTCTTTTACTTTTTGTAGAAAGAAAGTGTCTGTCATATGGTTTATCTCCAATGTAAGTAATTGTACAAACAAGTATATCAAACTTTTTCCGTTTGTTGGTTTAATTGGATGTGTTTGTGATGAAGTGTATTGATTCACTATTTTTAAATGTCAACAGCTTGTAATCGTATACAGATTTAGGTAGAATCATATTACGGTCATTTAATTGGGAAAATTCTGCGAAATTATAGCTTATTCCTAGGATAAGCGAGATGAACTGTTCGAAATGTCCTCTAGGAAGCGCCGACTGAATGGCTGAATGCTTGCGAGAACGTGCCGTACAACGTATTGGAATTGCCGGGAGTTTATTAAAGCACGTGATAAGCAAATAGGCACCATATATATAGTAAGGCTCAACTTGATCAGTCGACACATGCCTAAGAGGCAGAAAACAAATCATCAATTATTATTAATGCTGCCAAATAGGATTAAGTATGCCTAGATACGCAGAGCTACGAAGATTAGAGAAAAATGGTTACCCAATTAGTTTCATTCCACTAACAATTAGCAGAGGAGGTTCAGTATGATTGAACCTTACATAGTTAGGAAGGAGGAACTAGCCTATGGATGATAAATCTATTGGTAGAGACCGGAACCATTACCTTGAAACAATACCGTGTAGGAAAGAGAAGCATGGGAGAAAAGGAAAGTTAAGGTCTAAGCTTTTAAAAGGACTGCGTAAACTTTCGAAATTGCTAGTATCTAAATTACTAGACATGTTTTTAGGTTTTGTTTTAGGGTTCGCAATTAAAATGATATATGAATTTGTGATCTCTAATCTTTTATATCAAAAGAATAAGGTGATATTCATGAGAATACCGGAAAATCATGCTTTTTATCAGTTAAAGAGTAAAAAGAGATTGGCTGCTATTCTCGGGATAGACAGTCCAGCATTTTTTAAGCATCTTGATTTGCATTTTACTTGTACTGAATTTTCCTTAACAAAAAATAATAAAACGCGCACATTATTGAATCCCTCTAAACAGTACAAAAGAATCCTCCGAAAAATTAACCAGCTTCTTCAAATAATTAATTTCCCTCCATACTTACATTCTGGAGTTAAGCAAAAAAATGCCCTAAGCAATGCTAGTTATCATAACAGTCATTCGCACATTTGCACGATGGATATTAAGAACTTCTTCCCTTCCACTTCTGAAGTCTTTGTGTACAAGTTCTTTAAAGACAAATTCAAAATGAGTGAAGATGTGGCAAAGATTATGACCTTGCTTGTCACTTATAAAGATGAGAACGAAGTAGCGAGGCTACCACAGGGCTTTCCGACAAGCTCTATTTTGAGCTACTTAGTTTATTTTGATTTATTTAATGGGTTGAATGCATTGGCTCTTTCAAGAAATATGACTTTCAGCATCTATGTAGATGATCTCACCTTTTCTTCAAACCGTAAAATTACCCCTTCTTTTCTAAATCGAATCGTTACAATTGCACAGCAGTACGAGCTTACGATCCACCCCGATAAAACGCAATTTTATAATAGACATGCTCATAAGAAGATTACAGGAGTCATTCTAAAGCAGAAAACAGTAAGGGCACCTCTATCCATCCATAAACAAATAAATCAGCATTATCTCGATATTCTAGACTACGACTTTTTAACTTTTAATGATTTTATTGAGTTTAAGCAAAAGGTCATCAAAACGTTAGGACAAATTCAGTATGTGAGAAGCATTGAAGGTACCCATAAATATATTTCAATTGAACGAAACCTAAATGACTTTAAGGAACACTTTAGTATACTATCAACTAAAGATAAATATAGAATGCAGCTCAAACAGGAATACAAGCACTTTCAAGATATGTTTACTCATTCAATTATACTTTGAACTATAAAAGGATACCCTTCATAATGTATATACATAAAGATATACAAATAAGGAGGTTATGTTTATGAGCGATAAATCCCAAGGAAGGAAAGAAATGCGTATGATGAATGCTACTCAACCAAACAAGGAATTAACGGTTTTGCAAAAATGGGGGAATAGCTCCGGAGTCAGGATTCCTGCATCTTTTAAAAAGATATTAGGCATTGAGAATGGTACTATACTTGATCTCGAGTTAGTTAATAACACCATCGTTATCAGAAAGGCTAGAAAAAAACAGACATTAGACGATCTCTTACAAAAATATGACCCAGAGAAAGAGCATAAAGAACTTAATTGGGGAAATCCAGAGGGGGATGAGATGTGGTAATGAGTCTTAAACGGGGTGACGTCATTATGATCAATTTCGACCCACAAAGTGGACATGAGCAAGCTGGATATCTTCCTGCATTAGTCATTTCCCCTGAAGCATTTAATACAGTCACCCCTTTTGCCTTATTATGTCCTATCACGAATACCATTAGAGGCAATCCTTTTGAGGTCAAACTGCCAGATTCTCTTCAAACGACAGGAGTTATTCTTGTCCATCATATTAAAAGTCTTAACGTTCGGTCACGAAAAAAGTATATAAAGGTAATTGAAGAAGTGCCGGATGAAACGATGGAAGAGGTTTTAGATATATTAAGTACAATTGTTACTTAATTGCATTATTGTGTTTTCTTTTACCCGAATTAAATGTATCATCATTCTGTTCTTTCATTACTCCGTGAGTCTCTTCATTTCTGCATGTTAGTTTATAATCCTCTTATCGTTGTTTCGAACATATTTTTCTGTTTTTACTATCTTGAGTTTCAGTTAAGCTTTCATAGTTTCTTGATTAATCATTGATTGTCCTTAGTTTTAACTGCATTCACCTTACTAAGCGAGCTTTGCTCCTTGGTAACAAAGGCCTAATCTTGACAAGAGATCCTTCTTCCTTGGTATGAGGGGTTTATTCTTGGTTGAGATGTCTCAGGGCTTAGTGAATGTTGCATTGTTCTTGGTGAGGGTTTGAGTTTCTTAGTAAAATGTCTTTTTTCCTTATTATCATTTATGAACTTATTGGTAAATCCTCCATCATCCGAATGTATTTGAAAATTCTTCTAGATTGCTATTCAATTCCGATTTCAATTGTTTCCTTTTCTCAAAAAGTGTTTGCTTCTTGGTAGAGGGTAATTCGTTCTTAATGTTAACTGCATTCCTCTTACTAAGCGATCTTTGTCCCTTGGTAATAGAGGTCTCACCTTGATAAGAGATCCGTCTTTCTTGGTAAGTCTCTTTTTATCTATGATTCTCCTAGAATCGTGTCGAATAATATTTGCAATCTCCCTCATCTCCCTTTAGAATAGAAAACTATTGATTGAGTTATCAGAATGTTAGGTTATCTAACAAGGGTGAGGAGGAGCAGTTGATATGATGAAGAGGGTGTTTCAGCGCGCGCTTGCTGGCGTGGAGAAGGTAGGGAATGTGCTACCGCAACCGATTACGATCTTTTTGATCTTGATTGGGTTGTTGTTTGTGTTATCAACTGTTTTTGCGTTGACTGGTGTGACGGTGACAAATCCGGCGACGGGTGAGGTTACAGAGATTCGTAGCTTGCTGAGTGGTGACGGGGTTACGTTTATGACGGGTACGCTTGTGCAGAACTTTACGGGATTTGCACCGCTTGGGCTCGTGCTGACGATTATGCTTGGGATTGGTTTGGCTGAACGCGTTGGGTTGTTATCTGCTTTTATTAAGAAGCTAATGATGGCAGCTCCGGTGTGGCTTGTGCCATATGCGATCTTTTTTATGGGGAACTTTGCGACGGTGGCGGCTGATTCTGCTTACTTGATCGTACCTCCGCTTGCAGGAATCATCTATTATTCGCTTGGACGTCATCCGGTTGCTGGTGTGGTGACTGGGTTTGTTGGGGTGTCGAGTGGGTACGCGACGGGTATTTTGATTACATCAAATGAGCCGTTGCTTGCTGGAATTACGAATGAGGCGATGGCTGTTCTAGATATGACAGGAACGGTTACGCCGATTAGTAACTATTATTTCATGGTTGCTGGTGCGCTTCTGTGTACAATCATTGGGGGAACGCTGACTCGTAAGTTAACGGAGCCGCGTCTTGGAGCCTATACGGGTGATGCGGTTGATTCGACGGAGCCGGTGTCAAAGGAAGAGACACAGGCGCTCAAGCTGACGGGTCTGGTAGCTTTGATCTACATTGCGATTCTTGGTATCGGTATGTTTATTCCAAATAGTATCTTATTAAATGAAGAAGGGGGACTGGTTCCTTCTCCGTTTTTAGATGGGATTGTTGTGTATCTCTTGATCTTGTTCGCTTTGATTGGGATTACATATGGATTAAAAATGAAACGAATTAAAGGCATGAAAGATGTGGCTCACTATATGGGTGAGGCTATTGGCAGTATGCGTAACTTCATTGTTCTTGTGTTTTTTATTGGTCAGTTTACAGCGTTCTTTCAATGGTCGGGAATCGGTCTGTGGGTTTCGGTTAATGGAACGGACTTTTTGGAGGCTGTCAATTTTACAGGAATAGGACTTATTATTTTATTTATTCAAATGACTTCTTTAATGAATTTGGTGATTACAAGTGGATCGGGTCAGTGGGCGATCTTTGCGCCAATCTTTATTCCGATGTTCATTCAGCTTGGATACGATCCGGCGTTTACGCAAATGGCGTATCGGGTGGGGGATTCATCGACAAGTATGATTACACCGTTGTCTGCGTATACGATGATCACGCTGGAATTTATTCGTAAATACAATAAGGGTGCGGGATTTGGATCATTTATTTCACTTACTCTTCCGTATGCTGTATGTATTTTAGTTGGAATGACGTTGTTGCTTATTCTTTTCTATACACTTGGAATTCCAGTTGGTCCGGGATCTGGAGTAAGGTTGTAAGTTAGACGAATTGCCCAATGATCGGATGAATACAGGAGAACAAGGTCCAACGGGTCCGCCTGGTCCAACCGGATAAACGTTACAGCCGTTTTTTAACAGTAACATGCAGCCTCAAACGGTTGCAGTTGGTGGAGTTGTAACAGGTCTGAACCCATTTTCATTATCGGGTGTTATGTATACAGCAGCAACGGGCACTTTTACAATTGTGACACCAGGTCTATATTACACGAGTGTAACGATTAACACTGCAGCGACAACACCGGCTAACCCGGTATTTGCGTTAATTGTTAACGGTGGGGCTACACCAGTAGCGCCTGGTACGAACTCGGATGCTGGTGGAGGTCAGTTAACGATTGTTCGTGTACAAAGCTATGCAGCAGGTGACACGATTACAATTAACAACTTATCCACGTTCCCAGTAACAATTGTTAACGCATCAAACGAAGCAAACAGTGCAGGACACGTAACATTCCATCGTTTTGCTGATGGTCCAATTGGTCCAATTATCACAGGGTAAACCTTTGTTTTGAGCACATCAACAGTAGTTGGTGTGCTTTTTTTCTGTCTTGGTATAGGGTTCATTATATGGTCTTAAGTCTCTTATTTATCATGCATTTTACCTTATTCATTTACTTATACTTTTTGGTAACAGACCTCTTCGTGTGTAAAAACGAAAAAATCGGGTATACATAAAGTGTATGACCAGTTATTCAACTTCAAAATGAAAGTGATTGGGGCGTGTAAAATGTTTAAGCGAATACTGGTAGCGACGGATGGATCAGTGCATGCTAGAAAAGGGTTAGAAAAAGCAGTAAAAATGGTTGAACCGTATAAGTCTGAGGTTCATATTGATCTTGTGTATTGTGTCGATGTAAAAGATAATTCTCAAATCTTGCGTTATAGTGATAACCGAGAAGCAGACGCGCTCTCCAAACGAATGGTAGCAGAAAGTATGGATTATCTGCATCATGAGGGAATTTCTTCATCTAGCTTTTATCTTCGAGGGGAACCGGCTCGAATGGTTCTACTCTATCTAAAAGAACATGATTACGACTGTTTAGTTGTTGGAAGTCGTGGCAGAAACGACTTGCAGACACTTGTTCTTGGTAGTGTTAGTCATAAATTAGCCAAGCATGCGAAAATCCCCGTGCTCATTGCAAGGTAAATAGGTTGGATCAGACCTCGTCTACTAGGATCGAGGTTTTTTTGATGTCTAAGAAGTTTTCTGTCATTCTTCCCCATCCTTTTATGATTACTGGTACAATAAGTAAGACTTATATAAAGAAAGTACGGTGATCGATTGAACGAACGAACGAAGCTATTCATTACAGCAGTTCTACTATTTGGGGTGATAGGACTTATTTATTATTCAACCTCCCAACCTTATTCGAATCAGGATATTAGACCTACATTAAATAAGCTGCCAATTCACTGGTTAGAGGATACATTTTTAAACAAAATTTCATTTACATATGGGTATCAGGTTAGAAGCATTGAAGCGAATGGCGTTGCAGGATTCTTAGAATTTTTCATTCGAAAAGCCTCTCATGTAACAGTGTTCGCACTGGTTGGATTTCTTGCCACTCGGTTACTCGCTTTTTTTGTTCGAGTAAGAGTGGCCGCGCTCATTACTTTTTTTACGGTCTTGATTTATGCGAGTATTGATGAGACGAGACAATACTTTAGTGCAGAGCGCCAAGGGTTAATTGGAGATGTAGTGATTGATACGGTTGGTGGGTTAATTGGAATTCTATCGATGATTTGGTGGTTGTCACGCAAGAAGAAGGTACACAGTTCCTGAGTGGAGCTGTGTTTTTTTCTGTTTTTTTCCTTAAGGTGTAAAGAAGTACGCGAAGCGACCGATACAATAATAGACTGCATATATTACATATGGTTAAAATATCAAACATTATTTTTGATCTTTTTTCACATTTTTCCGGACTAAATGCCAATTTCTGTAGTATAATTGGTCTGGTTTCTAAGATATGCATCTTTTTAACTAGTAATGGAAGGGGTTTGATATGAAAAAAATACTGAGTTTATTCGTTGCTTTTTTGCTTTTGTTTAACCTTTTGTCACCCTATGCTGCGCTTGCAGAGTCTACTGTGACAAGCACGCCTGATGATTTTGAAGAACCAATCGAGATTGAAGATGATACATATGAGCTAGAGCATGTGAATGCTTGTTTGTCAGATATGTTCGATTTGGACGAAATCAAGAAGGATGATTTAGAGGATTTTGATCTGGATCAGCTTGAATTAACAGAAGAGGAAATTTCCACTCTTAAGGACTGTTTATCCCTTCTTCAACTTGAAGAAGAGGAAGCTGCGAACGAAGAAATGGTGACTGAAGAGGATACTGCTGTAGATGGAGAAGAAGCAGCGGATGATGTTATAGCTGAAGAGGAAGCAGCAGATGATGTTGGAGCTGAAGAAGAAGCAGCAGATGATGTTGTGACTGAAGAGGAAGCAGCGGATGATGTTGCAACGGAAGAAGAAGCAACAGATGATGTTGTGACTGAAGAGGAAGCAGCAGATGATGTTGTAGCTGAAGAGGAAGCAGCAGATGATGTTGTAGCTGAAGAAGAAGCAGCGGATGATGTTGTGACTGAAGAAGAAGCAGCGGATGACGTTGTGACTGAAGAAGAAGCAGCGGATGATGTTGTGACCGAAGAAGAAGCAGCGGATGATGTTGTGACCGAAGAAGAAGCAGCGGATGATGTTGTGACTGAAGAGGAAGCAGCGGATGATGTTGTGACTGAAGAAGCAGCAGCAGAAGTTACAGAAGACGAACTTGTTCTTGAAGAACTTGAAGAGAGCCCAATGATGATGTTCTCTATGATGGTCGTTCAAGAAGAGCCTGAAAAAAAGTCGACGAGTCGATTGGGTCATTTAAAAGGCAATGCTAAGATCTATAAAAACTTGGGCGATGCTAATACATTGAATACGTCTCAGTATACGAATGCTGTTTACTACATTAAACAAGAGGCGTCATATAGTGGAGCAACTTACTATTTGATTAGTAAAGAACCGAGTGCAACAAAAGGTACTGTTGGTTGGGTTAAGTCTTCGGAGTTAACGACCCACGCACACAAAGGTGTAGATCGTGAAAAACGCGCGTTCCAAGTGAAAGGGACTGGGAAAGCCTACACTAAAGCATGGGGCGGATCAAAGGACCATGTTTACGATCTTTCTTCACAAAAAGGGAAGACGTTTAATGTTCATCTAACAGAGAAGGTTGGAAACAATACTTGGTATAGAGGAACCTTAAACAATCGTACGGTTTGGATCCACAGTGCGTTTGTGGAAAGAGTGACGGTTTCGAATGAACAATCAACAAGTCGTTTAGGTCATCTTTATAAGAATGCTAAAGTATATCATGCGTTAGGTAGTTCATCTACACTGGATACATCTAAATTACTTAATTCTGTCTATTATATTAAGCGTCAAGCTCAGTATGATGGAAGTACTTATTATCTGATTAGTACAGAACCAAGTGCAAAAAATGGAACACTAGGATGGGTTAAGTCTTCTGAAGTCAACACTCGTACACATACAGGTGTTGATAAGAAGGGTAAGAATTTTTATATTAAAGGTGTAGGGAATGCCCATACGAAAGCATGGGGCGGATCCAACGATGTTGTTTACAAACTATCTGATTATCGTGGCCAAGTATTTAATGTTCACCTGACAGAAAAAGTAGGAAATAACACGTGGTACCGTGGAACATTAAATAATCGTACGGTATGGCTTCACAGTTCGTACGTTGATACACTTGATGTAAAAGAGAAATCAACAAGTAAGCTCGGACACTTATATAAGAGTGCAAAGGTGTATAAAAAGCTAGGTGATACATCAACTCTTAACACTTCTCAACTAGTAGACGCTGTTTACTACATTAAGAAGGAAGCTACGTATTTAGGTCAAACCTACTACTTAATCAGCAATCAACCAAGTGCAACAAAAGGAACAGTTGGTTGGGTAAAAGCTTCTGAAGTGAATACCCGCACGCACAAAGGTGTAGATAAAAAGCAGAAATCTTTCATCATTAAAGGTAATGGAGATGCTCTTACAAAAGCATGGGGCGGATCCAAAGACAAAGTGTATAGTCTTTCCAACTATAAAGATGAAGTTTTCCGCGTTCACTTAACTGAAAAAGTAGGAAGTAACACATGGTACAGAGGTACATTAAATAATCGTACGGTGTGGATTCATTCAAGTTACTTAACGACTAAACAAGATAATAAGACAAGCTACAACATCACCCTAGACCAAGCGGCCAACATGCAGGTTGGAGCTAATGCGCAAACGGATCGTTATACACAGTATGTGCATAAGGACTACGTAACAAGAAGTGGGAACAATTATGTTGTTAATGCTTCTGCGCTAAATGTTCGTAGTGGCCCTGGAACAAATTATCCAGTGGTTGGACAATTAAAGAATGGTCAGCGACTTTCTATTCGCAACACGAGTGGTAGCTGGTATCAATTGTTCTGGGTCGATGCTAAGAAACAAGATATCGTGTACTATCTTGACCCGAATAACTTTATTAATGATAAAGTACAGCAGTTCCAATTCCTAGACCTAGCTAAAACAAGTGGGGCAAGTGAAGCTGCTCTTAACAATTACTTGCGTGGAAAAGGAATTCTTGCAGGACAAGGTAAAGCATTTATCGATGCTGGACGTACACACGGTATTAATGATGTGTACTTATTATCTCACGCATTACTTGAGACAGGGAACGGATCGTCTACCCTTGCTAGAGGCGTGAAATATAATGGCGTAACAGTTTACAACATGTACGGCATTGGTGCGAAGGATAGCTGTCCAATTGAATGTGGTACTAAGTACGCATACGATCAAGGCTGGACAACACCTTACAAATCTATCGTTGGTGGAGCAGCTTTCATTGGTAACAGCTATGTGAAATCTGGTCAAAACTCATTATACAAAATGCGTTGGAATCCAGATGCTATGGTTCGAAATGGCCGTGCGTCGCACCAGTATGCAACAGATATTGGTTGGGCTTCTAAGCAGGTTCACAGCATGTACAATCTGTATCAGGGCATTGGTTCTTACACATTGAACCTTGATGTTCCGGTATACAAAAAATAAATGCAGGAAACTCCGACTTTTGGGTCGGAGTTTTTTCATGTCGTGGCGTCTTAGTAAACGAATCATTGGTCTTGCTATTGAGGAGGAACGTGATGTAAATGTGAGGTGAACGGATGTATTATAGGAAAAGGTCTTACATATGTCCTGGATTCTCTTGCTAAAGGAGCTCCCTTTCTTAATATAGGCATCAATCCTCTTGCTAACGTACCCTCTGTGCCCAACTTGCATAAACTACGACTAACGTATAAATCTGGGAGGGATCTTTTCATGAAAGGTGTGATCTTGGCGGGGGGCACGGGTTCGCGGCTGCTTCCGCTGACGGCGTCCATTAATAAGCATATGCTGCCGGTTGGGCGATATCCGATGATTATGCATGGGCTTGCACGGTTAAAGGAAGCGGGCATTCTTGATGTGTTAGTCGTTGTTGGCAAGCGGGACGGGGCACAGATTCTTGGTTTGCTTGGGAACGGGAAACGGTACGGGATGAATCTGACGTACAAGGTGCAGGAGTCGCCTGGTGGAATCGCGGATGCGTTGCGGTTAGCGAGAGGTTTTGTCGGGTGTGATGGGGTGACCGTTTTGCTTGGGGATAACTTGTTTACTGAGCCAATATCAAGTGCGGTACGCCAATTTCAGAACGATGAACGTTTTGAGGCGATGGTGATGTTGAAAAAAGTGGAGGATCCGGAACGGTTTGGGGTGGCGACAATTGTTGATGGTGTAATGACATCAATTGATGAGAAGCCTTTGCTGCCTCAATCAAATGATGCGGTGACCGGGCTCTACCTCTACCGGCCTTCTGTCTTTGACATCATTGAGACCTTGCTTCCGTCAGCCAGGGGAGAGCTCGAGATCACGGATGTAAACTTAGCTTATTTGGCAAAGCAAACGCTTGGCTACCAGTATGTGCAGGGTGAATGGATTGACGCAGGAACTCATGAGTCGTTAGCTCAGGCACATCAGCTTGCAGCAGAGATTAATCTTGATTTGATTTTAAGTCGATCCTACGAGATTGTCTCAATATGAAGGTAATCGAGCTTGAGATAGAGGGCGTGAAACTGATTGAGCCGACCGTCTACCATGATGAGCGTGGTTTTTTCTTGGAAAGTTATCAACAAGTTGCGTGGCACGAGGTAGGAATTTCCACAACGTTTATTCAAGATAATCACTCATATTCTTCTCAGTCTGGCGTGTTAAGAGGGCTTCACTTACAAATCGGAGAAGCTGCGCAAACGAAGCTGGTCCGCGTTTTATCTGGAGCGGTCTATGATGTAGTCGTTGATCTTAGGCCAACTTCTTCTACCTTTAAAAAATGGATCGCGGTGACACTTCAGGCAGATGATCATCAACAATTACTTGTACCAAAGGGTTTTGCGCATGGGTTTTGCACACTTTCTCCACATACACAGGTTTTGTATAAAGTAGATCAGCTGTATAATCGAGAAATGGAGCGCGGGGTGAATTGGGCGGATCGGGAGCTAGCGATTAAGTGGCCTACATCTACGCCTATTTTATCAGAGAAAGATCAACAGCTGCCGATACTTCGTGAGGTGTTAGAGGAGGAAAAGATTGTATGAAGCTTTTAGTAACAGGTGGTGCTGGGTTTATCGGTAGCCACTTTATTCGGTATATGTTAAGGGAGTATCCTGACTATCAAATTATAAATGTTGATGCATTGACGTATGCGGGAAACGTAGCGAATCTTTCGTCCATTGCAAGTACAGATCGATACAATTTTATCCACGCGGACATTCGAGATAGAGAGAAAATGGAACAGCTTTTCTCAAGCTACGAGATTGATGCGGTGGTCCATTTTGCTGCTGAATCGCATGTCGATCGAAGTATTCATGCACCGAGTAGGTTTGTGGAGACCAATGTCCTTGGGACACAGAATTTACTTGAATGTGCACGGGCACACCATGTGAAAACCTTTGTGCAGATCTCGACGGATGAGGTGTACGGCACACTTGGGAGCGATGGATTGTTTACAGAAGAAACACCGCTCGCCCCAAACAGTCCTTATGCTGCAAGTAAGGCTAGTGCTGACTTCTTTGTGAGGTCCTACTATGAAACGTATGGTATGGATACAAGGATTACGCGGTGTTCCAACAATTATGGACCGAATCAATATCCGGAAAAACTAATTCCAGTTGTGATTAATCAAGCGATGAATGGAGAGCAAATTCCTTTGTATGGGGAGGGGCAGAACGTTCGCGATTGGCTTCACGTATATGATCATTGCACGGCCATTGATCGTGTTCTTCATAAAGGTAGTCCTGGAAGTGTGTACAATATCGGGGCAAACAATGAATGGAGCAACAAGGATCTTGTAGAAGAGATTCTTACTATGATGCAGGTTCCAAAGAGTCAGATCGCAAGGGTACCTGACCGGTTAGGGCATGATTTAAGATATGCGATTGATGCATCAAAGATCAGAGAAGAGCTTGGGTGGCGGCCGGTTTGTGATTTTCGTAGTGGATTAAAGGAAACAATTGATTGGTATGTAAATCAAGGAATAAACCACTAAACTCCTCAAAAAATCATGTAAATCCTCCTTAATTTGTTCGAACGACTCGATCTTCGGGTATGATATACAGCAACAAGGAGGGATTCACGATGGTGCAACAAAGAGGATTTGCCCGTGGATTGTTCTATGGTATTCTCATTAACATTCCACTTTGGGGCCTTATTATTGGAACAGTCAACTGGATGGTTTCTTAAGAAAAGGTTATTGTTTACAAAGGGTCAATGGTTCGATAAGATAAAAGAAATACGTGATAGGAGGTGGGAGTATGAATCGTTCGATTGGGAGTGAGTCTGATTTCTTGGCATTTTTGTTGATTTGTCGGGCTCTTTTTTCCGCAGCAGTTACAAAATTGGATCAGTCTGTCCAATTTACTAAGGTAACTGTATAGGAAATCCCAACGGAAGAGACATATGCCCACAGACGGTGAAGGTGGCAGAGAGACTCTGCCACCTTTTTTGGTATGCACATTTGTCTCTTTCTCATAGAGAAGGAGAGAATGAAATGACTATTTTTTATATGAAGGATGTATCTCAAACATACGGAGTACACGTGATTTTTGAAAATCTATCGCTTGAAATAAAACAGGGCGAACGAGTAGGCCTCGTTGGTCGCAATGGAGAAGGGAAAACGAGCCTCCTTCACATTATCGCAGGCATCACAGAACCAACGAGTGGATCAGTCGGTTGGAAAAAAGGTGTCACAAAAGGAGCGCTCGAACAACAGCCTGATTTCATTGAAGATAGAACTCTACAGGAGCAATTAAAGCAGGTGTTTACAGGCTTAATCGAAAAGGAAGCGTCCATGCGCCAGATGGAGACACAGCTTCAAGAGATTACTGATCCTAAAGCATTAGAGCGTTGTCTGGAGAAATACGGAACACTTCAGGTAGAGTTCGCCGAACAAGGCGGCTATGAAATGGATGCTGATATTCGTAGAGTCAGTGCGGGTTTGGGGGTACAGTCATTGCTTTCAAGTAAGTGGAGTGAGCTAAGTGGAGGTGAACGAACAAAGGCAGGTCTTGCCATGCTTCTGTTAACGAAGCCTGATCTACTCTTGCTTGATGAACCGACCAACCATCTTGATCTAAGGGCAACAGAATGGTTAACCGACTGGGTGAATCAATATGCGGGAACGGTTGTTGTGATTTCGCATGACCGAGCTTTTTTAGATGAGACAGTGACACGAATTATTGAGGTGGACGGTGGCGAATTGTCCTTTTACGAGACGAATTACTCAGGATTCGTGGAGGAGCGGGAGCAACGACTTCTTCTTGAATTCCAGCAGTATCAGGATCAACAGAAAAAGCTGAAGAAAATGCGTGAGACGATTAAGCGTCTAAAAGAGTGGGCCAACCGCGCCAATCCACCAAATGCCGGAATGCACCGTCAGGCAAAAAGTATGGAAAAGGCGATGAACCGGATTGAACGTGTGAAAAAGCCGGTGATGAATCGTAAACAGGTACAGCTTGATTTCGAGCAGGGAAGCAGAAGTGGAACAGACGTTGTTCAGCTCGATTCTGTTTCAAAACACTTTGCGGATCGTGAAGTATTAAAAGACGTAAACCTCTCACTCACGTATCAGGATCGGTTAGCGATTGTCGGTGAAAATGGTGCAGGAAAATCAACTCTTTTTAAGTTGATCTTAGAAGAGCTGCAGCCGGATGCAGGTAGATGTAAAGTCGGGGCCAATGTCTCGATTGGTTACCTGTCTCAGCACGGGTTAGAGGGCGGAGGTGATGAACGTGTCATTGATGCTTTCCGGGATTATGTGGTGATGACCGAAGGCGAGGCACGAGCAGAGCTTGCCAAGTTTCTTTTCTATGGTCAGGATGTGTTTAAAAAAGTAAAAAGCTTAAGTGGTGGAGAGCGGATGAGGCTGCGCATGGCTCAGCTTATTTACGACCGGAACAATCTTTTGTTACTTGATGAGCCAACGAACCATCTAGACATCGATTCAAGGGAAGTGTTAGAAGACGCATTAGCTGAATTTGAAGGGACCATTCTTTGCATTTCGCATGACCGCTACTTTTTAAACAAACTGTTTCCAAAAACAAGCTGGCTTGAGGATGGACGCTTGACGATGTATGAAGGGAGTTATGCGTATAGTCGTGAGAAGCGGGAGCATTCTATTGAATAAAATATTTTACTAAATGAATATTATGTTTATAATAGGGGGAGATCAAAAAGAGCGGTGAGGTGTTTAAATGGCAGTGACGATTCAAGATATCGCAAACAAGGTAGGAATGTCGATCGCTACAGTCTCGAGAGTGTTAAATCAAGATCCCAATCTTTCAGTTACGGATAAAACACGTGAAAAAATTTATGAAGCTGCAGACCAACTTGGGTACAAAAAGAAGGCATTTAAACATTCACTAAAGAAAATTGCCTTTATGTATTGGTTTACCGCTCGTGAAGAGCTAGAAGATGTGTACTTTCAAGAAATACGCGAAGGCATTCATGAACAAGCTGAAGCACGGAGTATTAACCTGAAACTTTATACGATTGAAGATGGCATTGAAGCAGTAGACCCGGCTACAGAAGGAATTCTCGCCATTGGCCGTTTTACGAAAGGTGAGCTTGATCACTTGTACAAGATCGCCCCAAATGTTGTGTTCATTGATACGTCCCCCGATGAAGAACGATTTGACTCAGTGAAGCCGAATCTCTCGCACATTATCGAGCGAATGGTTGAATTTTATGTGGATAATGAACATGCATCCGTTGGTTTCATCGGCGGGGACGACTTTGATATTGACCGAAACATGAGGCTGCCGGATATACGCGAAACAGCCTTTAGACTTTATGCTGATCGATTTGATGTGCTCGAGGAATCAGCCATTTTTATTGGAAACCGGTTTTCTGTGGAGCAGGGATATAAGCTGATGCAGCAAGCAATAGACGAACTCGGTGATAACCTTCCGTCTGCCTTTTGCATTGCTAGTGATACCCTTGCAGTTGGCTGTCTACAAGCACTGAACGAGCGCGGGTTTGACCTGCCTGGGCGGGTGAACCTGTTTAGTATTAATGACAGTCATGTGTCAAAATACGTATCGCCACCTTTAACCACCTATCGCATTCATACAGATGTGCTTTGTGAAACAGCGATGGATTTAATGATGGAAAGGCTAGTGGATAAGCGAACAATTGCAAAAACGGTATATATCTCTTCCAGCCCTGTTTTTAGAAAGAGCACGATTGAGAGGACGGAACGATTAGAGCAAGGAGCTACCCTTTGAGGGTGGCTCTTTTTTTGTGAGCTGAGTTGGGGAGTGCGCGGGAATGGGAGTTTGGTGCGCGAGTTAGGTGGAAAGTGCGCGGAAATGGGGAAGAAGGCGCGAGTTAGGTGGAAAGTGCGCGGAAATGGGGAAGAGGTGCGCGAGTTAGATGAAAAATACGCGCCGCTCGCAGTAAGGTGCGCGCACCCAAACTTCAATAAGTAAAATATTTTACTTAAACTATTTAATAAAAACTGTTTACTATTTTATTAAAAGTTGCTATTCTACATTTAGTAAGCGTTTTCTTTTTTACTTTAAAGAGACTTAAGGGGGATGCAAGATGAAAAAGAATAAATTTCTACATGTGAGTGCGTTAACCGCTGTGGCAGTAGCTTTAACTGCGTGTGGACCTGGTGAGGACGACGGGACTACAACTGATGCGGCTTCGACTGGCACAGATAAATTAATTGTTTGGGAAGATATACAGAAATCTGATGGGATCGCGGACGCGGTGGAGCAGTTTGAGAAAGAGCATGATGTTGAGATTGAAGTGATTGAAAAGGGATATGCGGGTCAAATTGAGGATCTACGGTTAGATGGTCCGTCTGGTAGTGGCCCGGATGTTATCACTGTTCCCCATGATCAGATTGGGACTGCTGTGACAGAAGGCTTGCTTAAGGAGTTAACGGTATCGGATGAGGTGAAATCAACATTTACAGAGGAAACGATGTTATCACAAATGGTAGACGGAAAAGTTTATGGTCTTCCGAAGGCTGTTGAAACGTCCGTTCTTTTCTATAACAAGGAGCTTGTTGATGAGAGCAATCTTCCTGAAACGTTAGATGAGTGGCATGATTTTTCAACAGAAGTGACAAAGGATGGACAGTATGGCTTCCTTGCGAAATGGGATAGCATCTACTACGCGCAAAGTGTCATTGGGGGATATGGCGGCTATGTGTTCCCTCAGGAATCTGATGGTAGCTATGACGTGACAGACATTGGATTAAATAATGAAGGCGCGGTTGAAGGTGGCGAATACATTAAGACATTCTTTGAGGAAGGGCTGTTCCCAGCAGGAATTATTGGCGAGCAGGGGATTAACGTGTTGGATTCTTTGTTCACTGAACAAAAAGCAGCGGCTGTTATTTCTGGACCTTGGTCGTTTGGTCCTTATGCAGAGGCGGGGGTTGATTATGGAGTCGCTCCACTTCCGAAGTTATCCAATGGCGAGAACATGAGCTCGTTCCTTGGCGTAAAGAGCTATAATGTGTCTTCCTATTCAAAAAATACCGATCTTGCTGAGGAATTTGTTGAGTTCCTAACAAACTTCGAAAACTCGAAAAAGCGTTTTGAAATCACACAGGAGATTCCACCAATTATTGAGTTAATGGAGGATCCGCTTGTGACAGATAATGAAAATGCAGCAGCGATGTCTGAGCAAAGCTTGTATGCAACATTAACACCTAACATTCCAGAAATGGCAGAAGTGTGGACGCCAGTTGATAATGCACTTGGACTGATCGCAACGGATCGTGGAGATGTCAGCCAGGCGTTTGATGAAGCCGTTGAAACCATTCAATCACAGATTGAAGCGAACCATTCAAGATAATGTAAGGGGCGGAGTAAGACGTAAGTGAGATCACTTACGTCTTCTTGCTCACATGAAACCAATATAAGAAGGTGTGTGAATTGATCGAATACGAGGTTCAACGCGAGGTTTCAACTAAACATCGAAAACGAGCGCTGGCTCTGTCCATCATTCCAGGATTCGGACAGTTTTATAATCGGCAAATCGCCAAAGGATCTGTGTTCTTTGTTCTCGGGGTTGCCTTTATCATTGTGTTTAAAGACTTGTTTAATATGGGATTTTGGGGATTATTTACGCTAGGTGTTCAAACACCTAGAGATAACTCTGTGTTCTTATTAGCGGAAGGAATCATTGCTGTCATTGTTGCAGTGATTGGGATTATGATCTATTACTTCATGATGAAGGACGCATACGTGAATGGACGGAATCGTGATAAGGGTATTCCACTAAACTCTGTTCGTGCGCAGTATCATCAGCTTTTAGATCAAGGCTTCCCGTACTTAATGAGTACACCGGGCTTTTTCCTACTTATCTTCACCGTAGTGTTTCCAATTTTATTTAGTTTTGCATTAGCTTTTACAAACTATGATCTGTATCATTCGCCTCCAGCGAATTTGTTTGATTGGGTTGGGCTGCAAAACTTTACAAATATTTTTACAGTGGATATTTGGCGTTCTACGTTCTTTGATGTACTTGGCTGGACCATTATCTGGACGCTTGTTGCGACAACACTGCAATGTGCAGTTGGAATCTGGCTTGCTGTTCTTGTAAACCAGAAGGAAATTAAGCTTAAAAGCTTGTTCCGTACAATTCTCATTCTGCCTTGGGCTGTTCCTGGGTTTGTCACAATCCTGATCTTTGCAGGGTTATTCAATGATACATTCGGAGCGATTAATAATGATATTTTCGCGTTTATTGGAATTGATCCTAAGCCGTGGCTGACTGATCCATTCTGGAGTAAGGTTGCGCTCATCTTTATGCAAACCTGGCTTGGTTTTCCTTTTGTATTCATTATGACTACAGGGGTTCTGCAATCGATCCCGCAGGACTTATATGAAGCGGCAACGATTGATGGAGCAGGTGTGATGAGTAAGTTTCGCTTAATTACTCTGCCACTGGTGTTGTATTCGATTGCGCCGATTTTAATTACGCAATATACGTTTAACTTCAACAACTTTAACATTATCTATCTATTTAATGGCGGTGGACCACCAGTATCCGGATCTACTGCAGGTGGTACCGATATTCTCGTTTCTTGGATCTACAAACTGACAATGCAGTCTTCACAATACGCACTGGCTGCAGCGATTACGATCCTACTATCAATCTTTGTTATCGCAATTGCCCTGTGGCAGTTTAAGCGCACGAATTCATTTAAAGAGGAGGATATGATGTAGCATGAATACTAAACAATCAACTAGGCTTCGTGTGAGTGCGACGTACGCGGTACTTGTGGTCGTTGTCGTAGCGATCTTATATCCTCTTCTTTGGGCGATTGGTGCATCCTTTAATCCAGGGAACAGCTTGATCAGTACATCTATGATTCCAAAAAATCCAACGCTCGCACACTATGTGGAGCTGTTTACATCCAATCGAATTCTCTACTTACAGTGGTATCTTAACTCAATGAAAATTGGGCTTGCTACGATGGCGTTGACGTTAGTTCTCGTTAGCTTTACAGGATATGCGTTCTCTCGATTTCGTTTTAAGGGAAGAAAAAATGGCTTGATGCTGTTCTTGCTTTTGCAAATGATCCCGCAGTTCTCAGCACTAATCGCGATTTTTGTACTTGCTCAAATGCTTGGTTTGATCAACAGTCACTTTTTGTTGATCTTGATCTATGCAGGCGGACAGATTCCAATGAACACGTATTTAATGAAGGGATATTTGGATTCCATTCCAAAGGATTTGGATGAGTCGGCACGTATGGACGGAGCGGGGCACTTCAGGATCTTCCTACAAATTATTATGCCGCTAGCAAAGCCAATACTCGCGGTAGTAGCGATTAATTCATTTACAGGTCCACTTGGTGACTTTATTTTAGCGAGCGTGATTGTCCGTACGCCCGAAATGTACACATTGCCAATCGGATTGTATAACTTAGTGTCTGATCCAATGGGTGCAAGCTATACGACATTCGCAGCAGGTGCGTTACTAATTGCGCTTCCAGTTACGATCTTATTCTTAGTTGTTCAAAAGCAGTTTGTCTCAGGTTTAACTCAAGGTGGAACAAAGGGTTAAACGAATTTTACTATAGGAAGTGATACGATGCGTTATCCACTTGTACACAAAAACGTAAAGGGCTTTATGCATGGAGGAGATTATAATCCGGATCAATGGCTGCATATGCCGGAGATCATTGAGGAAGATTATCGCCTGATGAAGCTTGCGAATACAAATACGTTTTCATTAAATATCTTTGGTTGGAGTGCCATAGAACGTTCAGAGGGAGAATTTGATTTTGGTTGGTTAGATGAGATTATGGATCGATTAGCGGAGGAAGGCAGCCACGTTATTCTAGCTACGCCAAGTGGAGCACGTCCGGCATGGATGTCTGAGACATATCCAGAAGTTCTTCGAGTGGAGAAAAACCGTGTGCGTAACTTACATGGGTTGCGTCATAACCACTGCTTCACGTCGCCTGTCTACCGAGAAAAAGTCCGGATCATGAATGAAAAGCTGGCTGAACGCTATGCGAGTCACCCAGCGCTTATCATGTGGCATATCTCAAATGAGTACGGAGGAGAGTGTCATTGTGACTTATGTCAGGATGCCTTCCGCACATGGTTGAAAAAGAAATACAACAACGATCTAGAACAATTGAATCAGGCATGGTGGACTGGATTTTGGAGTCACCGGTTTAACGAATGGTCACAGGTTGAATCTCCAGCTCCGCATGGTGAGAGTATGGTTCACGGCATGAATCTGGATTGGCGCCGATTTGTCAGCGATCAAACAATAGATTTCTTTAAACAAGAGATCGTACCATTGCGAGCAGCAGACGCAAGTATTCCTGTTACTACAAACTTTATGGGGAATTACCCACATATGAGACCGTTTCTTGGAATCGATTATAACAAGTTTGCGAAAGAGATGGATGTGGTCACATGGGATGCGTATCCACCTTGGCATATTGAAGGACAGACAACAACAAAACTAGCATCGGATGTAGGGTTTATTCATGACTTATACCGTTCTCTAAAAGACGGCCAGCCGTTTTTGATTATGGAGAATACACCGAGTCTTGTAAATTGGCATGACATTAATAAACGAAAAGAAGATGGAGTACACGCCTTATCGGCGATGCAGTCGGTCGCACACGGTGCGGATTCGATTCTTTACTTCCAGTGGAGACAGGGGCGCGGGGCGTCAGAGAAATTCCACGGGGCGGTTGTGGATCATTCCGGCACGGAGCACACTCGTGTTTTCCAAGAAGTCTCAAAGCTTGGTGCAGAACTAAAGAGCATTCAACCGATCGCAGGAACAAGCATTAAACCTGAAGTAGCTGTCATCTTTGACTGGGAAAACCACTGGGCGATTGATGACGCGCAGGCATTAAATAATGTAAACAAAAAGTATTCGGAGCAGTGTCAGGCTCATTACCATAGCTTCTGGAAGCAAGGTATTCCAACAGACATCATTACAATGGATAAAGACTTTTCAACGTATAAGGTACTTGTCGGTCCAATGCTTTATATGATTAAACCAGGTGTTGCGAAGCGTATTGAAGCCTTTGTAAAAGCAGGCGGAACATTTATCGCAACATATTGGAGTGGTATTGTTGATGAAAATGATTTATGCTTTTTAGGAGGGTTTCCAGGTCCGCTAAAGAATCTATTAGGTGTGTGGGCTGAGGAGATTGATAGTTTGTATCCGAGTCACAATATCGTTCTCAAAACGGATAGCCAAACCTATCAAGTAACTGATTATTGTGAGCGTATTCATGCTAATGATGCGGAAGTGCTCGCTCGTTTTGAATCAGGTGGTTATGATCAAAGACCAGCTGTAACCGTTAACAACGTTGGAAATGGAAGGGCTTACTACATCGCCTCGTCAAACGAACAACGCTTCTACGATGATTTTTATCAGAAGCTAGCAAAAGAATTAACGTTAAGCCGTGTACTAAACACAGAGATCCCAGAAGGAGTAAGCGTTCAAAAACGTACGGATGGGCAAACAGACTATGTGTTTATCATGAACTTTACAGAACAACCACAAACGCTAGACTTACCACAAGAAGAGAGATTTATAAATATGCTTACAGATAAAAGTGAGCATCGCACACTTACAGTGGAACCTTATCAATACATGATCTTAAAAAAATAGAAAAAAAGACATGCGGGAGTACGAATGACTCCTGCATTCTTTGAATTGATGAAAGGATGGATTTCATTGTCTGAGAAGGAACGAGTAGTGAAGGCGTTTGGTGAGCACTTTGATGGGAACAAGCCTGAGCGTGTTTTTTTTGCACCGGGACGAGTGAACTTAATTGGGGAACATACAGATTATAATGGAGGGTTTGTGTTTCCGGCAGCTCTTACACAAGGGACCTACATGGCTGTTGCGCAACGTACAGACGGGAACTTTAAATTGATTAGCGAAAACATGGAGAACGAGGTTGAATTTAGTGAGGATGATCTCACTTACGATGAGTCTCACTCGTGGGGGAACTATATAAAAGGGGTTCTTCATGCGTTTCAAGAGAAAGGCTACTCATTAAAGGGTGTAAACCTCTATGTATCGGGAAACATTCCGAACGGGGCAGGGTTATCTTCATCAGCTTCTCTTGAAATGGTCACCGCATTTATGGTGTCCGAGCTAACTGGTGCGGGTCTATCGCGCGTAGAATTAGCTAAACTGAGTCAGCATGTTGAGAATCAGTTTATGGGTGTGAACAGTGGAATAATGGATCAATTTGCCGTAGGACTCGGTGAAAAAGAACATGCCCTCTTTATTGATACAGCTACCCTTACTTATGAAAAAGTACCCCTTATACTAGGGGATTATAAGGTTGTTGTTACGAATACAAATAAGCGTAGAGAGCTTGCGGACTCCAAGTATAATGAACGCCGCTCCGAGTGTGAGGAAGGCTTAAGACAACTGAGGGAGCTTGGCCTTCAGATTGAATCATTAAGTGAGTGTTCAGAAACAGAATGGCACGCGCATAAAGATAAAATAGATGACCCAATCATCCGCAATCGCGTCTCTCACGTGATCTCGGAAAACAAGCGAGTGAAAGAAGCAGTACGCGTGTTAAAGGATGGGGAGCTCGAGGCGTTTGGAACGTTAATGGATCAATCTCACGCATCACTTGCCGAAGATTATGAGGTAACAGGTAGGGAACTTGATTACTTGGTCCACGTTCAACAACAGGTACCCGGTTGTATTGGGTCTAGAATGACAGGTGCTGGTTTTGGCGGATGCACAGTCAGCCTGGTACGTGAGGATACACTCGATGCCTTTTTTAAAGAGGTCGCAACGAAATACGAGGAAGAAATTGGTCTGTCTCCTGAATTTTATGTCAGTGATGCAGGTGCAGGGGTACATGAACTTACGTAATTGAAAGCGAGAGGAGAGTTTGTCTTGACGATTCATCAATCAATCGAACGGTTACTAACATTCGCAACAGAGAAGAATCTTCTAGGCAAAGGTGACCGAGTATATGCAAGAAACCGACTACTTGAAGTATTAGAATTAGATGAAGCGAAACCGGAAGACGTTGCTTTTTCCGATGAATGGAAAGTGGCTGAGATCCTTGCACCGATCACAGAGTGGGCGATCCAGAATGAGTTGCTTGAGGACACCGTGATTCAGCGTGACTTGTTTGATACAAAGCTGATGGGTTGTCTGACCCCGTGGCCGAGCGTAGTGACAGCCTCTTTTTATGAAACATACAACTCAAAGGGACCAGCTGAAGCAACAGCGGCTTTCTATGAGCTGTCAAAGGATACAAATTACATTCGTATGGACCGGGTCGCCTTAAACGAATCTTGGACGTCCGTTCAGCCGTATGGCGAGCTTGAGGTGACCATTAATCTGTCTAAGCCCGAGCTTGATCCTCGTGACATTGCGAAAAGTCGAACCCTTGCAGCAAGTTCGTATCCGGATGGATTGCTTCATAAAGAAAACGTGGGCTATGCGGGTCGCTTGAATCACCCGGCTAGGCAAAATCTTCGCCAGGTTCCAATTGAGCTTGGAGGAGAATCGTGGCTGATGCAGTTTTCGCCTTATGTGTACTATCATCAACACGCGATTGTTCTCTCTGAAGAGAAACGACCGATGCAAATCACACAGCAGACGTTTGGACGCTTGCTTGAATTTGTGGAAAAGTTTCCTCATTATTTTATTGGTTCCAATGCAGACCTGCCGATTGTAGGAGGATCGATTTTAACGCATGATCATTATCAAGCGGGGCACTACGAGTTTCCGATGGCGCGGGCGGAGGAGCTAGATACCTTTACCATGCCTTACTATCCTGAAGTAAGAGCGAGTCTATTAAAATGGCCGTTGTCTGTGGTTCGTTTACAAGCGAGTGACCGTCACCGTCTGGAAGTGGCGGGTGCGTATATTCTCGATCAATGGCGGAAGTATACAGATCTTGAAGCTGAGATCGATCAAGAAACAGACGGGGAACCACATAACACGATAACTCCAATTGCAAGGCGCAGGGGCGAGGATTATGAGCTAGATCTGGTGCTACGTAACAATCGGACGACCGAAGAGCACCCACTTGGCTTATTCCATCCTCATGCAGAAGTGCACCCGATTAAAAAAGAGAACATTGGATTAATTGAAGTCATGGGACTAGCGATTTTACCAGGACGTCTGAAGCAAGAGCTTCTGCAGCTAGCTGAGGTGATGGAGGCTGACAAAGTGGATGAAACGCTTGCCGAGCATCCGGAGCTATCGAAGCATGCTGCGTGGGTAGGAGAGTTAGTGAGCAGGCAGTCTTCTGTATCAAAGGAAGAAGCGTTACCTCTATTAAAAGAGGAAGTCGGACATATCTTCTCTCAAGCAATGAGTCACTGCGGAGTCTTTAAGCAAGACGAAGCAGGGGTAAAAGCGTTTAAACGATTTATTGCTGGTTTGGATGAATAGGATGGAATTGCGGAACTGCCACCTTGTGAGAGGGTGGCGGTTTTTTTGAGTTGTGGAAGGAGAAGGAGTTTGATAGCAGCTTCGGCGAACGCTACCTGGATGGGGGCACGCTTTCCATGGGCGGGCGCTAAACTAAACCGGCTGCGCCAGGTTCATTTCAGCTTTGTCCTTTTCTCTCTTAGGAGTCGTTCGCTCGTCTCGTCCGCTTGGTATGATGCATAAATTCATGTTGCTGGATTAGAGCTCTACTTATAGAGAGCTCCGGCCAACTCTAATGTGGGCGTGGCTATCTATCATTTAATCCTCATTCAATTTCGATTGATTTTTGAGTTCGAATTATTGTTTGGTCTCGTATAAAGTAATGAATATTATTATTGGTTCCAATGTATCTTCCTTCTGTTACAGAACCGTCTATTTTAATAGTGCTTACAGGTTGATTAGTAATATTGCTAGCAAAGTTACCAGATAAAATCACTAATATTGGTAAAAGAAGAACGAGTAAGCCACAGATTAATACATAAGTTTTAGGTTTTGCTAATAGACCATCTGTTTCTACAAAAACCTTGCTAATTCTCAGATTGAGGTCTTTAGTAATGATATTTAATAAGAATGAAAGGATTATTGTAAATAAACAGATCAATATAATAGAGGTGATTTGAGTCGTGAAATTTATAAAGGCGACAACTAACATTGCACCAATAATATTTATTGGAAGAGCAACGATCAAGTTTGCATAACTATTCTTATTTGTTTTATTGAGAAAATGAACTATTAGAATTAACAACCAGTAAATGATAATAGCAGATGAAAAGAAGTAAAGGTTTAATTCAGGTGTAGTTATCCGCGTATAAGTAATTGCTAATGTGTAAAGTATACTGCTGTATAACCAAGCGCTAACACCTATTAGTAGATTGTTAACTACATAAAACACAGTAAGAATCATAAAGAAAAAAATTAATCCTAAAATACCTAAAGCTACACCTAAATAATTTAAATCTGTCGTAATAGTGTATGCATTGGTTAATAAAAATGATAAAGCTAGTATAGTGATTACTAAAAAGAACGGCTTCTCAAAATTACTTTTTTCTAATTGGTATACTGAGTAAGTAGCTAAACACAAGAAGGTAATCAATAAAAACAGAATAAAACCACCAACTGCAATTATATGTCCATAAGGTAAAGGTAATGGATTAATTAGAAAATCCATAAATCTAAAATTGTTTCCTAATAAATATGTTGTAATAAGCAAATGACCACAAAAATAGAAATAGCCACCCCCAGCAGCAATGATAAAAGAGAATATAATAGGATTCTTTAAAAGAAAATTAAAATGTTTATTTATCATATTTTTCACGTTTAGCCTCCTAAGTTTGATCTTCTAATTCTTCAATCTCTTCGGTTATCCATTTTCTCCCTTGTGTCGTAGTGACTCTATCGTAATTGAGAGTGTTCAAGAATACAATAATATCTAAGTGACCATAAGCTTTTCAATCTCGACTTAAATCTCTTTATCTACTCCTCGTATTCATAAACCCTCAAAACAAAGCGGACGGGATGGGGAGGCCGACTCCTATGGGAGGAAAGGGCAGGGTCGAAATGAACCAGGCGAAGCCGGTTTAGTTCACCGCCCGCCCATGGAAAGCGAGCCCCCCCATCACGGTAGCAACGGTCGAAGCCCGAACTCTGAGCGTAGGTTCTTTTCTCATTACGTTTGATGCCTTCCCAACTGAATGTATGCATATCTACAGTCAACTTCTTCAGCTGTTTATACAAATCAAAGTGGCATCACGCTGTTAATTTCAACGAAGATATAAAGCTTGGTGGGTAAAGATCAACAAAGAGAGGACTGAATCGACGGAGAGAAGACAGAATCGACGAAGAGAGGACGGAATCGACGAAGAGAATACGTAATCGGCGAAGAGAAGGCGGAATCAACGAAGAGAGGACGGAATCAACAAAGGGAGAAAAGAATCAACAAAGAAGAGTCAGATACCCAACTAGAGGATAAAATCAAAATCCAGGCACAAACCAAATCATTTCTTATTTATATCTACTACCCAAATTTTGTAAATCCTCAAAAAAAAGCGGACGGGGTGGGGAGGCCGACTCCTTTGGGAGGAAAGGGCAAAGGAGAAATGAACCTGGCGAAGCCGGTTTAGTTCACCGCCCGCCCATGGACATGGTGCCCCCATCCCGGTAGCGATGACCGAAGCTCGAATTCCGAACATAGGTTTTTTTGCAATGTTCCATCCGCTAATTATCCTTTTATTACCTTGAAAGCACTTAAAAAGTAAAGTGTGTTAGATTATCTGACAGTGTTTTTTCTGTAGGTTTCTGTAGGATTTACTAGTCATTTCGGTAGGATGCCATTAAGTAACTTTTTGTCATTATAAAAGGTTTGGGGGGAGAGTATTGATCTCTTTTAAAAATGTGAACAAGTATTATGGTGATTTTCACGTGTTAAAGGACGTGAACATCGAGATCGAAAAAGGAGAAGTTGTGGTTGTCCTTGGTCCATCCGGATCTGGTAAAAGTACCATGCTTCGTTGTATCAATCGTCTTGAATTAATTACTGACGGGCAGCTTAATGTAAATGGGTTTGCTCTTCATGATAAAAAAGTCAATATCAACAAAATGCGTCGTGACATCGGCATGGTGTTCCAGCACTTTAACTTGTATCCTCATAAAAAGATAATTGAGAATATTACGTTAGCTCCGAAAAAAGTGTTGAAGAAATCCGATCAAGAGGCGAAACAAACGGCGATGCAGTATCTCAAGAAAGTAGGCATTCCTGAAAAAGCAGAATCCTATCCTTCGCAGCTATCAGGTGGGCAGCAGCAGCGTGTGGCGATCGCACGTGGTCTTGCGATGAAGCCTCAGGTCATGCTGTTTGACGAGCCTACATCGGCCCTGGATCCAGAGATGATTGGAGAAGTACTTGAAGTCATGAAGACATTGGCTAAAGAAGGAATGACCATGGTTGTGGTTACACACGAAATGGGATTCGCCAAAGAAGTAGCGGACCGCATCATCTTTATGGATGAAGGGCGCGTTGTAGAAGAAGCAACTCCGGCTGAGTTTTTCTCAAATCCACGTGAAGAACGTTCACGCAATTTCCTCAGTCGTTTATTACATTAATCTAATTATTGAGAGGGGTAATGAATATGAAAAAGTGGTTGATCGGTTCAGTAGCAGGTGCAATGGTACTCGCATTAGCAGCATGTGGTGGAAACTCAGGGGAAGCATCAGAGGACGGAGAAAGCACACTAGCTAAGATTGAAGATCGTGACAAATTTGTCGTCGGTGTAAAATTCGATACGAATCTGTTCGGTTTAAAGGATCCCGCTTCTGGTGAAGTCAATGGATTTGATATTGATATCGCTAAAGCCATTGCTGGAGATATTTTAGGTGACGAAGATAAGATTGAATTTGTGGAAGTTACGTCTAAGACACGTATTCCACTTTTAAATAACGGAAAAATTGATGCGATCATCGCAACAATGACGATCTCAGAAGAGCGTGCAAAAGAGGTTAACTTCTCTGATGTGTACTTTGAAGCGGGTCAATCGTTACTTGTTGAAAAAGGCAGTGACATTCAAAGCATTGATGATGTAGACGGAGATACAACGGTTCTTGCTGTTAAAGGGGCAACATCTGGAGCAAACTTACTTGAGCTGAAGCCAGAAGCGACCGTTCTTGAGCTTGAAAACTACCAGGAAGCATTCCTTGCACTAAAAGCAGGACAAGGGCAAGCGCTGACTACAGACAACTCCATCCTTTACGGTATGGCTGAACAAGATGATAACTACGAGGTCGTTGGTGGAACCTTCACGGATGAGCCATACGGTATTGCAATTAAAAAAGGCGATGACGAGTTCACAGAGAAAGTAAACGAAGTCCTAGCGGATCTTAAAGAATCCGGCGAATATGAGGCGATTTATGAAGAGTGGATTGGGGAGTCTCCTGAGGGCGAATAAGACTTTTGAACAAGGTGAGAGTGTGAAGCTCTTACCTTGTTTATCAAGCGGGAGGTTTAAGTCATGATTAATTTTTCAATTCTCATTAATTACTTTGATATGTTTTTAGAAGGGTTTAAGATTACTCTTTTTGCTAGCTTTTTAGCATTGATCGGGAGCTTTGTGCTTGGTGCCATTATTGCAATTTTCCGGATTGCTCCATTTAAGCCATTAAACTTCGTTGGTGCGATCTATGTTGAATTTATTCGTAACATCCCGCTCTTGCTGATTGTCTTTGTGTTCTACATGGGCTTTCGTTTAGGAGGGTTTACGGCAGGAACACTTGGATTAATTGTTTACACGGCAGCATTCATAGCAGAGGCAATCCGTGCAGGAATTAAGTCGATTGCAAAAGGGCAAATGGAAGCAGCGCGATCATCAGGCCTTACCTATTTACAGGCGATGTGGCATGTTATTTTACCGCAGGCTGTAAAGATGGTGATTCCGCCGCTTGGCAACCAAACATTAAACCTTGTTAAAAACTCGTCGATCCTCGGTGTAGTTGGGGGATTGGATCTTATGTATTATGGCGATTTAATTAATAGCCAGACATTTGCAGCATTTAGCACTTATATTTTTGTTGGTCTCTTTTACTTGGTGTTAACGATTCCACTTAGTTTTGGCGTTCGTTACCTAGAAAAAAGAGTATCAAGAAGCTACTAGGAGGGGAATAAATGAATTTTGGTGAAGCATTAACAGCATCCAATCTTAGCTATTTATTCGAGGGCTTCCTTGTTACTCTTCAAGTAGCTGGACTAGCTATTGTCTTTAGCTTTATAACCGGAATTATATTAGCCGTGATTCGTTATGCGAAGATACCGGTGCTATCACAAATTGTGGCGGTTTGGGTTGATACGATTCGTAACCTGCCATTACTCTTAATCTTATTCTTTATTTATTTTGCTTTGCCTGAAGTGGGCATCGACATGAGTGTGGTGGCTGCAGCAGTAGTTGGTTTAACTGTGTTTGAAGGAGCGCTCATTTCAGAGATTGTCCGAAGTGGATTAAACTCCATTGACAAGGGACAAATTGAAGCCGCTCGTTCGTCAGGGTTATCCTACACAAGAACCTTATGGCATATCATTTTGCCACAGGCGTTAAGACGAATGGTACCACCGACAGTCAGTCAGTTTATCGCTTTACTTAAGGATACCTCGCTTGCGGTGGTTATCACTCTTCCAGAGCTTATGCACCACGCGCGTATTCTTTATGGTGGGCAATCAAACATTGTTATTGAAGTCCTCTTCATTGTAGCGATGATGTACTTTATTGTGAATTATACTTTGTCATTAATTGCTCGCAGATTTGAAGCCAAATACGTATAAAAAAAGGAGCCAAAGCCTTAGCTTTGAGCTCCTTTCATTTTCTCCTGGGTTTCCCAGAAGAGTACTTGTATGAATTTCTTTACGTTTATTTTCACGCGACTTTGTTCGGTTTCCCTCTCAAGCTCCTGCATACGCAAACGCACATCCTGAAAGTCAAAAAACAGCGGAGCGTAATATTCAAACCTTGGGTTCGCGTAGTCTGTTAAACCAACCGACGCCATATTGGATAATGCGGTTGTCACCGTCCGACGGATTCGCTGTTCAATCGCTTTGCCCTCACGAACTGAATCGACATCTGGCTCGCGTTCCTTGGCAAGTAACGAATAGAGCGTTTTTAACGGAGGGAAGGTAGGGAGCTCGAGTTTAATCAACAATTCGATGGCTCCAAGTAAATCCTGTGAGCCACGCTCGCCAAGCAGGCCCATATCCATTAATAGATTCTGAGCTGTATCTCTGGCAGAATGACTTTTTGTTGATGGAAGCATCATTGGCTGTACTTGTTCTAAGTTTGCAAGGGATTGACGAATTTGAAGAAGGGAGCGATCAACGGTGAACTGCATGTTGATCCGGTTTAAGACCGATTCAACCTCAATCATATTAATCGGCTTATGAATAAAGAACTCAACCCCCATCTTGTAGGCTTCTCCGACCATATCCTTGTTATCGATTTGTGAGATCATCACAAATTTTCCGTTGTACCCTCTCGCTTTAAGCTCGGATATCATTCCAATTCCGTCTAGTTCTGGCATCAGTAGATCAATTAGAACCATATGTGGATTTGTGCTCAGCACCAGTTCAATTCCCTCGGATCCACCTGATGAACTTCCGACGACTGTGCCGAGCATTGCATCTTCAATAATTTGTTCAATCATACGCCTGGTTGCCTTATGATCGTCAATAATACAGTACGAAATCATGAGGAGTCCTCCTGTTTTAATCGGTAAGTTGGGAGAGTCAGAACAAATTGTGCTCCTCCCGTTACAGGTGAGTTCACATCGATGGTTCCTTCAAATGAGGCGGCGACGTGTTTCACATGCGACAAGCCGATTCCTGTAGAGGCTTCGCCGTTCATATGATACTTCGTTGTGTAACCCGCTTCAAACACAAAAGAAACATCCTGCTCCTTTATGCCCTGTCCGTCATCTGTGACGGTGAAAATCGTTTGATCATCTTTTTCCGAAACTTGAATAAAGATGGTGCCCACCTCAGAAATAGCTTCTACTGCGTTAGAGGTAAGATTATTTAACACACTAAGTAAAGCTAAGTGCTGATCCGTTTTATAATCTGTTAATAAGTCCGTTGTAAACGTAATTTCTTTATTTAACCACGTGCTATATGACTGGTTTCCGAGTACCACATAGTGAATGACCTCAGACAAATCCAGTGTAGTAAAGATTTTATTACTATCATGGAGCTTCATTAACCCTGATGTCACCCGTTGTGCATCCTTTTTAATCTCATGTATATTTTCAGAAACAAAGAGGGCTTCTCGGGCCGGTATTGGTAGATTAAGGTCTTGGAGTTTTTGATACAAGCGATAACTCTTACCAGTAATGGATTCAATATCGTTCATCATCTTTTTCATATAGAAGCTTTCTCCATACAACGTGGAGCTGACAGCTAACGTTTGTTCAAAGCGCTTTTGCTGCTCGGCATGTACTGCGCTCATCTGTTGCATTTTCAACCCGCCATACAGCCCAAGTACAAAGTACACTCGAATGGCTGCAACAACAACTAGGGTTAGCCACTCGGTTGCAAGCAGTGGGTTCGTTTGTAGGAAGAAAAATCTAGCATTTATCTCTGCAATATTTGATAAAACATCCACACCAATCACAAAAAGCCCGAATAACAAAAGCTTCTTATCAGGTAGCTTTTTTGGCAGAAAAAACATCCCAATCCCAAACACAAGATAATAAAAGAAGGCTGAGAAGTGGATGGTCCATGCTTCAAAGAACATGGATGGATCATTAATGAATAGGCCGCTAGTAAGAGTCCGGAAAATAACAACGACAAGTCCCGTTACCAAGCCAGTCCAGATATAAGGAAGATAAGGAAATAATAAAAGAAGCAAAAAGAATGCACTACTCCCAAGTCCAAAGCGAAACTCCGTACCAAAAGGGGCAATGCGAAGCTCGCCGCAGATGGCGGTTGCAGCTGCAACAAAAAAAATCGTTAACCAATGTACATTCTTAAACATATGTCACCTACTAAAAACAAAATGGGAAAAGAGCATTTATACAGTATATCAAAAGTAGAGAGATTTAATCCGATTATTTATTTTAAACCGTGCAGAGCTTATCTGTTTCTTTTGTCATTATAACTTGATATTCTTATTATGGTAAGCGCTTACTTTTTAATTGGAATGTTGAGGAGTGGACAACGATGCAAGAACTAATGAACCTACACCGAGAGTTTGAGGCGACCTATAATGGCCTTGCGCCAGAACGAATCTTCTTCGCGCCTGGTCGTGTGAACTTACTTGGTGAACATACAGATTATAATGGAGGATTTGTCTTCCCGGCGGCACTTGAGCTGGGTACATATATGGCGATTCGACTTCGGACAGATGGACAATTTTACTTAACCAGTGCAAACACTGAAGAAAGAGTAGAGTTTAGTGGTAAGGAACTCCTCTATGACGAAGCACATGGATGGGGCAATTATATAAAAGGCGTACTCGCCGCATTTAAGGAAGAAGGATTTCAGCTTCCTGGAGCAGAGATCTTAGTTAAAGGAACCATTCCGAATGGAGCCGGGCTTTCTTCCTCAGCTTCGCTTGAGATGGCAACTGCCTACGCAATCTCAGAAATAACGGGTGCTCACTGGCCTAAGATTGAACTCGCTAAGGTGTGTCAGGCTGTAGAGAACTATTTTATAGGCGTTAAGAGTGGGATCATGGATCAATTTTCTGTAGGAATGGGAAAAAGAGATCATGCCATTTTTTTAAATACAGCAAGTCTTACGTATGACCATGTGCCTCTGGACCTTGGAACGTATCACATGGTGATTACTAATACAAATAAACAGCGTACACTTGCTGATTCCGCATATAATGAACGTCAAAGTGAATGTGCGTGGGCGCTTCGTGTTCTTCAGAATGACGGAGTGATGCTTGAAACCTTAAGCGATCTGACCTCGGCTTCATGGAATGAATGCAGAGAATTTTTACAGGATGAGCTACTTAGTAAACGTGTAAACCATGTTGTGATGGAAAATCAACGAGTGGTTGAGGCAAGGGAGGTTTTACGTTCAGGTGACTTAGATGCCTTTGGTAAGCTGATGAATGCTTCACATCAGTCACTTGCCACCGATTATGACGTGACAGGACTCGAGCTCGACACACTCGTTCGCATCCAACAGAACACGCCGGGCTGCATTGGATCTCGTATGACAGGAGCAGGCTTTGGCGGTTGTACGATAAGCCTCGTGCACGAAGATAACCTAACAGAATTCCGTGAAATAGTGGAGAAGCAATATAAGGATGAGATCGGCTATATTCCTGAATTTTATGTGAGTCGAGCTGGTCATGGTGTACGAGAATTATAATGTGTTCGCGCGTTCTCATGCGGGTATAGTATATGTGGAGGTGTGTTTCAATGAAGAAACGTACTGAACTTGAAGACCCAAACAATCTTGCGGCATACCAAGATGAGTTTTCGGAAGAGTCATTTTGGATGAAGGTTAGGAAATATGCAAAAAAGGTTGGCGCAGCGGGAATTTATACTGTCTTTTTGCTTTACTATACGTTTAGAAAACCGGATCTTCCATTAAAGGCCAGGTCTACGATTCTAGGTGCACTTGGTTATTTTATTATGCCAATTGATTTCATTCCAGATATGACCCCAATCATCGGATATACCGATGATATGGTGGCATTAACGGGTGCACTTCTTTTAGTGGCTGCCTATATAGATGATTCAACAAAGGCTCAGGCACGAGCGCGGGTGCAGAAACTGCTTGGTCAGGATGTTCAGGAAGAGATTCAGTTTGTTGACGAGAAGGTTGATCAGAAGTCTTCCACTTCCTCGTAAGCCCAAAAGTTTGCTACGATAAGAGGGGGAGGGTGAGAATAAATGGAACGGATTATTATTCTTATATTAGCTATTGTTGTCGTCGCTCAATGGATTGTGATTAAAAACCTTCGCGCTAATCAAGCGAATCGCTCCACTCATGAACGATCTGAAGAGACTGACCGGAGAATCTCGCAAGACGTACCGTTAAATGATCGGTTACGCCAACTGCTACGTGAGGGACAAAAGATTAAAGCAATTAAAGAACTGCGTACCGTTCACCCGATTTCTTTAGCAGAGGCGAAGAGATACGTTGATGAACTGGAACGAAATGGATAAAAAACTCGGCATTCGTTTGAATGTCGAGTTTTTTTGTGAACAAGGGTCATGGTTGAATCCATAAAAGCACCATAGACATACCATGAATAAGGCTGGTTGGGAGGGAGAGTTGTGAAGGTACTATGGATTGCAAAGGATACATCCACGTATCTTGATCGTAATTACTTTTATCTTGAACAGGAGCTTGTAAGGAAAGTGGAGCTTGTTACGTGGAGACAATCTGGTCACATTCGCCAAATTCTTAAGAGCTTGGCGTGGAGGCCTGATTTTATCTTAATCGTTCAAGACATAGGTCCCCGTTTTGAGCCGATTATTCACGGGTTACATGAGGTAGGCATCCCTTCGGCGGTGTTTATAAACGATGTTCACAGGTTTAAAGAGGAAAGAAGATTATTTTTAAAAAAGCATCGTCACACGTTTTTGTTTAGTGTGACAAGGGATGCCTGCATGAAGACATACCCTGAATACGCCAATCGAACAGAGTGGTTTCCTCACTTTGTAGAACCATCCGTCTTTTATGATCGAAAATGTAAAAAGCAGCTGGGTATCCTTTTGCTTGGTAAAATTAACGAGGTGTATCCATTTAGACAACATGTAGAGAAGATCTTCCGCACACACCCTGAGTTTACAACGAGGCCACATCCAGGGTATGAGCATTTTCCCCTTGAGACCTCTACACCGGTTGGGCACTCCTACGCGCAATTAATCAATCAGTCTAAGCTTTTTATCACCTGTCCTTCGATTCATGTATATCCAGTGAAAAAATATTATGAAGCGCTTGCGAGTAGCACTCTTTTAGTGGCACCTAGTTTTACGGAGCTTGAGGATCTTGGCTTTGTGCCAGGAGTTCACTTTGCGGAAGCGACTGAGAGCACCGTCCAAGCGGTAGTTGAGTATTATGTAACTCATGAGAAAGAGCGACAAGTCATTGTGAAAAGCGGGTACGATTTTATTCACCGTACACACACAACGTCTATTCGTGCCAATCAGCTTATTCAAAAAATGAAAGAGATAAAAGAGATTATCACTTAACGAATTGGAGGGAGGAATCACATGCCGAAAGTATGTATTCTTGTTCATACGCACTCTTTTTTAGATACTCGTATTTTTCAGAAGGAAGCAAAATCACTTAAGAAAAATGGCTATGATGTGGTTATGATTGTACCTCGAATTAAGGGGAAGCTTTTTAAAGTGAACAAGGAGCCATTTGAATCAGAGCTGCTTGAGAAACGCTTTACCTATGAGGGAATTGAGATTGTCACCTATGATTTTGAAACGTTTAAACCAACTGTGGAGCATATGCATGAGCAGATTAAGGACCCGGCTATGCTTTTTACGAACCCGCTTGTTGAGCTGGGATTAAAGGAAAAAGCAGATGTGTATCATGCGCATGAGGTGGGTTCATTGTTTGCAGGGATTGGTATTAAACGTAAGCTTGCCCAAACGGGTGTGTCAGTCCCACTTATCTTTGATAGTCACGACCTAATTCCTGATCCGTTTGACATGAGCCCACGACTGGTTGCCATGGGGAAGCTTCTTGATGATTTATTAAAAGAAATTGACCATCTAATTACCGTCTCACCTTCTATTAAAGCCTACTATATTACAAAGCAGCCTCTTCTTCCGATCGATATTTTATACAACTCTCCACCATTAAATGAAGCGTACAAACCAAAAGGTAAGAAGGATAAAAAGCTGACAGTTGGATATGAGGGTCACATTGCGGATAAGAAAAAAGGAAGTAGTGACAAGATCTTTGAAATGACTGCAAATGCCGCGAAGGAAATCGATGAGTTTACCTTTAAAATCATCGGTGGTGTGCTGCATCACCAGACATTAGACATTCCAGAAGAGGTGAAAGACCATATTCACCTGACTGGCTGGGTTCCGTTTGAGCAGATTGCGTCTGAGATGGCCGACGTTGATATTGGCTGGATCGATTTTGAAGATTTGAATCATTCATTAAACCGTTCATATGCCTTGCCAAATAAGTTTTTTAGTTACTTGAACAATGGCATACCAGTCATTGTGAATAAGCTACATGATATGGAACAATTTATTCAGACACATCAATGCGGAATTGTGTTAAACAAGCAGCATGCAACGGGCGCTGATTATGCGGAGGCGGTTTTATACCTACATCATAATCGAGATCTGCTTGAGCAAATGAGTGCAAATGCACGAGCAGTTGTGGAAAAACTATATAGCTGGGAGCAGATGGAGAAACGAATGCTCCAGATCTACCAAACCCTTTTGTCAAAGCAGTCTCCGAGTTTTTATCTTTAATTGAAAAAGGGTTCCGCTCCAGTGCAGTGGGAACTCCGCTTTCCATGGGTACGGCCCATAGCCGTCAAGTTAAGAAAGGAAAAAGAAAGAGCTCATCCTTTCTCTTGTAGTGGATCTAGTATTTTCCATCAGGGTACGTATGGGTAGATTGGCTCTTTTTCTATTTTTTTTTGCACCGGATTCTACCGTTTTACTCCACACGCGCATGTGTTTCATAGGCGATCTGTAAGATGTCATAGGGACTTTGATGGCGGTGGCGATGGTCTTTTCGTCCATGTCGGTAAATGCTCTCGTAGATATTTTCTAGAACGTCTTCTAATGAAGAACGATGATAGAGAGCGTATCCTTTTGACTCTTCTATAGCCCTTTTGGCATGATGGATACACTTGTATTCACTGCCTTCGAGGTGGTGCTTTTGATGAAGATAGAACCGGCATTGAAACGCCACCATCGAGGAAAGCAGAATGTGTATAAGTTTCCCATACATGTGGCAGAGAAACCGATCTGGATTCATCGCGCGCACGTGATCAATGGCGAAAAGGGATTTCCACGTTTTGAAAAGAATCTCGACTTGCCAGCGTAAGGAATACATCGGATACAATGCTTGCACATCCATTTCTTCCTGTGTTAGGTTAGTGGCAAGGATTTGGGTATGATCCTTTTTGTCGGCGGATTGGGTATGACCCCCTTTCCGTCTTCTTTTTCGTAAACCGGCTTTCCTCTTGTTTTGTTGATCCTCTGTCAATCGTTGCACGATGACACGGGTTTGAAGGGTGTTCTTTCCTTTGACCCCTAATTGGATGACCCCATAATCTTTGATCGCTCCCGGTTCTAGCTGCTTCGCATCTTCTTCTGGTTTGATTTGGATTCGTTCCCCTTGATCATCTCTAGTCCAATAGGTCATATTGGCCGGCGTCCGCGTGATATAAGAAGCGCCTGCACGATCGATTTGTTTCAAATGGTCGCCAGAAAAGTAGCCGAGATCACGGATGATCAAATCACCTGGTTGAATCGTATCGGCTAATGCATAGGCGGCGTGATGGTCACTTTCTCTTGAACCGGAAAGTAAGGTATGCAAAAATTTCCCCTCATATAGCTCATACTCTAAATGAATTTTCGCTCCATCTGAAGAAGTACCATCTTTCTTTGGTCGTTCAAATGAAGTCGCATCTAAGATGCGGATCCGAGAAAACGGGGTCTCAGGAAGAGGTGGCATGGCCATCAACTCTTGTTTGGCCGCCAATTGAAAAAACACATGCTTCAAAAAAGCCGCTCCTTTTTCATCGAAGCGTTGATGTAAGGCTTGTTTGGAAAGGTGGGTATTGGATTCACGTGAAAGAGCCCCGCAAAGCTGTGTTAACTCTGTCGCACCGACGGGTTGAGGAAGAAAGGAACAAATACTTAGGAAATCCTCAGGTTTTAATTTCTTTAGACGCTGTACAAACCCAACATCTCGGGCAGATTGGCGAAGGTTCGGTACAGATAAAACGTCCAACACGGTTTTCGCAAACGTACTGAACTCCTCTTTTAAAGACACAAACGATCCCTCCCTAGGACTGGTTAAACCCCCATCCTAACGAAGAATCGTCTATAGTTAAACCGATTTTACTTAACTTGACGGCTATGGGCCGTTCCCGTGGAAAGCGAGGGATTCTCCTGTAGCGGATTTGGTGCTATGTTCGTGTTTTACTCGCTACATTAATGTTATGTCCCCGCCTCTATTTTTAGTTATTGAGTTATTTAAATGCTTCTTAATAAGCTCACACATCTGCTTGGCTGATTGCCCGTCCCCAAATAGTGGTGGGTGAGTGGGAGGAACCGTCACTTGCTTCACTGCTTGAATCATGGCTTTTTCGTCGCTTGCATCAACAAGCTGATTCCAGCCCGTTCGAACAGTATCAGTCCATTCTGTTTCATCTCGTAATGTCACACACGGGACTTTAAGCATATACGCTTCTTTTTGAATCCCGCCAGAATCGGTCAAAATCGCTTTAGCCTGACTCATAAGAGAAAGCATATCAAAATAATGCAGGGGATCAATCAGGTGAATATTTTTCGCTTTAGCCAGTTTAAGCTCCGTTAGCATTTTTTTTGTTCTTGGGTGAAGAGGTAAGATAACTGGCAGGTCTACCTGTGCAAAAGCATTCATAATGGCCGTGAGCTTTTGGGGTGAGTCTGTATTTTCCGCTCGATGAATGGTCGCAACATAATATTTCTTCGGTATAAGTCCTCGTTTAAGTAGAATTGTGGATTGTTTATTGGCTTCATACCGGTGGTGAAGAACGGCATCATACATGATGTCGCCTGTCGTGTAAACGCCTTTTTGAATGCCTTCTTTCGTAAGCTGATCAGCAGCTTCCTGCGATGGGCAAAAGAGTAATGTAGAGAGATGATCGGTTAGAAGCCGATTGATTTCCTCGGGCATCCGCCTGTTAAAGCTTCTAAGGCCAGCTTCCACATGTATGATGGGGATGTGTAGCTTTGAAGCAGCCAGACTTGCAGCTAGTGTGGAATTTGTATCGCCATATACGAGCACGGCATCAGGCTTTTCTTTGAGTATGATGGCTTCAATCTTAACAAGCATGGCTCCCGTTTGTTCCGCGTGTGTTCCTGAGCCAACACCAAGATGGTATTGCGGTTTTTGCATTTGAAGCTGATCAAAAAAGATATCAGACATGTTGGCATCATAATGCTGTCCCGTATGAACAACAATTTCATTCATATCAGGATCATTCTGAAAGCAAATCGATAGCATACATGCCTTTACAAACTGGGGCCGTGCCCCGATGACAGTGAGTATTTTCATATTATCCTCCTATCGAACGCACCATTTTTCTCTACTTATCATTCGATAATAAATAATATGTATCTAGCTTGTTCATGCCACGACGTTTGCTCGGGGTCTTGGGTAGGAAGTTAGAGGAGGATGGTTGTAATTGAGGGGAAAGGTCTGCTTTCTAGTGTCGGAGCATCCGTTTTTGGACGCAAGAATCTTTTATAAAGAGGCGAAAAGCCTGGTGCGAAATGGGTTTGAGGTCGCACTTATTGTACCGAGAAAGCAAGGGTATTTGTTTGAGCCTAGTGGAAAATGGCTAGAGGATACATTTTTAGAAACATTCTTTGTCTATGAAGGCGTTCGATTTGTTACGTATGAGCAGGAGCCGGTTGCTAAGCCCATAGCTCATCAGCTTCATTACCTTCAAACAGGTCAAGTGGATCCATTTTCTTCAAAGCTTAGAGAGCTTGGTGCGCGGGAATGTGCTGATATCTATCATGCGCACGAATTAAGTTCGTGTTATGAGGCAATTATGATTAAACGCAAATTGAAAGAGCAAGAGAAACACTGCCGCATCATCTATGACAGCCATGAGCTAGATTTGGACCCACGCGATCGCTCCATCAGTCGACTGAGGCATCAACAGCTCAAACAGCTTTTAAGAGAAATGTTTCAAACGGTTGATGCGGTTATTACGGTTTCGCCAAAGATCGAGTTAGAAATCCAACGCTTGTGTTCAAATGTTCGGACACTTGTTTTATACAATGCACCTCCGCTTTCTCCTTGGCAGGAGGGGGATTCGACTGGGGCACCTTTAGTGTTAGGTTATGTAGGAGCAATGAATCAGCATAAAGGCAGTATGGAAAAGCTTTATGAGATTCATCGGTTAACGCGTGTTTGGGATCTTCACATTAAAGTCATTGGTGGCCCGTCTGGTCAAATGGACTCAGAGCGTATGAGCTGGAGCGGCTGGGTTCCGTATGATGAGCTTCCAGCCGTCCTTGATACAGTTGATGTTGGATGGATTGATGTGGATGTGTCTACATCACTTAATCGTGAGTATTCGTTACCTAACAAGCTATTCAGTTATTTTGAACGTGGCATCCCACCTATTGTCAATCGATGTGTGCAAATGAAAGAATTTATTCAGGAACATGACTGTGGCTTTGTTATGGATGCAAAAGAGGCGAGTGCTACAGATTATGCAGCACTGCTCCAGAAACTGAACGAAGATCGCTCTCTTATTCTAAGAGCGGGGAGAAACGGAAGAAGAATTATGGAGGAACGATATAGCTGGGGTCATATGGAGAGCCAGTTAGTGTCGTTATATCATTCACTTTTATCTTGATCTAGATTTTCTAAATGCTTTAAGAAACCATCCCACTTGGCATGGTTTTTTTGCGTGATGCTATCTGGGTGGTTCCGAACATTGTAGAAAGTCTGGTCTACATAATGAAAGGGGCCAACCTCAAGGAGCCTATACAAAACCGCTACATCCTCGTATAATCGTCCATCCTCGTATGTGAGTTCCGGAAATCCGCCTATCTTTTTTAAGGAGGCTGTGCGATATAACCGTGGACCAAGCGGGTGTCGATAGGTCAATAGCTCTGCCTTTGACTCAATCGGTTTGCCTTTGGCGATGTCTTTGTACTGAAGTTCATGGCTGGTGCTGTTCCATCTTCTGAAGTTTCCATAGAGAAGGGGTGAATCCTCAGGCCAAGCTACAAGGCTCTCACTTATTTTTGTAAACGCATCAGGGTCGAGCCAATCATCAGGATCAAGCTCTAAGATGAACGGCGTACGAATTTGAGTTAATCCTTCATTTAAGGCACAAGCCTTACCGCCATTTTGTTTTAAAAAGTGAATCTGAAGGGCTGGGTGCTTCCATGCTTCAAGGTGTTCTCTTGAGGAATCTGTTGATGCATCATCAATAACGATGATTTGCTTCGGAACAAATCTTCCCACAAGGCACGACGCGATGGCCGCATCCACTGTATCTGCATGATTATAATGAGCCATAAGTACGGTCACTGGACAAGTGAGTTGGTCCCTAGGACGTTCATATGCTGCCAAAAACGCCTGCTTTGCTCGCTCTGTGGTAGGCAATCGATTTGGAGGCAGTCTGGTTAAAGGGTGAAAGGAAATGTCCTTCGGTAAATGATTCAGCCAATACGCAAGAAATGCCTCTTTGAATGGGAGATAACGAGTTTCGGGAAAAGGAGAACGAGTCCATGCTTGTTTTTGAAGCCAGACTTGCTCCTCGTTACCGCTAACCATGACTGTGGAGACTTCATAGTTTGAAGCGTGTGCACCTGAGTAAAGAATCAATGCAGAATGAGTTGGGTGTTGAGAGTGAAGAAGTTCATTCACTTGTTGCCCCAGATTCTTCGGTTTCACTTTTAGAAGATGAACATCATGTGGAAGAGAGGGAATCTTTTCTGGTGAAGTATGGATCAGCCAAATTGACTGTTGTTGATTAGAAAGCGCACGAATGGAAGTAAGGGTTGCTAACACTGTATGAAAGGGAGGGCGGTAGATAATGAGTATTAACAATTGATCCAAATAAGAGACCTCCTTATATGAAGCAGGCGAGCATGGAATTTTGGAACCACAAGGACAATGAAACAAGCAAATTCTCTTCTTTTACATCTACTAAAGAAGATTGTGAAAGGAGGGAGAGCATGTTTTTTATCCGTATGTGGTTCTTGCTTAAAACATTCTTCATCATCCTGCTTTGGCCATCGTCCATCGATAAAACAACCACTAGAAAAAGGTTACTAACCTTACTAGTAGGAGCGGACGTAGAAGTTCTTACAACATTTGGATATGTATCTGGTCGTGTTGTCAGTGTGAAAAAAGATTATGTGGTTCTAATGGATGCGTTGGATACAGAGATTTTTGTTCGAATCGCTAAAGTTGAATCAATCCGTACGTAAAACGGTAGAGAGGAGGTTAATTTAGTGTATAAGCCTTATTTTTATCAAGAACTTGCTAACAGGCTTGATTCTCGAGTGGAAATTGCAACAGATACAAACTTTATCGTCGGATTTATTGAGCGCGTTACACCTGAGCTCGTGGTGATCAATGTGACAGATGGCTATGACACAGGATCAGATCAATATGTCTTTATAGATGGCATTAATTATGTACGATTTCCGTAAAAATATGTAATTTTTAAGGGATTCCCTTCTCGTATCCATGTGGTATAATCCCCTTTATGAGTAAGCGGGAAGAAGTGTCGTATACTATTTATGAATAGCGTCAAGGCCAGGATCCTGGGCGCTGTTTTTTATATTGTTCGCTTACATAAGAAAGGATAATGCTTGTATGAAACGCATCTTAGAAGTGATCAAACAGGACTGGAGAAACATTAAGGGAACTCCAATTGTTATGCTTTTACTTATTGGATTAATGATACTACCTTCTTTATATGCATGGTTTAACTTAAAGGCAACGTGGGATCCTTATGGCAATACATCTGAACTCGCTATTGCTGTTACAAATGAGGATGAAGGTGCTGAGGTCCGCGGAGAACCCTTTAATGTGGGAGAAGAACTCGTTGATCAATTAGCCGACAATGATAAATTGGGATGGACATTTGTCTCTAAAGAGGAAGCCGAACGAGGTGTGATTCACGGGGATTATTATGCAAGCATCCACATCCCGTCTGACTTCTCTGAGAAAATTAGTAGTGTTCTGACTGACTCGCCGGAAAAACCGGAGCTTGATTATAGTGTAAATGAAAAAATTAATGCAATTGCACCAAAGATGACATCAGCAGGAGCTTCAACGATCGTCGAAGACATCAATGAAAATTTCGTTCAGACAGCGACAGAAGCGATATTCGATGAATTTAACGAGATTGGCGTACAGCTTGAACAAGAGCTGCCAACGATTCGAAATATAGAGAATCAAATTTTTGAATTAGAAAATCGACTACCTGAGATCAGCGAATTAGGTGATCAGGCGTTACGACTTGAAGAAGCTCTTCCAGAAATTCGAGAGCAGGGTCAAAAAATTGTAGATCTTGAGAAGCGGATACCTGAGATTAATGAAGCAGGCGATCAGATTTTAGAACTGGAGGAACGTTTCCCAGAAATCAGACAAGCTGGGGACCGCGTACTTGAGCTTCAGGAACGCATACCTGAGATTCAGCAGGCAGCCAATGCTGTTCAAGAAGTGGATAGCCGCTTTGATGAGATTGCGACAGAGCTAGATACAGCGCTTGAACAGGTTGAAAAAGCACAGGATGTGATCGCACGGGCACAGGCTGCCTTGCCGATTGTAGAAGATGTGGCTGATCAAGGCTTAGGATATGTGAATCGCTTCCAGACCTTTTTAGATGAAAATGATGAGGCGTTTGCAGCGATTGCACCTGCTATTGAACAAAACCTGCGTCTAGTGGAGCAAACAACCTCTGCAGCCGCTCAGCTTACAGGCGCATTACGCGAGGCTGAGCCATCAGAAGAAGCAATTCAAAGCGCAGCAAACTTGAATGATCGTATTTCCTCTGCCATCTCAATGCTTGATCAAACGATTAACCTGTATCAAGAGCTTGAGGAATTTTTACCAGGAAGTCCATTAGCGGATCAAATTGGTCAGCTGCAGTCTCTACGAACGGAGCTGGTTTCTACACAAGAATCCGTGCAGCGTGTGCAAAGCGCACTTGAAAATGGAGAACAGCCAGCCGAGGATGTATTAAATGAACTGGACCAACGAGCAAACGCAGCAAACGAACGCAGTTCAGCCGCTCGTTCTCGTTTTGAATCAGGTGGAGCCGACACGATTAATTCAGCGCTTGGTCAAATCCGCGAAACAGCACAAACCGCATCCGATAACCTAACAGAAGCAACAGAAATGCTGCCAAACGTAGAAGGAATCTTAAATGATGCAGCTGGCATAGCGGATTATGGTCAAGAGGAGCTCCAGCAAATTCGTGCGGCGATGCCTGAAATTGGTGCGCGTGTGCATGAAGTGGCACAAGCGATCAACGAGGAACTGCCACGAGCTATCGATGTTATTAATCGAGCAAGTGACTTTGTGCAAAATGATCTAGGCAATGTGGAGGATCAAATTCATCGTGCGGCGGATTTTGTTCGAAATGACTTGCCTGGAGCGGAGGATCAGATTCGTAAGCTATCAGATCTCGTCCAAAACCGTTTGCCAGAAGCAGAAGAATCTGTCCATAAGATCGCTGACGTCGTCCGGAATCAACTTCCTGACATGGAGGAAGCGGTGAAGGATGCGGCAGATCGGATACGTGATTTTGATGAAGACTATGATTTAGGAGAAATCATAGAGTTATTAAAGAACGATGTACAAGCAGAGAGTGAGTTCTTTGCAGATCCGGTCATACTAAACGAAGACCGTAAATTTCCAATTCCGAACTACGGATCAGCAAGCTCGCCATTCTATACATCGCTTGCTTTATGGGTTGGAGCATTGCTATTGGCAAACCTGTTGAGAGCCGACGTAGAAGACCCAGAAAAACGATTTAATTTTGTCCATGTGTATTTCGGTCGCCTGGTTACGTTCCTTGTAGTGGGTGTTGGGCAAGGGTTAATTGTGACACTAGGAAATATCTTTATCCTTGGTGCGTATGTGGATAATAAGTTTCTTTACGTCCTGTTTGGTATTTTGATCAGTCAGGTGTTTATGACAATTGTGTATACGCTTGTTTCTGTATTCGGAAATATTGGTAAGGCGCTCGGTATCATTCTAATGGTCTTGCAGCTATCAGGTGGAGGAGGAACCTTCCCAATTCAAGTGGCCCCACCATTTTTCCAAATGATAAACCCGTTCCTGCCATTTACGTATGCAGCTGGATTGTTAAGAGAAGCAGTAGGTGGAATTGTGCCATCTATCGTTTGGACAAACATTGGCGTTCTGTTCCTGTTCTGGATCATCGCCATTGCGTTTGGACTATTACTCAAAAAACCATTACACAACCGAATCCAAGCCACAGCAGAGAAATCTAAGGCAAGTGGAATGATTCAATAACATTAAGGCGAAACAGGCGAGGTGAAACCTGTTTCGCCTTTTATACATTCTCGTACTTTACCGATGAATTCGCTATACTAAGAAGAATGGGGGTTGATAAAGATGAAAAACATGCATATAACCGTTATCGCGCCTTACGAAGGACTTCAAAAAACAGTCAAACGCGTGATCCAAAAACAACAGCCTTTCACATATAATGTGTACCTTGCTGATCTTCAAGAAGCTATTCCAATTATCCAGAAGGTAGATGACAAAACAGATCTCTATATTAGTCGTGGAGGAACAGCTAATGTCATTAAAGCTCATACAGATAAGCAGGTCGTTGAAATTCCAATCTCAGGCTATGACATCTTAAGAACATTGTTATTAATTCAGGATGATAAGGAAGAAGCTGAGATCATTGCCTTTGAGAACATTTCAAGTGATTTTAACGAAATTTCTCAGTTGCTTGGAATAGAAGTTCCCATTACGTCCATTCATTCTGCCGCTGAAGCTGAACCGGCCGTCATCAAAGCTAAAGCCTCAGGACGTAGGATCATTATAGGAGACACAGTTACAAACGATTTTGCACAGCGTTATGGCGTGGAAGGGATTTTAATCACATCGGGGGTTGAATCCGTTAAGCAAGCATTTGAACAGGCTGAGACCATTCGCCAAGTGCATCTTTTTCATGATGAAGAGAAGGAATTGTTCAAGGCGTTAGCTACAGAAATGGATGAATCCTTTTTAGTGGTAAGAGACAAGGAAATACGCTTTAAAAATAACTCTTTAAAATGGCTCGAACACCAAGTAGATGTGAGTCATTTAGTAAAACAATTATTTGAGCAGTTAGAGAATAAAATGCCTTCAAATGAAGTGACTCTTACGTTATATGACGAGGAGAAACCTTATCAATTAAAAGTACAACCATTAGGGAAAAAAGGTTACTTCATCATCTACATTCGGGAAATCGAACAAGTGATTCCGAGCTTCTGTAGTCAGTTTCAAACAGATGGACTTACCCTCCCGTTAGTTCTAGGGACAAAATCAGAATTGGTGAATCGATTTGACCAACTGGTTGAGAGTAAAGAGCCAATTCTTATTCTGGCAGAAGAAGGGTCTGGCGAACGCTGTGTTACAGAAGCTATTTTAGCGAACCGATGGGCGTTGGAGTGTGACTTGCGAAAACAGGTTGAAATGGGCGAGTTATTTCAGACACAGATGCCACTATTTTTGTCGCATCTTCATACATTGCCTGAGTCGAAGCAAAAAGAATGGATAGATGCTGCAACAAGGTATAAGGGGCCAGTTATTTTCTTTTGTGATGATCATGTGAAGAAGGAATGGTTTAGAGACAGAATCTTAGAATTGCCGTCACTGACTGCGAGGCTTGAACAAGACCCTAGCTTTATCCGTACGTTTATTTCTCGGGCCAACAGCCGATTTGGCAAACAAGTCATAGGATTGAAAAATACAGCAGCTGAAATGCAAGAGCTATCTCAAAGGCACTCACTTGTATCATTCAGAGACCTTATTTTTCAGGAAGTTGAACAAGCACAAGCTTCGCATATTCATCTTGAGGTGAAACAGCTAAACCATGAACATGATGGCGTTATTTGTTTAGATCTAAGTAAAACGCTTGATGAAATGGAAAGTGAAATCATTCAACGAGTGTTAAAAGAGGAAGGATTTAATCAATCTAAAACGGCTAAACGACTTAATGTGAATCGTACAACCATCTGGAGAAAACTAAAATAGTGTTGCATTTAGCAACTTATTTTAGTTTTTTTATTGTTTTTTTTTAATTTGGGTGTATATTTATGACTGTAAACGTTTGCTGAATTATTTTCTAGAAAAAAGTATTGCAAAATAGAACAGGAAGTTGGTAAGCTGATGAGACTAAAACAATCAATCGAGAAAATCCCAGGTGGAATGATGGTTGTTCCTCTATTACTTGGAGCCCTTATTAATACGGTTATGCCCCAAGCGTTACGGATTGGAAACTTTACTGAAGCACTTTTTGTAAACGGTGCCTCAACACTAATTGCCTTATTTCTTCTATGTGCAGGATCTCAAATTAACGTAAAAAGTTTTGGTGTTTCTTTTGGAAAGGGATTCACGCTATTAATGGTTAAATGGATTTTTGGGGGAGCCGTTGGTGCAATTATTTTCCTTCTGGCAGGCGGTGCAGAAGGCCTATTCCTTGGACTTGCCCCTATCGCTGTTATTGCGGCAATGACAAATTCAAATGGTGGATTGTACGTTGCGCTCGCAGGGCAGTATGGTAAAAGTGAAGACAAAGCAGCATACTCTGTGCTTGCGATGAATGATGGACCTTTGTTCACAATGTTAACGCTATCTGTACTAGGAGCTGTTGGTCTTCAAGGTGGATTTTTCGAAATTACAGCCTTTATAGGTGTTCTTTTGCCGATCCTTATTGGTTTCATTCTTGGGAATATTGATGGAGATATGAGAACCTTTCTTGGCAAGGGGGCAGATATGCTTATCCCATTCTTTGCATTCGCCTTAGGTATGAACATCAGCTTCTCTTCTATCGTAGAAGGTGGCTTACCTGGTATTTTCCTTGGTGTATTGGTTGTTTTAATAACAGGGATTACCGGCTACTGGGCATTTAAAATCTTTAAATGGAACCCACTTATTGGTGCCGCAGAAGGGTCAACAGCAGGTAATGCCGTTGCCACTCCAGCCGCCATTGCTACAGCAAGTACAGCTTTTGCGTACAACGTAGAACTTGCTACTGTACAAGTAGCAGCCAGTGTCGTAACAACGGCCATTTTACTTCCGATCTTTGTTGGCTTTTTAGCTAAACGATTAGAAAGAAAGCAAGGCCCTGTAACATCAGAGGAGTGAACATAATGAAAGTCGCAATTATAGCGGATGATATAACTGGAGCAAATGATAGCGGGGTTCAGCTTGCCAAAAGCGGGCTGAAAACGGCTGTCTGGCTAAATAATGTACAACAACAAACGCTTGAATCGTTAGAAGCTGTAGTGATTGATACCGATAGTCGGGCGATGAGCGAGTATGAAGCTCGAGAGTCGATAAAAGCATCCTTACACGTTTTAGAGCCTTATCAACCGCAGCTTTTATTCAAGAAGGTGGATTCGACTTTACGAGGTAATGTTGGAGCGGAGCTTGCTGAGCTAATCAAGCTAAACCAACCAGATTATGTGTTGTTAACTCCTAGTTTTCCGGAAAGTAGACGAACAGTTAGTGAGGGGCTTTTATACGTAGATGGGACACCAATTGGTGAAACAGAATTTGCGTTAAATGAGGCTGACCCGGTCAAGGACTCACGAATTGCTGATCATATTGGAAGGCAGTTTAAAGGAGAGCTTGTAGAGGTTCCAGAGGAATTATGGACAAAAAGCCCAAGCAAGATTAAGGCATGGCTTAAGAAAAATCACTCTGAAAAAGGATGTATTTTCATCTGTGATGCAACAAGCTCGCACACTTTAAAGACAATCGCCCAGTTTGCACAAGGATCTACTGATCAAATTCTTCTCGCAGGCTCGGCAGGTCTTTCCTCTGCATTAACGATCGAAAGTAATGGAGGAAAACGTGAGGTTAAGCAAACACAACCAAACCAACCGATCCTATATCTAATTGGAAGCATGAGTGATATTAGCCGTAAACAGGTACAGCATTTACTGATTCAGGAACAAGCTGTTGGTATTAAAATGGATGCCCTAAAAGCAGTAGATGAGGATGAGTTTGTTAGAGCGACGGAATTCGAACGAGTGAACAAAGAGGCACATGCAGCTCTTAAAGATCTGAAAACTCCTGTCATCTATTCTGGGACAGAGCGACATGAAATTGATGTAGTGTATGCGTATGCGCAAGAGCATAACATCTCACTTTCGATCATCAGCAAGCGTATTGTGGCACTGCTTGCAGCAGTTGGAGAAAACCTTGTTCAAACCTATTCGTTTCAAGCGATCATCATGACTGGTGGAGATACAGCGAAAGCACTATGTAAACGAATCGACATTAGTCAGCTCAATCTAATCGATGAGTTTGAAACTGGCATTCCGATCTCTATGTTTACGGGTTCTCTTGAGGGTACCTACGCAATTACAAAAGCCGGAGCATTTGGTACGGAGCAGACATTTAGCAAGATTTATCAATTTTTTATGGAGGGTGCGATAAAATGAAGAATCCAATTATCGGTATTACTATGGGAGATGCAGCAGGAGTTGGACCCGAAATTATTTCTAAAGCCTTTGTTACCGGCGAGCTTTTTCAAAGTGGTCGTCCACTAGTTATTGGAGATTACGAAATAATGGAGCGTGCTGTAGCGATTACCAAAACCGAATTAAACGTCGTTCCTGTGAAGGATCCAACAGAATGTGTGTTTGAACCAGGAACGATTGAAGTATTAGATCTCAAGCTTCTTCCAAAGGATCTTCCCTTTGGTCAAGTGAGTGAAGAAGCAGGAAATGCAGCCTTTCGTTATGTAGAAAAGGCTGTTGAGTTAGCAAAGGAATCAAAAATTCATGCGATCTGTACGGCACCACTTAATAAAGAAGCGATGCAAAAAGCAGGACATATGTATCCGGGTCATACAGAAATTTTAGCTGAGCTAACAGGTACGAAGGACTTCTCAATGATGCTATCTGCACCTACATTAAAAGTGATTCACTTAACCACACATGTAGGATTGCGAAAAGCAATTGATATGATCAACCCAGAACGTACGAACAAGGTTATCACTCTTGCTGATGAAACTTTAAAAAATGCAGGTGTACAAAACCCACGAATTGCCGTATGTGGAATCAATCCTCATGCGGGTGAGAACGGATTGTTTGGCGAAGGGGAAGAGGAAGAAAAGCTGATCCCGGCCATCAAACAAGCGCAAGAGGAAGGGATTAATGTAGAAGGCCCTTATCCTGCTGATACATTATTTTTCCGCGCAGTACGTGGAGATTTTGACATGGTGGTAGCGTGCTATCATGATCAGGGTCACGTTCCAATCAAGGTTATGGGGCTTGAAGCTGGAGTGAACATCACAGTTGGTCTTAAAGGTGGAATCATTCGTACATCAGTTGACCATGGAACTGCATTTGATATTGCGGGTAAGAATATTGCAGACGAGCGTAGCCTAATCGCAGCCTATAAGGATGCAGTAGAACTCGCTCCAACTTCAAAATAAACAGGAAAGCAGTAAGCATTGAGAGATGCTTGCTGTTTTTTTATATGGATCCAAACAGCGCTGTCCATAATGATTAGGCTTACAAAGTTAAAATCTGATAAACTGGTTAAATTAGTTTTAGAGGAGACGATCATGAATTCGTATCTAGAGATGTTTATTCATTTACTTGAACGCGCGGCGTTACTCTTAATTTGTTTGTACTTTCTGACGAAGATCCCGGGCTTTCGGGAGTTACTGCAAAAGGACAAGTTATCCTCACCGCGTGAATTAACGGTTGTGACGATTGTATTTTGTGCGTTTGCTTTGTTTGGAACGTACTCTGGCATTGAAGTAGAAGGGTCCCTTGTTAATGTGCGGACGATTGCGATTGTAGCCGGAGGAATTCTCTTTGGTCCTTGGGTCGGGATTATCACTGGTGTCGTCTCGGGCGTACATCGATACGTAATCGACATTGGTGGAGTGACAGCGATTCCGTGCTTAATTACAAGTATTACTGCAGGGATCATGGCAGGAATCGTCCATTTTAAAGTAAAGAAGAAAAACTGGTGGCTCGTTGGAATTGCTGTAGGGATGTTCTGTGAAATGCTAACGATGGGCTTAATCCTGCTTTTAGCTGAGCCGTTTGAGCTAGGAGTCGAAATCGTGTCAATTATTGCTCTTCCTATGATTTTGGGAGAAGTAAGTATAGGACTCATTATTTTGCTTGTGTTAAATATTGAAGGAGAGAAGGATCGTGTGGCAGCGGAGCAATCCAAGATGGCGCTTGAGATTGCAAACAAAACGTTACCTTATTTCCGGTCAATCAATCACGATTCACTCCACACCATCTGTCAAATCATTAAGGATGACATTGAAGCAGATGCCGTTGCGATTACGGATACGCATCATGTGCTTGCTTATGTAGGCTACGGGGAAGAACGGTACACCGCTGGAAGCAAAATTAACAGTGAGTTGACCAAACAATCGATCCGAAGTGGAGAGATCACAATCCGTAATCAGGTGGCCGACCATCATACACCACAGATTCAGTGTCTGCTCATTATTCCATTTAAAGAGCATAATGAGGTTACGGGTTCCCTTAAGATTTACTATCAAAAAGCGAACAAAATTACTGATTCACTGCAGACCATGGCAGTTGGTCTCGCGCAAATCATCTCGACATTAATGGAAATCTCACGTATCGAACAAATCCGTGCAGGAGCAGAGCAAGCGGAATTAAAGGCCCTTCAAGCAACGATTAATCCGCATTTTCTTTTTAATGCGCTTAATGCCATTGCCTCGACAACACGTACAGATCCAAGTCATGCCAGGGAGCTAATTATAAATCTGTCAGGATATTTACGTTATAATCTTGAACTGACCGATGAAATGATTGAGATCTCAACAGCACTTGAACAAGTACAAGATTACGTTGAAATTGAAAAAGCACGGTTTGGCGAACGACTAAAGGTACACTATGATATTGATCCAGTAGATGTACGGATACCCAGTCTGTTAATTCAACCATTAGTTGAGAATGCCATTAATCATGGCGTGCAAAAAGGGAAACAACAAGGGGACGTTACGATTCGTGTGAAGGATCTAGGAGAAACCGTACGGATCACTGTGATGGATACCGGGGTTGGAATTCATCAAGAAATTATTGACCAGCTTTATGCAGACAAGGTTTCAGCTAAATCAATTGGGCTTTCCAATGTACATCAGCGAGTCAAGCTGATCTACGGAGAAGGCTTAGTGGTTCGCAGACAAAATCCTGGCACGTTAATCTATTTTGATGTAGCAAAAAGGACGGATACCAAATGAAAGCAATCATCGTAGAAGACGAAATTCCCGCTCAGAAAGAGCTGCAGTACTTAATTGAAACACATAGCCAAATTGAGGTTCTAGCTTGTTTTGAAGATGGGCTTGAAGTATTGAAGTATTTGCAGGGCCATGAACCTGATGCCATCTTTTTAGACATCAATATCCCATCTCTTGACGGCATGATGCTTGCAGGTCATATTAGTAAATTTGAAGCAAAACCTGCGATCATTTTCACAACGGCTTACAAGGAGCATGCGGTTAAAGCGTTTGAGCTTGAGGCCTTTGATTACATCCTAAAGCCATACAGTGAAAAACGTGTAGCAGCAATGCTTTCAAAGCTGGAAAGTCATTTTTTGAAGGAGAATGAGCAGGCTGCAAAGCAAATCCACACAAATATTATTCAACGGATAAATGGCTGGAAAGACGATAAGATTTATGTTATTCCTGTCGAGGATATTTATTATGCGGAAGCCAGTGAGAAGCAAACACTCATTTATACAAAGGAAGACGTGTATTCCATCCCATCAACCATCTCGGTTTTTCAAGCGGAGATGCCAGGGGAATTATTCTATCGCTGTCACCGCTCATACTCAGTGAATCTGACAAAAATTCATGAGATTGTCCCTTGGTTCCACAATACGTACCTTTTAAAATTTAATCAATTCCAGGCAGAGATTCCTGTCAGTCGAGGAAAGGCGAAGGAATTCAAACAGCTGATGCGACTATAGAAACCATTCATACTTCCCTCTGTGCAGTTCATTCCAATCTGCGTACGTAAGGCTCATCCGGTGCTAGACTTTAGCTATAGAGATCATGTTACTACCGGATGAAAAGAGGGGACGTAGAATGAACGCAACACAGACTAACCGACTATGGATCATTTTTGGAACCGTTCTCGTACAAATGGGACTCGGAACGATTTATACATGGAGTTTATTTAATCAACCATTAGCCGAATTAAACGGCTGGAACTTAAATGCAGTTACTGTTACGTTTTCTATTACAAGCTTCGCATTGGCTTTTGCGACGTTATTCTCAAGCAAGATACAAGAGAAGATCGGGATTCGAAAGCTTTTAATGTTCTCAGGACTTATGCTTGGTTTTGGGCTTATCCTAAGCTCGTTTGTGACATCACTTTGGATGCTATACATTCTAGCAGGAGTTGTTGTTGGTTTTGCAAACGGTACCGCTTATATTTCTTCCTTATCTAATCTAATTAAGTGGTTTCCAGAACGAAAAGGCCTGATATCAGGGATTTCAGTAGGGGCGTTTGGGACAGGAAGCTTTTTGTTCCGATATGTGAATGGTGCATTTCTAACCACGTTTGGAGTGACACAAACCTTTTTACTTTGGGGATTATGCGCGCTTGCTTTAATTGTAGGTGGAGCCGTCTTTGTAAAAGAAGCAAAGATCGTAGCGTCTGTTGCGAATGATAAACGATTAAAAGACTATACCGTAAAAGACATGTTAAAGACAAAACAGTCCTATATGCTTTTTATCATCTTCTTTACAGCGTGTATGAGTGGATTGTATCTAATTGGTGTTGTAAAAGACGCAGGCGAAAGTTTAGCTGGTCTCAGTCCAGAAACGGCGGCTAATGCTGTTGCATTAGTAGCAATCTTTAACACAACGGGTCGTGTTGTGCTCGGTGCCCTTTCAGATAAGATGGAACGTATGCACATTATTGCAGGAACGCTATTGATCACAGCTCTGGCAGTTGCTGTTCTAAGCTTTGCAGAGTTAAACTTTGGATTGTTTTTCGCTTGTGTTGCAGTCATTGCCTTTAGCTTTGGTGGCAATATTACGATCTTTCCCGCAATTATTTCCGATTATTTCGGCATGAAAAATCAAAGCCGTAACTATGGTGTGATTTATCAAGGCTTTGGAATTGGTGCTTTAGCAGGGTCCATGATATTTACAATCGTGGGTGGATTTATCCCAACATTTATGATCATCGCAGCACTTTGCTTCGTATCCTTTATACTGGCCATCACCATTCGTAATCCACGATTACAAGAGGCAAACGTGGAGGAGAAAGTAGAGCTTTATGACGGACAAGTTGTGATGGATAATTAGGCGGGACATAACATGAATGTAGCGAGTAAAACCTGAACATAGCACGGTATCCGCTACAGGAGAATCCCTCGCTTTCCACGGGAACGGCCTCAGCCCCCTCCGCGGGAAAAGCGCCGCTACAGTGTCTTCACCGCGTTCTGTTCCGTAGGAGTCTCGGGTTCTCCCTCCGCTTGTTCAAATAAAATCACGAAAAGCGAATGATTCTGCAATCGAATCATTCGCTTTTTTAAGTTGATTTTTAGTTATGTCCCAAGTCTCCTAGTTTTGTATTAAGAAACTATAACATCAAATGCTACTTCTTTATCATTTACATAAATTCTTAGAGTATCTGTATCCCTTGTTTTAATCTGATAAATGTGTAAAGAATCTTCAGGAGCTTGCTCGGACGTTTCCTTTAATTTTAGGATGTACGTATCATCAGTGATCTCAACAGTATAGTCAACCTCAAGGGACTCAGTTTGATAAATGACATACGGATTATCGGGATCTTCTCCATAAATAAGTTGTAAACGTAAGGTAGGATCAACTTTGTCTTCGATCTCTGAAGGAACATCAGATAACTCTGCAGCTACTTGTTCACTATCAGAACAACCGGTTAAGGCAAAGCCAAGTATACAAAGGCTAATGATTAATTTTTTCACGAAGCCACTTCCTTCTCTTAATGTGTGTTCTACCTATATACTGTATGTAGGTAAAAGTGGTTTCAGTTTTATTTTGGAGGTTGATTCGATGAGTCATGTGATTTTAGATAAGGATCTAGAACAATGGAAGAAGGAGTTTCCTCAACTAGAGGAATTAATAAAAACAGAGCCTCTTACATGGTTAAATCAAAAGAAAACGGATGATGAGCTAATCCATTTACATATCGAAGAGGCAGAGCAACGCTTAAGGCGCTTTGCTCCCTATTTAGCAAAAGTCTTTCCAGAGACACAAGAAAGTCGAGGGATTATTGAGTCACCTATTCAACGCGTGATGCTTGCTGAGAATGAAGTTGAAAAACAGTTTGATCTAACTATTTCCGGACAGCTGTGGCTGAAATGCGATCACCAATTACCGATTTCAGGATCGATTAAAGCGCGTGGGGGAATCTATGAAGTGTTAGCCCATGCCGAGGAGCTGGCCCTTAAGCACGAACTACTTAAGGAAACAGATGACTACTCGGTCCTTGCGGATGAATCTTTCCGTTCTTTTTTCTCTTCCTACAAAATTGCCGTAGGTTCTACCGGGAACTTAGGGCTAAGTATTGGTGTCATGGGAGCGAAACTAGGGTTTCAGGTTACGGTTCATATGTCGGCAGATGCAAAGCAGTGGAAAAAAGATCTACTGCGCACACGTGGAGTGGAGGTCATTGAATATACTTCTGACTATAGCAAAGCAGTGGAGGAAGGAAGGAAACAAGCAGAAGCCGATCCGATCACTCATTTTGTGGACGATGAGAATTCAACGACTCTTTTTGTTGGCTATGCGACAGCGGCTAAGCGGCTTGCGGACCAGCTTGCAGAGCAAGGGCTTGAAGTGAGCGCGGAGCACCCATTAATTGTCTATCTACCATGTGGAGTAGGCGGTGGTCCAGGCGGTGTCACCTATGGATTAAAGCAGGAGTTTGGTGAGCATGTTCACTGCTTTTTTGTTGAACCGACACATTCCCCTTGTATGGTACTAGGCATGATGACGGGCTACCACGACCAAGTGTCAGTACAAGATTTTGGAATCGATAATCAAACCATAGCTGATGGGCTAGCTGTTGGACGGGCCTCGGGATTCGTTGGGAAACTAATGGAGCCGCTTATCTCAGGTATCATGACCGTTGACGATTCAATGCTCTATAAGCTACAAGCCTTGTTAATGGATACAGAGAAGATTCAGCTTGAGCCATCGGCCGTTGCGGGACTTGCGGGAATGATACAATTACAGAAGGATCATGCACCACACAACTTAACTGACGCCACTCATCTAGTCTGGGCAACAGGAGGAAGCATGGTCCCAGCAGAACAAATGCAGAAGGAATACCAAATAGGGAAAACGCTTTGGGATAAGGAGAAATGATCGTTAAACAAACGTTTATTTAAAAGAAAAAAGTCTAATCTTTACAAAGCTTTAACCAAATTATCGTGGAGTAATATGGTATAATCATGTGAAACTATGTGTTAAGGGGGCGTCAGCTTGAAACGAATCGGTATTGCGTTACTTGCTTTTGCTGGACTATCTCTTCTCATTCTTAATATTATTCAGAATCTAGACGGCCAGGCAGTTGCAGCAGACGACGAAGAATTAGCTGAAACAATAGACCGATTGAATCCTGAGAACGGAGAAGTTAGCTACCTCGATTATCTACACTATTGGGCGTTAACGCATGATCACGTTCAAATTGCAGTAATCGGAAGCAGTGTGACGAATGGAAAAGGAGCAAGCTCAACCTCAAAAAATTGGCCTAGCCTCATGCTACAGTCCATTCAACAATCTCAGAAAGTATTAGAAAAAAGTAAAATAAGTAATTATGGAGTAAACGGAGCGACGATACAGAACCTTCTTGATAACGGAAGCTTTGAGCAAATGATAGAGGAAGAACCTAATTTTATCATTATAGAAAGTTCAATCTTAAATAGCCATCGTAAAAATGAACCATTAAACCATACAAATGAGTCAATCCAATTGGCTGTGGAGCAGATTCAACAAGCTCTACCAACAAGCAAAATTCTGCTCACATCACCAAACCCGGCCACAACAAAGCTTGATACAGATTACAATGACATCGGATTAAATTATCAAGAGTATCTTGAAAGTACGGAAGCCTATATCCTCAGCCAAGGCTGGAATTACGCAGATATGTATAGTGCCTTGTTAACCGAATTTGAAGAAGAAGGATTAACCCTTGAGCAGACTCTGGCGGACGGCTTACATCCGAACGACTTAGGATACAGAATTTGGGCTGAACAACTGATGCAATACTTAGAAGAAGACCGAACCTTATAAGATTGAAACCACTGCTTCTGGATGAGGCGGTGGTTTTTTTGTTCGGTTGAGATGTGGAGCGATAGAAGTCGGGATAGATGGGATAGAGGAGAGATCCATGCGATAGGAGTCGGGATAGATGAGATAGAGGAGAGATCCATGCGATAGGAGTCGGGATAGATGGGATAGAGGAGAGATCCATGCGATGGGAAGCGGGATAGATGCGATAGAGAGAAGATCCATGCGATAGAGGGCGGGATAGATGCGATAGAGAGAAGGTCCATGCGATAGGAAGCGGGATAGATGCGATAGAGGGAAGATCCATGCGATAGGGGGCGGGATTGATGTGATAGAGGGAAGATCCATGCGATAGGAGTCGATATTGATGTGATAGAGAGAAGATCCATGCGATAGGAAGCGGGATGGATGTGATAGAGGGAAGATCCATGCGATAGCTATCGATACGCACCCCACACATAAAAAAGAACCGCGGTCTCCCGCGGTTCTCCTCATTCCTCTCTTTATTTCCCTTCCAACACTTCTACAGCTTCTTTAAGTGTCTCGGCTTGTCCGACATTTCCAGGAAACACAATGTATGCGCATCCTGGGAACTTGCTCTCGGGACCGGTTTTCCATACAGGAATCCCTGGCTTAATTTGACCGGCAACTTCCGCACGCTTGACGGATAGTCCAACGGTACCGACGCTACTAGAGGTGATGCCACCTTTTGCAACGATGTAATTTGGCTGAACCGATAGATCGCTGACGATGCTAGTCACGGCATCAGAAATCTTAACAGAAAGCTGTAACTCTTCTTCTTGACGGTTCTCTCCAAGATCTAATCGCTCGCGTCTAGTGTAATAAACCACTGATTTTCCTGATGTAATCAATTGTTCAATCGTTGTCCGTACTCGCTCCACTTCTTTGGCAAACGCTTCATCATCTAACACAAGGTGGACGTCAAATTCAATCGCTTCTACTAGTCCGCTTTCAATCAGCTCATTCAGTTGCTCGGTTGTTTTTTGAACGTGAGATCCCACAACAATCAGTCCGCCGTGATTTGTCTCTTCTGTAATTAACTCGTCACGCGTTAATAGGGCTTTGTCTGTTACCCCTCCGATCACCTTTGTTAGGGCAGATGCGCTACGGCATAGAAACTTCTTGCCTTCTTTTAACGCTTGAAGGAAGGCCGTAACAAAGACTTCAACATCTACGTAATCCACTGCATTAACAATGATTTTTTGAAAATCAGTTGCAGCAAGCAGCTGATGTTTCACAGCTTCTACATCATTTGCTCTTAATGTCTCAAGCGAAATATAAATTGAATCTTCCTTCTTGAATTTGCCTTTTGTTTTTTCTTCGACCCATTCTCCGAGGTGAGAAGAGTGGAAGCCAAACGTACGATCTTTCGCAAACTCTGTTTCTCCAGCAGGAACAAGCTCGTCTCCGTACTGTACGTAATGAACGTTATCAATCGTTAGGCGACCGCCTTCTTTAAAGAAGGGAATGATCACTTCTCCATCAAAACGAGTGGAAGAAGCAGCTTCAATCGAATCTTTTAATGTAACGGTCTCAAGTGGGTAGTGCCCTCGTAGCGTAGAGTCTCCCCGGCTGATCAGTACATAAGGAACGTTTTCCTCATCGGAAACAGCTTGTACTCTTTGGGCAATCTCAGTGTGAGCCGTTGTTGTTTCCGCAGAAGTGAATCCACGTGAATTTGTCAGTAGGAAGAAGATACGGTTATCTTCGCGGAATCCCGCTTGAATGGAACTCTTTGTCCAATCCGTATAAACAGATACCCCGTGTACCGTTTGAATACCAGTAGGATCATCATCTAACACAACAATTTTATACGCGGAATCCACTAGTTCTTTTGATAAAAGGTCTTGAACAACTTCTCTATTTATGGAAGGGACTTGGTCTAATCGTTCGGATGCTTTTAGGTTTTGCATAATTATTGCTCCTTTCTTTCTACAGTTACGTTTGCCATCTTCTCATAATGCTGGACAATACTGGCGTGATCCAAGGCTTCCTTTCCATCTGCTTTTAACGAATGGAAGATCTCAAGGAGCTGACTTGATAACGGCAGTGGAACAGATAATTCATGCGCGGTATTCATCACATTTGTCAGATCCTTTAAGTTAATATCAACTCGTCCGCCTGCTTTAAAGTTACGGTCCAGGATCATCGGAATTTTAGCATCCATGACGGTGCTTCCAGCAAGTCCTCCACGGATAGCCTGGTACATTTTATCAATATCAATTCCTGCTTTAGAAGCAAGTGTCAGAGCTTCCGATACAGCAGCAATATTTAAGTTCACGATAATTTGATTAGCAAGTTTAGCCGTTGTTCCGCAGCCGCTGTCTCCAACTAATACGATATCTGAACCCATCGCTTGAAGCACAGGCTTTACTTCTTCAAACTGTGCTTCTTCTCCACCAACCATGATAGCGAGTGTTCCATCAATCGCTTTAGGTTCTCCGCCGCTTACAGGAGCATCTAAGAAGTGAACACCTTGTGCTGCAGCAAGAATGGCCATTTCTTTAGAGTCTACAGGAGAAACAGAACTCATATCCACAATTACCAAGCCTTTTGATGCACCCTCCATGACACCGTTCTCGCCAAAAACGGCCATACGAACATGTTCGCCTTTAGGTAACATGGTAATAACGCAGTCACTGTTCTGAGCTACTTCCTTACCTGAGGTTGCAGGTGTTGCGCCTTCCGTTGCTAATTGATCAACAGCCCCTTGATTTAAATCGAAAACCGTCACTTGAAATCCTTTTTGAAGTAAATTACGTGCCATAGGGCTTCCCATAATACCTAATCCAATAAATCCAACGCGTTTGTTCATGTGTATCTCCATCCTTTTTTGTATAATCTCTCTCTTATTTTATAAACCTGGTAAAACGGCTTGGAACATTGTTAAGAAGTAGATAAAACCTAATGCTGTAAGACCGGCAATGAAACCACCTAAACTCCATACACGGAGTGTCTCCATCATCGTCAGACGTCCGAATTTACTTACAACCCAGAATCCGGAATCATTTGGTAGTGATAATCCAATACCACCTGCACAAATAGCAAGTCCAAGTAACACTGGTGAAGCACCTAGTTCTACTGCCATTGGTCCAAGAATAGTTGACGTTGTAATTAGGGCTACGGTAGCGCTTCCAAGTGCTGCGCGTAATAATTGCGCGAATAAGAAAGCAAGTAAAAGTACTGGCATATTTACGCCTTGCATCATACCAATGAGTAAATCACCAATCCCTGTTTCTTGAACAACTTTACCGAATGCACCACCTGCACCTGTAATTAATAAGATCATCCCAGACGATTCAAAAGCTTGTGTCATAACAGTCTTTGAATCTTCTTTCAAATAAGGCCTAAAAACAAAGAGTGCAACAATGACACTAATAAGTAAGGCTGTATTCTTATCACCGATAAAAGCAAAGAACGTAGGAATGATATGTTCAGGATTCTCTATAAATACAACGTTCATTAACGTGTTTGATAGAATCAAAACAATTGGTAGGGCAAGCATGGCATAAGCAAGCCAAGTCGGCATTTCTTTTCTGCCAGCTACTGGTTCTGTTTCTTCGATTTCCTCTGTGATATCATTTAGACGATCTCCGTTTGGTATTCGTTTGCCGATGAATTTACCATAAAGTACGCCACCGACTAGCGTGGCAGGAATCGCAACAAGCAATCCGTAAAGGAAGAACACACCGATGTCAGAACCTGTATTATCCGCAACAATCAGTGGACCTGGTGTTGGAATAATTAAGCTGTGTGAGACAATTAATCCAATTGCCAATATGGCAACAAATGTAGCAAGTGATATCTTTGTTTTGATAGATAAGCTTTGAACCAATTTATTTAAAATGATAAAGGCTGCATCAAAGAAAACGGGAATAGCCACAGTGGTTGCGGTTGCAGATAACGCAATGGGTGATCGTTTCACTCCAAATGCTCTTATCATTGACGATGCAATCTTTTCAATCGCACCAGATGCAGCAAGGAATTGGCCGAAGATAATTCCAAGACCAATTAGTATCCCTACCCCGGCTAACGTTCCTCCAAATCCATCAGCTATGACTCCAGGTAAATCACGAACGCCAATATTTGAAATGAGTCCAATTCCAATTGCTACAACAAGTAACGCAATAAATGCATCCCATTTTAACTTAATAATAAGAACAAAAAGCACAATCAAAGCTACGATAAACCCAATAATTAAACCTGTTCCTGTAAGCATATGTGTCACCTCTTGAAGTTACTTTCCATTTTATGAGCGCTTCCATTTAGAAGCTTATTTTTTCATGCGTGTTACGGCGAGCCTTGACTGGTTTACTCTGCTCGATAATCGTTCGCCACCGAGAGCAACCATACGTGTATACAATGTATCAATGAGCGTAAGCTGGACAATCCTTGAAACCATGGCATCAGAGCGTTTTGTTGTTTCTGCTGCTTGAGTTAGAAGAAGAAAGTTCGCCATGCTAGCAAGAGTCGTATTGCGGTTAGATGTAATGACAATGATTTTAGCTCCATTGTTCTTAGCTATTTCAACTACGTCAATAATGTCAACGGTTTCACCCGAATGTGAAATCGCTACAACAACATCCTGCTCATTCATATGACTTGCGTAAATGGCTTGATAGTGAGGGTCTTTCACAGAAAGTGTGGTCTCACCTAAACGCATAAATTTATGAGCACCATCTTCCGCAATGGTCCCTGATAAGCCTTGTCCAAAGAAGTAAAGGCGTTTTGCTTGTTGCAGAGCAAGAATCGCTTGTTCAATGGTTGTGACATTCATTTGATCCTGGGTCATTGATAAGGCAGAGCTAATTTGATCGGATATCTTTTCAAAGACAACATCTGCTTGATCACCCACTTGTATATCATTTGTTTCGGTTGCATTCGTTTTAGACTCAGCGAGCTCTTGAGCGAGAGCAACCTTTAATTCTTGATAACTTGCATAACCAAGCTTGCGATATAGTCTCACGACACTGGGCTCACTTACGTTACTTAATAGAGATAACTCATTCATAGAAAGTAAGAATGGTTTATCATGTTGATTCAATTGATTAATAATTTTTCGTTCAGACGCTGTAATGGTTCCTTTTTTTGATTCAATACGTTGTTGAAAACTGGACAACGATTAATCACCTCCGTGTTCGTAGTAATATTACTACAATAAAATCGCTTACACAAGACTTTTTGTTTGTTTTACTACATAAATTTAGTTGAATTATGTCGAATGTAGCGTTATCATAGGATTTATTGTAATAAAACTACATAACGGAGGGGTCTTTATGTTTATCTCTACGAAAGAACTTTTAATAAAAGCGGAGCAAGAACAAGCGGCGATTGCGGCGTTTAACTGCTATAACGCGGAAACGGTACAAGCGGCAATTCAAGCGGCTGAGCAGGCAGATCAAGGAGTGTTAATTGCATACGGAGAGCGGTATAAGGATTACATGAATTTGGAAGCGTTTGCTGCATTCACAATTAAAGTAGCAGAGCTTGCACGTGTTCCAGTGGCTCTACATTTAGATCATAGTTATGAATTAGAAACCATTAAGAGAGCAATCTCAGCCGGTTTTACATCTGTGATGTTTGATGGTTCACCTCATTCATTAGAAGAAAATATCCGATTAACAAAAGAGGTTGTTGAGCTCGCACATGCGCATGGCGTACATGTTGAAGCAGAAATTGGTTCAATGGAAAAGGGAGACTTCTCAGACGAAGAAGAGGGAGATGGCCGATTAACAGATCCAACTGAGGCTGCACGCTTTGTCTCAGAAACAGGCGTCGATTTCCTTGCTGCATCAATTGGAACGGTTCATGGGATGTATAAAGGAGAGCCGAAGCTTCAATTTGATTTGCTCGAGGAAATAGCGGAGAAGGTTCAAATTCCATTAGTACTACACGGTGGGTCAGGTACGCCAGAGGATCAAGTATTAAAAGCGATTGATTATGGCATCCGGAAGATTAACGTTAACACGGAAATTTCATTAACCGCAGTGAGCACAATTGCAGACATGGTGAAAGAAAACCAACAAGTACATTTAAGCACGTTAATGACGCATGCACAGGAACAAATGACAATCCATATGGAGAAAATCATTCGTTTGTATCAAAATAAATAAAAAGAAAACAAATTGTTGCTTCATATATTTAGTTAAAAAAAGCAGCTTTGGCATAACAAATCCATCGCTGCTTTTACTTTGTATCATCTTTTTACGTAGTATTTTTGTATAAACCCTAAAGTTTAAACCTATTTACAGAGTTTTGTAAGTCCCCCGCAATGTTTGTTAAGTGAGTTGACGCACTCGCAACTTCTTCCATTGATGCACCCTGTTCTTCGGCTGCCGCTGCTACTTGTTGTGAATGGCTAGATGCATCAGTAGCTAATTTTGCTGCGATTTCTATTTTACCAACCATATCCATAATATGATCATTAACGTAGGTAAATGATTGAGATACCTCGTCTATTTGACTAGAAACGTTACTGACAGCTCCGGTAATTTGAGTGAATTCCTCACCTGCACGATCGACTAAATTCATTCCACCATTCACTGCAGTATTTACGTCATCAAACGTTTGAATGGAGAGTTTAATTTGACTGTTAATACGTTCTATTAGTTGTTCAATATGGCTAGCAGATACTTGAGATCTCTCAGCTAGTTTTCGTACTTCAGAAGCAACAACTGCAAATCCTTTACCTTGCTCTCCAGCACGTGCTGCTTCTATTGATGCATTTAAAGCTAGCAGACTCGTTTGCTCTGCAACTTCGGTGACTAACAAAATCATTTTGCTAATCTCTGTGGATTGATTACCTAGTTGTTTAATAACTGTTGAAACTTCACCTGTTCTATCTTTTATTAATTTCATTTGTGATAGACTGTCATTTACAATTTTTAGACCGTTTTCTGCTTTTTCATTCGTTTCTTTTGAACTATAATCTACGTCACTTACAAGACTTTGTATTGATTTAACCATTTGTTCAATGTTCTCAGCTGATCTTGTAGCCTGATGAGTCTGTTTCATCTGAATTTCTGAACCGGCGGCGACTTCTTGAATGACCTGTGTGATTTCTTCAGCTGCTTGGTTCGTTTGCTTTGCTCCTGCGGATAACTGATTAGAAGAAGAGGCAATTTGTTCAGATTTTACTACCACGTCTTTTACGAGAGTACTAAGGTTAAGCCTCATTTGTTCATAGTATTTAGATAACTGCCCGACTTCATCATTAACAAAATCATTAAGTGAAACAGTAAAAGTACCTTGACCAGCATTTTCTAATGCATGTCCTACATTATTCAATCGTCTTTTTAATCGAGCTGTGAACCCAAGTACAATAAGTGCAGCGATTACTACGCCCACCACAACGATTACGCTTAGGCTGAGTAGTATTGAAGAGATTGTCTGATCGACTAGTCTTTGAGAAACGCCTGTGTACCACATTCCTATAATTTCTTCATTAGTATTTTTGATTGGTTGATATGCAGTTTGGGTCATTACCCCTGCGACATCTGCCTCTCCAAAATATTTGTCTCCGTTTTTGAGTACAGTCTGTATTACTTCGTTTGATGCTTGAGTTGAAACAGCCCGTTCCCCGTTCACTTTCACGTTTGTTGCAACTCTAGTGTCACCTTGGAAAATTGTGACCGTGCCGCCAGTCATTTCGGCAATTTGATCAACTAGTTCATCATTATTATTTAGAACCGTTTCTCCTTTGTAAAGCCTTTCGTTGATTACTTGCCATTCGCCAGGTATCTCTTTATCGATTGCATAGAAAGATAACAAAAGATCAGAATGAGCCTTTTCGAGGGCCATTTCCTTAATCCCGTCAGTAACCATTTTATATACAACAACACCCAATGTTCCCCCAAAGATAATTAACAGGGACAAAACTAAAGCATTTATCTTAAATGAAAGTCCTATATTTTTGAATAATCTCATTTCTTTATCTCCTCTAATTCATTAGTTATTTCTACCTAGAGATATATCGACCAGATAGAAATAAATTTCACTATTTGCTGAAAGAAATGTAGAAACCGTGTTTTTGTCTTAAAAAGATTTAAAGAGGCTGAGACATAACTTAAAATCAATTTGAAAAGGCGAATGATTCGATTGCAGAATCATTCGCCTTTCGTGATTTAATTTAAACAAGCGGAGGAAGAACCCGAGACTCCTACGGAACAGAACGTGGTGAAGACACTGTAGCGGCGCTTTTTCCGCGGAGGGGGCTGAGGCCGTTCCCGTGGAAAGCGAGGGATTCTCCTGTAGCGGATTTGGTGCTATATTCGTATTTTGCTGGCTACATTAATGTTATGTCGCGCCCTCTTTTTTAAGGTTATTTGATTAAGTACTACATGTTCTCATCAAGCCAAAAACAAATAAGCCAACCCAATTACAATCAATATCGCAATGGGGATAATCAACAGATAAATCCACGACAAATTTCGAAAACTTTTTTCACTGCTGTAATTCTGATCAACTATATTTACATAAATAATCGTAACGATAAGACCAATCAGACATATGAGACCCGTAAAAATAAGTAAAAACGTCATTCTGCCACTCCTTTGGACATCCTTCTTTCACTGTAAGGGATTTAAAGATTCTTTGTAAGCGCATAATCTTTTTTGTTTATGTATTGACACACCTAATTATCAGAATTATTATAAATATAATATCTGATATATCAGATGGACTAATTATTAAAAAGAGTGTCGTTAATTGAGAGATTGACAGGTACAGACTTCATCGATAGTATTTGATATATCAGATATCATTGGAGGAGTCATCATGAAAAAGCAGATGGATGCGGCGAACTTTTTTAGTTCAGGAGTTGAAAGTGTTAAGTCCTTGCGCGAAATTGCAGTAGAGAAAATTAAAGAGGCGATTGTAAGTGGATATTTTTTGCCTGGAGATCATTTAAAAGAACGTGAGCTGTCTCAGTTAATGGGAATAAGTACGACTCCAATTAAAGAGGCATTTCGGATTCTTGGAAATGAGGGATTTGTTCAGACCATTCCGCGAAAAGGAACCTATGTGTCAGAATACGCCAATACGTCAATCGAGGAAATTCTATTGCTTCGTGCATCGATTGAAGGACTTTGCTGTCGATTAGCAGCGATGAAAATGACTGATTCAGAGCTTGAGATGCTAGAAGGTCAGATTAACACGATGCAGGAATTAAAAGAAAACGAGGATGCGGAAGCGTTAGTACAGCACAATACAGCCTTTCACGAAATGATTGTCCATTTTGCCGAGAATGCAATGATTAAGAATATGCTAAACAACGTCAAAGCATTTGACCATGCATTTCGAAAACGAGCTCTTTCCTATCAGAAAGAAATCATTGAGGGATATGAAGAGCACTCAGCAATCTTCCAAGCGATCAAAAGTCGAGATGGTGATCTGGCTGAGAAATTAATGAAGCAGCATATTTTACGAACGACAGAATTCATCCTGTCTCATCAGAAGGAACAATAGGAGCTTGGCTTCTATTAAATAAAATGATAACGCATACAAAAAAGGGAGGACGACATGGATTATACAACATTCGCCAAAAAGCTAGAGACGATTTCAGCCATTCCTATTACTGCTTTTCATGATGATTTGAGTGTGAACTGGGATGGGGTTAAGGAAAATATTGAGTTCTTAATGGAGAATAAACTTGAGGTTGTTGTGCCATGTGGAAACACAAGTGAGTTCTACGCTCTATCGATTGACGAAGCAAAAGAAGAGACCAGAAGAGTTGTAGAGTACGTAAATGGTCGAGCGCTAGTTGTCGCAGGGGTTGGATATGCTGTACCAACGGCTGTGGAGCTTGGTAACTTTGCCAAAGAAGCGGGTGCAGATGCCATTATGATTCATATGCCTGTCCATCCGTATATTACTTCTAAAGGAGCAGCTAATTATTTCCGCTCCATTATCGAGCAGGTTGATTTACCAGCCATTGTTTATTTCAAAGATCCAAATGTATCAGATGACGTCTTAAAGGAACTTGCTCCACTCGACAAACTTGTTGGTGTGAAATATGCAATTAATGACTTGCCGCGTTTTACTAAACTTGTGCGTGAGGTACCAGCTTCACATAACGTCGCTTGGATATGTGGGACAGCTGAAAAGTGGGCACCGTACTACTGGAATGCGGGGGCGGTTGGATTTACTTCAGGTCTAGTCAACATCCTGCCGAGTAAATCATTTGAATTACTAGAGGCGCTTAGAGCGAACAATACAGAGGCGGCCTGGGACGTATGGGAACATGTGCTTCCGTTTGAAGACTTGCGCGCTAAATACAATAACGGAAACAACGTGGTTGTAATTAAAGAAGCGATGGAAGCAGTTGGGTTAACGGCTGGTAAAACACGTGAGCCTGTTGCAGCTTTAAATGAATCGGATCATGCAGAAGTCGAAGCACTACTCGAAACGTGGGGACTAAAAACAACTCAAAATTCATAAAGGATGGTGTGGAACATGTCAGAAGCAGTAACGTACAGCAATTTTATCAATGGTGAGTGGATACAAGGATCGACCGGAGAAGTAGGAGAAAGTGTGAATCCGGCTCGTGCAAAAGAAGTGGTCGGGCGGTTCCAAAAATCAACGGCGAAGGATTTGGATCAAGCTGTACAATCAGCTGCTGTGGCACTGAAGAAATGGCGTAAGTTAACTGGAGCTGCAAGAGGTGCTTATCTGTATAAAGTAGCTGATATTCTTGAAGCAAGAACAGATGAAGTAGCTGAGGTTATGACTAAGGAAATGGGTAAAACCCTCCCTGAGGCAAAAGGCGAAACCGCTCGTGGAGTAGCCATTCTAAGATATTATGCTGGTGAAGGAATGCGAAAGGTTGGAGACGTCATTCCATCAACCGATGCTGAGGCGTTTATGTTCACAACTCGTAAGGCTCTTGGCGTTGTAGGAGTTATTACACCTTGGAACTTCCCTGTAGCGATTCCAATTTGGAAGATGGCACCCGCATTAATCTATGGGAACACCGTCATCCTTAAACCGGCCTCAGAAGCTTCTATTACAGCAGCTAAAGTGATAGAGTGCTTTGCTGAAGCTGGATTCCCTGAAGGAGTCGTAAACTATATTACGGGTTCAGGTTCCATTATTGGTCAGGGACTAGCTGATCACAAGCAGGTTGATGGCATCACATTTACTGGTTCTGATGGTGTTGGTCAGCAGGTTGGCCAAGCTGTTCTTGCTAGAGGTGGAAAGTATCAGCTTGAGATGGGTGGAAAGAACCCTGTTATCGTAGCGGATGATGCAGACTTAGATCTGGCCGTCGATGCCACGATAAGTGGAGGACTGAAATCAACTGGACAAAAGTGTACCGCAACAAGTCGAGTGATTGTCGATCAAGCAGTCTATGAAACATTTAAAGAAAAATTAGTTGCAAAAGTGAGTGAATTAAAAGTAGGAGACGGGCTTGACTCCGATACATGGATGGGACCAAGTGTCAGTGAAGGCCAGCTTGATACCGTACTTTCTTACATCGAAAAAGGGAAGGAAGAAGGAGCCAACCTATTATTCGGTGGTCGCCGCTTAGAAGATGGAGAGCTTGCTGACGGGTATTATGTAGAGCCTGCGATCTTTGATGAAGTAGATACGAAGATGAGTATTGCTCAAGAAGAGATTTTTGGACCAGTTCTTGCTCTAATTAAGGTAGATGGTCTGGAACAAGCCATTGAAGTGGCAAATGATACGAAGTTTGGTTTAAGTGCTTCGATCTTCACAACGAACATTGCTCGCATGATGACATTTATTGAAGATATTGATGCAGGACTTGTCCGGATTAATGCGGAAAGTGCTGGAGTTGAACTACAAGCGCCATTTGGTGGGATGAAACAATCGAGCTCGCACTCTCGTGAGCAAGGAACAGCTGCCATTGAATTCTTTACAGAAGTAAAAACCGTTTTTATCAAAGGATAAATGAGGGGGATTTAAGATGAAGATTTCAAAAGTAAAGCTTACTGCAGTTGGTGTTCCACGCCACACTGGATTTGTGAATAAACACGTGATTGTGCAGCTGGAAACAGATGAAGGAGCGGTGGGAATCGGAGAAATGTCCGATTTCTCTCACCTTCCTCGTTATTCAGTTGATATGAAAGATCTGGAAGCTACTCTTGATTCCATTTTAATTGGTAAGAATCCGTTTGATACAGCAGATATCAATCGCGAGCTCGACTTAAATTTTCCGCAAGCGCTTTATTATTATGAAAAAGGTAGTTTTATCCGAAACGGCGTAGATACAGCACTATATGATGTATGTTCAAAATACTTAGGCGTGTCGATGTCTGATCTATTAGGTGGACGTCAACGCGAGAAATTTAAAGTGTGCTACCCAATTTTCCGTCATCGTTTTATGGATGAAGTGGATGAAAATATTGAGATTGTACGAAACCGACTTGAACAAGGGTTTGATACATTCCGTCTTTATGTTGGGAAAAACGTAGATGCAGATGAAGCATTCCTGGATCGTGTCTATTCTGAATTTGCTGGAAAAGTCACCATCAAATCCTTAGATTTTAGTCACTTGCTAGATTGGAAGGATGCGCTTCGGGCTACAAGACGCCTTTCGAAGTATCACTTTGAATTGGTAGAGAGTCCGGCATTCTGGAATGACTTTGAAGGGTTAAATCATTTTAGACTTCAGTGCGAGTTCCCTGTAAGTGAGCATGTATGGAGCCCAAGACAGCAATATGAAATGATCAAAAAGGATTCTGTTGATATCTTTAACATTGCTCCAGTCTTTATCGGTGGACTGACAGCAGCTAGAAAAGCAGCCTATGCAGCTGAAGTAGCCGGGAAAAGTGTCTTAATTGGAACGACACAAGAGCTCTCGATTGGAACATCGGCTATGGCTCACTTTGGAAGCGCTCTACCACACTTAAATTATACATCTGACCCAACAGGTCCAGAGCTATATATTGATGATATTGTCACGGACAAAATTCAGTATGAAAATGGATTCCTTCGTCTTCCAGACAGGAAGATTGCCGGAATTGGGGTAGATCTTGATTGGAATAAAATTGAAAAATATCGAGTGCCTGATCTAAGCTGGGGCGATGTTTCTGTTCATCAGCTGCAGGATCGAACATCCCAAACGAGAGGATAGGGAGGGAGACTCATGAGGAAGCACGGAAAGGTGGCAGCACTTGGAATAGGTCTTCTATTCCTCGCTGCCTGTTCCTCTTCTGAAGGGAAACAGGCAACAGAGGCTGATATCGCCAACTATCCAAACAAAACCATTGAAGTGTATGTGCCGGCAAGTCCAGGAGGGCAAACGGATACAGCCGCTCGTGTGATGGCTAAACACTTACCTAAATACCTTGGAGCAAACATAGTGATTGTCAATCAAGCTACAGCTGGAGGCGCTCTTGCTTTTGAAAATGTACGTTCCTCAGATAAGGATGGATACAGTCTCCTCTTTAATCACCAAGCCCTTCATACTGGTCATGCCGTACGTCAGCTCGAGTACAGTACAAATGAATTAACAGCCATCGGCACCTATTCATCTGTGAATCAGGTATTCGTTGTCAGTGCCAATTCACCTTACGAAACACTTGATGACCTCGTAGACTATGCGAAGGAAAATCCCAATGAAATCATTTATGGCTCCCAAATCGGAGGAACCACACACTTTATGGGAGAATTATTAGGCATTGAATCTGATACGGAAATTAAAATCCTTGATGTAGGTAGTGAGTCCGACCGGATGACTGGACTTCTTGGAGGACAAATCGATCTCGCTGTAACAGGTGTTGGTAATGTATTAAATTACATTGAATCCGGAGACTTTAGAGCCTTAGGGGTACTCTCGGACGAACGTGATGAGTTGGCTCCTGAGCTTGAGACAACAGTGGAGCAGGGATATGATGTTCAATTCCCTATCGTCCATTCCTTATATGGTCCTAAGGATATGCCGGATGAGATTGTTCAAAAGTGGAATGATGCGACAGAGCAGCTTGCACAAGATGAGGATTACAACGAGGAGCTCGAAAAGACGTTCCAGCAGCACACATTAATGGACGCTGAGGAAGCACGATTATTTTCTCAAGAAGAAATGGAAAAAGCTCAGCTTATCGCAGATGAACTTTTTTCAGATATTGAATGATAAGGCGTGATGGGAATGAATCTAACACAAGAACGAGTCATGGGTATAGTCATTGCGGGGCTCGGTTTACTCATGTTTTTGAATACATTCGCCATGTCTTTTATGATGTTAGCGGATGATCCAGGTCCAAGACTTTTGCCTCGAGTGGTTTCGATTGCACTCATAGTATGTGGAGTTGGACTCGCCTTTTATAAAAGTGAGGGTGCTAGGCAACTTACCTTTAAATTAAACGAGAACAGCAAACGAATGGTGATCAGCTTTATTGCGCTTCTTGCGTATGCTTTGTTGTTTAATGTGCTTGGGTACATCATCAGTACGTTTGTATTCCTCAGTTTTCTAACATGGTACCTAACGAATGAGAAAGACAAAACAACCATTTGGAAAAGTTTAATTAATGGGTTTATTGTAACCGCTATCATATATGTGGTGTTTTCACAATTACTGAATGTCATTTTACCTGCAGGGCTTCTATAAAGGAGGAGCAACATGGACGTATTTATTCAAAGTTTATCTGCATCCTTCACTCCGTTCGTCATCCTGCTTATGGCACTAGGTGTGCTGATTGGATTGATATTTGGAACAGTGCCAGGATTAACAGCAACGATGGGTATGGCACTTTTTGTACCCTTTACCTTTGGAATGGACCCTGTACCCGGAATCGCCTTTTTAATCTGTTTACACTTGGGCGGTGTATCAGGAGGGCTTGTTGCCTCCACCTTGCTTGGGATCCCAGGAACTCCTTCTTCTATCGCAACAACCTTTGATGCGTACCCAATGTCTAAAAATGGTGAGCCACTGCGTGCGCTTGGAATAGGAGTCATTGCATCATTAGTGGGTGGGGCGTTGAGCTTCATCGCTCTTGTAACCATCTCACCTGTTATTTCAAGACTAGCTGTAAAGATGGGGCCATTTGAATTCTTTGCCTTAATCTTCTTTGCCCTTTCACTTGTTGCAGTGCTTGCGAAGGGAAGTATGTTAAAAGGAGTAACAGCCGGACTTCTTGGACTCGCGGCAGGGCTTGTTGGCTTCGCGCCAATTGATGGCTTGCAGCGCTATACGCTGGGAATCCTTGAGTTAAAGGGTGGGTTTGAACTTCTCCCTTTAATTATGGGATTATTCGCAATCTCTCAACTATTGATTGAGATCCTCGGAGATTCTAAAAGCCAGGATATCGACCTTAAGGCAAAAGGCTTTGCTTTCTCGCTTACGGAGATCGTCAAGAACTGGTGGAACCTTCTTCGGTCATCACTCATTGGGATTGCCTTTGGTATTTTACCCGGACTTGGTAGTGGTACATCGAACTTAGTTGCGTATGCACAGGCAAAGCAGGCTTCTAAGACATCAGAACGATTTGGAAAGGGAGCACCGGAAGGAATCTACGCATCGGAATCAGCAAACACAGCAAGTGTCGGCGGCTCGCTTATCCCTATGCTATCACTTGGGATTCCGGGTGACACGGTAACGGCGATTCTTTTAGGTGGATTTATGATTCACGGACTTCAACCCGGACCGTTGTTCTTCACGAGTAACCCTGATATTGTTTACGTCGTATTTATTGCCTTTTTTGTCGCAATGGTATTGGTGTTCTTGTATCAGTTGTTTGGAATGAAGCTTTTCACTCGTGTACTAACCGTTCCAAAGCAATATCTATTTCCAGTCATCTTTGTTCTAACAATAGTCGGAGCTTATACAACAAATAGTTCAATCTTTGATATCTGGGTTATGATTTTATTTGGAGTTGTTGGTTTTTTCCTTGTTCGAAATGGATTTCCGATTGCTCCAATGATCCTTGGATTTATACTCGGACCTTTACTTGAAACGTATATGAGAAGAGCACTCATGACATCAGGAAATGCAGCCGACTTTTTCACAAACCCAATCTCCGCCTTATTTATTCTGGCTGGAATTGCATGTGTGGTCTTTACTCTTAGAAGTGAGATCAAAGAAAAAAGAGGGAAGAGTTCAGACAATACACTTAATGTTTAAAAAATGGATTAAAAAGCACCGTGCTAGAAGCCCAATGAATCTTCAGGTTACAGATTCATTGGGCTTTTCTACTGCTACCATGGAATAACTTACCCAAAGGCTTCATAAAATTTGTTGATCAAGCTTGTATATTGAAACCCTGTCGAAAAAAATTTTAGGTGATGTTATTGTATTTTTTGGCTATTCGATTTATATTAGTTGTACGTACTAGTTTAGTTGAGAACCAATCCGATCGAAATCTAAATCGATAATGTCCGTACAAATGATAGCGCTATCATTTGGAGGACAACCAATTAGGGGGATGAGTTTTATGAAAAAGCTGGGCTTAGTAGGGTTAGTGGTAGTCGGTGGATTAATGGTAGCCGCTTGTTCTGAGGGAAGTTCTGGTGGAGACGGCGGAGGTGAAGAAGAATTAACAGTTGGTATTTCCATGCCAACGCAATCTTCAGAACGGTGGATTGCAGACGGGGATAACATGGTCAACTATTTTGAAGAATTAGGGTATAAAACAGAGCTTCAATATGCCGAGGATGTAGTGGAAAACCAAGTATCTCAAATTGAGAACATGATTACGTTAGGCGTAGATGCTTTAGTCATTGCTGCAGTTGATGGAGAAGCACTTACAAGTGTTTTGGAAAGTGCAAATGCAGAAGAAATCCCAGTGATTTCATATGACCGATTAATCATGAACTCTGAGCATGTTGATTATTATGCGACCTTCGATAATTACGAGGTTGGAGTGATGCAAGGCCAGTACATTGTTGACCAACTCGATTTAGAAAATGAAGCAGGTCCTTTTAACATTGAATTGTTTGCAGGTTCACCTGATGATAACAATGCTCATTTCTTCTTTAATGGTGCAATGTCTATTCTTCAACCTTATTTAGATGAAGGAAAATTAATAGTAGGCAGTGGTCAAACCGATTTTAACCAAATCTCTATTCTACGATGGGACGGCGCAACAGCTCAAAGTCGAATGGATAATCTACTAAGCTCAAATTATGGTGGTGGTGAAGAGTTACATGCTGTTTTAGCTCCAGCGGATCTTCTAAGTATTGGTGTACTTGCTTCATTAAAAAGCGTTGGATATACGGCGGATGATATGCCAATTATCACCGGTCAAGATGCAGATATCCCATCCGTTAATGCCATTATTGCTGGAGAACAGTCGATGACCGTGTTTAAAGATACAAGGGTCTTAGCTGAAAAAGCGGTGGAGATGACTGAGTCCGTTCTGAACAACGAGGAACCTGAGGTGAATGACACGGATACCTACGACAACAATGTAAAAGTGGTTCCTTCATTCCTGGAGTCGCCTGTTGTGGTAGATATCGATAATTACGAAGAAATTCTAATTGATAGTGACTATTACACAGCAGACCAGCTTAATTAGCACCTACTCGTTGAGGGGTTCTAGAAGAGTAGAACCCCTCACTCAGAAAAGGGAGAGAGGGACATGTCAAACATTCTTCTAGATATGAAGAATATCACGAAGCAGTTTCCTGGTGTAAAGGCACTTGATCATGTAAATCTCCAAGTGAAACAAGGTGATATTCACGCGTTATGTGGTGAGAACGGAGCAGGCAAGTCTACATTAATGAAGGTGTTAAGTGGGGTCTATGCGTACGGAAGCTATGAGGGAGACGTTTATTTTCAAGACGAGCCTTGTCAGTTTAAAGATGTCAGACAGAGCGAGGAAAAAGGGATTGCAATCATCCACCAAGAGCTGGCTCTTATCCCGGAGCTTTCAATCTCTGAAAATATTTTTTTAGGGAATGAGCGGGGTAAATACGGGCTAGTGGATTGGGATCAAGCAAGTAGGTTAGCTGAAGAGCTACTTAAACGAGTGAATCTGCTAGAACCCGTGCAGACCAAGGTTAAGCATATTGGGGTAGGAAAGCAACAGCTAGTGGAAATTGCGAAAGCACTAGCAAAGGACGTGAAGCTCCTTATATTAGATGAACCGACCGCTTCCTTAAATGAAACGGACAGTCAAAACTTATTAAAGCTTTTACTTGAGCTCAAGCAAGAGGGAATTACATCAATAATCATCTCACACAAGTTAAATGAAATTAAACAGATTGCCGATCAAGTGACTATTATTCGTGATGGGCAAACCATTGAAACACTTGATGTGAAAAAAGATGAAGTGAATGAGGATCGAATCATTCGCGGAATGGTTGGTAGAAGTCTCTCTAGCAGATATCCAGAGTATTCAGGTATACCTGGTGAAACCATTCTTGAAGTGAATAAATGGAATGTCTTTCATCCGATTCAGCGTGAACGTCAGATCATTTTTGATGCAGCGTTTCATGTAAAAAGAGGAGAAATAGTAGGCATCGCAGGATTAATGGGAGCGGGACGGACAGAACTTGCCATGAGTATGTTTGGTGGTTCGTACGGTTCAAAGATAAGTGGTGAACTCCTTTTAAACAACAAACCTACTTCTTTTTCTTCTGTTAGTGAAGCTATCCAATCAGGTTTGGCCTATGCAACAGAGGATCGGAAATCATATGGGCTCATTTTAATGAATGATGTAAAAGAGAACATTTCGCTCGCAAGCTTAAAAAAATTGTCTAACAAGATATTGATTAATGGAACAGAAGAAGTACAGGTAGCAGAAGACTTTAGAAAGAAAATGAACATCAAAACACCTTCCATTCAACAAGAAACAGGGAATCTGAGTGGTGGGAACCAACAGAAAGTCGTTTTGAGTAAGTGGATACTCTCTGATCCGGATGTTTTAATACTAGATGAGCCGACACGAGGCATTGATGTAGGTGCTAAATACGAGATCTACACAATCATTCAAGAACTGGCTCAAAGAGGGAAGGGAATTCTCGTCATTTCCTCCGAGCTTCCTGAATTAATCGGAATGTGCAGTCGAGTGTATGCCATGAATAAAGGAAGAATTACTGGTGAGGTTCAAGGTGAACAGTTAAACCAAGAAGATTTAATGAGGCTGATGACACGGGAGGTGGCTTTCCATGAAGACATTTCTGAAAATCGTCCAAAATAATATAAGGCAATATAGCATGACATTTGCTTTGCTTCTTATTATGCTACTGTTTCAAATTCTAACAGATGGCGTTCTGTTGCAGCCTCTGAATATAACGAATCTAATCTTGCAAAATAGCTACATTCTCATTCTTGCTATTGGCATGGTGTTAGTCATCATCACAGGACATATTGATCTTTCTGTTGGTTCAATCGCAGCCTTTATTGGTGCTTTATCTGCCATTCTAATGATTCAAATGAATATGGATCCTTTCTTTACCGTTGTTCTTTGTTTATTAATGGGAGCGATAGTCGGGGCATGGCAAGGGTTTTGGGTTGCCTATGTGAAAATACCTGCCTTTATCGTTACTCTTGCAGGAATGTTAATCTTCCGTGGGATTACATTAATTATGCTACAAGGACAATCAATTGCTCCTTTCCCTCCTGCATTTCAGCAATTAAGTGCTGGGTTTTTACCAGATGTATTGAACGGCTCTAGCATTCATTTGTTATCACTAGTTATTGGAATCGTACTGATAGGGATGCTTGTCTTTCTTGAAGTACGAGCAAGAAGAAAACAGTTGAAAAATGGGTTTGATGCTCTGCCAAGGTCTTTGTTTCTATTAAAAATAGTTGGGATGGCAGCGGTTATTGGAGTATTTACGTACATTCTAGCGGATTATCGTGGAATCCCAAATATTCTAATTCTATTGATTGTACTCATAGCCTTTTATTCTTTTGTTATGAAAAAGACAGTCATCGGTCGACACATCTATGCAGTAGGTGGAAACGAGAAGGCTGCATCACTATCTGGTATTAAAACAAAGCGTGTCACCTTTATGGTCTTTGTTAATATGGGGGTGCTTGCAGCCCTGTCAGGTTTGATCTTTGCTGCCAGACTTAATGCCGCCACTCCTCGAGCAGGAAACTTGTTTGAACTTGATGCGATTGCGGCAAGTTTTATCGGAGGCGCATCAGCATATGGTGGTGTAGGATCCATCATTGGTGCCGTCATCGGTGGACTTGTTATGGGTGTTATGAACAATGGAATGTCCATTCTTGGATTAGGTATTGATTGGCAGCAAGCAATCAAAGGACTTGTTCTATTAGCGGCAGTTGCCTTTGACATTATGAATAAGAAGCGGTCTTGATCGTTTCTTATTATAGATACTTGTACGTATAAGGATAGGAGGAGAAAGAGAATGCTGAATGATTTGAAGCAACAGGTACTTGAAGCCAATCTGGCTCTACCAAAGCATGGCATGGTTACATTCACATGGGGAAATGTGAGTGGAATCGATCGTGAAAGTGGATTGGTGGTTATTAAACCAAGTGGCGTTGAGTATGACGTGCTAAAGAAAGAAGACTTAGTTGTTGTTGATCTGATGGGTAATGTTGTCGAGGGTGAATTGAATCCTTCGTCTGATACACCAACCCATGTAGTGTTGTATCGTGCCTTTCCTGATATTGGTGGGATTGTGCATACTCATTCTCCTCACGCAACAAGCTGGGCCCAGGCAGGAAGGGGAATCCCGGCATTTGGAACGACCCATGCTGACTACTTTTACGGGGAGATTCCATGTACGAGACCAATGACAGAAGCAGAAATAAAGGGTGCTTATGAAGCTGAGACGGGGCATGTAATTGTTGAGACATTTGCAGAGAAGCGCTATGACCAGATGCCAGGTGTGCTTGTCCATGCTCACGCTCCATTTGCTTGGGGCAAGGATGCCATGGAAGCTTTGCATAATGCCGTGGTGTTAGAAGAAACAGCCAAGATTGCGACAAATACACTTGCATTGAACCCAAATGCAACTCATATGCAGCAGGACCTTTTAGATAAACATTTTCTCAGAAAGCATGGAAAAGACGCTTATTATGGACAGCGAAATTAAAGGAGGATACCAATGAGTACGTATACAATTGGATTGGATTTTGGAACAGAGTCAGGACGAGCCGTATTAGTAAATGTGGTCGATGGGACAGAAGTGAGCGAACATGTCACACCATATCGTCACGGGGTGATTGATCGAACGCTTCCTTCAACCAATCAGCCGCTTGAATCAGAGTGGGCGCTTCAGCACCCTAGTGACTATATTGAGGTATTAACAACTTCCGTACCTGCTGTCTTAAAGCAAGCTGGGGTGAGTGCGGAAGATGTGATTGGGGTAGGCATTGATTTTACGGCGTGTACAATGCTGCCAGTTGACGCAGCAGGAACACCCCTTTGTTTAAAGGATGAGCTAAAAGACCGTCCGCATAGCTGGCTAAAACTATGGAAGCATCACGCAGCACAGGATGAAGCAAACGAGATCAATCGAATTGCCGAGGAGCGCGGGGAGGCCTTTCTTGCACGATACGGAGGGAAGATCTCGTCTGAATGGATGATTGCAAAGATCTGGCAAGTATTAAATGAGGATCCAGCGATGTACGAGGAAGCTGATCTGTTCCTTGAAGCAACGGACTGGGTCATCGCACAAATGACAGGCACGATCGTTCGTAATAGTTGCACAGCTGGTTACAAAGCGATTTGGCATAAACAAGACGGCTTTCCAAGTGAGGACTTTTTTAAAGCCCTTGACCCTCGTCTGGAAAACGTAGCATCTACCAAGCTCCGAGGAGAAATTGTTCCACTCGGTACGAGAGCAGGTGGGCTAACGGAGGAAATGGCTACACAAATGGGCTTAGTACCCGGAACGGCTGTTGCAGTGGGGAATGTAGATGCACATGCCGCCGCACCAGGTGTCGGCGTTGTCACACCAGGGAAGCTGGTTATGGCGATGGGAACGTCCATCTGCCATGTGGTTCTTGGTGAAGAAGAAAAAGAAGTGGAAGGTATGTGCGGGGTTGTTGAAGACGGGATTATTCCTGGATACTTTGGCTATGAAGCTGGTCAATCAGCAGTTGGCGACATTTTCGCTTGGTTTGTGGGTCATGCGGTATCCGAAAAAGTGGAGAAAGAAGCGCAGGAAGCAGGAATGAACATCCACGCTTATTTAGAAGAAAAGGCAGCGCATTACGCCCCTGCGGAAACAGGATTGCTTGCGCTTGACTGGTGGAATGGGAATCGGTCGGTTCTCGTAGATACAGAGTTAAGTGGAGTCATTGTAGGATTAACTCTACATTCAAAACCTGAAGAGATTTATCGAACATTACTTGAAGCTACAGCTTTTGGTACAAAGAAAATCATTGAGGCCTTTCAGTCAAATGGAATTGAAATTAATGAAGTGTATGCATGCGGGGGATTACCTCAGAAGAACAAACTGCTCATGCAGATTTATGCAGATGTAACAAACGTAGAGATTAAGGTAAGTGCTGCCTCACAAACACCGGCCCTCGGTGCTGCGATGTTCGCGGCAGTGGCAGCGGGTGCAACATATGGGGGATATGACTCAATTACGGACGCTGCAAAATCAATGAGTCGGGTACGTGATGAGACCTTTAAACCTATTCCTGAAAACGTCTCCACTTATGCTGAACTATATAAAGAGTATTCAACGCTACATGACTACTTTGGTCGTGGAGAGAACGATGTCATGAAACGATTAAAAGCACTAAAGGCTAAGAAGGATTCAACACCTACACATTCAAACAACTGAGGAGGAAACAAGATGACACAACAAAAAACGATTGAATACTGGTTTGTGACAGGGAGTCAGCACTTGTACGGAGAGGAAGCGATTCAAGAGGTACAGAGTCATACCGAACAAATGGTTAAAGCATTAAATGAAAGTACGTCCATTGCATTTACGATAAAGTTAAAGGAAGTAGCTACAAATCCAGAGGGAATTACAAGATTATGTGCGGATGCAAATGCTGATGATGCATGTGGAGGAATCATTGCATGGATGCATACATTCTCCCCAGCAAAAATGTGGATTGCAGGATTGAACTTGCTCACAAAGCCGCTCCTTCACTTGCACACTCAATTTAACCGTGACATCCCATGGGATTCCATTGATATGGACTTCATGAACTTAAATCAATCTGCTCATGGCGACCGTGAATTTGGTTTTATTGGTGCAAGAATGAAGCTCCCACGAAAGGTCATTGCAGGATACTGGGCAGATGAACGAGTGCAAGAGAGAATGGGTACGTGGATGAGAACAACGGCTGCTGCGATTCAAAGCAAATCTATACGTATTGCTCGTTTTGGCGATAACATGAACGAGGTAGCCGTCACTGAAGGAGACAAGGTAGAAGCCCAGCTAACATTTGGTTGGTCCGTACAAGGTTATGGTATTGGGGATCTTGTGGAAGTGGTGGATGCTATTACGGACGAAGAGGTTGAAGAGTTATATAAAGTGTATGAACAAGAATACGAGATTGATCCTGAGGCTGATAAACAAGCGATCATGGAACAGGCACGTATTGAGCTTGGCTTAAAAAGGTTTCTTGTGGACGGAAACTTCGGAGGCTTTACAACAAACTTTGATACATTACACGGGCTAAGTCAGCTGCCAGGTCTCGCTGTTCAACGATTGATGCAGCAAGGCTACGGATTTGGAGGAGAAGGTGACTGGAAAACAGCCGCTCTCCTGCGCATGATGAAGCTGATGGCAGACAATGAACAAACGTCGTTTATGGAGGATTACACCTACCACTTTGAAGAAGGAAACGAAATGATTCTCGGTTCCCATATGCTTGAGGTATGTCCGACAATTTCTTCAGAAAAACCAAGAATTGAAGTTCATCCACTATCCATTGGAGGGAAATCTGATCCAGCACGCATGGTGTTTGACAGCATTAAAGGAGAAGCCTTAGTTGCATCTCTTATTCATTTAGGAGACCGTTTCCGCTTAGTCATCAACGAAGTAACAGCTGTAGCATCAGAGCATGAGACTCCATTACTGCCTGTGGCAAAGGTACTTTGGAAGCCAAAGCCTTCACTTGAAACCTCAGCCGAAGCCTGGATTCATGCTGGAGGAGCACATCATACGGTCATGTCGTATAAAATTACACCAGAGCAATTGCTAGATTGGGCGAAGCTTGTTGGAATTGAGGCGGTAGTGATTAACGAGAATACGACCATCCAGGGCATTGAGAATGAATTGAAGTGGAATGAGCTTGCATTTAAATTCAGTAGATAAGCGAATTGTTCCGATCAACAAAGTATGGTAGCCTATTCGTATAAGTGATCAGAGAATTGAGGTCAACCATATGCAGACAAAATATAGCAAGATTATAGAAGTGGTAAAGTCACGTATTCTTGATGGCACCTATATTCCTCATAAAAAGATAGGATCAGAAAGTATGTTTATGAAGGAATTTGGCGTGAGCCGTCACACAGTCCGAATTGCCATAGGGGACTTAGTTAAGGATGGTTGGCTTTACCGCTCTCAAGGTTCTGGTACATACTGTGCCGATCGAACCATTGAGAAATTAACTATAAATAGTCCGAAGAATATTGCAATCATCACCACCTATATCTCGGATTATATTTTCCCCCTTATTATTCGTGGGGCTGAACCCTACTTAGCAGAAAAGGGGTACCAGGTCAGCTTGTACAGTACGAATAATAATGTAGAAACAGAGAAAAAGGTGCTTGAAAGCATTTTATCGTTGGGGGTAGATGCAGCCATCATCGAGCCAACCAAAAGTGCTCGCTCGAATCCAAACATTAATTATTACTTCAGTCTTGAACGCGCTAACATACCGTATGTGATGATTAATGCATTTTATGATGAGCTTGATCCACTTTGTCTCATTTTAGATGATGAAAAAGGTGGCTACCTGCAAACCGAGCATTTAATTAAACAAGGCCATACAGATATCTTAGGCTTCTTCAAAACGGATGACCGTCAAGGAGCCAAACGTAAAAAAGGTTATATCAAAGCGCATAGAGCCCATCAGCTTCCAATTTCGCCTGATAATATCATCGATTATGATTCAGAAGAAAAGAAAGATAAACCAAAGGCAGAATTAGAGCGTATCCTAAAAGATCGCACAACTAAGCCAACAGGTCTTGTCGCCTACAACGATCAGCTTGTTGTGGATCTATTGGATGTGCTGCGTTCGCACGAATTAAGTGTGCCTGATGACATCTCAATCGTTGGATTTGATGACTCAAATCTAGCAACAGCCACGGAAGTCAAACTCACAACCATCCAGCATCCAAAGCTGGCAATGGGAGAGCAAGCAGCAGAAATGATCATTCAATTAATTGAAAATCAAAGACTGCCTCAGCCCGAACCAATTGAGTCCATTATCTATGAACCGAAACTGGTTGAACGCCAGTCTACTAAGGAAGTCCGCTGATGCGGGCTTTTTTTGTTTGGGTGTAAATGTTCGTAGTATTGGTTGAAAGAGTATTTTAATGAATGAGTAGCAGGACTATATGAATGATTGGCCTTTGTAAGAAGAAATAAAACTTCTTACATGCCGCCCTAAAAATATAAACCTAATAAATTCACCACTAAAAGTGATCTAAGTCAGCAATTCTCACGTTTTCATTATATAGATAAGAGGTGAGATGGATGAAGAAAATGTCGGTATTTGTCTTATGTGCTCTTTTTTCGCTCTGGGCTGTTTATGGTTACGCAAAAGAATTCTACGATGATCAACAAGGAGCGTCCGGACTTTCTGAGCCAAATCTTCAAACAGAACAGATGGAGGAACAAAAAGAGGTACGGCCTGATTCTCCAACAAATATGGAGATTAGAGGAACGTTCGTGACCTGGCATGCGGTAAGAGAAGACAGAATTGCGAGTTATGTGGTGTACCGTGCTGGGATGAATGATGAATTTGAAGAAGTAGGGCGAGTAGGTGCAAATGAAAGGAAAACGTTTGTGGACGCTGATACAGCTAGGCATAGTTATTACATCACGTCTGTTGATGAAGCGGGGAGAGAGTCTGAACCGTCTAAGATTACCGAATAATGAATAGAAAATGATCAAAAAAGAACTGACACACCAGCGGTTATAAGTCTACTAGAAAAAAAAGATTAAAAAAAGTTTCTCAAAAAAGTGATCCAATCTCGTTATTGTTTCGTTAGCTTTTATGAAAGAGTAAGAGAGGCGCGACATCATGATTGATGCAACGCAAATCTTGAAAGACACTCTTGGTAAGAGAGACTATGAATTTGGCAAACTAGAGGTAGAGATTAGTCGTCTGCTATAGATTGCGAAAGAAATTTTAAAAAAGTTTCTCAAAAAGTGATCCAAGAATCTAATTCTTCCGTTAGCTTAATGAAACGGAAAAAAGGAGGCGAGAGATATGACTGATGTAACTCAACTTTTAAGCGACATTCTAAATGAGAGCGGGAATGACTCCGCAAACATTAGCATTGATGTCAGCAACCTGCTTTAATCTAAACATCTGAAACAAAAGCTGAACGAAAATAAGGAGGTGACCAGAGATGAATGATATCACGCAAATTTTAGGAGACATCCTGAACGAGAGTGGGAACGAATCTGGCAATCTCGATATTGATGTCAGCAACCTGCTTTAATCTGAACAATTGAAACGGAAGCTGAAGAAAATAAGGAGGTGACCAGAGATGAACGATATCACGCAAATTTTAGGAGACATCCTGAACGAGAGTGGGAACGAATCTGGCAATCTCGATATTGATGTCAGCAACCTGCTTTAATCTGAACAATTGAAACGGAAGCTGAAAAAAATAAGGAGGTGACCAGAGATGAATGATATCACGCAAATTTTAGGAGACATCCTGAACGAGAGCGGGAACGAATCTGGCAATCTCGATATTGATGTCAGCAACCTGCTATAACTTGAATAACTGAAACAGAGGCTGAACGAAAATAAGGAGGTGACCAGAGATGAACGATATCACGCAAATTTTAGGAGATATCCTGAACGAGAGCGGGAACGAATCTGGCAATCTCGATATTGATGTCAGCAACCTGCTATAACTTGAATAACTGAAACAGAAGCTGAACGAAAATAAGGAGGTGACCAGAGATGAATGATATCACGCAAATTTTAGGAGATATCCTGAACGAGAGTGGGAACGAATCTGGCAATCTCGATATTGATGTCAGTAACCTGCTTTAAGTCGTTTGAGACCCCATTTAAATAGGAACAATGTGTGTGAAAGCGATCGGTTTCATACAGGTTGATGCAGTAGCCGGGGTTACATTTGCCCCGGCTATAGTTATTTCTATTCGTTGTATACATAGTTGAAGAGTATTGGAGGTGAGAGAGATGATGAGGTTGTTTGCCTATGTAAAGCCATTTCGGATCCAGATCGTCTGGGTTATCGCGTTCACATTTTTACAGGCTTTAGCACAATTAGTACTGCCGACATTAATGGCGAGAATTGTAGATGTAGGTATTGTTGAAGGGGACAGTGCTTTTATCCTACAAACAGGTGGATGGATGTTAGGTGTCTCCGCTGTTGGTGTTGTGTTCTCAATCCTGTGTGTGTTTTATGCTTCAAAAGTATCTGCAGGATTTGGACAAAGGGTACGTAATCAAGTTTTTACTCATGTAGAGAGTATGTCGGTTCAGGACTTTTATCAGCTAGGAACAGCATCGTTAGTTACACGGACAACAAACGACATCATGAAAGTGCAACAGGTGCTGACCATGTTGTTGCGGGTCATGTTAATGGCACCACTCATGTTTATTGGAGCTGTGACCCTGGCACTAACAATTGATCCCGTCCTTTCTATGTGGTTGATAGCACCACTACCAATCATCGTTGGAGCTGTATTCTTGATCTCCAAGAAGGCGGTTCCGTTGTTTAAATCATTACAACAAAAAAATGACCGACTCACATTAGTCTTACGGGAGAGTTTAACAGGGCTTCGAACAATTCGTGCATTTAATCGCGTGAATCAGGAGCAGGTCCGATTTAACAAGATGAATGTGGATGTGTCAGATACAGCGATGAATGCGAACAAGCTCATGGTCTCGCTCACGCCAATTATGATATTTGTCTTAAACTTCTCGTTGATCTTTCTCATTTGGTTTGGAGCGTTTCGAATTGAGAGTGGCTCACTCATGGTCGGTGAATTGATGGCTTTTATTCAGTATGCGATGCAGATGATGTTTGCTGTAACAATCGCCTCCGTCATGATAGTCGCTATACCTCGCGCAGCTGTTTCTGCAAATCGAATTCTTGAAGTACTAGATACGGTTTCTGAGAGCAAAGGAACTAGAGAAACGTGGCATACCGATGCAGGAAAAGGTCAGCTTGAATTTAGACAAGTATCGTTTCGATATCCAGGAGCGGAGAAACCTGTCATCCAAGAAGTTTCGTTTACGGCAAAGCCAGGAGAAACAACAGCCATCGTAGGAGGAACAGGTGCAGGGAAATCAACTTTAATTCAGCTCATTCCTCGGTTATTTGTGGGTGACGCAGGCTCAATTCTCTTAGATGGTGTAGACATTCGTGATATACCGTATGAGAATGTGCGAGCACAGATAGGGTATGTGCCTCAACAATCCTTTGTTTTTAAAGGGACGATTGCCGAAAACATACGTCATGGTTATGAATCAGCTACAGATGAGGAAGTCCAACATGCAGCTAGCATAGCGCAAGCCACGGAGTTTATCTCAGAATTGAAAGACGGATATGATTCTACTTTAGCTCAGCAAGGAACGAATGTTTCCGGTGGGCAACGTCAGCGTTTAGCTATTGCTCGTGCGCTAGTGAGAAAACCCGCACTCTATTTGTTTGATGATAGTTTTTCTGCGCTTGATTTTCATACACATACCTTGCTCCGCCAAGCTCTTCAGAAGGAGACGGAAGCTGCCACTGTAATCATTGCCACACAACAAGTGGAATCGATCAAACAGGCAGATCAGATTGTCGTCTTATCAGAGGGATCCGTTGCAGGGATTGGTTCGCATGAAGAATTGCTTGAGCACTGCACGGTATATCAAGAGATGGTCGCAGCTAAGCAGGCAGAGGAGGTAACTGCATGAGCAATAAACAACGAATCCCTCCTACAAAAAAAAGAGAAACCACCCAAAAACCGAAAGACACGAAAGGGAGTCTTCTAAGGCTTCTTCGTTACGTAGGGTCATTCAGGTGGCGCTTAGCCATTCTAAGTGTTGCAGCGATCATTGGCACTGCCTTTACGATTCTGAGTCCGAAAATTCTTGGTTTAGCTGTTACAGAGTTGTTTCAAGGTGTTACAGGTGATGGGATTAACTTCTTTCTAGTGTTGCAAATTTTACTTGTGCTTGGTGGGCTCTATCTACTAAGTGGTTATTTTACCTATGTTCAAGAATACGTCATGGTAGGGATTGCCCAGAGGGTTACTCGTATGATGCGACAGGAAATGAATGAAAAGCTGGACCGGTTACCCCTGCAATTTTATGATACAAGGACTAGGGGAGATCTGCTAAGCCGTGCTATTAATGACTTAGAAAAGGTCAGTAGTACCTTACAACAGAGTTTGACGCAACTAATCACGTCATTGATTACAATGATTGGGGTTACCATTATGATGTTAACCATCAGCCCTCTTTTAACGCTGATCACTATGCTCATTCTCCCATTAAGCCTTCTGATTACAAAACATGTAGTGACACGTTCACAAAATTACTTTATTAAACAGCAACAAGTCCTTGGGATTCTGAATGGTCATGTGGAGGAAATGTATACAGGCCATCAAGTTGTTAAGACATTTGGTAGGGAAGAACAATCCATTGACCGATTCAAGAAGATCAATACCGTACTGTATGACTCGACGTGGCGTGCGCAATTTATTTCGGGTCTGATGGTACCATTTTTAAGCTTTGTTGGGAATCTTGTATACGTGTTAGTCTGTGTGATCGGAGCGATCTTTGTGGCAGGAGGTAGGATGGCAATTGGTGACATCCAAGCATTTATCATGTATGTACGGCTCTTTTCTCAACCAATTCAGAAAGTAGCCAATATCACAAATGTGGTTCAATCAACCGTTGCCGCAGCAGAACGAATCTTTGAGATACTAGATGAACCAGAAGAAAAATCGGAATTAGATGTTTTGCTAAATCATACACACACGAAAGGTAATATAACATTTGAGGACGTGTCTTTTGCTTATCGAGAAAACCAGCCTTTACTTCAAAATATTAATTTAAAGGTGGGTCAAGGACAGAAGGTAGCGATTATTGGATCAACTGGTGCTGGAAAATCAACCTTAATGAATTTGTTGCTTCGTTTTTATGATGTGGATCAAGGGCAAATAACTATAGACGGAAATAACATTCAGCAAATGAGACGAGAGGATGTACGCGCGCAATTTGGTCTTGTCTTGCAAGAGCCTTGGCTCTCTAGTTCAACTGTTAAAGCAAACATTGCCTATGGAAATGAAAAGGCTACAGAAGATGAGATTGTACAAGCGGCTCGTGCTGCACATGCGGACCACTTTATTCGAACGCTGCCTCATGGATATGAAACGGTCTTGAATGAATTAGGATCCAATATATCTCAAGGGCAGAAACAACTCCTGACAATTGCTCGAGCACTCCTTTCTAATCCATCCATCCTCGTGCTTGATGAAGCAACAGCGAATGTTGATTCTAGAACGGAACACCATATTCAAGAAGCAATGGCTCATTTGATGAAGGGGCGTACAAGTTTTATCATTGCTCATCGCCTCTCGACCATTCGGGATGCTGATTTGATTCTTGTGATGGAACAAGGAAGTATTGTGGACCAGGGGAGCCATGATGAACTCCTCGCTAAAGGAGGGTTTTACGCCAATTTGTATAAACAGCATGCATAGGAATAAGTTAGTGAGAAGGCGAATGATCGACCCAAGGATCATTCGTCTTAAGTCTGGTCTTTTGTCCGCTACAGAAAAAAACTGAAACCAAATAGCTAGTAGAGTCGTACACAAGATAAATAACTATAGGAAAAAAGTAGAAGAATTCTTATTTTTCACTAAAAGAGGTTTTGATCAGCAATAAATAGTCTATAAGAAAAAAGCGAGGTATCGTTTAAAAATCATTTGTAGAGGTGAGGAGCATGTCGAGAAGGTCATCAGGCAGAGGTTCATCAAGTAGGGGTTCAAGCAGAGGCTCCAGTAGGGGTTCATCGAGTCGAGGTTCGTCAAGTAGAGGCTCATCCAGTCGGCGTCCATCTTCACGTCCATCTTCAAGAGGAACAAAGCGTATTACAACAGGAGGTAGCAGTAAGAGCTCCCGTGGAGGGATGTTCGGAGGTAATCGTGGCTATGGATACGATCGATACGGTGGGGGTTACAGACGTGGCGGCGGAGGTATGGGATGTGGCTGTACACTCGTTATACTAGCCATCATCGCAGCAGTTGTTGTCGTTGCCTATTTTTATTTTCAAAACTCAAATTAATTGAAAAGGAAGTAAGTGAACATGACCCAATATGAAGAAGTAGAAACAGAAGAAGTCACAAGATATGATGGTCCGGTTTCTCCCTTAACCGAGCAACAACAAAGCACTACAGTACTCGGCGCTCTGGTCATGGTTGTAGGCACCATGCCTATAGCGATCGTTGGATTTATTCTATCAATCATTGCGTTAAAATGGGTGAAGGATGTGGATCATCCTGGATATGCACGTATTAAAGGAGTAACAAGAGTATTAGCTATTATTAGTATTATTCTACAGAGTTTAATGATTTTATTTTTTGTTGGGTATATCCTTCTTGTCTTTCTGGCCTTTAGCGCATTTACCACATACTAAAAAAACCAGTGAGCCGTCCGCTCACTGGTTTTTCACGTTCATTCTACGTTTTTCTCTTTCGCTTCTCCTAAGCTAATAACAGCTGGAATGAATAACGGAAGGATCACTAGGCCAAACAGCATCAATCCACTTACAACAACCGTTCCGATTTGCATAAGTGATAAGACACCGGATGGCATCATCGCTCCGAATGTTCCGGAAAGAATAATCGCTGCAGTGATGATAACAGAACCCATTTTCACCATTGACTTCATTAATCCTTCGCGCACCCCCAATTTCTTTTCTTCCTGGTAGCGGTCGAATAAGAAGATTGAGTAATCCACTCCAAGTGCAACGAGCATTACAAAGCCAAAGAATGGAACAGCCCAGCTTAACCCTGCATAGCCCATGATGTGCACAAACACGAGTTCAGCAATACCTAGAGAGGTATAGTAAGCAAGCAATAAACCGGCGATGATGACGATCGGCTGTGTCCATGAGCGAAGCAGAATCATCAACGTGATGAAAAGCCCAACCATAATGATTGTGACCGTACGAGTAAAGTCAGCCGAAGAGATTTCTTCCAAGTCGCTATTAATACTCGATACACCAGCAAACTCAATCTGCATATCCTCAAGAGGTGTCCCTTGTACAAACTGGGCAACTGCTTCTTTTACTTCTCGTGTTGCATCAATTCCTTCGATAGAATATGGATCGGCTTTAAGGTTCACTTCAAGTGTCAGCCCTTGGCGATCCGAGAAGGTGTACATATCAATGACTTCTTCAAAGTCCTCGTTTTCCAGTAGCTCATCTGGAATGTAGATTCCTGTGCCGCGAACGTAATCAGCAGAAGCAACGTCATTTGCGAAAGTCGCAGATTCCTCTAAGCCAGTACGAAGCTCCGCTACTCCATCTGAGATGTCATCCACAGCATCCGCGAGTTGGACCAATCCTCCAGAAAGCTCACCTACTTGTGCACTCGCTCCTTCAAGCTCTGCTGCACCATTTGTTAGACCTGCGCTTACCTGTGTAAGACCTTCTTGAATACCAGCTAACTGAGCAGCAGCCGTTTGCACGTCCTGTGTTTGTTGAAGCTGCTGTGAGATCCCACCTATTTGTTCGTTCATTTGATCAAGTCCGGTTGCAGCCTCCGTTAAAGAGCCATTAGACTGCTCTCCTGTGCTTCCTGATACTTGTTCACTGATCTGGCGTAATTGGTCAGAAACTTGTGTTAATCCGTCCTCAAGCTGGTCTGTGCCATCTACGGCTTCATCCAGTCCTTCTCCTAGCTGAGCTAGTTGATGATCGACATACAGATCCTCGAGCTCTTCTCCAGCCGGACGGGTAATTCCGATTACTTTGTCTACCTCATCCATTCCTGCAACAAAACGAGATAGGGCCTCAATGTTGGCAAGTATGTCTGGAGTCACAATATCCTCTTCACTATTGATAACGATCTGAACCGGAAGCGCATTTCCAATTCCAAATCCACTTTCAATGACTCTTAGACCTTTTACAGAGTCAGCATCTGCACTAATTTCATCTACGTTGTTAAACGAAATGTCATCATTATAAATGAAAATAAAAGGAATCGTAATAACAGCTACAATCACTAGGGAGACCACAGGTCTAAAGATCGACAGCTTGCCTAACCATCCCCATAGCTTGTTATCTGCATGCGATCCAACCTTTTTAGAAGGCCAGAATAACTTCTGTTTTAAGACCGCCATTAAAAATGGAACAAATGTATACAAAACAAGTAGTAAAACGGCAATTCCTACGGCTACACCAACCGCTGATTGATAGATGGTAAAGTCAGCAAAACCAATGGCAGCGAATCCGATAAATACGGCTAATCCACTAAAAAACAGCGTTTTTCCTGCTGTACGATACGTGTTTAAAATCGCCGTTTGCGTATCATGACCTGCAGCCAGCTCTTCTTTGTAGCGGCTAAGTAGTAAAATACAATAATCTGTCCCGATCCCAAACAGGACAGCCACTAAAAAGATTTGCGTATAATTCGAGATCGGAAAATCAAACCAGTCAGCTAAAAAGGAAACAATGGATTGACTGATGACATATGTAATTCCGACTGATAGCAAAGGGACAAGCGGCGTGACAACGGCTCTAAAGACAACAAGCAATAGAACAAAGATCAGAATGACTGTAATAAGCTCTGTTTTTGCTAAGCCCTCTTGTGACGTAACATCTACATCATGGTTTAAAAGCGCTTCTCCAGTAACGTAGACATTCCCGTTATCAATTGTTAAATCTGTTAGTTCATCTCCAATCGCAATCACATCATCATTTGTTCCATCGATGGTAATGGGGATTAAGGCGACACTCTCATCCTCTGACACCACTTGATCACGGATTTCATCTGATTCAAAGAGGGATAACACTTCAACTGGCGCATCAAATGATCGCGCTTCGATGTTATCAATTAAAGATTGAATCGCCTCTTCATTTCCTGTTAGCGTATCGTTGAACTCAACGACGACACTAATTGTTTGTTCATTTTCTCCTGCTGCATCGAGAATAGCCGAAGCCTGACTTGAGCTATAGGAATCATCCAGCTGAACAGAACCTTTTTCCTCCACTAAATCAGCTAGTGGAGGTGCAGTGATAAATAATAAAACAGCTAGCACAAGTAGTGCGGCAGCTACTCCCCATTTAAAGCGTAAGATGGTTTTCATTCGTTCTCCTCATCTATATCGTTATTTTTGATCTGGATTCTCTGTTAATAAACGATCCTTTACCAATCCCAGCATCTTGATAAAGTACGTTAAATCCTCTTCTTTAAAATCACTAAAAAGATTGCCAAAGTATTCGAGCATCAACTCTTGGCAGGTTTGGATTTCTGCTTCGCCCTCACTTGTTAATTCCGCGAATTTCACTCTAAAATCCTCGTCGGACTTTCGCAAAGTAATGAGCTCGAGTTCCTCTAATTTCTTAAGTCGTGAAGAGATCGCACTTTTGTGCAACCCGAGAAATGATGCGATTTGAGTGGAGTTCAAAGGACCACGAGAAGCAAGAAGGCTCAATAGATCAATTTGCTCAACAGAGAGTACTTTAAGATTCTTTGACGAAATCTCCTTAAAAAGCGTCTGCTGTCCGTAAGATAAAATATCAGAAAAAAGTGTAATGGCCTCAGAAAGCTTAGGCTTGTTCAAACTAGTTCACCCCCTAAACTAATATGTATGCAGATAGTTTACCCCCTATACTAAATAAAAAGCAAGGAAAATGTTTTTGTTCGGTTTTACCCATGATATGGTAAAAGGAGTTGGAGGGATGTCACGATGAGAAACACGATTTTATTCGATTTAGATCAGACCCTACTGGACAAACACAAGACCTTGCTTACCTTTGCAGCAAGACAATATAAGCTTTTTAATCTTTCACCTTATGTAGAGGATAAGGAAGCATTTATCACTGAATTTACTAGATTACATGAGATCGTCATGCCCAAAAGAGAAGTCTATTAAAAACTGTGTCTACATTTTTCATTACATCATTCCTTATCAAGAGACATGCTGGAAGACTTAAATGATCAGTTTCCTAAGGAGAGTGTGGCCTTTCCTGGTTTAACGCGTATGCTTTCTGAATTAAAGCGAAGGGACTACAAAATGGGGATTATTACTAACGGTCGTGACTTTTACCAGCGAGACAAAATTGACGCACTCGGTATCACTACATATATGGATGTCATTGTTACGTCGGGTGAGTTAGGTATCAAAAAGCCAGACCCAGCAATCTTCTTACATGGGTTGGGAAAATTGAAGGTGCTCCCTGAACAAGCAATCTTTGTTGGAGACGATCTCACTAAGGATATCGTACCGTCGAAAAGCTTAGGGATGCGAACGATTCTGATGGGTTCACATCAAGTAAACCCTGATATTGATACGAATTGCGTACATTTAGATGAGGTTGTGAAAGCAGTAGAAAAGTTGAGTTAGTTAGGGGTTTTTACGAATTCCAAAAAGGATTCTTCTAAATCAAAAACTAACCTTAAGTAGGTTGGGAAACGTCTAGTTACCCTATAAATTGGGAGCGTAAAAGATTATAATATCTGGAAGAAAGGAGGAAGTTGATGCAAACACTAGTAGCACCCGAAGTGGTTGGGGCTAAACTTGTTGAATGGTACAGTTGCATTGTAGCTAATGACATTGAACAGGCTGAAGAAAGCAAGACAATCGCTGAGGAAATGCTTACTCAAATGAGAGAACATGAAACAGTAATTAATCATTATAAGCTGATCTTATTGAGCCACGACTTGATGCTTAAAAAGTTGAACACTGAAGTATCGCCTGAAGAACTTGAGAGAATGAAGATTGAAACAGAAGCTTCAGATCAAAGGTTAAAATACTTATACTATTATATGACGGCTCAGTACGAAATCTATAAATCAAGATTTAAATCTGCTCTCAGAATTTTCAAGATAGCTCACAATTACCTCAACCATACAAATGATAAGTTTGAAATAGGTGAATTTTATAGTAGATATGGGTTTTGTTATTATAGATTAGATGATTATGAGAATTCTATAAAATTCATAAAAAAAGGCTTAGAGGCACTCGAGGGTAATAGAAAATTTGAGGAAAGATATCTAAAAACCAAACTTCTAATTGCTTATATAGCAACTGAATTAGAAGATTATAAAAAAGCGGAAAACGTTTATACTGAAATATTTAAATGTTCTCACTCTTATCCTCGTCTCCACACAATGGTAAACAGAGGATTGGCGCTTAATCGAATTAGACAAAGGAAATTTAATGAAGCAAAACACTTCTTGCTTGAAAGTCTAGAAGTAAAAGAGATTAGTGGCACAGTTACCGAAGTGCAGAACAAGTACAATCTAGCTAATACAATGTTCAGATTAGGCGAGTCTAAGGATGCAAAAAAACTCTTAGACCAAGCAGAGGAAAAGGCCTTAGAGTATAACTTGGTTGAGCAAATTGCTAAGTCTACGATTACTAGAGGACTTTATCAATATAGTCGAATGGATATGGTAGAAGAAGGCTTACAAGTACTCTACAGTAACGAATTATTTTTTGAGTATTCCGAGATGGCTCTTGAAATAGCCGATTTCTTTGAGGGTAAAAAAGATTTCGAAAACGCGTTTAAGTATTTAAAGAAGCATAAAGAAACACCAACAAATAAAAATATATTGGAGGAGTTAATATGAAAAGAAAATTTTTCGTAACACTAGTAGTATTGAGTGCAGTGAGTCTTGTGGTATTGGGGCAGGATGTAGATACAACATCATTCATTTCTTCACTAGATAAAGGCGATTACTAAAATTGAATTAGAACTATTCACCTAAAACTGTAAATCTTAATGGATTCTACAGTTTTTTTTATGATGACCCTAAAAAAGGAGCCTCACCATGCCAACCCCATTCCGCACGCGCGCTGGCGCCATCATTGTTAATGATCAAGCTCTCTTATTAATCGAATATCAAGATAAACAAGGGATTCATTATAATCTTCCCGGTGGTGGAGTGGAGTCAGGTGAATCGATAAAGGATGCAGTAAAGAGAGAGGTGAAGGAAGAAGCCTGTATAGATGTGAGTGTTGGCGAGCTTATAACTGTGTACGAATATCTACCGCAGCAAGCCTCATTTCGTTATGGTGATATTCCGTCACTTCAGTTATTCTTTCTCTGTGAGATGGCATCAGAACAAACCCCTTCTTTACCGAGTGAACCAGATCCATATCAAACGAGTGTTGTCTGGGTTCCTCTTCACTCTTTACACACAATCAGACTATTACCAGATATTGCAGACATATTAATTAAGACAATAGAAAACCAATGTTCCATTCCGTTCATCCAAGAATCATATCTCAACAATCCCTTCTTATAAACCGATAAAAAGGAGGAAGGGATTAGGGATACTTGCTGAATCCTGGTTGAGCACTTGACCATGTTCATAGACCTTGAAATACATAGGAGGTCTATTTTTTTGTATGAACTGGACATGAAAAAGGAGTAATAATTGATGATGAGGGAAGAAGCTCTTTCGTTTGCTTCCAGTCTTGCTAAGGCATTAGCAGAAGCGAAGGGCCACACTCATTTTCTGAAGACGTTTGCGAGTTTTATGAGACGTTATTCTAGAGATGAAGAATCTTTTGACAATGCCAGTACGTTTCTTTATGAAATGGTTAGGGAGTACCAAGAGTACCTTTCAAATCTTTGTGTGAGTATTGAACAGTTACGTGAACGTGTAAAAGAGCACCTTTTTGTAAATGAAGAAGAGAAGATTCTGTTCGTTGTTGAGATAAATGCTGTGTTATTTGCATTGCGGAAGGTACATGAGTCCGTTGAGAAAGCTACATCAGCTCTAGTGCTCACAGCTGTGGAAACGATCCTACAAGATACGATTGCCTATGTTCCATCCATTCCAGATGATTGGGTCGTGTCTAAAAAAGGGACAAGCCTTGAAGTAAAGCGTTTAGATTTTAAAAAATCATCATAGTTGTACAATTTATTGAAAGTAATTGGATACTTTTTCTATTTAATATTCGTTATTTTTATATTTATCTTACGATTATTTTTAGGTAAAATAAAAGAAGTGATTAACGAAGGGAGAATAGAACCATTTTGTACACCGAGAGAGATGCATTAAAACAACGAATGGAACAAATTTTTGAAGAACGAAAAGCAAGCGCAGAAGAGTTTAACGTGATTTATACACGTTTACGCGAGCTTGACCTTCGTGATGGGACTTCTGAATCGTCTTCTTATTCAGAGATTAAACCAGATGTATTGCCAAGAGACCAACAAAGACCAGTACGCGCAAAACGAGATATAATCGAACCATTTATTGTAAAAACTCTAAAAAATTCAAATCTTTCTTTAAATGCAAAAGAAATTGGCGCAGAGCTGGAGCGTAATAATATTGTTTATAATGAAAGCTCTCTCTACGTGATGTTAAATAAAATTGTAGAAGAAAATGAATACATTACAAAGCCTTATCGTGGCCGTTATGCCTATGAAGGACCAAATGAGTAATAAGGATAAAAAGCAAAAAGACGAATCCCCGATTGCGAGGATTCGTCTTTTCTTATGTCTTGCGTTTAAACATCCACTTATTATAATAGAAAAATTTAGCCGGCATTCCGCCAAGTTTGAGCAAGACTTTTGCATCCTTCTGCATGCGAGGATTTGCTTTCACTTTGGAATCAGCAAGATAAATGGCATAAAGCCCACGTTTGATTAAAAGGTGGAAGGAGGCATCGGGCAATTTCTTTAACCTAGAGGTCGCCTCCTGATCAAGTAATTGAACTCTGTTCACAAGATCATCTCGGCTTTCATAGTAGCTGGTAAAGTTCATCTCGTCCTCGGCCCGGTCTTCTTCTTGGTCGATAAAATAATCGAGCATAATATGAAGTCCTTGTAGCCATGGGAAATAAGCTTCTTTGATTTGCTTTGACTCCTCTTTTGTACGAACGTCTTTTGCCGCGTAGGCAGCTAGACAATATAATCCTAATGTCGAGGCTGTTCCACAAGCAAATTCGTACCAACGCATAGAAGGTGCGAGATGTTTGTTTGTTTCATAAAAATGCATAAGAAGTGGTTCTCTTAAGCTTTTTTCAACGTGCTTATATACCTGAAAATCAATATAAAATTGAGAGACTTCTTTCATATCTTCTTGCATAGTAACGAACCCAGGGAATGTTTTAATGGTTTCGCGGCAAGTCGTTACAAGCTTCTTTAAGTACCCTCCGTCGTCAAATGGCTGACGGTGCTCATAGTAATCAGAGAAGGGCTCTCCTGGACTCAAACTGTCTAATAAGGCATGATGAATAGAACGGAAGTCGTCCTGGTTGTGCCGATCATTTTTATCACAAAGCGTGTCTAAATAGTCACAGATGCTTTGATAAGCAACCATAAATTTGATGTATGCATCCTGGTTCTCACCAGCTAAAAAGCCGAGGATGCTACCGCCTTCACAGTGAAAGGTCTTATCACTAATTGTCCAGGTTGCTTGTTCTCGTATCTCTTGATCAGGAATTTGGTTGCCGACCTCTTTCCAGTCCTTAAGATGCTGCCTGGCTTTTGGTATGGTTTCTTTTGATGCTCGCAGAAGAATCTGAAGCGAATTCGAGGGAACTGTTGTACTCATGTGTAGAACTCCTTTTGAATAATGAACTCTCTTTAGTCTATCATCCACGATGAAGCAAAATATCACAAGTAAAATGGTGCATCGATTGTTAATTTCTTATTCTAACAAGAAAAGGGGAGAGCAAATGAAGATCTATTTAAGTGGATTTGGTTCTGTAAGTCGCGCTCTACTAGAACTCATACTAAGTAAGAAAGGTGAGTATAAGGCAAAATATGAGTTAGATCTGAAGGTCGTTGGTGTAATTGCAAGAGAAGGGTTACTCGAAGATCAGAACGGCTTAGACTTAAACGGGTTGCTTCAACAGGAGTCTGGGTCAAAGGGCATACTCGCTTATGCTCAATCAAAAGACCTCTCCCTGCAAACGGAGTATACCTTTGTAGGCGATCTCTTCGTTGAGTGTACGCCTTCTCATCATGCTCACGGAGAACCTGGTTATACATATATCAAGCAGGCGATACATGATAGACTACACGTGGTCTCTGTATCGAAGGGAGCCCTTCTTTATCATTTTCAGGAAATCATGAGCTTGGCTGCGTCCAAAAACAAACAGGTTAAGTTCAGTGGCGCCGTAGCAGCGGCATTACCTACATACGATATCGCGGATTATTGTTTAGCAGGAACAACGATTACAGAGTTAGCAGCTGTATTAAATGGGACAAGTAACTTTGTGCTGTCTCATATGATGGACTCAGGTCTTCCCTTTTCAGAGTCGCTTAAAAAGGCTCAAGAACTTGGGATTGCCGAGTCAAATCCGGACAATGACATAAAGGGAATTGATAGTGCGAGTAAATTAGTGATCCTTGCGAATAGCTTGTTTAACGGATCATTTTATATGAATGACGTCTCCATTCAAGGAATCACCAGTGTGACACATGAGGATGTGGAGGACGCCACTCAAAAAGGGTATACCGTTCGTTTAGTGGCAAGGGCAACGTATGAGGATCATCAACTTATTCTATCTGTGAAGCCTGAGTGGTTAACGAATGTTCATCCGTTGGCCAGCGTTCATGGTACAAATAAAGGAATCGTCTTTACGACAAAGGAAATGGGAGAACTCGTTGTAGCAGGAGGAGCGTCGAGCCCTGTTGGAGCAGCAAGCGCGGCGTTAAAGGATATCATCAACCTACATCAATCAATTTGACTCGCTGGGGGCTCCACTTTGTTGAAACTAGGTTTCATAAAAGTGTCTACTAGTCAGGTATCAGGACATACAGTATGATAAACGTACATTCTGATCACCATACTAATTATAGACAATCTAATCATAACAAAAAGGAGCACCATCCTCATGAGTGACACTAAAATAGACAAACGCGGATTATCAAGTATAGAAGAGAAGGTTCAAATGATTCCATTGGAAGTAGGGGCCATTTACTTAGTTGGACCGATTCAGCTTCCTGTTAATTTATATGGAGAAACCGTCACATTCCAATGGTATTGCTGGTTGCATTGTCAGGAGGTTACGGAGGATTTTGACCGGATGCTTGAAAAGCTTTCTGGTGATAACCTGGCTGAATTTCAACAATCAAGTGTGTTAACCTATGGAGACTTTGCTTTTGACGAGGATGCCATTATTCGTATGCATTCAATCTGCCACACGGGCGATATTTTTGGCAGCAAGCGATGTGATTGCGGCTTCCAGCTAAAACAATCGATGAAGATGATTGCAGAGCACGGAACAGGTGCATTATTCTACCTGGCTAATCATGAAGGACGCGGCATTGGGTTGTTCAGCAAAGCTATGGCTTATATTTTACAGGAAGAAGGGTTAGACACGGTTGAAGCCAACCATGCCCTTGGATTTGTCGATGACTCTAGAAATTATGATGATGTGATCAAGGTTCTTCACACACTACGTTCAAAACCAGTGACGTTAATGACAAATAACCCCAAAAAGGTTGAAGCTCTTAAGAACGCTGGACTTCCTCTTAAAGGAAGAATGCCTTTATGGGGTGATGTGTCAGAGTTTAACAAAAAGTACTTAGATACAAAAGTGAGTCGTTCTGGACATCTTCGCGAGGATGAGCTTACTCCGAAAGAATGACAAAACATTAATGTGGATAGTGAAACACGAACACAGCACAATATCCGCTCCAGGAGAATCCCTCCCACCCGCGGGGTACGGCCTCAGCCCCTTCGCGGAAAGGGCGCCGCTACAGTGTCTTCACCACGTACTTTTTTCGTAGGAGTGTCGGGTTCACACCCGCTCATTTTGTGAACCATCGAATGGCGAATGATTCTCTCGTTGAATCATTCGCCATTCTTTCTTAATTGATCACTTTGTCTCAGGTTTTATGTGAGTGATGGAAAATCGCTTTTTTGTCTAATTAAAGCGAAGCATGCTACACTAAAGAAAGATTGAACATTCATATAATTTGTTTTGTTTGTGGGAAAGAGGGATGATGAACATGAGTAAGGTGAACGGGGAACGAATCTGGGACAGGCTTATGACACTTGCAGAAATCGGAGCAACAGAGGATGGAGGTGTCACAAGATACTCCTATACGGATCTTGAAGCACAAGCGAATGAACGTGTTAAGTCTTTTATGGAAGAGGCGGGTCTTGAAACGGGGTACGACTCGGTGGGAAACCTGTACGGTGTGAAAAAAGGGAAAAGTGATGAGACGATCCTCATTGGTTCACATGTTGATAGTGTGCCAAATGGGGGGAATTTTGATGGACCGCTTGGTGTGTTAGCGGGGCTTGAAGTTCTTGAATCTTTAACTGAACAAGGCATCGATCTTACACATACAGTCAAAGTCATGGCCTTTAAGGATGAAGAAGGATCTCGTTTTGGCTTAGGGATGATTGGTAGCAGAGCCGTTGCTGGCATTTTAACGTTGGATGAGCTTACGATGAAGGATGCAGATGGAGTGAGCATCAAAGAAGCGATGAAACAACAAGGCTATCACCCTGAATCCATTGCGGATGCGACATTAGATAAAGTGCGTGCTTATATTGAATTACATATTGAACAAGGAAAGATTCTCGAGCAAGCAGGTGTTGCAGCGGGTGTTGTTAGTGGAATTGCAGGTCCTTGTTGGCTTCGGTTAAAATGCACCGGTGAAGCTGGACACGCGGGATCAACACCAATGAATCAGAGACGTGATGCGTTGGTAGGAGCCAGTTTAATTGTTGCTGAGATTGAACGGATTGCCCGCTCCACTCCAGATTTAGTAGCGACAGTAGGTCAAATTCAAGTAAAACCAGGTGGGACAAATGTGATTCCAGGTTATAGTGAATGGACACTGGATCTTAGACATGTGAAGGAAGATGTACGCAATCAGGCAGAGGAAAGAATAAGAGAAGCAGCAGACAAAATTGCAAAAGAGCGTGGGCTTACATTAGAGATTGAAGAGCTACAACGGATCTCTCCTGCTCCTTGTGCAGAGGCTATTCAGGAGACGATTAAAGAAAGTTTGATTGAGGAAGGTATAGAGCCAGTGACATTACCAAGTGGAGCAGGTCATGATGGCATGCAATTTACGGGGAAGTGGCCAATGGGTATGATCTTTGCTCGCTCTAAGGATGGAATTAGCCATAACCCAAAAGAATGGACAAGCAAGGAAGATGTGCAAACAGCAACCTCTGTCTTGTATCGAACGTTACGTACGCTTGATAAGAAAGAACAACTTTAACGCAAAAAGGGCGATACCACATAGGGTGACGCCCTTTTTTTCTAGATTTCTTTCCCTCTTCTTCTCCACATCCGGTAGACGCTATAAACCACAAGTAAGAACCCTCCGTAGTAAAGCCCAACAAATAATAAGTCACCTGGATTGGTAAGGAGTGCATTGCCAACGGTGGCGAAAAGAATCATCGATGGAATTTTTCCTAAGGTGGAAGCGAGCGCATAGACCCTGAGTGATACATTGCTTAAAGCAAAATAAGCATTTGCCACAATGGAAGGAATAACGGGAATCAATCTACTTATAAAAATTGTCATAAATGCATTTCGTTCAAAGATCTCAGTTAGCTTCTCAACTGATTTATAGCGCGAGAGCATCCGTCGACCCCAGTCCTTAAACCCAAACCGAATGGCGATAAACATAAGGATAGACGCAAGGGAAGAACCCACCCAAGTCACAAAGCTTCCTAGTGCCGGTCCGAATATAACTCCGAGAATTCCTCCAATAATGGGGTAAGGAATAACGGGGAATAACGCAAATAAAGTTGCGGACATGGTCGTCAGTATCACCGACCGCTGACCATAATCCTGAACCCAGTCAAGTAAGTTCAGGCGATACACATATACAAGTGCACCAATTAAAACAAAAAAACAAAGAACTGCGATTTTACGTTTCATAAGTCACCTCTTACATTTACATCCTCTTAGTGTATCAGATCTTACGTATGCCGATTGTTTATGTATGTGACAGTCCCATGACGCAAGTGCCAATAGGCGGCGGGAGAAGAGTATGGTATTCTTTATGGGTGAAAAATGAAAAAGCAGGTGACGTAAAGTGAAAACAAATCAGCCTAAGGTTGTAGTTATTGGAAGTATAAATATGGATATGGTCACGCGGGCCGATCGTTTTCCCAAGAAGGGTGAAACGATTTCTGGAGGGAGCTTTTATCAGCTTCCAGGAGGAAAAGGAGCCAATCAGGCTGTTGCATGTGCAAGACTTGGAGCAACAGTAAGTATGGTTGGAGCAGTTGGTGATGACGCAACAGGGAAAATTCTTCTCCAGCAGCTTCAAGATGAAAACATTCAAACAGACTGGATTCAGGTGATGAAAAACGAAACAACAGGGATTGCTCAAATCACGGTAGCTGAAGAAGACAATCAAATTATCATCGTTCCAGGAGCAAATTTTTCCATAACCAAAAGTCATATAGATGCAGCAAAAGAAGTGATACAAGCTGCTGATTTAGTTGTCATTCAGCTTGAGATTCCGATGGACATTGTTGAATACGCAGCAGAAGTTTCTTCAGGTTTCGGAGCGAAGGTGATCCTAAACCCGGCACCGGCTCACAAACTACATGATACATTACTTTCCCATGTTGATTATCTGACGCCAAACGAAACAGAACTGATGCACCTTACACAGCAAACAAGTGTAACAGAGGGAATAAACGCGCTCTTACGTGATGGGTTGCAAGGTGTGATTGTGACTTTAGGAAGTGAAGGCGTTCAGTATATGGAAAAAGAAGACGAGGAATCTAAAGTGGTGAAAGGTCGCTCGGTAGAGGTTGTTGATACAACGGGCGCAGGAGATACATTTAATGGAGCATTAGCGTACAAATTAGCGAGCGGTGCAGACATAACGAATGCGATTGAATTTGCAAACGCAGCCGCGGGCTTATCCGTCATGCGATTCGGTGCGCAAACGGGTATGCCTACACTGAATGAAGTTAAAGAGGTTTTATAGAGAAAAGAGGGCGAGACATAACCTTAAATCGACGATTAAAAACACGAACATAGCACCACATCCGCTACAGGAGAATCCCTCGCACCCACAAGAACGGCCTCAGCCCCTTTCGCGGAAAAAGCACCGCTACAGTGTCTTCACCGCGTTCTGTTCCGTAGGAGTCTCGGGTTCTCCTTACGCTCGTTTTCTCAAAATATGAATGGCGAATGATTAGACGGTCTATTCATTCGCCAATTTTTTGTCGATTTTTAGTTTTGTCACACCCTCTTTTTTGTACATTCTCTAATACTTTTCGGCTACACCATGTAGCTTGTCTGCTCATTTTCCCAACTACAAAGTCATAGGTCGCTCGTCCATTTTATGCAAATCCACGTTATAATCAATGTATAAAGATTCATTGGCAGACTAAAACTTGGAGGTGCTTGAATGTATCAGACAACCCAACCTGAGACTCCTTTTGCGGAATTCTTGTCTCAACATGAGATTACTCAACAGAGAATGGCTAATATGTGTGGAGTGAGTCGTGAAACAGTACGTAGACTTTGCAAAGAAGACAGGGAGCCAAGTGTAAGAAGCGCAAGACGAATCATCATTACGCTTCAAGACATGAACTATAAAGTAGATTTTGATACCTTCTGGGACTTATAAGCATTCATGAAGATAGTCGGAAACAGAGAGTTTAAACGTACTTAGCTGCTCCTGCCAAGTAGGACTTGAATCGTTGGTAAGTGATTCAATAATACTCTCAATTAAAAAAGTACGAGGTTCGTTCTGGACAAGCTCATCACTGAGAAAGTCCAAGCGTTCCTTGTGCTTTTTTAGTTCGTCTTCATTCGAGCTTTTCATAATCGATTGCTTTAATTGAAATAGGTCACTTTCTACCTTTTCCTTTAATGTATCCATCTTCCTTGTCGCTTCAGGTACCCACTTGTCAAGTAATACTGGATCTAACAGCTGTTCTTTACTTTTCGTTACTTGAGAAACTAATTCCACTAATCGGTTCATGCAATAATAAACGACCGCTTCCCGATCTCGCCCCGTTTGTCCCTGTGAATGATTGTGATATCTAAAATGCATATACAACATACCCGTAACCATAACCGCACAATCGAGTAAGTATGGAGCGGATTCCTCGTCAAATATGTCCTTTAGCCGGTGGTGCATCCATTTCAACTCATATAATTGATGCTGACGAATGTACTGCTTTAACTCTAAGTCATCAGAAAAGAAGATTTCCTGAAATAATGCGAACATCTTATATTCCTCTAATAACTTAATTTGAAGAATGACTTGCTCTTTCAAGGTTTCAAGGTCCTTTGGATTACGATAGAGCAATACTTCGTTTCTTGCTTCTTCAATCTTATGGTTAAGCCATTGAAAGACGGCTAGAATAATATCACTTTTAGATGAGAAGTATTTATATAAAGTCCCTTTAGAAATGGAGCTTCGATCCAGGATGTGTTGAATGGAAGCTGCGCGAAATCCTTTCTCAGCAAATACCTGATGTGCGCCCTCAATTACGTCTTGTCTGCGGTTGTTCATTTTGACCACCTCTTCCATTAATAAGAGTCCATGATTTAGCTAAAAAAAGCAAGAATCTCTTGTTGCTTTTTAGAAAAGACAGGAGTAATATATGTTCAGTATAACGCTGGTATAAAAAAATGAACAGTCGTTATGGAGGGGTATAAATGACAACATTAGAAGAAACAAAACGTCCTCCTTATGGCATTATCGTTATTTTGCTATTAGGAGCTTTTATTTCACTTTTAAATGAAACCTTGCTAAACGTAGCTCTACCATCAATTATGAATGACTTTGAAGTAACAGCTTCAACGGTTCAGTGGTTGGCTACAGGTTATATGCTTGTAAATGGGATCTTAATTCCAATTACTGCATTTCTGATTCAAAAATTCTCGGTACGTGGCTTGTTCCTCACAGCCATTAGCTTGTTTACACTAGGGACATTAATGGCCGTCATCTCATGGGATTTCCCGGTGCTATTATCTGCTCGTGTGGTTCAAGCTTCGGGTTCAGCGATCATGATGCCGTTGCTCATGAATGTCCTGTTAAACGGATTTCCGATTGAAAAACGTGGAGCTGCCATGGGGATCTTTGGTCTAGTCATGATTTTTGCTCCAGCTATTGGTCCAACGTTATCTGGATTCTTAATTGAACATTATTCATGGAAGATGCTTTTCTACGTAACATTTCCGATTGCTTTAATTATTTTAGTTGTGGCGATCTTCTTGTTACACGATAAGAAAGAATCAATGCCAATTAAGCTGGATGGTTTATCGGTGGTTCTTTCAAGTATTGGTTTTGGTGGAATTCTTTATGGATTTGGATCTGCTGGAGACAAAGGATGGAGTGCGACAGAAGTGTACCTTACGTTGATCGTAGGGGGAATTGCATTACTTGTATTTATCCTTCGTCAATTAAAGCTGGAAGTACCTATGCTTGAGTTCCGAATTTATCGTTATCCAATGTTTGCTCTGTCGTCCATCATTTCAATCACCTTAACGATGGCTATGTTTGGAGCCATGCTTTTACTTCCATTATATGTTCAAACCATTCGTGGAATTTCTCCGTTAGATTCAGGGCTTCTTTTATTACCGGGGGCCTTACTGATGGGTATTATGTCTCCGATTACTGGGAAGTTGTTTGATAAATATGGAGCAAGAGTGCTGGCTGTAACAGGACTAACTATTACGATTCTAACGTCTTACATGTTCAGTCGTTTAACGATGGACACAACGTACACAACGTTGATGTTACTTTATACAGCGAGAATGTTTGGAATGTCTATGGTGATGATGCCGGTTATGACAAATGGATTAAATCAGCTTCCAGCCCGATACAATCCACACGGCACAGCCATGAATAATACATTGCAGCAAGTATCAGGTGCGATCGGTTCCGCACTACTTGTAACCATCATGTCGACTCGCACAACAACTCATGTTGATGAATTAGCAGGCTCCGGCTTAGTTGGTCAAGACCTTGTTAACCAAGCAACGGTTGAAGGAATTAATGACGCATTTCTATTAACTGTGTTTGTGGCGCTTATTGCCCTTGTGCTTTCATTCTTTATGAAACGCAGTAAGCCCGGAGAAGATTTCCGTGACCAAAAGGTCGCTACAAAGGAAAAAGAAGAAGAACAATCAGATATGGAACCTGCTTCACAGGTTTAACGTAAAAAAACACCTCATTTTATGGAGAAATCCAATAAAGTGGGGTGTTTTTTTGCTTCATTTGTTATCTGATTGCTTCGTTTGGTACGTGTTCCACCATTCGAGTAGGTCAGGATAATCCTTCCATTCCACACGTGCTGCCTCATTCGTTCGATCTCGGTCAATTTTAACGAGATGTGTGTTCGTTGAAGTGGTCGCTGCATACCAATCATTTTGAGGGAGAGCTGTAATGGTATGTACTGTTTCTCCTAATTTATCAATTGTATGACTAATCCAATGCGGATCTGAATCTGCTGTGTACCAATCTACGTTCAATAACCGTTTGGTACGGATCGAATGGTGAAGTGGGGGTGCGTCTGCCTCAGGAAAATGATAGCCCTCTGCTGGTTCTTCGGTCTGTGACTTTGTTTGGTGCTCACTAATTAAGTTCGCATGAAAATGTGTGAGATCGATCGCTGACTGTTTTGCCAAAAGGTGATTTGTTATAGATTGCTGTTCAATTAGTTCACTTAACCCAAACAAAATAAATCCTATAATAAGAAAAGATAAGGCAAGGCATAGTAAAGCAAATAAAAATGAACCAAAAAACTCAAATATAGCTCCAATACTTGTTAGATGATACATAAAGAGTAGAATAGTTAATCCACCTACACATAATGAGATAATACCTAGGATGAAGAGAAGACGAGCGATGAGGTTGATTTTCTTCATTCTGAAGCTCCTTTTCTATGATTTATCATATTTTATCATGTAAAGTAAAATTTTAGTGGAACTATATTTTGTTTTTCTGAGATATTATGTAATTGAATGTTCTTGATGAAGAACGATTTGTTCGTTATAATATTTTATACATACTTTTATAAATGATCGTGAACGCTACCAAAGAGTGTAGTAAAAAGGGGGATAAAGAGATTTATGATTGATTACTTAGTGAATATATTGCCCGATCTTACTGAGCAATCACCAAGTGAAACAGAAGCGGTCAAGCTCCTTCAAAAGTCTGAAGAAAGTGGAGTCAAAACATTAATTGCCGCACCTATATTACGATTGCATCAGGATACAATCTCGCCTGCTGATATAAGAGAACGAATAAGCTTATTAAATAATGTAGCAAAAGAACAAGACTTAGCCATTCGTGTAGTCCCGGGTCAAAGCATCCAGCTGGACGATGATCTTTCCAGTGCTTACACGGAAGGTAGACTCCTTACATTAAATGATACTCAGTATATGCTTATTACATTAGGGGGCGAGAGACTTCATCCCCGCATTTCAGATATTTTATATAACTTGCAGTTACAAGGAGTTAAACCGATTCTGGCACACCCAGAACGGCATAAAGAGATTATTGAACAACCGGATTTACTCTATAAACTAGTAAAAGCGGGAGCTCTGGCACAACTAAATGCCTCTAGCTTTACTGGAAGAGTAAGTGGGTATACACGAAAGTTCTCTGAGCAACTAATTGCTAATCGTCTTGTGCACTTTTTAATGTCGTCCTCAATACAATCAAAAACGAGAAGTAGCGATTTTACAAAAGCATTTGATACCTTGTACAGACAAGGAGATGGCTCAGGCGCTACATACTTTGAGCAAAATGCCCAACGACTTATAAATGACTACAGCATCTATGCGGAAGAACCACTACGGGTGAAAAAGAAAAAGTACATGGGACTGTTTTAAATAGATTTTTAAATTGAAAATGAATGTAAGCGCAACCTAGCTATTGCTAGGTTTTTTGCTTTGAGCGAGTGGTAGCAAGTAGAAGAGAGAGTATAGTAAGAAAGGTAGCTTTAATACAACGGGATACGTTTGGAATACATTGAGGAAAGGGCAAATACATCGGATTAATCATGAAATACAACGAGGAAAAGGGAATTACATCGTTTCGAGCATCAAATACATCGAGAAAAAAGCAAATACATCGGTTCAAGCATGGAATACATCCACCCACAAAAAAACAGCGGATAAGATGTTCCTCTGAACATCTCACCCACTGCTCCAAACGCTTAATAGTTATTAATAAAGTCACGTAACGTATTGGTTACATCATTATTTTCAAATAATCTTGAGAAACCATAGTGTGTGAACAGAGCCATCCCTACGCACCAAACGACAAGTGAGATGGTCATCCATATAGCGGTTTTTATTTTGCTTCCACTTAACGACATCGCAATAATCGCAGTGAGGTGACTTCCAACGGTTGGACCGATTAAGCATAAACCTGGCAAGCCATACTTATTAAAGACACGTTGTGCACGCTCGCTTTTTTTGGTTTTTTCAGGTTTGCCTTTTTTAATTCGTCTTCTCTCTCTCCAGCCTTGAATGGCTTCGACAAAAACGATAACTAGTAATACAGTTAGTAAGTTCCCAATGAACGCAATAATGGATGTTAAATAAGGATCTAATCCAGCCACGTAACCAACTGGAATGATCGCAGGGGCTTCAAAAAAAGGAGTAGCAGCTAGTAAGAACACGATTAAGTACGCAATAAAATAACCCATATGTATACCTCCAATAAACTAATCTTTGATAAGAATGGTTGATACCATTTAGTTTTCGCTTATTCACCTCTCTTTTTTAACATCATTCCCTCTAACTCTAGCGAAATCATGGGAACTTGTATATGTTTTTTGCAAAATTTGTACAAGTTTCTTTTTCCTGTATAGTATATGAATGCGAATGGATGTATATGACATTCAATTTCCGTCTTTTGCGTATAAAAAGTCGTAAAAACTCTTATTTTGACTTTAAATGAAGAATAAATCCGAACATTATCTTGCCGAACTATCAGATCTTATGTATAATATGACTTGTAAGTGATTTTCATTATCCTCATAGTAGGTGATGGTGTGATATTGCAATCAAATGAAACAAAGAAGTTATTAGCGCATCTTTATAACGAGGTATCAAAGGAAATGTTCGGAGTGGGAACCACCTTACTCAAGGTAACCATTGAGAACGACATTATTACTTTTCAAGCAAAGCATCGGCGGTCACCCCGTTCAACTGCACTTGAAGGAGAGGTACCTAGTTTAAAACAAGAAGTGGATTTTCAACTTTCCCTTCTATATAAGAAGAAGCTCTTACAAAAGTTAAATGAACAGACTGATTTTCCAATTGATGTTGTACTGCGTGATTTTGATGCAAGAACACAGTGGGCATTTACGAACATCATTCTAAAATAAGGATTTCTTGTTCGGATCTATCTGAAGAAGAAACCGTCATATGTTAGACAAGCGTAACCGAATCTTTGTACACAAGGAAAAGGGACTCTTGTAGAATGCACGATTATTCTGCGAGAGTGTCTTTTTCTTTTTTTATGGGAACTTTTAGCTTGAGCTGGGAATCCTATTCTTTATAATCCAAAACTAGATCATTCGGAGGGTATAAAAATGAAAAAATTGCTTGGTGCATCAACAATCGTTGCTTTATCTACTATTGCTTTAACTGCTTGTGGAAGTTCAGATGATTCACAAGGTTCAACTGGCTCCCCAACTAAATTAGTTGTTTCAACATGGGGTTTCTCTGAAGACTTTTTTAGAGAAGAAGTATACGCACCCTTTGAAGCTGAACATAACGTTGAAATTGTTTTAGATATAGGAAATAACGCAGAGCGTTTAAATAAGATTCGCCAAGGAACAGCTGATATTGATGTGGTTTATCTGTCTGATTTTTACGCACAACAAGCCATTAATGATGATTTATTTGAAACGATTGATCGCAGCAACATTCCAAACCTAGATGAGATCTATGATATTGCAAAAGCACCACTTGGTGAAGACTACGGTCCAGCTTATACGATTGGCCAATTCGGGATTGCTTATAACAGCGATGAAGTAGATGGAGACATCACATCTTGGGCAGATCTTTGGGATGCAAACCTTGCCAACAACCTAACAATCCCAGGCATTACAACAACAACGGGTCCAATGTTCTTAGATGCTGCGTCTAAAGTAGCTGGTGAAGATTCGTTTAATGAAGATGCAGCGTTTGCGAAGCTTGAAGAGCTAACTCCAAACATTGTAAAAGAATACGATAAGACATCTGACTTTGTGAATATGTTCTCTCAAGGTGAAATCGCAGCAGGACCATTTATGGAAATGTACTTTAATGACTTAAAAGAAGCGATTCCAGCTGCTAAATTTGTTGCACCGAGTGAAGGCGGCTATGCTGTTATGAACACTGTGAACATTGTAAAGGATAGTAAAAACAAAGAATTGGCTGAAGAATTCATCAACTTCCAACTCAGTCATGACATTCAGGAAACAATGGCTAAAGCAAAAATTGATTCTCCAGTTAATACAACGGTTGAGTTAACGGATGAAGAAGCTGAAGGAATCACGTATGGTCAAGACGTGATTGATGGATTAAATCAACTAGACATGGCTGAAGTAAACGAAAACTCCGCAGGCTGGATTGAACGCTGGAATCAAGAGATTGCGAAGTAACTAAAAAAGACATAGGGCGCCGGATACAACTTGTCGGGCGCCTTCTTGTTTGTAGAGGTGAATAAAATGACTCGGAATGTACTGATTGATGTGGATACAGGTGTAGACGACGCGCTTGGTTTATTACTCGCCATCCATTCAGATGAAATGAACGTCAGAGCGATTACTACCGTTAACGGAAACGTAGCACTTGAGACGGCAACCTTAAATACGTGCAAAATTGTTGAGATGACAGGTGCGATGCATATCCCGGTTGTACCGGGTGCGAATCAACCTTTAAAGAGATCAACTCATTTTGAGCACCGGATTCACGGAGCGGACGGAATTGGTGGGGCGCTAGCAGACATGACGCCTACAAAAAAGCCTGAGCACGCTTATGCGCCGAGCTATATGATTGAGCTTGCTAAATCGTCAGAGAAACCTTTGACTTTTATTATGACCGGACCCTTAACGAATTTGGCAGAAGCTCTTCAACTATGTCCCGAGCTTCCAACCTATGTGGAAGAGGTTGTTTTTATGGGTGGTGTTGTGAGTGACATGGGAAACATTACACCAGTCGCTGAGTACAACATGTTTGTGGATCCTGAGGCAGCTAAGATTGTCTTAGACGCTGGCTTCAAAAAGCTCACTCAAGTGGGGCTTGATGTGACTCGAAAAGCGCTCTTAACAGAAGCGCACTTAAAACAGCTTGATGGAACAAAGTACGGAGAGTACATCAGACAAAGTACGTCAGATTATATGAAACGTTACATTGAACGCAATGGGGTAAAAGCATGTGCGATGCACGATCCACTTGCCGTAGCTGTAGCGATTCAACCAAACCTAGTGAAAAAGAAAGAACTGTATGTAGATGTAGAAACAACAAGTCGAATCTGTGATGGCCAAACAGTATGTGATTTTCAAAATCGTCTTGGACAATCACCTAATGTCGGAGTCAGTCTTGAAGTCGACGCAGATGCTTTTCTTGACCTGTTTATTCAAACAATCCGCATACCGATGGAGGAGGGAACAGCGTGAAGAAAAAATATATTTACTTATTATTGCTACCGGGTGTCTTGTTCTTAACTCTGTTTATGATCGTTCCATTGGCATTAACGTTTGCAGGAACGTTTTCTGATGCAGGAAGCTTTTCCTTTCAAGGGTATCTGAACTTCTTCCAAAATGCTTACTTTATGGAGATCCTTTGGACAACCATTCGTGTCAGTCTATTAACGACCCTTTTCTGTATTATTCTTGGATTTCCCGCAGCCTACTATATCTCAGGATTACGCGCACGCACAAAAGCACTCATGCTTTTACTAGCTGTGTTTCCGTTATTGGTTAGCCCGGTCGTTCGCTCGTTCAGCTGGATGATTATTCTTGGTCGAAATGGACTACTGAATCAATTTCTACTCGGAGTAGGCATTCGTTCAGAGCCACTCGAGATTATGTATACACCAATCGCCGTGAATATTGGTTTGGTGCATCTGTTTCTACCATTAATGATTGTGACATTGGTTGGGATCTTAGAGAATGTTGACCGTAATTTACTTGAGGCTGCAGAAAGCTTAGGAGCTTCAAAAGTCACGATCTTCCGGAAAATTCTTCTGCCACTTTGTGTGCCAGGACTAATGATTGGCTGCACACTTGTGTTTGTAGGGAGCTTTACAGCATACACGACGCCTGCCTTACTCGGTGGGAATCAGCGCGTGATCTCTACATTCCTTTATCAAAATGCTGTGACGTTAAATGACTGGCATGTTGCATCGATTGTAAGTGTCATTATGATCGCTGTTACGGTGTTATTCATCTTAATCATTAACAAAATTGCACTGAAATTAAATCCGAGGGGGTAGAGGTTGATGAAAAAGAACTGGGTCTTAGCCCTTGTTACGTGGTTGGTTTTTGCCTTTTTAATTGGACCGCTGGTGATCATCTCTATCACTTCCTTTGAACCAGGCAGTGTTTTGAAGTTTCCACCAGAGGGCTTCTCACTTAATTGGTATGAAAACATCTTTAAAGTCTCGATGTTTTTAGAAACCTTTAAAATATCTATTCTTGTTTCACTCGCTGGAAACTTGATGGCATTGCTTATAGGAATACCGGCAGCTTATGCCTTAAGTAGATATGATTTTAAAGGAAAGCAGCTGTTAAATGCCATTTTTATCTCGCCTGTATTAATACCAGGGATTGTTCTTGGTTTTACCTTTTTACGATACATTATCGTTTCTTATGGACTTCCGGTTTACGCTGGTCTTTTCATCGGTCATACGATTATTATGTTGCCATTTATTATCCGCGTGATTTCTTCCAGTTTGTCTAACTTTGACTTCTCGATTGAAGAAGCGGCTTTAAGTTTGGGTGCAGGCCATGTGGAAACATTCTTTAAGATTGTTCTCCCAAATATTCGTTCAGGGATTATTGCAGCCGTATTAATCGCATTCCTTGAATCGTTTAACAACGTAGACATCTCTGTCTTTATGACTGGACCTGGATTTAGTACGCTACCGATCCAAATGTTGACGTACGTTGAAAATTACTTTGATCCAACGATTGCCGCAGTGTCTGTTCTACTGATGATTTTGACGGCTGGCTTAATGTTCTTCATCGAGCGATTAATGGGTGTCGCATACTTTACAAAACGATAATTGGAGGAATCATCAAATGGCTTTACTTACATTAGATCAAATTTCAGTTGCCTATCAAAAACAAGACATTTTGAAGGACTTTCATTTAGATATTGAAGAAGGAAAACTTATTTCTTTACTTGGACCTAGTGGTTGTGGGAAAACGACAACTCTTCGTTTGATTGCGGGATTTTTAGAAGCAAAAGAAGGTCGATTCACATTTAAGAACAAAGACTTTACTCGTGTACCTGTAAGTAAACGAAACTTTGGCTTTGTTTTTCAAAACTATGCGTTGTTTCCGCACATGACCGTGTTTGATAATGTGGCTTTTGGATTAAGACTACGCAAAAAAACAACGGCAGAAACAAAAAAGCTTGTCCAGGAAATGCTTGAGATTGTAAACCTTTCAGGCTTTGAGCAACGCTTCCCACAGGAGTTATCTGGTGGTCAAAAGCAGCGTGTGGCCATTGCAAGAGCCCTTGTGATTAAACCGGATCTTCTATTGTTTGATGAGCCGTTAAGTAACCTAGATGCGAACTTGCGTGAAAGCATGCGAGTGGAAATTCGTCGCATTCAGCAAGAGCTTGGAATTACAACCGTGTATGTGTCGCATGACCAGGAAGAGTGCTTCTCCATTTCCGACCAGGTAGCGATCATGAACAAAGGTGTAATTGAGCAGCTGGATCAACCTTCTACGATCTATTCATATCCAAAAACGAAGTTCATCGCTGATTTCATCGGGTTTAAGAACTTTATTTCATTTTCAGATAAGCAAGAAGCTGAAGGTGGATTTGTGATGAAGGCTCAAGGGCTGGATTTTCATGTGGCTGAGGCGAAGCAGGCAGCCAGTCCGCAAAGTATGATCGGGGCCATTCGTCCAGATTACCTGAGCATCTTACCATTTAAAGGGGAGCTACTTTCTCCAAACCAGGTGAACGGCCGTATTAAAGTGAGTACGTTCCTTGGCCGCAGCCACCAGTATGTTGTTCAAACAGATCTTGGCGACTTCACGATTAATCAAGAAAGCGCACAGACACTCACTTCTGGTGAACAGGTAACCGTTCATTTTCCAAAAGAAAAGCTTGTCTTAGTTGATTAATGGAGGAGAGGGATAGCATCATGCAGATAGATACACTCATTGAACACGTAAAAGTGTTTAACAGCTATGAGAAGAGCTTCAAGACAGCAAACGTTGCAATTAAAGACGGAAGATTTATGTATATCGGTGAAAAAGATACGAGTTACTTTCAAGCAGAGCAGCATGTAAATGGTCACGGCTATTACATGGTGCCTGGTCTTATTGATATTCATCTTCACATTGAAAGTACAATGGTGACCCCTGCTACATTTTCTCGTGCATTGATTCAAAATGGCGTCACAACGATCGTTCCTGAACCGCATGAGATGGCCAACGTGTTTGGAGTAACAGGTGTAACGGAAATGATTGAAGCTAGTAAGCAATGTGAAATCGATATGTTTTATTCGATTCCGAGCTCCGTACCTGCGACTTCTATGGAGACGACCGGCGGTTCTATTGAAATAGAAGATATTGATCATTTAATGACATTAGATCAGATCATTTGCTTAGGCGAAATTATGAACTATGTAGATGTTATCTCAGAGGGCGACAATAAAACCAAACAGCTTCTTAAGCACATGAGAACACATTATCCGGAGACAATTATTGAAGGGCATGTACCAAAACTTCTAGATACAGATTTACATCGGATGATTTTTGCTGGTGTGGATTCTGATCACACACATCAAACAATAGAAGGTATGAAAGCTCGAATAGAAGCTGGCATGTTTATTGAAATTCAAGAAAAATCAATGACACCTGAAGTGATTGAATACTTATGCGAGCATGACGTTAGTGAGCATTTCTGTTTTATCACAGATGACGTAATGGCAGATGATCTTGAAGAGAAAGGGCATCTTAATCATATTGTCAAAAAAGCAATGAGTATGGGTATGAAAGCAGAAGATGTGATTTATGCCAGTACGTACACACCTGCTAAACGCATGAAATTGCAAGACCGAGGTGTGATCGCACCAGGTAAAATAGCTGACTTTTGTTTGCTTTCAAATTTAGAAGAATTTGAACTTGCGGCTGTGTACAAGTCAGGCGTCTTAGCCAATCAAAACGAAGCTGCCAAAGTCGGTGAAAAGCAGTTTCCTGAAAACTTTTACAAAAGTGTTCAGCTTGAAACGTTAACGTCAGAAGACTTTAATGTACATGTAAACAAAGAGGATGGATCCTACACGGCCCGAATTATGAAGGTGCAAGATGGATCAACGTTTACAGCCGAAGTACACGAGTCAATCGACGTTCAGAATGGTCTGCTACAATGGCAGGATACCGAGCACTTATTAATTGCTACATTTGAACGGTATGGAAAAGGTGGAACCAGAGCACATGGTTTAATTACAGGAGATATCATCAAGCACGGTGCTGTGGCTACTACCTACTCCCACGATAATCATAACTTACTTGTTGTGGGGGAAAACATTGAAGATATGAAGCAGGCTGCCAATGAAGTGATTGCAATGCAGGGCGGGATCTGTGTTGTATGGGAAGGGAAAGTTCAGGCGAGAGTTCCTCTTCCTGTTGGAGGAATTCTAACCGAAGAGCCTCTTGAGCAGCTAGCCGCACAAGTGAAAGAGCTATGTGTCGCTTTACGAGAGCTTGGCTATAAGCACTATAACCCGATCATGTCGATGAGCACATTATCATTACCGGTGAGCCCGGCATTAAAAATTACGGATCACGGTTTGATCGATGTGAATGCAGGAAAAGTGGTTCCATTGATTCTTGAGAAGGTATAATGCGCTAAGAACAAGTCTTGAATGAAAAGACTTGTTCTTTTTTTTATTGTTAGATCTTCTAACGGGTATAATACGGCTGAGGTAAGCGGAGGTCGGTGCCCTACCAAACCTTTTAGATAAATGAACTAAAGAAGCGCGTACCCTTTGTGCGAACCATCCAATGCGCCATAAAACCCTCTAAGCTAAAATGAGTGATAATTCGAAATAAGGGAGTGGGAGGATGGAGCCACAAAAGGTTACCCCATTAAAGATCAAAAAGAAAAATAGTTGGAGCATGCCGCATATCTACGTGCTATTATTTTTAATTAGCGGAGTCGCAGCTATTTTAACGTATATTGTACCAGCGGGTTCGTTTGAGCGTGTAGCCGGCCCAAATGGAAGGGAATCAATTGATCCTGATTCATTTACTGAGATTGACGCATCGCCATTATCATTCATGGATTTTATGTTAGCCATCCCCCGAGGCATGCAGGATGCTAGTGAAATTATCTTCTTTACCTTTATTATTGGTGGGACGTTTATGGTGCTTCGGAGAACAGAAATCATTGAAATAGGGGTAGATCGCCTCGCTCGAACCTTTAAAAATCAGAGTATTCTTGTTATTCCTGTGCTGATCTCATTGTTTGCTATGATCTCTACTACAATCGGGACACCAGAATTATCATTAGTCTACATACCTGTTTTAATACCATTATGTATTTCCTTAGGCTATGATTCGATGACTGCGGCGGCGATTGCTTTAATTTCAACAGCACTCGGCTTTACAGCAGCGGTGATGAATCCAGGTACAGTTGGAATCTCCCAGCAGATCGCTGGGTTAGAAATCTACTCCGGGTTTCAATTACGACTCATCGTCTTAGTCGTTATTGTTATCATCGGAAGCATCTATGTGATGAGATATGCGCGAAAGGTAAAGAAGGATACGGCTCAAAGCTTAACGTACGATGAAGACAAAACGAATCGCCGAACGTATAAGGATGCATTAAATCAACCGTTAAAAGATATGAACAAACGTCAGCTGTTTGCTATTCTATCCCTACCGATCTTTGCTGCTGTTGTCTTTTACGGCGTTACACAGCTAGGGTGGTTTATGCTTGAGATGTCGGGACTATTTATCTTTATGGGGATTATTGTTGGATTGATCGCAGGGCTGTCTTTAACGAAAATATGTGAAGCCTATACGGAAGGATTTCGAGAAGTATTAATGGGTGCCATCATTATTGGGATTGCTCGCTCTGTGGCTATCGTGCTTGAGGACGGCCAAATCATGGATACACTCGTTTATGCACTCGGCTCCGTTGTTGGACATTTTCCTAGTACGCTAAGTGCAATTGGCATGATGGGCGTGCAACTAGTGATTAACTTCTTCATCCCATCAGGCAGTGGACAAGCACTTGTTACGATGCCAATCATGGCTCCTTTATCTGATATGTTAGGTGTCACGAGACAAACGGCCATTCTAGCATTCCAGTTCGGAGATGGTTTTGCTCATATTCTTTTTCCTACCTCTGGCTACTTTATGGCTGCATTAGTTATTGCAGGAATTAGCTGGGCAAAATGGGTTCGCTTTTTCCTTCCGTTATTTATCATCTATATGGCAGTAGGGGCAATGTTCCTAATTTATGCGCAAATGACAGGCTGGACAGGATAATTGTAAGAAATGACGTTGGGCAAATGTGCCTAACGTTATTTTTTTGCAGGGATTATCTTTTCTTTATGGAATTAGTAGTATTTAAGTTACTGTTTTTAGATAACGGGTATATAGGAAAGTATTCGTACATAACAAGATAAACTATTTTAAAAATAAAGGTGGCTTCTACTATGACTTCGCTACAATCAACCATTCCATTATCCGATGGTCACACGATCCCTATCTTTGGCCTTGGTGTATATAAAATGACCGATGAGGAAGCGTCTCTGGCAGTCCATAAAGCACTGAGATATGGATATCGCTTAATCGATACAGCTGCAATGTATGAAAATGAACAAGCAGTTGGAGAAGCGATTCGAGAAGCGGTAGTTCAAGGCATTCCAGAGGATGAGATTTTCATTACGACTAAGGTATGGAAAACAGAACTCGGGTTTGAGAAAACAAGGCAGGCCGTGCTTGCAAGCTATGAGAAATTGGGATTACAGACGATTGATCTAGTTCTCATTCATTGGCCAGGAACGGAAGAGGAAAATGCAGAGAGCTGGAGAGCTCTTGAAGAGCTTGTGAACGAGGGCAAGATTCGATCGATTGGGGTAAGTAATTTCTCAGAAGAGGATCTTAAGAAACTGTTTAGAACAGCCAACATCAAGCCGGTTTTAAATCAAGTGGAGCTACATCCCTTACTCTCACAAGAAGGTCTACAAGCGTTCTGCAAAGAGCATGAGATTGTGTTGGAATCCTGGTCCCCACTAATGAGAGGAAGATTACTAGAACATCCACTGCTCTCAGAGATAGCAGAGAAGTACAACAAGGAAACGGCTCAAATCATTCTGAGATGGAACGTTCAGAGAGGCATTATTCCAATTCCAAAATCAAGTAAAGAAGAGCGAATCGAATCGAACGCAGATATTTTTGATTTTAGTCTGACAGATGAAGAGATGAGAAAGATCTCTGCAATCAATGAAGATAGAGGATTCCACGGGTGATAGAAAATGAGACGAATATCCAAAGAGAATATTCGTCTCGTTTTGAGCCTTTATGTACATTACAAAGGTCCATTCATTTCTTTTACGCTTGCTGAATCACGTTTAGCCGCGTTAACTAACAGTAAAATGGCCGTAATCGTGTGCATAATAAACCCAACAATCGGTATCCAGGCAATACAAGAGGTTACGATCCCTAAAATACTTGGGTACGTATCGCCTCCATCTTTATTGGATAGAATTAATGTAGTGATGTGCAAGGCAAGCATTAGAGGTAAGACGGAATAATAGCTGGAAATAACTAGAGCACCACCGAGAATCGGGATGGCCAAAATTGCCTCACCACCACCAGTTATCCATTTAAGAATGCGTGAAGTAGACAAAGGTATCATTCTCCTTTTCAAGATATTAGAGCCTATTTATCATACACAAATACACAATGATTTGGAACCATTTAACAGGAAATAACTCTATAAAATCAGAATCCTTGTTACTAGAACAAGAAGGGAGCACCACCAACAATGAAAGATCAACCCAACGAACAATTTATTAAAAAACTAGATGCATTACTACATTCTAATTACGATGCACACTTACCAGATGATAATGTAGCGATCTTCGTCGATTATGACAATGTATACTGGACTTTAATGAATCGCTATAACCACAATCCAAATCACGAAGAGAAAAGTAAAAACCTGTTTCAATGTCTCTGGGAACGGTACGGCCAGGACCGCGTCCGTACATTTCGCGCATATGCCGACTTTCAACGAATTCGTTCAAGTTTAACAGACTTACAAAAACAACGTATTCAAATTAAACATGTTTATTCTAACGATAAAGATGGAGACTCTAGGAAGAATTCATCTGACATTGAGCTTTGTATTGATGCCATTGAAAGTACCTTTAAGGATGAGAGCATCTCATGCTATGTATTTGTCACCGCAGACAGTGATATGGTTCCTATTATGAGTAGACTTATGTACAAAGGAAAACGAGTAGAACTCTTTTATTTATCTGAGGCAGCACCTAAACATACTGATATTACAAATTACTCGCATCATAGTGAGGATTTAGGAACATTTCTTAAATTAGAAGAACAAGAATATGAATTAGATGCATACGTAGATCAGTCACTCCAATTTATTGATGAGTGGGAGAAAAAATATGGGGACAGTGACTTATATCTTGGAGCACCATGGCTTCGGAATCAATACTCTCTTAAATTCTCCATTCCGGCAAATTCCGCTAGTGAGCTGATCGATTTGTTAAAAGTCCGTAAGTTAATCGGTACAATTAATAAGGACTTAACAACCGGAGAAGTCAAGCCTAGCTTAGCTCTAACAGAAAAAGGCCGTAACATGGTTACGCCCCTTGTGGAATCTGTTTCTGTCAGAAAATGATAGAACAACACGAATAAATAGTTGACTTCGGCCCTATATTTTCATATTATAGGGTTAGAGGTAAATGATTCGTTACAACGCATTCGTTAACATTTAGTACGTTAAACTCATACGTTACAAAGACAGGGACATACCTTGTCTTTTTTTATTTTCTTTAATCAAGTCGGAGATTAGTTCCCTCGATTGATCTTATTACTATAGTTCCCAAGTTACGAACGGTTTAAACCATTTTTTTAACATGAATACAATGTAAATATTCAGAAAAATAAGTCTTTACAAATAGGACAAGCATTAGTATACTTAAATCAATCGAAAGGAGGTGGTTCAGTGAACGTTGATTGTACGAGGTTTACCCCTGTTGCGAGACGTCGCAGCATGAAGAACCACCTGCACATGTGCGGTCTGACGAAGTAACGTCAGCAGGTTTAAGGAGAGTCCCTTTTGGGGCTCTCCTTTTTGATGTATCCAGCTATGTGTTAATGAATGGTATACTATTACATAATGATTCAGTCGCTGAAAGAGGTTTTAGTTATGCGCTTTCAAACAAAATTAATGCTATTAATCTTTTCATTTATTCTTATTATTATATGTATATTAGGTTTTTCCTCTCAGAAAATGATTGAAGAGGCACTGGAAAAAGAAATAGGGCAACGAGCGCTAGACTTGGCTGAAACCGTCGCCATTCATCAAACAGTTCTGGATGCGTTTCAAGCGGATAACCCGGCGGAAGCAATGTATCAAACGGTAAATGACATTTATGAAGTAAGTGAAGCAGAATTTATAACAATCGCTAATGAAGAAGGCATACGGTATTACCATCCCGACCCCTCCAGAATTGGAAAACCAGCAGTTGGAGGAGACAACGAACCTGTTTTAACTGAAGGTCGTTCCATTATTTCAAAGGCAGAAGGCTCTTTAGGATTATCTATTCGCGGGAAGGCACCGGTTTTTATTGACGGAGAAATAACTGGTTTTGTATCTGTTGGCTTTTTAGCTGAAAGTATTAACACAACGGCACTTGCCTATGAACGAGTTATTTTATTTGTAGGAATTGGAACATTGGGGCTAGGCGCACTCGGTACATTTGCCATAACAAAAGGTTTAAAGCGTGCTACGCTCGGAATGGAACCTCAAGAAATCGGTCGCCTCTATGAAGAGAAACAAGCAATCGTTGAATCGGTTGGCGAGGGGTTAGTAGCCATCAATGAGAAGAACGAGATCACGTTAATGAATGGCCGAGCAAAGAAGCTGATGGGTCTTGATCCAACAAAAACCTATGTAGAACATTCTTTATCAAATCTTATGCAATCTCATGTTTTAGCGGAGTTGCTAGCTCAAAGTGACGATACAATGAGAGATCACGAAGCCATCTCCATTGCGAAAGGAATTGTTGTTCAGAAAGTGCCAATGAAAAATGCAACAGGTGAATGGATGGGTACAGTCTTCGGCTTGCGCGATACGTCAGAGTTTCTGGAATTAACCGAACAACTAAGTCAAACGGAAGCCTATGCAGATGCATTAAGGGCACAAACACACGAGTTTTCGAACAAGCTTCACGTGTTATCTGGGCTCCTGCAGCTTGAATCCTATCAAGAGGCCATAGATTATATAAATGAGGAAGCGCACTCTCACAAAATTAAATTGAGTGGATTAAAAGCGAATAAGAGTGATGCCTGGCTTCAAGCGTTACTGATCGGAAAACAGCATCAGGCTGAAGAAAAAGGAATTGAGTGGACCGTTGATCTCCCGCCTAAGCCGATTCAACTGGGCCCAAAACAACGCCACCCATTACTTACATTGCTCGGTAATGTCATCGATAATGCAATCGATTCGGTTCTAAAACCCAAAGCTCTTCAAAAGAAAGTCCGTGTATCTTTTACGTATAAAGAAGATTTAATGGTTGTCTTAGTGAGTGACTGGGGGACTGGCTTTGGTGAGCACACTCTTGAATCCATTATTCAGACTGGATACTCTTCTAAGACAGAAGGCAAACACGGATACGGAATGCGGATTGTTCAATCAATGGTGAGAGAATTAAACGGAACGCTAACTGCTGAATCAAAGTGTGACGCAATCACAACGATTAAAGTCATTATTCCTCTAGAAAAGAATGTAGGATGAAAGGAGTCTTACCTATGGAACATACTCAAGAAATTGATGTATTAATCATTGAAGATGATCTGAAGGTAGCAGAAATTAATAAGCGATTCGTTGAAAAGGTGGGAGACTTTCGTGTTGTTGGTGTTGCTACTTCCAAAGAAGAAATAGAAACGCTGCTAGAAGTCTATGAACCACAGCTGGTTATTCTAGATATTTACCTTCCAGATATAAATGGGGTAGAGCTTTTACCTACACTTAAATTAGAATATCCGGAAGTAGATGTCATTATGATTAGCGCAGAACAAGATGTTCAGATGATCGTTGAGACATTAAGATATGGTGTCTTTGATTATTTAACAAAGCCTGTTATGTTCAAGCGCTTTAAAGAGATGCTTACTCGCTACAAGCAGTTTAGATCCACCGTTACACACTGGGCAAGTGAACAGAAGAAATTAGATCAAAAAAACATTGATCAGCTCTTTCTTGGTAGTGAACAAGAAGACTATACCCAAGTTCCTTTTGCAAAAGGAATTGATCAAATCACCTATCACAAAATATTGACCTTTATTCAATCACGTGGGGAAGCGACAACCGAACTAGTTGTAGATGCGTTTGGTGTAAGTCGATCCACAGCACGACGGTATTTGGCCTCATTAGTCGAACGAGGAGATGCAAAAAGTGATGTGACATATGGTGTGGTAGGAAGACCAGAGAAACTGTACAAGCCTACGTAAACTTCTATACTAATTTGAATAGAGCTGCATATAATTGTCTAAACTCCTTATAAAAGGGGGAGTCGTGATGGAGCATGAAGGAAATTTCTTTGAAGGTGTCTTCTGGGGGACTTTACTTAGTTTGCCGTTATGGGTTGCAATTGTTGGTTGGATTAAGATTACGCTGAGCTTTTTCTAAGTAGTGAAGCTGTCTTACGAATGATGAGTCTACAGAGACTGGTCGATCGTAAGGCAGCTTTTTTCTATTCTTTTTATTATGTTAGAATGATAGAAGAATAGATAGGAGTGGTAACAGTGAAAAAATATCTACAATCTGAAGAATCAGCCATGCTGGAGCTGTTAGAAAAGCTAGTGAACGTTGATAGTGGCTCCTATAATAAACAAGGTGTCGATGAAATCGTCCGAATCTTGCAACAGGAGTTTGACGAACTAGATTTTGATACTCAAGTGAATGAAGAAAAAGAATTCGGAAACCAACTAATCGTTACTCATAAAGAAGCAACAGACCCTACGACGCTCCTTGTTTTACATATGGATACCGTTTTTGGAAAAGGGACAGCGGGTGAAAGACCATTTACAATAAAAGAGAATATCGCCTACGGGCCAGGTGTCATTGATATGAAAGGAAGTCATGTTACTACTTTATTTGCGGTAAAAGCCTTGCTACAGGATCATGCCGATGCGTTGAAATCAGTCAAAGTTCTATTTACAAGTGACGAAGAGATTGGCGCGCCAGTTGGAAGAGCAGTCATTGAAAAGCATGCAAGTGGAATGCAATACGCTCTAGTCATGGAACCCGCAAGAACAGACGGCTCACTCGTCTCATCACGACGTGGGGGCGGACTTTATAAAATGGAAGTCAGTGGTCGAGCAGCACACTCTGGAATTGAGCCTGAAAAAGGCCGGAGTGCAATCGAAGAGCTTTCTCACAAAGTCATCAAGCTTCACGCGCTCTCTGATCATGAGAATGGTATTAGTGTGAACGTGGGTCTTATAAACGGGGGATCATCTGTTAATACTGTCGCCCCTAAAGCTACAGCTGAGATCGACATACGTATCACAAAAATGGAGCAAGCGGAACCCCTCGCAAAGAAGATCGAAGAAATCTGCTCCATTCCAGATATTGAGGGAACATCTATTCACTTAGAGGGCGGAATTACACGACCTCCTATGGAGAAAAACACTCAGACCATCGAGCTGCTTGAGACGATTAAAGAAGTAGGTGCAAAAATCGGCCTAGAGATTACAGACATCTCAACCGGTGGAGGCTCAGATGCTTCCTTCACATCAGCGATGGGCATTGCAACCATTGATGGACTTGGACCAAAAGGCGGAAATCAGCACAACGAGGGAGAGTACTTGGAGATTGAGACGTTGGTCGAGAGGACTGAGCTGTTGGCGGAAGTGTTGAAGAGATTGGCGAATTAAAAATAGACTAATAGAACTCAGCTTGTAAGAAGCGAACTATCAATACTGGTAGTTTGCTTTTTTTTGTTTTATGAGTAACCACTTCATACTATAAATATAGAAAATTATGACAACTTTTGTCGAATCTATATTCATTTTCCAACCCACACCCTATGATAGATAAGTGTTTGTTAGAAAATATTACATAGAGATGAGGGCGTAATAATAATGAACGGATCTAAAGTAATTCTGAAGTGGAAATCTGTATTAGCGGCATTACTTTTAGTTATGGTGCTGAGTGGATGTGGAGAAGTTCAAAATGTATCAGCCGGACCAAACTTAGAGGAACTTCAAACCTTAACAGATGAACAGGATGAACAAATCACTGAATTAAGAGTAGAGAACGATGAACTAAAAGAGAAAGTAAACGAATCAGAAGAGAGATATAAAGTGCTTGAGGAAGAGATTGCTAATCAAACTTCGATCGAAGAATTAGAAGATAAAATTCAGGAGTATGAAGAGGAAATTGAAGCCTTAGCACTCAAAAACAAGGACCTAGAAAGTGAAAAAGAAAATGTAGTAGAAGAAAAGAAAGAACTTGTTTCTCAAATTTCAACGCTTGAAAGTGAAAAGGAGACCCTCAACAAAGAGATTCAATCGAAGGAAGCTGAGATTAAAGATGCAAAGGCATCCGCTCAAGAAACTAGTAACACCGAAAAAAGTGAGAAGAGTCAGAGTCCTTCAGATGAATCTGCAAGTTGTGATATTAAAGGAAGTGAAAGCGGCATTTACCATGTACCTGGGAGCACTTACTATGATCGGACAACAAATGTAGTACAATATTTTTGTTCAGAATCGGAAGCTGAGAGTGCTGGATACAGAGCGCCTAAAAGATAACATTCAGTTAGCAAAAGGATCAGATCCCGAGTATGGGATCTGATCCTTTTGTTTTTTATTTCTTCAACAAATCAACGACAAACTGAGACCATGTCTCCATACGACCATATTGATCTTCATCCGCTAATTGCTCAAGGTTCATCCAGTGCCCTGCAATTTGATCGGTTTCTTTTACGCTAACTTGTGCTGTATCCTTCACATCTAAAACGGAAAGGATTCCAATATGCACACGACCAACTTCAGATTCATCGTCGTTAATTAAGCCAATCGTTTCAATCGAAACCTTATCGTCCTCAGCTAACTCAAGCTCTTCATCTAATTCACGGTCTGTATTGATTCGCAGTACGTCATCAAAGCTATCTGCTTCAATATGGTTCATGTGACCACCAAACCCGAGTGAAAGCTTATTGTGCAGGCGAGATTCACCGCCACCAGCTAAGCGTTCATATGCAAAGAACTCGTCTCCGCGGCGAATGACGACATAAGGGATCGGCTGCTTAAAGCTAGGATCTTCCTCCGCGTCACCACGGCGCATTTCTTTATAGGTTTCTTTGATTTGCTTCATGATTGCATCTGTTGTTGTTTTCTCACCAGTTAACCCTTGGAATGTTAACGTCTCAGAATTGAAGACGGATTCCCTGGGGGCAACTAGGATTTGCTCGTCCATTTTTCCCATCTGTACTCTTCCTTCCTGAATCCACAAAAGTAAGACGCAAAAAAGGCGTAACGCCTACTTTTGCGTATCAAACATAAAATCGTCATCACGGACAGGTTCAACCGTTGCTTTCTTGTAGCCGTTCCCCTTCATCGAGAAGAAATCGTGAGACTTTGTTTTTGTATCTAAACCATTTAGGATAATTGGATTGATTTCTTCTTCTTCAAAATACGCATCAAAGCCTAAGTTCATTAGCGCTTTATTTGCATTGTAACGAATGAACTTTTTCACATCATACGAAAGTCCAACTTGATCGTAGATATCTTCTGTGTAAGCTAGCTCGTTGTCATAAAGTGATTTTAGAAGCTCATGTGCGTACCCTTGTAACTCAAGCTGTACTTCAGGCGTTTGCTTGTTGTAGATTTCTTGAGCAAGTAAACCAATGTACACGCCGTGAATCGCTTCATCACGTAAGATCAGGTTAATGATCTCACCACTTTGCATCAATTTCCCTTGTCCATAGAAGTAAAGAGGATAGTAGAATCCACTATAGAAAAGGAAGCTCTCAAGATAAACAGAAGCAACCATCCCTTTATATAGAGAGATCTCATCATTTGCTTGAATGTTTTCATAGATTTCAACAATCATGTTTGCTTTTTTCTGAAGGAAACGATTATCTTTCACCCAATCAAATACTTCATTAATCGTCTCAGTAGGAGCTAGAGTCATAAAGATGTTACTGTATGACTTTGCGTGCACCGCATTCTCCATCATTGCCATGAAGTTAAGAACCGCTTTACGCTGGTGACCTTCAACATGATCGGCAATAATCGGCATGCCTGTGTTCCCTTGCTCCGTATCAAGCAAGGTTAACCCTGCTAGAACTTTCATGTACGCATCTTTTTCAGTTTCCTCAAGATACTTCCACGTTAAAAGGTCTCCGTTTAACGCGACTTCCTCAGGAAGCCAGAACTGCTTTACGTTTTGGTTATAGAACATTTGTGTAAAGTCGTCCTCATGCTTCGACCAGTTTGCTGCATCAAATACTCTGCTCATGATTGTGTATCTCCTTTATTTCTTTTTACATAACAAAAGAGGTGACCGAGCCACCTCTTTGATGGATATTTGCTTCTATTTTATACGACACACGATAGGCAGCCTTCTTGGCCAGTGTCTTTTGTTCTTGCATAGTAGATCGTTTTGATCCCTTTGTGGTGAGCATACAAGTCGATGCGATTCAAATCACGAGTTGTCATGGTGTCCTTCAGGAATAGGGTAAAGCTAATTCCTTGGTCAACGTGCTCTTGAATGGTTGAAATCATATCGACTACCTTGAACATGTCCATATCATAGGCTTCTTTATAGAAGAACCAGTTTGAAGGGGCAAGTCCTGGCATCGGGTAGTACGTTTTACTGTTACCGTACGTACGCTCCTCCATACGCTCCATAATTGGCATAACGGATGCCGTACTAGATTGTACGTAAGAAATTGAACCAGTTGGAGCGATACATAAGCGATAGCTGTGATACAGACCATCTGTCTTTACACGCTCTGCAAGCTGTGCCCAATCTTCTTTTGTTGGAACATGCATACCTTCAAATAATGTAGCAATCTTCTCGAATTGTGGAGAATAGTCGTTCTCAAGATACTTAGTGAAGTAGCTTCCGTCAGCATACGTAGATCCCTCAAACTGATGATACGTTTGTCCAGTTGCTTTTGCAATCTCATTTGAACGCTTGATCGAGTAGAAGTTCATCATCATAAAGAACGTGTTCGCAAAATCACGAGCTTCTTCACTTTCATAAGCAATTTGATTCTGAGCAAGATAACCATGAAGGTTCATTGCCCCAAGTCCAATTGAACGCATGGCATGATTTGCACGCAGGACAGCTGGAGCATTTGGAATGTTTGTTGTTTCAGATACGTGAGTTAGAGAATCCGTAGCAATGGCTACAGTTTGCTCAAGAGATTTATTTTTCATCACATTCATGATGTTAATGGATCCAAGGTTGCAAGAGATATCTAAACCAATCTCGTCCTCTTCATTGTAATCACCATATGTTGATACTTGAGAGGCTTGAAGAACCTCAGAGCAAAGATTAGAGAACTTTACCTTACTAATATGATTGTTTGCATGGGCGTTGTTCACATTGTCAGCAAACATAATATAAGGATAGCCTGACTCAGAACGAAGGATAGCAAGCTTCTGTAACAAACGACGTGGGTTCATCTTATCCTTACGAACGCGCGGGTTATCTACAAGCTGATCGTACATTTCATTCATATCCATCTCGTCCATGTGAGTGCCATATTCCTTGTAGATCGTGTGTGGATAGAATACATACGCATCCTTGTCCTCACGTGCAAGCTCAACGAACTTATCAGGAATAACCACACCGATTGATAAAGTCTTTACGCGAACGTCTTCATCCGCGGAGATTTTACGAGTGTCAAGGAAATCATTAATATCACTGTGGAACACATTTAAATAAGCAGCTCCAGATCCTTGTCGCTGTCCCATTTGATCGGCATAACGAAACGCGTTATCAAGAAGCTTCATCACACCGACAACACCCTTGGTTGCATTCTCAACATCTTTAATAGCCTCACCCTTCGCACGAAGCTTAGAAAGGTTCAGAGACACACCGCCACCTAGCTTAGATAGCTGCATCGAAATATCTATGGCTTTTGAAATATCATTTAACGAATCATTTACTTCCAGAAGGAAACAACTAACAAGCTCTCCACGACGCTTACGACCCGCATTTAAGAATGAAGGCGTACTTGGCTGGTATTCTTGATTAATCATTGTCTCAACATATTGCTTCGCTTTGGCCACATCACCTTTAGCAAAAAACAAAGCTACGATCGAAATGCGGTCTTCGTAGCGCTCAAGAATCTTCTTCTTATCATTTGTTTTTAATGCATAGTCATTGTAGAACTTAAATGCACTCATAAAAGAAGGGAAACGGAACTTCTTATCATAAGCAAGCTGATACACTTCCTTAATCTCTTCCATTGTGTACATCTCAATGATGTGTGCCTCGTAGTAGTCATTCTCAACAAGATACTTAATCTTTTCCTCAAGATCATGGAAAAAGACTGTATTTTGATTGATATAATCAACAAAATAGCTATGTACAGCCTCTAAGTCCTTATCAAACTGGAATTGCCCTTCCTTGCGAATCATAATTTGGTTGTTTAACTCAACCCAACGTGGAATGCTGTTTTGTTTTTGTAGTAGCATGATTGACCTCCTGTGTAAATCCTTCTACGTCTGATGACGTGCCGCTTAACTCAAATTTCCTGAACACAGGAATGTTGTACCGTGCAGAAATTGTATCTGCACTTTTCGCAAAATTGGCCCCCCATATCCGATTCCCGCTTGCTGCAACACCTACCAAGAAGTCTGCATTCTTTGCTAGAAACGCCTCTGTACTCTCTGGCACATTACCAAAGCCAGTCGTATACGTAATGAGGATGAAGGGCTCATCTATGTGTGTATCTTGATGTAATGGTTGCTTGTCCCGAAAAGAAAGTTTATCCGCGAACCGTTTCACATTACCAGTCTTTGAATCGTATATGATTTGCATCTCATATCACGTTCCTTTTCCAATCAATCTTTAAAGAACTATACCACATATAGTATAAGATAAACATCAAAAAAACAATATATAGATATTATACACAACCTGTGTATAAATGAACGAAAAAGCCGTCACAGTCGGTTGTTGTCATGTGGACAAGTCTTTTTGTCGAAAAATATAAACTTTTGGGAGGAGGATTATAGGACATTTTGTAGCTTGAAAAATTGAGACAGTATACAACAAAAAAAGCCATGAATCTAAAATTCATAGCTAAATTTAACGACATCTATACGATTGATTATTACTTAGTTAGGAACTCTTCCATAAATTTGGCTAACTCCTGATGACCTTTTTCGCTAAGGATACCACTCTTAGAGTATTCTTCTATTTGAGGGTCTGTGACTTCTGGAAAAGTTCCCCAGTGATTAGCGTATAAAATAGAATTTTCTTCAGCAAACTGATTTAAAGACTGGATTTGTGATAAATATTGTACCGGGTTCAAGAGTGGATTAGATGGGTATAAAATAATTTTACTATTAGGTAATTCTTCATTTAATTGAGTTAAGAGTAAATTCAAATTATCCTCAGATTCTTCAATAAGAAGTAAACCATTATCATTTAAAGTTAATGACTCTAAGAAAACAATATCAGGATTAGATTCAACAAGTAAATCAATGTCAGAAGAATTTAAGATATCTAAAGTCGACTGCTTCTCTACATTAATAATATTATATGTGACTGGATGGTTCTTACTTTCAATGGCTTGAACTAAAAGATCAGGCCAGATATCAGCATCTGCTGGATCATCTAGAACAGATTCAAGAGCACTGGAACCAAAGAAAACAATGTTGAGTTCGTTTGTATCAACATTTTCATACGTGTCACCAAGTATTCCACCGAACGAGTGATTTTCTTCTGACTCTATTATTTCATTTGATGAATTTGTGGTATTATTAGTAACGTCTGTTTCGGCATTAGTTGCTAAATCATTAAGTTTGTTTTGATAAGATATGTATCCGAAAGCGATAATTCCAATTGACAAAATAATTGTTAAAACAAATGCTAAATTTTTCAGGATGAACATTCCTTTCTGAGTATAAAGATCTAATTTATTATATAACTAACGTTCTATTAAAGAAAGGTTTTAAAAAGCGATTGTTTTAGAAAAGAAGGTGTAGGGATTTTGTCTAATGTTACGATCTCAGTTCTAGTCGTTACTAGAAACGAAGAAAATTATATCAAAGAGTTATTGACAAAGCTGATTAATCAGACCTTAAACAGGAATCAATATGAGATTATTATTGTAGATGGCCAATCAGAGGATAAAACGCTAGAAGTAATAGAACCCATACTAAAAAAGAATAAAGACTTTATAAGGGTCATATCGAACCCGCAGAAAACATTACCACCTGGCTGGAATTTAGGAATTAAAGCCTCTAGAGGAGATTACATCCTAAGAGTAGATGGTCATACATTAGTACCTGACGATTTTCTCGAGAACTATATACACTTAATTAATAGAAAACCAGAAGTGGATTGTGTAGGTGGAATTATCGTATCAAAAGGGGAAGGATTCCAAGGGGAGATCAATCAATACGTTTATTCCCATCGCTTTGGAGTTGGCAATTCCAAATTCCGTACGACAAAAGACGTATGGGAAGGCTTTGTTGATACTGTGCCTTATGGAGCCTATAAAAAAGAGGTATTTGAGACAGTAGGTTACTTTAATGAGCATCTGAAACGAAATGAAGATATTGAATTTCATAAACGTATGAAAGACAAAGGCGGACAATTTTATCTATCTACGTCTATTCAATCAACCTATTATGTAAGACCATCTCTTAGTGGTTTGATAAAAAAATCTTTAGGTGATGGTGTGTGGAATATTATGGCTAACCGTGTAAGTCCGGGAAGTTTAAGACGGCGTCATAAAGCACCTTTGTATGCATTCTCATTCGGAGTTTTAGTCACGATTGCGGCTATACTTCACCCGGTAGCTAGATGGTGTTTTATGAGTATGATCCTTCTATATCTGTTTGCAGCAGCTTTATCTATGATCGAGTTAGCCAAAAAAAATGGAATAAAGTATTTTGTGCCGGGTATCTTCACATTTTTTTGTCTTCACTTTTTTAGAGGCTTTGGGAGTTTTTCAGCCCATTTTAAAAAGGAATATTGGGTAATCAATCAGAAAAGCCAGCAGGAAAGTGACAAAAGGTTTAATTGATGATATAACATTGTATGTAAAAACTCCAAACTAAGTTAGGTTGAGATTTAATGAGAGAAATTTTTCGATATAAAGAACTTTTATATTTTCTTGTGCATAAGGAACTGCGTATTAGGTATCGCAATACATTTTTCGGTTATTTCTGGACACTACTAGAACCATTAGGCCTGATGTTGATTTTTACTTTAGTTTTTATGGTTATTGCAAGAGTTTCAATTGAAAATTATACTCTTTTTTTAGTTTCGGGTTTAATTCCTTTTATGTACACACAACATTCAGTATCAAGAGGAACAAAGAGTCTTACAGCGAATGGCTCATTAATTAAGAAAATTTATTTTCCTAGAGAACTGTTTCCTATCACTGTAACAGCGTCGAGTCTTGTGAATTTACTTATTTCCTTGTTGTTAGTAGCAGCATATTCACTTTATATTAATGGATCTATTCCTTTAATAGGTTTAGCTGTACTCCCATTTGTGATTTTATTACAAACAGTTCTTTTGCTAGGAATTGTATTTCTTTTTTCATGTATTAATGTTTACTTCCGAGATGTTGAGTTTATTGTAGGATTACTTATGCGTGGATGGATGTATTTATCTGCAGTCATGTATCCACTCCTACAAGTTAAGGAACAATTAGGCGGATATTTCATACTGTTCCAGTTGAATCCAATGGTTACAATATTGACAATTTACCGATGGATCTTTCATGGGGGAGAGCTTACGCCAACTTTTGGAATGATTGCTTATACAATTATTGTTTCATTTACCCTCTTTTTTGCAGGCTGGGCTTTCTTTAAAGTGATGAGTCGTAAGATTGGAGAGGTGATGTAAGGTGAGTAATGCAATTGAAGTGAATCATATAAAAAAAGCTTTTCGTAAACCTTCTGAAAAAACGATAAAGGGACAATTAATTTCTCTGTTTAAAAGAGAAAAAACAATAGATAAATTCCAAGCACTAGAAGATGTAACCTTTAGCGTTAAGAAGGGTGAAGGGTACGCCATCATCGGAAAAAATGGTGCTGGGAAAAGTACTTTATTTAAAGTGATTTCAGGTGTGATTGTACCTGATAGTGGTGAAATTAAAGTAAATGGATCCTTAATGCCTCTGATTGAATTAAGTGCGGGATTAAGCGGAGATTTATCTGGGCTAGAGAATATACGTTTGAACTGTGCAATTTATGGATTGAAAAAGCAAGAAATTGAAAAGCTCCTACCTATAATTGTTGACTTTGCAGAACTTGATGAGTTCATTCATACGCCTGTTAAGTTTTATTCGTCAGGTATGAAAGCTCGATTAGGTTTTTCAATAGCTGTACACATTGAAACAGATATTGTTCTGATTGATGAGGTACTAGCTGTTGGTGATAGAGATTTCAAAAAGAAATGTAATGAAAAAATGCTTGAAATGAAAAAAGCTGGTAAAACCATTGTTATTGTTTCGCATAGCATGGGACCATTAAAAAAATTATGTGATCGAGCTGTTGTCATAAACCGAGGTAAGGTAGAAGATGAGGGTGACATTCACAAAATGATTGAATTATATGAGTCTAAGTAGGCGAATATAGCCTGATGTATAGAACTGTGAAGTTTTAATGGAAATTGTAAAAAAGAAGAGGCTTTCTGTAAATACTGTGTTAAAATAACCCTTAGACTATGAATCTAGGGGTTATTTATATGCTAAATATCTTTCCCAATAAGTTTGCTCGAGGGTTCACGATTTGCATAGATCTTTTCATTATAATTATGGCATATGTTTTAGCTTTTACTGTGAGATACGAAAGTACAGCGCCACGAAATATTGAAGCTTTTATGTCCGTTATTCCATGGATCTTGTTAATTAGTGTTGTTTTTATCTGTATATATGAGGTAGACCGACTCGTGCAGTATGATATTTGGGACATTATACGTAAACTGGCTGTGTCTTTGACATTTATTATGTTGCTAACGATGACTGCTTCTTTCTTGTTTCGAGAGTTTGCACTACCGCGACTTGTTATTATTTTGGCACATGTGTTTGCATTTGGATTGATGCTTACATGGAAGGTATTATATACGAAATATAATCAACTCTCAAAAAAAGGTAAACTAATGTTTATTGGAGCAGAATCCGAGTTCCATGAAATGGAAGATAACCTTTCTCAGTTTCTCTCGAACAATGGAAGAGCTAAGTATTATGATATGAAGTCAAATGTTCAACAACTTAAAACACAACTTCTAAATTATGATTTTATCTTCTTAAGTTCCTCTCTTGAAGATGAGAAAAAGAACAGAATTATCTTCCATGCGATGAAAAACAATAAGCTTGTTTATATTGTACCAACAGTCAATGAATTGCTGGTGATGAATACATCAGTCACAACACTTGACGACACAATGGTGATGCAAGTCAAACCATTTACTCTTCCTGTGGCTCAGTTAGCTATGAAACGTCTTACTGACATTGTGTTATCATTAGCGATTTTAGTTGCTACATTACCAGTCTCATTCATAGCTGCAATTGTCATTAAAATTGAAGATGGTGGATCCATTTTCTTTAAACAAGAGCGGATTGGTAAGGACCATAAACAATTTCACATTTTAAAATTCCGTTCAATGGTAGAAAATGCTGAAGAACAAACTGGCCCAACGCTAGCTCAATCTGGAGATAATCGCATTACGAAAATTGGACGTTTTATGCGAAAAACACGTATTGATGAACTTCCACAATTAATTAACGTTCTTGTTGGGGATATGTCCTTAGTAGGTCCAAGACCTGAGAGAGACTTCTTCGCTGATCAATTCCAGAAAGACAATAAGTGGTTTAATTATCGAAACACAGTGAAACCAGGTATAACGGGATATGCTCAGGTTATGGGTAAGTATACAACGAATGTTGACAAAAAACTTAAATTTGATTTGCACTATATTCGAAATTACTCCATTTGGTTAGATTTCATTATCCTTCTTAGAACGGTTCTTGTTGTCATTAACAAGGCTAAATCAGAAGGAGAAGTTAAAAAGCCAAAAAAAGTGGGTATATTCGCTAAGAAGCAAGAAGATTTTTAAAGAGCCTTTAACCTCTTGTTACTTTAATGTGACAGAGGTTTCTTTTTTGAAAAGGAGATTAAAGGAGAACATCATGAAATTATTTATAAAACGTCTAAAGCAGGCATCTATTGCAAGAAAGTTTTCTAAGGGCTTCTTCATTTTAGTATCTTTACTCCCCCCGCAAAAAAAATTGGTGATGTTTGAAAGTTTTTCTGGGAAACAATATAGCTGTAATCCGAAAGCAATGTTTGAATATATGGACGAGCATAAAAAAGAGTACGAATTGCTTTGGAGTGTAAATAAACAAAGTAAGGCTTCTTTTGATGAAGCAGGTATCCCTTATGTAGAAAGATTATCTTTAAGATGGTTTTTCAAAATGGCTCTGGCTGGTTATTGGGTAACGAATAGTCGAATGCCTTCATGGCTTCCAAAACCAAAACACACAACGTATATCCAAACATGGCATGGAACTCCATTAAAACGATTAGTAGCAGATATGGAGGAAGTGCATATGCCTGGGACGGACCGAGAAAAATATATTGCTGGGTTCCATAAGGAAGCAAAAAATTGGGATTATCTCCTTTCTCCAAATAAATATTCTACAGAAATCTTTAAGCGGGCTTTTGATTATCATGGGGAAATTATTGAAAAAGGTTATCCCCGAAACGATGAATTAATTAAGAGAAACAATACCACAGACATACTAGCATTAAAGTTAAAGTATAAAGTTCCGGTAGATAAAAAAGTAATCTTGTATGCTCCAACCTGGAGAGATCATGAGTATTATGGACCTGGAAAGTACAAGTTCAAACTTCAGCTTGATTTAGACTTAATGAAAAAAGAGCTAGGGGAAGAGTATCTGATTATTCTTCGCATGCATTCGTTTGTAGCAGAACATTTTGATTTAGAGTCATACCGTGGTTTTGTCTTTGACTATTCAAGAGGGGTCGATATCACTGAGCTATATTTAATTAGTGATGTACTAATAACAGATTACTCGTCTGTATTTTTTGATTATGCAATCTTAAAAAGACCAATGCTTTTCTTTACGTATGACATTGAATTATATCGTGGTAGAATTAGAGGTTTTTATTTTGATTTGGAAAAAGAAGCTCCTGGACCATTAGTTATGAATACTCAACAAATAATTGAGGAACTAAAAAAGGAGAAAGTTAGTTCTTCACTAAAACCATTTGTTAGTCGTTTCAATTATCTAGATAATGGCTCGGCAGCAAGAGAATCTGTTGAAGCTATATTTAAATAAGTTGTACATGATTAATTAAGAAGGAGCTGTAACCTTGTCATCAGAAAAGTTAACTACGTTTTTCTTTGATTCAGATCAAATTATTGAAGTAAGACGTCAGGTACAACCGTATAGTCCAAAGGAAGATTTATGGTCATGGTATGTGCTAAGGCGTATGTCTATCTATATTACACTGCTTTTTAAAAAGTTGAACCTTTCACCAAATACAGTTAGCTGGATGAGTGTTTTTTTTGTTTTATTGTCAGGTTTATGCATGATTCTCGGTACAACGACAAGCTTTATCTTAGCTTTTATAACCTACAACATAGGGTACTTGTTTGATTGTGTAGACGGGGAACTAGCAAGATTAACGCGAAAGACGTCTAAACTTGGATACTTTATTGATATGTTAATAAGAGCTGCAACGTTACCCGTATTTCTTTCGTTTTTAGTAACTTTACTTATTCAGACGGGTTTACTCTCAGTAACCACTTTTCAATCAGTTGTTTTGTATGTGATTATTGTCTGTATTATCATGTCGCTTTTACTGCCATTATCTTATGATTTAACATTTGCAAAGCATGAACAAATGGATCCTGTACAAAAAATTAGAAATAAGTCACTCTTATTTGAGTTCTCAGGATTTATATTAGGTCTGCCTGGTTTTTATCTATTATTAGTCATTTTTACTGTTTTAGAGCTAATAATGAATATAACAATTATTCCATATTTAATTACCGGGTTTCTGATCTTTTTAATAATTAAAGTTGTATTAAGAGCTATTGTAACAGTAAGAACTTTTAAGCAAGAATAAAAACGAATCATAGAATGTTCCGTAACTTTATGTAGAAAATGCCATGATTCTATTAAGATCCTTATGTTATACTGTTAGGGTGTTGTAAAGATTATTAAAGTTTTATTGATAAATGATAAAAAATATTGAAGATTAGGGGGAATACCATTGAAAAAAGTACTAACATATGGCACGTTTGATTTACTACACTGGGGACATATTAATCTTTTGAAACGAGCAAAAGATTTGGGGGACTATGTAGTTGTAGCCATATCTACTGATGAATTCAATGCAATTAAAAATAAAAAAGCGTATCACAGCTTTGAAAACCGTAAAATGATTCTAGAGGCAATTCGTTATGTTGATGAAGTCATTCCTGAGGAAACATGGGATCAGAAAATTCAAGATGTAAAAAATCACAATATTGATGTTTTTGTAATGGGTGACGATTGGGAAGGTAAATTTGATTTCTTGAAGGAGCATTGTGAAGTAGTTTATCTGCCTAGAACAACGGGAATCTCTACTTCGCAAATTAAAGATGAACTCTATATGGCCAATAATGGATAATAGGAGAGGCCCGCGAATTTTCGCGAGCCTCTATTTTTAAATAAGACCGATATAGGTGGGACAATTTATATGAAGCAAAATATCGATAAAATAAGTGTAATTGTAACAGTTTATAATAAAGAGGATTATGTTGGCAGGTGCATTCACTCAGTATTAAATCAAACCTACTCTAATATTGAATTAATAATTGTTGATGACGGATCTACTGATATGAGTAGGGATATCATTAAAAGGACTTTGGATAACGAAAATGAAATAAAAACCTTATTCTTGGAAAGAAATAAAGGGTTAGCTCATGCTAGAAATGAAGGACTAGAACAGGCTACGGGAGATTATATTTTCTTCTTAGATGCAGATGACTATATTCTTCCAGATGCTTTATCTATGCTTTCGGTTATGAATAATGTAAGTGATTCTCCGATGATTGCATTAAGAGTACAGGGATCACATCGTGTAAAGCCTATTGAAACTTTAAACGTGAGAACATTTAAGTGGAAGAGAAACAAGAGAACAAAAATATATTCACGTAAGTCAGTAGCAAGTATATTAATGAAACGTTCTTTCTTAATTGATAATGGGTTTTTATTTGATGATCGTTATCAATATTATGCTGACTTGGATTTTCTTCTTCGTGCAGCACAAATGGTAGATAACATAGTTTATGTGAATCTTCCTTTATATATTCGAGGAGAGTGTATAGATCCTATTGAAAGACCAAGTCTAAGCCTAGAGGCAACTGAGAAACACCTGAAGGAATTCTTAGCTTTAATGGCTAAAAAAGATCATTATAATCGAGTAAGCGAGGAACTAGAAGAAGAACCTTTACAACCAACCCCAATTAATAATATTCGTTATTTAGACATTCTTTTTCTAAGATATTACTTTAAGAATGTGTCTTCGTTAGCATTAGAAAGAGAAGAAGAGTTTCGTCCTTTTTTTGAAGAGCTAAAAGAATGTTTACAAGGGCTGCAGGATGATCATTTATCTAGAAGTGGAAAGATTGGCTCGTTACAGTTAAAGGCTCATCTTAAGAATGATTATACTAAAACCTTAAGTTGGATTAAAAGAAGACATTCATTGGCAGGGTGGAAGAGTGTAGTAAAAACGAAAAGTAAGCAGCAATTGTTTAAACAGATTGGTAATCAAATCTTCTCAAAGATGCCTATTAAGAACAAGAATATTGTATTTGAAAGTTTTGGAGGGAAAAGCTATTCTTGTAGCCCAAGAGCAATCTATGAGGAACTTCAGCGAGTGGATCCTTCCTACACATGTATATGGGCTTTTAATGATCCGTCCTCTAAAGAGATTGTAGGGAATGGTAAGAAAGTTAAACGACTGAGCTTGCGATACTATTACTACATGGCTACCTCAAAACATTGGGTCATTAATGCGCGGGTTCCTAAGTACATTAAGAAGCGTGATGAAACGGTATACGTTCAAACGTGGCACGGGACTCCTTTAAAACGTTTAGCAGCTGATATGAAGGAAGTTCATATGCCTGGTACATCTACTTCCACTTATAAGAAGAATTTCTATGAAGAAGCTCAAAGATGGGACTACTTGGTTTCTCCAAATGATTATTCTACAGAGATTTTTAAGAGGGCCTTCCATTTCAATAAAGATGTATTGGATGTAGGCTATCCAAGAAACGATCTTTTCTATAAAGAAGAGATTAACAACCCAACCTCGATTGCGAAACTTAAGGAACGCATTGGATTACCTTCTGATAAGAAGGTCGTGTTGTACGCTCCTACATGGCGTGACGACGAATTTTATGGTAAGGGTGAGTATAAGTTCGATATCAAGCTAGACCTGTTTGAAATGAAGGAACGACTTGGCGATGAGTACGTAGTTGTGTTAAGAATGCACTACCTTATTGCAGATAATCTTAATGTTGAAGGCTTGGAAGGGTTCGCTTATAACTTCTCCGACTATGACGATATTGCGGAACTGTATTTGGTTTCAGATATTTTAATCACTGATTATTCGTCTGTATTCTTTGATTATGCTAACTTAAACCGTCCTATTCTGTTCTATACGTATGACTTGGACAAGTATCGTAATGATCTACGTGGATTTTATATTGATTTTGAAAAAGAAGCACCGGGTCCTGTTTTAATGACCTCTGATGAAGTCATTCAAACGATTGAAGACATTGATCCAGTGTATACTCAGTATCAAGAGCTGGTATCGAAGTTTAATGAAAAGTTCTGTCATTTAGACGATGGTAATGCTTCTTCAAAAATTATAAATCGAGTGATAACCAACAAAGAAGGTACCCTCTAGGGTACCTTCTTTGTTGGTTTATACAGTCCAAGAATAGTTTAGATGTTTAGTTGAGTAAGATTCTAGTTCTCGATCTTCGAAAATTAATGAAACAGTATCTTTTACGACTTTTGAAGAAACTCTTTTAAGTATCTTAACTCCATCTGTATTCTCAATCTCTACATAAAAATCAATCTTTTTCACATTATTGGATGTAACAGTTTTCCACCCTATGTCGCTTGATTCGATCTGAGCATATAAATGGTCTTGGTTATCATTAACTGAGACACGTATAACTTCTTCTTTAAATCGACGGTCAATTCCTATTAGGGTCATATTAGCATTGAGAATCGGTTGGTTGCTTTCCATTTTAAAGAGTACTTTTTGATTTTCTGACGTAGGGATCTCAACTAATTTAATGGAAAGTCCTTTCATTTGTAATTCTTCAGCTATACGGTTCTGTTTCTGCTCAATCATTTTGTTAAGGGCTTTAGACCAATGAGTGATATATTGATCTGGTGTAAAAGCTGATGCTGAATCAAATGCATTTTTAGCGAATTCATCATGTTTGGCTTCGTCATTCATGAGCTCAACAATCTTAGTTGCTAATGCTTCAACATTATATTGTTCTACGATATATCCATTATATCCATCTTTGACCATGCTTCTAGCGCCATAATCATAGTCATACGTCACAACTGGACAACCATTTCCTAGGGCCTCCATATTTGACAAGCCAAATCCTTCAAAATGTGAAGTAGAAATTGTTAGGGCAGCAGACTGGAATTCTGCATCTGGATTACTTGTGTGTCCTTTTAATAAGATATGACCATGCATATTAAGTTCTTCAATTTTCGTTTTAATTACTTTTTCTTGATCACCAGAACCATAAATTTCAAGAACTGCTGATGGTATTTCTTTAACAACTAAAGCAAAAGCTTTCACAGCATCTTCTACATTTTTCATTTTGGCAAGTCTTGAAATAATGACCGCCTTTTTAGGATTTCTATTATTAGAGAGTACGCTCACATCAAGTTCACGATCTATGGTATGAGGTGTGTAGAAATAATTAGACTGCTTTCCTGTCAGTTGAGTAAAATCATGAAGCTGTTCCTTTGTAATAAAGAATATAGCATCTAGATCAAACCGATGAGTCATCATCTTTTTGTAGCGTCCCTTAATATGAGACTTGTGATCTTCATAGTGCTTGTTATGAATAATGGCAGCATAATAGCTATTCTTAGCTTTTGGTACCTCAAAAACATGCTTATCCTGTGGTCGACTGTCCACCAAAAAGAGTTTTGGCTTATCAGAATCAGCTTGAATAGATTGGATCCAGTATCGTCTAAGATCAGATTCATCTGTAAAAGATAGAACAGTTGAATCCGCGTACCAATTAATAACAGAAAGAGCGGATTCCTTAGTATTAGGATCTTTAATGAACCTTTTTTCTAAATAGACAATTTGATCATGGTTTAAATATTCTATTAGATAAGGATCTGAACTACCTGCTTCATAGTAGGAGACCGTTGCTATGCGATTGTTTTCCTCGTAATCTTCTTTCTTAATAAGCTGGTCTTCTTGATTTAAGTAACGCACAGAACGAATATGTTTGTTGTTTTTATAATAGTTAACATCAAGCTTCTCTTTTGGACTACGTAAAAGCTCCTTAAATTTATTCAGGAACTTATTCGGGTGAGCTAACCTCTGAATTTCCTCTGTACTCTTTTTTTCTTCATAGATTCTTTTACCTGTTGCTACATCACTTAGGAAATCTTCATATAAATTAATAACATCTGTATATTCAGGATCAATGATTTTTTTCTTATATAGGGCTTCAACTTTCTTGTGGAAAGAAAGATCAAATCCAAAAGTAAGAAAGGACGTTTGAGTTTGTTTGAGACTTCCAAACAACTTTGAACGCAACAAAAGGGATTTTGTTAATCCGCCATATTGATTAGGAAGGTTGCCAGATATAAAATAATAACTCATTTCAGGCAAATGAGTTTGTAAATAGGTGCTGCTATTGTTCAATTAAATCTTCCTTTCATACTTCAAATAAAAACTGTTTGCTCCATCTTAAAGGAGTTATATAAGGAAAGCTAGTTTAGAGTAGCATAAGATTATGTAATAATATGTCTTGGTAATAATCGTTAAAAACCCGAAATTTTAGTTTCGGGTTTAACAAATTTGGGTATGTAACTAATTTATTCGCCATGAATAGTTCTTGAACTTAGTTTCGTATGGCTGGATAGTCATTTCTTTAACCCATGAGAACTCTTCATAAGTCAGGATATCACTTTTTAATCGTTGATGTATCATGACGCCTGTAGAGTCATTTATACAAATGTAGAAATCGATAACATCAAGTTCATTTGGTAGAATGGGTTTTATATTTTGTGTATCAGTATGACTTGAAAAAACCAACAATTCACCATTATTTTGTGTTAATGAGGCTTTGATAATTTGATTTTTGAATTTTCGATCGAGACCTACAAGAGTTATATGTTCAGATCCGTGAACTAAAGAATCAAGTTGAATACTGAACTGAATTTGCTTGGCATCTTTTATTGTTTTTTTCAGTACAAAAGCTTTGTCGTTCCATTCGTTCATAAGGGTTCTCTTACGATCCGCTTGTTCGATCATCTTATTTAGTGATTCACACCAAAAATTAATAAAAGCATTTGGAGTAAATCGATTGGCTGACTCAAATGCTTGTTCGGCCATACTTTTTCGCAGGTTTTCATCGTTCATTATTTTGATCATTTTAGTTGCGAGAGCATCAATGTCACCTGGTTTCACAATATAACCATTTTCTCCGTCTTGTACTAGGGTTTGAGCACCGTAATCATAGTCATATGTAACAACGGGACAACCATTGCTCAGTGCTTCCAAGTTAGACAAACCGAAACCTTCAAATTTTGATGTACAGAATGTAAGAGTTGCTTCCTGATAAATAAGTTCAGGTGTATTAGTATAACCTTTTAGAGTAATGTGCTGTTCTAGGTTAAGTTCTTTAATTAAGGAATCCAAACTTTCTTCTTCTTCACCGGAACCGTAGATATCTAATGTCGCCTCGGGGATGCTTTTAACTACTTTTGCAAAAGCATGAATAGAGTCCTTCAAGTTTTTTGAATTCGTTAATCTTGAGACTATCACTGCTTTATTAAATGGCCTTGAAATGTTCAAGACATTTGGATCTAAATTCTTACCGAGTGTATGAGGCGTATAGAAAAATGAAGAGTCTGGTCCAGTAAGGGTTTGAAAGTCTCTCAATTGTTCATTTGTTAGAAAGAAAACAGCATCCAATAATAATCGTTTTGACATAAGTTCTTTAAATCGTTGTTTAATAGTGAACTTATTTTCCCCATAGTGCTTACTATGGATGATTGCAGCATAATAAGTGTTCTTATCTTTTTTAGTCCCAAAAATGTAACGATCTTGAGGACGACTGTCTACTAAAAATAGCTTGCGCTCATTTGAAGCCTTTTGAATGGTATCAATCCAATGTTGTCTTATTTCACCTTCACGGTTAAACATTAGTAAGCCTTGATCTGAATACCAATTAATCTTAGAAAGTACATACTCTTCTTTTTCAGGGTGCAATGTAAAGGTCTTATCTAGGTACACTAGATAATTGCTATTAATAAATTCAACTAAATAGGGGTGTTCAGTTCCGGATTGATAATAGGATACAGTTGCTAATGAGCCATCTTTCCGGTATTCTTCTCTTTTGAGTTCGGTAGGGTAGTCAACGAATTGAATTCGATCACTATCATTAAAAGCGGTGAGTTCATATTCGGGGAGCGCAGAACCAAACAATTGCCCAACTTTTTGAAAGACGACTGGTTTTTTCTTATGTGAAATTAAGCTATCAAGATCTATTTTTTCAGTATAGGTTCGCTTACCAATGGAGACGTCACTTAAAAAGGTTTCATATAGATTAACAAGTTTTGTTTGTTCAAGGTGAATCCTATCTTCTTGAAAGAATTGCTCTTCTTTTTCTCTAAAATGAGCGTCAAATCCGAACGTTAGGAAATGAGTAGACGCTTTTTTTAATTCTCCAAACAATTTTGATCGTAAAAGAAGAGATTTAGTTAATCCACCAAACTCATCTGGGATATTCCCAGAAATAAAGTAATACGACATTTTGGGTAGTTCTTGTTGTGTATAATCTTCAGACTCCAACCTATGATCTTCCTTTCTTGATTGATTTTACAAAATGTTTAGAATTGCACTATATAATAGTTGAGAATTACTTTTATAAAGAATATTTGAAAAATATGTCGAAATACAGCATAACATAAGGATGAATGATGTGAAAGTGTCCCTTTTAAGGGACAATTAATCGCTCAGGTCAATCTTATGGTATATTTAAATTCTTAGCTTAAAATGAAGGAGTTTGAGATATTCTTGAAATACACTATTGCTATACCCGTCTTTAATGATGCTAGCTCTTTAGATAAGTGCTTACATAGCGTACTCAATCAAACAATTGGCCTTGATAGAATAGAGATTATTTGTGTGAACGATGGTTCAACCGATGAAAGTGTTGAGATGCTTAATCAGTATGAAGCGAAGTACTCATGTTTAAAGGTTATTCATCAAAAAAATAGTGGCTCACCCAGTGGTCCACGAAATCGTGCAGTCGAAGCTGCGAGTGGAGAGTATATTTTCTTTTTAGATGCAGATGATTACCTTGGTCTAGAGGCTTTAGAAAGAATGGACGCGAAAGTACAAAAGTATGATAGTGACATCGTAATCGGTAAATACGTAGGAGTTAATCGAAGCGTCCCTACTGCGGTATTTAAACGTAATGAAGAATGTTTTGAATTTATAGGTTCTAACGCTTTAAGTACTGCTAGCTGCCAAAAATTATTCCGAGTTAGCTTGCTAAGGGATCATTTTATTTCCTTTCCAGAGCATTTATCATTAGGTGAAGACCAAACATTCTTAGTACAGGCTTATGCTTACTCTAATTCTATCGCGCTTGTTAAAGACTATGATTGTTATTATTTGACTAATTATCAAGCGACTGGGCGAGTGCAGCTAACTAAAAGACCGATGTCTGGTGAAATCTTTGTAAGTCCTATGAAGGAATGCTTACAAGCGATAAGAGGTCTTAATGTTCCTCAAGATAAAAAAAGAAGGATTTACCATCAATATTGGCGTCGAATTTTTCAAGTTGAGCTACAGTCGGCTATTAAACGGCCACTATTACTAGAAGATAAGAAGCACATTATGCATACACTCGGAGAACTGCTTCGCGAGCATCAATTTGAGACATATTATATGCTTTTTACAAGTCAAGAAAAGATTTTTATTCGACTTTTAGAGTATGGTAATATTAATGATCTGATTTCATATTGGTACGATGAGCGAAATGGAAGCAATATGGAGGTATACTATGATAAAGTTTTCCCTCGTCTCCCTAAAGCCAGAGAGATAGCCCAAGTAGAGGGGATATCCTTTCATAAATTAAATACTTTTACTGCTGCTATTACTGGAATTGAAATTAGAGAAGACGGGTTGCTAGCTAAAGGAGTTCTTAATCATTCGCATATAAACCCCGAATCGCAACAATTATTTCTTGAGCTAATCGCTCGAAATAAAGAGGATTCATTTTTCATACCAGTTGAGATATGTCTTAATGTATCGTCTTATGACTTTTGTTTAAACGATAAAATTAATGAACTTAAGAATCCCACTTTTTTCGTCTGTCGTATAGCAGATGACTTTTTTCTACGTGACCTGTCAGATGAGATTTATGATCTGAAATTAATTAGTAAGGTTGGAGAGCTTACATCCATTGCTAGAGTTTCAAGCCAAGTAGAAACAAATTTGTCTCTCGAAGTATCAAGAAATAATCAGTTAAGAGAACTAGAAAGCTATGCAACAAGCCATGGGAATCAATCCATAAAAGTTAGAAAACTGAAAACAAAAGCTAATGGAAGTACGCAAACCCCATTTTATAGCAAGTTAAAAAGAAAAATAAAAAAAATACTCAAATAAATTACACTATCCATATTTTATCAATGTAGGAATATGGTATGATAAGGATTGAATGAACTGTTATCATCTAGGAGGCAAACCATGAAAAAAGTAAGAAAAGCTATTATTCCTGCTGCGGGACTTGGTACTCGTTTTCTTCCTGCAACAAAAGCTATGCCGAAAGAAATGCTACCAATTGTCGATAAGCCGACAATTCAATATATTATTGAAGAAGCGATTCAATCCGGCATCGAAGACATCATCATCGTAACAGGTAAAGGAAAGCGTGCGATTGAGGATCATTTTGATCATGCGTTTGAGTTGGAACAGAATTTGATTGAGAAGGAAAAGTTTGAGCTTTTGGAGAAGGTTCAGGAAGCTTCTAAGGTTGATATTCATTATATTCGTCAAAAAGAAGCGAAGGGTCTTGGGCATGCGGTTTGGTGTGCGCGTAAGTTCATCGGGGATGAGCCGTTTGCTGTTCTTTTAGGTGATGATATTGTTCAGAACCAAAAGCCTTGTTTACAACAGCTGATTGAGCAATATGATGAGACTGGTTCTTCAATTATTGGCGTTCAGCAGGTTGCAGAGAATGTGACGGATCGTTACGGTATTATTGATCCGATCAGCCAGGACGGGCGCTTATACAAGGTTAACCAGTTTGTAGAGAAGCCGAAGCTTGGAACGGCTCCATCGAATCTCGCTATTTTAGGTCGTTATTTGCTTACGCCTGAGATCTTTACATACCTTGAAGATCAACAAACAGGTGCTGGTGGCGAGATTCAATTAACGGACGCGATCCAGCGTTTAAATGAAGCTCAACCTGTATTCGCCTATGATTTTGAAGGGAAACGTTATGATGTGGGTGAGAAGCTTGGTTTCGTTATGACAACTCTTGAGTTTGCCATGCAACGTGACGAGTTAAAGCCTGAGCTTATTAAGAAAATGAAGGAATATCTTCAGCTTGAGGATATTTTAAAGCCGTAATATAAAGTGAATATGAGGATTGTAAATCCTGTGTAAATGCTGTAAAGACGGCGCACCTCCCATAACTGGGAGGTGCTTTTTTTTCGTTGGGGGATTCTGCTACAATCAGTTTGTGACCATACTGGGTGATACAGGTTGTTTGTTGGAGGAGGAAGTCGGTTGTTAGCTAGACATGCGTTTGCTTATTTACTTTCCCACGGGATCCCGGCGTTGGTCGGGTTTGCAGCGATTGCTGTATATACGAGGCTGCTAACGGACGTTGAATATGGAAGGTACGCGCTGGTTTTTGCCATTGCAGCAATGGTGAATGCGGTTGTATTCGAATGGCTGAAGGTGAGCTTGCTTCGCTATTACCCTCAGTATCAAGGACAGCGGTCGTTTTTAGATACGGTCAAGCTTTGCTTTCTGGCACTGGCCTTTCTCACAGCTTTGGCCGGATTACCGCTTTACTTTTTATTTGAGGGGCTAGGCTGGATTCATATTGTCTTAGCAATTGTTTTATCTTGGTGTCAGTCCTGGTATCAGATGAATTTGAATTTGCTTCGCTCGGAGTTTAATCCCAAACTTTACGGATACCTCTCGTTCCTACGTTCGGTGCTGGCTCTGGCATTTGGGGTGCTTCTGATTGTAGCTGGCTTTGATGAACTTGGGCTTCTGTGGGGATTAATTCTCGCATTTGTTGTGACACTTGCTTGGCCGACCTACAAAAAATGGGGGATGGGTCTGCGTCCGGCATCCTATGATCCGCGCATTGTTAAAGGCTTTGCAGGGTACGGTGTGCCACTTGCGTTAACCTTGCTGCTTGGTGTCGTGATTCATAACTCGGATCGCTTTATCATTAGTGCCATGCTTGGTGTCGGTCCAAATGGAACGTATTCAGCAACGTATGATTTAACGGAACAAACGATTTTTACATTAATGCTAGTCATTAATTTAGCCGCATTTCCGCTGGCTGTACGAACGATGGAACAGAAGGGTGAGAAAGAAGCATTAGTTCAAGTAAAAGAAAATACTGGCTTACTTTTACTTATTGCTTTGCCTGCGATGGTCGGGCTACTGGTTCTTACTCCAAACGTGGTGGGCTTGATGCTAGGAGAAGGATTTCGAGAAGAAGCCTTACTGATCATGCCGATTATTGCTGTAGGGGCTTTTCTGAAAGGAATTAAATTATACGCTGTAGATATTATCTTTCATTTACATAAACGAACGTCTATTCAAGTCATTCCTGTGCTTCTCGCAGCTGTGCTCAATGTGGTGTTCACTATTATGCTTATTCCTGAGTTCGGCTTACGTGGTGCTGCGATCGCAACCGTGATTGCGTATGTAGTAGCAATTGTGTTGAGCTTGGTTTTTATGAATCTTTCCATTCGTGAGTTTCCATTCCCGGGTAAAGATTTTGTTAAGATTTTATGTGCATCGCTAGTGATGGGGGTTGCACTTTGGTTTATGCGGGAGCAGACAGGAATCGTGTGGCTATTCGTACAAGTTTCAATCGGATTATTTATCTATATAGTATTCGTCTTGGCATTTGATGTATTAGGTGTGAGAGCGATCGTTCAAAAGCGATTAAGCACCAGGAAAAGAGGCTAGAGACATGAAGAAGATTGCGTTTATTTTATATTCCCTTGATGGGGGAGGAGTTGAGCGTTTGACTCTTCACTTGATAAATGGATTGCTTGATAAAGGATATAAAGTTGATTTGCTTGTTGTTCAGCTAAAGGGTGAATATGTGGATGAGATTCCAGACGGTGTGAACCTTATTCATCTAGATAAAGCCAACTTACGTTCAAGCTTGCTAGCCATACGCGGCTATTTAAAAGTGCACCAACCAGATGTTCTGATTTCTGCGAAGGACTACATTAATTTAATTGTGTTAACAGCCAAGAAATTAACACGTGTGAAAACAAAGGTCATTGTTAGTAGTCATGTGAATATAACGGAGCAGGCGCGAAGGCTTCCGCAGTTTAACAATGTAAAGCGCGGCATCTCTTTTATGTATCGGTTTGCTGATGACATCGTCTGTGTGTCAAAAGGGGTAGCTGAGGATATTCGGAAGGTCTCTCGTGTATCAAGTGAAAAGGTACATGTTATCTATAATCCCATTGTGACACCTGAATTAATTGAAAACGGAGCAAAGACGGTTCATCATCCGTGGTTTGATGAGGGGAAGCAGGTTCTTGTTTCAGTAGGTAGACTTCATGTTCAAAAGGATTACCCAACTCTTCTTCATGCTTTTAAAAAGGTGAGTGATGAGAGGGAGGTTCGACTGTTACTTGTTGGAGATGGTCAGGAGATGGACTCACTCCAGGCACTTGCGAAAGAGCTTAAACTGACCGATTTGGTTGATTTTGTTGGGTTTAAAAACAATCCCTATCCATATATGAAGCAAGCCGATTTGTTTGTCTTATCGTCTGCATGGGAAGGGTTTGGCAATGTGTTGATTGAAGCGTTTGCGATGGGAACAACGGTTGTTGCAACTGATTGTCCAAGTGGTCCTGCGGAAATTCTTGAGCAGGGAAGACTTGGTACGCTTGTCCCCGTCGGAGCGGTAGCGGAGATGGCAGATGCGATCACATACGCGCTTGCGCATCCGCAACCAGAGGAGCTTTTAAAGGAAAGAGCATCAACGTTTTCTATAGAGAATTGTGTGACGGCATATGAACGTTTATTTTAAAAGATGGATGGGGGATATGATATGTTAAGTATTATTGTTCCAACACTTGGTACAAGGGTGCCTGAATTAAATCGATTGTTTGATAGTCTTGAAAATCAGACGAGCCTTGAATTTGAAGTCATTGTTGTATCACAGGATCATCACGAGGTTGTATCAGAGCTACTTTCTAAACGATCGTTTTTACATAAACAAGTAAAGCTATCAAAGCGAGGCTTGTCCTATGCGAGGAACGAGGGACTAAAAGCTGTTAAAGGGCGCTATGTGACCTTTTCAGATGATGATTGTTGGTACCCTGCTCATGCTGTTAAAAAGGTTGAGCGCTTTTTCGCTCAACATCAGGCACAGGTGGTTTGTTTTCAAATCTTTGATCCGACCACAAATCAGACCTATAAGTCTTATCCAACTGAGGAAGCGAATCAGGTGCGTTCAAGAGACTTATTTCGAAAGTCCTCCATCGAGATCTTTGTTGATACGCAAACAATCGATCAAAACTATCTATCCTTTAATGAAAGCTTTGGTCTTGGAGCGAAGCATCCTAGCGGAGAAGAGAACATTTTTCTTTTTGCGTTGCACAGAGCCGGCTACACGATTAGTTATGTGCCTGAAGTGATTGTATATCACTTGAAGCCGACTCAAGCGTCACGATTAGATGAGAGAACGATGATTAGTAAAGGCGCATTGTTTGCTGCCTTGTACCGAAAGCCGGTTGATCTTATTCTACTCACTGCATTGTTTGCTAAAAAGATACGCCACGTGAAGCGCCCCCTTCAAACCTATGCAAAAGCAGTGGCACTAAGCTTTTCTGAAAAAGTAGCGAAATAAAGAAGAGGGCGGGACATAGTAACGTGGATAGCAAAACACGAACATAACATATTATCCGCTGCGGGAGAATCCCTCGCTTTCCGTGGGTACGGCCTCAGCCCCTTCCGCGGAAAGAACGCCGCTACAGTGTCTTCACCACGTACTTTTCCACAGGAGTCTCGGGTTCTCCCTCCGCTTGTTCAAATAAAATCACAAAAGGCGAATGATTCAGTAATCGAATCATTCGCCATTTTTGTATTGATTTTTAGTTATGTACAGCCTTTTCTTTATTTGTACGTCACTCAGGAAATTCAAGAGCAGCTAGCTTATACTCTCCGTTTTCTTCTGTCCATTTTGTGTAGTAAAGCAATTCACCAGTAGGGTCATAGCGGTAGAGTTCATCGTCGTAGCGCGTATAACGCGTTTGTTCGTTCTCACTAATGATTGTTCGTAATTGATTAATTGCTGTTTCATCGATTGGTTGATCAGACAGCATAAGCTGGTTAAAGGTATCGGATGTAAATGACTCGATATTATTACGAACATATTGGTCGCCTTCTAGTGTACTTCGAATCACTAAGGGCTCTTGTCCACATGCGCTTAAGAAGAGTAAAGAAGATAGGATCGTGATACCTATTGTATATTTCAACAGTCTTGCTCCCTTCATACTAGGTTCGAATATAAGTATACCCACTTTTTGAACGCGCGCAAGCTGGCCTCATTTCGTTTGTAAAGAAGGTAAAGGCGCACGAAGCAACGGTTAAATCCTTTTGTTTCGGCAAAGCTATAGATAGTTCATGTGAACGAGGTTTCAAAGAAACCGACATTTTATACCTATATAGACGAGATCTTTATGTAATCTTTACGGTCACTTAACAAAAGTGGTAATTGTGGCGTGCTATGATGATGACAGCCTAAAAAGACAAGGAAACCCAGACTATGATGACACAACTAAAAAACACCATACAACCTTATCAATTAAAGTTACAAACGGTCGCATTGCTGATTCTGGCTTTCTTTGCCCCGTTTGCAGTTGTTAGTCAGTATCAAAAAGCGTTGCCGATTGCTACATCTGTTTTAACGAGTTTTGTCGTTTTATGTTTACTCCTTTTTGTTTGGTTTACGCAATGGAATCCATCCAAGAACGTACCAAAAGAATTAAAGGAACCAAACAGCTGGGTGATGTGGGCCCTGTTTATACCTGCTCTGTTAGCAGTAGGTGCAGCCACGTATAATCTGACGTACATCTTGTCACAAGAGTTTGTCCAATACTATCAGCAATCGATGCCGCGAAGAATTGTGAATGGAAGCATTTATATTGGAATCATCCTAATGTTTCTATTGCTGGTACAAAAGATGACCAAAAGTGAACTTGATTTGATAGGAAAAGCGTATGTATCTGGCGTTGGAGTTTTGGTACTCTTTGGTATTTGGCAGTTTCTTCACTTATCCATTGGATATCCGATGCCGGCTCTTCAAACAAGATCAGCGGTACATAGTGTACAGACTGAGGTTTTAGTTAACTTCAGGTTAACGTCTCTGACAGAGGAGCCAAGCTTTCTTGTTCCTTTTCTTATGGACGGATTAATTATTGGTTTTATGCTGTTTAAACGAAAACGCTCCTTATGGCTATGGATACTACCTGTTCTATTTGTTCTATTTTTCTCTTTTTCCATCAGTGGATATGCAAACTTATTAATGGTTGGGCTTTTTGCTTTATGGATTGTCATTACGTCTAGAAAAATTCAGTGGAAGAAAGTCGTGGCTATAGTGGGAGCATCACTTATTCCTTTAGGACTACTTATCTGGTGGAAGTGGAGTCTCGTATTAGAGCTTTTAATGCCAATTATCGGGCGCTTTGATGTCTTATTTGATGTAACAAACCATAGTCGCTTATACATGTTAGTGTATCCATTTGTATGGATGTTTGATTACTCATGGGTGAATGCGCTCTTTGGTTTTGGACCTGGTAGCTATGAATTTTTAGCAGAAACGAAATTTCTCGCCTACGGTTCTAAATTGAGTGCAACATCCAATAATGTGTTTGTAGACTTACTATTTGAACACGGAATACTCGGAGGCGGGGCGTTTCTTCTCGCATTTATCTTCTTTTTTATCCACTTATATAAAAAGCGAAATCACCATGTGTATTATCAGTACGCAGTGATCTTATGGTTTCATTTAGGGATTACATCACTTTATCGTTCTGACTTTGTCTCACCACGGTTTTGGGTGATTGTTATGATTACGATTCTCTGTGCAGAGCTTGGGAGGCGCAGGATGCTTGAGAAAGACGAGTTCACACATGAATCATTGAGACCAAGAAAGGTTGGGGTGAAACAATGAAGATTTGTATCGTTGGAACTGGTTATGTAGGGCTTGTTTCTGGAGTCTGCTATAGTGAAGTAGGTCATGAGGTAACATGTGTAGACAAGGACATGAAAAAGGTTGAACAGCTAAAAATGGGACGTTCTCCTATTTACGAACCTGGTATCGAAGAATTACTTTTATCAAATCAACAAAATGGACGTTTGCACTTTACAAACAATCTCGCTGAAGCGATGCAGGAAGCGGAAGTGATTGTGATTGCTGTGGGAACGCCGGCGAATGAAGATGGATCGGCAAACCTTTCATTTATAGAAGCGGTCGCAAGGGAGATTGGCACAAACCTTACATCATATAAAGTGATTGTAACTAAAAGTACAGTACCAGTCGGAACAGGGCAAAAGATTAAAAGCTGGATACAGGAGTATTGTGGTAAAATGGCATTTGATGTTGCGTCAAATCCCGAGTTTTTACGTGAGGGATCGGCCATTTATGATACGATGAATATGGAACGCGCAGTACTTGGAGTTGAATCAAAACGAGCTGAGGAATTGCTGGTGGAGCTTCATCAACCGTTTAACACAAAAATTGTGATTACCGATCTTGCAACGTCAGAGATGAGCAAATATGCATCAAATGCCTTTTTAGCGACAAAGATAAGTTTTATTAATGAAGTGGCGAATGTATGTGAACAATTAGATGCTGATGTGACAAAGGTTGCAGAAGTCATGGGACTTGACCCGAGAATTGGCTCGGCGTTCCTTGGAGCAGGGATAGGGTACGGCGGATCGTGTTTCCCAAAAGATACTCAAGCGTTTATCCAAATGGGAGAACGCGCAGGATATTCACTCAAAATTGTTCCTGCTGTTGAGACAGTGAATTTTGAACAGAGGGAACGATTGGTCCGTAAAGCAGAGCGTGCCTTTGGTGCTGCTGGATTAAAGGGGAAACAAATTGCCGTATTGGGATTGGCATTTAAGCCAAATACAGACGACATGCGTTCAGCACCTGCCCGTGATATTATTCCAATGCTCATGGAAGCCGGAGCAAATGTCATCGCATATGATCCGATTGCCATGAAAGAGGCAGCTAGTTACTTGCCGCATGTCACGTTTTCAGATACATGGCGCGATGCTGTTCGTGGCGCGGACGCTGTGATCTTTATCACAGATTGGAAAGAATTCAAAGATCTAAACTTAGAAGAGTTAAAACAAGAATTAACATCGCCGATCGTTATAGATGGTAGAAATCTGTTTGAGCCACAAGTAATGAAGGATCTTGGCTTTTATTATGATTCGATTGGGCGTATGAAAATTGAATTAGAGGGAGAGAGTTATGAAAGTACTTCTAACAGGGGGAGCAGGCTTCATCGGCAGAAACTTAGTTGAAGCTTATCTCAAACGCGGTGATCAAGTGGTTGTGGTGGATCGAAAAGCCGCAGACACAGAGTTCAAGTGGTTAAGTGAATGTACAGTATACGGTGTAGATATACGCGAGGAAGCATTTATAGAGATCGTAAAAAAAGAAAAACCAGACCTAATTAATCACCATGCAGCACAGATTGACGTACAATCGGCCATTAAAGATCCGTTAAATGATGCATCCATTAATATTCTAGGTACGATTAATGTACTAGAGGCATGTCGTACGGTACCTGGATGCCGTTTGATCTATCCATCATCTGCAGCGATATATGGTACACCAGAGTATTTGGGAGTAGATGAAGAACACCCAATTCGTCCATTATCCATGTATGGAATTTCAAAATACAACCCTGAGGAATACATCAGAACGTATGCTTCTTTATACGGCATTCCATATACGATCTTCCGCTATGCGAATGTGTACGGAAGATACCAGGATCCTAAAGGAGAAGGCGGCGTAATCTGTGTCCTGATGAACAGCGCTTTGAAAAAACAGTTGTTTACGATATTTGGAGATGGCGAGCAGACAAGAGATTTTGTCCATGTATCTGATATTGTTGAGGCCAATCTTTTAGCAAGTGACGAATCATATAATGATGTATTTAATATTAGTACAGGAAAAGCTACTTCTTTACTTGAAACGATTGACTTAATGGAGCAGGTAGCAGGATTCCAACTAGAGAAACAAATAAAAGAAGAACGTAAGGGAGATATTAAACATAGTTATTTAACCAATCATAAAGCAAAAGCTCAAATGGGCTGGACACCGCATATGGATATTAAGAAGGGCTTGGGGGAGACCTACTCTTTTTATCAATAAGTGAGTGAGGGGATAGAGTACACGTAAAATTCGTGTACTCTATCCCCTTTTTTTACGACCAAAGGAGGGAACAACAGAGATGAAAAAATGGTACACGTTACTTTGGCTTCCGCTTGTTCTTCTATTCATTAGTGGATTCTTCTTTCTAGATCGTGGGTTGGATTCTGTTCATTCGATTCCAGGTGAGCTGCCTACTGTCACAGTTAGTGAGGATGATCTAATGGCTATCCGATTAAATCATGAGGCGACACGGTTTAAAGTAAAGCAACTTCAGCAGAGGGATTTACCATTGAGTCAGGTAGAACAAGAGCTCCAGCTATTTATGGGTGAAAGCATGATAAATCATTTAACACAATGGCTTCAAGGAGCCGATGTTTCAGAGATTGATGCACTGATCACAACAAACACATCAAAAGCTCCAATCATTGAAGATGAGTTTCAAGAGGGTGAAGTAACCGTTACATGGGAGCCTAACAAAACCTCTCATCACGATTTTACGTATTCTAAGCCTGGTGACCAATGGTTGTTAGAGGACATCTCGAGAGGAGTAAGATGATGGAAGAGTTAGTATCTGTTATTACTCCAGTTTATAATTCAGAGAGATTTTTAGAAGAGACCATTCAATCAGTACAGAAACAAACGTACCCATATTGGGAGCTTTTCTTAATTGATGATGGATCAACTGATAGCAGTGTAGAGATTGCACGTTCATATGCTAATAAGGACTCAAGAATTCATGTCGTTCAATTAAACAGTAATCAAGGTGCAGCAGGTGCGAGAAATGAAGGAATTAATCGTGCAAATGGGAAGTATGTAGCTTTCTTAGACAGCGACGATCTTTGGATGCCGGAAAAGATTGAAAAACAACTAATGTTTATGGAAGCTAATCAGTATGTTTTTAGCTTTACCAGTTATCGAATTATGAAGGAATCGGGAGAATTACGAGATAAGGTTGTACCAGCTCCTGAAGTCATTACGTATGATCAGTTATTAAAAAACACGATTATCGGCTGTTTAACGGTCATGTTAAATATTGACGTGTTAGGAAAGGTACAAATGCCAACAATAAAAACAAGGCAGGATTTTGTTTTGTGGCTGACCATTTTGAAAAGTGGACATCAGGCGTATGGGCTTGATGAAGAGCTTGCGTGCTATAGGAAGGTTTCAACCTCTATCTCAAGTAACAAGCTTAAAACAGCTAAGCGAAATTGGAGTATTTATAGGGAAAATGAGGGTCTCCCTCTTTGGAAAGCATGTTATGTATTTGCGAGCTATGCTTGGCACGGTTTTAAGAAATTGTAAACGGCAAATACGCTATTCTAAACCCTTAGTTAAACGTTTGTAAATCTGCGCACAATGCCCATTTGCTTTGCTATTGTTTGGGTATAGAGTGGCATCGCAAATGAAAGATCAAATATGCTTCGAAAATTGGGTAGAGGTGAATCAGAATGCAGATGTATATGCTGGGGTTGATCGTAGCATTTCTTGTAACAATCGCAACCGTTCCGGTCGTCATTATACTCGCTAAAAAATGGGGATTTGTTGATAAACCGGATCATAGGAAAGTACATAAAGGAAATATGCCAAGAATCGGCGGAATTGCGATGATGATAGGAGTGGCTGCAGGTGTGACGGTCCTCTGGCCGCAGCTTGGTGAGGCGCAGGATGACATGTTATTTTTAGTCGGTGGAGCTTTCATTCTTGCAATAGTAGGCCTTGTAGACGACAAGTTTGCAATAGGAGCTAAAACCAAATTTGGTGGACAAACACTGGCAGCCATTTGTGCAGCGTCTTCTGGTATTAGAATTGAGTATATTGAAATTCCGTTTGTCGGAAATATAGAGTTCGGTTTCTTGAGTTTTCTTGTCACTGTTTTATGGATTTTAGCGATTATTAATTCTGTAAACTTGATTGATGGCTTAGATGGCCTAGCAGCCGGTGTAACCACGATTGCTGTATTAACGATGTTAGTCATGGCCCTCGGACACCCAATTGCTTATGCAAGTGTCATTGTGCTTTCATTATCGATACTCGGAAGTACAACTGGATTTTTATTCTATAATTCCTACCCAGCCAAGATTTTTATGGGAGATACAGGATCCATGTTTTTAGGATATGCAATGGCAGTTATCTCGATGATGGGATTATTTAAAAGTGTCACTATGTTTAGCTTAATCGTTCCTTTGCTTATCTTGGCTGTGCCACTAATTGATACAACCTTTGCAGTCATTCGACGCACGCTAAATCATCAAAGCATTGGAACACCAGATAAAGGCCATCTTCATCATTGTCTGCTTGCCATGGGATTTGGACATCGGAAAACCGTATTCATTATTTATGGGATTTCGTTTTTGTTTGGCGGAGTGGCGGTGCTGTTCTCTCAAACAGCAAACTGGGTTTCTCTCGTATTCCTTGTCGTCATCCTGTTCGGAATCTTGATGTTTGCTGAAGGAATTGGCCTCATTGGAAAGCAACGAAAACCACTGCGAAAAGCATTGGGAAAAATGCAGCTTGTTAAGAAGTATGAGTGAGGAGAAAGGTTAGGGTGCCGTGCGCCCTGGCTTTTTTTGTTTTGTAGGTGAGCGGAATCGACGAAGGAAAGGTGGGAATCGATGAAGGAGGAGGCAGTATCGACGAAGAGAGGTCGGAATCGACGAAGAGAAGTGGAAATCAACAAAGAGAGAGCGGAATCAACAAAGAGAGAGCGAAATCGACGAAGAGAAGAGGAAATCGACGAAGAGAGTGCGAAATCAACAAAGAGAGGGCGGAATCAACAAAGAGAGAGCGAAATCGACGAAGAGAGTGCGAAATCAACAAAGAGAGAGCGAAATCGACGAAGAGAAGTCTGAATCAACAAAGAGAGAGCGAAATCAACGAAGAGAGAACAAAATCAACAAAGAGCATCAATCAAAAACCCACGCATCTCATCAGATGCATGGGTTTAATGTTGGATTAGTTTTCTTTGATAAATTCAGCTGAAACCCAACCTTTTTTATCAGCAGCCTTTACTTGATACCAATCGCCTTTCTTTTCGAGAATTTCTACTTTTGTATCTTTAGCCAATGTAACAATAAAATTGTCTGAAGCGACCTTGGCAGAAGAACGAAGGTTTAAGCGATCTGTTGTTGTACCTGTCTTACTAGTTGATGCTTTTGTTTCTTGTTTTGTCTCTTGTTTTGGTGCAGATGGTGCAGGAGCAGCAGAACTCGTCTTCACATACTGAGCAGAAACCCAGCCTGTTTTACCAGCTGCATTTACTTTTAGCCAGCTACCGCTCTTTTCTAAAATATCAACCTTCTGATTGTTGTTAAGTGTTGTAACTAGATTATTAGGCGCTACCTTAGCAGAAGAGCGAAGGTTCAAACGAGCAGTGGTTGTTCCGGTACCGGTAGCTTTTTCCACCGAAGGAGAAGCAGGCTTACTAGGTGCAGATGCCGCAGAACTCGTCTTCACATACTGAGCAGAAACCCAACCTGTTTTACCAGCCGCGTTCACTTTTAACCAGCTACCGCTTTTTTCTAAAATATCAACCTTTTGATTGTTATTAAGTGTTGTAACTAGATTATTAGGCGCTACCTTAGCAGAAGAGCGAAGGTTTAAGCGAGCAGTCGTTGTCCCGGTACCGGTAGCTTTTTCCACCGAAGGAGAAGCAGGCTTACTAGGTGCAGGAGCAGCAGAACTCGTCTTTACATACTGAGCAGAAACCCACCCTGTTTTGCCAGCTGCGTTCACTTTTAACCAGCTACCGCTTTTCTCTAAAATATCGACCTTTTGATTATTATTAAGTGTTGTCACAATATTCTTTGCGTCAATTTTATTAGATGAGCGAAGGTTTAAACGAGCAGTCGTCGTTCCAGTTGAAATGACCTTATCTCCAGGTTTCACCTCTTGATTAGGTGTAGATGGTTTAGTTGATCCGGTATCAGTTGTTTTCACGTATTGAGCAGAAACCCAACCCGTTTTGCCAGCCGCGTTCACTTTTAACCAGCTACCGCTTTTCTCTAAAATATCGACCTTTTGATTATTGTTAAGTGTTGTCACAATATTCTTTGAGTCAATTTTATTAGATGAACGAAGATTTAAGCGAGCAGTCGTTGTTCCAGTTGAAATGACTTTATCTCCAGGTTTTGCCTCTTGATTAGGTGTAGACGGTTTAGCTGTGCCAGTCTCAGATGTTTTTACATATTGAGCAGAAACCCAGCCTGTTTTACCAGATGCATTTATTTTTAGCCAGCTACCACTTTTCTCTAAGACATCAACCTTTTGATTCTGATTGAGTGTGGTGATGATATTAGTCGCTTCAATCTTGTTTGAAGAACGAAGATTTAGACGAGCAGTTGTTGTACCAGAACCAATCACAGGTTGTTTAACCGGATCCGCTTGATCGTTACCTGGTTTTGGTGTATTTGCGGGTTGTTCAGCATTTACTTTTACAAACTCAGCAGAAACCCAGCCGTCGATCCCGTTTGCATGGATTTGATACCAACCATCTTTTTTGCTAATAATCGTTAGTTTTGTGCCGCTTTGAAGTAACGTTAATCGGTTACCGCTTGTACTTGGCTCAGAACGAACATTTAAATTTGCAGTTGTTGTACCAGGGGTTCCGTCTTTCTTTTGGTCGTCATCAATCTTCGTATAATCAGGGGATGTTCCTGGTTGATTTTTGTATTGAGGGATATCGTAATGAAGGGTGTAATCATCAACCAAGTTGTACATGCTAGCCATTCGGGACGTTTGCTTTTCTGCCCATCCTATGTCTGTTGCATATTGATGTGTGGCAGGTGCATCAGGGTTCCAACGCATTTTATAAAGTGTGTTCTGTCCCTTAGATATGTAGTTGTTACCAACAAATTTAGCCCCACCGATAATAGCAGATTCTTTTGAGAACCAACCTTGATTATAGGCATACGCTGCGCCAGCTTTTTCAGCATTGCCATCATATGCTCCAATTCCGTACATATTATAAACCGTTTTTCCGTTGTGACTAATCCCTTTTGCGAGTGGAGAAGTTCCGTTTCCGGTTTCAAGTAATGCGTGAGAAACAAGATAAATCTCGTTTACTCCGTTCGCTTTTGCAGCATCGATAAAGGCTTGTCCTTGACCAGATAAAGAACCCTTTCCATTTAATAGCTGGTTATTAATAGACTGTGCACTTAAGTTTGCCGTTTCGCTAAGGTTTAAGAACTGATAAAAGTTACTTGTGCCTGGTTTTACGTTGTTTGGGTTAAGATAATGAGCCACGTCCTCTGGACTCGCATTCTTCCATGTGCGATCATACTTGATTTGATACCAAGTTGATCCATCATTTGCTTTCTTACTACCCAGAATCGTTAGTTTCTGGCCATTACTTGTTTGACCAACTTTCCATGACTGTGAATTAGCCCCACCACGTACATTCCAAGCTCCCTTAGATGTTCCAGACTTACCACCAGCATCGAGGTTTACGCCATCAGAATGAATAAACACATCATAGTTTTTATCCGTTTGGGCGTTTGCCTTCACTTGTTTTTCGACGACATTGTTAAAGTCAAGATCGTATTGAGTGACTTTATACGTTGAATTAGCTAAGGCAGATTGAAATGGTACTGAAGACATCATAAAAGCTAAAACAATGGGTGAAGTGCCTGTGACAACATGACGAATGTTAATGAATCTCACCTCTTCATAAATTATAGTAATTAGGGAACCTATATAACTAGTCCCCTACGACTATTATCGGTATTTATAGAAAAAAAGTTAAGAGATATCCCTTCGAAAATCGTCGAATCTTAGAAAATAGTTCTTTTTAACTAGTTTCTAATACCCCAGTAAATTTACTATGATTTTTAATGAACTATTTATTTTTCACATTATAATGAAGAAACACGGATATTTACGATAACAAACGTTGTTACAAGTAAAATAAATTCAAAAAACCGCAATTGTTATTCTCGTATAATATCGTGTTTTGTTGCGTAGAGATTCTATGTTGTGAATTCGTAGCATAATGTAAATTAATCCTCCAGATTCGAAAAGATAATCAAAAAATGCTTGAAAGCAGTACGATTTTCTAGGATTTCATATAACTAGTTAGAAAATCTTCCAATAAAAAATACTATTTTAAAAAGATTGAATATTGCATTCCTTGTACGAACCTTTTATAATAAAAAAATACCAATTACGAAATTTGCAAAAAATTCTCGTATAAATCTATTAAACGTAGTTTTTAAAGTATTAAGCTACTAAATATATTAGTGCAAAGTGAGTGGTCGTATGGTGAAATTGGATGACGTGGACTTTGCCATCCTTAAATTACTGCAAGAAAACGGTAAAAGGCCGTATACAGAAATCGCTAAGCAAATTGAAGTGAGTGAAGGGACAATCCGTACTAGGATTAGTCGCATGCTTCAGGACAAGGTATTTGAATTTATTATTCATATCGAGCCCGATGCGATAGGTTTGCAAGTGCAAGCGATTATAGGTATTACAACGAAGCTTGGACAGCAGGAAGCTGTAGCAAAACATTTGAACCAGTATCCTGAAGTTCGATTTGTTGCTGCGTTCTCAGGAAGGCATGACTTAATTCTACAAGCGTACTTTAAAAGTAACGAAGACCTTGTTCATTTTGTGAATAAGGAACTTGCCAAGCTAGACGGAATTGTTTCAGCAGATGTAAGTATTGAATTAAAGAAATATAAAGATACGTTCTCTTATATGGCTTAATAGAAGCTAAATTATTTGAAAATAACCACATTTACAAATATCGGGGTGGATTACTTGGATAACGGATTATTAAACATTAAGAATCTATCAACCTCTTTCCGTATCAACGATGAATACTATGCGGCGGTGGATGATGTATCGCTTAGTGTAAACAAGAACGAGATTTTAGGAATTGTTGGAGAGTCTGGTTCTGGTAAGAGTGCATTGGCCTTTTCGATTATGGGTCTTCATAACAAACTGAATACCAATATCCAGGGCGAGATAAATTATAAGGGCGAGAATATTGCTAATATTCCTGATAAAAGGTTAAATAAACTTCGTGGTAAAGAAATTGGGATGATCTTTCAAGATCCATTAAATGCTTTGAATCCGCTTATGCAAGTAGGAGATCAGATTTCTGAGATGCTCTTATTGCATACTAAACTTGGGAAAAATGAAAGAAAGAAAAAAGTCATTGAATTATTAAATCAAGTGGGTATCCCTCGACCAGAATATGTATTTAACCAGTTTCCTCATGAATTATCTGGAGGAATGAGACAAAGAGTGGTTATTGCTATTGCAATTGCATGTAATCCTGAGTTTCTTATCGCTGATGAACCGACAACTGCTTTGGATGTAACAATACAGTCTCAAATTCTAGATCTTATTAAGACATTAAAGAATGAAATGAATTCGGGTGTCATTTTAATTACTCACGATTTAGGTGTGGTTGCTGAAATGGCTGATCGAGTCGCCGTTATGTATGCTGGACAGGTAGTAGAAATAGCTCCGGTTATCGAACTATTTAATAATCCGAAGCATCCGTATACACGATCTTTACTTAATTCTTTACCGAACGCAAATGAAGTAAAAACAAAATTACATGTGATTCAGGGGATGGTACCTTCTCTTCAAAAAATGCCTAGAGTTGGATGCCGTTTTGCGCCTAGAATCCCGTGGGTAAAAGACGAAGAGCATGAAGAAAATCCTGAATTACATGAAGTTTCTGACGGCCACTTTGTGCGTTGTAGCTGCTATAAACACTTTGAATTTCCAACTGTTGTTAAGGAGGAGGAGTTAGCACATGGGAATTCTTGAAGTGAATGATCTGAAAATTCATTACCCTATTAAAGGCGGACTATTCAGAAGAACAGTCGGTCATGTTAAAGCTGTTGATGGTGTGAGTATCAAGCTTGAGAAGGGACAAACATATGGCTTGGTGGGTGAATCAGGATCAGGAAAAACAACAACAGGTCGCTCAGTTATAGGCCTCAATTCAATCACATCTGGTTCTATTGAGTTTGAGGGACAAGATATTACGAAAGGCTTAAAGCAAAGTACGTTCGATCTGCGTCGTGATGTGCAGATGATCTTTCAAGATCCTTATTCTTCGCTTAATCAAAAAAAACGTATTATCGATCTTATAGCTGAACCGATTAGAAATTTTGAAAAGCTTTCTAAAGTTGAAGAAAAGAAAAGAGTTCTGGACCTTTTAGAACAAGTCGGGCTTAACCCTGAGAGTATATATAAATACCCTCATCAATTCTCTGGTGGCCAGAGACAAAGAATTGGAATTGCGAGAGCAATTGCATTAAATCCTAAGCTTATTATAGCGGATGAGCCTGTATCGGCATTGGATGTTTCAGTTCAAGCGCAGGTTCTAAATTTTTTACAGGAAATCCAAAGTAAACTAGATCTAACTTATCTGTTTATCAGTCATGACTTAGGAATTATTAAGCACATCTGCGATAAAATTGGGATTATGTATAAAGGTAGATTAGTAGAAGAAGGTACTAGCGAAGATATCTTTAATAACCCTCAGCACATTTACACGAAACGATTAATTGCAGCCATTCCAGATATTAACCCTGAGAATAGAGATATGAGAGCGAAGTTACGATTTGAAGTAAGAGATCAGTATAACGATTCCTTAAAGGATTACTTTAATCCTGAAGGTGAAGTGTATGATCTAAGACCTCTTACTAATACACATCTAGTGGCAATGCCTGAGAAAGGTGAATGATATGTGGAAGTTTATAGTAAGACGAATTCTAATAATGATCCCGCAAATTATAGTATTAAGCTTATTAATCTTTCTTATGGCGAAGGCAATGCCAGGAGATCCGTTTACTGGTTTAATTGATCCTAGTGTTGACCCTAATACAATTGCAGAATTGAGGGAAAATGCAGGTTTAAATGATCCTTGGTATCAGCAGTATGCTAGATGGGCTACCAATGCGATACAAGGAGATTTTGGTCAATCCTTCAGACATAAGATTCCAGTGACTGATTTAATTGATCAAAAACTTTGGAATACCGTTTGGCTTTCTTTACTTTCCTTAATTTTCACTTATCTAATGGCTATACCATTAGGCATTACAAGTGGTCGATTTAATGATTCAATTGCGGATCGCCTAATCAGTGGTTACACCTACGTAGGGTTTGCAGCACCAACATTTATTGTTGGGTTACTTGTCCTTTACTTGTTTGGTTTCCAATTAGGTTGGTTTCCGACAGGCGGAAGTGTATCGCCAGGGGCAACGCCAGGTACCTTTAGCTACGTAATTGATAAATTCAATCATCTATTCTTACCGTCTCTATCTATTGCTGTTTTAACAACGGTTTCGACTGTGCAGTATCTAAGAAGTGAAATCATTGATACGAAGCAAAAAGATTTTATATTAACTGTAAGGTCAAAAGGAGCTTCAGAGTCTAGAGTCTATAACAGACATATCTTAAGAAATTCTGTTCTTCCGATTGCGGCGTTTTTTGGTTACGAAATAACTGGATTAATTGGTGGAACAATCTTTATTGAAAACATTTATAGCTATCCTGGTATGGGACAGTTGTTCTTTCAATCCATTAATTTAAGAGACTATAGTGTTGTAACAGCTCTAGTATTATTATTTGGAGTTGCATCTATAATCGGTACATTGTTATCAGATATTATACTCAGTATAGTAGATCCGCGTATTCGGATTAAATAGAGGTGAAGATCTTGTCAACTGCAATAGAAGCAACAGAAAGTAAAAAAAAGGAGAAAAGTCCTTCAGGATTACGAGTCATATGGAAAGAGATTGTAAAAGATAAAGTAGCCTTAATCTCATTACTGCTTGTCATCCTTTTAGCAGGAACCGTTTATAGCGTCACTTTCTTTTTAGATCAAGCTCAAGTCGTTAAAGTAGACTTATTTTCTATTAATAAACCACCTTCATCTGATTGGTTACTCGGAACTGATAAAGGTGGACGAGATGTTTTTGGACAACTAATCATAGGGGCGAAAAACTCCATTTCCATAGGTTTATTAGTTACATTAGCTTCTGGAACGATCGGCATTCTTGTTGGGTTAATTGCAGGTTATTTCGGAGGAATAATTGATAATATTTTTATGAGGATTGTAGATTTCTTTATGGTTCTCCCATTCTTAATGATTGTTATTGTATTTGTTGCTATTGTTCCAACGTATGGTGTGGTTTCATTCTCGGCAATATTCACGGCTTTCTTATGGATGCCGATTGCGAGATTGATTCGCTCCAAGTGTTTACAAGAGAAGGAGCTTGATTACGTACACGCTTCTAGAACATTAGGATCTTCTCATTTAAAGATTATGTTCACGCAAGTACTTCCGAATCTAAGTTCTATTATTATTGTAACAATGACTCTGCAGTTAGCTGCTAATATTGGGCTCGAGTCAGGTTTATCTTTCTTAGGCTTTGGTTTTCCAGAGTCTACACCAAGTTTGGGTACATTAGTTAGTTATGCGACCGATCCCCAAACATTGGAGAACAGATGGTGGATTTGGTTACCTGCATCTTTATTAATTCTTGTACTGATGCTGTGTATAAATAATGTTGGTCAAGCGTTAAAACGTGCGACGGACTCAAAACAAAGAAGAGGATAAAAAGGGAGGAAACAACATGTCAAGATTTACTTGGTCTAAAAGAATCCTAGTACCGTCTTTTGCTATGGCTCTAGCACTTACTGCTTGCAGTAATGATTCCGAGGATAGCAATTCTGAAGCAACTGGTGACGACGAGAGTTCAGCAGAGGAAACAGACAATGGAGATGTTTACTCAATTGATGATTTTGAGAACATCAAATCCGGAGACAGTCCAGTTGAAGGCGGATCGATCACGTATGGTTTAGCAACTGATACAGCTTTTGAAGGTATTCTTAACTGGAACTTCTATCAAGGTAACCCTGATGCTGAAGTTCTTAAATGGTTTGATGATCCATTACTGGATTGGGATGAAAACTATGTCTATACAAATGACGGCGCCGCATCATATGAAGTGTCAGATGATAATAAAACATTCACACTAACAATTCGTGATAATGTAAATTGGCATGATGGTGAGCCTGTAACAGCAGAAGATTGGGCTTTTGCTTATGAAACGATTGGACACCCTGACTACACTGGTATTCGTTATGATGATTCAATCGCTAATGTTGAAGGTATGAATGAATACCATGATGGAGAATCTGATTCTATTTCTGGTATCAATGTGATTGATGAGAAAACACTAGAAGTTACATTTATTAACGCAACACCTTCTTTAATTACAGGAGGCCTTTGGAACTATCCATTAGCAAAACACATTTTTGGTGACATGGAAGTAGGCTCTATTGCAGAATCTCCAGAAGTTCGTCAAAATCCAATTGGATTTGGTCCATATAAAGTAGATAGTATTGTTCCAGGTGAGTCTGTAGTTTATACGAAAAATGAAGATTACTGGAGAGGTGCACCGCATTTAGATCAAGTGACTTTGAGAGTTATTAATCCAAATGTCATTGTACAATCTTTAGAATCTGGCGAAATTGATATCGTAGAAGACTTTCCGGTTTCTTCTTACCCTGATAACGCTGAAATGGAAGGCGTTGAATTCTTAGGTACAACAGATCGGGCATATAGCTATATCGGTTTCAAACTAGGTAAATGGGACGCTGAAGCTGGCGAAAATGTTTTAGATCCTGATGCCAAAATGGCTGATGTAAACTTACGTAAAGCAATGGCCCATGCGATTGATAATAACCAAGTTGGAGATAAGTTCTATTATGGCTTAAGATGGGAAGCAACAACATTAATCCCGCCTTCTCACCCTGAATTCCATGATGAAACGAATGAAGGTTTCCCGTTTGATCCTGAATTATCTAAGCAGCTTTTAGATGATGCTGGATATGTAGATACAAATGATGATGGTTTTAGAGAGACTCCAGATGGTGAAGAGTTGTCCATTAATCTTGCAGCAATGAGTGGAGACCCAGTCAATGAACCATTAATGAATTATTATATGGATGCTTGGGAACAAATCGGTCTAAATGTAAACCTTGTTGACGGGCGCTTACAAGAATTCAACTCATTCTATGACCGTGTAGAAGCTGATGATCCTGATATTGATATGTATTCTGCAGCATGGGGTGTGGGAATCGACGTTGATCCTGATGGAATTTGGGGTAAAAATTCAGCGTTTAACTATACTCGTTGGACTAGTGATGAAACAACTGATTTAATTAAACAAGGTTTATCGGAAGAAGCATTTGATGTTTCAAATCGTGTTGATATCTACAATCAATGGCAAGAAGCAATGGTTGAACAAGTTCCAGCCATTCCTACTCTATACAGAGCTAATTTAACAGCTGTTAACGAGCGTGTTAATAATTACGCGATCGGTGATGGAACTGGAGTCAACTTAAGTGATATCTATGTAACTGAATAATTACGTCTAAGAAAACTATCTTTTAAGATAGTTTTCTTATTTTTTATGGACTGAATTAGTATCTTGTTAAAATATCTAAGAATGCCTGCTTATATTTAATTCGCATTACTAACTAACCAAGATGAATTAATCGTAACTAAAAACTTATAATTATACGAAAAAGAAGAGATAAAATTTATTTTGTCAGAAAATTTACTAAAGAAATACTATTTAAATAAAAAGAATATTGCGTACTGTGTGAAAATCTATTATAATTTAAAAAACAATTCAAGAATTTGTTAAAAAGAGTAAGGGTTTAACTGAAAGGAGGGTTTATGGAAAAGATTGATGCGGTGGATCGAGCCATCTTAATGCACTTACAAACAAACGGAAAATCTGCTTTCACACGCATTGCGTCCAGTTTACAAGTAAGTGAAGGAACAGTTCGTATGCGTGTTAAAAAGATGTTGGAAAAAAAGTACTTTCAATTTATGATTCATATGGATCCAGCTAGTGTAGGGCTAGAGGTTCAAGTCATTATTTGGGTAAAGACTCAGCTTGGTCAACAGGACCAGGTAGCAGAAGAATTAAGTAACCTACCAGAAGTACGTTTTACAGCAGCTTTCTCTGGACAGTATGATCTCATCGTTCAGGCTTATTTTAGGAATAAAGAAGAGCTCATTCAGTTTGTGAATAAAAAGTTAGCATCAATCAGTGGAATTATTACATCCGATTTAAGTATTGAATTAAAACAATATAAGGATTCGTTTTCATATATTACAGATTAGTAGAATATATGTGATGTGAGGGGGGACAGGATGTCAGAGCCACTTCTTCAAGTCAGTCATTTAAAAACCTATTTTGAACCGAATAAAACAAGATTGGTGAAGGCTGTTGATGATATTAGCTTTCATGTGAACAAAGGTGAAACACTAGCAGTTGTTGGAGAGTCGGGAAGCGGGAAAAGTGTTACGTCCTTAACCATCATGGGTTTGTTATTTTCACCGCCGGCTAAGATTGAGGGTTCTGTAAAGCTAGAAGGCGAAGAGTTAATTGGGTTGTCTGATCGGAAGCTTGATCAAATAAGAGGAAATGAAATGTCGATGATTTTCCAAGAGCCGATGACCTCTCTTAATCCGGTATTTACAATAGGTAATCAAATTGCTGAGACCTTAATTAAGCACAAAAAGATATCCAAGAAAGCAGCTAAGGAAGAAACCATCCGTCTTTTAAAACTAGTTGGTTTTGGCCGAGCAGAGGAAATGCTAAAAGAATTTCCACATCAATTGTCAGGTGGGATGAGACAAAGGGTCATGATTGCGATAGCCATGGCGTGTAACCCAAAGCTTCTCATTGCAGATGAACCTACAACAGCATTAGATGTAACGATTCAACAGCAAATACTCGATCTCATGATTAAAGTAAAAGAAGAATTTCAATCGTCTATCTTGTTAATCACTCATGACTTAGGTGTGGTTGCAGAAATGGCTGATCGAGTGCTGGTCATGTATGCGGGACAGGTCGTTGAACAAGCAACAGCCTATGAACTCTTCACAAATCCGAAGCATCCTTACACGGTAGGACTTTTAAATAGTATGCCAAAGATTGATGATGAACAAAAAGAGCGGTTAGATGCGATACCCGGAACCGTACCGGCAGCTCACAGATTTCCAGAAGGATGTCGTTTTGCTCCGAGGTGCCCGCACGCAACTGACGAATGTACAGCAAGCATGCCTCCACTTCTAGACTTGGAGCCACATCGGTCAGTGCGTTGTGTTCTTTATAAAGAAGAGGCGGTGGGAGTATGACAGTAGATAAACAACCCTTAGTAGAGGTAAAGGGGTTAAAGAAGTACTTCCCTATTAATAAAGGTATCTTACAACGTAAAGTAGGTGATGTAAAAGCCGTTGATGATGTGAGCTTTACCATCTACAAAGGAGAAACACTAGGGATCGTTGGAGAGTCTGGATCCGGCAAGTCTACACTTGGTCGAATGGTGCTAAAGCTAATTGATCCTACTGAGGGCGAAATTATCTTTAATGAACAGAATTTTAGCACTATTAAAAATTCGGAAGCTCGGAAGTTGCGTAGAGACATGCAAATGGTGTTTCAAGATCCTTATGCATCTCTGAATCCTCGGATGAGTATTGGAGAGCTTTTAGAAGAGCCATTGCTTGTACATAAAACGATCTCTAGCAAACAAGGTAGAAAAGAGAAAGCCTTAGAGCTATTAGAAAAAGTTGGTCTGCCTCGAGAAGCGTATTCTAAATATCCTCATGAGTTCTCTGGTGGTCAACGACAACGGATTGGCATTGCAAGAGCCCTAAGCACAAATCCTGAATTTATCATTGGTGATGAACCTGTTTCAGCTTTAGACGTATCGGTTCAATCACAGGTGTTGAATTTAATGCAAGACCTGCAAAAGGAGTTTAACTTAACGTATATGTTCATCGCGCATGATTTAAGCGTAGTAAAGCATATTAGCGATCGGGTAGCTGTCATGTATTTGGGTAGAATCGTTGAAATTGCTGATAAGCATACCCTTTACAAACAACCACTTCATCCGTATACACAGGCTTTGATTGCAGCAGTACCATCTACTGACGTCACTATAAAACGGGAAAAAGTGGCACTTGCAGGTGAGCTACCTAGTCCGGCTAATCCACCTAAAGGATGTGCCTTCCATACTCGCTGCCCACGTGTTCACGATCGGTGCAGAGAAGAAAGACCGATACTCACTGATCAAGGAAATGGACAACTTACAGCCTGCCATTTGTATTCATCTGACAACCAAGAAGCGAAGGCTAATTAACAAGGTAGTTATGCTTTAAGGAGGTGAGGGTTTAAAGGGTTTCGTACGATGTATGCGCAAAATATTGTAACGAAAAAGTGAGGGGGATTTGATGAAAAACAAACATTCTTGGTACGTCATAAGTGGTGCACTTTCTTTAGGGCTTATTCTTGGAGCCTGCTCTGGTGATACAGTAGATAGTCCTTCCGATACAGGAGGAGGCACGTCTGATGGTGGGGGAGATAGTACAGAACAAGGTGGCCCTGTTGAAGGCGGTAACGTAAATCTTGCTATGTTCTCACCTCCTGAGAATTTATTTAACCCTATTTTTTATACGGCTTTATATGATGCACATATCTTAGACATTACCCACGAAGGACTTGTGAGCCAGGACAACGAGTTCGGATTTATACCTAAGCTTGCTGAAGACTGGGAGTTCAGTGACGACAATACTGAGCTAACATACAACCTACGTCAGGATGTTAAGTGGCATGACGGCGAAGACTTTACTGCTGATGACGTTGTTTTCACATTTACGAGTCTAGCAGATCCTGATTACATCACAGCTGGTGGTGTACGTGTTGAGTATGTTGATAGTTTAGTTGGATACGAAGAGTACAGTTCAGGTGAAGCTGATGAGTTTGAAGGCATTGAAAAGGTTGACGACTATACCGTCACTTTCAAATTCAAGGAAGCTAGTGTAAAAGCATTAGCTGATACGTCTCTTGCCATTATTCCTGAGCACGTGTTTGCCGATATTCCTGTTGCTGAAATTCCAGAAGTAGCTGAATCTCGCGATGGTGGAGCTGTTATTGGAACAGGTGCCTTTAAATTAAAAGAATATATGGAAGGTGAACAATATATTCTTGAAGCGAACGAAGATTACTATGCTGGTGCACCTCATCTAGACACGATTACGTGGAAGATTGTAGGTCAATCGGTTGCAGCTGGAATGCTTGAAAATGGTGAATTAGATTACATCCCACGTGATCTAGCACCACAAGATGCAGCAACAATCGAAGAGATTGATGGTGTAGAAATCTTTGAACAAGCGCAGTTGGGCTACCAGTACATGGGCTTCAAGTTACACCATGGTCCCGATGAATCACTTACTGACAAATCTACATGGGAAGTAAACGAAAAGCTTGATAATAAAGAGTTAAGACAAGCGATTGCTTACGCCTTTAACCGTCAAGGAATTGTAGGAGATCCAGAAAAAGGAAACGGACTACTTGGAGGCCGTGGAAGTGTTCTAGATGCACCGTTCCCAGAAGCTTCGTGGGCGTATAATCCTGACGCGATCGAAGGGTACGAGTACAGCCCTGAGAAAGCTAAAGAAGTTTTAGAAGCAGCAGGGTACGTTGATACAAACGGTGATGGCTTCCGTGAAGATCCAGACGGGAACGAGCTTGTTCTAAACCTTGATTACCCAGTTGGAAACGAAACACGTGAAAAAATGGCTCCAATCATTCAACAGGACCTTGAAGAAGTTGGCCTAAAAGTGGATCTTAAAACACCACGTGAGGCACCGGCTCACTTTGAGCTAGTTGAAATGAATAACACTGAAGTTGATTTGTACTTAGCTGGTTGGTCGCTAAGCTCTGGTGACCCGGATCCGGCTTCACTTTACAAATCAACAGCGCCATACAACTACCCAAGATGGGACAACGAAGCATCTGATCAGTTGCTAGATGACGCAGTTAATCCAGAGTTTGCCTTTGAACAAGAGTATCGTCAAGAGAAATACGTTGAGTGGGCGCAGAACTTTGTAGACGAACTACCAGTTCTTCCAGTTTACTCTGAAAATGAAATTCATGCTTGGAACAGCAAGCTAGATGGAATTACGATTAAACCATTTACGTTTAAAGATGACACTCACTTATGGCAGTGGACTGAGTAGTACACCAACAGAGAGGCGTATGGCATTCATCCATACGTCTTCTCATTATAAAAGAGGTGAACAACATTGACGAAGTATATCATTCGAAGAGTGCTTCAATTTATTCCAATGGTCATCTTAGCAAGTATCGTTGTGTTTTTTATGGCGTATCTGGCACCGGGTGATGCATTAAGTGGTGAAAATTTAGATCCGAACATTCCTCGTGAAGTCCTTGAGGAGCGGAGAGAAGCGCTCGGCTTAAATGACCCCCTACATATTCAATATTTTAATTGGGCTAAACGTGCGGTAACAGGTGACTTAGGGATGTCTATGCACCATACCGGAAGATCCGTTTCTGATTTAATTGGAGGCAGACTCGAAAATACGCTTAACCTATCTATCTTTTCATTATTTATTACCATTATCATTTCTATTCCGATTGGAATCTATTCCAGTAGGAAACCATATTCGATCGCAGACTATTCTGCAACGACGTTTGCTTTTATTGGTCTAGCTATTCCCAATTTCTTTGCAGCCTTACTTGGAATCTATATTTTTTCATTTGGCTTAGGTTGGCTTCCCTCTCAAGGTTCGATCTCAGCGCCGAATCTAGAAGGGTTAGATTACATTGCGAGCAAGTTAAAACATATGATTCTACCAGGCTTTACTTTGGGACTGGCGAGTACTGCGATTTACATGCGCTATATGAGAACAGAAATGCTAGAGCTTCGTGGAAGTGACTTCATTCGTACAGCACGAGCAAAAGGCTTAGGAAATCGTTCTGTTTTGTATAAACATACGCTACGTAATGCCCTTATTCCGATCATTACATTACTCGGCTTAGAGTTTGGTACATTATTAAGTGGGGCCGTTCTAGTTGAAACCGTTTTTAACTATCCGGGGTTAGGTACATTGTTTGTAGGCTCCATCCAAAACCGTGATTATCCGGTGATTATGGGGATTAATCTAATTCTTGCTATGACTACTTTGATTGGGAACCTGCTTGCTGATGTGTTATATGCAGTGGCTGATCCACGAATTCGTTATGATTGAGGTGAATCTTCATGGAGCCTGAACTATCAAGACAACCGGATATTATTGTTGAACAAAAGTTACCTGATGAAGGGAAAAGTTTAAGTCCCTTTCAGCTAGCCTTAAAGCGCTTTTTGAAGAACAAGCTTGCCATTGCCGGAGTGATTATCATGATCGTAATGGTGTGCGTAGCCGTTTTTGCAGACCTCATTGCAACCCATGATCCAACTCGAGCAGACTTATTAAATGTTGAACAGCGAGCGAGCGCTGAACATATTTTAGGTACAGATGGATCGGGACGAGATAACTTTTCCAGGCTCGTATACGGAGCAAGGATTTCCTTATTAATCGGATTCTTCTCGATGTTATCTACGGTTATTGTAGGTGGAACACTCGGGGCAATTGCAGGGTATTATGGTAAATGGATCGATGGAATCATTATGCGCCTAACAGATTTGATTCTAATCTTTCCGTTTCTACTCATGGTGTTAACTGTTGTTTCAATTTTAGAACGGATGAGTATAACGATTTTTATTCTAGTTATGGCCTTAACGAACTGGCCAAACATTGCTCGAGTTCTCAGGGGAACCTTTCTTTCAATCAGAGAGAAGGATTTCATTATGAGTGCTAGAAGTATTGGTTGTTCCGATTTCCGAATTATTCGCAAGCATTTTATTCCAAATGCAGTCGGACCCATTATTGTTAATGCGACGATTATGATGGCAATTATGATCATCATTGAATCTGGTTTAAGTTTCATAGGAGCAGGAATTCCGCAACCCACACCAACGTGGGGAAATATGCTTTCAGAAGCTCAAAGTATTAGGGTTTTACGAAATAACCCTGAAACATGGCTACCACCAGGATTGAGTATCCTTTTAGTCGTTCTCGCCATTAACTTTATTGGTGATGGATTACGAGATGCATTTGACAGTAAATCATAAAGACGTTAAAAACCGCGAGTGCTACTGCCTCGCGGTTTTTACGTGATCCTTCGTTTCTGAAAATATCTTGCTTTTTAGCTAAAAAGAGTCGTAGAATGGTGATACTCACAATCTTACATAAACATACATACAGAGAGATAGAAAGGATTGTTCAGCTTATGAAAACTTTATTGTTAACAGGTTTTGAACCATTTTTAGATCATCCATCTAACCCAACCGATTTTATAGCCCGTGCCTTAGATGGCGAGCAAATCGGAAAGTACCATGTGAAGAGCAAAATTTTACCGGTCGCATTTGATGAATCGGCTAAAGTTCTGCTTGAAACAGAAAGTGAGCTTTCACCAGATGCAATCATTATGCTAGGTCTAGCAGCTGGTCGCTCAAGTATCACGCCTGAGCGCATTGCTATTAATGTACAAGGAGGAGCTGTTGATAACAAAGGCGTTAAATTAGAAGATGAAGAGATCATACCATCGGGTCCAGCCGGTTATTTTTCCACATTGCCTATTCATACCTTTGTACAAGCTTTGCGTGAGCAAGACATTCCAGCAAGTATTTCAAACACTGCCGGAACGTACCTTTGTAATAAAGTGATGTATAGTATGTTGCATTCATTAAAAGAACGCGGCTTACATTCTCCAGCAGGTTTTGTGCATATTCCTTATTCCCATGATATGCGACTCAAAACAAAAAGTCCTAGTCTTTCAATGAAAGAAATGGAAACAGCTGTGAGAATTATGATTCAGCAGCTTACGTAGAATAGTTCAGGTCCAAATACGTCATCGTTCCTTCGGTTATTTTGGCCTGGGCATTTGTTAAGTTAATGATCCACTCTTTAAAAGAAGGTAGATCAGATGGCTCAACATAGAGGGTTACTTGAACATTATCTGCATAGTCAAAGGATTTAATTTGGAAGGATGAGTTTCTAAGCTCATTCTCCATCTTTCCCAACCAACCATAATCAAATGAAATGGATATTTCGTGGACGAGTAGACGTTGAATCATACCAACGGCATCTAATCCGTCACTGACAGATCGACTATATGCACGAATTAATCCACCAGCACCTAGCTTGATCCCGCCAAAGTAACGGGTCACCACAACGGTTGTATTCCGTACATTTCGTTTTTTTAAGACTTCTAGCATAGGAACGCCAGCTGTACCCGAAGGTTCTCCATCATCGTTTGCTTTTTGTAGGTCGTTATTTTCTCCAATTACGTACGCAGAACAATTGTGATTCGCGCTAGCATGTTGTTTTTTTATCTCTAAAATAAAATCCTGAGCCTCTGCTTCAGATGGCGTATGCTTAAAGTGTGAGATGAAACGGGACTTCTGGATGATGATTTCATGAGACCTATTATCATGTGTGGTCAGATAAGTAGGGTGCATCAGTCTTCTCCTCTTTCATTTTTTCATAGTTTTACAAATAGCCGAAATCAGCATGTAATAATGGTCTGTTACGATAACACTGTTAAATCGACTAGATAAAGACTAATATAATCGATTTTTGGTAAAAATTAAGAGAACAACTTATACTTTAGTGTTGTATGATAAGGATAGCTAATAATGTAGACGGGCGCAAGGAAATGGGTCAGGTACTAGGTCCTAGATTTTCCTTTAAAGCGCTAAAGGTGAGTGAGACTACTGATTGCAAATAAAAATATGCTAGATGACATTATTACTCATACATTAGACTCGGTAGGGACAAGCCGTGAAAAGATTTTTAACATAGGTGAGACGTCTAGACAAGAGTATGAGACATTACAAAGTCAATTAAAAGATGTACGGATAAAAGTAGCTGACATTATAGAGAAGCATGATAAAACTGAAATGCATTCTAAATTTGCCAGAAATCGATTAGCTGAAGTTAGTCGAGCATTTAACCGATATAGTAGTGAAGAAGTTCAAGCTGTTTATGAACAAGCAAATGAGTATCAAGTGAAATTAGCCGTACTTCATCAAGAAGAAACGCAGTTAAGAGAGAAAAGAGATGATATCGAGCGAAGATTAATTAGTCTCAATGAAACCATTGAGCATGCTGAACAACTAGCTGTGCAGATGACGGTTGTTTATAACTTTTTAACAAGTGATCTGCAACAGGTTGGGGAAGCGCTTAAGGATGCAAGAGAAAAACAAGCTTTCGGCTTGCAGATAATAGAAGCTCAGGAGGAAGAGAGAAGAAGACTTTCTCGTGAGATTCATGATGGACCAGCACAGACGATGGCAAATGTTCTCTTGCGATCGGAACTTGTGGAACGAGTTTTCTTAGAAGATGGTATGGACGCAGCATTATTTGAGATTCGTGACCTTCGAAAAATGGTGAAGGCATCACTGGCTGAGGTTAGACGGATTATCTATGATTTACGTCCCATGGCACTTGATGATTTAGGGTTAGTGCCTACCTTGTCAAAATACCTTACTACATTTGAAGAGCGACATAACATTCCTGTTACCTTTCGTCATTTCGGGAAGGAACATCGTTTATCTCAGCACTTTGAAGTAGCAATGTTCCGTCTTGTTCAAGAAGCTGTTCAAAATGCCTACAAGCATGCAAGTCCTAAAGAAATTCAAGTGAAGATTGAAATCAAACCAACAATGGTGATCATCGTTGTTCGGGATGATGGAACTGGATTTGATCCTGATCAGCAAAAAGAAGGATCGTTTGGATTACTTGGAATGAAAGAACGTGTGAATATGCTAAAAGGTGAACTTAAGATTCATTCCAAATTAAAGATGGGTACGACTGTTTTTATTCATATTCCAATCAATTAAACAACATATATTGCAAAAATAAGAGATGATTCGATTACAAAGAGGGTTTCCAGAGAGGTGATACCAATGAATGAAGCAGAACAAAAAAACATACGAATCGTTATTATCGACGATCACCAGCTATTTAGAGAAGGTGTAAAACGTATTCTTGCACTAGAAAACAATTTTGAAGTTGTAGCAGACGGAGAAGACGGAGAGGAAGCTGTATCTTTAGTCAGACAGCATAGCCCGGATGTCATTCTAATGGATATTAATATGCCAAAGCTGAATGGTGTAGAGGCAACAAGAGACTTAGTAAAAGCCTTTCCTCATGTGAAAGTCTTAATCCTTTCCATTCATGACGATGAAACGTATGTCACTCATGTCTTAAAAACAGGAGCATCCGGATATCTATTAAAAGAAATGGATGCTGAAGCGTTAATTGAGGCAGTGAAGGTCGTTGCTTCTGGAGGAGCATATATTCACCCTAAGGTTACTCATAACCTCATTAAAGAATATCGTAGACTTGCAAAAGAAGACGAAGAGCATGAGGAATCCATTGGTTTTAGAGAAGTTGAATACCGCAAGCCTTTACACATTTTAACTCGTCGTGAGTGTGAAGTGCTTCAGTTAATGACAGATGGTCAAAGTAACCGTGCCATTGGTGAGACATTATATATTAGTGAGAAAACAGTCAAAAACCACGTTAGTAACATCTTACAAAAGATGAGCGTGAATGACCGTACACAAGCTGTAGTAGAAGCGATTAAAAAAGGGTACGTTGTTGTTCGATAAGGGGAGTAGAGAGAGAATTCAAGCATCATTGAATTCTCTCTTTTCTTGTCGATAGTCTTGAAACAGGTGAAAAATCAAGGTACATTAGGATAAGATTAGGATTGTCACAATAAAAGCGAGGAACCATATGAAAAAAACAGCGATCGTTACAGATAGTACAGCGTACATCACAAAAGAACATGTGAACGAATATGACATTCATATTATTCCGTTAAATGTGGTGATTGGAAATGAAGCCTATCAGGAGCTTGTTGATTTAGGTACAGATCAATTTTATCAAGAAATGGCGGCGACAGATGCCCTGCCAACAACGTCACAGCCTGCAATTGGCCGGTTTGTTGAGTTATTTGAACAACTAAAGGCAGAAGGGTATGAAGATATTGTTACGATCCATTTATCTTCAAAAATAAGTGGAACCTATCAAACGGCATTAAGTGCTGCAGATATGGTAGACGGGATTCAGGTTGTTGGGTTTGACACGGAAATTAGTTGTTCTCCTCAAGGGTACTTTGTGATAGAAGCTGCAAAGCTAGCGAATGAGGGAAAGTCTGCTAATGAAATCATCGTTCACTTAGATCAACTAAAACAAAAAGTATCAGCGTATTTCATGGTAGATGATCTAAACCATCTTCATAGAGGTGGCCGATTAAGTGGAGCTCAACGGATCCTCGGTAATATGTTGAAGATTAAACCGATCCTCCATTTCGAGAATGCAGAAATTGTTCCATTTGAAAAAGTACGAACGGAGAAAAAAGCGCTCTCTCGAATCTTTGAGCTGTTAAAAGAATCTGCAGATCAAAAAGGAATTTCAGAAATCACCGTCATTCATGCGAATCGTTCAGATAAAGCTGAAGACATTCGCGATACGTTACGTGAAGTACACCCTGAAGCTACGATTAACATTAGCTTTTTTGGACCTGTTATTGGAACGCATCTTGGCGAAGGTAGTCTTGGGATTGGTTGGCGAAACGAAAACTAGGAGTGTGAAGCCTTTGCCCTACAAATCATGAGGTCGTAGTACCTTGGGAGCCTTTGCGCCGGCACTTAGCCGGGCGAAGGCTAACTGAAAAAGAAATCCCCTTTCATGAAGATGTTCTCGAAGCACACGTGCAATCAGGTTACCTCAAACGTTCGCAGGGCATTTTGGTACAAGGCTCGCGCACGCAATGCAAGCGTTGTGGCAACCATACTGCTTCGCTGTTTGGTTACTACCAATCTCCCTTATTTACTTCAACCATTTGCTATTGCAGACACTGTCTCGCATTAGGAAGAATCTCCTCAACAACTTCTTTATATAGTTGGAACGCTTCTCCTCCTACTTATGTCATTCCAAATAAACCACTTACCTGGCAAGGAACCTTGTCCAAAGGACAACAACATGCATCTGATCAAGTTATTCAAGCAATTCAACATCAATCTTCATTATTAGTATGGGCAGTTTGTGGATCAGGCAAAACCGAAGTGCTCTTTCGAGGAGTGGAAACCGCGTTATTAGAAGGAAAACGAGTTCTAATTGCGACGCCCCGCACAGATGTTGTAAAAGAGTTAGCCCCACGTTTTCAACACGTCTTTCCAGAGGTGGCACAATCAGCGATATACGGAGGACAAACAAAGGTGAATCCTACAGCGCCATTAATTATTGCCACCACTCATCAGGTTCTTAGGTTCTACCAGGCGTTTGATGTGGTCATTGTAGACGAGGTGGATGCGTTTCCATATACCTATGATGAAAGCTTGCAATACGGCGTAAAACAAGCGCAGAAAAAGGACGCAGCGATCATTCTACTAAGTGCCACCCCCTCTAAAGCATTAAGAGAGACTCCAAATCTCCAAGTAACACGTATTGCTAGACGCTATCATGGGTATGATCTTCCTGTTCCCCGACTTGTATGGTGTGGAGCATGGCACAAGAAAGTATTGAAAAAAAGGTTACCCTCTCAGATCTTTCGTTGGATTCTTGACCATCACCGGAGAAATGCTCCGGCACTCGTTTTTGTTCCCTCTATACGAGTCCTCCACCAAGTATCCTCTATCCTACAAACACACAACCTCTCACATGCAGCCGTACATTCGGCATCATCTGATCGCCACAAACAGGTAGAGGCGTTCCGACAAGCCAAAATTCCAATTGTCCTTACTACAACAATTTTAGAACGAGGGATCACGATTCCAAAGGTTGACATTGCGGTGATCGGTGCAGAAGCGGATTTATTTACAGAAGCTGCACTTGTACAGATGGCCGGGAGAGTTGGGAGGCATAAGGACTTTCCAACAGGGGATGTTGTGTTTTTCCATTATGGAAAAACACAGGCTATGCGAAGCGCAGTCCGTCATATTAAGCAAATGAATGCTAAGGAGGCTGGCGATTGAATAGATGTTTAAAGTGTTTATCTTCTTATTTTGACAAACCAAGTTGGTCATTGTTAGTTATGAAGAAGCACCCCAATCCATTGTGTTATGAATGTTCCAACGAATTGAGGTGGATTAATGGAGAACGGTGCCAGGTATGCTCACGTTCATTAGATGGACTGAGCGTACGATTACAAAAGGATTGTACTTGCTTTGATTGCATCAGATGGATAAAAGGGACCGAGACTAAAGGTCTACTTGAAGAAAACTATTCCATTCTAGAATACAATGCCTTTTTAAAAGAATGGTTTGCACAATTTAAGTTTAAAGGAGATGCGGTTGCCGCTTCCTACTTCGGAAATCTACTATACAAAGTCTATAAAAGTAAGTATGCTAATTACGCTGTAGCTACTATTCCATTAAGTCAAAAGAGCTTAGAGGATCGGACCTTTAATCAGGTGGATCTTATGATTCAGAATTGGCGTTGTCCAACGCTTACGCTATCGCGATCAGAACGTGACAAGCAAAGTAAGAAGACAAGAAATGAGCGAATTGCTCTTGTTTCGCATAGTCCTTTTTATGTAAAAGAAATCGCTGAAAAAGACCTATTAAAAAAAGTTGTCCTAATAGACGATATTTATACTACAGGCACAACGGTGCGGCAGGCTGCCAAAACATTAAAAGAAGCAGGTGTCGAAACGGTCGCATCTTTAACCGTAGCAAGGTAACATGTAAGTAGGGAGTGTATTTCGTGAATAACTTAGCGAATTGTTCGGAATGTGGATCGTTATTTGTTCAAAATCTAAGACCCATTTGTACCCCCTGTTATCGAAAACAGGAAGAGGATTATAAAAGTGTATCTTCATATATGAGAAAAAAGCAAAATCGTATGGCAACGTTAGTGGAGGTCTGTGAACATACAGGAGTAGCTGAGAAGAAAGTTCGCCAATTTATACGAGAGGGACGTTTGATTGTTACATCGTTTCCTAACTTAGGATATCCTTGTGAATCGTGTGGGACATTAATTCAAATGAATCGACTATGTAGATCCTGCAAACAAGAATTAGAAGGTGAAATTGCTTCATTGAGTAAAAAGGACCAAGAAGAAAAGAACTCGGATCATCAAGCACAGCAAAGTAGATTAAACCAGTTTCTGTAAATATACCAATTCAACATAAGGGAGGATTGACGATGAAAATTAATCCTTATTCATCCATTCAGTCAACATCCGCCACGCGTCAGTCAAAAGTTAATGGACAAGATGATTCAATGCCTTCTAAATCCCAAAAGAATGATCAAATTCAAATTTCATCTGAAGCGTTGGATCTTCAAGTAAGTAAGCAGGAAGAAGCGAAACGTGCGGAACGAGTAGAGGCTCTAAAGAAACAAATTGAGTCTGGTGAGTACAAAGTAGATGCAAAAAAAGTAGCGGAACGTTTTCATGACTACTGGAAGCAATAAAGGTGGCTAGTAATGTTGATACAAGAACTGATGAGTCGCATTCAAGAGTTAATCGACCTTCATAATCAATTAATTCTCGTTGCTGAAAAGAAAAAAGAAAGTTTAGTGAAGCAGGATATAAAAACCCTTCAAGCCGCAGTAAAAGATGAATCAAACATTGTGCGTAGTATTCATCTGTGTGAGGCGATTCGTGTAAAAGCGGTTAAAGCGTTTCTCCATTCATTACAAGTATCACCAGTAAAAGATACGCTCTCATTCGTACTTAAGTATGTGAATGGGGATGAAAAAGCACAGTTAACGGAATTAACAAATGAATTAGCTGACGTTCTTTCAGCTGTGAAAATGGTTAACGAACAAAATCAACAGCTTATCGGGGATGCTTTGCAATACGTTCATTTATCATTAGACTTATTAACGCCGTCTGCAGAGGATTTTCAATATAATGCAAAGCATCAAGAACTTGAAAAAAGTTCAACCTACTCTTTATTTGATTCAAAAGCATAAGATCAGGAGGCATGTATGTCATCTACATTCTTTGGGTTAGAAACAGCAAAACGTGGAATGAATGCACAACGATACGGTCTGCAAACAACCGCCCACAATATTGCAAACGCTAATACACCTGGGTATTCAAGACAGCGTGTAAATTTAAGTCCAACCAGTGCCTTCCCAACAGCAGGGATGAATCAGCCATCTATTCCAGGACAAATTGGGACTGGAGTTGAAGGTGGGTCCGTTCAAAGAGTTCGTGATCAATTTTTAGATGTTCAGTTCAGAAGCAGGGCTAGTGATTCAGGCTTTTGGCACGCATCGTACAAAAGTTTTGAACGGATGGAAGATATCTTTAATGAGACATTCAAATCTCCAGAACTTGAAGCGCAATCTAGTAATATTTCAAAGCAGCTTAATCAATTTTGGAATGCTTGGAGTGATCTTGCTTCAGGGAAAGAAAACCAAAGCGTTTTGAAAGAGGAAGCGAATACGATCGTAGAAAGCTTTAACGGGGCTGCTCGTGACCTCGTAGAAACGAGAGATCAAATAAAAGAAGAAATCAATGCGACTGGAAGAGAAGTAAATGCTCTCTTAGATGCCATCAATCAGATCAACGTTCAAATTCGAAGTGTAGAACCTCATGGTTATATTCCAAATGATTTATATGACAAACAGGATGCACTAATCGATGAACTATCTAATCTGATGGATATTTCTGTGACCCGTTCACCAAGTGGAGGTCAAGCTAGTCCAGTGGCTGAAGGTGCGGCAACCATTAAGATGTTAGGTGCTGATGGGACTGAAGTAAATCTAGTTACCTATAACAACCCTAGTGACTTGGCTGAGGTCTCCATTCAATATGAAACGGAATCTACGTTTGGTGCCGTTGCGGGTATCACGATTACAAAAAGCACGGAAACCGTTAAGCTGACTGGTGAAAATCTTGCAAAAGGTGAATGGTCGGGACTGATCAAGGCATTTGGTTATGTGAGTGAGGGAGATGACGCAGAATCCATAGAGGGAGACTATGTTTGGGCCCTAAATCAACTAACTGAAGTCGCTCAAGCCTTTGCACGAGAAGTAAATGCAGTGCACTCTATTGGATACAAATCTCCTAGCGCCAACGGCCAAATAGAGCTCGGTGGAAATTTCTTTGACTTCTCGGATGAAGGAATGCCGTTTACATTTACCGTGAATCAAGAGATTCTAGCAAATGGCAACAACATTGCATCTCTTGGGGTAAATGTAGAAGCACTAGAGAATCCATCTGCATACCAAAGCCTTCTTAATGCATCGCCTGCAGATTATGCTGCCATTCAAGCATTTCTAAATGATGGTGCCAATTTCAAGGACGGTGTACCTAAAGCCATTACAGGTAATCACACAAACGCACAGCTTATCTCTTCTATACGAGATGTAAAAGTATCGTTTGGCGAAGAGTCTAAACAAATTGGTACGTTTTATCGCGACTTTATTGGTCAACTGGGTACAAAAGGGAAACAAGCCGCACAAAACTATGTGAACTCAGATTTGCTTCTCTTTTCGATTGATAGTCGTCGTCAAGAGGTTAGTAATGTGTCGATGGATGAAGAATTAACAATGATGATTCAGCTGCAACATGCCTATAATGCTGCAGCAAAAATGATTACTGTTACGGATGAAATGCTTGATCGAATCATTAATGGAATGGGCGTAGTCGGACGCTAGGAAGGGGGAGATTACATGAGAGTCACTCAACAGATGCTTTCAGCTAATACAATGAGGCATATTAATCAAGGATATTCACAGTTAGGGAAGCTACAGGACCAATTAACAACTGGGAAACGAATCACGCGTGTGTCTCAAGATCCAGTTATCGCTATGAAGGGGTTACAGCACCGTCAAGCTGCATCAGAAGTTAGTCAGTTTAAACGAAACATATCAGAGGCACAAAACTGGCTAGACCATTCAGAAGGCGTATTAGATCAAGGAGCACAAATTTTAAAGCGAATCTCGGATCTAACCATTCAAGCATCAAATGATACGTACGATGAAGGGCAACGAGATAATATAGCTAAAGAGATTGGTCAGCTTAAGCAATACATGCAGGATTTAGGGAATTCCAAAGTTGATAATCGCTATTTATTTAACGGAGCAAATACGGATACAGCACCCATTCAAAAGGATGCAAAGATTGCAATGGGTATTGGCCCTTTACTTGAAGGTGCCAATGCAGAGGACCATACAATCGTCTACAATAACCAAAGCTTTCGTTATGTAGAAGGTGAAGATGGAGCGTATGTATATCAGGATACACGTCAAATTGGTCAAGAGCTGGAGGAAGACGAACGCGTATTACTTACGATCAATATTCAAGACGAAGAGAATCCAACTATCACGTACAGTAGCCCAGCAAATGGTGGAACCTCTGAAAACGTTGAGGTAAGTGAACTTGCAATGGTTGAAAACCGAGCGATCTCGATGAACAATCAAGATGTTACGATTGAAGTCAATAAAGGCATTCATATCCCAGTAAATGTTCAGGGAAGTGATCTTTTTTCTGCAGAATTATTTGGAGAGATTACACGATTAGAAGCGATCTTAAAAGACCCTAATACCACTGGAGAAGATTTAACATCCTTTATCACAAATATCGATGCGCATCATTCTAATTTCGTGTCAGAGAGGTCTGAAGTGGGAGTCCGTTTAAATCGAATTGAGATGATGACCAATCGTCTTGAGGATCAGGATGCAAACGTCAAAAAGATGATGACAAACAATGAAGATGTAGATATTGAAGAAACGATCATGAATTTAATTATGGCGGAAAATGTTCATCGAATTGCGATGTCATCAGGCGCTCGTATTATGCAACCTTCACTGATGGACTTTCTACGGTAACTTGGTATGATCTCAAGTCAGATTCTTATTCAAACAACGGATGTCAAGCTACAAATGAAAACATCTCGACCACAGATGAGGATTGAACAGGGCTCAGCCGAGATGAAGATTCATAAAAATGGTTCGGATACGCTCGAAATCAGTCAAGAAGCAGCAACGTTATTTATCGATCAGTCAAAAGCATTCTCAGAAGCAAATTTAAAGCCAACGACTCAGCTAGCTGCTGATTGGGCGGCGAAAGGTCAGGCGGCAGCGAGTGAATATGTAGCTGAAAAAGCTCAAGAAGGAAAGCAATTGACGAGGATTGAACGAGGTGTCACATTTGCAAGGCTTGCCGAGCAGCAAAACGTGTCGCCTCCCCCTTCGAGTACGATCGCATATATGCCGCATTCCGTTGACCGGGTGAAGATTCAAGTACAACCTGGGAAGCTCAATATACAGGCACCTAACTCAGAGCTTTCCATTCAAATAACGCCTACTCCAAACAAACTGGACATCCCATAGTGGACGACAACGCAACAGTTGGTCCAGAAGCCGTCGATCTCATTTAGAGTAGAGAATGCATAAACAAAAACAGCAGCCACAGGAGAGTAGGCTGCTGTTTTCTTATCGATTCAAACCAATGTCCGATAATAACGAATAGTGAAAAAATAATTATCAAACCATCACCTATAGCCCGAGGATAGAACGATAAAAGTGTGATGCCATGTTCAATGCTGATTCTGCTGTTACCTGTAAATCATCAAACAGATAAGGTTGTCGGTTGTTTCCAATGACTCTCTCAAAAGATAGTGTGATATCTGGTGGCGGGGATATAACAGGAATCGTTTCAAGAGGGAATAATGGATACACCTTAAATTCACGGACGTGAGTAGAATAAAGATAATTGAAGGTCTTAACAGTAATGTGACGAGATGGATCGTAGATGATGATACCACAAACATTCAATGGCTGTGAGCTGACTCTGTCGAGTGAGGAAAACGCTTCAGACAGGGCTTGAATAAAATGTGGGCTTAGGTAAAACTCTTTACTAACATGTGCAATAACGAGTAACGAATGTGATTGCTGCTCGCACTGAAGAAACAGGCTTGCGGTGTTGTTTGACCCTACTCTAAACGTTTCTTGCCTTTCGCCCGTGAATAAACAATTAGCCTCATATGAATAGATTGAGCTAGGAATACGCCAGGATTCATAACAGAACAGTTGCGCAGAATGCTTGAATTGGTTTGAAAGTGAGGTAATAGTCACGGGGTGTACTCCTTTTGTAATGCGTAAATTACAGGGCTATAGTAGTAGGTTCTACATAAAACACCAAAACCCTTCAACTTTTTTCAAAAAAATGAACTTTATTGGATTTTTATTTTAATTAATCTACGCTTGATTGTTATCGATTGATTTCCCTATACTTTAGAGGATGACAAGAAAAAAGGATGAGTGCATTGAACATACAATCAAAATATTTTGGCGAGGTAACGATTACGGAAGAAGAAGTAATTACCATACCTGCTGGATTACCTGCATTTGAAGACTTGAAATCATTTGTGTTACTTCCATTTGATGAGGGCACACCGTTTTATGTGTTACAGTCTGTCCAAGCCTCAGACGTAGCTTTTATTACCGTTTCTCCATTTCAATATATGCCAGACTATCAAGTCGAGCTGTCTGAATCTACGATCTCTCAACTCGAAATCGAAAAAGAAGAAGATGTTGCTGTGTATGTTTTATTAACGGTTCAAGATCCATTTGTGCAAACAACAGCCAATCTTCAAGCTCCAGTCATTATAAATACGGTTTCAAAGATTGGAAAACAAGTGTTTACGAATGATTCAATCTATCAAACTAAGCATACGTTATTTGAACCTGTTAAAAAGGGGAGTGAGTAAGATGCTCGTACTCACACGAAAGAAAAACGAACATATTCAAATTGGAGAAGACATTTCCATATCAATCTTGGCTATTGAAGGGGAGCAAGTTAAGATCGGAATCAATGCCCCGAGGCATATTGACATTCATAGAAAAGAAGTGTACTTGGCCATCCAACAAGAAAATGCCCAAGCGGTCAATCAGCTTTCTTTAGATCAACTGAAAGAAGTCCTACCAAAGTTGCATATTGATAAGTAAGTCTTAAGCAGATTGTATGGGTGTCCGATAAAGCTAGTAGAAGCAGTACATTCTACTAATGAGGAGTATGAGAATATGGACATTCATTCAACTTCTGCTATTCCAGATATCGGTCGCCCTCAATCTGTTGTAAAAGCGGACCTGCAGCAAAAATCACCAGAACAAAATGGGGGAAGCTCTCCGTTTGGCCAACAAGTTGTTACAGAAGCAACTGTAGAACATCAAATTGATAGTATGAATGATTTACTTAGTACCACACCTACCTCAATTAAATTTAACATGCACAAAGATTTAGACCGAATTTATGTTCAAGTCGTAGACCAGCAAACAAAAGAAGTCGTAAAAGAAATTCCACCAGAGGAATTCCTTGATATGGTTGCTTCGATGCTGAAAAATGCAGGATTAATCGTAGACGAACGAGTATAAGAGAGAGCGCATAAAAAGTGACTCTCTTTTTTTGTTTGGACTTAAGCTCTCTTATAAAAAGCCGATATAAAAGATAGCGAATAAAACATCCGAGGTGAATGAAAATTGATGCGTTTGACTGGTATGGCCACAGGAATGGACATTGATCAAATCGTAAAAGATCTAATGAGAGCAGAACGCATGCCTCTCAACAAAATAGTAAAAAAACAATCAACACTTGAATGGAAGATGGAAGATTATCGTGAAATCAACCTGAAGCTGCGTACATTCAGTGACTCGATTTTTGATAACATGATGAGAAGTTCAGTCATGAAAAAACGAACGGTGCAAAGCTCGAATTCAGACTTAATTACAGCGACAGCGAGCTCGAATATCGGGAATACGTCGTTTTCGATATCGAAGGTGGAGCAGTTGGCGACGTCGGCGAGTAATAAGAGTACTGAACGGATAAAAGAGGGAACAACGAGTAATTCAACTTTAGCCCAATTAACTGGTGAAGTTAAAAGTGATGAAATTACAGATGGTTCAGTATGGAAGGAAGGCGGAATTAGAACAAAAAAAGTTTCGCTAAATTCTAGTGAAAGAACTACTGAATTGCAACCACCTCCACAAAAAATAGAAGACTTCTCAAATGTTGTAGTTAAGGTTAATGGAAAAACGATGGATGTTGTAGCAGCTTCTGATGAGAAATTGAAAAAAAATCAAGTTAGTGTTAATGAAAATGGTACACTTACTTTCTCAGAAGAGCTTACTGGAAACCTAACAGTTGATGTAACATATGCAGCTGATACTGCAGAAAAGACATTTACTTATGCTGCGCCTGCTGAAGGAGTAAAGCCTAAATCAACTTTTAATGTCGGTATAAAAAATATTAATAATGTAGAAATAAAGTTGAAAGGCCAAACTGAAACTATTAATAAAGAGCGTTATGAAGTTAATAGCGAAACGGGACAGATAGCCTTTAAAGAAGGTTTTGAGCCTAAAGACGATATTACAATAGAATATAAGCAAAAATACACAACTGCTGGAGTAGATACAGTTAACGCAAGTGATGAAACGGTTCACGCAAGGTTTCTTTTCACAGACTCCCAATCACTAGATTCTGTAATGAAGAGCTTTAATGATTCGAATGCAGGGGTCAATATGTTTTTCGATGACCATACAGGACAAGTATCTGTTACTCGTAAAGAGACTGGGGTTTATAATCAGTTTAAAGAACCAGTTGATGAAAATTCGGAAAGTGAAGTTGATACGGGAGCAGAAGAAGATAATAAAAAACAAAAAATAATTTCAAAAGAAATGACTTTCTCAGGCTCATTCATGACTGAGACATTAAAATTAAATAATGATAAAGAAATCCCGGGATCCAACGCCTCCTTCACCGTAAACGGTCTTGTTACCGAACGTCGCACAAATACCTTCACCATCAGCGGCATGACGGTTACACTTAAAGATACATTTTCTGAAGGGAAAGCCGTGACGTTAAATGCTTCAACAGATGTTGATTCGGTCGTTGATACAGTCAAAGAGTTCGTCAAACAATATAATGAACTTCTTGAACACGTGAACGGAAAGCTAACGGAAACGCGGAATCGTGACTTTGATCCGTTAACGGAGGAAGAGCGTGACGGGTTGTCTGAAAAAGAAGCGGAGCGTTGGGAGGAAAAAGCACGTGCTGGTCACTTGCGTAATGATCCATTGCTTAGAGGAAGCTTTGATCAGATGCGACAAGTGATGTATCAGCCAGTGAATACAGGATCAGATAGTGAATTTACTCATTTATCTGCAATCGGAATCACAACGTCAAGTGACTACATGTCGAGAGGTAAGTTGGAAATTAATGAAGACAAGCTTCGGGCAGCGATTGAGAAAGATCCTGATGGGGTGTTCGATCTTTTTAATGCGGATGGCGAAACGTCTGGAGAGCAAGGAATTGCTAGAAGGCTTCGGAACTCTATTTCCACAACTGTTGATTCTATCTCTAAAACAGCAGGTGGTGCGGGTTATGCACAAAATCATCAGTTTGCGATCGGTCGCGAATTAAATGATATCGATAAACGAATCAAGACGTTTGAGATGAGATTAGAACAAAAGGAAAAGCGTTATTGGGCACAGTTCACAGCCATGGAGTCGGCGGTGCAACGAGCGAATAACCAAGGAGACATGCTGATGTCTCAGCTCATGGGTAATGGTGGATTTTAATTAGAAAAGGAGATGGAATGAGATGGCCGTATCAACGATGCAATCGGCATATAAGCAAAATGCATTAAATACAGCAAGTCCAGGTGAGCTTACATTAATGCTTTATAATGGATGCTTAAAGTTCATTCATCAAGCCGACAAGGCAATGGTTGAGCAGGATGTTGAACGAAGAAATACGTATTTAACGAAAGCACAAAATATCATTCGTGAGCTCATGGTTACATTAAAGGCGGAGGATGAAGTAGGAAAGAACATGTATAGAATGTATGAATTTATTCTTTCAAAACTCATCGATGCGAATGTGAAAAACGATCAGCAGGCATTAAAGGATGCAGAAGGTTTTGTGGTCGAATTTCGAGATACGTGGAAGCAGGTTATCCAAATTGATCGGCAGAAGCGACATGGTTCTGGTGGACAAGCCTAATGTCGATTTTAACTCAGCTCTTCAAGCAGACGGCTGAGCTCCAAAAACATGTGGATGCAGGTCTTCCGCCTGGTGATGATGAACGAATGGCTTTTATTCAGACATTAGATGAGGGTTTAATTAAACGCGGCACATTAATTGAGCAGTTAGCTGACGCTCCGGAGGACCCATCAAAGGATGAATTAAGAGATGAGGTTATTAAGCAAAACAAAACCTTTCAAGCTACACTTCTCATTCTTCAACAGCACATTCGAAACGACCTGCACCAGCTTCACCGGAAGAGGGAAACAGGTCGAAAATATGAACAACCATACGAGGGCATGACAGACGGAGCTTTTTTTGATAAAAGAGGCGTATAAAAAAAGCGTAGAGATTAACTTAGTTGATCTCTACGCTTTTTGCTATTATTCGCTGTCAGTATCTTCTTCTTCAGTTGCTTCCCAATCACCGTTCATTCCACCAAGATCTTCTTCAGTCATTTCAACAGCATTGTCAATTGCTTCGCTTGGTACGGTAATTTCATCAATTTCATTAAATTTGCCGAATGTTCCATTTGAAACTTGGCTAATGGTAACCGTATCACCTTCAGCGTCCATTTCCATATCCAGATTCATATTCATTTCTTCTTGATAGTACGTTTCTTTATTGATGTAAAGAACATAATCAAGCTTAGTGATGTCCATGCTTTCAAAAAGCTGATCCATCTGAGCTTGCATCGTAGCATCTGTTTCTGCATTCGCTAATCCTTGAGCAATTTCCTTTAACTCATCACCAGATCCATTGATGGTTAAAGCATAGCGGTCGCCTTCATCCTCAACGGTAATGTCGTCAGCAAACCCCATTAATGTTTCAAGCTGTTCCTCTGGTGACATTTCCAAGTCTTCAATGTCGTTCATACCCATTAAGTCTCCAGACATCTTGATCCACATATCTTGAGACGGGTCATATGTATAAATTTCCCCATCTACAAAATACTGTTCTACTTCTGCAATTTCACCTGACATCGGATCAGGGGACTCAATAACTTGATAGAACGATAATGGGTCTTGAATGGCATCCATCTTTAAATTTGTGGATATTTCAAGTGGCTCTTCGCCTTCCATCTCCATCGTTTGATTCATGGTCATATCCATATTAAAGCTTTCAACGTCAGTCATCGCGTTGATGGACTGTTCAAGAATGGACCTAGCATCGTCGGTTGCAACTTCTTCATTTGTTGAATCTTCAGTCGCTGCCTCGTCTGTACCTTCCTCACTCGCTGCTGCTTCCGTTTCCTCATTCGTACCCGTTTCTTCTGTGGTTGCATCTTCGTTACCACATGCAACCAAGGCTACCGTGCACACTAAACCTGTAACTAGCCACTTGACCTTTTTCATGTTAACTCCCCCAAGTTGTAAAATAATCTCAGACATAAATACCTTTTTCAATTACCCTATATAATGAAAATCAAACCAGCTTTCAACATGTTACATGGTAACAAACATACCCAATATAAACCAACAGGTAAAAGGTCTCAAATTTGAAAATTCTATTTTTCTAAAAATCTATGAAAACTTTTCGACACATTTTGCTATTGTTCCAGAACATGTGAATAAGATGAAAAAACGTGTGAAACCCTTGATACAAAAGAAAGCGTTATCAGAAATCGTTTTATAAATCGTCAGAAATCCTCAAACTTAGACGATTTTAGCCGTGGTCTAGCGTTTGACATTAACATAGCGCACTGATATATTAAAAGCGTGGAAAGACCACATGAATTAAGTTACGAAGGGAATGTGAAGCATGCAAGGAAAAGTAAAATGGTTTAATGCAGAAAAAGGATTTGGTTTCATCGAACGTGAAGATGGGGATGACGTATTCGTACACTTCTCAGCTATCAATGCAGAAGGATTCAAATCTCTTGACGAAGGTCAAGAAGTTGAGTTCGAAATCGTTGAAGGTGCTCGTGGACCTCAAGCTTCTAACGTCGAAAAGCTTTAATTCACATTCCTGGGTTTAGGAAATGAATCATTGCTAAATAACTACAAAACCTGTCTTCGGGCAGGTTTTTTTGTTTTGTGATTTTTCTAAATTTTTCATAATGTTTATGTGAGCATTTGTTAAGGGTATATGTTAATCTATAGATATAAAGGAGGCGTTCTTAATGAATTATAATATTCGTGGCGAGAACATCGAAGTAACTCCAGCTCTTCGCGACTACGTAGAAAAAAAGGTAGGTAAGCTTGAGCGTTATTTTGACACAACTCCGGTTGCGGATGTCAATGTCAAGCTATCAGTGATTAACAGCCAGCAAGCAATTGAAGTAACCATTCCGATGCCACAGCTTTTATTACGTGGTGAAGAAACTCATTCTGACATGTATGCAGCAATTGATAAGGTCATTGAAAAGCTCGAACGACAAATTCGCAAACATAAAACAAAGGTTAACCGTAAGTTCAGACAGGAAGGCAGTCTGAAATATATGTTTAAGAATGAACTTGAGCCGTTAGAGGGCGAAACAGAAGAAGTGGAATCAGATGAAGACCTTGAAGTGGTTCGTACTAAACGCTTTAACTTAAAACCAATGGATGCCGAAGAGGCTATTTTACAAATGGACATGCTAGGTCACAACTTCTTTGTCTTTTCAAACGCTGAGGGTGGAGACACAAGTGTCGTTTACCGTCGTAAGGATGGAAAGTACGGGTTGATTGAGCCGGAAGCCTAAACATAGAACACACAGGACGCGAGGAAACTCGTGTCCTTTTTGATGTTGGCATCCTACCATCTTGTAAGCCTTCATTTAAACTGATAAAATAAGCCTTAACTGTAGTGTGATTTGCCTAAGATGAAGAAGTAGGCAAAAGGAAGAGAGGACGAGTTCCATGATAGGTCTATTAAAGAAGGTCATTGGTGATCCGAGTCAGAAGCAATTGAAAAAAAACGAACGAATTGTTGATAAAATAGAAGCTCTTGCAGACGACATGAAGAAACTGTCTGATGAGGAACTCAAACAAAAGACTGTTGAATTTAAAAAGCGAATTCAAGATGGAGAGACGCTTGACGATTTATTAGTTGATGCATTCGCTGTTGCCAGAGAAGCAGCAGGCCGGGTAATTAATGAGTTTCCATATCGTGTACAAGTACTCGGTGCCATTGGTCTTCACCAAGGAAACATCTCTGAAATGAAAACCGGTGAAGGTAAAACACTAGTTGGAACCATGGCGGTTTATTTAAATGCACTAGCTGGGAAAGGTGTTCATCTAGTCACAGTAAATAACTACCTTGCTCGTCGTGACATGGAAAAATACGGTCGAATCTTTAACTTCTTAGGCCTCTCAGTAGGTCTAAACGAAACAGGCTTATCTAAGGAAGAGAAACAAGAGGCCTATGCTGCGGATGTAACGTATAGTACAAATAATGAACTTGGGTTTGATTACTTAAGAGATAACATGGTTCTATTTAAAGAACAAATGGTGCAAAGACCATTGTTCTTTGCTTTAGTGGATGAGGTGGATTCCATTTTAGTGGATGAAGCGAGAACACCGCTTATCATCTCAGGTTCGGTTGAAAAATCGACTCAGCTTTATGTACAAGCGAACTCATTTATCCGTATGTTAAAGGTTGATACAGATTATACATTTGATGAAAAAGCAAAAACCGTTCAATTAACAGAGGATGGGGTTAATAAGGCTGAACGCGCATTTCGTATTGAGAATCTTTATGATCAAAAGCACGTTCAATTAAACCATCACTTAAATCAATCCTTAAAAGCACATGTCGTGATGCAGCGTGATCAGGACTACGTGATTGAAGATGGCGAAGTGGTGATTGTTGACCAATTTACAGGGCGATTAATGAAAGGACGTCGTTACAGCGATGGACTTCACCAAGCCATTGAAGCGAAGGAAGGCATGCAGATTCAAAAAGAGAGCATGACTCTTGCTTCTATTACATTCCAAAATTACTTTAGAATGTATCAAAAGCTTGCGGGAATGACTGGTACAGCCAAAACAGAGGAAGAGGAATTCCGTAACATTTATGGGATGGATGTAATGGTTGTGCCAACAAACCGTCCAATCTCAAGGGATGATAAAGCTGACTTGATCTACAAAACAATGGAAGCTAAATTCCGTGCCGTTGTGTTGAAGATTGAAGAGCTTCATCAAACAGGTCAACCTGTCTTAGTAGGTACGGTGAGTGTTGAAACGTCTGAGCTCGTTTCAAAACATCTAAAACAACGTCGCATTCCGCACCATGTCCTGAATGCAAAGAATCATGAGCGTGAAGCTGAAATCATTGAGAATGCTGGTCAAAAAGGCGCCGTTACAATCGCAACCAATATGGCTGGACGTGGAACGGATATCAAGCTTGGCGATGGTGTTCTTGATCTTGGTGGTCTGCATGTACTAGGTACAGAGCGTCATGAAAGTAGACGAATTGATAATCAGCTACGTGGTCGTGCTGGACGTCAAGGGGATGCGGGTTCTTCTCAATTCTATCTTTCAATGGAAGATGAGCTTATGCGTCGCTTTGGATCAGATAACATGAGATCCATGATGGAACGACTTGGCATGGAAGAAGACCAGCCAATTGAAAGTAAAATCGTTTCTAAGGCTGTAGAGACCGCTCAAAAACGAGTTGAAGGAAATAACTTTGATGCACGTAAACAAATTCTTCAGTATGATGATGTGATGCGTGAACAGCGTGAAATCATTTACAAGCAAAGACTTGAGTTACTTGAGTCGGACAACCTAAGCAAGATCGTAGAAGATATGATGAAATCCGTTGTTGAACGGGTGGTTACACTTCATACCCCAGATGCTGAAGTACAAGAGGACTGGGATCTGTCCGCAATTGTTACGTATATGAACACTCAGCTTCTAAGTGAAGATGAAATGACAGAGCAAGAGCTAAAAGGGAAAGACACGCCAGAGATCATTGAAATCGTACAAGAAAAAGTACTTCAAGCATACAAAGCGAAGGAAGAGCAATTTACTCCTGAGAACATGCGCGAGTTTGAGAAAGTGATCTTACTTCGTACCGTTGATCGTAAATGGATGAACCATATCGATCAGATGGATCAATTACGTCAAGGAATTCACTTACGTGCGTATGGTCAAAACGATCCGTTAAGAGAGTATCGTTTTGAAGGCTTTGAGATGTTTGAATCCATGATTTCAGCCATTGAAGAAGAAGTCGCCATGTATATTATGAAAGCACAAGTGCAGCAAAACCTTGAGCGTCAAAAAGTCGCTGAAGGAAAAGCAGTACAACAGAGCGCAAACGAAGGCGATAAGAAACCAAAAAAACGACCGATCCAAAAGGGTGAAGTCATCGGAAGAAACGACCCGTGCATTTGCGGGAGCGGAAAAAAATATAAAAATTGCTGCGGCCAAAATCAATAAGATTCAGGTACGGTAATTGTGGGGGTCATATGCAATGGATATGGTAGAAATTAAGCAAGAGCTTGCTTCAATTGAGAAGCGAATTACAAACTTCAGGGGGTCTCTTTGACCTTGATGAGAAGCAAGAACGTATTGCAGAACTAGAGGAAAAGATGACAGACCCTGAGTTTTGGAACAACCAAGATACAGCTCAAGAAGTGATTAATGAGTCAAACGGGTTAAAAGAACAAGTGGATACTTTTCTTTCAATGGAGTCAACATATGAAGATCTGGAAGTCTCGTATGAGCTTGTGAAAGAAGAGGCGGATCAAGAGCTTGAGGCAGAGCTTGCAAAAGGTGTTGGCGAACTCTCTCAAACCATTGATCAGTTTGAGCTCCAGCTATTATTAAGTGAGCCTTATGATAAAAACAACGCGATCTTAGAATTACATCCTGGTGCAGGTGGAACCGAGTCTCAAGACTGGGCTTCCATGCTGCTCCGCATGTACACAAGATGGGCCGATCAAAAAGGATTTAAAGTGGAAACCATGAACTACTTGCCTGGTGATGAGGCAGGAGTGAAAAGCGTGACACTGCTTATTAAAGGCCACAATGCGTATGGCTATCTAAAAGCTGAAAAAGGGGTACACCGCCTTGTCCGCATTTCTCCATTTGATTCATCGGGTCGCCGACATACGTCCTTTGTCTCATGTGAAGTCATGCCTGAGCTTGATGAGAATGTAGAAATAGAAGTGGCGACAGAAGACTTAAAAGTAGATACGTATCGTGCAAGTGGGGCTGGTGGTCAGCATATTAATACAACCGACTCAGCCGTTCGTATTACGCACATCCCTACAAACACAGTGGTAACGTGTCAAAACGAGCGTTCTCAGATCAAGAACCGTGAACAAGCAATGAAAATGATGAAAGCAAAGCTCTACCAATTAAAGATTGAAGAACAGCAGCAAGAATTAGCTGAGATTCGTGGAGAGCAAAAAGACATCGGTTGGGGAAGTCAGATCAGATCGTATGTGTTCCACCCATACAGTATGGTGAAGGATCATCGCACGAATCATGAGATTGGGAATACAAGCTCAGTCATGGATGGAGATCTGGATCCGTTTATTGATGCATACCTTCGTTCGTCACTAGCATTATAGAAGAAAGCAGACTGGCTACGATAGTCAGTCTGTTTTTTGCGTTACTTTACTTTGCTAACGCGTCACTAGAGCTGCGTTTACATAGGAACGTGGCAATGCTATACTACATCGGGACTTTTCCTACTATATATTCATCGTAAAAGGGGTTATGTGTATGAAAGATTGGCATCGAATAGTGGTTGATTATATATATATTTTATCTGGTTCGGCTATTGTTGCACTTGCATTTAACCTATTTTTATTACCAAATCAAATTGCACCAGGTGGAGTTAGCGGAATTAGTACGATCGTCACGAATTTAACGGGCATTGAACCTGCTTACATCCAATGGTCATTAAATATACCGCTTTTTATCGCAGGCTTACTGCTTTTAGGTGGACTATCCTATGGAATGAAAACACTAGTGGGAACCTTGTTTCTACCGTTTGTCGTCTTTTTAACTCGAGATTGGGATGTCGGATTCACAGACCCGCTGCTTGGAGCCATTTTCGGTGGAATCGGTGTAGGTGCTGGTCTAGGGCTAGCATTTAGAGCGAGAGCAAGCACTGGTGGAACAGATCTTGCGGCACAAATTTTACAGAAATACACCGGTTTAACTTCTGGTTTCGCGGTTGCCTTAATTGATGGGCTAGTCGTCATTTCTTCAGCGATTGTATTTGGACTAGAACTTGCTCTTTACGCGTTAATTTCTCTTTTTGTGACGGGAAAAACGATCGATCTAGTACAGATGGGTCTTGGCTACGCAAAAATTGCCTATATTATTTCTCAGCACGAAGATAAAGTGACTCAGTCGATTCTTCGCGATATTGATCGCGGGGTGACAAAGCTCAGTGCACAAGGAGGCTATACAAGCGAAGAAAGACCCGTGCTTATGTGTGTTGTTAATCAACATGAGGTGACAAAATTGAAAGAGGTTGTTCGGTTGGCAGACCCTAATGCTTTTGTAATTGTTTCGAATGCGACGGAGGTCTTGGGTGAGGGATTTAAAAAACAAATGTAGCGAATCACTACACAAGTAAAAGGATTTTATATACTTTATGGGTGGTATTCCATTTTAAGTTAGAACATATAGGTCTTTAGACTAACAATCCTTTGCATAGCCTTCTTAATTGTCACAAACTGAAATAAAACTGTAATGATATGAAGGATTGATGAATGGTATAATGAACAAGCAATACGACAGAAGCTTATAGAATTAGTGGTATTTCTACAATATCTTTATGTAATACAGCAAGGAAGTGATTGTTTCATGATCGAATTAAAAGATGTATGGAAAGTCTATTCTAATAACGTTAAAGCGATTAACGGAATGACTTTAAAAATAGATAAAGGTGAATTTGTCTACATAGTAGGACCAAGTGGGGCAGGTAAATCAACATTTATCCGCTTGTTATATAGAGAAGAGAAAGCAACAAAAGGTGAAGTCATTATTGATCAAACAAAGCTTAATAGTATTAAAGAAAGACATGTACCTAAGCTTAGACGAAAGATTGGCGTGATCTTTCAGGACTTTAAACTTCTACCAACTTTAACGGTCTATGAAAACGTCGCTTTTGCACTTGAAGTGATTGAAGAGCCACGCGCCTCAATTAAACGACGAGTGATGGAAGTGCTGGATATTGTTAAATTAAAAGGCAAAGCGAAGTTTCTTCCAGATGAGCTTTCTGGAGGCGAACAACAGCGTGTTGCCATTGCTCGTGCCATTGTGAATCGGCCAGAAGTCTTAATTGCCGATGAGCCAACAGGAAACTTAGACCCTGATACTGCATGGGGCATCATGGACATTTTAGATGATATTAGCCATCGTGGGACTACTATTATTATGGCTACCCACAATAAAAGCATTGTAAACACGTTAAAACGAAGAGTTATCGCCATTGAAAATGGTCGAGTTGTACGTGATGAAGTAAGGGGGAACTACGGTTATGAAATTTAGAACCGTCGGTCGCCATTTGAAAGAAGGAACAAAGAATTTAGGACGTAACGGATGGATGACATTCGCATCAATTAGTGCAGTCACCGTTATGCTTCTAGTAGTAGGAATTTTTCTCTTACTTATTCTTAATATGAATCATATGGCAACACAGGTTGAAGACGACGTTGAAATTAGAGCCTATATTGAGTTAACTGCAAATGAAGATCAACAAGAAGAACTCAGGGCAAGCATTGAAGACATAACTGATGTAAAACAAGTAGCGTTTCTTGGCAAAGACGAAGGGCTAAGTAATCTAATTGATAGCTTAGGAGACGGTGGACAGGCCTTTGAGTCGGTTCGAGATGAGAATCCGCTAAACGATATGTTTGTAATCGAAGCTGCTAACCCACAATCCATTGAAACAGTTGCTTCTGAAATTGAAGACCTGAGTAACGTGGAGAGCGTAGCTTACGGTCAAGACTTTGTAGAAAGATTGCTACAAATAACAGATGTTGGTCGTTACATTGGTCTTGGGCTCGTTGTTGCTTTAATGCTCACAGCGATGTTTTTAATAGCTAACACGATTAAATTGACTATTCTGGCGAGACGTAAAGAGATACGGATTATGAAACTAGTAGGGGCAACAAACGGTTTTATTAGATGGCCGTTCTTAGTAGAAGGACTGCTACTCGGATTGATTGGCTCATTAATCCCGATTCTGCTCGTCATTTATGGATATAAATTTTTATATGATAATTATGGAACACAAATAGAAGGTAATTTCTTTGCGTTACTACCTGTATACCCTTATATGTTACAGATAGCCTTATTATTGCTTGCGGTTGGATTGTTCATCGGAGCATGGGGCAGTGTGATGTCAGTACGTAAATTCCTGAAAGTATAAGCGAAACCGAAGCACTAGTAGATGCAGATCACTTAAGGAGGAAACGATTTAATGAAAAAGTTTGGATACGTTACACTTGCCGCAGTTATGGCACTCGGTTCGATTGGTTTTGGAGGGCTTGGAAACACAGCCTATGCAAATGAAGATTTAAGAAGCAAGATCGCAGATGTTCAAAGCGAGCGTGGTGAAAACCAGGAACTAGCTAGGCAAAAAGAAGCGGAAGTTGCTGATTTAAAGCAAGAAATGGAAACATTAAGCAATGAGATTAACAAGCTAGAAAAGGAAGAAGCAGATACTGCTGATAAGATCTCTTCAAAAGAAGATGAGATTGCTGAAGTAGAAGCTCATATTGAAAAGCTTAAAGAAGAAATAAAAGAATTAGAAGAACGAATTGCTGAACGTGATGAACTATTAAAAGATCGTGCGAAAAATATGTATCAATCAGGCGGCGAAGTAAATTACCTTGAAGTTATTTTAGGAGCAAAAGATTTTGGTGATTTGCTTGACCGCATGAACGCACTTAGTACGATTGCAAGTCAAGATAAGTCTATTCTTGATGCACATGTCCAGGACCATGAAGATTTAGAAGCTGCTAAGACAGAGGTTGAAGATGAGCTTAGTAAGCTTGAAGGACATCTAGCAGACTTAGAAACATTGAAAGTAGACTTAGAGAATCAACGTGCTGAAAAAGACAGTAAACGCGGGGATCTTCAGTCAAAAGAAGAAACGCTTGAGGCTGAACTAGGTGAGATTGAGAACGAAGATGAAATTCTTGCTCAACAAGAAGCAGCGTTTGAAAGTGAATTAGCGGCATGGGAAGAAGAACAAAAACGTTTAGCTGAAGAGAAGAAACGTCAAGAAGAAGAAGAAAAGAAGAGACAAGAAGAAGCGGCAAAAGCACAAGCTGAGCAAGCTTCTGCTAAACAAGAATCACCAACACAAAGTAATTCAAATGCAACTACAAGTTCTAATAATAATACAAGCTCAAATAACAATTCGAGCTCAGAATCATCATCTAGCTCTAAGTCTTCACAACCACAGGTGAAAAGTGAAACGACAAGCAGCGAAGCACCACAGAAGTCAACGTCTGGTTTTGTAAGACCTACAACAGGCTCTGTCACGTCAACTTATGGGCAACGTTGGGGGAAAATGCACCACGGTATTGACTTTGGTAAGAATGGACGCACTGGGGATGTGCCAATTATCGCAGCGAAAGAAGGAACGGTTTCTTCAGCTGGCTGGATGAATGGGTATGGAAACACAGTCATCATTACTCATGTGGTAGATGGACGCACAGTTACAACATTATATGGTCATATGGAGCGTATTGATGTAAGTGCTGGTCAAAAAGTATCTCAATCTCAACAAATTGGTTTAATGGGGAATACTGGTCAATCATTTGGCGCTCACTTACACTTTGAGGTTCATGAAGGTAACTGGAATGGTGCGAAATCGAATTCCGTTAATCCGTTAAACTATGTATCTAGATAATTAATAGTAATTAAACGTATAACTAAAACAAGCGTGGGTTACATTTCCTTTTCATCATCTGTGGATGATACACTAGAAATGTGAACCACGCTTGTTTTTTATTCTGTTTTAGGAGCGCGTTACGATGAGAAATATACGAGTGATCTTTGGACTAATTAGTTGGACAATGTTTGTTATTGGATTTGGATATGATCAATCCATTGAGCTTCTTTTAAGTTTCTCGATCTTGGTTTTGGTCCCTCTCGTTACCGAACTGACGTATCATCAAAAGAGAGAACGTGAATGGTTTTTAATAGCACAACCTATTTTCTCATTACTAGGTGCGGGAAGCTTATTTATTGAAACGGGAGTTCTCTCAGCAGCACTTGCTTTTTGTTGGTTACTGTACACGTGCTGGATTGCGTGTATCGGCATTGCACGTGCCTCAACAAGAGGGTTTGTGCGAATGGAAGAAAACGCTATTGATTCAGCCTATGTGTACATGGCTTTAGGCGGTGTGTGGCTTTTTATGAGTCAGGCAGGGATAGAAGGATTGCCTTTTTCACCCGTCATTGTGTTGTTAACAGCGGTTCATTTTCATTATTCCAGTTTGATAGTACCGGTTGTGGCTGGTTTACTTGGACGGTATGCTTTTCACCATAAAGTTAACATTCATGGATATGGTTTGTTGTCAGGGCTGCTTATTTTAGGACCAGTTCTTGTTGGAATTGGGATTACAATTGGTGGAGTGGCTGATTTGTTGTTTGTTGGCATTTATGTTCTTGCGATGTTCTGGTTAGCATTTGAAACGTTTCGTGTCCTTATGAAGATTCACCAATATCGTGTAGCACACATGTTCATCCTGTTAGCTTCAGTGATATCAATAGCTGCCATGGTTTTATCTGCTTTGTATAGTGCAGGTGTTTCATTGGGAACAACATTGATTGCGATTGATCAAATGGTCCTTTATCATGGCTACGCACAAGCATTTGGGTACAGCTTTTTACTATTGGTTGGATGGTCGATTATAAAACCCCGTCCATTGTTCTCATTCGGTCAATTTAGACTTAGTCGACTTCGTGGGAAGGGGAGAGTAGGAGAACGTTTCTTAAAGGACACTCACATTTTAGATAAGAATGAAAAGGTAGATGGGTTGGTTGAGACATTTTCTGCTTTTAGTCGTGAGGGTTTTTCCCCAAAAAAGGTTGATTCATCAATAAAGAATTTCTACGAAAAAACCAATTATTATGAGATGTCCGCTACCACAAGATGGCATGGAATCTACTATCCTCTTTCTAGACCCTATCATTGGGTTACAGGAAAAATTGGACAGCTTTATTTAAGAGCGGCAAGCAAGCATCCAAAGAAACAAAGGATGGAAGCTGTCATCTATCCAATTGATGAGACCATTGATGGGAGGCATCCCGTTAGAGCATGGATACGAAAGGACTATGAAACAAAGGAAGAAATCTTTGTCGCTTTTTATGCGTATTATGCGACTAAAGAAAAAACGTATATGGATATTGCTTTACCCCTGCCCTATTCAGTTATGACAGGTATCCTTCGTCCAGACCATGATGAATCAAATGGACTCATTCTAACTAGCTTTAGAGAGCCTGGTTCACTTGGCGATGAGGGGGTTTATGTAACGATCGGAAAATGGACGATCAGGGTACCGATCGAGGAATATTTCCATGTTCGCGCAACAGAAGATCCTGGACGTTTGACAGCTGTACATGAGCTACGTTTTCTAGGATTACGATGCCTGACGATCGATTATGAAATTACGTGTAAGCTCTCAAAACAGCTTTGACTTCATAGTAGTGATTGTCTAAAATGGTAGTAATCGAGTAGCGACATAATGTGTACAGGCAATGCATATGATGATGGCAGGCTTGTTGATGTTTTAATACATGGGAGTGGTGAAGGTGAACAGTAAACGCTTGTTTATTGTTGTGATACTTGTAGCGATATTTGGGGCGGGAAGTTATTATTTAACTGGGAAATTTGCAACAAATGCTTCTCCAATGAATTCGGGTAACAACGACTCACAAGAAACTGAAATTGTAGAACTTAGTGACGATGAGTTGATGAAAAAGTTTGAAACAGCCTTAAATACGATTGAGGATCGATATGTGGAAGAAGTTGATCGTCAAGCATTGATCGAAGGCGCTATTTCTGGAATGATCGATGAATTAGGAGATCCTTTTTCGGACTATATGGATCAAGAAACAGCCAATGAATTTGTTGAGTCGCTTGGGTCAGAATTTCAAGGAATTGGTGCTGAGGTAAGTATGATTAATGGGAAGGTTACCATCGTATCCCCGTTCCGTGACTCACCCGCAGAGCAAGCAGGCTTACAGGCTAATGACCGCATCATTGAAATTGATGGTGAAAATATTGAAGGGCTCTCTGTAAATGAAGCTGTCCTTAAGATTCGTGGTGAAAAAGGAACAACGGTTCGGCTAACCATTGAAAGAGACGGTAGTTCTGAATTATTAGATGTTCCTGTTGAACGTGATACCATTCCAATTGAAACGGTACGAACGCAAACGTTTGAACAAGATGGTCAAACCATTGGACTTCTTGAAATTACATCGTTCTCTGAAGATACGGCGATTAACTTTAAAGACCAGCTACAGGAGTTAGAGCAGGATGGAATGGATGCTTTAATTATCGATGTCCGAGGTAATCCAGGAGGGTACTTAAATGCGGTTGAGCAAATTGGCGACGAATTAATTCCGGATGAAAAAGCCATTGTGCAAACGGAGGATCGTGAAGGAGCTCGTACAGGGTATACATCAAAGCTGAAAGAAGCGAAGGATTACCCAATCATTGGTTTAATTGATGAGCGAAGTGCTTCTGCATCTGAAATTTTGGCAGCTGCATTAAAAGAATCAGGCGGATATGATCTAGTCGGGAATACAACCTTTGGAAAAGGGACGGTCCAACAAACAGTTGACCTTGGTGATGGCAGTGACTTAAAACTGACGATGATGAGATGGTTAACGCCAGATGGTAACAGCATTAACCAAGAAGGTGTAACACCAACCATTGAAGTCAGTCAACCTGAGTATTTCTTCTCAACAGCTGTGTCTGTTGAAGAGGACTCTCCAATCGTTTTTGATTCACTTGGTGAACAAGTGAAAAATGCTCAATTTATTTTAAAAGGCTTGGACTATAATCCAGGTCGTGAGGACGGCTACTTTGATCAACAAACAGTTGATGCAGTGAAGTCATTCCAAGAGGATGAAGGCATTGAAGCGAGTGGAGAGATCAACCAAGAAACGGCTACTGCCCTTCAAGAACGGATTGTAGAAGAAATTCGTAAAGCAGAAAATGATTCACAGTTACAAAAAGCAATTGATGTGGCAATCGAGCAGATTAACTAAACTCATGCTCTAATCGAGAATAAGAGATCAACACAAGTGAAAGACTGTCCTCACTGGAAAGCAGATAGGTTTTCTGTAGGCTCCTGCAAGAGGGCGCAGATTCTAGCTTCCAGGGAGGCAGTCTTTTTATAAAATGTGTAGTAGAATAGATAAGCAGGGGGAGGGCGTCAATGGAAATCGTTCAAACGATCTTAATCGCATTAGCTAGTTTTTTTGCAAATCCCATTACCTATTTTGGATTGCTACTCGTATACATTATCGCTTCAAAACGTGTAAAAAAAGAACGGTCTTCTTTTCATACAAGAGTTTATCGTCGATTGGCAGATTTTATTGTACCCTTTTGGCCAGCTTTACTTATTGGTTTATGTTTATCTGTTCTTTTACTAGGCATTGGGTTTGTGTTGGAATGGCAGGCATTAGCGATCATGATGATGATCACATTTTTAATCATGCTTACATTTCAGCTTAGATGGCTTTCTCCGTCGTACATTATTGGATTTACGATTATCGCTCTAGTAGTGATTCCACTTACGGGAGATTATCCGTTTATACATGATTACATAGATTTAATGCAAGTGGACAAGCTTATACCGATTTTATCTTTATTACTAGGGTTGCTAGTTATTGCCGAGGGAATTCTTATTCAAAAAAATGGAACGGTTTACACCTCACCTAGATTAGAGAGAGCATCCAGAGGAAAGTGGATAGGGTTTCATTTATCAGAACGAATTTGGTTTCTACCTCTCATTGTATTTATTCCAGATGGCATCATTCCGATGTTTGAATATTGGCCAGTTCTTCCTGTTGCAGGGATGGAGCTGCAGCCATTACTCATTCCATTTTTAATTGGATTTAAGCAAAAGATAACATCTTCTCTTCCAAAGGACGCCATCCGTTCTGCCGGGAGACAAGTACTGGTCTTTGGAATTGTTTTGCTTCTTCTAGCCATTTCAACCTTATTTGTCGGGTGGATCGCTTATGTTGTCGCTGGAATTGCCATCATTGGTAGAGAATATCTGTGGCATTTAGCAAAGACTCGCGACAAACAAGGGTTACCCATGTACGTTGAACAAACAGAAGGATGCACCATTCTTGGTGTGTTGCCTGGAAGTCTAGCAGATAAACTAGATTTGAAAGTTGGAGAGACGATCGTGAAAGTAAACGGTCGTAAAGTTATAGATGAGACGAGTTTCTATGAAGCTCTTCAAGCAAATTCGGCTTTCTGTAAATTAGATGTGCTCGACTATGATCAAGAGGTTCGCTTTGAACAAGGCGCATTGTATGATAGTGAGCATCACCAGCTTGGCGTATTGTTAGTGAAAAAAGACGTTTCCTTATCTGACTCAGTTACATAAAGAAAAGCTTTGAGCATACCGCTCAAAGCTTTTTTAATGTATTGAAACAATCATGTCTGCAAACACGTATGTAAGAGGAACAGAAAGGAGAGGAAGGATTGTCTATTATTCTAGAAAATGCTCAATTAGTAGATGTAGAAGCAGGAGAGATTAGAAAAACCTCAATTTCGATTAAGGATGGATTCATACATGAGGTCGCCTCAACGATTCAAGCAGATTCCAAGACTAATCGCATAGACCTACATGGAAAATTCGTGATACCAGGCCTTATTGACATGCATGTACATATTAAAGAATCGTTTGCGCCATTCTTTACGGCGGCAGGAGTGACCACCGTTCGAAACACTGGAGGTAATGTGTGCGAGTTGAATCCTCTAATTCAAGCGGATAGCTCTGACCCAACGCCAAGAGTCATTTCTGCTGATCGCATTATAGATGGACCACCTGGTCTGTGGGGAGATACAAGTCCATGGAGTATCAATGTAGATACAATTGATTTAGCAAAGAAAGAAGTGAAACGGCAAATTCAAGCTGGGGCCGACTTTATTAAGGTTTATGGACTTCTGAAAAAGGAGCTCATTCAAGCGGTTGTAGAAGAAGCAAAGAAGCATGGCAAGGAAGTAAGTGCGGATTTGTTACACTCGCCGTCCGTTACGGCATTAGATGCAGCTGATCTTGGAGTGAAATGGATTGAACATGCATCAGGAGTGCTTCAAGCTGTTTATTCGAATTGGACGATGCAATCGACAGAAGATGAATGGGAACAAATTAGATGGGATAAGCCATGCGTCGAAAGAATCCGTGACGTATGCGAACAGCTTTTAAAACACGATGTAATTCTTTGTCCGACGCTTGTTTTATATGATCAGCAGAAACAATCTAGACATAGATGGGAACCTAGGCATGAGGTTATTCAAGGGATATATGCCAAGGTCGGTTCATTAGCGGAGCAGTGGACACACTTCACCCAGTACACAAAAAGTTTAGACAAGATGGGCATTCAAACAACCCATATACAGGAAATCGCAAAAACCTATTCGGATATGGGAGGGCGTGTAGTGGCTGGCACAGACACTCCAGCGGGGGTATGGACATTTCCAGGTATGGCTCTGCATCGAGAGCTTGAATTACTTGTTGAAGCTGGTTTTTCTCCTCTTGAAGCAATTAGGTCTGCATCGATTCATGCGGCTAGTACACTAAAACGCAAGGATTTAGGGACCATTAAAAAAGGTACCGTAGCGGACATGGTTGTTCTAAAAGAAAACCCTTTACTAGATATAAAAGCAACGCAAAGCATATCGCTCGTAGTAAAGGGTGGAAAGGCATATTCCATTAATGAATTGATCCAAGCTACTCCCGAACGAGAAGAAGTGAAAAAACGATATGAACAATTCGTAGAAGCTTTTAAGTTATGACTGCTTAGTCATTAAACAGTGAGTCATTAAGCTGATAATAGGTGACAAGCCTTTGAGTCAGCTTTCTTAATCCAGGTTCATTGTGCAGGTTCAATAACATCCCTTGAATTATAGGTAGGCGAGGGCGAGCTTTTTGAGATTCCTCTTCAAGCATATCGATGGATACAAAAAGGTCGTCCTTATGATCGGATTCTCTAATCGTATTTCGTATCTCTTTGAGTGTATCTAAAACAGAGATCGAGTGATCCACTTCAAAAAATTCGGTCAAAACGGAAGCTATCTGTTCTTCTTTTAGAAGAGCATCCTCTGACTTTAATCCCCCAACAATGGAGTCAACCCTTTCTAATATATATGGCACAAGTGTACGAATTTCTACAACAGGTGCATGAATTAAAAACTTTAAGTAGGAATGAAATAATCCATCAATGATCAGTGTTAAGTCCCATAGTATAGGCTTTATTTGCTCTCCATACAATTCGGTAAAATAGCTTTGGTGAAACTGTGTCATTTTAAAATTTAGACGCTTAAGGCTTGACTTCATCTCATCTGTTAGTGGGATCGAAGGGTCTTTCATTTGTACGAGTATAAAATCCTTGTGCTTAAGAATAGATTCAAATAAATCAGTGAGCTTTCGACTATATTGTTCTCTTGGAGCAAGCTCATCATAGTCACTTTTCTGGATACAGCTGGTTATTAAATCAGAATAATAGTTAATAATAGCAACAACTAAGGCATCTTTTGATTTGAAATGTAAGTAAAAAGCCCCTTTTGAAATACCACTTTCAGTCGCAATATCTTGAATGGATGTGGATGAGATACTGTTTGTTGAAAATAATTTAATCGCATTCTCAATAATTAGCTTATTTTTCTCGGTCATTTTTTCAACTCCTTTTGTGATTTGTTCTTGACTAATGACTATCCGGTCAACTAACATAAGGTGAGTAATGACTAGGTGGTCAAATTATATACGCTTAAGTAAATGGAAGTCAAGAACAGAAAGAGGGGGAATCAGGAAACAATGAAAAAGATTATTGAGTTTTCATTAAGGAATAAGTTTGCTTTATGGTTACTAACCATCATGGTTGTGGTAGCTGGTCTCTACTCCGGGTTGAACATGAAGATGGAAACTATTCCGAACATTAATACTCCAATTATTACGATCTCAACAACCTATCCAGGTGCTACACCTGAGGAAGTTGTAGATAAAGTAACGCAACCGATAGAGCAGCAGGTAGAAGGATTAAATGGTGTTTCTAATGTAACCTCTAGCTCCTTTCAAAATGCTTCATCGATTCAAATAGAATATCGATTTAGTAAAGATATGGATGAAGCACTAACGGAGGTAAAAGACGCGTTGGATGGTCAGGAATTTCCTGATGGCGTGACTGATCCTTCAATATCCAGGTTAAGTTTAACGGCCTTTCCTGTGCTGACGTTAAGTGCGTCGGGTGAGGATTCTCTTACTGAACTAACTGATTTGATTGAGAATGACGTAGCACCAACCTTAGAAGGATTAGACGGTGTTGCCTCTGTTAGTTTAAGTGGACAGTCAGTGAAAGAAGTTCAGCTTCGATTCGACGAGGATGAACTACTTGCCAATGGATTAGATGAAGATACTGTTTTACAAATCATTCAAGGCTCGGATGTAACCTTCCCACTTGGATTATATACATTTGGAGATCAGGAACAGTCTGTTGTTATTGACGGTGATGTGAATACGATTGAAGATCTCCAATCTATAGCAATCCCAATTAGTCCAGTTGGGGGAGAAGAACAACAGCCTTCTATGGATATGGATGCCGAAGCTGGAATACCTGCAGCTGGTGAGCAAGATCTACCGGTTGATATAGAGATTCCAACAATCTCACTCGGTGAGCTTGCTGAGATTGAAGTTGTAAATGAATCAAGCTCCATTTCGAGAACCAATGGAAAAGATGCAATAGGTCTACAAATTGTAAGCACAGCAGATGCAAATACGGTTGATGTTGTTGATCAAGCGCTAGAAGCGGCTGCAGATCTTGAAGAAAAGTATGATGGACTTGAAATTGTTTCAACACTTGATTTAGGTGAGCCAATTAAAGAATCGGTTGAAACAATGATTAGCAAAGCATTATTCGGTGCATTGTTTGCGATGATCATCATTTTGCTGTTTTTACGGAATGTGAAAACAACGATTATCTCGGTCATTTCAATTCCTTTATCTCTATTAATTGCGATCCTCATCTTAAACCAAATGGATATTACGTTAAATGTCATGACACTTGGCGCGATGACCGTTGCTATTGGCCGAGTCATTGACGATTCCATTGTTGTCATCGAAAACATTTTTAGGCGGATGGGCATGGCGGATGAACCACTAAAAGGAAAAGCATTAATTGTGGATGCCACAAAAGAAATGTTTATGCCGATTCTTTCATCCACTATTGTTACAATCTCTGTTTTCCTACCACTAGGATTAGTAGAGGGAATGGTTGGTGAATTGTTTCTTCCATTCGCATTAACTGTTGTCTTCGCGCTACTTGCTTCATTATTAGTAGCCATTACGATTGTGCCTATGATGGCTCATTCGATGTTTAAAAAGGGCTTAAGTAAAAGCAACATGTCTCATGAGGAAAAGCCAAGTCGACTATCTAATGGATACAAATATGTGTTGAATTGGTCGCTAAATCATAAATGGATTACATCCATTGTGGCGATTGCTTTATTGATTGGTAGTCTGTTCTTAGTCCCTGCTGTTGGTGTCAGCTTCTTACCGGCAGATGAGGAAAAAGCATTGTATATTACCTATAACCCAGAACCAGGTCAGACTTTATCTGAGGTCGAGGAGATTGCTGGAGAAGCGGAAACCTTCCTCACTGAACGAGACGGGGTTGAGCTCATTCAGTTATCAATTGGTGGAGACAATCCGATGAGCTTTGGTCCATCGAACTCGTCTATTATCTTTGTAGAATATGCTGATGATTTTAGCGGATTTGTAGACGAACAAGAAAAAGTAATGGATGAACTAACGGCAATGACCGAGAAAGGGACTTGGGCTAATCAAGACTTTACTGGCATGTCTGGAAGTTCGAGTGAGCTTGCTGTTCAGGTAAGTGGTCCCTCGATCGAAGTCATTGAACCTGTTGTAAAAGAAGTAGAACAATTATTATCCGAGCAAGAGGATCTTTCGGATGTGGATACAAGTTTATCTGAACAATATGAGCAATTTAATTTAATTGCTGATGCAGAAGAACTAAGTAAAAACGGTTTAACAGCTGCACAAGTAGGCATGGCTCTTTCAAATCAGGGACAGCGTGAGGTACTCACAACTGTTAACGAGGATGGAGCAGAGCTTGATGTGTTTGTTGAATCGGAGGAAGAATCATTTGCAAATATTGATGAATTACTAGATAAAACAATTGTGACGGCACTTGGTGAAGAGATAGCAATTCGCGATGTCGTTAATGTGGAGGAAGGAACTACTCCAGATACGATCTCAAAACGAAATGGCGACATTTATGCAGACGCATCAGGAAAAATCACAAGTAATGATATTGGAGCAGTCGCAACGTCCGTTCAATCTGAACTTGATGAACTGGATCTACCTACTGGTGTAGACGTTTCAATGGGCGGGGTGTCTGCTGATATTGAGGAATCATTTACTCAGCTTGGGCTAGCCATGCTTGCCGCCATCGCTATTGTTTACTTTGTTCTTGTCTTGACATTTGGTGGAGGGTTGGCCCCATTTGCAATCCTATTCTCGCTACCATTTACCGTAATTGGTGCACTTGTCGCCTTACTCATTGCGGGTGAGACCATTAGTGTATCCTCTATGATTGGTGCGCTTATGTTAATTGGGATTGTTGTAACAAATGCGATTGTATTGATTGACCGAGTGATTCACCAAGAAAACGAAGGATTGTCTACTAGAGAGGCACTGCTTGAAGCAGGATCTACACGACTACGTCCGATTCTGATGACAGCCATTGCGACAATTGGTGCGCTTCTCCCATTAGCCTTTGGATTTGAGGGCGGAGGACTAATCTCTAAAGGTCTTGGAGTGACCGTTATTGGAGGATTAACAAGTTCAACTCTACTCACGTTGTTAATCGTACCGTTAGTCTATGAATTACTAATGAAGCTTAAAAAACGTGTAGTAAAAGAGTAATAGTCGTTAAAAAACGAACCGCCTTACGTAGGCTGGTTCGTTTTTTTGTAACATTTATGATTCGATTAATTGCTTAATCCGCATAGCGGTACGAACTTGCAACGTAAACTCTGGATCTTTTAATGAAGTCTGTAATAATTCCTCGCACTTTTCCAAACGATAAACGACCGTGTTCCGGTGAACAAAAAGCTGTTTGGCTGTTTCAGAAATCTGACATTGGCATTCCATGTACATAAACAATGTCTGCAGCAGTGTTTGGTCCTCATCTAAGTAATCTAGACGTAATTGTTTGTAGGTCTGATGATAATAGGCAATCAATTCTTTTTCAGGAATCATCCTAAGTAAGCCGCTAATATCGGTAGACTGGAAGAAATGAATAGAGGACGGTTGGCGCCAGCCACTATGTTGAAACAATGCTTTTTGTGCTTCCTCAAAGCCTTGATGTACCGCAAAGAAAGAGGAGCAAACGTGACTGACTCCAAATGATACCGTCATTTCATAGAAACGGGATAACCGTAATTGGAGAAGTTCTAAGAAGGACTCACAGAATGCCTGTGTATCCTCAATTAAGTCATTCACAGAAAGAAGGAGTATTAATTGTTCTCCTTTTGTAAAAAGGTAACAAGGGACAGCTAAGGATTGCAGCTCATTCTCAAGAAAGTCATAGAGCTGATCCATCTCTTTATGATGACTTTGATCATTCCACATCTCATGCAGAGGATCCAGTTCTCCTACCGCACAAATATATTCTTGTTCAACTGGTAACCCAAACTCACTGGCTCTATTCTCCATCTCCTTTGTACTTGAATACGTCTGATCAAGAAAGCTTGAGAAGAACTCATTACGGATTCGGCGCGTTGTTTGTTTAATCGCTTCTTCCCGGATCCGTTCAAAGGATAATACATTGACAGCCTGTTCAATGGTCAGTCGATTCACGTGGTCAGATGGAGCGATTGAGCCTTTGATAAATAATAAATCTGGTTGATTCGTATGTTTATGGACTGGATAAACCGTCATTTCTTGCTTAGTCGCTAGATCACAAAATGCTACTTCAGTTGATTTTGGCAGAAGCAGATATCCGTACTGAGCGAGCTCTGTTAAATATGGCATCGATTTAAGCACCTGTTCCTGTCCGGCAATTGGTGTTAAATATGAATTTGTTAAGATAACGGAATGTTGGATAAGCCCGCTTAATCGAGAAAGTAATGTATTAAGACCTTTTCCGTTCATCATTTGCAACGTAAATTGCCGGTGCGTATCAATGGCATGTCGAAGCTCATTCGTTCGTTTATCTAAAATAATGGATAGCAGTTGATTTACGGTATCTCCAAGAGACCAATCTGAGGGAAGGTTAAGAATAGGGAAACCTAAAGTATTCGCACTATCAATGACTTGTTGAGGAAGGGCGTGGATAAAGCGTTCTGTTTTCACAAAGAGCCCTGCACAATGTCTTTTACTCATCTCCTCAATTAAATGAGCCATTTCCCAAGGCTTATCTTTAAAATGGTAGCCTGTTGTCACCAGAAGATCATTTGCTTTTAAATATGGTAAAATATCTGGCGCATCCATCATCGTTACATGACTGATGTCGTGGTTGAGTCCAGATGCGCCAGCAATAACGGATAGCTGAGTAAATGGTTCACGTGTAAGTAGGGTTTGTAGCTTCATCTCTCTCTTCCAATCCACATGTTTTTTCTCATCGTAGCATAGTCAGATTCATTCTGGAAGAAATGACTGTTTGTTTTAAATATTTAGTTAGAATCACCAATGACAGAAGAGTCTTGGTTTCGTAGAATAATGGAAATCAAAGCAGAAAGGTACGATGTCAGTGATAAAACAAACACTTGATCAGCTTAATCACTGTTCACCTGAAGAATTCGTTGAAACCCTTGCAGGAATGTATGAGCATTCACCATGGGTGGCTGAACAAGTGGTGAACTATCGACCTTTTAAGTCCATTCATTCTCTTTATGAAGCAATGAAAATGGAAGTCAGTCAATCGGACGAAGCCACCAAGTTAAACCTGCTTTGTGCGCATCCGAATCTCGGAGAACGAATTCAGATGACAGATTCATCAAAAGCAGAGCAAAGCCAAGCAGGTCTCACTGAATTAACAGAAGAGGAGTTTAAAAGCTTTAAAGCACTTAACAAACGTTATATGGCCACATTTACGTTTCCATTTATTTTAGCTGTAAAAGGGAAAAAGAAGCAGGAAATTTATCATGAGATGGAAAGAAGGGTCCACCACTCAGCTGAAACAGAGTTTGACACAGCTTTGGCCGAGGTTGACAAGATTGCCTTATTCCGTTTAAAGGATCTTATTCAAGAGTAATTAAAAAAGGTTGGAAGATAATCTGATAAGGACAAACGAAAAAAAGAGAACAGTGCTACGATCAATGTACGTAAGCGTTGGTATAAATATAGGGGGACAAACATGTACGATGTAGTGATTCGTCATGCAAAAGTTGTATTGGAAACAGGAGTAGTTGAAAGTGAAATCGGCATTAACAATGGAAAAATTGCTGAGCTATCCAAGACTATTTCAATACAGGGAGTAAAGGAAATAGATGCAAAGGGACAGTACGTGTTTCCAGGAGCTGTAGACGTACACGTACACCTAAATGAACCAGGTCGTGCGTTCTGGGAAGGCTTTGAAACAGGTTCAAGTATGTTTGCAGCAGGTGGAACAACCACATTCGTTGATATGCCCTTAAACGGCATCCCTTCTACTGTAACAAAGAAGGACCTGTATGATAAAGCGAGATTGGGTGAAGAAAAATCAATTGTCGATTTTGGTCTCTGGGGTGGATTGGTTCCAGGAAATGTACATGAACTTGCTGGGTTGTCCGAAGCTGGTTGCTTAGGTTTTAAAGCCTTTTTGTCTCCAACGGGAAACAAAGAATTTGAATCGGTAGGAGATAAGGACCTAATTGAAGGAATGGACCGAATTGCCGAGCTTGGCAAGGTTCTTGCTCTTCATGCAGAAAGTGGCCCAATGACAACCTTCTTAACTGAAAAAATGAAGAGTCAGCATCGAACGACTTATCATGATTACTTAGCATCCCGTCCGATTGAGGCAGAAGTAGAGGCTGTTGACCGAGCGTTACACTATGCAAAAATCACAGGCTGTCCTCTACATTTTGTCCATATAAGCAGTGTAGCGGCCGTTTCAAGAATCGAGCAGGCAAAAGCACAAGGGATGAATGTGTCACTAGAAACATGTCCTCACTACTTACTATTTTCACATGAAGCGTTATTTGAAAAGAAGAATCTTGCAAAGTGTGCACCTCCACTTAGAAAGCAGGAGGACCATCTACAACTTCGTCAGGCAATGAAGGATGGCCGAATTGACTTTTTAACATCCGATCACTCCCCATGCGCGGCCGAGCTAAAGGATGCTTCGACCTATTCTATTTTTGATGCATGGGGAGGGATTAATGGAGGAGGCGTCACATTACTTGGTGCCATTCAATTTGCTATCGAAGAGAAGCTAGATTTCTCTCATGTGGTGAACTGGACGGCAAAACATCCGGCAGAGCGGTTTGGCCTTAGTCAACGAAAGGGTTCGATTAAGGAAGGGAAGGATGCGGATCTTGTTTTTGTCGCCCTTCAGTCGCACGAAGTGACCCTTGAAAACATGTATGCGAGACACCCCCTTTCTCTATATACAAGTGAACAATTTGATGCACGCATTGAAACGGTTCTTGCATCAGGCATCCAGGTTTTTTCTCAGGAGAATGGACCCATCCAATCAAGGACAGGAACATGGTTAACAGCTTAAAGGAATTTAAGCTGTTTCTTCATCGCTTCATTTGACGGAATATTAATACGATTCAGAAAGGGTGTTAAATATGACAAAATCTCAGCATGAAGTTGCGTATGGAAAAGGGAGTGTGCTTGCCTATCGCACATATCTTCCTCCTCTTGTGGGGGTAAAAGTAATTCCTGAATCGGTCTTTAAAGGACGATCCAATATTTTATTTGCTTCCAATATACAAGTAAAGGTAGCAGGGGAAGCCTTTCGTCCGTCTTTTTCAGAAGGAGATAACTCATTAGTTGTGGCAACCGATTCAATGAAGAACTTCATTCAGCGTCATTTGGGATCTTATAATGGTTCGACTATGGAAGGATTCCTCGATTATGTCGCTAGAGCTTTTTTAGATAAATACGATCAAATGTCGTCAGTAGAGCTTACAGGAGATCTTCTATCATTTGAACAGATGGATGTCACAAATGGAGTGGAACGGCTTGCCAGTGAGCTTGTTTTTAAACAGTCAAACAACGAACAATCACAAGCTTCCCTACTCATGGAGCGACTGGATGATTCATACGAAATCACTAAACAACAAAGTAGCTTAAAAAATCTTCAACTCATTAAAGTTCAAGGGAATTCCTTTTCTGGTTTTGTGAGAGATGAATACACCACGTTACCTGAGGATTCAAATCGTCCCTTGTTTATTTACTTAGACATTCATTGGGCTTATGAACATCAGAGTGATGCGCTTGGTCATCAACCTGAACTGTATGTAGCAGCTGAGCAAATTCGTGATCTTGCAGCATCTATCTTTGACCAGACAGAAACAAAATCAATTCAGCATTTAATTTATGAAATAGGATGCACGATTTTATCAACGTTTCCTCAGCTCACACATGTGTCATTTGAATCACAGAACCACACGTGGGATCTCATTGTAGAAGACATTCCAGGATCAGTTGGAAAAGTCTATACAGAGCCAAGACCACCTTATGGATTTCAGCTCTTTACCGTAACGAGGGAAGATGTAGGTAGTCGACAAAAGCAACAGTCTCAAGAGGGTGTACGGTAAATGACAACAGTAACTACTCATGTCCTTGATTTAACAAGAGGTTGCCCAGCAGAAGGGATTCATGTTGACATATACGCGCTCGAATCAAATAGGAAGAAACGTTTGATCTCATCACAACAAACAAATGCGGATGGTCGAATGGACCAACCACTCATATCTTCCGAGCATTTTCACGAAGGTGAATACGAGATCCACTACGCCGCAGGAGCATACTTTAGGCAACAGAGTCTAATTGAAGAGAAGCCGCATTTTACAGAATGGATTGTTACCCGAATCTTTCTATCTGTAGCCGAAGAATACTATCACATTCCACTTCTTGTTTCACCATGGGGCTATCAAGTGTATCGCGGAAGTTAAACAGGTTGATTGGGAGGGTTCGGTATGAATGATATACATGTCGTGTTGGATCACCTAGATCAAGTAAAGCTACCAGCGTATCTTGCAACGATTGTTGAAGTTGAAGGATCTGCTTACAAAAAAGAATCGGCATGTATGTTGATTCAAAGCGATGGAAAGACAGTAGGGTTTATAAGCGCAGGTTGCCTAGAACAGGACTTAATTGAACGAGTGAAACGAGGAGAGGATTCACAAACCGTTATTTATGATATGAGTGCAGAAGACGACGTATCGTTTGGTTCAGGTGCAGGATGTAATGGCATTATCCATGTACGGCTAGAGAGGATGGATTCTATTTATCTCACTCATTTAAAACAAGTGAAAAGGCTTGTTCAAAGCGGGAAGGAGGTTCTTGTTGTGAAAGACCTGTCTCTGAACAGATCCTTATTTATTCCTGAAGGAGAGAACCCGTTTGGCAGTGCTTCACCTTTCTCAAGGTCTGAAATGGAGGAAATAAAACATCAAGCGGATTCCTTAGGTTATGTAAGTAAACGAGTGTATACACAGACAGGCAATCCCCTTTTTATACAGCGAATCACTCCGAAGCCGCGTTTAATCTTATTTGGAGCTGGAGAAGATGCTCTCCCGCTTGTGACAATGGCCGCAGATGTAGGGTTTAACGTCATGGTTTCGGATTGGCGCCAACGTTTATGTACAGTTGAACGGTTTCCCAAGGCAACAAGTGTCTTACATGGTTTCCCTCATGAAGTCCTGCAAACGTTAGATGTTTGCTCAAATGATTTTGTTATTCTTATGACCCATCATTTTGAGCATGATCGAACGCTCCTAAAGCAACTCAGAGGCAAAGAACTTACCTTTTTAGGAGTACTTGGATCGGCTAAACGAACCGCACGTTTAGTCGAGCAAGAGGATGTTCCACCAGATGTTCGTTCACCTGTTGGGCTTTCTATAGGAGCCCAAGGTGCCACAGAAATCGCCATAAGTATTGTTGCCGAGCTCATCCAGGTGGTTCGTTCAAAATCAACAAATGTAAATAAGGTGCTTGTTTGATGAAGATTATTAGCATCATTCTTGCTGCAGGACAAAGCAAACGTATGGGAAGAGATAAGCTAAGTTTGCCTATTCGCGGCGGAACCATTGCTGGAAGCGTGTTATCATCGTCACTTCAATCGAACGTAGACCATACCATCGTTGTGACAAATCCAACTAATCATTGTCTGTGGGCACCACAAGAATACAGTCATTCAGATTGGTCGCACAAGTGGTCTATTGTCGTTTGCCCCGAAGCTTGGAAGGGGCAATCGTATTCGGTTAAATGTGGAATGGAAGCAACTAAACAGCTCGCTGCCGATGCCGTCCTTATTTTACTTGCAGATCAGCCTCATATTACGAAAAGCTATCTTAACCACATGATTAGTCGCTATAAACAATCCAAGGACCTTTTATTTGTAGCTAGTCGTTTAAATGGAATTCCACAACCTCCAATTCTATTCTCAAAGCAATTATTTCCACAGTTTCATAAGTTAAAAGGTGACCGGGGAGCGGGGCAATTGATCCGTGCTAACCCACTTGCAACAAAAGGAACGTACCTTGAAGTAGCCTATTTAAAAGACATTGATACTCCTTCAGATTATAGGCAGTACATTGCAAAAAAAGGGAGCTGAGCAAATGGAGGATATCATCCCTCAATCACCAAGTGTTTGGCTACCTCAAACGGTAGAGGAGGCTTGGCAATTCAAAGAAACCTATGGAGAAGAGGCTGAGTTTGTTTCTGGTGGGACGCTTGTCCAGGTGAAACGAGAGAAGCTTGGTATTCTTGCACCTCAACTCATTAGTTTGCATCTAATCTCAGCGTTGCAAGGAATGGAAGAAAAAGAAGCAGGCACCCTCACCATAGGGGCAAATGTTACGTTAAGCCAATGTCTCAGTCAACCACTTCTTAAAGAGGGCGCACCACTCGTTACAAAAGCGATCTCAACCATTGGTGCCCCGGCTATTCGTAATCAGGGTACTCTTGGAGGCAACGTTGTCTACGGAATCGGTGATACCTTGCCTGCGTTACTTGCTTTAGAAGCAACAGTTACCACGTACAATGCAAGTGGTTATTCGACCGTGCTTCTAGAGGAGTATTTACACGATATAGACTCTGCTATGTTAGTCGCTGTTCATATCCCTATTGTTGTAGAACCTAAGAATCATTACTGGTTTTATGAAAAAGTCGGAAGAAGGGAGGCGTTTGTTCCTTCCACTGTTACAGTCGCGATGTGTTTAACGTGGGATGATACAACGACGTTTCAATCTGCCCGACTTGTTGTATCCGGCAGTGATCATCCACCTCAACGATTACAAGCATCTCAATCCGTCATTGAGGCTTCGTCAATGGATACTCTAGATTTAGAACAAGTAAAAACAAGCTTGCAGTCAGATATTACTTTTAGTGGGAGCGCGTTTTCTTCAGGTTCTTATCTTGAAATGGTGGCAACGAATTTGATTTACCATCAGTTTAAAGAGCTTATTCAGTCATCGTAACGAGAGGGGGGATATGAAGATGGAACAGATAGATGGGAGAAATCGAATTCGTCCGGATGGGAAGGCAAAGGTAACGGGTCGCTTATCTTACCTGACTGATCTGGATATGCCAGGAATGTTGTATGGCAAGATACTTCGTAGTGCTCACGCACATGCAAACATTCTCAGCATTAATACCAAAAAGGCAGAGCAAATCCCAGGTGTGCATGCCGTTCTGACGTATAAAGATGTGCCAGGTACAAACGGCTTCGGAATTATTCTGCCAGATCAGCCAGTTCTCTGCTGGGATAGGGTGCGATATGTGGGCGATGCAATCGCATGTGTCGCGGCTGAAACAAAGGAAATTGCAGCCTACGCATGTACATGTATTGAGGTGGATTACGAACCACTTCCGGTAATCGATACGCTAGAGAAGGCTCTTGATCCAGCGTATCCAGCGCTTCACCCAAATGGAAATATCCTGCATGAAGCTGGTCACGTTAGGGGGGATCTCGACAAAGCGTTTACACATGTAGCTCATACTGTTGAACAAACCTATGAGCTTCCTAGACAGCTGCATGGATATATGGAGACAGAAGGAGGTGTGATTGTTCCAGAAGAAAATGGTGAGCTCACAGTGTATGTAGGAACCCAGCATGGCTTCAAAGATCAGTTTCAACTATCGCGTATCTTAAACATGCCCCAATCAGCCATTCGAATTGTCTCATCACCCATGGGTGGATCCTTTGGAGGCAAAGATGAGTTGAACATCCAACCATACGGCGCGTTACTTGCATTGGCAACAAAGCGACCTATTCATCTTCATCAAACAAGACAGGAGTCGATTCGCAGTAGCATCAAACGTCACCCGATGACTATTACAATGAAAACCAGTGTAGATAAAGATGGGTATCTCCTCACTCATGAAACGTTGATAAAAGCAGACACAGGCGCTTACTCAACGCTTGGTCCAGCCGTTCTTGATTTCTCAGTGGAGCACGCAACAGGTCCTTATGTGATTCCAGCTGTGAAAACAAAAGGCTATTCCATTTTTACGAATAATGGTGTGGCGGGAGAATTTAGAGGCTTCGGTGGAAATCAGGTGACGTTTGCCCTAGAAGGTCAAATGGATCGATTAGCAAAAAAGCTGGGGATGGATCCAATTGACTTTAGAAAAAAAAACCTTCGAAAAGCACACGATTTGGGCCCTCTTGGTCAACGAATTGCCCAAACGGATGGTGCATCACAGGTTCTTGAAGCCATAGACCGTTTACATCAGGAACAGCAGCTTATAGAGGCCTCTCCAATGTCACACGTCATTCGAGGGTTCGGAACAGCGATAACCATGCACGGAGGCGGATTAGGTTATGGAAGACTTGACCCTGCGGGGGGAAGAATCTCGTTAAGAAGAAATGGAAAAATTGAGCTTGCCTTTGGATTTGAAGAAGCAGGGCAAGGAATTCTAGCAGTCATTGAAACCTTAGCATTAGAAGAAATTGGATGTGACGTAAATGATTTGTCCATTGTCATCGGCGATACATCTCGAGTTCCTACCTCGGGTTCTACAACAGCATCGAGAGGAACTAGCATGGTGTGGCACGCACTTCAAAAGCTCAAACAACCATTTAAAGAAAAGTTGATCTCTTGTGCTGCACTAAAGCTAGGAATGGATAAACCGTCACTACTATTAGGAAAGCAAGGGATTTGGCAAAACAAAGAAGCTGAATCTCGCCTTGTTCTAACCTATGCCGAGCTCGCTTCCGAGTTAAAGGAAGAAATCGTTATGGATACACGCTTTGATTTTCCGACAACACCAGACCCTATTGATTCTGGTCATTTTTTATATTCGTATAGTGGTGTGCTAGCAGGAGTAGAAGTGAATGTACTCACTGGAAAAGTGAAACTGATTCAACTTGATCAAGCAGTGGCTGCCGGACCGATTGTGAACCGAAACGGGTACGTGGGTCAAATTGAAGGTGGAGGAAGTATGGCAGTGGGCTATACGTTAATGGAAGAAGCGTTGATGAAGGACGGACAATATGAAACGACAAACCTTGATACGTATTTAATGCCTGGAATCTCTGATCTTCCTTTTGAGATGAAAACCATTCCAATTGAAGATTTACCAGAACACGATCTCTATGGCCCAAGGGGTGTGGGAGAAATTGGAACGGTAGGTGTTGCTCCAGCGATCGCGAGTGCTGTATATAACGCGATTGGCGTAAGAATTCACAAGCTGCCAATCTCTCCTGAATTCATATTACACTCTCTAACAAAAAGGGAGGTACGTACATGAGTCAGTCGGTGAACAAACATGCTTCAGGTGAGATGACTATTCAATTTCAGTTGAATAATGAATCGGTCGAAAAAGAAGTTCAGCCAACCAAGCTGTTAGTAGATGTCCTACGAGAAGATTGCGGAAAAACAGGGACAAAGCGCTCATGTGGGATCGGCCGATGTGGTGCCTGTGCTGTACACATTAACGGGGAACTCTCTGCTTCCTGTTTAACAATGGCCTATCAGGTAGAAGGAAAATCCGTCACAACGATTGAGAATCTAGTGCAGGGTGAAGAGCTCCATCCCGTACAACAAGCAATGCTCACGCATGGTGGCTTTCAATGTGGCTATTGCACCCCTGGAATGGTGATGGCCATTGATGCACTGCTTGCCACTCACACAAATCCTACGGAAGAACAGATTAAAGAAGCGCTGTCTGGAAACCTTTGTCGATGTACGGGTTATGGCGGGATTATCAGGTCGATTCAACATTTACTAGAGGGGAGTGAGGGACATTGAGTGATAAACAGCTGGCAATGAGCTTTAAGCAGGTTGGAAAGCAATACCTTAATGGCACAACCGCATTAGATTCGTTCTCATTGACTGTTAAGGAAGGAGAGTTCATTAGTTTCTTAGGCCCTTCAGGTTGCGGGAAATCAACGGCTTTAAAAATGGCAGCGGGTTTGTCAGAACAAACAGAAGGTGAGATTACCATCTTTGGACGATCTCCGAAGCAAGCCCTTCAAGAAACAAACGATATTGGATTTGTGTTTCAAGAGGCAAATCTCCTTCCATGGAGAAGAGTTCTTGATAATGTCATGCTGCCACTTGAACTCCGAGGAGGAAGAAAAGCAGAGAATAAGAAAGAAGCCATGCGGATTCTTGAACTTGTTGGATTAAAGGATTATGCACATGCCTACCCAAGAGAGCTCTCAGGTGGGATGAAGATGAGAGTGTCTATTGCTCGCACACTTGTAGCTAAGCCAAAGGTATTACTGATGGATGAACCATTTGCGGCACTAGATGAATTAACAAGGCAATCCTTACAAAGTGAACTTCTGGACATTTGGGAAAGAGAGCAGATGACCATTTTATTTGTTACACACAATGTGTATGAGGCTGTGTACCTTTCATCAAGGATTGCTGTTATGTCTTCTCGTCCCGGTAGACTCACAGCCACACTCAATATTGATCTACCTTATCCAAGAACAGAAGAAATACGAACAAACCCTCAATTTGTCCACTATGTTGAAGAAGCTTCCTTAGAGCTAGAACAAAAAAGCGGAAGAAGGGAGACAGGCTAATGCCAGTAACATCTGAAGTAGAAACTGTGCAGCGAGTAGCTGAGAAAAAATTAAGACCAAATCAAGGTTGGCTTACATTTAAAGAATATTATGTAGGACCAATCGTGGCTTTTATCTTATTTCTATCCTTGTGGCAGGTTGTTCCGCTCCTATTTACGATTCCACCCTTTATCTTGCCGAAGCCAACAGACGTTTTTCAAGCTGCTATCACCGATTGGGCCATTTTAAGTGCAGCTGTGCAAGTAACAATCCTAGAATCTGTTATCGGTTTTTTACTTAGTGCGGTTATAGGAATCTCAAGTTCAATTCTTTTGGCTAGTTCAAAAATCATTGAAAGAAGTTTGTACCCATACGCCATCGTTCTGCAGAGTATTCCTGTTGTCGCTGTAGCCCCTATCATCGTTATTTGGTTTGGCGCAGGTTTGAATTCAATTGTGGTCATATCGTTTCTTATAGGGTTCTTTCCTGTAATCTCAAATACATTAATGGGTCTTCAATCAGTAGATAAACAAATGAATGAGCTTTTTACAATCTATCGTGCTTCTAGATGGCAAAGAATGTGGAGGTTGCGAATCCCTGCTGCATTGCCATACATGATGACTGGCTTAAAAATTTCGTGTACCTTGTCGATTGTGGGTGCCATCGTTGGAGAATATGTAGCGGGCATTGGAGGCGGTAATGGTGGACTTGGCTATGCCATTACAGTGGCAGCCATTCAGGTGAAGACTCCATTTTTGTTCGCGTGTGGAATGGCAGCTGCTATTCTCGGAATTTGTTTCTATTTGCTTGTTAGCCTATGTGCAAAATGGCTGCTTGCCAGCTGGCATGAATCGGCCATGAAACTCGAAAATTAAACTGGAGTTGGGGGTCTAATCTATGAAACGTTCATCATTTGTGGGAGCAAGCTTAATGATTGCGACTGGAGTTCTTTTAGCGGGGTGTGGAGAAGAAGGAAGTGCCTTGGGAGCAGCGGATGGGTCTCATGAGGATGTAAAGCTTGTATTAAACTGGTTTCCTAAATCTCAGCATGGAGGAGTATATGCAGGAATAGAAGAGGGGCTATTTGAAGAACAACAGATTGAGTTAACGGTTGAGCCGGGGGGTCCCCAAGTATCACCGATTCAGATTGTAGCGGCTGGTGATGCGGATTTTGGACTAGCACACGCTGATCAACTAGTCATCGCACGTAATCAAGGCATAGAGTTGGTGGCACTTGCCGCTACCATGCAAGGTAGTCCTCAGGCATTTATGTATCATGAGGGAACAGAAATAAATGATTTTGAAGACTTAAATGGTCGCGAGGTATTCATTCAACCAGGTATTACATACTGGGACTTTCTTAAAAATGAATATGATTTATCAGGCGTAAATGAACTGGCTTATAATGGTCAGAACGTAACGTTTATTGAAAAACAGGAGTCCGTTACTCAGGCTTTTGTGACGTCAGAACCATTTTTTCTAGAACGTGAAGGGATTCCTACGGAGACACTCTTAGTTTCTGAATCGGGATATGATCCATACAATGTGGTGTTATTTGTCACCAAAGATTATTTAAATGAGCATGCATCCGTTGTGGAGAAATTTGTAGACAGTTACCTTGAAGGATGGAAATTGTACGAAGAAAACTACGAGGAGATTAATGAAGTTATTACAGCGGCAAATCCTAATATCGCACTAGAAGAATTAAATTACGAAGCAGAAACCCAATATGAATATATTTACGGGTTTGATGCAGCTAGCCAGGGAACAGGGTATATGACAGCTGATAAGTGGAGGACGTTAATAGATCAACTCCTTGAAATAAACCTTTTAGATGAAGACTTTGAAACAGAAGACATTTTCACAACGGAATTTCTTCCTGAAACTTAATTCAAACAAGAGGCCAACGAGAGGCCTTTTTTCTATTGTGTGTTTAGTTATTTTATCTAAAAAATGAACTATTATTTGGTGTTATCGCCAATGTATCATTAGCTTGAAATCGTTATGATAAAGCTAACAGATAGAGTGGAGTAAAGGAGGACGAGAACGATCGCACAACTACAGCCGATGTATCCAGAACAATCAATTAGTGATTGGATTAAATGGTTAGCATCCTACGGGAAAACGGAAAATGGAGGGGTGACGAGGCTTCTCTATTCAGAGTCCTGGCTGGAAGCTCAGCTTGCATTACAAAAACAAATGATCCAAAGAGGATTCACGGTTCGTTTTGATGAAGTTGGTAATTTGTATGGACGTTATGTCGGCACAGATGAACCAGATTCTATCATTCTGACAGGCTCCCATATTGATACGGTTCGTGATGGAGGACAGTTTGATGGAGCCTATGGAGTGCTAGCTAGTTTTCTGGCGGCAAGTGAATTGTACTTTGAGTATGGCCCCCCTAAGCGGACGATTGATGTGGTTTCTTTAGCGGAGGAGGAGGGAAGTCGTTTCCCTTTTACGTTCTGGGGTTCCAAATGGATAACTGGACAAAGTGTGTTGGATACGGCAGACACCTATATTGATTCTGACGGCATCTCCCTTCAGCAGGCGATGATTGATGCTGGATTTGGAAAGAGCCTTTCAACAAATACGTCAGCAGAAACGATTCAGGCTTTTATTGAGCTTCATATTGAGCAGGGCATTCTTCTTGAACAGAAACAAAAGGACGTTGGGATTGTGAGCGACATTGTCGGGCAGCGAAGATACATGATCCAGTTTAGCGGTGAGAGTAACCATGCAGGAACCACACCGATGTCCATGCGAAAAGACGCTATGCGTTTAGCAGCTGAATTTATCACATACATCACAGATCAGGCTGAACAACTTGATTCATCACTCGTGGCGACGGTTGGACGTTTAGTGGCATCACCGAATGTGCCAAATGTCATTGCTGGAGGGGTTGAGTGCAGCTTAGATGTACGACACGCACAAACGAGTGTTTTAGATCAATTTGAAACAATCATTCATCAATTTAAAGAGGTAGCTAAGCAAAATGAGATGGAGATGAGCCAAGATTGCTGGTTACAGATTGAGCCAGTCCAATTAAGCAATGTGTTTGTTGAACGGGCATTATCTCAAGCAGACGAGCTTGGCTTCTCTTCTGAAAAAATGGTGAGTGGGGCAGGGCATGATGCGCAGGTGTTTGGACAAACCTGTCCAACCTTGCTTTTATTTGTACCAAGTCAAAAGGGGATCAGTCATTCTCCTGAGGAGTGGACAGACCCAGAGGCACTTGAAAAAGGACTTCAACTTCTGAAAGCACAGCTTTATGCACTAGCGTATGAATAGGAGGAATGAACTCATGTATCAAGATTTATCTACTCCATTGCGAACGATTTTAACACCGGGTCCAGTGGAGGTTGATCCGAGAGTATTGCGTGTGATGTCCACACCAATTGTTGGCCAATTTGACCCAGCATTTACGGGTGTTATGAATGAAGTAATGGACATGTTACGTCAGTTATTTCAAACGAAGAACCAATGGGCTTTTCCGGTCGATGGGACGTCACGCTCGGGCATTGAAGCGATGCTTTGTAGTGTGATTCACCCTGGAGACGTTGTTCTCGTCCCTGTCTATGGTCGATTTGGCAACCTGTTAATTGAAATTTGTGAGCGATATGGTGCAACAGTCAAGGTGATTGAGAAAGAATGGGGTCGTGTTTTTGAGCCAGAGGAAATCATTAGAGCCATGAACGAGGTTAACCCTGATATCGTTGCGCTTGTTCATGCTGAAACATCAACTGGGCGTATGCAGCCATTAAAAGAAGTGGGCGAGGCCTGTCGCAAGCAAGACATTTTATTCATTGTTGATGCCGTCGCTTCTATTGGTGGAGCAGATGTGAAAGTGGATGAATGGTGTATCGATGGATTAATTGCCGGTACTCAAAAATGCTTATCCGTTCCTTCTGGTCTAGCTCCGTTAACATACAACGAACGAGTGGAAGAGCGGATTGCTAAACGTAAGAAAGTAGAGCGAGGCATTGCAACAGAAGAAGAGCTTAAATTAACCAATCAGCAATTTATTCGTAGTAATTACTTTGACTTATCGATGCTTCAGGATTACTGGGGGCCGCGTCGTTTAAACCATCACACGGAAGCGACTACTATGATTTATGCCTTACGCGAAGGGTTACGTCTTGTTTTAGAAGAAGGATTGGAGGAGCGCTTTAAGCGTCATGCTTATCATGAGAAGGCATTAATGATCGGTCTCGAGGCAATGGGATTAGAGCGATTCGGAGACGATTCGGTTAAACTGCCGACGGTTACATGTATTAACGTGCCTGAAGGTGTAGAAGCCGATGAAGTGAGGCACACATTACTTGAGATGTTTGGGATTGAAATTGCGAGCTCATTTGGACCACTTCATGGGAAGATTTGGCGAATTGGTACAATGGGATATAGCTGTCGACGAGAAAACATTCTCGCTGTTCTAGGTGCACTTGAGGGCGTTCTTGTTTATTACGGTGTACCAGTTAATAAAGGAAGGGCACTTGAAGTGGCTATCCGTTATTATGCAGAGGAACAAAATTAAAGCCAGAATGGACTAGGTCCATTCTGGCTTTTTGTTAAGACGTTTTTGATAGTAACGGTGCTTGTTCCTTTGAGATCGGAGCAACAATTTCACGTTGCTTAGAGATTGTAAAGAGAACAATCCAAATCAAGATGAATCCAGTGAATTGAGCAGCAGTGACACTCTCTTGGAAAACAAGCCAGTTCACAATCATACCTGTCATCGGAAAACTTAGTTCAGCGAGTGTAGCGACACTTGCTTTTGTATTCGTCAACCCTTTGTAATAAAGAAGCATACTGAACAATCCTGGCAATAGCGCAGATACTAATAGATTTACACCAATTAGTGTCATACTTACGGAATCACTTGGAAGTGTCCACGCAGCATTTTGAATAAGCATAATGACTGTAATAAATGGAATAGCTAATACGAATCGTAAGGACGTGACGGTTTCAAACTTCATTTGCTTTAATAATAATCGACCCATTACCGTTGATCCACCCCATAATGCTGCGGCAGCTAATGAAAGGATACTTCCCATCTGAATGACTTCACCCATATGACCAAGTGGTAACGAGAAACCAAACGTTAAAAAGTATGTTCCAATTAAAGCGACAATAACGAGTGGTGTAAAGTGTCTTGGAAACATCTCTTTTAGTAAGATACGTGCGAGTATAATCGCAAACAATGGCTGCATTTTTTGAAGCAATAATACAGCATTGATATTTCCATACGTCAAACCTGCCGTAAATAACAGCGTAGCTAAAGCGGATCCTCCCCATGAAATGAAAAGCAATGCACCAATATGACTTTTCTTCAGCCCTTTTAACTCTCGGCGATTAAACCAGAGTATAGGAATCGTAATAAAAGCGAGTAACATGTGTTCAATAAACACAATTTGTGCAGATGTTAATGTATCGAGAAGTAATACTCTAAAGAGCGGATTGACTCCCCAGAAGGCAGCACCTATAACGATGAGCCAAAACGTGTTTTTTGATTTTAGACCTGTTTGTTCCATGATTCAAACCCCTTTTAGTTGTTTGAATATGGGATCGTTCGTAAGAAATAAAAAAGATGCATGGATTCCGCTTGTTCTGATTAACCCGATCAACTTAGTAGACAATCGGGACTAGAAGTCAGAAAAAGCACAAATAAACATGCATCTTCAAATAGGTACACTTAAATAAATGCGCCTATCTATATCTTCTCCCATCCGGACTTTAACCGTCGGCTCTGGATTTACACCAGATCAGTCCAAGCTGCAAGCAGCTGGAGTCGCGGGCTTAGTTTAATGAAACATCACCGCCGGTCAGGAATTACACCTGCCCCGAAGATCCATATTCTATTTTCATTTCGATAGTTCATATCATAGCTCACCCATCAGAATTCGTCCAGTAAAAAGTTTTGCCATTTTATTATTCAGAGAAACGGGTATTAATGCTTTATAGAGTATGTGAGTGTCAGAGATTGGCTACAATAAATGGGGTACGAACGTTCGCTTTTTTGTGTGTATTTAATGTAGTTATGATATACTTAGCATGTGATCATATGTTCGATTAGGAGGCTGGCTTGTGGAACAGAAAGAATTTGAACTTGTTTCTGATTATGAACCTCAGGGTGATCAGCCAGAAGCAATTAAAACGATTGTTGAGAAGTTAAATAATGGTGAAAAGTTTCAAACGTTGCTTGGCGCAACAGGTACCGGTAAGACATTCACCATGTCAAATGTGATTAAGCAAGTGAATAAGCCAACGTTAATTATGGCTCATAATAAAACACTTGCTGGTCAGTTATATAGTGAGTTCAAGGAATTTTTCCCGAATAACGCTGTGGAGTATTTTGTTAGTTATTATGATTATTATCAGCCGGAAGCATATGTACCGAGTTCTGATACGTTTATAGAGAAGGATGCAAGTATTAATGATGAAATTGATAAGCTTAGACACTCTGCAACAAGCTCATTGTTCGAACGTAACGATGTGATCATTGTCGCGAGTGTCTCGTGTATTTATGGTTTAGGTTCTCCGACGGAGTATAGAGACCTTGTTTTGTCCCTGCGAGTAGGGATGGAGCTTGATCGAAACGAACTTTTACGGAAACTGGTTGACATTCAATATGACCGAAACGATATTAACTTTACTCGTGGTACATTCCGTGTGCGTGGAGATGTGGTAGAAATTTTCCCAGCTTCCCGTGATGAGCAATGTATTCGTGTTGAGCTTTTTGGAGATGAAATTGACCGAATTACAGAAGTTGATGCTCTTACAGGAGAAGTTAGAGGCGAGCGAAAACATGTAGCGATCTTCCCTGCATCTCACTTCGTTACGCGTGAGGAAAAATTAAAGCGCGCTATGGCAAACATTGAAGCAGAGCTTGAGGAACAGCTTAAGAACATGCAAGAAGAAGGAAAACTGCTTGAAGCCCAACGCTTGGAGCAACGGACTAGGTATGATTTAGAAATGATGGCTGAAATGGGCTTTTGCTCAGGGATTGAGAACTATTCACGTCATTTGACATTAAGAGAAGCCGGTGCTACACCATATACATTGATGGATTTCCTTCCCGATGACTACTTATTAATTATGGATGAGTCCCACGTAACACTGCCGCAGGTTCGCGGAATGTTTAATGGAGATAAAGCACGTAAAGAAATCTTAGTGAATCATGGATTCCGTTTACCATCTGCTTTAGATAACCGACCATTACGATTTGAAGAGTTTGAAGAAAAGGTGAATCAGGTTGTCTACGTTTCAGCAACTCCGGGCCCTTATGAGCTTGAAAAAACACCTGATATGGTTCAACAAATTATTAGACCAACTGGATTACTTGATCCAACGATTGATGTACGTCCAATAGAAGGTCAGATTGATGACCTTGTTGGTGAAATTCATGACCGCATGGCTCGCGATGAGCGTGTATTAGTCACAACCTTAACAAAAAAGATGTCTGAAGACTTAACAGATTACCTGAAGGAGCTTGGTATTAAGGTAAGATATCTTCATTCTGAAATAAAAACACTTGAACGGATTGAAATCTTAAGGCAGCTTCGTTTAGGTACATTTGACGTACTGGTTGGGATTAACTTACTCCGTGAAGGTCTTGATATACCTGAGGTTTCACTTGTAGCCATTCTTGATGCTGATAAGGAAGGCTTCTTAAGAGCGGAACGATCGCTTATTCAAACAATCGGACGTGCTGCTCGTAACTCGAATGGACACGTCATTATGTACGCAAACAAAATTACTAATTCGATGAGAGTGGCCTTAGATGAAACTCAGCGTAGACGAACGATACAGAAGGCATTTAATGAGGAGCACGGAATTACGCCTCAAACAATTAAAAAGAAAGTGCCTGAGGTCATTCAAGCAACGTACGCTGCGGAGGATACAGAGGATTACGCTGCATCAGCTGCTCCTAAAACAAAGCTAAGCAAACAAGAGAAGGCTGCGATGATCGAGCGTCTTGAAGCTGAAATGAAACAAGCAGCAAAAGATCTTAATTTCGAACGAGCGGCAGAATTACGAGATATCGTGATTCAAATGAAAGCGGAAGGGTGAGCACATGGCACAGGAAAATATCATTGTAAAAGGAGCTCGTTCCAATAACTTAAAAGATATTGATGTGACAATTCCACGTGATAAGCTTGTTGTTTTAACAGGATTATCTGGTTCAGGGAAATCGTCACTTGCTTTTGATACGATTTACGCAGAAGGACAGAGACGATATGTTGAGTCTCTGTCTGCGTATGCGAGACAATTCTTAGGTCAAATGGACAAACCAGATGTTGATTCAATTGATGGGTTATCTCCGGCCATTTCTATCGACCAGAAAACAACAAGCCGTAATCCGCGATCAACGGTTGGGACAGTAACCGAGATTTATGATTATCTTCGCTTATTGTATGCGCGTATCGGTCGACCATATTGCCCTGATCACGGCATTGAAATCTCCTCACAAACGATTCAAGAAATGGTAGATCGTCTATTAGGGTTTCCTGAACGCACAAAAATGCAAATTCTAGCTCCACTTGTATCTGGTCGGAAAGGAACACATGTAAAGGTTCTTGATGATTTAAAAAAGCAAGGCTATGTGCGTGTTCGAATTGATGGTGAGATGCATGAGGTTGCAGAAGGGATTGAACTGGAGAAGAACAAAAAACATACAATTGAAGTGGTCATTGACCGTGTTGTCATTAAAGAAGGAATTAATAGCCGTCTAGCCGACTCGTTAGAAACGGCACTCCAGCTTGCTGATGGACGAGTACTTGTTGATGTAATTGATGGAGAAGAAATCTTATTTAGTCAACATTATGCATGTCCGATCTGTGGGTTTTCAATTCCAGAGCTTGAGCCTCGCTTGTTTTCATTTAACAGTCCTTATGGTGCGTGTGGGAGTTGTGATGGTTTAGGCACAAAGCTTGAGGTAGATGTGGATTTAGTGATCCCTGATCCATCTAGAACATTAAGAGAGCATGCCATTGCCCCTTGGGAACCTATAAGCTCTCAATATTACCCGCAGTTGCTTGAGGCGGTATGTGACCACTTTGGTATTGATATGGACACTCCTGTTGAAAAGCTACCTGCTGCCCAAATGGATAAGATTCTTAAAGGAAGTGGAAAGGAAAAAATCTTTTTCCACTATGAAAATGATTTTGGGCGCGTTCGTGAGGGGACCATTGAGTTTGAAGGTGTTCTAAAGAACATCTCACGTCGTTATCATGAGACAAGCTCTGATTACATTCGTGAGCAAATGGAAGGCTATATGCGTCAGAAGCCTTGTCCTACTTGTAAAGGCTATCGATTAAAGAAAGAAGCATTAGCAGTTAAGGTAAATGAGAAGCATATTGGAGAAGTAACGAAAATGTCCATAAAGGATGCTCAACACTTTATTACGCATTTAGACCTTACACCAAAGGAAAAATCAATCGGTGCGTTAATCTTAAAAGAAATTTATGATCGAGCTGAGTTTCTCATTAATGTAGGACTTGATTATCTAACCTTTTCACGAGCCGCTGGAACACTTTCTGGTGGGGAAGCACAGCGTATTCGTTTAGCGACTCAAATTGGTTCATCATTGATGGGGGTTCTGTATATTCTCGATGAACCATCCATTGGTCTTCATCAACGAGATAATGATCGGTTAATTCGAGCTCTTGAGCAAATGCGTGATTTAGGTAACACTCTAATTGTCGTTGAACATGACGAAGACACAATGATTGCTGCGGATTACATCATAGATGTCGGCCCAGGTGCCGGAGTACACGGTGGAACCATTACGGCTGCCGGGACACCTAATGAAATTATGGCAGATGAAGGATCGCTTACTGGACAATATCTATCTGGTAAAAAGTTTATCCCTGTTCCAGAGAAGCGCAGAGAGTTAACAGGCCGCAAATTCACTGTGAAAAATGCAACGGAGAATAACTTGAAAAATGTGACAGTTGGCTTCCCACTCGGTGTGTTTGCTGCGGTCACAGGTGTATCGGGATCAGGAAAAAGTACATTGGTTAATGAAATTGTGCATAAGTCACTTGCTCACTCTATCCATCGTGCCAAGGAAAAGCCGGGTGCCCATAAAGAAATTACGGGTATTGAAGAAATAGATAAAGTCATCGATATCGACCAATCAGCCATTGGCCGGACACCGCGCTCTAATCCAGCCACATACACTGGTGTATTTGATGATATTCGCGACGTATTTGCCATGACGAATGAAGCAAAAGTACGTGGGTACAAAAAAGGTCGTTTTAGTTTTAATGTCAAAGGTGGACGCTGCGAAGCATGCCGTGGAGACGGAATTATTCGGATTGAAATGCATTTTCTTCCGGATGTATACGTTCCGTGTGAGGTTTGTGATGGGAAACGATACAACCGAGAGACACTTGAAATTACGTATAAAGGAAAAACGATTGCAGACGTTCTTGAGATGACGGTGGAAGAAGGCCTAGAATTTTTCACGAACATTCCTAAAATAAAACGTAAGATTCAAACCTTAGTTGATGTAGGGCTCGGTTATATCCGACTTGGTCAGCCGGCGACAACCATTTCAGGTGGAGAAGCACAACGTGTAAAATTAGCTTCTCAGCTTCATAAAAGAGCGACTGGACGCACGCTATATATTTTAGACGAACCAACCACTGGTTTGCACACTGAGGATATTGGACATCTCTTGCATGTGCTGCAGCGTTTGGTAGACAATGGAGATACGGTTCTAGTGATTGAGCACAATCTTGATGTGATTAAAACCGTTGACCACATTATTGATCTTGGTCCTGAAGGTGGAGATAAAGGTGGAACGATTGTTGCAGAGGGAACCCCTGAAGAGGTTGCAGCTGTAAAGAAATCTTACACCGGTCAATACTTAGATCCAATCTTAAAACGGGACAAAGAAAGAATGCGCGTTAGACTTGAGCAAAAAGAATTACAACAACAATCTTAATTTCTTGAAACATTTCTGTCCGAAGCCTCGTATAGACTAGTAAGAATAACTAAATGTACCTGGAGGAGTGAAAGCATGGAAGAGAAGAAAATGATCCTGAAGATGATCGAGGATGGTAAGGTAACTGCTGAAGAGGGAATTAAGTTACTTCAAGCGATTGAAAAGGACGACTCAACATCAAGCTCCACTCAACTTTCTACAGAAGTGAACTGGGAAAAAGGAAATGAATCACGAGAAAATAAGACTAAGTCTGATGCAGGCTCGTATGCGACCAAGTTCACAGACTTTGTTGAAACAGCTTTTAAGAAAATAAAAGAAGCTGACTTTGATTTTAATTTTGGTTCTCATGTTGTTGTTGATCATACGTTTCATCACCGAGACGAAACCCCAGAAGTCATTGATGTTTCACTTGAAAATGGTGCAATCACACTGATTCCATGGGAAGAATCAGATATTCGAGTAGAATGCCAAGCTCATGTCTATCGAGTCAAGGATTCAGAAGAGGCACGACGGATTTTCCTTCAAGAGACTGCTTTTGCTGTGGAAGATAAAAAACTTACATTCCACTCTAAAGTGAAGTCACTTAAAGTAAAAACAACGATCTATGTACCTAAATCAAGCTATGATCGTGTGAAACTATACAGTTTTAACGGCGAAATTGCTGCCTCGCATTTAGAGGTGGATACTCTTGATGTAAACACCTTAAATGGCGCATTATCATTTGAAGGTGTGAAAGCGAAAAAAGCAAACGTTGAAACGGTGAATGGAAGCATCCAATTAAAAGATTCAACGATTCACCTTGTCGATGCGAAAACACTAAATGGTACTGTGTTTGTAGGTGGTAAAATTCAAGATGCTGATATCGAAGCGATTAATGGAACTTTAACGTATGAGCTTGAATCGCTGGATGAGGCAGGCTTTGCCGAACTGAAAACAACAACTGGAACGATCCATATTCATGTTCCGTCAACGATTCGTCTTGAAGGCAAGTTTAAAACAAATGTTGGTGGAGTCTCAAATGCAATGGCTGACTCAGAAGTGTTAGAGGAGAAAAAGGACTTTGCTAACCGCTCCTTACACTTCGTTGGAAACCCAAGTGCTTCTCCGCGCGTGAAGGTGAGTGCTGTTTCAAATACTGGCTCTATTAAAGCAAAAGATTTAGACTAAAAGAAAGCATAGGGTCTGCCAGGACAACTGGCAGACCGCTTTTAAATAGGAGGCATGAAGAATGAAAAAGTTATATCGATCACAAAATGATCGGAAACTAGCTGGGGTCTGTGGAGGAATTGCTGAACAATATAATTTCGATGTTTCCCTTTTACGTATTATATGGGCATTGCTTGTATTTTTCACGTCAGGAACAGCGCTTTTAATTTATATTATTATGGCTCTAGTTGTGCCAAATGAAGAGGAAATGTTCGATGATTAAATTTATTGTAAGTTTGATTTTAAATGCGTTTGTGCTACTTCTAATTGATTTCTTATTTGATGGCATCACATTAACAGGATACGGCGCTGCCTTTGTGGCTAGTTTAGTTTTAGCACTATTAAATGTAACCGTTCGACCAATCTTAATTTTGTTTACATTACCAGCGACCATCCTGACGTTAGGATTGTTTCTGCTTGTTATTAATGGGATCACGCTTTACTTGGCCTCATGGTTTATGGGCGATGCCTTTGTGATCAACGGATTTGGATTAGCTTTACTCGCTTCCTTGATCTTAACGATTTTTCAAACACTGCTTATTAACCCAATTAAATCTGCACATTCGTAATCGTAACGACGAGTTATCCAATCATTTGGCTGACTCGTCGTTTTTCTTTGGTGGTTTCTTGAATGTTTTTAGTCAAAACGTGCTAAAATGGGTGAGTACATACGTGTGTAGAATGAAGCTTCTGAAGGGGTTGGACAGGAATGGCAAAAGTGACTGCGAATGATCTATTAGAAAAGTTTCAATTTGAGTTAGTAGCCGGAGAAGAAGGGATCTATCGCCCAATTACAACGAGTGATATCTCTCGTCCTGGTATTGAGATGGCCGGTTTTTTTACATATTATCCAGCACGAAGACTTCAATTAATTGGTCGAACAGAATTGTCCTTTTTTAAACAACTAAGTGATCAAGAGAAAAAAGAGCGTATGTTAAAGCTATGTACATACGATACGCCAGGCGTCATTCTTTCAAGAGGGCTGGAAGCGCCTAAAGAATTAGTAGAGGCGGCTGAAGAGGTGGGAGTTCCCGTTCTTCGCTCAACACATACGACGACGCAATTAAGTAGTAGATTGACTAACTTCCTTGAGGGTAGGCTTGCTCCGTTAACAGCAATGCATGGTGTATTGGTCGATATTTATGGGATTGGCGTTTTGATTACAGGTAGTAGTGGAGTCGGTAAAAGTGAAACAGCTCTTGACTTAGTCCGACGTGGTCACCGCCTTGTGGCTGACGATTCCGTTGAAATTAGACAACAGAATGAGGATACGTTAATTGGACATCCTCCGGAATTGATTCGTCATTTGCTTGAAATACGTGGTCTCGGTATTATTAATGTGATGACGCTGTTTGGAGCAGGAGCCGTTCGTCCATTTAAACGAATTAGCCTGTGTATTAATCTTGAAAACTGGGATCAAGGAAAAGCGTATGATCGCTTGGGACTAGACGAGGAAACGCTTAAGATCTTTGATGCGGAAATTCCTAAACTGACGGTTCCGGTTCGCCCAGGACGTAACTTGGCCGTTATCATTGAAGTAGCTGCCATGAACTTTAGGCTGAAGCGCTTAGGGTTTAATGCGGCACAGGAATTCTCAGAGCGATTAACAGAAGTGATACAAGATGGAGACCGCGATGAATACTAATCAATCTACGTGGTTAAATGAGGTGTAAAGATGGATGAAAACATACAAGCATTAAATCGAGTTTTTTTAGAGCTAGGGCCTATCACTATTTATTGGTATGGCGTAATTATTGGGCTAGGCGTTTTACTCGGATACATTCTGGCATCTAGGGAGAGTGTAAGAAGAGGTCTACCTAAAGACATCTTTGCAGATCTCTTATTGTTTGCTTTACCAATAGCGATTATCTCCGCACGTATTTACTACGTGATTTTCCGGTGGGATCAGTTTGCTGATGATCCTATTCGAGTGTTCTACATCTGGGAGGGTGGGATCGCGATCCACGGAGCATTAATTGGCTCAGTCATTACGGCCATTGTATTTGCTCGTAAGCGAGGCGTTTCCTTCTGGAAGCTTGCAGATGTGGCAGCACCAAGTATTTTGCTCGGACAAGCGATTGGCCGTTGGGGTAACTTTATGAACCAAGAGGTATACGGCGGAGAAGTTAGTAGAGCCTTTTTAGAAAATCTACATCTGCCAACGTTTATTATTGATCAAATGTACATTAATGGTACCTATTATCACCCGACGTTTTTATACGAATCCATTTTAAGCTTTATTGGGGTAGCCCTTCTATTATGGCTTCGCCGTGTTAATCTGCGTTTAGGTGAGCTGTTCTTGATCTATGTGATCTGGTATTCGATCGCACGATTCTTCATTGAAGGCATTCGCTTAGACTACCTTCTAATTGGAGATGTTCTAAGAGTGGCGCAATTGATTTCAGTTATACTTGTCGTAGGTGCAATAGCGCTTATTGTTTACCGTCGCTTCGTTGTTCGTCCGCCTGGTTATCTTGACGAGGATAAGCCAGCGAAGAAGAATAAGAAGAAGTAGGAAGGAAGATTAGATGAAGAAAACGACATTGTTGTTTGATTTAGATGGGACTCTTATTAATACAAATGAATTAATTATTGCATCATTTTTGCATACATTAGAACACTATCGGCCAAACGAGTATACGCGTGAAACGGTTCTCCCTTTTATCGGACCAACTCTTCAAGATACATTCCAATCAATTGATGCCGAACGCTGGGAAGAGATGGTTGAAACGTATCGGACTCACAACCATAAGCATCATGATGAGCTTGTCGAAGAGTATCCGGGAGTGTATGAAGGTCTCCAAAAGCTGCATGAACAAGGGTTTAAAATGGCGATTGTCACAACAAAGAAAAATCAAACGGCTCATATGGGGCTAAAGCTTAAAGGGATTGATGGCTTTTTTGATGTTGTGGTTGGACTAGATGATGTGACAAAAGCCAAACCAGATCCAGAACCTCTAATGAAAGCTCTTGAGGCACTTGGGTCAACACCTGAAGAGGCCATTATGGTTGGAGACAATTCTCATGACATTTTGGGAGGTCGAAATGCAGGTGTAACCACGGCTGCAGTTGGATGGGCCATTAAGGGAGAAGAGTACCTTAAATCATTTAACCCCGACTACATCTTACACACCATGGATGACTTATTGGATATTGTTGGAGTGACACAGTCGTGAGTCGGAAAACGGAACGTTATCCAGTTCCGTCGGCTAACTCTTTATGGCATATCTACAAAACGGTTCCTTTTTTAAAGGTCATGAAGAATTTTATCGTGATACAGCTCGCTCGGTACACACCTTGGCTAGGCATGAAAAATTGGCTATACCGCCATGGTCTTCGAATGAAGGTTGGTGAGGAAACAGCTGTTGCGTTAATGGTGATGATGGATGTGATGTTTCCTGAGAAAATATCCATCGGTCGTAATTCGGTGATTGGATACAATACGACATTGCTTGCTCATGAATACTTAATTAAGGAATATCGATTAGGTGAGGTTAAGATCGGTGATGAAGTGATGATTGGAGCAAACAGCACCATTCTACCTGGAGTCACGATCGGTGATGGAGCGATTGTGTCAGCATGTACGCTCGTTCATCGTGATGTTGAACCGTACACCTTTGTAGGGGGAAACCCCATGCAAATAATTAGAAAGCTTCCTAGACCTGAGGGTAAAGTAAAATAATATTGAGCCTGGGACATAGCTCAAAATAAACGAGGGAATGGCGAATGATTCAACGAGAATCATTCGCCATTCGTGTTTTTGCGAAACGAGCGAAAGGAGAACCTGAGACTCCTACGGAACAGAACGTGGTGAAGACACTTTAGCGGCGTTTTTCCGCGAAAGGGGCTGAGGCCGTTCCCGTGGAAAGCGAAGGATTCTCCTGTAGCGGATATACTGCTATGTTCGTGTTTTCGTGAGTGATTTACTGTTATGTACCAGTCTCTTTTATATGTGTCAGATTGTCAAAAAATCGCCAGTAATAAAGGATTTCTCCTACTACATCAAGAACTAGTGATGAACCTTAGTTTTGTTTGAGGGGGGATGAAACGGATGCTCACAATGAAAGAAGTAATGGAATTAGACATCTTAAAGACATCTGCTGTAAAAACGGCGTATCCATCTCTTCAGGAGCGTGTTGTTGAATGGGTTTCCATAACGGAAGCGCCTGTTGAACATTTTGTGCGTAAAAATGAAATGGTCTTAACAACGGGAATTGGGTACGCGCAGGAGCCAGAGCGGTTTTATGAGTTTGTTCAAGATGTGATTCAGTCGGGGGCATCAGGTCTTGGTGTCGCTACAGGCAGATACATTATGGATATTGATCCGTTCTGTCTTGAACTAGCTGAAGAGCACGATTTTCCGATTATCTGTCTGCCTTGGGAAGTACGGTTCGCTGATGTCACACAATCGATTACAACGAAAATGATGGATGTAAAAAAAGGATACATGGAAGAATTACAGACAATTGGACAAGAGCTTTTATCTATTGTTTTAGGTGGAGGCACGCTTGCACAATTGACTCAGTATGTACGCGATGAGCTTCACTTATCGACATACATTACTGATCCTGATGGAGAGTTAATGGGTCCCATTGCATTAGACATTGAAGATCCATTAAACTGGGTTACCTTAATCAAAAAACAAGCAGATTCGCTTGCACAACCAATTCCCGGAAATCTTGATCATCCCCTTTTAACAAAAGTTGAAACCGGATCTACAGCTTTGGGTACGTTTATACGACTCCCCATCTCACAAGGCAAACAAGTCCCTCAAGGCTATGTGTATATGATACTCGATCACAATCCAACGTCTGTTCCCGATACATTTTTAATCGTACTGGAGCACATAGGCACAGCTGCAGCCTTTTGGTTTTTACGAGAAAATGCGGTTCTAGAAGCTCAAGCAAAAGTGAAAAATCATTTTGTATGGGAGCTTGCAAAAGATTTAATTCGTTCAGATGAAGAAATGCAGAGTCGTGCAAAAGTATTGGGATATTATCTTGATTTACCGTATGTAGCGATTGTTGGTTACCCTGATATCACACATTCCTTTTTCGAAAATCACTCTCAGGATGCATGGGCAGTTAGTCTGGAGCATTACGTTGAAAAAGAGGTGAATCTTGTAGCAAGGTCGATTCATCATCAAACGATGTCTACCTTTCAAAACAATGAGTTGATTATCTTTTTAGAAGTAACAGAAGATGCTGAACGAGAAACCGTCCACAATTTCTTAGATTTAATAAGCCGTCGACTGATTAATCTTTTTCCAAGTATGGTTATGGATTGGGGCATTGGTGAGGGAGGAGGCTCCTTATCTTCTTTTTCACAAAGCTATGAACAAGCCTTTCAAGCCTTACAGATTGGTAAACGAAGAAACGATCAATCTCGTCGAGTCTTTTATTCAGATACTCGTGTGGATCGAGTATTGAAGGCAATGGGAGATGATCCAGAGCTTTATGAAGTTGTTCTTGAAGTCGTTACCCCCTTACACCGGTATGACCTCAAGCGCAATATGGACTTAATAGGAACCTTTACTACGTATCATCGAAATCAAAGTAAAATCAGTCAAACCGCACGTGCCCTGCATTTGCACAGGCAATCACTGTTGTATCGGTTACGAAAAATTGAATCTCTAACCCAATTGTCTCTAGCCAATCCAGATGATATCTTTTTATTGGAGCTTAGTATTCGTATTTGGCAAATGCAAAAAAGGGACAGACTTTAATGAAAGATTTTCTTTCATAAAACTGCATGTAAACGTTCTTTTGGTTTATTTGACTACAAGTAGGTTTAGAATTTCTTACACTTTGATGATTGTTTGTAAGTTGTCTCCTTGCATATACTTTGAGTATTCAGATGATTAACACAATTGTTTGTACTGCTTGCTATGACAAAGGAGGAACAGCGATGCTTTCATTCACAATGGAGGAATATCAGGATCGTTTAAGAAAAACAAAACAAAGGATGGAGGCATCAGGAATTGAAGTTCTCCTAATAAGTGATCCTGCCAATATGAATTATCTAACAGGGTATGATGGCTGGTCCTTTTACGTTCATCAGCTGGCTGTGGTGATTATTGATGAACCGCAGCCCCTTTGGATTGGTCGATCACAGGATGCGAATGGAGCAAAGCAAACCGCTTGGTTACATCATGATCACATTATTCCCTACCCTGAGGAATATGTTCAGTCTTTAAGTAAGCATCCAATGGATTTTGTTGCACAGTTTTTAACGGAAATTGGCCAAGGAAACCGAGTAGTAGGAGTAGAGATGGATCAGTATTATTTCACAGCCTCTTGCTACCAGCATTTAAAACAGCATCTGCCACTTGGACAACTAAAGGATGCGACGAATGTAGTCAACTGGGTGCGACTCATTAAGTCTGATCAAGAAATTGAATACATGAAACGGGCAGCGCGCATTGTTGAACGCTCTATGCAGGCAGGAATGGATGCTATCGGAGTGGGAGTCCGTGAATGCGATGTTGCAGCAACGATTTATCACACACAAATATCAGGGACAGAGGAGTACGGCGGAGACTATCCTGCGATCGTTCCACTGCTTCCATCAGGAATCAAAACATCTTCACCCCATTTAACGTGGACAGACGGGACCTATAAGCAAGGAGAAACGGTTATCTTAGAAATCGCAGGATGCTATAAGCGGTATCATTGTCCGCTTGCTCGCACCCTTGTTGTCGGTCAACCAGACCCACACATTTCTGAGCTTTCAAAGATTGTGATTGAGGGATTAAATGAAACCCTTGATGCAACGAAACCAGGTATGACCTGTGGAGAAGTTGAAGCGGTTTGGCGAAAGAGCATTGCCAGGCACGGATTGGATAAAGAATCAAGGCTTGGCTACTCAATGGGGCTGAATTACCCTCCTGACTGGGGCGAGCATACAGCAAGCCTTCGAAGAGGAGATACGACGATTCTCCAAGAAAACATGACGTTTCATGTGATTCCAGGTATGTGGTTTGATCAATTTGGAGTTGAGATTAGTGAATCCATTCGCCTGACGAAAAATGGGTGTGAGACCTTTGCAGAGTTTCCAAGAGAACTTGTTTGTAAGCAACCGGATATTCACACGGCATCGTAAATAAAAGAAGGCTTGATTCAAGCCTTCTTTCATATGGAATGATAACGAGGGGAGAGGTTAGATGAGTCGTTTTAATGAGGCACGAATCGGTACAAAAGCTGTTTGGGGTGGAGAGAAGGAGTATTTAGTTCATGGCGCTACACAAGTCCCGGTCATTCCGAGTGTAGCTTTTGGCTATGACGATATGGACGAATGGTATGACGTGGCGATTGGAAAGAAAAAGGGGCATATCTACGGACGAAATACAAATCCCACGGTACAAGCTTTTGAAGATAAGGTGAAGTTGCTTGAAGGAGCGAAAGCAGGGACTAGCTTTTCGACTGGAATGGCAGCTGTTAGTAATACGCTTTACACCTTCTTAGTACCAGGAGATCGTGTGGTAACGATTAAAGATACGTATGGTGGGACAAACAAGCTATTTACTGAATTTCTTCCAAGGCTTCATATTGAGGTTGTCTTTTGCGAAACAGGTAATCACGAAGAAATTGAAGAGGAAATTGCAAAAGGATGTAAACTCCTGTACCTTGAAACACCAACTAATCCAACCGTAAAAATAACAGATATCAAGCGTACAGCTCAATGTGCAAAAGACTCGGGGGCCCTTGTGGTTGTGGACAATACATTCGCGACACCGATTAACCAAAATCCACTAACTCTTGGAGCGGATCTAGTCATTCATAGTGCCACTAAGTTTCTTGGCGGACATGCAGATGCGCTTGGGGGAGTAGTGGTTGGTAATGATGAAGCATTGGTAGAGGCAATCTATCATTACCGTGAGATTAATGGTGCCACAATGGATCCGTGGGCTGCCTACTTATTACTCAGAGGAATGAAAACATTGGATTTGCGTGTGAAACGTCAGGCTGAAAATGCGATGAAGCTGGCAACATTCCTTGAACAAAGTGATTTGGTCGAGTCTGTATTTTATCCGGGGCTCATTACTCACCCCAATCATGACATTGCCAAAAGTCAGATGAAGGGATATGGAGGGATGCTGAGTTTTGCTGTAAAAGGTGGCATTGATACGGTACGTGAGCTATTGCCAAGGCTTGCATTTGCCAACCGGGCGGCAAATTTAGGCTCCGTCGAAACAACCGTTGGACCTGCTCGAACAACGAGTCATGTGGAATGCACGCCAGAGGAACGTGCGGCGATGGGCATTGCAGAAGGGCTCATCCGTGTATCCTGTGGGATAGAAGATTCAGAGGACATCTTGGCTGATTTTAAACAAGCACTCGAGTCGGTAAATGCTACAATTTCAACGAATTAAATGAACATAAATGATAAGAGGATGAGCCTGGGACATAACTCAAAATAAGCGAGAAAATGGCGAATGATTCAATGAGCGAATCATTCGCCATTCGTATTTCTATGTATCGAGCGGAGGGAGAACCTGAGACTCCTACGGAACAGAACGCGGTGAAGACACTGTAGCGGCGCTTTTCCGCGAAAGGGGCTGAGGCCGTTCCCGTGGAAAGCGAAGGATTCTCCTGTAGCGGATATCTTGCTATTTTCGTGTTTTCGTGAGCGATTTACTGTTATGTCCCAGTCCCGTCCTTTTTATTGTGAGTGAAATGACTGTTATTTTTACATTTGCGCTCTTACAATGACACGAATTGGTTGACGCATAAGGAAGAGCGATGTAAACTATCAATAAATCCTTTACCTCGCTATTGATTTAGCGAACTAAAGCAAAATCGTGTGATATACTGAAAATAAGATGAATCGATACATAGTGGGGTGCGAATATTGTCAAAGTTATTCATGTTTGAGAAACCTCTTGGCATGAGAGACACGTTGCCAGAGCTGTACGAAACAAAAACGTATTTACGAACTGAGATTGTAAATGAAATGAAACGTTGGGGGTATCAAATGGTTGAGACACCAACGGTTGAATACTACGATACAATTGGAGCCAAATCGGCCATTTTGGATCAGCAGCTGTTTAAGTTAATGGATAAACAGGGCTATACCTTGGTGCTTCGTCCAGATATGACAGCACCGATAGCACGACTCGTTTCTTCAAGCTTAAATCAAACAGCTTATCCTATTCGTTTAGGCTATCATTCTAATTTATTTAGAGCGCAGCAATACGATGGCGGTCGTCCGGCGGAGTTTGAGCAGGTAGGAGCGGAATTAATCGGTGATGGTTCAGTGAGTGCCGATGCTGAAACCATAGCTCTTTTAATTGAATCGTTAAAGCGGACTGGATTACAGCAGTTTAAACTGGCGATTGGCCACGTTGGATTTGTTGATGCACTGCTTCTTGAAATCGTTGGAAATAAGGAACGCGCAGAGGTACTTCGCCGTTTTCTTTATGAAAAAAATTATGTTGGGTTCAGATCGCATGTAAAAGGACTTCAGCTTTCTTCTATTGATAAGAAAAGACTGTTCGGCTTACTTAAGCTTCGTGGTGGAAATGAATTATTTGAAGAGGCTTGGAAGCTCGTTGAATCCGAACAAGGCAAAGCAGCGCTTGAGGAACTTCAAGAGCTGTGGTCTGTACTAGAGGAATATGGACTAGACTCGTTTATCACGATTGATTTAAATCTTGTGCTTCATATGAGCTACTATACTGGCACCGTTTTTGAAGTGTACAGTCAGGAGCTTGGCGTTCCGCTTGGAAGTGGAGGGCGCTACGATGAATTGCTACAGCAATTTAACCGTCCTGCACAAGCGATTGGCTTTGGTATTCGCTTAGATCTGTTAGCGGAGGCTGTTGGACAAATTGCTCCGACCAAACAACGGACATGTGTGATCTTTAGTCGAGAAAGACGAGCGGAAGCAATTGGTCAGGCACGTCAGTTAAGAGAGGAAGGGCAGGTCGTTGTTCTTCAAGATTTAAATGGAATTGCAAATGTTGATCAAATGAGTGAGGAATACGATGAAATCCTTTATGTCATTGGGAAATCCAAGCAAGGAGGTCAAGCTGATGAGTGATTCGTTAACAATCGCAATGCCAAAGGGCCGTATCTTTGAAGAAGCCTTGGACCTTCTGCGTAAAGCGGGCTACCAGCTTCCTGAAGAGTTTGATGATTCACGAAAGTTAATTATTGAAGTTCCCAAAGAAAATTTACGATTCATCTTAGCGAAACCAATGGATGTGCCAACCTATGTAGAGCATGGTGTGGCAGATGTTGGTGTGGCAGGAAAAGACGTCATGATTGAAGAAGAACGTGATGTGTACGAGGTGCTTGATTTAAAAATTAGTGAATGCTATATGGCTGTTGCAGGCTTGCCGGGTTATCAAAAGCAGGAAATTAACCCAAAGGTGGCCTCAAAGTATCCAAATCTAGCTGCTCATTATTTTAAAAAACAAGGTGAACAAGTAGAGATCATTAAGCTGAATGGATCCATCGAATTGGCACCTCTTATCGGACTAGCGGATCGAATTGTCGATATCGTTTCATCAGGTCAAACGTTAAAAGATAATGGGCTAGTCGAGCTTGAAACCATTGAGCCAATCACATCTCGGTTTATTGTGAACCCTGTAAGCTACCGGATGAAAGCAGAGCAAATTGATCGAATGGTAGAGCGGTTATTTGATGTGGTAGAGGGGGAATAACGGGTGAAGATTCAAAGAGTAGATCGATCCACAACGTTTAAGCGAACGATAGAGGCTGGAAAAGAAAAGGAACAACAAATTGTAGAATCAATTATGAAGGACGTTCGAGATCATGGAGACGATGCATTGTATCGCTATACCAAGGAGCTAGACGGGGCGGAACTCACTCAGTTAAAGGTTGATCCTAAAGAGCTTGAGGCAGCGTATCAACACCTTCAACCTAACGTAATCGAAGCGATTCGTGAAGCGATCCAGCGAATTCGAGATTTCCATCAGAGACAAGTGACACAGTCTTGGATGACAACAAAACCAGATGGCGTCATTCTTGGACAAAAGGTCACACCACTTGACCGAGTGGGTGTCTACGTACCGGGTGGAAAGGCCGCTTATCCTTCAAGCATTATGATGAATATCATTCCGGCTCAAGTATCAGGCGTGGAAGAGATCGCGATGGTTTCACCGGCACAGAAAGATGGCAAACTCCCCGCTGGAGTCCTTGTTACTGCGAGTGAACTAGGCGTTAAAGAGATCTATAAAATTGGTGGGGCTCAAGCGGTTGCAGCACTAGCCTACGGAACGGAATCAATTGCCCCAGTTGATAAGATTACCGGTCCAGGGAATATCTATGTTGCGCTTGCCAAGCGTGCAGTATATGGCGTTGTGGACATTGATATGATCGCAGGTCCAAGTGATATTACCGTCTTAGCGGATCAAACAGCGATTCCTTCTCATGTTGCAGCTGATCTTCTCTCGCAGGCAGAACATGATGAACTGGCAACGGCCATTTTAGTAACAGATTCAGAGAAATTAGCAGAAGAGGTTTCCGAGCAGGTTGAGCTTCAGCTGCAGACCTTACCAAAAGAAGCCATTGCGCGCGCATCGATTGAAGGTCAAGGGGTAATCTATGTGACTCAAAACCTAGAGGAATCAATTAAAACAGTCAATCAAATTGCGCCTGAACATTTAGAAATCATTGTTCAGAATCCAATGGAGCAGCTAGGAAAAATTCGTCATGCTGGTGCTATTTTTATCGGTCCATATACTACGGAACCAATTGGAGATTATTTTGCAGGACCAAACCACGTGTTACCAACCGAAGGAACGGCTCGTTTTTCAAGCCCATTAAGTGTAGATGACTTTGTGAAAAAATCGAGTGTGCTCTCCTATTCCAAAGAAGCATTAATGGCACAGGCAGATGCGATTACAACACTTGCCAGATTAGAAGGATTAGAGGCTCACGCACGTGCGGTAGAGATTCGATTAGGAGATGAACAAAATGACTGAAGAAACACGCAATGCCAGTATTGAGCGTAATACGGGAGAAACCCAAATCAAGCTAGATCTTAATATTGACGGAGAAGGCACAACCACACTTGATACAGGGGTGCCTTTTATGAACCATATGCTGGACCTTTTTGCAAAGCATGGTCAATTTGATTTGTCTGTTCAGGCGAATGGTGACACCGATGTGGATGATCATCACACAACAGAGGATATTGGAATTTGTCTTGGGCAGGTTGTGAAGGAAGCATTAGGTACAAAAAAAGGGATTAAACGTTACGGAAACGCCTTTATCCCGATGGATGAAACGTTGGCTCAAGTGGTTGTGGATCTTAGTAATCGTCCACACTTAGAGTTTAGAGCAGAGTTTCCTTCCCAAAAAGTAGGGACATTTGATACAGAGCTTGTTCATGAGTTTTTATGGAAATTTGCGTTGGAGGCACGAATGAATCTGCATGTGATTGTTCATTATGGTCACAACACACACCACATGATTGAAGCTGTATTTAAAGCATTAGCACGTGCATTAGATGAAGCAACAATGATTGACCCACGTGTAAAAGGAGTCCCTTCGTCGAAAGGAATGTTGTAGATGATTGGAATAGTTGACTATGGCATGGGCAATTTGCATAGTGTCTCAAAAGCAATGGAGCGAATTGGTCTGCCTTACCTCATTTCAGAGGAAATAGAGGAGCTTGCTAAAACGGACGGCTTGCTTTTACCCGGTGTTGGTGCGTTTCCGGATGCCATGGAGATTTTAAATGAAACAGGAAAAAGCGAGTTTCTTAAACAATGGGCAGCAGAGGGGAAGCCATTGATGGGCATCTGTCTTGGGATGCAGCTGTTGTTTGAAGAAAGCGAAGAACATCGACAAACTAAGGGATTGGGATTATTACCTGGAAAAGTGACTAAGTTTACAGGGGTAACGAGTGAAGGTGCGAGTTACAAAATTCCACATATGGGATGGAACCAGCTCCAGTTTCATAAGGATCATGCCATTCTTCAAGAAGTTGATGCGGGGTATGTTTACTTTGTACATTCGTACGCAGTACAAACAGAAGATGAAGACATCCTGGTTGCAACTTCTGACTACCATCAGGACGTTCCTGCCATTGTTGGAAGAGGCTCTGTTGTCGGTACGCAATTCCATCCGGAAAAAAGTAGCCAGGTCGGCATGGAATTACTAAAGAACTTCGGACGTTTGGTTGAAAAAGGGGTGAAACAATTTGACTGAATTCATTATTTATCCAGCAATTGATATGAGGGACGGGAAATGTGTTCGCCTGGTCCAAGGGGACTATGACCAGGAAACGGTGTATGGAGATTCGCCGTTTGAAATGGCGAAATCGTTTGCTCAAGCTGGAGCGAAGTGGATCCATATGGTTGATCTTGACGGAGCAAAAGCGAAAAAACGCGTGAACCATGAATATGTTATCCGTGTGGCAAAAGAATTAGATGCCTCAGTACAAATCGGTGGAGGCATTCGTTCGGCTGAAGATGTTGCTTATTATTTGGAGCGCGATGTAGACCGAGTGATCCTCGGGAGTGTCGCGGTACAAAATCCAAATTTCACAAAAGAGATGCTTGCTACATATGGTGGGGATCGAATTGTCATTGGAATTGATGCGAGAGATGGATATGTGGCAACGGAGGGATGGCTTGAAACATCTGAAGTAAAAGCAGAGGATCTCGCTCGTGAAATGGTTCGTTTTGGTGCAAAGACGTTTATTTTTACCGATATTGCACGCGATGGGATGTTGTCAGGACCAAATACAGAAGCCATTGAAGCATTAGCATTAGCGAGCGGTGCAAAAGTGATAGCATCAGGTGGAGTCAGTACACTCGCAGATTTAGATGAACTGGCAGCGAAGCAATCATCGGGGATTGATGGGGCAATCGTTGGAAAAGCCTTATATACCAATCAATTTACGCTTGAAGAAGCCCTGGACAGAAAGGGGTAGTTGGATGCTGACCAAACGAATTATTCCATGCTTAGACGTGAAGGAAGGGCGAGTTGTAAAAGGCATTCAATTTGTCGGCTTACGAGATGCTGGAGATCCAGTTGAACTTGCTGCTTTTTACGATGAACAAGGTGCAGACGAGCTTGTGTTTCTTGATATTTCTGCCTCTCATGAAGGTCACGAGACGATGATTGAGGTAGTTGAAGAAGTAGCTGGAAAACTAGCAATTCCTTTTACCGTGGGCGGTGGCATTCGCACACTTGCTGATATGAAACGTGTGCTGCGTGCAGGAGCGGACAAGGTTTCCTTAAACACAGCAGCTGTTTTAAGACCGGAATTAATCAAAGAAGGTGCGGACTTCTTTGGAGCCCAATGTATTGTGGTTGCCATAGATGCAAAATACGATGCTGACCTTAAATCCTGGCGTGTTTATACACATGGTGGACGAAAAGCAACCGATTGGGACGTCTCAGAGTGGGCCAAACATGTTGTTACACTTGGTGCAGGTGAAATCCTGCTAACGAGTATGGATCAGGACGGAGCGAAAACAGGCTTTGATCTTCCACTTTTACAAAAAGTAAATGAAGCGGTCACCGTACCTGTTATTGCATCAGGTGGAGCAGGCGGCAAGGAACACTTTTTAGAAGCCTTCCATGAGGGACAGGCTGATGCCGCACTTGCAGCGTCTATTTTTCATTATAAAGAAACATCTGTAGCAGAAGTGAAAAGCTATCTTAAAGAGGAAGGGCTGTCCATTCGATGAATCTAGAATCCATTCAATATGACGTGAAAGGTCTTGTGCCAGCCATTGTTCAAGATGCAGCAAGCAAAGAAGTATTAACTCTTGCGTACATGAACGAGGAATCATTAACTAAGTCACTTGAAACAAGAGAAACCTGGTTTTACAGCCGTTCAAGGCAGGAGCTGTGGCATAAAGGTGAAACCTCTGGAAACACTCAGAAAATCCAAGATATTCGTTACGACTGTGATAAGGATGCATTACTCGTGCTTGTTACGCCAGAAGGCCCGGCATGTCATAAGGGCACATACACATGCTTCTCTTCTTCATTAGATGAGCAGGAGGTAGCTGTTAGTGAAACGAGCTCGGTAACTATTCTTACGGAACTTGAACAAATCATTGCCGAAAGAGAAGCTGAACGACCAGAGGGAGCCTACACGACGTACTTATTTGAAAAGGGAGTCGATAAGATCCTGAAAAAAGTAGGCGAGGAATCAGCGGAAGTGATTATAGCGGCGAAAAACCGTGATCGCGAGGAGCTAACAAACGAAGCTGCGGATCTTTTGTATCACCTGTTTGTTTTACTCAGAGAACAGAAGGTGTCATTTAGCGAAGTAACAGATATTTTAAAGGAACGTTCGTAAATAATGTTAAAGAGGTCGAGGCATAACATGAATGTAGCTAAGTAAAAAAAGAATATAGCAACAAATCCGCTGCAGGAGAATCCCTCCCTTTCCGTGGGTACGCGAAAACCCACCGTTTCGGTGTCTTCACCGCGTACTATTCCACAGGAGTCTAGGGTTCTCCTTCCGCTTGTTGTGTTAAAACAAAAATGGCGAATGATTCGGTTGCAGAATCATTCGCCATTTTTTAATTGATTACGTTCTGTTTCAAATCTCTAATTATTACTCTACTCTTCCAGCAGTAGATGAGCTTGAATTTGATTTTCTGCTTTCGAATTCTTCACGAGTGTAGACATCATCTACATTCATGTTAAACTCTACAAGCTCAAGTCCAGTCATGTTATGGATATTTTTGCTTACACTTTCTTTTACTTCACGGTAAATGCTTGGAATGTTCTTACCATATTCCACATAGACCTCAATGTCGATCGCAACTTGTTTTTCCCCGACATCAGCGTGGATACCTTTAGTAATCTTTTCATCGCCGCCAAATGTTTCTCTCACTCCTTGGAACAGGTTGCCGCTCATTCCTAGGATTCCTGATACTTCATTTGTGGCAAGTGCCGTAATTTTTTTGATGACTTCATCATCATAGGTTAGCTTTTCACGGTTTGTTTGCTCTGTTGATTGTTGCTCTTGTTCCTTTTGTAATTGTGCATTTGTCTTTTCAGTTGATTTAATGTTTGTTTCCATCTCTCGCATCTCCCTTTGTTGTTAATCTCTTCGGCTAAATAACGCCTGGATGTAGGTACTTACATCTAAGTCTCCATCTATCCACTTTCCAATGACGTAACCAATTAAAACAAATAGTGCAACGGCCACTGTATATCCGAAGCCAATCGTCAAATACAAAATACTGAAGACGATGGCAATCAATAATCCTAGAATGCGCCCACGATAGCGCATGAAGGTTTCAGGATTCATTACGCTTCCTCCTTATATGACGCGTTCCCGTTTCTTTGAAGTGTACGGTTCATTTTCCACAGCAATTTTCACTTCTTTAACAGGGATCTCTAACCACTTCTCAAGCTCTGTTTTTATCGTTTCTTGAAGTTTTTTTGCGTTTTCTTGTACTGGGCTTGTCCCAAACGGCGTATAACGGACATTGATCAAAATTTGCTGAGATTTTGATAGAATATTCGCATCGACTTTGACCGATCTAAGCCCGTCAAATCTTCTAATGATCGTTAGCACCGTTGATTCAATGGATGCTTTTGATATTCCGATGACTCCGATATCAGTCGGTGCCACATACTTAGAATCAGAAGATCGTTTCATTTTGAATGCCTGGATTAAGAAGATTAGGGATAACAACCCGATGAAACTAAGTATCCCAATGATGATCCAAAACCCTTCATTCGCTTGTTGAGCATCTAGCCAAGCATTAATTGGGTCATACGTGTCTGTTACAGTGAGTAGAACACTTGCTGTTAATAGAAGTGTGAGTAAGGCATAAACGCCTAAAACAAATCGAATGAACAGATTCACACGTTCGCATCCTTTCTACATAAAGCAAATCACATCTCTAAAAAAAGGATAGCTTTATCTATTTGTGTCGAATCTTGAGAGGGTGCACCATCTCTGACCATCATATTCCTTAACTTTTATAAACCGAAACATGGAAATGATTGTGTGAATAGTAGGGATGTTTCAAGTTATTATAGACTCTGGAAAGATTCTTCGTTTAATTGTCAATCGCTTCTCTCCCATTTTTCATACAGATGATGTATACTGGACAAGCACATAGAAGACATCTGGAGGGAAAGCAGTCTATATGGATGTATCGGTTTATCGAAAAAAACAGACCAATGTAATCCCATTTCTACAAAATGGAGATTACTTCTTTCATAGAGGCATTGATGCCTACAAAAAAAAGAATTTAAAGCGTGCCGTCACGTTGTTTGAACGAGCGGTCAAGCTAACAGATAAAGAACCTGTGTTTCAAATTCAATTAGCTGCTGTATTGTCAGAGCTTAGTGAATATGAGCGTTCAAATGATATTCTTCGTGCTGTGTTAACCGAGACGAGTGATTATCCTGAATGCTACTTTTTTATGGCCAATAACTATGCTTATTTAGGTCAGTTTTTGTTAGCTGAGCAATCAGTAAAAACGTATTTAAAAGAGACTACAGCTGAATCTCGCCTTGAGGGTGCTGAGGAGTTACTGGAAATGCTTAAGGAAGAAGAACTAGCAATGGAGGATGAGTCAGAGGAGATTGAAAGCCTGATTTCTGGCCATACTACAGCTGGATCTTTTCTAAAGCAAAACAAGCCAGAACAGGCTATTCCGGTTTTAAAAGAGATGGTAGAGGATTATCCAAGCTGTTGGGCAGCCTTTAATCATTTAGCTGAAGCCTATTTTAGATCTGGGCAAATTGGTAAAGCCTTTACTATATCAAAGCATGTGCTTACCGAAGATAAAGGCAACCTGTTTGCTTTATGTAATCTTGCTTTATTTAACCTGGAGCTAGGTGAAATGAGTGAAGCAAAATCCTATGCGAAGGTGCTCACTCAGGTCTATCCAATGGACACAGATCATTATTTAAAATTAGCGCGTGTACTTTGTGCGTTAGGGGAGTATCAGGAAGCTGAAAGACGTTTAGCAGAAGTGGATACACTTACCTTTGATCTTGATCCTGAGCTGTATGATTGCCTTGGAGTTGCCCAGTTCCAACTTGGAAAACAGGAACGAGCGATTTCTTTATGGAAAAAGGCGATCAAAAAAGGACATACTGAAACAGAAGAAAGATTGGCAGATCTTGCGCACCCAGAAAAAAGCGAGGTCAGCTTCCGTCTATGGCCACAAAGTATATGAGCAGATCAATAGACACTTTAGATTGATTTGGATACGATAGACACACATACGTTCTAACGTGTATTTTAGGAGGGTACGAACCATGAGTGAAGAAACCATTTATGATGTTATTATTGCCGGAGCAGGACCTGCAGGGATGACTGCAGCTGTCTATACATCTCGTGCACAATTAAGCACATTAATGCTTGAGCGAGGTGTTCCAGGCGGACAAATGGCCAATACAGAAGAAGTTGAAAACTATCCTGGTTTTGATCATATTTTAGGACCGGATCTTTCAACTAAAATGTTTGAGCACGCAAAGAAATTTGGTGCCAAATATGCATATGGAGACATTAAGGAAATTATAGATGAAGGCGACACAAAACGCGTCATTGCAGGATCAAAAGAATACCGCGCTCGAGCTGTGATCGTTACAACTGGAGCCGAGTATAAGAAAATTGGCGTACCTGGTGAAAAAGAGCTAGGCGGACGCGGCGTATCCTACTGTGCGGTTTGTGACGGAGCGTTCTTCAAAAATCGTGAGCTTGTCGTCGTAGGTGGAGGAGACTCTGCAGTAGAAGAAGCGGTTTACTTAACGCGATTTGCTTCAAAGGTTACTGTTATTCACCGTCGTGATGAATTACGTGCTCAAAAGATCTTACAACAACGTGCTTTTGATAACGACAAAGTTGAATTCATCTGGAATCACGTTGTTACTGAGATAGATGAAGAAGGCGGCAAAGTTGGAAGTGTCAAACTGAAAAACACAAAAACAGACGAAGTCTCTGAGTTCAAGACAGACGGCGTATTCATTTACATTGGCTTGCTTCCATTGAATGAAAGTGTGAAGAACCTAGGTATCCTGAATGAAGAAGGATACATTGTGACAAATGAAGAGATGGAAACAAAAATCCCTGGTATTTTTGCAGCTGGAGATGTCCGTGAGAAATCTCTTCGTCAAATTGTTACAGCAACTGGTGATGGAAGTGTAGCAGCGCAAAACGTGCAACATTACATCGAAAGTCTTGCTGAAAAAGTCAATCCGTGACGAATTGCCAAACTGTTGTATAAAAAGTAGTCATAAAGACGGTATGAATTAGTCAATTTTCTAAAATGGACTAATGCTGAAACCCTTGCGCGCCAAGGGTTTCGTAATTCCTTCTTAATCATTCTGTAACAATCATGAAATATATAACTGTTACAATATGTTTAAGTAATTGACCCCCTTTTTATATATCTTTAGCACGAGCTTTTGAAGCTCGTGCCCTTTTTTTTGTCAAATCCTTTAATTCGTCCCTTGAATAATTGTAGCAGTCCTAAAATAAATGTATACTTATGATGTATAGACAATGAGGTGATCGAATTGCAAAGGGTTACAAATTGCGTACTTGTAACAAATGATCAAGTATTGCTTCTTCAAAAGCCGAGTCGTGGCTGGTGGGTTGCTCCAGGTGGGAAAATGGAGTCTGGAGAATCAATTAAAGAATCATCTACTAGAGAAATTAGAGAAGAAACAGGCTTATCCGTTAGTCATCCAGAATTAAATGGTGTGTATACCATTGTAATAGAAGAAAACAACGAGACAGTTTCAGAGTGGATGTTGTTTACATTTAAAGCAGAAGCTTATTCAGGTACATTGCTCGAGCAATCTCCTGAAGGAAAATTAAAATGGTGGCCGTGCGAAGAGGTAGCTCATCTGCCAATGGCTGCGGGAGACAAGTTCATTATTGAACATGCATTAAATGGTAAAGGCGTTCAGTATGGAACGTTTTATTACACTCCGGATTATAAGCTATTACGGTCACGCCTAGACCCAGCTGCACAAACGAAGCCAGAATAGGAAAAGGGTGTTGATGAATGGGAGAGACAGAACAAACCATTGAGATTGTCATAATTACGGGAATGTCAGGAGCGGGGAAAACCGTTGCTGTTCAAAGCTTTGAGGATTTAGGTTATTTCTGTGTTGATAATCTTCCTCCTGCACTGCTTCCCAAATTCATGGATTTAGTTGAAGGTGCAAGTGGAAAGATGAATAAAGTAGCGCTTGTCATGGACTTACGTGGACAGCGTTTCTTTGATCATTTATTTGAGGCAGTTGATCAATTAAGTCATAGTCATATGAAACCAGCCGTACAGATTTTGTTTCTTGAATCAAAAGATAACAAGCTGGTACAACGATACAAGGAATCAAGAAGAACGCATCCTTTAGCCAAAAATGGTTTGCCACTTGAAGGCATCCGTCTTGAGAGAGAAATGCTTGAAGAGTTAAAAGGACGTGCTCAACTGATTATTGATACAACGGATTTAAAGCCGGTGGAATTACGCGAGCGTCTCATCCGTCGTTTTTCTTCTAATGCTAGACAATCCTTTTCAATCCAGCTTGTTTCCTTTGGATTTAAATATGGCATACCGATTGATGCAGACCTAGTATTTGATGTGCGATTCTTGCCCAATCCACACTATATTGAGCATATGCGTCCACAAACAGGCCTGGATGAAGAAGTGTCGTCCTATGTACTTAAGTGGTCTGAAACTCAGCAGTTTGTTGACAAATTAACGGACCTGCTTGATTTTATGCTTCCGCAATACAAAAGAGAGGGCAAAAGCCAGGTTGTTATTGGAATCGGCTGTACAGGTGGTCAACACCGCTCCGTTACACTGGTAGAGCATTTCGCAAAACAATTCGAGGCGGATTATGAGGTTCATGCAAGCCACCGCGATATCGCGAAACGAAAGGTTCTCAACCTGTGAGTAAGAATGTAGTTGTCATTGGAGGCGGCACGGGTTTATCGGTTTTACTTCGCGGTCTCAAAACGTTTCCGGTTAATATAACGGCTATTGTAACTGTAGCCGATGATGGCGGAAGCTCAGGCATATTACGGAAGGAATTAGATATCCCACCGCCAGGAGACGTGCGAAACGTGTTAACCGCATTAGCCGAAGTGGAACCGCTGGTTGAAGAGCTTTTTCAGCATCGGTTTGAAAATGGAAGTGGCTTATCAGGTCATTCATTAGGGAACTTGCTTCTAGCTGGTATGACGTCCATCACTGGTGACTTTCATCAAGGCATTGTTGCTGTCAGTCGAGTGTTAAATGTACGCGGAACAGTTCTTCCAGCTGCGAATCAGAGTATCGTACTTCATGCAGAGATGGAAGATGGTTCAATGGTTACGGGTGAATCAAAGATTCCAACAGCCCGTAAGCCGATTAAGCGTGTCTTTTTAACACCTGAAGTGATTGAGCCCCTACCTGAAAGTCTTGAAGCAATTAAGAATGCAGACCTTATTGTACTTGGTCCGGGCAGCTTATATACTAGCGTATTACCAAACCTACTCGTACCAGGTATTGTGGAAGCGATTCGGGCATCCGACGCTAGAAAAATGTATATCTGCAATGCAATGACTCAACTAGGTGAGACAGATGGATATTCTGCTGCTGATCACCTATATGGACTGATTTTTCATTGTGGACCTCATTTGGTTGATGACATCCTGGTAAATGGTTCAATTATCTCTCAAAACGTGCGAGCACGATACGAGGAAGAGATTGCCTTTCCAGTGACGGTTGATCATGAACGACTACAAGAGATGGGTGTTAACATAATCTGTGATGACTTTGTGTTAGAGCAGGACGGCCAATTAAGACACAATGCAAAAATGGTATCAGAGGCCATTCTTCGATCAGGGAGCTTGGATGTGCCCCTGACTTAAATTAGATTCATCTGAAAGGGGGGGACAAGATGTCTTTTGCAGCTAAAGTAAAAAAAGAATTAACTCAGCTTGATCCTGCGACTCCACAAGCTTCTGCTGAGTTGGCTGCTCTCGTTCGTATGAATGGTTCACTATCGTTTGCCAGGCAGCAGGTCGGTTTGGATATTACCACCGAAAATGCTGCAATTGCCAGACGAATCTACACTTTATTAAAACAATTGTTTCCAGACATTTTTATCGAGCTGCTTGTTCGGAAAAAAATGCGATTAAAAAAGAACAATGTCTACTTGGTAAGAGTATCACGAGGGGCGAAACCTCTAATGGAGACGTTAGGGATTATCGGTGAAGGATTCACGCTGATTCGTTCGGTTACACCTGACTTCCTTCATACGGAACAACGTAAACGAGCGTACTTGCGGGGAGCTTTTTTAGCGGGTGGTTCTGTGAATCATCCGGAAACATCCTCCTATCATTTAGAAATTTTTTCTTCATCAGAGGAACATAATCAATCGTTATGTGAATTAATGAACGAATATGGATTGCGAGCAAAGCCACTAGAACGAAAAAAAGGATATATTGTATACATTAAAGAAAGTGAGAAGATTACAGAGTTCTTAAGTATTATAGGTGCGCATCAGGCGTTGCTTTATTTTGAAGATGTTCGTATTTTAAAGGATATGAGGAACTCTGTAAATCGACTGGTGAATTGCGAAACCGCCAATCTGAACAAAACGGTAGGTGCGGCGCTTAGACAGGTTGAAAACATCCGGTTGATCCAGCGGACGATCGGTTTGGATCAGCTGCCACCGAAATTAAGGGACATTGCTACGCTTCGATTAACTCATCAAGACGTGACGCTAAAAGAACTTGGGGACATGCTTGAAGGTGGTAAAGTGAGCAAATCTGGGATTAATCACAGATTAAAGAAGATTGACGAAATTGCCGAAAAGATCCGATCAGGAGATATGATAAATAGCTGAATATATTTTAATCAAAGGGGGACTCGTTATGCTTAAGTCGGAAGTAAAGGTTGCCATTAAAGGAGGCCTGCAAGCAAGACCAGCAGCCATGTTTGTACAAGAAGCGAATCGTTTTACATCCGTAGTGAACATTGAGAAGGATGGAAAGGTAGCAAACGCAAAAAGCATCATGGGTATTATGAGCTTAGCCATTAGGCAGGATGCCACAATTGTGATTAGTACAGATGGACACGACGAACAGGAAGCATTAGATACGCTAGTTGATTATATTCAGAACGCTTAAGGGAGAAGCAGCCATGGGGGCTGCTTTTCTTTGTTTGTGGAGAAGGATGATTATAGTTAATTAATGTGGTATTGAACGAACTCGCTCCCAAGCTGTTCGGCAGGCTTTCCCTAGGAAGAGGAATTAGATAGTAGGATTTGGGTATCCATGTGCGGAGGAGTGAACACGCTCCCGAGCTGGCCGACACGCTTTCCTAGGGAAGGCGTTGAACTAATTCTGGCTATGCCAGAATCATTTCAACCTTGCCTTTTCTTCTCTTAGGAGTCGGTCGGCCATCTCGTCCGCTTGGTGTGGAGGTTCTGAAATTAACTTGATTTGCTCAAAAAGCAGTGGAATGCGCGAAAAAGCGGGGGGCGTGCTCAAAAAGCAGCAGAATGCGCAAAAAATTAGGGTTCGTGCTCAAAAAAGCTGTAGAATGCGAGAAGAAACCGGGTGCGTGCTCAAAAAGCTGTGAAATGCGCAAAAAACCCGGGTGTGTGCTCAAAAAGCTGTGGAATGCGCAAAAAAACGAGGTCTGTGCTCAAAAAGCTGTGGAATGCGCAAAAACCCAGGGTATGTGCTAAAAAAGCTGTGGAATGCGCAAAAAGATAGAACCTTCTGATACGATGCTAGCTCACCTAAAACTTCAGATCCTAGCTAATCCCAGCACCCACGACCATACCACACAAAAAAAGCAGCCACATGGGCTGCTTTTTTTTCGTTCTTATTTCTGATCAGATGGTGAAGAGATGACTTGGTCGATTAGACCGTATTCTTTCGCGCGTTCAGCTGTCATGAAGTTATCACGATCTGTGTCACGAGAGATGATGTCGATAGATTGACCAGTGCGCTCTGATAGGATTTCGTTTAGTTTCTCACGCATTTCGATGATACGACGAGCGTGGATTTCGATATCAGACGCTTGACCTTGTGTTCCACCTAGTGGTTGGTGAATCATGACTTCACTGTTAGGTAGAGCAAGACGTTTACCTTTTGCTCCGGCTGCTAGTAGGAATGAACCCATAGATGCAGCCATACCGATGCAGATCGTTGATACGTCTGGTTTGATGAAATTCATTGTATCGTAGATTGCCATACCAGCTGTAATGGAACCACCTGGGCTATTAATGTAAAGTGAGATATCTTTGTCTGGATCTTCTGCTTGTAGGAATAAAAGCTGGGCAACGATTGAGTTTGCTACGTTATCATCGATTGCACTTCCTAGCATAATGATACGATCTTTTAAAAGACGAGAGTAGATATCGTACGCGCGCTCGCCGCGGTTTGTTTGTTCAATAACTGTAGGGATGAGATTCATGGATCATTCCTCCTGTGAAATGTAATTTAAATTCATTTTACTGTTTGTCAGCTCTTTCATTGCTGTTATGTACATCATACCTATTAGGTCAGAGAAGGTCAAATAAAAACCACTCTACACATATACATTCCCTATTCATTGCGTAAATCCTCTATTCATCATTTCCGTTTCTAAAAGAAGTTAAACCGTTAGATATAAAAACCTTGTTTGGTATACTGTGGATAGGAGTACAACTAAGGGGGGATTGTCCGTGGAAATTATATTCTATACAAAGAATCAATGCTCGTTATGTGAGAAAGGGAAAAAGGTGTTAGATCAATTAGACCTCCACTATCAATCCGTTGATATTTATCAAGATGACGCGTTGCTTGAAACCTACATGTTTCGTATTCCTGTCGTGACGGTTAATGGACAAGTTGCCGATGAAGGAATCCTTTCATACGATACGTTAAAGGAAGCAATCCATTCTGCCACGCATATCAACGATTCATTTAATAAAAAAAACTAAGGTAAAAAACTTGTCATATTCGTGAACGATTGGTATGATGACCTTGTGGCAAACGTTTCGTACGCATTAGTCGGGACGTAAAATGTCATCGCGGGACGTATATAGTCCCTATCTGAGGAAGAGGTGCTGCTGAATGTTGAGAAAGCTGGTTAATATCCAAAAACAGTTAGTACCTGATTTAGTGGAAACCATGCAGAAGCGATACAGAATGCTACAGTTTGTTCATCTTAAACAACCGATTGGACGAAGGTCGCTTGCAGTGAATCTTCAGCTTTCCGAACGAGTGGTGCGAGGTGAAGTCACCTTTCTGAAGGACCAACGCCTTATTTCATTTAATACGGCGGGAATGAGTTTAACAAGAGAAGGAGAAACTGTTCTTGTTCAGCTTGAGGAAATGATGAAGGAAATTCTCGGGTTACGAGCGCTTGAAACGGAGCTTGAACAAAAGCTTGGCGTGACAAAGGTCGTTATTGTGCCGGGAAATAGTGACGAAGAAGATTGGGTTAAGCAAGAGATGGGGCAGGCTTGTGTCCGTGAGCTGAAATCAATCATTATTCCAAGCTCAGTTGTTGCAGTAATGGGTGGAACAACGCTTGCTGCTGTTGCACAAATGATGACACCTGATCCAAAGGTGAGTCAATCAATATTTGTTCCAGCTAGAGGTGGACTCGGAGAACGAGTTGAAAATCAAGCCAACACCATTAGCGCGGAATTTGCTGATCGAGCGGGGGCTGAATACAGGCTCATGCATGTTCCAGATCAGTTAAGTGAAGAAGCCTATTCTTCATTAGTACTTGAGCCATCCGTTAAGGAAATTCTAGATTTAATTAGAACATCTCGAATTTTACTTCATGGGATTGGTGATGCTACTAGAATGGCGGCGAGACGAAGCTCAGAAGAACCGTTTATGAACAAACTAAAACGGGAACATGCAGTAGCAGAGGCCTTTGGTTATTACTTTAACCAAAGGGGAGAGATCATTCACAAACAGCGGACCATTGGTCTTCAATTGGATGAGCTGGATGCAGGAAAGCATGTGATTTCTGTTGCGGGTGGCGCATCAAAGGCAAATGCCATTGCAGCTTACATGAAGCATCGTCCAAGTGATGTTCTCATTACGGATGAAGCTGCCGCTAGAGGATTGCTTCATAATGAATAGGAAGAAAAGGGTTTTGCCCTTTTTGATAGATTTTGCTTTTTAATAGAAGTCAGGAGGAATTTAACATGGCAACAAAAATTGGTATTAACGGTTTTGGTCGTATTGGACGTAACGTTTTCCGCACGGCTCTTAACAACCCTAACGTAGAGGTAGTAGCAATCAACGACTTAACGGATGCAAACATGCTTGCACACTTACTTAAGCATGACACGGTTCACGGTATCCTTGATGCTGACATTCAAGTAAAAGACAACTCTTTAGTTGTTAATGGTCAAGAGATCAAAGTTTCTGCTGAGCGTAACCCAGCTGAAATCGGATGGGATAAGCACGGAGTAGAAGTTGTAATCGAGTCTACTGGTTTCTTCACGAAGCGTGCTGACGCTGCGAAGCACATCGAAGCAGGAGCTAAAAAAGTAATCATCTCTGCACCAGCATCTGATGAAGATATCACAGTTGTTGTAGGTGTTAACGAAGATAAATACGATCCAGCAAGCCATGACGTTATCTCTAACGCATCTTGCACAACAAACTGCCTAGCACCATTTGCGAAAGTATTAAACGATCAATTTGGTATCCGTCGTGGACTAATGAACACTGTTCACTCTTACACGAACGACCAACAAATCCTTGATCTTCCGCACAAAGACTACCGTCGTGCGCGTGCTGCAGCTGAAAACATCATCCCAACTTCAACTGGAGCTGCTAAAGCAGTTGCACTAGTTCTTCCTGAACTTAAAGGAAAACTTAACGGTGCTGCTATGCGTGTACCTACACCAAACGTATCTTTAGTTGACCTTGTTGTTGAACTTGACAAAGAAGTTACAGCTGAAGAAGTAAATGCTGCTCTTAAAGAAGCTGCTGAAGGTAACCTTAAAGGAATCCTTGGATACTCTGAAGATCCACTAGTATCTCAAGATTACAATGGTAACACTCATTCTTCTACAATCGACGCACTTTCTACAATGGTTATGGAAGGTAACATGGTTAAAGTTATCTCTTGGTATGATAACGAAACTGGTTTCTCAAACCGTGTCGTTGACTTAGTTGAATACATCGCTAGCAAAGGGCTATAATTAAGCGAGCGGCATAGAAGGGGAGGAGGGTCCAGAATCTGACTCCCCTTTCCGCTTGTCACAACATATGAATAGGAGGAGGTTCGTTATGAATAAACAAACCCTTCAAGACGTAACACTTACTGGGAAGCGCGTATTTGTACGTGTGGATTTTAATGTTCCAATGAAAGATGGGGCAATCACGGATGAAACTCGTATTAAAGCTGCACTTCCAACGATTAAGCATTTAGTAGACCAAGGGGCAAAAGTGATTCTTGCTAGTCACTTAGGACGTCCTAAAGGTGAAGCAGTTGAAGAACTTCGTCTTAAGCCAGTTGCAGAGCGCTTGTCTGAACTTTTAGGCCAGCCTGTTGCAGCAAGCACTGAAGCACGCGGTGAAGTGGCAGAAGCTGCTGTAAGTAAGCTTGAGAATGGCGACATTCTATTGCTTGAAAACGTGCGTTTCTATGCTGGTGAAGAGAAAAATGATGCTGAGCTTGCAAAAGAATTTGCTTCTCTAGCTGATTTTTATGTGAATGATGCATTTGGTGCAGCTCACCGTGCTCATGCTTCAACAGAAGGTATTGCAAAACACCTTCCATCTGCAGCTGGTTTCTTAATGGAGAAAGAGCTTGAAGTGCTTGGACAAGCATTAACTGAGCCTAAGCGTCCATTTACAGCGATTATCGGTGGAGCAAAAGTAAAAGACAAGATTGGTGTTATTGATCATCTTCTTGATAAAGTAGATAACTTAATCATTGGTGGTGGACTTGCTTATACATTTGTAAAAGCATTAGGTCACGAAGTTGGATTATCTTTACTTGAAGAAGACAAAATTGATCTTGCTAAAACCTTCATGGAAAAAGCAAAGAAAAATGGCGTGAACTTCTATATGCCACAAGATGTATTAGTAGCAGATGATTTTTCAAATGATGCCAATACGAAAATTGTGCCAATTAGTGAAATTCCATCTGATTGGGAAGCATTAGATATCGGTCCAAAAACTCAAGATACATACAAGAGTGTCGTATCTGAATCTGCGCTTGTTATCTGGAATGGACCTATGGGTGTGTTTGAAATTGAAGCATTCGCTAATGGAACAAAGGCTGTAGCAACAGCTCTTGCAGATAGCACTGATACGTATTCCGTTATTGGTGGAGGAGATTCAGCAGCTGCTGTTGAAATGTTTGGACTGGCAGATAAAATGAGCCATATCTCTACTGGTGGAGGCGCGTCATTAGAGTTTATGGAAGGGAAAGACCTTCCAGGCGTTGTCGCTCTTTCAGATAAAGAGTAATTAATTACGAGAGGTGATGAACCATGCGTAAACCAATTATTGCAGGTAACTGGAAAATGAACAAAACACTTTCTGAAGCAAAATCGTTTGCAGAAGAAGTAAAAGCAAAGCTGCCTAGCTCTGAGTCTGTTGATTCAGTTGTGTGTGCACCTGCTCTTTTCCTACAAAGTTTAGTGGAAGCAGCAGAAGGTACAGATTTAAAAGTAGGAGCTCAAAATGCTTACTTTGAAACAAGTGGAGCGTTCACTGGTGAAATCAGCCCATCAGCACTTGCTGATCTAGGTGTTCACTATGTGGTTTTAGGCCACTCTGAGCGTAGAGAATTGTTCGGAGAAACTGATGAACTGATTAACAAAAAAGTTCATGCTGCTCACGAACAAGGAGTCACTCCAATTCTTTGCTGCGGTGAAACATTAGAAGAGAAAGAAGCTAACCGTACAAATGATGTTCTTCACGAGCAAATCACAAAAGGTCTTGAGGGACTTTCTGAAGAGCAAGTGAAAAACACGGTTATCGCTTATGAGCCAGTTTGGGCAATTGGAACTGGGAAATCTTCTTCTTCTGAAGATGCAAACGAAGGCTGCGGATACATCCGTACCGTTGTTGCAGAAGCGTTCACTCATGAAGTATCTGACGCTGTTCGTATCCAGTATGGCGGTAGCGTAAAACCTGCTAACATTGCTGAATACATGGCTCAAACTGATATTGACGGAGCTTTAGTTGGGGGAGCGAGCCTTGAGCCTGCTTCATTCCTTGAGCTTCTGGAGGCGGTAAAATGAGTAAGAAACCCGTTGCTCTAATTATCCTTGATGGCTTTGGTTTAAGGGACGAAACCAAAGGCAACGCGGTAGAGCAGGCGAAAAAACCTAATTTCGATCGGTATCACAACGAATTCCCTCATGCGACTCTAAAAGCAGATGGGGAAGCAGTTGGCCTACCAGATGGTCAAATGGGGAACTCAGAGGTTGGACACTTAAACATTGGTGCTGGCCGTATCGTGTATCAAAGTTTAACAAGAGTGAATCTAGCTATCCGTGAAGGTGAGTTTTTTGAAAATCAAACCTTCCTTGATGCCATTGATCATGTAAATGAAAAGGGAACCGCTCTTCATTTATATGGCTTGTTATCTGACGGTGGTATTCACAGTCACATTGAGCACTTATTTGCACTGTTAGACTTAGCGAAGCGCAAAAATGTGAAAAAAGTTTACATTCATGGCTTCCTTGATGGACGTGATGTAGCTCCGACAAGTGCGGAAACCTACCTACGTTCTCTTCAGGAAAAGCTTGATGAGGTCGGCATAGGTGAGCTTGCTACTCTGCATGGCCGCTACTATGCAATGGACCGCGACAAGCGTTGGGATCGTCTAGAGAAATCATACCGCGCCATGGTTTATGGTGATGGACCTTCATATGAGAATGCTCTAGATGTACTTGAAGATAATTACAAAAACGAAATCCATGATGAGTTTGTGATTCCTTCTGTGTTGACGGACAAAGAAGGTAAACCAGTAGCTACTGTTCAGGATAACGATGCTGTCATTTTCTTTAATTTCCGACCTGACCGTGCCATTCAATTATCTCAAGTATTCACAAATGAAGACTTTAGAGGATTTGACCGTGGAGAGAAATTTCCAAAGAAGCTACACTTTGTGTGCTTAACAAAGTTTAGTGAGTCTGTAGACGGATTTGTAGCCTTCAAACCAACAAATCTTGATAACACACTCGGAGAAGTTCTTTCTCAGCAAAACCTTCGTCAGCTTCGTATTGCTGAAACCGAGAAATATCCTCATGTCACGTTTTTCTTTAGTGGTGGACGTGAGCAGGAGTTCCCTGGCGAGTCACGTATTTTAATTGATTCACCTAAAGTAGCAACATATGATTTACAACCTGAGATGAGTGCATACGAAGTAACGGATGCATTAGTTTCTGACATTGAAGCGGACAAGCACGATGCGATTATCTTAAACTTCGCAAACCCTGACATGGTCGGCCATTCAGGAAAGCTTGAACCAACGATTAAAGCGATTGAAGCAGTAGACGAATGTCTTGGAAAAGTAGTTGACGCAATCCTTGAAAAAGGTGGCGCGGCCATCATTACCGCTGATCACGGAAATGCTGACGAAGTCGTTACCCTTGAAGGAAATCCAATGACAGCCCACACAACAAATCGTGTGCCGGTCATTGTGACTGAAAAGGGCGTTACACTACGTGAGGATGGTATTTTAGCTGACCTTGCACCAACTGTTCTTCAATTACTTGATGCAAAACAACCAGAAGAAATGACTGGGAAAACACTAATAAAATAAACAAACCTTTAAGGAGATGATTAGCTTGACTATGATTACTGATATTCATGCTCGTGAAGTTCTTGATTCACGTGGTAACCCAACAGTAGAAGTAGAAGTATATGTAGAATCTGGAGCAATGGGACGTGCCCTTGTACCAAGTGGTGCATCAACAGGAGAATACGAAGCAGTAGAACTTCGTGACGGTGGAGACCGTTTCATGGGCAAAGGTGTTTTAACAGCTGTTGCTAACGTAAATGACATCATTGCACCAAAATTAATCGGTGTTGACGCAATGGATCAATTAGGAATCGACAAGCTTCTTCTTGAGCTTGACGGTACGAAAAACAAAGCAAAATTAGGTGCTAACGCGATTCTTGGTGTATCTATGGCTGTTGCTCATGCTGCTGCTAAAGCACTTGGTATTCCTTTATACGTTTACCTTGGTGGATTCAGCGCGAAAACTCTTCCAGTACCAATGATGAACATCATCAACGGTGGAGAGCACGCTGATAACAACGTAGATATTCAAGAATTCATGATCATGCCTGTTGGAGCTGACAGCTTCAAGCACGCTGTTCAAATTGGTGCGGAAATCTTCCACAACCTTAAATCAGTTCTTAAAGCTAAAGGCTATAACACTGCAGTAGGAGATGAGGGTGGATTTGCTCCTAACTTATCTTCAAACGAAGAAGCGCTTCAAACAATCATTGAAGCAATTGAAAAAGCTGGTTATAAGCCAGGCGAAGAAGTACAACTTGCAATGGACGTTGCTTCTTCTGAGCTATTCAACAAAGAAGACGGTAAATACCACCTTTCTGGTGAAGGTAAAGTATTATCTTCTGAAGAGCTTGTTACTTTCTACGAAGATCTTGTTTCTAAATACCCAATCATCTCAATTGAAGATGGCCTAGACGAAAACGACTGGGAAGGTCACAAGCTTTTAACTGAAAAGCTTGGAGACAAAGTTCAGCTTGTTGGTGATGACTTGTTTGTTACGAACACTGAAAAGCTTGCTGAAGGAATTGAAAAAGGAATCTCTAACTCAATCCTTATCAAAGTTAACCAAATTGGTACGCTTACTGAAACATTCGAAGCAATCGAAATGGCTAAACGTGCTGGTTACACAGCAGTTATCTCTCACCGTTCTGGTGAAACTGAAGATGCAACAATTGCTGATATCGCAGTTGCTACAAACGCTGGTCAAATTAAAACGGGTGCACCATCTCGTACAGACCGCGTAGCGAAATACAACCAATTGATTCGTATTGAAGACGAGCTTGCTGACGTATCTGTATACGGCGGACGTAAGTCTTTCTACAATCTTTCTAAGTAATTGCAGTTGAAACCCACTCACCGCTGTGAGTGGGTTTTTCTTATGAGGTCGGGATGTTCGATTAATGTGAATAGCAAACCACGATTATAGCGATATATCCGCTACAGTGTCTTCACCGCGTTCTGTTCCGTAGGAGTCTCGGGTTCTCCCTCCGCTTGTGCAAATAAAATCACGAATGGCATTGATTATGTAACCGAACCATTCGCCATTTTCTTGTTTTTTAGTTGTGTCATAAGATTTTCTCTAATGACTGTCAGTGGAAATATAACTATTGCTCGGGAAATAGATGAGATGCTGTAGAATGTCGCTGAATTTAGCTATTATATGACTTATAAACAATTTTTACTAAAGTAGATTGAATTGATTACGTGGTTATGGTAGATTAAAATTAGCGTAAAATGTGCTTGGAGGTGGATTTTTTGCAATTAGTACTTATGATATCGTTAGTGATTGTCTCAATCGCTTTAATCACAGTTGTTGTACTTCAATCAGGTAAGAGTGCGGGTTTATCTGGAGCAATCTCAGGTGGAGCTGAGCAATTACTAGGTAAACAAAAAGCCAGAGGAGTGGACTTAGTTCTTCATAGAGCAACAATCGTTCTAGCTGTTCTATTCTTTATCTTGGCAGTTACTCTTGGTTACTTCTTATAATAGATCGATACTCGACCACTCCATTTCGCTTTTAGGTAATGGAGTGGTTCTTTCTTTTTATCCTATGTATTCATCAGTGTCCATTACTTGAATCGCTCCAGACCAATCAAGTATAGTCGCAACAAAGTCTCGTATATCCAACCCGGGCATTTCATAGGTTTGATCTGTGTTAACGATTGCAGAAGCATCTTCAATCAATGTGACGTGATACCCCTTTTCATGAGCGATGATGCTGTTAAACAAACAACAGAATTCCACATTAAACCCTGTAACAACAAGATGTGTGATCTGATTTTGTCGCAGATACTCATCTAAATCTGTCTGTAAAAAAGCACTAGGCTGCTGTTTCTCAACAACTTTGTGAGCAAACGAATGAAGTGATGCATCTAATTCCCCGGCGGAAGTGTTTGTTTGTATGAGACTCTTTTCATGATGATCTACATGTCTTGTCATAATTACTATACGTTCTTGCTGATGGAAATGAGTAGCAAGTAAATGATTACGAGATATGACATCATCGAAGTCCCCTGCTTGTGTAAACCCGTTTTGTATATCAAGCATAAGTAGAGCTGATTTCAATGTTTCGTCCCCCATTTTTCTCTTTTTTAGACCTTTTCTTCCAACTATTATATAATTAGGAGTGGATTGGAATCAATCAACTAGTGTTTGCAATGAGTGTGATTGTTTTAGGGCTAATCATTGGCGTATTGCTACGAATGATGGCTGATAAGCAATATACACCTAGCTGGTTTCCATTATCTCAATTCTTGTTTTATTGTATTCGAATTGTTTTACTTGGAATGAACCCTATCATTCTAATAGGTGCTTTTTGGTCTGCTGAATTAACAGATGGTCACCTTGTTTTCCTGCCATTGCTCGGAGTACTGACGATTGTGCTTGGAGGGCTTTTTGGCATTTTATTATCAAAGGTTTTTTTACTGAATCGTAAACAAACAGGTTCTATGTTTGTAACTGGGTCCTTTATAAATTTAGGAACATTTGGCTCACTCTTTTGTGTAATGCTGTTAGGAGAGAAAAGCTTAGCGTACGTTGCAATGTTTAGGCTGCTTGAGGAATTATTTTATTACACGGTTTGTTATCCAGTCGCTAAACGTTACGGTGTTTCTAAAAATGAAGGAATGCATAAAGGCTGGCGCTCGATCATACGTGACCCGTTTATTATGGTGACGTTTTTTTCAATTATCATCGGAGGTATCTTAAATATTTCAGGTCTGGAACGGATGGACGGATATGGTCAAATGATACAAGTTCTTGTTCCGATCACCGCCATTTTATTGCTTATTCCTGTAGGTTTTTCAATGAGAGTCAAATCTGTACGGAAGCATCTTAAACTAAGTCTTTCGCTATCACTTGTTAAAGGCTTACTTGTTCCTTTTCTCGTGGTCGGTGTAGCGCTCGCATTGGGACTTGGGAGCTTAAACGATGGGTATATTGTACAAGTCATTCTTATCTTATGTATGATGCCTACAGCCGTTTCTGCTTTAGTCCCTCCTCAGCTTTATCAGCTTGATGTTAATTTGGCCAATTCAAACTGGCTGGTGAATACAAGTCTATTGATTGTATATATACCTTTGCTTTATATAGTCATTCCATTAATTTAAACGCTTTCTGCTAATTATTCTGTTATAATGCTAACAAAGATAACAAAAGAGACTGTCGACGGGGTGGAAGAATGGGTCATAGAAAGATAACCATGCAAGTGATTGCTGATACAGTAGGAGTGTCGAAGTATGTGGTATCTAAAACGTTAAATAGTAAACCTGGTGTAAGTGAGGCAACAAGAAAGAAAATTCTTTTTACGGCTAAGCAATTAGGTTATTTAAAAGAGGGGGGCAATCCGAACCAGGGTTTAAATAATGAAAAAGTAGAAGTTGAAAACGGGTATATCCTTGTTTTTCTACCGAATCAACAATACCAAAATATTACCTATACATACTGGGGAACAGTGTTTCAAGGTGTGTCTGCCAGTATTCAGTCTAAAAAAGCTGGGATGATCGTTATCTCCAATGAAATGGACTTAACTAAAAAAGTCGATCTAGGCAACTTAATTGGGATTATCACACTCGGTACGTTAGATGAACAAACGCTAGTCGCTTTATCTGATTACGGTTTACCAATCGTCATGATCGATCATGACGATAAGATGATGCGAGCGGATAGCTTGTTTATGAACAATCGTAATGGCATTGAACGAGTGACAGATCATTTAATTGGTTTAGGTCATAAGCGATTAGCATTTGTTGGGCAAGTGAACTATTCTACCAGTTTCTTTGATCGGTGGTTAGGATATCGAACATCTATTGAGCAAGCTGGACTTGAGCATTTCTCAACTTTAATGGACATTGAATACAATGATGATATGGAAGTAGCGATTCAAAAAGAGATAGATAAGTGGAAGCGAAGCAAACTTGAATTCCCAACTGCCTTTGTTTGCGCGAATGATCACATTGGTAGACGGATGATTAACTTACTTGATCACAACGGGTATGCCTGTCCTAGGGATGTATCTGTTACCGGGTTTGATTTATTAGATGAAGAAGAAGGGAAAAAGCCTTCGCTTACTACTGTTCAGGTCTTAAAACAAATGATTGGGCAGCGTGCGGTAGAACGGTTAGTGTGGAGATTACAGCATCCTGAATATCCTTCTGAGAAAATATTAATTGCTGGCGATATGTTGTTAAAAGAATCCGTTGATGTACCAAGGAATCGATGAGCAAGCGCTCATCGATTTTTTATTTATAAATAATTAAGCGTTTACATTATTCTTTAGTAGTGATATGTTTTATTTATAAATAACAACTTAAGATAACAAAAATAACAAAGGGGGAGTTAATATGAACAAGCTTACTCAAAAATCGTTATTGGTCTTAGGAAGTGCCGGACTTGCAGTTAGTTTAGCAGCATGTTCATCAGGATCAAGTTCTGATGGAGGTGGCAGTGACAGTGGTGGTGATGTCACTTTAACGATGTGGCTCTGGCCAGGGATGGGTTTTGCTGAAAAAGCTAAACAATATGAAGAAGAAAATCCCGGAATTAAGATTGATATTCAAGAAGCGGAATATGCAGATGCTCACCAAAATTTAATTACGGCCCTTGCAGCAGGCTCGGGAGCTCCTGACATCTCTGGAGTAGATGAAGGATACTTAGAACGAATTAAAGAAAGCAGCGATATGTTTTACGATCTGTCTGAATATGGTGCTCAGGACTTAGAGGGAGATTATCTTGATTGGAAGTGGAAGCAGGCCTCTTCAGAAGATGGATCCGTAATTGGTATTCCAACTGATATCGGACCGATGGCCATGGCGTACCGAGTTGATTTATTTGAAGAAGCGGGCTTACCAACTGATCCTGATGAAGTGAACCAAGTCCTTGGAACATGGGATTCATACATTGAAGCAGGTGAGCAACTAAAAGAACAGACAGGCGCCTTTATGTTCAGTGATGTGGCGGATATGTATTCTGCGATCAGAGAGCAAGGGGATAAGCAATACTTTGAGACGGATGGAACGCTCATCCTAGAAGACAGTCCTCAAATTCAAAAGGCATGGGATAAATCTGTTGAAGCGATGGATATTCAAGCGAATATTGAACGAGGCACACCTGAGTGGGGAGCGGCCCTTGCAAATGGCGATTTTGCAACGGTTTTCTTACCACCATGGATGCTGCAAAACATTAAAAATGATGCACCAGACACATCAGGACTTTGGGACATTGCTTTAATGCCTGAAGGATCAGGTAACTGGGGAGGTTCATTCCTTACTGTACCAAAACAGAGTGATCATCCAGAGGAAGCGTACGAGTTTATTACATGGTTAATGTCACCAGAAAATCAATTAGATATTTTTAAAGAAAATGGAAACTTCCCATCAACACCAGGTATTTATGATGATCCTGCGGTTCAAGAGCTAGATGATGAATTCTTTATCCGTAAAGATATTGGTGCGATCTATGCTGAAGCAGCCACTTTAGTTCAAGATGTGTATCGTGCTCCAATGACAGCACCAATTAATACGATTATGCAGGATGCGCTCGGTTCTATTGCGGATGGGGTGTCTACTCCTGAAGCGGCATGGGATAAGGCATTAGAAGAGGTAGATAGACAGGTCTCTCGTTAACAGGATGGATAACAGCGTAGGAGAGATCTTACGCTGTTTCTTATGAATATTAGAAAGGATGAAGATAATGGCTACATCAACTAACGTGCAACAAGAGACACCACCTGCACCCCGCGCGCCAAAGAGAAAATATAACCAGCGTGTTCGTGACCGAATCTCAGGTTATCTATATATCTCTCCGTTCTTTTTACTGTTTGGTGTATTTGGGATGTTTCCTCTTATTTTCACAGCATATCTATCTTTTCATAAATGGAACATTCTCGGCGAACGAGAGTTTATTGGATTTGCGAACTATGTAGGGTTATTTACAAACGACCCGTTGTTTTGGAAATCGGTCGGAAATACATTTAGTATTTGGGCACTCTCAACCATTCCGCAGTTGTTTGTTGCATTAATTTTAGCCTTTATTTTAAACCAGGCCTTCTTAAAAGGGAAAAGCTTATTCAGACTGGCTGTATTTATGCCAAACGTTACGTCAATCGTTGCTGTAACGATTGTGTTCTCTGCAATCTTTGGAACTCAGTACGGAATCATCAACTATGTTCTTAGCATGATTGGGATTGATCCGGTTAACTGGAAAGGCTCCTACTTTGGAACACATGTCGCCATCTCTCTCATGGTTATGTGGAGATGGGTTGGGTACAATACGATTATTTATCTAGCAGGCCTTCAAAGTATTCCGAAAGACTTATATGAAGCAGCTACAATTGACGGAGCTACAAAGGTTCAGCAGTTCTTTTATATTACCATTCCAATGGTACGACCAATTATTATCTTTACTGTTCTTCTATCGTCTATCGGTGGAATGCAAGTATTCACAGAGCCATTAATCTTTGGTGCTGGCTCAGAGTCTCAAGGGCTAACGATGACACTTTACTTATATCAAGAAGCGTTTGAACGATTCTCATTTGGTTACGCAGCAGCGATTGCTTGGGTGTTGTTCCTCATTATCATTCTTGTTTCGCTACTAAATATGTTCTTAACCAAACGGATAAAGTCTGCATAAAAGGAGTGACATGACTATGAAAGAAGTTGGACAAAGAAAAGGGCCTAAAGTGTTGTTATATACCTTTTTGGTCATCAGTTCCTTATTATCGCTGTTCCCTTTTTACTGGATGTTTGTTATCGGTTCTAACACAACCTCTTCTGTGAATCAATTCCCGCCAGCCATGTTACCGGGAACTCATTTTATTGAGAATGCAATGAATGTGTTTGATCGCATTGACTTTTTTGGAGCGATGTTTAATTCCTTTTTTATCTCAACAACCGTTACGTTATCTGTATTGTTCTTTTGTTCGTTGGCTGGATTTGCTTTTGCCAAGCTTCAGTTTGAGGGGAAAAATCTCTTGTTTGTTTTCTTACTAGCAACGATGATGATTCCACCTCAATTGGGATTAATCCCATCCTTTATGATTATTAGTAGTCTTGGGTGGATTGATACGCTACAAGCAGTTATTGTGCCTGCGATGGTCAGTGCATTTGGAGTCTTTTGGATGCGACAGTACATTTCATCTGCCATTCCTGATGAGCTATTAGAAGCAGCTAGAATGGATGGGTGCAGCACGTTTAGGACGTATTGGAACATTGTGCTTCCTACTGTGAAGCCAGGGCTTGCCACACTTGGAATCGTTACATTTATGAACACGTGGAATGACTTTCTCTGGCCGTTGGTTGTCTTAAAAGATCGCAGTGTACACACGATTCAAATTGCGTTACGGACATTAAATGATGTTTTTTATACTGATTATTCAATGATTCTAGCAGGAACCTTTATGGCAACACTTCCGATCTTAATCGTATTTATCTTGTTTAGTCGTTACTTTATCGCAGGTCTTACTGAAGGTGCTGTGAAAAACTAGAAGTAAAGGGGTTCGATCATGAGTACTTTGTTTTTCTATGATTCTACGTTTCCATTTGATGGCGTGCGTCCGTCTGACAGCCAGCTTGCTAGCTTCCAAGATATTGCAAACACCGATGAGTTGGATTTAGCGCTTGAGAGTGGCAACTATCAGACCCTTGTGCATTTACATGGTTCTTATTTTCCGAAAGATCATTGGCCTACAATCTTGCGTTTCCTGAAAAATGGAGGAGGGTTTGTCCATGTAGGAGAGATCCCTTTTCGTTTCCCTGTTTATAAAGAAGACGGTGAGTGGAAGATTGAAGTAGAGCAAACAGCCTACCATCAACATCTTCATATTCACGAAGCGCTTCAGGTGAACAGCTCTAAGGTTCGTGAGCTTGTTAGTTCAGCTGATCGGCCATTGCTTGATGGACTAGAGAAGGCATTTTCGATTCAACCGACGTACGGGTTTGTTTTACACCCAACCAAGCAGGATGATCAACCACACGAAAATGGGTCAAGTGGTCCGATGGATGCGCACATCTATCCCTTGCTTAAAGGAATATCGGAGGAAGGTAGAGAGATTTCAGCTCCCGTGGTGTTAATTGAACATACAAAGGGTTCATTTACAGGTGGTCGCTGGATTTTCATTAATCAGCGAACAGATGATATGTTTTGGGAGCATGGAGTAGAGGTCCTTAATGAGTCTACTCGCTATGCGTCTGAGGGCGTAACGGAAATATGGGTAAAGCCAGGGTATGCCAGCTACTATCCGGGTGAGACCCCAACTCTAACAATACAATTACAAAGTCTGGCTCACATAAAAGGCAAGCAATGGACGATGCAACTGCACGTTTTAAAAGATGGGTCAGATGAGATTAGCTATCAGGAGGTATTTACGTTTGACGAGTCGAGAGAATGGTCAAGTCTCAGAAGAACGATGCCGTTTCAGGTGGAGGAGGGCTTCTACACCATCCATGTTAAAGCCATTTCATCAACGGGAGAGGTTATCCATTTTAACCAAGGATTTTGGGGATTCTCTGAAACCCTACTGCAAGAAGGTACTCCGCTAGTTGCAGGCAGGGATTATTTTGAGAAAGACGGGAAACCATTTCCGATTGTTGGTATGACCTATATGACATCGGATGTGGCGAGAAAGTTTCTCTTTATGCCGAATGCGCTTGTGTGGGATCAAGACATGGAGCAAATGAGGGAGGCAGGCATTAATCATATCCGATCGGGTATTTGGACGGCCTGGAGACAGGTGATGTATGTTGATGGCCATCCGTATGAAGAGGTGCTTCGTGCCATCGATGCATTTGTGTTAACGGCTAAAAAGAACGACCTTGATCTATGCTTCACATTTTTTGCCTTCACTCCAGAAATGTGGGAAGGGAAGAATCCATATCTTGATCCAAGAAGTCTGGACGCACAAAAACGATTTATTGCAGCTATTGTATCGAGATACAAAAAGGCGACGCACTTGCATTGGGACTTAATTAACGAGCCATCGATGTTTGATCCAAATCGAATCTTTTCTGGACCGCGATCAGCCAGAGATTCATTTGAAATCAACGCATTTCAAGAGTGGACAAAGGAAACGTATGGTACGATTCGAAAGGTTCAAGAAGCATGGAATTATTCCTCTGTTGAACTGCCAAGCTTTGAAGACATCCTACCTCCTGAACCGGAGGATATGAATTTTGATGTCCAGGATATGAGAAAACCAGCAAAGAACTTAATTTGGCGCGACTATACATTATTTACGATGGATATGCATAACAGGTGGGCGCAGGATTTATCAAAAACCATTCAGGCAATCCATAGCGATCGCTTGATTACTGTCGGCCAGGACGAGGCATTACGTTCTCAACGTCCAACTCCTTTTTTCTATGAGTCCGTTGTTGATTACACCACGAATCATACGTGGTGGCAGATGGATCATCTTGTGTGGGACGGTGTATTTACAAAAACAGCTTCAAAGCCGAATTTAGTCCAAGAAACGGGCATTATGTATCTAGAGCAACCGGATGGACGTGCGAAACGCACAGAGGAAGAGCTGCGCAATATCCTAGAGCGTAAATATGCGTACGCATTTTCAACTGGAGGGGCCGGTGCAGTACAGTGGCTCTGGAATACAAACTTCTATATGGATAATGTGAATGAGTCTAATATTGGAGCGCTTCGTGCGGATGGAACCGAGAAGCCGGAAGCGGATGTATCCTATGATTTTGGTGCATTTATAAATGAAGCAAAAGAGCTCTTTGTTGATCGGAAGCTTGAAGAAGTGGCGGTTGTTTATCCGTATTCAAATGACTTTTCTACTCGCAAGCTTGCGTTTGAGGCCACAACCAAAGCTGTGCGCACGCTTTCGTATGAATGTAATGTTCATGCACGGGGACTCAGCGAGTATCATTTAGATGATTTACGTAAGGATAAGCCGAAGCTTGTCATTGTTCCAAGTGCGCATAACTTTAGCGAGGAAGCATTTAATCAGCTCTTAGAGTATGCCGATCAAGGAGGGACGGTTCTATATACAGGACCACTACGATTAAATGAAGGCTGGAAAATGACAGAAAGACTTACAGACGAACTAGGTAAGTCAACTCTACTGAACGTGCTGCGCGAAGAGTCGTTAATACTTGAGGGAAAGACACTTCCAGTCAGCTTTGGTGAACGAAAGATTGCTGAATTGTCTAAGGAGCAGCTTCATGAAACGAAAACTGCTTCTGTGAAAACACTAACAATCGGGCAAGGAACATTCATTTGGAGTCCTTTACCTGTAGAGCTGAACGACCGAATTGACACGGTGAAAGCGATATACGGTTATGCACTTCAACAAGCATTTATCGGAGAAGAATTGATATGGGAAAAGGGTGGCGATCATCCAGGTATCTATGGACGTAGACTTTCCTTTGAACATGGTGATTTGTATATCTTTGTATCCGAGTGTGCCGGAGATGTAGATGTTGAAGTAACAAATCCAGTTCTGGATCGTACGTATTCTGTCACGATAGAACAAGAGCGTTCCGTATTGTTCTGTACAGACGCAGAGGGCGAAGTGATGGCAACCTATCGACCAAAGGAAGTAACTGTTCAGTCGGAAGGATTAACTGTATAAGAGGTAGGAGCAGTGAGCGTCGGTGGAGGCTCACTGCTTTTTTGTGTGGGGGAGAGGGTGTGAGGTGAATCGATAAACTCCACACACCATGTGTGGAAAGCAGATAAATAGGGAAAATAAACGTAAAAGGATACAATAGCTAGAGGGAGGCGAATACAGATGATCAAATTAGGTGTGTTAGATCAAGTCCCTCTATCAAAAGGTCAAACGGTTACGGAAAAGATGCAAGAAACGATAAAGGTGGCTACTCTTGCTGAGGAGCTGGGGTATACTAGATATTGGTTTGCTGAACATCATGGAACAAAGGGCATGCAAAGTACGGCGCCTGAAATTTTAATGGCAGCCATTGCAGCTAAAACAGAGAGAATTCGAGTAGGCTCTGGTGGTATACTCCTTCCTCAATATAGTCCGTTTAAAGTAGCTGAAGTGACAAAACAGCTTGAATCTATTTTTCCGGACCGAGTTGATATTGGGCTAGGGCGATCTCCTGGAGGTACCCCGGCGTTGCGTCGGGCCCTTGTGGATGGAACACCTAGAAGCTTAGATGATTTTTGGCGACAAGTAGATGATCTCATTCATTATGTCAGAGACACCCTGCCGCGTACCCATCCAAATGCAGGAGTTAAAGCGGCACCTGCAATAGACACTCCACCTCCGCTTTGGATTCTAGGATTAGGTGAAAATAGTGCGGAGCAAGCGGCAAAACGAGGGCTCGGGTATGTGTTTGGCCATTTTATTAAATCAGCACGCGGGGAGCAGGCAATGCGCACCTATCGTGAGCATTTTAGACCAAACGAATGGTCCCAGACGCCACAAATGCTTGCTGCTGTATTTGTGGTTTGTGCCGACACAGATGAAGAGGCTGAGCGACTGGCAAGCAGTCAGGATCTTTGGCTACTACGCGTTGAAAAAGGGCTTGATAGCCGTGTACCTTCTATTAAAGAAGCAAGCGAGTATCAGTATACAGATGATGACCACAAGCGTATGATACATAACCGGACGCGAACGATCATTGGTTCACCAAAAACGGTGCGTGAGCAATTAAGTAAGCTTGCCGAGCGTTATGGTATAGATGAATTTTTAATTCTTTGTAATATCCATTCATTCGCTGATCGCTTCCGTTCGTATCAACTCGTATCAGAGGCTCTGAACATAAAATAGTGATTTTATGAAAAAGGAGTGGAGAAAATCATGATCGGTTGTCTGTGTATTCATGGCTTTACGGGGGAACCGTGGGAAATTGAACCGATTGCTGAATCCTTACGAAAACAAAAAGGGTGGCTTGTCTACGCTCCTACATTACCGGGACATGGCCCAGACGAAGACCTACGAGAGGTCACTTATCAAGAGTGGCTTTACATGGTGGAGGTTGCAGCGCGTGAGCTCATTAAACGGTGTGAGGAAGTATACGTCATTGGATTTTCAATGGGTGGTCTTTTGGCTTGTTATCTTGCGGCCAAATATGAGATAAAGAAACTGGTTCTTTTAAGTGCAGCAGCCTACTATTTAAATCCCCCTATGCTATTTGAAAGTGTGAAGGCGGCTGTCCATACCAGGCTAACAGGTGAAGCAGAACCGGACCAGCTTGTGGATTTGTATACACATAAAATGACACATACGCCGATGACTGCTGTCCGTCAGTTTATGGCGGCTGTAAAAAAGATTCGTCCGTACATTCGCCATGTGCATACGCCTGTTTTAATTATTCAAGGAGAAAAGGATGCGTTAGTTCCAAGAAAAAGCTCGGAATTCTTGTTTCGTACCATTGCATCCGAAGAGAAACACATTCATTATTTAAAAGATGGACGTCATATGATTTGTCATGGATTTGAAAAAGATCAATTGATGATTCTTATACATGATTTTTTAGTGGGTCAGATCGATCGAAAGGATGAGCAACATGAAATTAGTAGCACCTAAGCCATTTTTCTTTGAAGGAGGCAAGCGTGCGGTCTTACTTCTGCACGGGTTTACTGGAACTACCGCAGATGTTCGTATGATTGGACGCTTCCTTCAAAAGGAGGGCTACACCTCATACGCGCCGCTTTATAGTGGACACGGGGTACCACCTGAAGAATTGGTTCAAACAGGCCCTAAAGATTGGTGGCGTGATGTTGAAGCGGGTTATCAATTTTTAAAAGATAAAGGCTATGATGAGATCGCTGTTTGCGGTTTATCACTTGGAGGGGTATTCTCCTTGAAAATCGGTTACACTTTACCTGTAAAGGGTATCGTATCAATGTGTGCACCGGTTAAAGCTAAAACGGAGGATGCAATTTATAATGGTATGCTCGAGTATGCGGAAGCATATAAAAAACGAGAACAGAAGTCAGAGAATGAGATCAAGGAAGAAATGGACGCATTCAAGCAGCTTCCAATGGATACACTATTTAAACTAAAAGAGTTAATGGACGATGTAAGAAGTCAGCTAGACTTTATTTATTCGCCACTATTTGTTGTACAAGCACGTAACGATGGCATGATTGATACAAACAGCGCAAACATTATTCATGATGAAGCTGAGTCAGCTAACAAACAGCTGAAGTGGTATGAGCATTCAGGCCACGTCATTACGCTTGGTGATGAGAAGGAACAGCTCCATCAGGATGTACTCGACTTTCTTGAATCATGTGATTGGGATCAGTAGCTTGGAGCAGGGACAGATAGAATGGGCAAATGAAAGAAACGAAAGGAGTACGAAAAAATGAATGAAGAATTAATTGTTAAACTCACTCACTATTTTAAAGATGTAGCAGAAAAGCCGCTATCTGTCTCGGAATTAGAAGTGGCTTTTCCCACTAGAGATAGTGATGAATTTAAAGAGCTTGTAAAAGTATTAAATGAGATGGAACGCAGAGGAATTCTTGTACAAACAAGAACAAATCGATACGGTGTTCCAGAGAAAATGAACTTAACTCGAGGTAGACTTCAGGCGCATGCTAAAGGCTTTGGATTTGTTATTCCTGAGGAACAAGGGGAAACGGACATCTACGTAAGCGCGGAAGACATGGAAGGTGCGATGAATGGAGACACCGTTCTTGTTAGACTCCATTCAAAATCCTCAGGTTCAAGGCAAGAAGGAAAAATCATACGGATTGTTGAGCGTGGGTCTACTGATATTGTCGGTGAATATCTAGATTACGAAGCCTATGGAATGGTCCGAGCAGACGACAAGCGAATTCCTGATGATATTTTAATTCCTAAAGGCAAAGAAAAAGGAGCAGTCGCTGGTCACAAAGTGGTTATTGAAATCACAAAGTATCCAAAAGGCCGCGCCGGTGCTGAAGGGGAAGTAAAGCAAGTACTCGGTCACAAAAATGATCCTGGAATGGATATTCTAAGTATCATTTATAAGCATGGCATTCCTTTAGCCTTCCCAGATGAGGCGCTTAAGCAAGCAGAAGATGTCGGAGAGACCATTGACCCTGCTGCAATTGAAGGTCGCCGTGATCTACGCGATGAGACAATCGTTACCATTGATGGTGCGGATGCTAAAGACTTAGATGATGCCGTTCAAGTGAAACAGCTTGATAACGGAAACTATGTTCTAGGTGTTCATATTGCCGACGTGACTCATTACGTCACAGAAGGCTCTCCAATCGATGTGGAAGCAGCTGAGCGTGGAACAAGTGTGTACTTGGTTGACCGAGTGATTCCAATGATTCCGCATCGCCTTTCAAATGGAATATGCTCATTGAATCCTCAGGTGGATCGTTTAACTCTTTCTTGTGAGATGGAATTTGACGCTCAAGGGAAAGTCGTGAATCACGATATATTTGAAAGTGTGATTCGTACAACCGAGCGTATGACCTACAAGGATGTAAATTCGATCCTGCTGAACACAGATGATGAGGTTCGTGAAAAGTATAAAGAACTGATTCCATTCTTTGAACGTATGGAAAAGCTTGCGGCTATCTTGCGCAACAAGCGTACAGAGCGTGGTGCCATTGACTTTGATTTTAAAGAAGCAAAGGTCATTGTAGATGAAGAAAGTAAGCCAGTTGATGTAGCGATTCGTGAGCGTTCTGTTGCTGAAAAGCTCATTGAAGAATTTATGCTTGCAGCAAACGAAACGATTGCTGAGCATTTCCACCGTCTGGACCTTCCATTTGTGTATCGAATTCACGAGGATCCTAAAACGGAAAAGCTTGAAAAGTTCATGGAGTTTATCACGACCTTTGGTTATGTTGTGCGCGGAACAGCAAACACTGTGCACCCACGTGCGTTGCAGAAGCTTTTAGCAGAAGTGAAAGGTGAGCCGGAAGAAGCGGTCATCAATACGTTAATGCTTCGTTCTATGCAACAGGCTAAATATGATCCTAATAGTGTTGGCCACTTTGGTTTATCAACAGAATTCTATACTCACTTTACATCGCCAATTCGTCGTTATCCAGACTTAATCGTACACCGCTTGATTCGTACGTATTTAATTAAAGGAAAAATTGATACGGCTACTCAAGAATACTGGAGAGAAAAGCTACCTGAAATTACAAAGCACTCTTCTGAAATGGAGCGCCGTGCTGTAGAAGCCGAGCGTGATACTGATAGCGCGAAAAAGGCTCAGTACATGGAAGATAAGATTGGTGAAGTGTTTGAGGGAATTGTTAGTGGAGTCACAAACTTCGGGTTGTTTGTTGAGCTTGAGAACACCATTGAAGGTCTTGTCCATGTTAGCTATTTAACAGATGACTACTACCATTACGACGAAAAGCAATTTGCCATGATCGGAGAACGAACAGGAAAGATGTTCCGAATTGGTGATGAAGTTGAAATTCGTGTGGTCCAAGTAAATGTGGAGGAAGCATCGATTGACTTTGAACTGACGGGTATGAAAGCTCGAGCGCCACGTGCTCCTAAAAGTCGTCCTAAAGTAATCGACGGTGGAAAACGTAAGCAACGCCCCGGGAAGAATGCACGTAAACCACTTAAAACAGCTGGATCACGAGACAAGAAACCTGGTGAGGGTTCGTCTTCAACAGGCAATCGTAAAAAGAAAAAGCCGTTTTATGAAAATGCTCCAGGAGCAAAGCGCAAAAAAGGGAAACGGAAAAAGCGTTCTTAGCTAGTAGCTCCAATTGACGTTCACTTAAAGCCTTTGCTAAGATAGATGGACGAAGAGAATTTGAGGTGCGGACAATGGCAAAACCAAAAACAGATGATAATGTAGTCGCTCAAAATAAAAAAGCCAGACATGATTACTTTGTTGAAGAAACATTCGAAGCAGGAATGGTTCTTCAAGGAACAGAAATCAAATCCATGCGAGCAGGGCGAATGAACCTTAAAGATTCATTTGCCCGCATCCGTAATGGTGAGGTTTATCTTCATAATGCGCATATTGCAGAATATGAGCAGGGAAACCGATTTAATCACGAGCCAACTCGTGCTCGTAAACTGTTGCTGAAGAAAAAAGAAATCAGTCAGCTGATTGGACAAACGCAGCAGCAAGGCTACTCACTCGTTCCTCTTAAAGTCTATATCAAAAATGGCTTTGCAAAAGTATTGTTAGGAGTAGCAAAAGGGAAAAAGAACTATGACAAGCGTGATACCCTTCGTCGTCAGGACGCCAAACGCGAAGTCGATCGTGCACTAAAGGAAAGATTTAACGGATAGCACATGTGTGGATTTTGTCCGTTGATTATGTTATGATTAGAGTTCCGAGGCAGTAGAACTCGGAACTTTTTCTGACACGGGGACGTTTTGGATTCGACAGGAACAGGTCGTGCTTGCGTTGCGAGTCGTGGGGGTCGGCCACGTTAAAACGCCAAAGCCAATTAACTGGCAAAGAAAACAACAACTTCGCAGTAGCAGCGTAACAGCTCTTTTGCGGTTCCACCCTCCATCGCCCATGTGGTAGGACCTGGGACTCACTCTAAGTGGGCTACGCCTTTTCCCCTGCAGTCTGAAGGGGGAGGAAGAGAATAATCGGACTAGCCGTATCAAAGCCTGTTACTGGGCTGAGATGACGGCGAAATGCTAATACAGTAACTACGCTCGTAGAAGCGTAAGTGTCGTTGTTTCTGGACGTGGGTTCGATTCCCACCGTCTCCATACATAGGGGTTCACTGAACCTCGCCAAGCGTCACAAGCGATGAATCATTCACGCTTGTGGCTTTTTTATTGCCATTTATTTCGAAGAGAGGTTAAGAAAGATGTCGACAGAGCTCGTAGTAGGGAATTATTTCAAGCATTTAAATGAAAAAAATAAATACAATAAAGATGAACTGAAGACGATGCAAAACACCGTTCGAAATTTGCTTGCATGTTCAACGTCTTCAAACAAACCAGGAATGCTTCTAGGAAACATCCAATCCGGTAAAACACGTTCGTTTATCGGAGCAATGGGCTTAGCCTATGATAATGGGTATGATGTGGTCATTATTTTCACAAAGAATTCAAGTGCACTAGTTAAACAAACCTATGAACGTATTGAGCAGGAGTACAGTGAGGCGATTGATCAAGATCAACTAACTGTTTATGACATTATGAAAATGCCAGACAAGCTACGTAACTATGAATTAAAGAAAAAGTTAGTCATTGTGTTAAAAAAAGAAAAGAAGAACATGGAACGACTCGAAAAGCTGCTTTTTGAGCAATATACGGTGTTAGCATCACGCAAGCTTTTGTTTATTGATGATGAGGCAGACTTTGCTTCTGTTGCGTATGATAATGCAAAAGAGAAAAACATTATCGAGTTAAAGGTGATTGCTGGTCAAATTGATAATATTCGCGCAAAGCTCGTGAATGCTTCGTACTTACAAGTAACCGCAACACCGTATTCACTTTACTTGCAACCAGATGATATGGCGATTCATGAACATAAAAGGTATCAACCGAAGCGTCCTGCATTTACTGAATTAGTTCCTATTCATAATAGATATATTGGAGGGGACATGTACTTTGAACGTTCAAAGATTGAGGAACACCCCGCAAGTTATATCTATCACGAAATTCAAGAAGAAGAGCTGAAGATTTTAGCAAAAAGTGATAAGCGCAGAGTCAAAGCAGATACGTTACTGATGAATTCTCGTATAGAGGGTATTCGAAGCGCTCTGATTAACTTTATCGTAGCTGGCAAAATTCGAAATTTACAGCAGCGGAAGTTGGGAGATAGATTAGAAAAATACGCATTTATTATCCATACGATGACTTCGAAATCAGCTCATCAATGGCAAGAAGATGTTGCCGTTTTAATGGAAGAAAAGCTAGTAGAAACTCTGAAGAATGATCCAACTCTCTTTAAAGAACTAATCCTCCATTCTTATAACGATTTGAAACGATCTAAACTAAACGATGTCTATTTTCCAACTTTTACTGATGTACTAGAAAGTGTAAAAGAATCACTACTAGATCAAGAGCTACTAATTGAAATCGTGAATTCAGAAAAAGATGTAGAGAATTTATTGGATAAGTCAGGACAGCTAAAATTACGTACACCTCTTAATTTATTTATAGGTGGTCAAATTTTAGATAGAGGGATCACGATCGGGAATTTAATTGGATTTTATTATGGGCGTAACCCGCAAAAGTTCCAACAGGATACAGTGTTACAGCATTCCCGAATGTATGGTGCTCGCCCATTAGCAGATGTAGCGCTCACTCGTTTTTATACAACGAATCGTATTTATTCAGTGATGGAGCGGATGCATGAGTTTGATAAAGAGCTACGCCGGGCATTTGAAACGGGTGCAAACGGTGGAGAAGTCACCTTTATCAGAAAAGACCTGAATCACAACATCATTCCATGTAACCCAAATAAAATTCTACTCTCTAGTATTCATACGTTAAAAGCAGGTAAAAGATTATTACCAATAGGGTTTCAGACACTACCTAAAACTCAATTAAAACCAAAGATGAACAAGATCGACGCCTTTGTAAAAAAGGTGCGTGAGAATGCATCAAAAATAGATGCTGAGGACCGGCGCTCATTCCTCGTTCTTAAGGAGGATGCAGTACGTCTATTACAGCTAATCGCAGAGACATATGTGATGCATGAAAACTATGAATGGGATTTGGATCAACATGTAGCAATCCTGAACTATTTAACTGAGGAAAATGAGACGAGGGACCGAGGCAAGATCTGGATTGTTCTAAGGGAGAACCGGAACATTGGACGGATCAGAAGTTCAACGAATAGCTTTGAAGATTCACCAGCTACAACACAGGATGAATTAAAAGTAGCGAGAAAGCTTGCGAGGACCGTTCCAGCACTGATATTAACGAGACAAAATGGACTGTTGGAGCAAGGATGGCGTGGCGGAGCTTTTTATTGGCCGGTGATTGTCACACCGCAGGCAATTCAGACAACTATTTTTGCGAATAGGACGATTGATTGAGTGCCCCTAAAATTTAAAGCTTTTTCATAGTGTTTGGGATTATATGGTATAATGTTTAGGCACGAGAGTTAGAAAGACGGTGATCCATCCTATGACTACGACAGAGCTGACATCAGATTGTTCTCAGTGCTTTGGACTATGTTGTGTGGCACTACCTTATATACAATCCACTGATTTTGCAAAAGACAAAGCAGCAGGGACTCCCTGTCATAACTTAAATGACCGCTTTATGTGTACCATTCATTCAAAGCTTAGAGAAGAAGGGTACAAGGGCTGCACAGTGTATGAATGTTTTGGAGCGGGACAGAAGGTATCTCAAAGTATATATAAAGGTGTGAGTTGGAATAAAAAATCGTCGGGAGAAATGTTTGAAGTGTTCCCGGTTATTCAACAACTCCATGAGATGCTTTCATATTTAGATGAAGCTCTTAGAAGAGAGGAAACAAAGCCGATTCACACACAGCTTAAGAAGGAATTTAATAAAATTGATGCCTATACCTATAGTGATCCAGAGACGATTCTAACACTTGATCTTGCATCTATTCGTTTGGAGATTAGTAAATATCTCTCAGAAGCTGGAGAGCTTGTAGGAGTTACAAAAGCCAATGAACCTAGAATCCAGAAAGCGGCTTTTGAATTTATGGGAGCTCAGTTGAAAAGGCACAACTTTCAAGGCGCAAATTTAAGAGGTGTATTTTTCATTGCTGCTGATCTACGTGGAGCTAATTTCACATGTGCAGAGTTGTTAGGAGCTGACTTCCGGGATGCAGATGTGCGTGGAGCAGATTTTACAGGTGCTCTTTTTCTAACTCAGGCTCAAATGAATGCTGCTATTGGAGATCAAACGACTAAATTGCCAATGAATCTAAAGCGACCTTCTCATTGGATATAAACACTAAAAAAGCTCATCGCAGTAAAATGCGATGAGCTTCTGAATTTTAGTAATGAAAACCAACTTCACGATCCCCTAAATCTTGAATCGGGCGATAGTTATCTGGATACAGATCTTGAAAGGCTTCTAGCTGTTCTGCAGAGAGTGTGATGGAAGTATCACTCACACTCCATTTCACACCTTCCGAGCAAGGCGGGGTAGTAAGAGAACCGTCATATTGGAAAGTAGATAGATCAGTAGGAACCAGGTCACTAGGATTTAACTTAACGGTTTTAGTTGAAGTTCCGACACTAGTCGGCATCCACTTCCACATGTCTTTTAGCGTTTTGTTCTTCTCGCCTTCTTCCATTAATACCCCTAAAACAGCAAGATCGTCCTGCTCATCTTTATGTACAAGGTGCACTTCCATTTCATAGAACTCTCCTGCGAGCGTATGCTCACTCGGTGAATGAAAATGAAATTGAACCAACTCATATGTGGAGTCGCCAAGTGTTAATTGATTGGAAGGCTGTCCTTTTTTCTCAATCACATTTGCTTGGATGGTATGACCATTGTTTTCAATGAAAAACTCTGTTCTCGCGTAATCCAGGTCCATGGCCCATTTTTCATCTCCAACCTCACTTGGATCTAGCGCAATCGGTGATTGTTCAGTGCCGTTTGAGCAGGCTTTAAATTGAGAGTCCAGCTCTCCCCAGAATTCAGGGCCCGTTGATCCGGAGTATGACCAATCATGAGTTTGGGATGCGCTTGCAGTTAAACGATCATAGGGTGAAGAGATAATAGATGAGCTTGTCTGATTTTCGTGTGCAATCATTGCTTCAGGTAAAAAGGAAGTACTAGATAATAGAATGGTCGCTGCTACTGTAGTTTTTAAAAATGTGTTTGCTGGTTTCAAAGGAATGTCCCTCCAGATATATGAATGATCTCCATTATATCGCTAGAATGAAAGAATTAAGATTGGGAAAATAGTTTTACTAACTATGAGATTATCCATCTTTGGTGACTTGTGGTAAGGGGGTTAATAGAGTCAAGCAAAATGAGGGGAGTCCACTCATAGTAGGCTGAAAGTCGCGCACAACCAGGTGAAACCCGTGTTAAATCAAAGCACTCGGCCGACCTTCAAGCATCAAAGCCTATCCCAAAACAAAAAACCGGACAAATCAAAAGATTCATCCGGTCCTCTTTTTTCTTTTACAATGTCTCTACTAAAATACTCGCAATAACAATCGAGCCGGTTGTAACGGTTGCGAATCCACCCATTAACATCGGGGTGACCATCCCATTCATAATGGCTGCGCGCTCTTCTTCGTTTTCTCCGACTTCTCGTGCGACTTCCTCGCAAAGAATGTAGTCTGCCGGGAATCCAAATAGTGCAGTGAGCGCCACAGGAATTCCAAGATTCTTTTCATACTTGAATAGCTTTGACATGATAAAACCACCGATCATGACACCAACTGTACCAATCAGACAAATTGTAAAGACTTGTGGAAGGTAGCTAAAGAATACATCTGGTGTTACTTGATCCATTGATGCGATAACAACAAGCATTAAGCTTGCCATAAAAATTCCTGTCGAATTGGCTTTGTTTAGCATTTGTGGTTGCAACACACCGAAATAGGTTCCTACAATACCGATGATTAAACAGAAAATCGAGTAGTTTATTCCTGTTAATGCATCAAGCCCAATGGCGATTGAACCTGCAATAAATAACTGCGCAAGTAAAATAATCGGAGTTTGGAACTTATCAGGTAGTACTGATTTTCTTGTTTCCACTGCATGTGGATTCGTTGACTCGGATGTTGAGCCTTTAAACGATCCATCTTTAATTGAGGCTTTAATCGATAAAGCATGTTTCTTTAAAAAGTATGAGGCAAATGGAATGCCAGCTAATTTATGAATAGCTAAAATAAGTGCAGGTAAAACGGCTAGAGCACCCAAACCAATTTGAGTTAGTTTTTCACTTGTTAATAAAAATGCTACAATTCCACCAACAACTGGTCCAGCCCCTGAAACGGCTGTAGTATAATCAAAGAGTGCTGTAACAATTATTAGAACAAGACCAACTGCGAATAGTGAACTAGATACGGCAATAACGATCGGTTTCACTTGCCCCTTAATCTGCGAAAAAGGAATGAGTGTCCCTAGATGCACGATTAGTGGTGCAATAGCAAGAGAACCAAATGTTTTTAACAATGAATCTGACATTAAACCGGCTGGAACAATACCTGTCCATAATAGAACTAAATAAATCATTAACGAAGCCAGGAGCATAGGAACGCGAGCTTTTGTTAAAATGGAAATAAGCTCTCCTAATGCAAGGACTAGAAGCAAGATCATGGTGACAACAACTGGATTCATAATGATTTCCCCCAAACATTCTAAAAAAAGTGTGTACATTTACTAATGTGTAAATTCAGACTATTTAAATTGTGTGATTACATAAATAGTTCTAAATAATAAAAGCTATCATATCACATTCGTCATGATTCGACTAATTAATTTTTTTCTTTATTTTAGGAAAGAGAGGAAATGATATGAATATCACAACGGAAAGATTAACCATCCGATCATTTCGAAATGGTGGGATGAATATTATTACGCCATTTTGCGTGAAGAATTCCATCACATAAATTAATATCAAAGTATTCCGACAGATTTTTTCATTTTCCCTTTCTCTACTGGTTTCCCTAAAGGAAAAGATTTGGTATGATCATATGGACATGAACACTTATTAAGTTGGATAAAGAGGGAGAGAGTTATGAGTAAACAATTAGTTTTTGGTCATAAAAATCCAGATACAGACACAATTACTTCTGCGATTGTCTATGCAGAGCTTAAAAAGAAACTAGGAGCGGACGTAGAAGCGGTTCGTTTAGGTGAAGTGAACGGGGAAACGGCTTTTGCGTTAGAGTACTTCAACACTGAAGCGCCACGACTAGTTGATACGGTAGCGAATGAAGTATCAGACGTCATTCTTGTTGATCACAACGAAAAGCAACAAAGTGCTAACGATATTGAAGATGTACGTGTGGTTGAAGTCATTGACCACCATCGTATTGCAAACTTTGAAACGAATGAAGCTCTTTATTACCGTGCAGAACCAGTTGGTTGTACGGCAACAATCCTTTTAAAACTGTTTAAAGAAAACAATGTAGAAGTAACAAAGGAACTTGCTGGACTGATGCTTTCAGCGATCATTTCAGATTCTCTTCTTTTTAAATCGCCAACATGCACGGATCAAGATGTGGCAGCAGCAAAAGAACTTGAAGCCATTGCTGGAGTAGACAGCCAAGTGTACGGCTTAGACATGCTTAAAGCAGGAGCGGACTTAAGCCAAAAAACAGTTCAAGAACTGATTTCTTTAGATGCAAAAGAATTTGCAATGGGTGAGAAAAAGGTTGAGATTGCTCAAGTCAATACGGTTGACGTTCAAGATGTTTTGGCTCGTCAGTCTGAGATTGAAGCAACACTTGATCAAGTGATCTCAGAAAAAGGATTAGATTTGTTTGTTCTTGTGATCACAGACATCCTTGCAAATGATTCAGTGGTTCTTGCTCTTGGATCAGTAACAGATGCGGTTGAAAAAGCATTTAATGTAACACTCGAGAATCATACAGCGAGCCTTCCTGGTGTCGTTTCTAGAAAAAAACAAGTGGTACCACCATTATCAGAAATTCTTCAATAAGAAGGCAATTAAGGACTCGGTGCACGTTACCGAGTTCTTTTTTAGATTTTCCCAAGAAATCGATGTTTTAAGGTCCCCTTATAACGGTTATAGAAAATTATACATAATGAGGGGAGACGGTTAAATGAAACGAGTTGCAACAATCTTATTTGGAATCACAGTCAGTCTTGGGTTAGTTGCTTGCGGGGAGGAAGAGCCGGCATCGGATGCATTTGAACCAGATTCAGATATTGAGGTGTCGGAAGGTAAAGAGCCAGAAGCATCGGCTGAGTTGATGAACGATGAGGGAAACTCGGTTGGCATGGTTGACTTTATCCTTTCTCCAGATGGAAAACTATTTGTAGAGGCTACGGTGAACGGGATGGAGCCGGGATATCACGGATTTCATTTACACGAAGCACCAAACTGTGAGCATGATCACAGTGATGGAGCCTTTACATCGGCTGAAGGACACTATAATCCTGAAGGGTCAGATCATGGCGAGCATGCGGGGGATTTCCCGCCACTTTATGTGAATGAGGACGGAACTGCACAACTAACCTTTAGCTACGATCAATTTACTGTAGAAGATATAACGAATGAAACGTCAGTCATGATTCATGAAGGTCCTGATAACTTTGGACATATTCCTGACAGATATCAATCTAGTGAGCAAGACGAGGCTGGGCCAGACGAAGATTCATTGTCAACAGGGGATGCTGGTGACCGAGTAGCGTGTGGTGTAGTTGAGTCAAATGAATAATAACTAAAACAAACTGGTTCTCCTTGGGGAGCCAGTTTGTTTTAGTTATGCAGAAGCTTTCTGTAAGGTGAAAAAGCTAAAAATTGGCAATAAAATCAGTACACCAATCATTCCCCATATGAAGAGCGGGTCTGTTCCATGGTAGAAATTCATAACCATTTCAAATAGCTTTTGATTCACCGCGGGAACGATCATTGCAACAATACTTACCAGCCCCACGATATACAGCGCTAACTGTCCAAAGCGATTCAACAAGCTAGCCAGAAAGAAGAGAAGAAATCCTACTAATACGGTTAATAACAAATCCAATCCAAAGTCCAATAAGAAGCTAGTTTCATTGTTTAAGATGGAAGACCAAGACAGAAAGGTTAGTGTATCTTTTAAAACAGATCCTTGAAGAGTAGCGGCGATAAAAAGAATGATTTGGTGAAATAGGTTAAAGAGCACGGAAATCCCAAGAATATAAACCAGACTTCCTAAAGCAAATCGACTTCGTGTTAAACCGAGATGAATGGAATAATTAAGATCTTCTTTAACTAAGCGAAAAGCAGTAATGGCGACAAAGACAATGATTGGTGCGTTTGTCACAACAAACATATCTGGCACACCTCCAAAGAAAGCAATCAAATAAGAGACCACAATGATCGTAAGCAAAATTGTCCAGAAAATGAGTGCACCTTTTATAAGTTCAGAAGCATGCATACGCAGTTGAGCAACTAACTGATTCATGTGAATGACTCCTCCTTGTGATTTGTTAGATAAACCATTAATTGTTGTAAAGAGAGCTTTTGTCTGGAGCAACTTGCCGGTATATGGAGGCTTGCTAATTCTTCCGCGTCTTCAATATAAAGAGTAATGCTGTAATCTCCCATGAAATGAGAACGATCCAGGACTTTCCCTTTTGCTGCGAGTGTTTCAATGGCTTCCTTTGGTCCTTTTATAAGAAATGAACGCTCTTGAAGCTGCTCCACCGTTTCGTGCAAGGAGATCTGACCTTTTTTCATAAAATAGATTTCCTGGAATAAATCACTCACTTCGTCAATCAGGTGAGTGGATAGAATAATTGTTCGAGGAAACTCGGAATAATCCTCAAGTAAGACTTCGTAAAATTGCTGGCGTGCATGGGCATCCATACCGATGTAAGGTTCATCAAAAATAGTTAGTGGTGATCTGCTAGCAATACCGACTGTAATGCCGAGAGCGGACTCCATCCCTTTTGAAAGCTGAGACACCTTTTTGTGATGAGGCAGCTCGAACATCTCAAGAAGCTCAAGCGCCTTTTCAGCATTCCAATTTGGGTAAAAGGCAGGCATTGTTTTTAAGATTGTCTTAATTGTAAGGGATGGCTTAAAATTCTTACTTTCTCGGATAAAACAAATGTGATCCAGTGTGTCAGAGTGATTGAAGGGTTGATGATTATTGACTTTAACTTCTCCTGTATCTGGAAGGGTTTTTCCTGAAAGGAGGTTTAATAAAGTTGTTTTACCTGCCCCATTTCTTCCTAACAGTCCGTAGATCACATCTTTTTTAAACGAGCAACTGACTTCGGTTAAAATTTGGCTTTTCTCGATTTTCTTTGATACCTGCTGGACGGTTGCTTGATACGTCATTTTTCATTTCCCCCTTCATCAATTAACTGCTTAATTTGGGTTTTGCTAAGCTGTAGGTATTCAGCTTCCTGTAGCAATGGAACAATATATCGCTCGTAAAACTCTACTTTACGCTCTTTCAATAAAATCTCCTTGGCTCCCTCTGCAACAAACATTCCGACACCTCTTTTTTTAAATAAGATCTCCTGCTCAACAAGAAGATTAATCCCTTTTGCGGCAGTAGCTGGGTTGATCTGATAATGCTTGGCGAATTGATTCGTTGAAGGTACTTGCTCGCCTTCTTTTGTGGTGCCATTTATAATGTCGTCTGCGATCCGTCTTGCAATTTGTTGGAAGATCGGCTGACTATCATCAATCGAGTGAGACATCTTGACCTCCTTGGTTCATTACTTATGTAATTAACTATATGACGTAGGTGGTAGGATGTCAACCAATTAAAGGAATATTTTTTGGAGGCATAAGAAAAACACCTCTAGAAAGCGTTGATCTAGAGGTGTTTTCTAAAGTTCATTAATGCGTACCAGAGTAAGGAAACTGGTTGGAGTATCCGGAAAATTGCTGGTAGCTTTGCTGTAATTTCTGTGGTGATTCACTATCGATTGCATACAAACCTTTTCTAAACATGACATCATAAAGCTTACGTTGGCAATCCTGAGACTCTTGATAAATCGTGTTTACGTCCTGATACAGCTCGGAGTGACTCACTTCATTTTCAGTTACATCATACGAATGTGTGATGTACTTTTCAGTCGTCAACATATCTGTAATAAATTCACGATCCGTCATTTGTGTATCTTTTGGAAATGATGTTTCTTGGTTTTGAATTTTCATGTGAATGCTCCCTTCTTTTTATTGTACTGTCGGTTGTTCGGTAGTTGGCTTCAGGTGATTCAGTAATCGCTCGTAATGGCGCTGATGCATCTGTCCAGCTTGCGTGATCGCTTCCTTGATTTCTGTGTCCTGACAATAAGAAGCATAGAAATTCGCTTTTTTCATCGCAAGGAGATTCCATGAAAGCATGTCATTAAGGTAAAGATGATCCTTTACAGAGATCACCTGTGGCGGTTCTTGCATAAACCCTTGCTGCTGGTTTGATTGTGTGCCTTGTTGTTGCTGTTGCATGATGTACCCTCCTTCTTTTATCTAACTGGTCATACTTCCTTAGTTTGAAAAATGTTGTCGGTTTTTATCCATCAAAAATGCGTATCCATTGTAGAGATATCTTAAATCGGACATAATAGCAGTAGAAAAAACCTAGGGAGGCAACAAACATGAGTGTGACATTTTATCAGTATCCGAAATGCGGTACATGTCGAAAGGCAAAGAAGTGGCTAGAAGATCATAATGTTGATGTGAACTCTATACATATAGTTGAAAATCCGCCATCACCAAAGACACTTAGAGATTTGTATAATAAAAGCGGACTTGAACTCAAGAAATTCTTTAATACAAGTGGTCAAAAATACCGGGAACTAGGGTTAAAAGATAAGCTGGCAACAATGAATGAAGATGAAATGTTAGAAGTGCTTTCATCGGATGGAATGCTGATTAAACGGCCGATTACAACAGACGGGGAGAAGGTCACTCTTGGATTTAAAGAAGAACAATTTGAACAAATCTGGAACTAACTCATTTTTTTTATGAGGAAGTTCAGTTATAATAAATGCAGATTGGAACAAGTTGATGGAGGGGTTATGACATGACGAACAATTTACCAGCAGAACTTAAGTATTCAGAGGAACACGAATGGGTAAAAACAGAAGGTGACAAAGTCCGTATCGGAATTACAGACTTTGCTCAATCAGAGCTTGGGGATATCGTGTTCGTTGAGCTTCCAGAGGTTGGAGACGAAATCGAAGCGGACGAGCCATTTGGTAGTGTTGAATCAGTGAAAACAGTATCTGAATTATATGCACCGATTAGTGGTAAAGTTGTTGAAATCAATGAGAACTTAGATGACTCTCCAGAATTTGTGAACGAGTCTCCATATGAAAAAGCATGGATGATTGTCGTTGAACCTAAAGATGCAGGCGAAGTGGACAAGCTAATGTCTGCTGACGAGTACAACACAATGATTAGCGAAGACTAATATGCACGTAAGGCCCTTCAATCTTGAAGGGTTTTTTTGTGCTTTATCTCTTCTCTTTCTATAGAAGTTCGTATATGATTACTTAGGGAACCGAAATAGAAAGATATAGGAGAGGGCAAATGGCTCAATTTACAAAGGATTGGTCAACAAAAATCAAAGGATACAATCTGAACATACGTCTATTTCTCTTGGCTTCTTTTATGCTTAATGTAGGAATGGGCATTTTTATGGTCATTTACAATTATTATATACGAGAGCTTGGCTATGCTGATGATGTAAATGGTCGTGTCATTGCGATGCAAGCTACGGCTACAGCGATTGCCTTGTTACCAGTCGGATTGCTTAGTGATCGGCTTGGACGAAAACGATTAATTTTAATTGGTTCAGTAGTGGTTGCAGCAAGCCTCGTGTTGCGAAGTGTCGGTGTGGCAGAGGATTTATTAATTCTTGGAGCTTTCATCACAGGGTTTTTCATGGCATTTGTCCAAGTGACATCCATTCCGCTTCTTGCAGAAAACTCTAAGGAATCGGAACGCGTTCATTTGTTTAGTTTAAATGCTGCCATGATGATGGCAGCCAATGTAATTGGGAATTTATTCGGTGGAGTCTTAACGGATTCATTACATACGTGGTTTGGCATATCAATGCTTGAGAGTGTCCGAATTACACTACTAATTGGTGTAACCATTGTTTGTATAGGTTTGTTGCCTCTCATCAAAATTAAAGAAAAACGCAAAGTAGCCTCTTTCTCAGCAGGTCGACTATCTGGCATCAAGCAGTTAGCTGAGAAAAAAGAATCACTAAAGTTAATTGTCTTATTTGCATTAGCCAGTTTGTTAATTGGATTTGGCTCAGGGCTGGTTATTCCATATTTAAACCTTTATTTCACAGATCGATTTGATGTGAGCTATTCACTTGTAGGGATCATTCTGGCGCTCGGACAGGGGATGACAGCCGTTGCCATGATGATTGGACCGAGTGTTGTTAAACGCTTTGGTGAGGTTAAGGCCGTTGTCCTTCTTCAAATTGGATCACTGCCATTTCTTTTACTAAGTGCCTATACGGAAATTCTATGGCTCGCGGTTATTGGTTTTCTGTTTAGGCAAGCCTTAATGAATGCTGGAAACCCCATTCATTCTGCACTCATGATGCGATTGGTGGACCCGTCAATGCGTGGTCTTGCCAATTCATTAGGACAGATGGTTTTTCAATTAGGATGGGCAATCATGGGACCGGTGTCCATGGGGATTGTATTAATGTATGGTTCGTATACAGGCTACGCCATTGTCTTTACGATTACCGCATGTCTCTATTTAATTGGGTCTGTTTACTTCTATTTTGTCTTTGGACGAAAGCAGAAAGATATTCCAGCCCCTCTCGTTATCGAAAAAAGTTGACCAGGTTACGATTGCATGCTATGATTTTCCCAACTTAGTACAAATTAAATAAACTCTTATCAAGAGTGGCGGAGGGACTGGCCCGACGATGCCCGGCAACCACGGAATCTTATTTAGATTCTGCAGGTGCTAATTCCAGCAAAGTAACGGTTGTTACTTTGATAGATGAGAGAGGGATAGATGAAAACCTTCTGCTTATCTGCATGAGGTTTTTTTGTTTAGTACGAGAAGAAAGTGAGGATTACGCTTGTGATAACACTTAAAGGATTAAAGAAAGTCTTTGAATTAAAAAGCGGTGCCGTTACCGCAGTCGATGGCGTTGACTTAACGATTGAAAAGGGCGGTATCTTTGGCATCATTGGGTATAGTGGTGCAGGAAAGAGTACATTAATACGTATGTTGAACATGTTAGAGCGTCCGACAAGTGGCGAGGTAAACATAGATGGAGAAGACATTTCGAAGTTATCTAAAAAAGATCTTCGTAAATCCCGTCAAGAAATGGGAATGATCTTTCAACACTTTAACCTGCTATGGTCTCGTACAGTGTACGATAACATCGCCTTTCCTCTAGAAATTGCAGGAGTAAAAGGGACTGATAAAGATCAGCGTGTGAAAGAATTGATTAAGCTTGTGGGGCTAGAAGGAAGAGATGCAAGTTATCCTTCTCAGTTAAGTGGAGGACAAAAACAGCGCGTGGGAATAGCAAGAGCTCTCGCAAATAATCCGAAGGTACTCCTTTGTGATGAAGCTACATCAGCACTTGATCCAAAAACCACTGAGTCGATCTTAGATTTGTTAGTAGATATAAACCAAAAGCTTAAGCTGACTATTGTATTGATCACACACGAAATGCATGTTATTCGTAAGATTTGTTCAGAGGTTGCTGTAATGGAAAATGGACAAATTGTTGAAAAGGGACCTGTACTTGATGTGTTCCGACACCCTAAGGAAGAAATGACAAAAGAATTTCTCAAACAAATTACGGAGCAGGATGATACAGAAGAAACGATTCAAGAAATTTTAAATGATACTGGATCAGGTGACATCGTTCAGCTTACGTTCTCAGGAACAAGTGCAGAGCGCCCGTTAATCTCAGAGCTCATTCGTACATTTGAAATTGATGTGTCCATTCTGCACGGTAAAATTACAAAGGTTCAAGGTGGATCTTATGGAACTCTTTTTATCCAGATCACCGGCGATGAAGTAGAAAAGAAAAAAGCATTAGATTATATCATGACCAAAGAGGTTGAAGCGGAGGTGTTACGCCGTGACTGAATTATTTCCAAACGTTCGTTGGGATCGCATCTGGGATGCAACCCTTGAAACCGTCTATATGACGGGAATTTCTTTAATCGCTACATTTATTCTTGGTATTCTGCTCGGATTACTGTTATATTTAACTGGTAAGGGAAACTTATGGGCTAACAAGCCGATTAATACGGTGATTGGTGCCTACGTAAATATTACTCGATCGATACCATTTGTCATCTTGTTAATTTTGATTATTCCATTTACAAAGTTATTAGTTGGAACCATTCTTGGACCAACCGCTGCCTTGCCTGCACTTATTATTGGAGCGGCTCCATTTTATGCTCGTATGGTTGAGATTGCTTTAAGAGAAATTGACCGTGGTGTCATCGAAGCAGCCCAATCAATGGGTGCCACATCTTCAACGATTATTTTTAAAGTCTTATTACCAGAGTCAACACCTGCACTTATTTCAGGGATTACAGTCACAACGATTGCGATGATTGGATACACAGCAATGGCTGGAATTGTTGGTGGTGGAGGACTTGGAACACTTGCATATCAGGAAGGGTTCCAACGGAATAATAGCGATGTAACATTGGTGGCTACAGTTGTCATTCTACTCATTGTATTTATTGTGCAGTGGATCGGCGACCTTCTCACATATAAAACAGACAAACGCTAAAAAATCAGATGGGGGATGGAAACATGAAAAAAATCTTAGGTACGCTTGGGACATCCAGTATTATTCTTGCACTTGCAGCTTGTGGTTCAGGAGATGAAGACACGATTCGTATTACAGCTTCAAACGTTCCACACACTGAAATTCTTGAAGAAGCAGCAACGATCCTTGAGGACGATGGCATTGCTTTAGATATTATTGTTGCGGAAGATTATAACATTCCTAACATTGCACTAGAAGATGGAGATATTGATGCAAACTATTTCCAGCATCAGCCTTACCTAGATAAGCAAACGGAAGAGTTTGGATATGATTTTGCAGTAGCTGGAGATGCGGTTCATATTGAGCCTTACGCATTGTATTCTTCGGAGTATGATAATGTGGATGATATTCCAGAAGGTGGACTTATTATTTTTAGTAATAACCCTGCAGAAGAAGGACGCTCTCTTCAACTACTTGCACAAGAAGGATTAATTACATTAACTGAAGGTGTTGGCTATGATGCAACATTGGACGATATTGAAGAGAACCCAAAAAACTTAGAATTTAGAAATGATGTAGATGCATCGCTATTACCACAGTTATATCAAAACAATGAAGGTGATGCGCTAATTATCAATGCAAACTATGCACTTGAGATTGATCTTAACCCTTCAGAGGACGGATTGATCACAGAGTCAAGTGGTACAGATAACCCATTTGGTAACTTAATTGTTGTTCGTGCTGGTGATGAAGAGCGTGAAGACATTCAGAAATTAGTAGAAGTACTTCACTCTCAAGAAATTCAAGATTTCATTGAAGAAAAGTACGAAGGTGCTGTATTACCGGTTCAGTAAGCTACTTTGAAATGATTGAGCTTGGGACATAAACTAAAAAATCAATACACAAATGGCGAATGATTCGATTGCAGAATCATTCGCCATTTGTAGTTTTATTAAAACTAGCGGAGGGAGAACTCGAGACTCCTACGGAACAGAACGCGGTGAAGACACTGTAGCGGTGCCCTTTTCGCGAAAGGGGCTGAGGCCGTTCCCCATAGCCGTCAAGTTAAGTAAAATCGGTTTAACTATAGACGATTCTTCGTTAGGATGGGGGTTTAACCAGTCCTAGGGAGGGATCGTTTGTGTCTTTAAAAGAGGAGTTCAGTACGTTTGCGAAAACCGTGTTGGACGTTTTATCTGTACCGAACCTTCGCCAATCTGCCCGAGATGTTGGGTTTGTACAGCGTCTAAAGAAATTAAAACCTGAGGATTTCCTAAGTATTTGTTCCTTTCTTCCTCAACCCGTCGGTGCGACAGAGTTAACACAGCTTTGCGGGGCTCTTTCACGTGAATCCAATACCCACCTTTCCAAACAAGCCTTACATCAACGCTTCGATGAAAAAGGAGCGGCTTTTTTGAAGCATGTGTTTTTTCAATTGGCGGCCAAACAAGAGTTGATGGCCATGCCACCTCTTCCTGAGACCCCGTTTTCTCGGATCCGCATCTTAGATGCGACTTCATTTGAACGACCAAAGAAAGATGGTACTTCTTCAGATGGAGCGAAAATTCATTTAGAGTATGAGCTATATGAGGGGAAATTTTTGCATACCTTACTTTCCGGTTCAAGAGAAAGTGACCATCACGCCGCCTATGCATTAGCCGATACGATTCAACCAGGTGATTTGATCATCCGTGATCTCGGCTACTTTTCTGGCGACCATTTGAAACAAATCGATCGTGCAGGCGCTTCTTATATCACGCGGACGCCGGCCAATATGACCTATTGGACTAGAGATGATCAAGGGGAACGAATCCAAATCAAACCAGAAGAAGATGCGAAGCAGCTAGAACCGGGAGCGATCAAAGATTATGGGGTCATCCAATTAGGGGTCAAAGGAAAGAACACCCTTCAAACCCGTGTCATCGTGCAACGATTGACAGAGGATCAACAAAACAAGAGGAAAGCCGGTTTACGAAAAAGAAGACGGAAAGGGGGTCATACCCAATCCGCCGACAAAAAGGATCATACCCAAATCCTTGCCACTAACCTAACACAGGAAGAAATGGATGTGCAAGCATTGTATCCGATGTATTCCTTACGCTGGCAAGTCGAGATTCTTTTCAAAACGTGGAAATCCCTTTTCGCCATTGATCACGTGCGCGCGATGAATCCAGATCGGTTTCTCTGCCACATGTATGGGAAACTTATACACATTCTGCTTTCCTCGATGGTGGCGTTTCAATGCCGGTTCTATCTTCATCAAAAGCACCACCTCGAAGGCAGTGAATACAAGTGTATCCATCATGCCAAAAGGGCTATAGAAGAGTCAAAAGGATACGCTCTCTATCATCGTTCTTCATTAGAAGACGTTCTAGAAAATATCTACGAGAGCATTTACCGACATGGACGAAAAGACCATCGCCACCGCCATCAAAGTCCCTATGACATCTTACAGATCGCCTATGAAACACATGCGCGTGTGGAGTAAAACGGTAGAATCCGGTGCAAAAAAAAATAGAAAAAGAGCCAATCTACCCATACGTACCCTGATGGAAAATACTAGATCCACTACAAGAGAAAGGATGAGCTCTTTCTTTTTCCTTTCTTAACTTGACGGCTATGGGCCGTTCCCGTGGAAAGCGAGGGATTCTCATGTAGCGGATTTATTGCTATGTACTTGTTTTGCTCCCACATCAATATTATGTCTCGCTTTCTTTTATCTTTAGCGAAGACTCCAATGCAGCAACTGCTTACTCACATTCCTCTCTAATGTTTTTTACAAAGTAGTCCTCCTAATAATATCGCATAACTTCTCATCCTCCCGCTCATACTACTGACATACGATTTTATAAGTAGAAGGAGTTTGAGGCTCATGGAACAGCAACAATCACAACAAGATAACACGATTCAAGAGGCACTTCATACGTACAAAGAAGGACTCCATTCATTTACACAGAAGCTACCTCACATTGCAAAAAGTTATAATAAGTTTACAGAGTCCTGCTTTGAAGAAGGCACACTAACGAAAAAGGGAAAACAATTAATTGCTCTTGGCATTAGTGTCTATTCTCAGGATGAGTATTGCATTATCTACCACACAAAAGGATGTCTCGATCAAGGCTGTAGTGAAGAGGAGATTCTTGAGTCGGTTGGAGTAGCAGCAGCGTTCGGTGGAGGAGCTGCAATGAGCCAAGGTGTAACCCTTGTGCAAGAGGCCATTCAGAAGCTTGGAAACAAATCATCAAAGCAGGCGTTTCAATAATAAGAGTGAGATCTAGCAGCACCCTTTGGTGTTGCTACTTTTTTTGTTATAATGAAGTTTCGCCTAGTAGGCTTGACGCCTTGAACTCAAGTTGGATTTGTTATAAGATTAGAATGAGAATAGAATGATAATAAGTAAATTGAACGGCTGTGTAAATTCTGTTTGTACAGCACATACATTGGAGGTAGTGAAAATGGCAGCATCACATTTAAAAATTGAGAACTTGAACGTTTCAATAGAAGGAAAGCACATTCTAAGAGACTTTAGCTTAGACGTAAAAGGTGGAGAAATCCATGCAATCATGGGGCCAAACGGTACAGGTAAATCAACGTTAGCTTCTGCAATCATGGGTCATCCTAAGTATGAAATCACAAGTGGATCTATCCACCTTGATGGTGAAGATGTACGTGAAATGGAAGTGGACGAGCGTGCACAAGCTGGTCTTTTCCTTGCAATGCAATACCCAAGTGAAATTAGCGGAATTACAAATGCAGACTTCCTTCGTTCAGCAATCAATGCTGGAAAAGAAGAAGGCGAAGAAATTTCTCTAATGAAATTCATCCGTAAAATGGATTCAAAAATGGATGTACTAGATATGGATCAGTCTTTCTCTCAACGTTACCTGAACGAAGGATTCTCAGGCGGAGAGAAGAAGCGCAACGAAATTCTTCAACTACTTATGCTTGAGCCTAAAATTGCGATTCTTGATGAAATTGACTCTGGTCTTGATATTGATGCACTTAAAGTTGTTTCAAAAGGTGTAAACGAAATGCGCGGAGAAGATTTCGGTTGCTTAATTATTACTCACTACCAACGTCTGTTGGACTACATTACTCCTGATAAAGTCCACGTTATGATGCAAGGACGTATTGTTAAATCTGGTGGTCCAGAGCTTGCAGAGCGTCTTGAAGCAGAAGGTTATGACTGGATCAAAGCAGAGCTTGGTATTGAAGACGAGCGCGTAAATCAGGAAGCATAATAAAAGTAGATCAACAATAAAGGGTGGGTATATATGCCAGTTGAGACAAACGTACAAGTTTGGCAGGATGCTGTCCAAACATTATCTAATGAACTGAACGAACCAAAATGGCTAAATGAACTGCGTATGAACGCCGTTTCTCAAGTGGAATCACTTGAATTGCCTAAACCAGATAAAACAAAGATTGAGAAGTGGAACTTCACTTCTTTTACACATGAGCTAGTTGAGAATAAAGTGGTAACATCTCTTGAAGCTCTTCCTGAGAGCATCCAATCTCTTATTGAGAAAGATGTCCAAAACGTCATCGTTCAAGAAAATGGAGATACAACATTCAGTAAAGTATCTGATGAGCTTGCTAAGCAAGGTGTTATCTTCACGGATCTACGTACAGCGGTTCAAGAACATGCTGATCTGTTGAAAAAATACCTCTTTACTGAAGTCGTTGATTCTACTGAAAACCGTTTAACGGCTATTAATGCAGCACTTATGGCTGGTGGAGTATTTGTCTACGTTCCAAGAAACGTGGAAGTAGAGCTTCCATTACAAGCTGTTTATGCGCAAAACCAAGCAGATGGTGGGTTGTTTAACCACGTGGTGATTGTGGCTGAAGATAACAGCTCTGTGACTTACGTTGAGAACTATTCATCTACAGGGGATAAAGCTTCTCTTGCAAACATTATTGCTGAAGTACACGTTGGTGCAAACGCACGTGTATCCTTTGGTGCAGTAGATAACTTGGATGATCAAGTCACTTCGTATATTGTACGTCGCGGACATGTAGCTCGAGATGGCCGTCTAGAATGGGCACTTGGTCTAATGAATAACGGGAATACAGTGGCTGAAAATACAACTCACCTAATTGGTGATGGTTCTACAGCTGATACGAAATCTGTAACAGTCGGAACAGGTTCTCAAAAACAAAACATCACAACAACGATTTTCCATCATGGTAAAAACTCTGACGGACAAATTTTAAAGCATGGTGTAATGAAAGAATCTGCTTCCACTATTTTTAATGGTATTTCTAAAATAGAGCACGGCGCATCTAAATCAAACGGTGAGCAAACAGAACGTATTCTAATGCTTAGTGAGAAGGCAAGAGGGGACGCTAACCCTATCCTTCTAATTGACGAAGATGATGTAACGGCAGGTCACGCTGCATCTGTTGGACGTATTGATCCACTTCAAATGTTCTACTTGATGAGTCGTGGAATTCCTCGTAAAGAAGCAGAGCGCTTGGTTATTCACGGGTTCCTTGCCCCTGTTGTAAACGAACTGCCAATCGAGTCCGTAAAAGAACGTCTACGTGAAGCGATTGAAAGGAAAGTGAAGTAATGCATGCGGCTGAAATCAAGAAGCTTTTCCCGCTTCTTGATCAACATGTCAATGGTAAACCACTTGTTTACCTTGACAGTGCAGCCACTTCTCAAAAGCCTTATACCGTGATTGAGAAGCTGGATGATTATTATCGTCGCTACAATTCAAATGTACACAGAGGCGTTCATACACTTGGTACCATAGCAACGGATGAGTACGAAGGGGCAAGAGAAAAGGTTCGCGCTTTTCTTGGTGCGGCTTCTACTGAAGAAATCATCTTTACTCGTGGGACTACAACGGCGCTTAACCTTGTTGCTAGATGTTACGGAACAGCGAATCTAACGGAAGACGATGAAATTGTGATCACTCCGATGGAGCATCATAGTAATATCATTCCTTGGCAACAAGTAGCTAAAGCGACAGGAGCGACTCTTAAGTATTTAACACTACTTGAAGATGGCACAATTGATATGAATGCGGCACAGACGACAATTACATCCAATACGAAAATTGTATCTGTGATGCAAGTGTCAAATGTGCTAGGAACGATTAATCCAATTAAGGAATTAACGCAGCTTGCTCATAAGCATGGAGCCATTATGGTCGTGGATGGAGCTCAATCAGCTCCTCACATGAAGGTGAATGTCCAGGAATTGGATTGTGATTTCTTTGCTTTTTCAGGACATAAGCTTGGTGGACCTACCGGAATCGGTGTATTATATGGGAAGAAGAAATTGCTTCAGAACATGGAACCGTATGAGTTCGGTGGCGAAATGATTGACTTTGTTGGGTTATATGAATCCACGTGGAAAGAGCTTCCGTGGAAGTTTGAAGGTGGTACACCTATTATTGCAGGAGCAATTGGACTTGGTGCAGCCATTGATTTTATAGAAGATTTAGGACTTGATACAATTAAGGCTCACGAGCAGGAGCTTGTTTCTTATTCGTTTGAGCGCTTATCAGAAATTGACGGATTAACAATCTTTGGCCCTAAAGAACGGGCCGGTGTCGTGACTTTCCAATTGGATGATATTCACCCGCATGATATTGCAACAGTACTTGATGCTGAAGGCATTGCTGTTCGGGCCGGACATCATTGTGCACAGCTTTTAATGAAGTGGCTTAAGGTATCTGCAACCGCACGTGCTAGCTACTATGTGTACAATACAAAGGAAGACATCGACGCTTTAAAAGATGGATTAGTTCAAACAAAGGAGTATTTCGGTGATGGCTTCTAATAATCTCGACACGCTCTATCGTCAGGTGATTATGGATCACTATAAGAACCCTCGTAACCAGGGTGAGTTCTCTGATGATACATTAACCGTGAACTTAAATAATCCTACTTGTGGAGATCGTGTTCAAATTCAAATGAAAGTGGAAGATGGACAGGTTGAAGCCGCTAAATTTGAAGGAGAAGGCTGTTCAATCAGTATGGCATCTGCATCCATGATGACTCAGGCCATTAAAGGCATGAAAGTCGAAGATGCATTAAAGATGTCTGAGATCTTCTCTAACATGATGCTTGGTAAGGACTATGATGAAGACTTGTTTGATTTGGGTGACATTGAAGCATTACAGGGAGTGACTAAATTCCCTGCTCGCATAAAGTGTGCCACTCTTGCCTGGAAGGCAATGGAACAAGGGCTGAACGAGAAAGACAAATAAGCAAGTTGATTCTCATTAGGAGGGATTCACAATGGCAAAGAAAATGCCTGATATTGGTGAATATAAATATGGATTTTCAGACCGTGACGTATCGATCTTCCGTTCTGGACGTGGCCTAACAAAAGAAATCGTTGAAGAAATTTCACGTATGAAGGAAGAGCCTCAATGGATGCTTGACTTCCGTCTGAAATCTCTTGAGCTTTTCTACAAAATGCCTATGCCTCAATGGGGCGGCGATCTTTCAGAGCTAGACTTTGATGACATTACGTATTACGTAAAAGCATCTGAGCAAACAGAACGCTCTTGGGATGAAGTACCAGAAGAAATTAAAAACACATTTGATAAGCTCGGAATTCCTGAAGCAGAGCAAAAGTATCTAGCTGGTGTATCTGCACAGTATGAGTCTGAGGTTGTTTATCACAACATGAAGCAAGAGCTTACGGATCTTGGAATTATCTTTAAGGATACAGATTCTGCTCTTCGTGAAAATGAAGATATCTTCAAAAAGCACTTCGGAACGATTATCCCTCCGGCGGATAATAAGTTCGCTGCACTAAACTCAGCTGTATGGTCTGGTGGATCATTCATCTATGTACCTAAAGGTGTTAAAACGGAAACGCCTCTACAAGCATACTTCCGTATTAACTCTGAGAACATGGGTCAGTTCGAGCGTACGTTAATTATTGCTGATGAAGATAGCTCTGTTCACTACGTAGAGGGCTGTACAGCGCCAGTTTACACTACAAACTCACTTCACAGTGCCGTTGTTGAAATCATTGTTAAGGACAATGCATATTGTCGTTACACAACCATCCAGAACTGGGCACCAAACATCTTTAACCTCGTGACAAAACGTGCGGTTGCAGATGCTGGAGCAACTATGGAATGGGTTGATGGAAACATCGGATCTAAATTAACAATGAAGTACCCAGCTGTTATCATGCGTGGAGAAGGTGCAAAAGGAACAATCCTTTCCATCGCAATCGCTGGTAAAGGACAGCACCAGGATGCAGGAGCGAAAGTCACTCACCTTGCACCTAACTGTTCTTCTACGATCGTATCAAAATCGATTTCTAAGCATGGTGGTAAAGTAACATATCGTGGAATTTGCCACTTTGGACGTCGCTCGGAAGGATCAAAATCTAAGATTGAGTGCGATACTCTAATCATGGATAACCAATCCACATCTGATACGATTCCATACAATGAAATCTTAAATAACAACATCACGCTTGAGCACGAAGCAACGGTATCAAAAGTATCAGAAGATCAACTCTTCTATCTAATGAGCCGTGGAATCTCTGAGCAAGAAGCAACAGAGATGATCGTTATGGGCTTCATCGAGCCATTCACAAAAGAACTTCCAATGGAATATGCAGTTGAGATGAACCGTCTGATCAGCTTTGAAATGGAAGGGTCAATCGGATAATTAGAAATATAAAAAAGCGAGTCCTCAGCGGGCTCGCTTTTTTACTTTCTTAATTGCCTACTCTTTCAAGGCTTTTAGCTTCATGATCGTTTATTGAACTTGGATAAAGAATGATATGCCCAGGTTGAGAAGTCGAGGCTTCTAATTGAGCGACAAAATCGTCAGCTAAGGCAATGGTCCAAGTTGGATACTGACCATCTTTTAACACTAGTGCTAATGTTCCATATTGCTGGCTCTGATCCCATTCAAATTCATAAGTATGTCCATCTTCTTCAATTGTAATCCCTTCTGGTCCACTTGTTACTCTCGTATCCCCATTTACCCATACACCATGAATTTGCGCACCGACTTCATAATAAGATATTCCGTCACCACGATCTCCGTACGTAGCAATATGCTGCTGTGTACGATGATCAGCATCCTCGTAGGTGATGGCAGCGATGTCGTTTGCAAGCCATTTAACATGTAAGGTTTGATCATTAGTAGATAGCCTTTGAAGAGGCCTTGCAAAGATATAGTAATAGTCACGGTAATAAATCATTTCATTTTTTTGAAGGTCTTGCTTCAGTACAAGAGTGTTCGAGCCATCTGGTGAAAAGCTGACAGTACTCATCACGTTTTGGCTGGAAGAATACATGAAGTAGCCGTTTAGAGCTACAAATAAAGTTACAGTTGTTCCGCCAATCATCAGCCATTTTTTTGATCGTTTAAAATAGAGTAAAAAAGAGACAATCAAACTGATTATGCATATACAATTTATCCAATAGAAAAGATGGTTATGAATATACTCTAGTTCTCTGCTTAATAAGCGAGGCGCAAATAGATACCCCATCTGCAAGAAAAATAGTCCAAGAGAGAGAAGTAGGAAGCATACAGCTAAGATGTTCTGCCATGGTTTATTGGATGTCATCAGGTTCGACATCCTTGTTAAATTCCCATGTTAATCCGTTGTCTTTAGAAGAAAACTCTCCTTTTATCAGACCACCTGCATAATCACCATTCGATCCTTGGTTTATATGTAAAAGCAACTGATCGTCGAGTATAAAAGGAGATTCAGCTTGAACAAATATCTCTTTATATTCGTCTGGGACCTGGATCTCTGCCTCCGTCCAGCTGTTTCCTGCATCATTGGTTACGTAAAAGTCTGGAGCATCAGGATTAATGACTCCATATGATAAGAATCCTGTAGATTCATCCACAAAGCCACCATCAGCCACAAGGCGAAGGGTGTCAGGGATACCGACTGATGTCCAACTAACGCCTCCATCGTAGGTAAGGTAGACATACGGCATTTCACTCGACATCGTTCTGTCCCCAGTAAAGATGAGATATCCAAATGTCTCATTTACTAACTCCATTTTTCGATACCTTATATACGGTATTGAGTCAGTAACGACTGAATCCTGCCAAGATTGCCCTTGATCAGTCGATGAGATCGTTCGAACAGATAAACCATTACCTTCATGAATAGCGTACATAAACATGGCTTTTTGTTTTGTTAACAAATAACTGTTGTTTATTAATTCTTCGTAATTCCCACTATATTCACCGTTAAAAAGTGATTGTGGTTCAATAGGGACATCCATCCAATTTTCACCTTGATCAAATGTGACTAAAAACTCATCTTGGTTAATCGTATAATCTACTTCTTGGTCTGTGAATGGGAGAATGGGGTCTTGTTCTTCCGTCAGTTGAACTTGTTCTTCAAATGTTTCAGTCTGAGTTTGCTCAGGTAAAGAAGTCATTGCTTTCTGCTCCATAAACAACCCTACAGTTAACCCAGAAAACATGAAAATCGACAGTCCGATTGCAAGCTTTTTCATTTAGAAGCTCCTTTAATAAAAGATTTCCGCTTCCATTATATCCAAATTATTGGTCGAGTTGGGGAGATTTATTTAATTTTTCTTATGAAAAAGAGAACCGTGAGAATTCATTTCTCACGGTCCTCTTATCCTTCCTCATTCTTCTGCCTGTTCCTTATAAAACTCTTTTTCCTTTTTATCTGAACTAAATGTCACTTGAGTTGGATGATGGGCTTTATTAAAGGAACCGCCACTGACATCTTTAACCGTATGTACAACAGTGAAGGCATCAAGATCCAATTCACGGATTAGCTTTTTTAAGAAAAACAGCTGTTGTTTTTTAACGACAACATAAATTAAGTTTTCTTCTTCATTCACATCGTAATTTTTGCCTTGTAGAATCGTGGCGTGCGCCCCTAAGTTTTTTTGGATCGAACGGGCGATCGATTCATGATTCTTTGAGAAGATATGAACAATTTTTTTTGATTCAAAGCCTTCTAACACATAGTCTGTGACTCGCTTTCCAATAAACAGTGCGACAACCGTGTACATGGTTAAGAGGGGTCCAATCACAAAGATTCCAGCTAAAACAACTAGCGTATCAAGAACAAAGTTCGTGCCGGTTAAGTCCCAACCAAACTTATAATTTAGCATTTTAGCAATGGTTGACGACCCACTCATTGTGCTTCCTGAACGAAAGATAAATCCAAACCCTATGCCGGTAAAGACGCCTGAATAAAGAGCGGCTAATAGAGGATCATTAATTGGGTTTGCTAAATCCTCAAGAAGGAACAGAAATAAAGAAAACAATGGCACAGTTATGATTGATTTCACAATCATTGACCGTGGAAGGTAACGATAACCTATAAGTAAAATAATTCCGTTTGTAAGTAGAGTCACAATTGCGGGCGACCAACCTAAACCAAAGTAAAACAATAACGCCAGCCCTGCTACGCCTCCTTCAGCAAGAGAATTGGGCATGGCAAAAATAGAAACAGAAAACGCAAAGAATAACGTTCCGAGGATCATTAAACTATATTCTTTCATATATACCTCCTAACATTCACCCCGACTAGTACCCATGTTACCCTTCATAGCTGTTACTAAACAAGCTAAGATTATAAACCAATACATTGCTTCAAGCTTGCTTCACGTAAAAAAGAGTATTATCATAAAATCATAATACATACCATAAGTGAAAAATGAGCGAGTCCTTAAGGATTCGCTTCTTCTAGTTCAATCTAAAAAAGAGTTAAGGAGCTACCAACATGATCTACATCGGATTAACAGGCTGGGGAGATCACGATTCTTTATATGAAGGAACGAGGGCAGCTGATAAGCTTTCCACCTATGCAGGCTACTTTCCAATTGTAGAGTTGGATTCTTCTTTTTATGCGGTTCAGCCGAAACGGTCGATGGAGAAGTGGGCGCATGAGACACCTGATTCGTTTTCATTTATTGTGAAAGCCTATCAAGGAATGACTGGGCATCAGACAGGTTTTGCTCCTTTTGATGATAAGGAGTCAATGTTTGCGGCATATATCGAGTCTTTGCAGCCGCTTGGTTCGAAGCTTGCTATGGTGCTTTGTCAGTTTCCGCCTTGGTTTGATTGTCGTAAAGAGAACGTTCAGTGGGTACGCTATGTAAAGGAAAAGCTGGCAGGTTATCCTGTCGCCCTCGAATTTAGACACCAAAGCTGGTTTAGTGGGGCTATGAGGGAGCGTACGATTGAATTCATGGAGCAAGAGGAATTCATTCATTCAATTTGTGATGAACCTCAGGCTGGGATAGGTTCAATCCCAACTGTGCTCCATCCAACGGATGAGCACAAAACATTAGTGCGTCTCCATGGCAGAAATACATACGGTTGGAATGATACAAAAGACGGAAAATGGCGTGAAGTTCGGTACTTATATCGTTATAATAAAGAAGAGTTAGAAGAATGGCGCAAGCATCTTCTAGCTTTAGAGTCACAAAGTAAGGACATTTACGTAATCTTCAACAACAATTCTGGTGGGGATGCAGCGGATAACGCAAGGCAGCTAATTGATATGCTTGGCATTACGTATCAAGGGTTAGCCCCACGTCAGTTGGATTTATTTTGAGTGTGAAACGATATGAAAAGGTAAGAAGGGTTGTTACATGAGCTGGTTTTTATTAGTTGTGATTGGATTGGCGGCAGGAACGGTTGGTAGCTTGATGGGTCTCGGTGGTGGGATTATAGTTGTTCCAGCACTATTGTCTCTAAATGGTGTACTATCTATTTTAAATGATGTTACACCTCAAGTAGCTGCCGGTACTTCTTTATTAATTATGATTTTCACTGGAATTTCATCTACTGTTGCTTACGCTAAACAAAAGACGATTGATTTTAAAAGTGGAGCCATTTTCTCTATTGGCATTATTCCAGGAGCTATTTGTGGGGTTATTATCAACAGAACTGTAAACACAGATGATTTTCTTTTATATTTTGGAATCTTTATGTTAGTGGTTGCTTTTACATTTTTTGTTCGCAAGTATTTGAAACCAATGAAATTACGTCCAAAAGGATTTAAGCGAACAGTCATGGATCCAAGCGGGAATGAATTTACATATGGCTATCAGCCTGTTTTCGCAATTGTTCTTAGTTTCTTTGTAGGAATTATCTCAAGCCTATTTGGTGTTGGCGGTGGTGCACTGATGGTGCCCATTATGATTATATTATTTGGGTTTCCAGCGCATTTTGCCGTTGCCACTTCAATGTTTGTGATATTAGTATCCGCATTTATCGGTTCGATTTCTCACATGGCTGCGGGTCATGTGAACTGTCTTTACGCACTTGCTCTTGTGCCAGGAGCATGGTTTGGTGGGCAGTTGGGTGCTGCCATTAACCGCCGAATTTCAAGTGATCGCTTAATCTTTATCTTACGGATTTTTATGGTGATCATTGCGATTCGTCTCATCATCCAAGGATTGAATGGCTAGAGTAGGAGGGGGATCAACATGAGAGAACAGTATCTCACTCTTTTTCATACGAATGATATACACAGTGATTTTAATCAGTGGCCAGGGATTGTTCGTTATGTAAAGGAACATCGTACGAAGGATTCTTTATTTTTGGATTTAGGGGATCATGCAGATAGAAGTAATCCAATTACCGAGGCTACAGAGGGAATGGCCAATATGGCTCTACTTAATTTAGCTGGAGTTGATTATGCGACAATTGGAAACAACGAGGGCGTCACATTCTCTAAGGATCAATTAGACACACTATACGAAGAAGCGTCGTTTCCGATCCTGCTAGCAAATTTATTAAACGAGAATGGAACGCAGCCTTCATGGTCCATTCCTTCGTCTATTAAAGTTATGAAAAATGGATTGCGTATTGGCCTGTTTGGCGTCACAGCTCCGCTTTCGCACTTTTACGAGAAGCTTGGTTGGACCGTTGTTGATTTAACAGAGTGTATCAAAAAAGAAATCGAAAAGCTTCGTCCTAAAGTAGATGCCGTTGTTCTGCTTTCTCATCTTGGATTGTTTAAAGATGAACAAATTGCAGAGGAGATAAAAGGGATTGATGTGATCATTGGAGCTCATACTCATCATGTCATTGAACAGGGCAAACGAGTGGGTGACACACTTATTGTTCAAGCAGGAAAGCATGGTCATTATCTTGGAGAAGTGACATTAACCTTTAACCCAAATAACCTTTTAACCAAGTCTACGGCGATTCTGCACGAAACAAAGGAAATGGATGCAGATCCTGATACCATTCTCTACTTAGAGAAGGCTCAAAAGCAGTCTGAAGAGATTTTAAAACAGCCATTGGCAACGTTGCCTGAACCGCTCCCGGTTGACTGGTACAAAGAAACAACGGCTACAAGACTGTTATGTGATGGTCTGACCGAATGGTGTGGAGAATCGATCGGGATGATAAATGCCGGAGTGTTACTGAGTGATTTACCTCAAGGACAGTTAACTCGTGGTGAAATCCATCGTATCTGTCCACACCCAATCAACCCGTGTGTTATTCAGCTTTCAGGAAGTGAGCTATGGACAACGGTTGAACGAGCCTCTAGCTTTAAATTAATGAATCTAGAGTTAAAAGGATTTGGATTTCGTGGTCAGGTACTAGGAAAAATGATCTATACCGGAATATCAGTTGAGCTAGATCCATCAGACGCAGAAAAGGTAGTCAGCATTACAGTGCTAGGTAAACCAATTGATCTTAACGCAACGTACAATCTAGCCACACTTGATATGTATACGTTTGGTTTTTTGTATCCTGAATTAACTGATTCAAATGACAAAAATTATCTTATGCCTGAATTCTTAAGAGATATCCTTGCCTGGAAATTAAATCAACAATAATCAAGGAACCGTCGGCGCTCTTACTCCATAGTATGTGGAGAAAGGGGTGTTTCGAATGATCGAGGTTCAACCAATTACCATTGAGGGTATAGGATTTACAGCCATTACCGTTAAGTTACCTAAAACAAACTTTATGGCCGTAACCGGTGCAGATGGCTACATTATGTGTGGAGCATTAGATGTTGCCTTGTTAAATGAAAAGTTAAAGGATCGAGGAATTTTAGCAGGACGCGCAGTGGGTGTCCGGACGATCGAGCAATTACTTGAGGCACCACTTGAATCGGTTACCTTAGCAGCTGAAGAAAAGGGTGTAACAAAAGGAACGATCGGGAAAGATGCCATGCTTTTGCTACATGGAATGAAACCTAATAAGTAAGGATTTTTCCTTACTTATCAGATAGAGGACAAGCCATATAACAGGGGGGAACCTAAAATGATATCTTTTATTTTTGCAATGGACGAAGAACGAGCAATCGGAAAAAATAATGACCTACCATGGCATTTACCGGCTGATTTTCAATTTTTTAAAGATACGACAAAACATCACACGATCGTGATGGGGCGTAAAACCTTTGATTCTCTAGATAAGAAACCTCTACCTCATCGTCGGAATATCATTGTAACTCGCAATAAAGACTACGTTGCGGACGGCGGTGAAGTGGTACATACAATTGATGAGGCAAAGGCGTTGTTTAACCCTGACGAAGAAACGTTTGTCATTGGAGGGACCGAGCTTTTTAAACTCTTTATGGACGATGCAGATCGCATGTATATCACTCGAATTGAAGGTGTATTCAACGGTGACACCTTTTTCCCTGAAGTACCAGAGGAAGAGTGGACGCTTGTTTCAAGTCGCGAAGGAGTAGTAGACGAAAAGAATAAGTATAAACATAAGTACGAGGTGTACGAACGAGTCTAAGGTTGTATAAAGTAAAAGGTCAAAACCCCCATCTTCTCGCATACAGTTTAGAGGGAGGGGGTTTTTGGCATGTTCAATCGACGACCCATACGACGACAAACCAGGCAAAAAGGGCCGCTGCCTTTTCGATATGTACTTCTACTATCCATTCTAATCTTTGGTGCCATGACCTATCAGGGAATCTGGTTAATTGATCAAAAAATTCGGCCAGTCATCGTTCAAATTGCCGAAATGGAGTTGAAAAATATCGCAACTCATTCACTTGAAGGTGCACTAAACCAGAAGTTAGGGCAAACCATTAACATGGATGAGCTCTTAATTATAGATAAAGATGATAGTGGCTATGTAACAATGCTTAGCTTTGATGCCGGGGAGTATAATCGCATTTTAGGAGAAACCTTAACTGAGGTGCATCATCAGCTTGACGAGTTAAAAACAGGACCAGAAGGAGAAGTTATTGGTAACGATCGCGTCATTCTGTATGAGATTCCACTTGGTCGAGCCTTAAATAACTCGTTGCTTGCAGAGCTTGGTCCATCGATTCCTGTTAGGCTTCAGACGATTAGTCACGTAAAGGTTAATATGAGTGATAAAGTAGAGCCAGTGAATATTAATAGTACACGCATCTCCTTAAATATTGATGTCGATATCGAAGTGGAAGTGGTTATTCCGTTTGCAGTAACAACAGAAGCAATAAGCGTTACGTTACCTGTAGGATTTTCAGTCATTAATGGACCGGTTCCTAATTACTATATGCAAGGCGGGGGAGGCGCAATCATGCCAGCTCCTGTTGTGACTCCAGAAGAGATTGAAGAAACGGAAGAATCAGTAGATTAGATCAATTCTGATGCCTGTTGATTGAATGATTTGTGTGTGTTAAGGTATACAAGTTAATTAAAACTAAATTGTATAAACCTCATGTCGAGTGAGGTAGAGGCGCGAATCTTAAAAGTACATTTGTGGAGTGGCAACGTTGATGCAAATGGAAAGGAAGCTTCGCCGAAACAAAAAGGGTGGCATATTCTTTTTGTTGGGTCAGTGGTGAATAACTACTGGACTGTCACAGTGTAAAAGCTGTGGAGGACTATCAACATGGAATGGGCGTTTATGTATGAAGAGAGCCATCATGGGATATCCGTGATGGCTCTTGTTATTTTATCTGAATAGTAGAAAGGAACTATGGTTATATGGATGTATTCTCGATTATACCCCCACTTCTTGCACTTATACTCGTCATTCTTACGAGAAAGGTTCTTTTATCTCTTGGTGTGAGCATTATTCTTGGAGCGCTCATGCTTTATGATTTCTCAGTACCTCGCGCAGCGACGGAGATTGTGCACATTCTTAGTTCATTATTTTTTAGTTACGAGGTCGCAGAACCCGTGACAATGGGAGGAATTGCAAACGGAATAGTAGAAAATGGTTTTGCAATAAATGACTGGGAATTTTTTATCTTACTCTTTCTTATTTTGCTTGGAATGGTTGCTTCCTTTATCTCCTTCTCAGGAGGAAGCACAGCTTTTGGAGAGTGGGCTGTTAAACGAATTAAGACACGTAAGGGAGCTCAGCTTCTTCCAATCGTTTTAGGCTTTATCATTTTTATTGATGATTACTTTAATAGTTTAACCGTTGGTAATGTCAGTCGCCCGGTTACGGACCGCCACCGCATTTCACGCGCGAAGCTTGCCTACTATGTCGATTCAACAGCAGCGCCGATCTGTGTCATTGCCCCTTTATCTAGCTGGGGTGCATATATTATCACCATCATTGCTGGAGTGCTTGAGAAAAACGAAGTAACAGATTATAGTGCGTTTCAAGCATTTCTTTCTATGATTCCAATGAATTTGTATGCAATGACGGCTTTAGCCATGGTTTTTGTCGTTGCCTTGTACAAGTTTGACATTGGTCTTATGAAAAAGCATGAAGATTTAGCTATACGTGAAGGTGTGCTCTATGATTTATCTAAAGGAGAGCCAGAGGGATCTGCAGAAACGGGAGCTGGTGAGCAGCAAGGGAAGATTAGCTACTTAATTCTCCCGATCATCACTCTTGTTGTCGTAACAGTTGGGTTCATGATTACAACCGGTATGTCAGGCGCTAGAGATGAAGGTGTTGCAGTGAACATGATGAGTATTTTTGAGTTCACAGACATTTCTCGTTCTTTATTGTATGGTGCTATTATTGGATTCCTTACTGCACTGATTTGTACATTGCTTACTAAACCAGCTGCAAAAGATGTGGTTGTTGTGGCCAAAGCGGGAGTTAAGTCAATGCTTCCTGCTGTATGTATCCTGCTTTTAGCTTGGACGATTAGTTCAATCATTGGTGATCTTGGAACAGGGGCTTACCTTGCATCGCTTGTAAGTAACGGAATTCCACCATTTCTGCTTCCACTAATGTTGTTTATCATTGCTGGTATCTCTGCTGTGTCAACAGGTACATCATGGGGTACATTCGCTATTCTCCTGCCGATCGCTGGAGATATGGGAGCAACTGTAGACAGTTCATTGCTTCTACCAATGCTAGCAGCAGTTATGGCTGGTTCCATCTTTGGGGATCATGTATCACCAATTTCAGACACGACTATCTTATCTGCGGCAGGTTCTGGTAGTCATCACATTGACCATGTCATGACTCAGCTTCCTTATGCGATGATCGCCGCTGGTGTTGCTGCGATTGGGTTCTTCCTCTTGCCATTACTTGGAACGATTATTACTTTAGTTGTGACGATTCTCGTTCTAATATTAGTTTCGGTAGTGATTAAAAAGGTTCAAGCGAAAAAGTAATTGAATCATAAACAAATAAAACGCGCATGCAAACAGCATGCGCGTTTTTTATAGTAGTCTAGCTAAATAATCAAATAAATAAGCAGCCACTCATTACCTAGATTATCTAACCTGTTGTACTCGCCAATGATCAGCATTCATCAATGAATTTGCGTTCAGTTTCTTTGCCAACAATTCTGCGGCAACAGAATCTGTAAAGGTTTTATCCAAATGGCTGTTTGAATCCTTCAGAGTCTCTGTTACCCCTTTTACAGTACGAATGACTTTGTACATGGGGCACACTCCTCAATATCGATTCAGCCTATCGTGAAGCTGTTAATTCATTCTCTCACACTTAACTAGCAAAGTATACGATAGATTAAGTTAAATAAACTCTTTTCCCTAACTTAATAATAGATAAACATAAATCGACAAATTTCCATTTGGATATAACTTACTTTGACAACTGTAAGGAGCATGCCTATAATGAATAATTGACATTGTGTTAAGAAAATGACGATTTTTCCTACAATATGTCTAATTTGAATTGTCAGATCATTTTGACTAAGGTGATCTGATTTGTGAACAAGTTGAAGGGAGTTCAAACAGTATGGCAGAAAGAGAACAATGGGGGTCCAGAGCTGGATTCGTATTAGCTGCAATTGGATCTGCAGTAGGGTTAGGAAATATTTGGAGGTTTCCGTATGTTGCATATGAGAATGGAGGAGGGGCTTTCTTAATTCCTTATCTCTTTGCATTGTTAACTGCGGGTATTCCAATTTTAATTATGGAATTCACAATGGGTCAACGGTTCCGTGGATCATCTCCATTAACATATGCGCGTATTAATAGAAAGGCTGAATGGATGGGCTGGTGGCAGATCGCTATTGCATTTGTTATCTCTACTTATTATTCCGTCATCATTGCCTGGGCCGTTTCTTATACGTATTTTTCATTCAGCTTAAGCTGGGGGGACAACCCGGAAGGATTTTTATTTAATGAGTATTTAAAGGTAGGAGAAGCTTCAGGGTATTTAGGGTCGCTTGTTCCTGGCGTTTTAATTCCGTTAATTATCGTTTGGGCTGCTACACTAGCCATCTTGTTTAAAGGTGTTAAAAAAGGAATTGAACTTGCAAACCGCATCTTGATTCCAACATTAATCCTAATGTTCTTATGTATTGTTATTCGAGCATTAACGCTTGAAGGGGCTGCATTAGGATTAGACGCATTCTTTAGACCAGATTGGGAAGGATTAAAAGACCCAGCTGTCTGGGTAGCGGCTTATGGCCACATCTTCTTTAGTTTATCTGTTGCGTTTGCAATCATGATTACCTACTCAAGCTACTTACCGAAGAAAGCAGATATTAACAATAATGCATTTATTACAGCTTTCAGTAATTCCGGTTTTGAAATTCTAGCAGGTATTGGAGTATTTGCAGTACTTGGTTTCATGGCCGTATCAAATGGAGTTGGAATCGAGGATGTAGCAGCAGGTGGGGTTGGACTTGCCTTTGTTGTGTTCCCGGAAATTATTAATACATTCCCAGGGTTTAATGAATTCTTTGGTTTCTTATTCTTTGGATGCTTAGTGCTGGCGGGAATTACATCACTTATCTCAATTGTAGAAACGTATGTGGCAGGAATTCAAGATAAATTCAATGTCACACGTACAAAAGCCGTAATTGTTGGTGGTGGATTATCTGCACTCATCTCATTAGTATTTGCTACTCAAAATGGTGTGAATATTCTTGATGCGGTTGACTACTTTATCAACAACTTTGGTATTGCCGTTTCAGGTCTAGTTACAGTAGTTGCCATGGGGTGGGTATTCCGCAAGCTACCTGAAATTAAAGATCATACAAACCGTGTATCTGACTTTAAAATTGGCGGCTGGTGGACTTTCTGCTTGATGGTTGTCACACCAATCATTCTGGGTATTATGTTCGTTCAGAATTTGGTAACGAATCTTACAAGTAATTATGGAGACCTCGATACAGGCTTCTTACTAACATTTGGCTGGAGTGTTGCGGTACTTGCGATCGTATTTGGATTTGTCATCTCAGCATTAAAATGGCAAACAGGAAAAAACCAGTTGTCTGTAAAAGAGATTCAAGAAGGGAAGGATGACGAATGAGTACGAGTGCAATTGTCATGCTTATACTAAGTACTACCATTATCTGGGGTGGTTTGGTGTTCAGTATCGTGAATGCTAAAAAAGCAACGAAGCGAAAAGAAGCTCAATCTAAATAATAAAAAACCTCTGGGAAATGTATTCCTAGAGGTTTTTCTTTTTATTCTTATAAGCCTGTCTTTCCCAGCTTTTAAGCAAAGGATAAGGATCAAACGACCACTCTGTTACCCCGTTATCGCGATACATTCCGTAATGGAGATGAGGAGGAAATTTTCCTTGTGTCCCTGGTTTTCCGTAGCCAGAGCTGCCACAGTAACCTACGACCTGACCAGGTTTGACCACATCACCTTTTTTGATGCCCTTTTCAAATCCGCTGAGATGAGCATAATAGTGATAGATGTTATCTAGGTCTCGAATCCCTACACGCCATCCACCATAGTTATTCCAGCCAATTAATTCAACGGTACCGTATGAGGTTGATTGAATAGGCACCCCGTATCCGGCAAATAGATCTGTTCCTTCATGTATTCTGCGTCCGCCCCATCCACGTTTGGCGCCCCATGTACTGCGGTAGCTGTAGTTCGCGTGGAGTGGCATAACAAAGCTGTGTTCATGTAGATCAAGTGTACCGAATGCTTTATACGTTTTCGCATGAGATTGGACAATATTAACGGATTGTTCTCGTTTGTAATACTCCCATAAAGCAATACGCATATCTTCTTCTTTAAAGCCGTACTTCTCTAGAAAATGAGCAAACGTAAAGAGGAGGTCTGCATCGTTAAATCGATCTGCGATTCCGTCCCCATCCCCGTCCATGCCCACACCACCAAAGATGCTGATAGAAAGTGGATTCGAATCATCTAAGTCAGGATTCGTTGCACCTGCCCATTGAGAAGGTGAATAAAAGATAGAAATTAATCCTTTTTCTTCGTCCCGATCTCTTAAAGCTTTACGTAACCCTCTTTCATACGTATCAACAGCTGCAAGATAGTACCAAGGGACATTTGTTAAGGTTTCTGTTTTTTTATACAAGTTCATCCGATCTTCATATGTTGTATCGGATTGTTCGGCAGCCAGTCCTGAATGAGGAAGCAGCGCTTGTACACAGATAATAAACAGAAGAATAACTAAAAAAAATCGTTTTGGAGACACGTTTGGCTGCTCCTTTCAATCAAGCGTTATACGGGTAGTGTAAGCTTCAATGTAAAAAATATATTAGTGAATGATTGGAAATTTTTTAATTAGAGGGGTTTGGCTAAATGGTTTACTCATGATAAAGTAAGAAGAGAATAGTTTTAAAGTTGATATGATTAGTAAGGATGGTGGATAGAGTGGCAAAGAAAGAAGAGCATGTCCGTAAACCAGAATGGCTTAAAATTAAGCTTAATACCAATGAATCCTATACAAATTTAAAGAAGATGATGAGAGAAAAGAAACTACATACGGTATGTGAGGAAGCAAGATGTCCCAATATTCATGAATGTTGGGCTGTTCGAAAAACGGCTACATTTATGATCCTGGGTGACATCTGTACACGTGCCTGTCGGTTTTGTGCAGTGAAGACAGGCTTACCTACCGAACTTGATCTACAAGAGCCAGAGCGTGTAGCAGACTCGGTTAGTGATATGGGTCTTAAACATGTGGTGATCACTGCAGTTGCTAGAGATGATCTAAAGGACGGAGGAGCCGAGGTTTTTGCTGAAACGGTACGAGCAATTCGTCGCAAAAATCCGTTCTGTACGATAGAGGTGCTTCCTTCAGATATGCTTGGAAATGAAAACAGTCTGAAGACACTTATGGATGCCAGACCTAATATTATGAACCACAATATTGAGACGGTTCGCCGCTTATCTCCAAGAGTTCGAGCGCGTGCGACTTATGAACGTACGCTTGAGTTCCTTCGTCGTGCCAAGGAAATGCACGAGGATATTCCAACAAAATCAAGCTTAATGATTGGTCTTGGTGAAACTAAAGAAGAGATCATTGAAACGATGGATGATCTTAGAGCAAACAACGTAAACATTATGACGATTGGCCAATATCTACAACCTACTAAAAAGCATTTAAAAGTACAAAAATATTATCACCCAGATGAATTTGCAGAGCTTCGTGAAATTGCAATGAGTAAAGGGTTCAGTCATTGTGAAGCGGGACCACTCGTTCGTTCGTCATACCATGCTGATGAACAGGTGAATCAGGCACAAGTAAATGAAGAAGCCAGAAAAGTTCAAGATGGATCAATCGTGAATTCATAACAAATAGAAGACGGACATTCGATTAAAAGAAATGTCCGTCTTTTTAATGGTTAAAATGTTGTTCTCCTTTTACAAAACCCGACATTTCCTGCCACCTAATGCTTATGATACAATGGAAAAAATGAAACGTGAGGTGTATACGCGTTGGTTACGATTCAGGAGCTTCAATTTGAAGTCGTTGAAAATATAAAAGATGGCTGGGACGAAGAAGCCTTTAAGGCGCGTTATAGCGATATCTTAAATAAATACGATTATATTGTAGGAGATTGGGGCTACAATCAATTACGCCTAAGAGGTTTTTTGAAGACAAACATAAGAAATCAACATATGATTCTAAGATTAGTACGTTGCCGGATTATCTTTATGAGTATTGTAATTTTGGATGCGCGTATTTTGTCGTAAAACGTATTAAAAAACGTTCAGATAAAGGTAATAAACATAAACAAAAAGAGGGTAAATAACCCTCTTTTATGAATCATGTGGTGGATGATGTCCAGGGTATTTCCTGGGCGTATGTTGGTGAAGATCTTTATTTACATAATTAAATGCACTGTAGGTACGTTGACCCTTTTGCCACGGAGTGCTTTTTCCCTCCACGGGTGTGTCCTTACCTATTGGAGAACCATAAGGACCTTCAGGAGTGGCTTCAGCTGTCACATAATTATGCATCGCTTCAACGTTTTTAAAGTCGTGATATTCTGTAGTCTTTTTCAAGAGAAAGCCCCCTTTATTTATAGGGTAACCAAAAGATGTTCTTTTATTTTTAGTTGACTGCGCTTACAAGAAAGGATTGGGTTATAGAATGTATTTTGTAGACCGTACGAAGATTGAAACGACATTACAGTATATGGAATCGCTTTTTCCAACATTGGATTCGCTAAAGGAACGTAATTCAATTGTAGAGGATTTAGCTTTGGAGCGTGTTTGCTACCTCATGATTGAAGCAATTATCGATGTAGGAAATAGTATGATTGATGGATTTATCATGCGCGATCCAGGGAGTTACGCAGACATTGTTGATATTTTAGTGGACGAACGTGTTGTACCGCATGAGCAAGGAGAATCGCTAAAAGAAATTCTTCAAGCTAGAAAAGAGATCATTCAAACAACGGGGACCATTAACCACAGCGAACTTTATCAACTCCTCCAAGCACAAAGCGGAGCATTAAAAGTATTCCCAGAGAATGTCCGTAGCTATTTGGAAAACGAGCTAGGACCAGTATCTGCTTTTTTACCTAAAGAGTAGACAAGTCCTGTTCGTTTACAAAAAGAATGCCCATCGCTTACAATAAACGTAAGGTGGTGGACAGAATGAGAGACCAATCAACGTCAACTCGTTCAGTTGTGTTAACCCTATTAAAGCGTAAGCACGAGATGACAACAGCTGAACTGTCTGAAATGCTTAAGATTACGGAGATGGCGGTTAGACGTCATTTGCGAGGGTTAGAAGACGAAGGATTAATTACCTCCCGATTGGTTCGTCAAACCATGGGACGGCCCGTTCATAAATACTATTTAACCGAAAAGGGAAACGAGAATTTCCCACGAAATTATAGCCAGCTATCACTTGGTTTCCTTGATGATCTACAGGATTTATATGGCAAAGAAGCTGTCAATCAATTATTTGAGAAGCGGCACAATCGCCTACATGATTCGTATGAAGCGAGTGTGACTGGAACATTAAAAGAACGCATTCGGGCACTAGCTGACATTCAGAATGAACAAGGATATATGGTTCAGTGGTCAGAGAACAAGGATGGTTCGTACGAATTTATTGAATACAATTGTCCAATTGCACATGTGGCCAAGGCTTATCCTATCGCCTGTACATGTGAGAAAAAGTTATTTAAGGAATTACTTCATACAGAAAGCGTAGAACGTACAGCATGTATGGCCGAAAATGGAGATGCGCACTGTGTGTATAAAATCAATAAGCAATCAGCATTAAAGTAAGCCGTCCATTGGGCGGTTTTTCTCATGAAAGGAATGGAGTCATGTCATACAAAGGGTATTTAATTGATTTGGATGGGACGATGTATCGTGGAGGAGAAGTGATTCCAGAAGCCATCGATTTTGTAAAAGAGCTGAAACGAAGAGAGCTTCCGTATTTATTTGTGACGAATAATTCAACAAAAACTCCGGAAATGGCAGCTGCACACCTGCATTCACTAGCCATTCCCGCAACACCCAAACATCTGTACACATCGGCTATGGCCACGGCTTCTTACATTCGGGAGCAGAAACAAGAGGCTCGTGTGTACGTAATTGGGGAAGCGGGGCTCCGAGAGGCATGCCATCATGAGGGTCTTGTTGAAGCAGATAAGAACGTTGATTTTGTCGTCGTTGGGTTAGATCGTGAAGTAACCTATCAAAAAATTAAACAAGCGTCTCTACTCATCCAGCAAGGAGCTACATTTATTGCAACAAACCAAGATCATGCATTACCAACGGAGGAAGGGCTAGTTCCGGGTAATGGTTCGATTGTAGCAGCAATTGCAACAGCATCAGGAACGAAGCCGATGTTTGTTGGGAAGCCAGAAACGCTCATCATCACACAAGCTCTTCGATTGTTAGGGACATCTGCAAATGAAACAGTGATGGTTGGTGATAACTACCGTACAGACATTATGGCTGGAATGAACGCGGGCATGGATACAATGCTTGTTCTCTCGGGTGTCACAACGGAAGCTGATCTGCCTCATTTGCCAGTGAAACCAACGATTACACTTCAAGCTCTTTCTCAGTGGACATTTGAATAGTAGGTTCTTCCTCCATTCGATGTGCAAGACGACTGGATGCAGCTGCTGCAATGGCTCCTACAATATCATCTAAGAAGGTGTGACAAACGCCTTCTTTTTTCTCGTTTAATTTTTTTAGAATGCCAGGCTTTAGCTTGTCGACATATCCATAGTTTGTAAAACCGATGGAACCGTACACATTCACAATGGATAAAGCGATCACCTCGTCAATTCCATATAAGCCTTCATCCCGTTCTAGAATGCCTTGCAAGGGAGCTTCGAGCAGCTTTTTCTCCGTTAAAATATCTAACTGAATGCCTGTAATGATTGCATTTTGAACTTCTCGCTTTGATAGAACACGTTCAACATTTTCCTTGCATAGCTCCATTGACAGGTTCGGATGATAAGCCTTCTGTAAAAAGTGAACAAGCTCAGCCATGTCATCTATAGTGACTCCTCTAAATGTAAGCCAATCTCTTGCCTTATCTGACAATTCTTTTTGTGAACAAACGGTTCTCATAACGTCCTCTCCTTACGATCCATCATTGTGTTTTCTAGTGTTGGATTTCTGCACACATTTTATCCAACTGGGTCATAGACTATGTATAATGACAAAACCTCTGGAGGAGGAAAACGATGTTTGAACGGAACATTTACGACAGTTATCGGTTGTATAGTGAAAAACGATTTAAGTTAGATGGGTATGAATGCTTTGAAGCGGGAGGCGTTCCCTACATTTTGTTCCCAAAAGATGAGAGTGCTTCAAATGAAGCAGATATGCTCACATTTATCTCTTTTCTGAGAGAGGCAGGAGATGTATCTGTTCCGGAATTAGTTCAAACCGTGCAAGGAGCTAATGTCAGCTTAATTGAAGGCTCAGAAATGTATCTCTGCCAATTGCCATTGCCGAATCATGTGCGTGCCCAACCTCTGCCAACGGATGAGAGGGGTATAGGAGAACACTTGGCTTCTTGGCATCATTTTGGAAGGCAAATTCAGCCGAGAGTCAGACAGCAGGAACTGTTTGGACAATGGGGAGCCATCTGGACAACCAGACTTGAGCAGCTTGAGAACTGGTATGAAGAATTGTATATGCAGGGACCAAGAACCGTTGTGGACGAAACCTTTTTAACAACCTATCCATACTTTATGGGCCTATCGGAAAATGCCATTCAATATGTAACAGATACAACACTGGACGGAGCAGGAAGCGAAACAATAGAAGGTACGCTTTGCCACAGGAGATTTTCAGAGCGAGCATGGATTCAACTAGCAGGGAATGGAGTCATGATCAAGCCCCCTACGGCTTTTGTATTTGATCATCCTGCGAGAGATCTTGCTGAGTGGCTTAGAGGACGACGAAGTCAGCTGTCGCGCTCGAATCAGTGGTCTCAAGCAACAGACTTTCTAGAGGGATACCAAAGATATCAATCACTTTCTTCTACAAGCTGGAGGCTCATGTTTGCCCGGTTGTTATATCCCGTTCATTATTTTGAACTGGTCGAGGATTATTACCGCTGTCAAATACCAATCGATCAACAAAAACTTGGTCAAACCTTTTTACAGTTAATCGAACAAGAGAAAGATAATGAGATTTTTCTTCACCGATTTGCAGATGTACGTCCGATGCCTAATACGCCAACTGGTTTTCCGAGAGTTGATTGGTTATAACGATTCAAAACCGCTTCCATTCCTTTAGGAACGGTTTTTATTTTTTTAGGTGGATTTTAATCTCTTGTAAACTTTCAGAAGGTTCTTGTTTTACGCTACGATCAGGTCTATAATGTCCTTTATAGATAAACATTTGTATTTTCGAAGAGATAGTTGGGAGTGGGAGATGTGGCAGAGTCAGTAAAAGTAGGGCTTCTTGGTCTAGGAACAGTAGGAACAGGGGTGGCATCCATTATTACTCGCCACCAAAAGGAATTACAGCATCAAGTAGGCTGTCCTGTTGAAATTAAAAAGGTTGTCGTTCGAGACAAACAGAAATTTCGCGAGAGCTTAATCCAGGACTCGCTTTTAACGGAAGATCCTTACGATGTCATTCAAGATCAAGAGATTGATATAGTTGTGGAAGTGATTGGAGGAGTCGAGCAAACAAAGGAATGGCTCTTAGATGCACTTAAACAAAAAAAACATGTCGTCACAGCCAATAAGGATTTAATGGCGATCCATGGTGCACAGTTACTGAAAACAGCGGTTGAAAATCAATGTGATCTTTATTATGAAGCCAGTGTAGCCGGTGGAATTCCTATTCTACGTAGTTTATCAGACGGATTGTCTGCTGATCGTATAAAAAAGATAATGGGTATTGTGAATGGAACAACAAACTATATATTAACGAAAATGAGTACAGAAGGTAGTTCGTATGAAGACGTATTAAAACAAGCGCAGGATCTAGGATTTGCAGAGAGTGATCCAACATCAGATGTTGAAGGGCTGGATGCCGCAAGAAAAATGGCGATCCTCGCTACGCTTGGGTTCTCAGCTCCTGTCAGTTTAAACGATGTGTCTGTAGAAGGAATAAGTAATATTTCTGATACTGATCTGCACTATGCAGAAAGACTAGGGTACACAATGAAATTAATTGGTATTGCTGACCGAACGGACGGGAAGATTGATGTCAGTGTGCGTCCAACACTTTTACCAAACGAACACCCGCTTTCATCTGTACACAATGAGTACAACGCCGTGTACATTCACGGTGAAGCAGTAGGAGAAACCATGTTTTATGGACCGGGTGCTGGCTCCTTGCCAACTGCAACAGCAGTGGTATCCGATCTAGTCACTGTGATGAAAAACATGAGACTTGGGGTAAACGGAAAGAGTGTACTTGCTCCAATGAACGAAAAGAAATTAAAAGAAGCAAGTGAAATCGGCTCACAATACTTTATTCGCTTGAGAGTATTAGACCAGACAGGGACATTCTCGGCCATCACAGCATTGTTCGCTGAATTTGATGTTAGCTTTGAAAAACTTCTTCAGTTACCAGTTGAAGGCGAAGAACTAGCTGAAATTATTGTTGTTACACATAAAACAAGTAAGCAGACATTTGATGGATTAATTGAACGATTGAAGAACGTAGAGGTTGTCGAATCAGTTGAAAGTAGCTATTGCGTTGAAGGGGGAAATTAAGAGATGAGTAAATGGAATGGTCTTATTAAAGAATACGCAGAATTTTTACAGGTATCGGAGGAAACTCCTGCACTTTCATTGTCAGAGGGAAATACACCGCTTGTTCCACTTGAGCGATTATCCAAAGAGTGGGGAGTAGACATTCACGTAAAATACGAGGGTGCCAATCCAACGGGCTCGTTTAAAGACAGAGGAATGGTTATGGCAGTAGCTAAAGCAAAAGAAGAGGGCAGTAAAGCTATTATCTGTGCTTCTACCGGTAATACATCTGCTGCTGCAGCGGCATATGGTGCTCGTGCAGGACTGCGTTGTATCGTTGTTATCCCAGAGGGCAAAATTGCGCTTGGTAAGCTCGCTCAAGCTGTTATGTATGGGGCTGAAGTTCTTGAAATTCAAGGAAACTTTGATCACGCGCTTGATATCGTTCGTTCAATCAGTGAGGTAGAGCCAATTACCCTTGTAAACTCTGTGAATCCTTACCGCATTGAAGGGCAAAAAACAGCAGCCTTTGAAGTGTGTGATGCACTCGGACAAGCGCCAGATGTGTTATGTATTCCAGTTGGGAATGCAGGCAATATCACAGCATACTGGAAAGGCTTTAAAGAATACCACGAAGCAAAAGGAACAGGACTTCCACAAATGAGAGGCTTTGAAGCAGAAGGTGCAGCAGCGATCGTTCGTAACGAAGTAATTGAAGATCCGGAAACCATTGCTACAGCCATTCGGATTGGGAATCCAGCAAGCTGGGATAAAGCAGTTAATGCAGTAGAGGAATCAAACGGTAAAATTGATTTTGTGACAGATGAAGAAATCATTGAAGCCTACCAGACGCTTGCTACAAAAGAAGGTGTCTTTTGTGAACCCGCCTCAGCCGCTTCACTAGCAGGACTGAAAAAACAAATCGATTCCGGCGAAATTAAGCAAGGATCTAAAGTTGTTTGTGTATTAACAGGAAACGGTCTTAAGGACCCTGCAACGGCCATCGACAGTGTGAAAGTAAAGCCTACCCTTTTACCGAATGAAAAAGACGCATTCCTTGCTCATTTAAAACAAGGTGTGACTCAATAATGAGCACACAATCGTTTCAAATAAAGGTCCCAGGGAGCACAGCTAACCTGGGACCAGGCTTTGATTCCATTGGGCTCGCTGTTAGTCGTTACCTTGAACTTGAGGTCACACGTGCCGCCGAGTGGAATTTCTCATCGGATTCAAAGGATTTAAAGGGAATTCCTACGGGTGTAGATAATTTAGTGTGCAAAGTAGCGAAGCAGACGGCTGAACAATTAAACAGCAGTCTTCCGCCTTGTCATGTAAAAATGACTAGCAATATTCCGCTGGCACGAGGACTAGGTAGCAGTGCAGCGGCCATTGTCGCTGGCATTGAGCTCGCTTGTTACTTCTCCGATGAAGAGGTGACACCAGAGCAAAAAACTCGTTTTGCAAGCCTTTGGGAGGGCCACCCTGATAACGTAGCAGCCTCTTTGTATGGTGGCTTAGTTATTGGAACCCATCATCAAGACTGGACCAGGGTCGTTCAAGCTGGAGTACCTGAAATTGACTTAGTATTTCTTATTCCAACTGAAGAAGTCCTCACAAAAACCGCTCGCGGCGTACTTCCAGCGGCACTCAACTTTTCGGACGCTGTTCAAGCAGGTAGTGTTGGAAATGTACTAACAGCCGCAGCACTCACAGGGGATTGGGAACTTGTTGGTGAAATGATGGCTCGTGATCTATACCATCAACCTTACCGAAAACAGTTGATTCCACTCATGGATGAGGTCATTACATTTGCCGAAACCCAGGAGGATATCTACGGAGCCGCCTTAAGCGGAGCGGGTCCAACCATTCTTTGTATCACAAAAGAAGGAATGGGTGCCCAAGTAGCTCAGACTTTAACAAAAGCATTTAAGGGTATTGAAGTCGATGTACTAAAGCCATCTAAGGACGGCGTTCAACTAATCATAGAAAATTAGACAAAAAAGGAATAATTGACAGAAACATCACATACACTACGGCTGAACGTAAATAGGCTGGAGGTGGATGAGATTGTTAAACGTTAATAACCTTTATGAAGGTCAATCTGTCTATATCATTTATAGAAACCCTCACACACCAACTGTTGCAACCATTCAGGAGGCGACGATTGCACGAGATCCAATGGATCCATCTGTCTTATCATTGCTTCTATATGATTATTACCATTCCATTGAAGAAGATGATGCCATCTTTGCAAGCTACGAAGCAGCAGAGCAAATGTTTGACCAATTTATGATGTAAAAAAACGCCTGGTCCTCAGACCAGGCGTTTCATCTTTATTAAAATACTTGCTCTAGCTCTTTTACTCCAGGTACTTCCTCAAGAAGCGCGCGTTCGATACCCGCCTTAAGTGTAATCGTTGAACTTGGGCAAGAACCGCAAGCGCCTAGTAGACGAACACGAACAATCCCGTCTTCAATACCTACTAACTCAACATCTCCACCGTCACGAAGTAAAAAAGGACGAAGCTTCTCCAATACTTCTTGTACTTCTTCTAACATATCAGTACTTGTTTCCATGGGTCAACACTCCTTTCTGACCCTATTATAATCGTCATAGCAGAAAAAATCCATGATCTTGACGTTTTTTTCGAGAAAAGTTCTCATTCTAAGTGAAATGGTGGAAATTATTTAATTGAATCTTTTCACATTATTCGGTACGCTTTATAGGAGAGGAAGTGAGAACGATCGGAATTCAACTAACGATATATGGAGCAGTACAAAAGTGCGCAAGCTGCGTACACTTACCGAGCGCCATTGAAACAAAAGAATGGCTAGAGGCCGCACTCAACCGCAAATTCCCGAATGCAGACCTAGACGTTCACTACGTAGACATTGAACAACCCACTGATAACGAAGAGCACCAATCCTTTTCAGAAGCGATCTTAAACGACGAATACTTCTACCCTCTCCTTGTATTAAACGGTGAGGTCATTGCAGAAGGAAACCCCAATTTAAAATCAGTCTCAGCCAAAGTCGAAGCCGCGATGTAGATCGTGGCTTTTTTGTGTGGGAGGAGGGGATTGAAAGGACGTTTGTGAGCATAGGGCGTGTTAGCAAGAACTTTGGGAGGAACACTAAGACCTTTTGAACATTTAAAAAGAAGGAGGGAGCGTTACCAAGAGGAACGTAGAAAATAGCAAGAGCAGAGGACTGGGCAACAAGAAAAGCCCCCTGATACCAAGGAGAAAAGCAGAGTTACCAAGAAGCGAGCTCCGGTCGCAAGAGGCCAGTGTGGGATACCAAGAACGTTCGGGAGCACAGCAAGAATAACCGGCACCCAAGCAAGAACCGGCGTAATAGCAAGAACTTTGAGAGGAACACCAAGACCTTTTTAAAATTTAGCAAGAAGGAGAGAGCGTTACTAAGAGGAACGCAGAAAATAGCAAGAGCAGAGGACTCTACAACAAGAAAAGCCCCTTCTTATCAAGGAAGAATGGTCTTCTGTCAAGAAAGTGGACACTAAAAAGTAAGAGTGATTTCTCTCAAAGCCTACATTACTGGCTCTACCTCGACAGATGAGATCTTATCTAAAAGTCGGGGGATAACTTACTTTTGTCTAACTAATTGTTTTTTGCGAGTCATGATTAATCCTTTTGGCATAGGTTCTCTCAAATTGGTTCGGGGATTGATAGTTCAAAGTGGAATGCCTTCTCGTTTCATTGTATCGACTATAAATATAATGATGAATAGATTTCATCGCCTCGTTTCTTGTTTGAAATCGAAAGCGATAAATAAGTTCTCTTTTAATGGTTGCGTGAAACGATTCAATACACGCATTGTCATAAGGATCGCCTTTTCGGCTCATGCTTATGGTGGCTTTCGCTTGAGTCAGTACCTCAATGTACTCGTTCGAACAATATTGAGATCCTCGATCAGAGTGATGGATAAGCCCCTCCGGGGGGCGTCTAGTCGCTATCGCACGCTCAAGAGCGTGTAACACAAGGTCTTTTCCCATAGAGTTACTCATATTCAAGCCCACAATTTTTCGGGAAAACAGGTCCATAATGGATGCGACGTATAACCAGCCCTCTAAAGTCCGGACATACGTAATATCTGTTACCCATATGGCATTTGGGTACGCAGCTTCAAACACTCGCTTCAGCAGATTGGGATACACATGTAGAGTGTGCGTAGAATCCGTTGTGACGACATATCTAGCTTTAGGTTTTGCGCTGACCTTCATTTCTTGCATATATCGCGCCACCGTTTTCTGCGAAATCACATAGCCCCATTCGATTAAATCCTGATGGACACGAGGACTTCCGTACGTGGCCAAGCTCTCATGGAACGACTGACTAATCTTCTTTTTTAAGTTCGCTTTACGTTTTTCACTCTCTGTTTTCCCACCACGTAGCTTGGCTTTCCACTTGTAGAATCCACTGGTCGAGACTTGAAGGACTGAACACATCTTCACAATGGAATGTTCATCTTGATGAGCATCCATGAAATGAAATTTTATTTGGGCTTTTGCGTGAAGATGTGCATGGCCTTTTTTAAGATCTCGTTCTCCTCTCGAAGAGAGAGCATTTCCTTTTCATGATGCTTTTTTAACTTTTCCACTTCGGACGGCGTCAAATAATCACCTGAATTTGGCTTTTCTTGTTTCTTCTTATAATCTTGAACCCAGCGGTGGATGGAGGACACATGAACTTCCAATTCATACGCCATGTCGCTCGCCTTTTTACCTTCTTCGATGATTAACTTCGCCACATACTCACGATAATCAAGGGAATACTTTTTCGTCATCGGAACACGTCCTTTGTCAGATTAGATTTAGTGTACAAAGAATCAAATTAACGTGTCCACTTTTTAGACTAACCTCAAGAAAGCAGAATTACCAAGAAGCGAGCTCCGATAGCAAGAGGCTAGAGTGGGATACCAAGAACGTTCGGGAGCACAGCAAGAAGAATCATCAGCACCTAACCAAGAAACCCCGCCCGCGCACTAACTCACCTCCATCTCCACAAAAAAAGAGTAGTAGACACTGTCTACTACTCATATCAATCATCAACCGGAGTGATACTTGTACATCCAAAGCACACCACTTTTAAGGACGCGCGGTACTCGTCCGAGCAATGTGCGTTCGCCCATTAGGCCGAAGCCGTGCTTTTTGCCTAGGGAGCCAAGGACTCCTTTTAATTTTATTTTTGGTAGCTCTGCTGGTAAGGTTTCGTTGTTCCATTGAGCCTTTAGGATTTGAACGATTTGCTCGGCCTGCCCTTCTGCGAGTTGAGCACTTGGTGCATGAGGCAGGCTCGCACAGTCACCTACTACGAAAACGTCTTCGTTTCCAGGGAGGAAGTGTTGTGGTGTTAGTTCGACACGTCCAGAGGAGTCAAAAGCGACGTCCAATTCGCGAACCACTTTGACAGGCTGAATTCCTGCTGTCCAAATGACGGCATCAACATCAATTCGTTCATCGTGATTATAGATGGCATTTGGCTCTACTTTGGTGATGTTTGATTTGTTTACGATCTCTACCCCGTGATCCTCGAACCAGCCTTGTACGTAGGTACTAAGCTTTTTAGGGAAGGAGGATAGGATCATTTCGCCGCGGTCAAAAAGCTTAATTGTAAGGTCTGGTCGGCTTTCACGAAGCTCACTGGCTAGCTCGACTCCGCTCAATCCACCTCCGACAATGGATACGACGCCTTCAGGGCGGACGTTGTTTAGGGCTTCATAGGTTTTGCGAGTGGCTTCCATTGTTTGAATGCTATAGGCATTTTCCTTTGCGCCAGGAACACCGTGGTACTTGTCCTCGCATCCGAGACCGATGATCAATTTATCAAATGGAACGGATTCTCCGCTATCAAGAACAATGGTTTTATCCTCAAGTTCAACAGATTCGATATTTGCATATTTCACTTTTAAGCGAGAGTCTTCTGGAAAGGCTACACGCAGATGATGGTCTGCAGCTGTTCCTGCAGCAAGAGCATAGTATTCTGTTTTTAAGCAGTGATACGGCAAGCGGTCAATCAAGGTAATTTCAACATGGTCAGGCAGGTCATTAGGCAGAAGGCGTTGCATAACACGCATACCGCCATACCCAGCTCCAAGTATAACTAGTTTTTCCATATGAGGTTTACTCCTTTTCGCCATAACAGCAGATAAGCTTGCTTCGACCAATGCCATTACGCGGGTTAATAATCGGATCCGTGTCGGTTCTTTCGCATACAATTGAATTCCGTACGATACATGAGAGTGGATAATATGTGCCCAAAGCTCAATGTCCGTTCCAGGGATAAGCTCTTGCTTGTTTAGTGCTTCAAAAAGCATGTCACGCCAATGAGATAAGAGTAGATCCTCATTGTCCACAACAAATTTCCACATTTGAATCGTTAACGTAGGATGTTGGTCATACTCATCAAGAATAAAATATAAATAGGAATGAATGCGGTTTGACAGCTGTAATTGATTTCTAGGGTATTGTTGGATATGCTTCATCACACTTGTTAAACGTTCTTTAGCAAGGGAGTGCATTATGGAATCTTTTGTCGGAAAGTAGTTAAAAAAGGTTCCTTTTGCTACATGGGCAGCTGATGTAATCTCCTGAACGGTTGTACGATCAAACCCTTTTTCTCTAAAAAGAGCAATTGCAGCGTTTTCAATTTTCTCTTTGGTTTCTACCTTTTTAACTTGTTTCACTTTATTCTCTCCTTAAATGACCCCGGTCATTTTTAAATTATACCGACCATTTCTTGAGAAAACAAGGTTGATTTCGACATTAGTTTCTTGTCGTTGACTTCTTTTTTCTTAAAAGGTAGTCTATAGGTAGAAATTTGAGGTGAAGACATGAGACCAATCATAGAGTTCTGTTTCAGCAATTTAGCAAGTGTCTCACAAAGTGCGATGGAACAGCTTGAAAAAGATCCTAATTTAGATATTGTTGATTACGGGTGCTTAAGTCATTGTGGGGCCTGTGCGATGGAGCCATTTGCTCTTGTGAATGGCGAGTACGTCTCCGGTGAAACAGCCGATGAGCTCGTTACAAATATATATGTATTTCTTGAAGAGAACCCAATGTTCTAACTTGCGACTTCTAGTGAATACTAGAGGTTTTTTTACGAATCCACCGGGAGGTCACAGTATGCCAGTTATTCCGTTTTCTCATTCATGGCCCTATGAAAAGCAGTACCAGGATATTTATCTGCACGAATGTCCATTTTGTGGAGAGGATCAAGTGCTCACACATATGAAAGTAAAAGAATTAGAAGAAGCAAAAGAAGGAATTAAAAAGCAACTGAATTTACCTTGCTGTCACGGACGGTTAATTATCCTTGAGGCAGATGAAGATTATCTTTGGACAAACCAAGCACTTAGGGAGGACCGTACATCATGAAATTTACGAAAATGCATGGTTTAGGTAACAGCTATATTTATATCGATTTGTTCAAAGAGTCTATTAAAGAAGAAGCAATGCCTAAGCTTGCCATTCAATTGGCTGATAAGAACCGGGGCATTGGGTCTGATGGCATGATTTTAATTGGTCCCTCAGATGTTGCAAAGGTGAGTATGCGTGTATTTAACAATGATGGGTCTGAAGCCATGAACTGTGGGAATGGGTTACGTTGTGTGGCAAAGTTTGCATATGAGCATGGGTATGTTGACGAAACGGTATTTACTATTGAAACAAAAGGTGGGCTGGTTGAAGCAACCGTTCATCCAGATGAGAACAATCAAGTCCCAACCGTGACGGTAAATATGGGCAAACCGAGACTGAGTCGATCTGAGATTCCAATGATTGGGGCGGCTGTTGATCAAGTGATTAGTGAAACGATTGATCTTGGCGAGTTAAGTGTAGATGTCACAGCGGTATCGATGGGAAATCCTCATGCCGTTATTTTTACAGAGGACATTCATACCATTCCCTTAATGCAGGTAGGACCATCACTTGAAAAGCATGAGCGTTTTCCGGAGTGGGTAAATGTTGAGTATGTACAAGTATTAAACGAAGATGAGCTTCACTTCAGAGTCTGGGAACGTGGTACAGGGATTACGCAAGCATGTGGAACTGGAGCGTGTGCAGCAGTTGTCGCTTCTGTCTTAAACGGCCACTCATCTCGAAATAAACAAGTAACTGTGCACTTATTAGGTGGAGATTTATTTATTACCTGGTTAGATAATGGAGACGTCTTAATGAATGGGGCAGCTGAAACCATTTTTGAAGGCGAATGGATTTTAAAATAAAAGAAAGCGCAATGGCCGTCAGCCACTGCGCTTTTTCTCTTAGTAAGTCTTAATCACATTATAGAACGTGTCACGCTCGATTGGTGTTTTGTTCGCACTCTTAATTAAGTGGATTAATTCATCGCGCGTAATACCTGATGAAGTCAATGCACCAACAGAGTGGGAAATGCGTTCTTCAATTAATGTTCCGTGAATATCACTAGAACCAAATGTCAGCGCCATTTGTGTTAATTGAACACCAATGTTGATCCAGTATGCTTTGATATGATCAAAGTTATCAAGCATTAGACGGCTGATAGCAAGTGTGCGCATGTCATCAAATGCAGATGTTCTGCGTTTTAAGCTTGCTTTCACACTACGAGGCTGCATCGCGAGTGGAATGAATACCATAAACCCATTAGTACGATCCTGCAATTGACGAACACGATCCATATGAATCAAGCGTTCTTCCGTTGATTCAATCGAACCATATAGCATCGTTGCATGTGTACGTAATCCTAACGAATGTGCGATCTCATGGGCTTCAAGCCATTGATCGGTAGACGCTTTATCAGGGCTCATCTTCGCACGGTAGTTTTCAGTTAAGATCTCTGCTCCACCACCAGGAAGTGTATCAAGACCTGCTTTGATTAACTCCTCCAGCACACCCTTCATGCTAAGACCAGAAATACGAGAAAAGAATTCAATCTCAGCTCCAGTGTAAGCTTTAACTGTTGCGGAAGGATAATGCTTTTTCAATGTGCGAATCGTATCAAGATAGTATTCAAATCCTACCTCGACATTATGCCCACCAACAATATGAAACTCGCGAATGTTTTCGTTCCAACGTTCGCCAACATAGTTTAGAAGAGCTTCTGAATCCATTGTATAAGCGCCTTCCTGTCCAGGCTTACGCTTAAATCCGCAGAAGCTACAAGAAGCTTCACATACGTTTGTTGGATTAATGTACATGTTTTGAATAAAGTAGACATTATCTCCGTTTTTCTTTAGATTCACTTGGTTTGCAAGCTGTGCGACTCCAAGTAGATCAGGTGTTTCATATAAATATAGACCATCCTCAATTGTTAAACGTTCGCCGTGCAAGACCTTCTCTTTGATACCTTCAAGCTTTGTATCAGTTAACAATATACTCATCCAATTCATCTCCTGCTCTCTAGTTGACAGGTATAGCTGTCAGCTGGATTACAATCTATATACTAAACATGAAAATGTGTAATCTCTAACTATTATACTACCCACGTTCTATGATTTAAAGGTTTGTGCTTATATGGAGTGAATTTTAAGTAATGGTAAGTTTAGATTCAGTCATGATTTTTTGTAAATTAAATTGCACTAATAGGTATATTTTAGTAGAATAGGTGTAATTCGTTATCACTTTAATGGCCTAATGAAAAGAGGGGATCATATTGTGTAGGGTTTGTCAGAGCGATTCGTTTGAAGAACGAATAGAACGTATGAGGCAAAAGATGCTTGAAGCAGCTGAAGAATTTGGTCTTAACCATCCCGAGGTCCTCCATTTTAGTCAAGAATTAGATAAGTTGCACACCTGTTATTTTACCAAGATGGCCCAGAAGAGTTCAGTTGGTTGAGATTGTGTATCTATCGTACTATAATAAATGAAGAGAAAACGATAGGAGGATGACCATGATTACATTAACAGATGCAGCGGTTGGGCATATTAAAGAGATGATGAAAGCCGAAGAAGACCATTCGTTGATGCTACGCGTAGGCGTAAAAGGTGGCGGATGTAGCGGTCTTTCCTATGGCATGGGCTTTGATAATGAACAGGCTCCTGAAGATCAAAAGTTCGAAATTAACGGATTGTCCGTTTTGGTTGATGAAGAAAGCGCACCGGTCATTAAAGGTTTGGTTATTGATTATAAACAAAACATGATGGGTGGAGGATTCACTATTGATAATCCAAATGCCATTGCATCATGTGGTTGCGGTACATCATTCAGAACAGCTACAAATGCTGGAACACCAGGCGATTGCTAATTCATATGTAATGATATAAATCGAGACCATTTAACAGTTTGTTGTTAAATGGTCTTTTTGATGTTTGTTTCAAGAATGATAGGGAAACGTATGAAAGGTACATAATTTATGACTTATTAAATGTTGTCGCACCTAATTGTGACGAATTTGTGTGAACAATTGGTTGAATGAAGCGTTTTCAAGCGATTAAACTAAATGTAAGAATCGCATTTATTCATTTTTATATAGAAAAAGGAGGAACAATGATGGCAGAAAAGACCAGCATTCGTTCAAAGGTTCAAAAGTTCGGTAGTAATCTTAGTAGCATGATTATGCCGAATATCGGTGCATTTATTGCATGGGGGATTATTACTGCGATTAGTGCAGGGGTCATTTCCTATTATGGTGAAGGCAGCTCGCAGGCCGAGTCCATTTCATTTTTAAATACAATGGTAGGCCCAATGATCACTTATCTTCTACCACTGCTAATAGCTTTTACTGGTGGTCGAATGATTCACGATTTCCGAGGTGGGGTTGTTGGTGCAACCGCAGCAATGGGGGTTATCGCTGCAACAGATGTTCCAATGTTTATTGGAGCAATGATCATGGGTCCACTAGGTGGGTATTTAATTAAAAAGGTTGACCAAGCGCTTGATGGAAAAGTAAGACAAGGATTTGAAATGCTTGTTAATAACTTTTCAGCAGGTATTTTAGCTGCAATTTTAGCATGTTTCGGATCGTTAGCTGTTGCACCACTTGTTTCAGGTTTAACAACAGTAATGGGACTAGGAGCGCAAGCAATCATTGAGCGTAACTTACTTCCTTTAGCAAGTATCTTCATCGAACCTGCTAAAGTTATGTTCTTAAATAATGCCATTAACCATGGAATTCTCACACCAATCTCTATTGAACAAGTTAGAGAGACCGGGAAGTCAATTTTCTACTTGCTTGAAGCTAACCCAGGTCCTGGTTTTGGTGTACTACTCGCATTTATGATCTTTGGTAAAGGTGCTTCAAAAGCATCGTCTTACGGAGCTGGTGTGATTCACTTCTTCGGAGGGATTCATGAAATCTATTTCCCTTATGTTCTAATGAAACCACTTATGTTCTTAGCTGTCATTTTTGGTGGTATGACGGGTGTATTCGTTTTTGATTTGTTAAATGTAGGTCTTGTAAGTCCTGCATCGCCAGGTAGTATTATCCCAATCTTCGCATTAGCATATCCTGGTGACAGACTTAGCGTTCTTCTAGGTGTACTCGCAGCCACAGCCGTATCATTCGCTATCGCATCTCTAATTCTTAAACTCGATCGCAAAGGCGAAGACGACATTGCCGAAGCAACAGGAAAAATGGAAGCAATGAAAGGCAAAAAGAGCAGTGTTTCTTCTTCTCTAACAGCTTCTGAAGCAACAGAAGGACATACTAACTCTTACGCTCATGTAAACAAAATTGTTTTTGCATGTGATGCAGGAATGGGATCAAGTGCGATGGGTGCTTCGATCATGCGTGACCGAGTGAAGAAAGCAAATCTTGATACTGAAGTAACAAATACGTCAATCTCAAACATACCGGATGATGCAGATCTAGTCATTACTCACAAAGACTTAACAGATCGTGCAAAGACTAAAAAAGGCGACGCAATCCACGTTTCCGTTGATAATTTCATGAATAGTCCACGCTACAATGAAATCATTGAAGAGCTAAAGAATAGTCATGGTGAAACAGCAGAGACATCAGAAGTGAGTACTGGTCAAAAAGCAAAAGAGGATATTCAAAAGATCATCTTCGCATGTGATGCAGGAATGGGATCAAGTGCAATGGGTGCTTCTATCCTTAAAAATAAAGTAAAGAAAGCAAATCTTGATGTGGCTGTTTCAAACACGTCCATTTCAAACATTCCAGATGATGCGGATGTCGTTGTCACTCATAAGGATTTAACAGAACGAGCAAAGACTAAGCAGCCTAATGCTGAGCATATCTCTGTTGAAAACTTTATGAATAGCCCTAAGTATGATGAGTTAATTGATCGCTTAAAATAAAAATGCAAAGAGAGGAGGCTAGTAGTCATGTATATCCCGGCTAGAGAAAGGCAATTGTTAAAGCTTTTGTTTAATGAAAAAAGTCCACATGATCTGCATGAACTAGCCGCCTTCCTCGATGTAAGTACGAGAACCGTTCAACGTGATCTGAAGGGACTCGGCGGTATTTTAAATCAGTACAAACTCTCGTTAGAAAAAGACACAACAAAAAAAGGTTTTTATTTGCTTGGTGATGATCAGAACATTCAGCAATTAAAAGCTGATTTATCTTCTATGGAGCCAAGTGATTATACACCTGAGGAACGACAGCTGCTTTTACTTGTTGCTCTTCTAGAAAAGCAGGAACCAATCAAATTATTTACGCTTGCCGATGAACTGAATGTAACAGTTGCAACAGTCAGCCATGATTTGACGAAAGTCGAAGAATGGCTCTCTTCATTTCATTTAACATTAATCAGACGCAGGGGCTATGGAGTAGAAGTAGGGGGATCAGAGACTGACATTCGAAGGAGTTTAAGTAGTTTAATCACTGAAAACGTAAGTGAAAGCTCTTTTTATCAATCATTTCAGACTGAGTCTAGTGATCATGCACTATCTGAGTCCATTTCAGATCGCTTGCTCGGTATTGTTGATATGAAAAAGATTCAACTGGTGCAAGCGGCTGTTGAGGATCTTCGTACCCACTCAAATGGACAAATGGCTGATGTGTCTTATATTGGTCTCATTGTTCACCTTGCTCTCGCCATTGAACGAATTCAACAGGGTGAAAACGTGCAAATGGATGCGAATCAATTACATGCCCTCCAACAAGAAAATGTGTATCGTTTAGCAAACGAGTTGGCTCACTCATTGGAAAATCTATTTTCAATTACGATTCCTGAAGAAGAAATTGGTTACATTGTGATGCATCTACGTGGAGCAAAGATTCAACGTGAATATCATCTTTTTAACAACGAGGAGTATGCGGAGCTTTCCTATTATGCGGATCGAATGATTAAACAAATGGAAAGTAAGTTGAATGTCGTGTTCGACGATGAATCCTTATATCCAGGGCTCATCTCACATCTAGAACCGGCGTTATACCGAATGAATCATGGAATGAAAATTCATAACCCTTTACTTGAGCGGATTAAACAAAACGATGCATCCCTTTATGAAGCGGTTAAGAATGTATCTAAGAACGTATTTGATCCTTTATCCATACCGGAAGAAGAGATTGGGTTCCTGGTAATGCATTTTGGGTCAGCGATTGAACGTCAGAATCAGCATACACCGCTTAAAGCCATTGTTATTTGCTCTAGCGGAATTGGCTCCTCCAAGCTTTTAGCCAGTCGATTAGAGAAGGAATTTCCTGAAATCGAACAGATTGATCAAGTGTCTTTATTTGATTTTAATAAACAGGAAGCACGATTTTATGATTTAATCATTTCAACGATTCCCCTGCCACAAAATGAACCATATTTTTTAGTGAAGCCATTCTTATCAAAGGAAGAAACGGAACAAATCCGAAAACAAATTCAACTCATCGGGCAAAAACGACCGATTGTGAGTCGTTCTGCGCTTAAGCAAAAACGAGTGGAAACGAAACAGATCTCAGCTACTTTTTTTGAAGAGTTAGCGATGTTAAGTACTGATATTACGCAGATTTTAGATTCATTTTCATTGAATCCGGGTAAAGTAATGGACGAAGCTCTTGCACATCTTTGTACGGAGCTCGAGCAGTCTGGAAGCCTTGCAGATGCAGTACCCGTTTTTGAGGCTCTCCTGCAAAGGGAGCGGTTGGGTGGGCTTGGCATACCTGACACACATTTAGCGTTATTTCATACGCGAACAGAGCACGTGTTAAAGCCGGTCTTTACAATGATTCGACTAGATGCAGAAGAGCCACTTGCATCAATGGGTGATAAGCCTATTGTTGTAAAAAGAGTCATCTTAATGCTCGCCCCAAGTCATGCAAATCAGCAGCTGCTTGATTTACTTAGTAGCTTAAGTGTGATGCTTATCTCAAGTGAAGAGCACATGCAATTGATGCAAAATGGAGATGCGGGGGAGATTAAGAAGCTGCTTAGTCAACATTGTTTTGAATATATACAAAAGCTAGTACAAAAAGGAGTGCTTAAACCATGACAAATTCAATTCTGAAACAAGACAATATTGTAGTAGGCGCACAAGCAAAAACGAAAGAGGAAGCAATTGAGGAAGCAGGTACACTTCTGGCTGATCGTGGATACGTAACGAGTGAGTACGTAGCAAAAATGCACGAACGTGAAGAGTTAACTTCTACATTTATGGGGAACATGCTTGCAATCCCTCATGGAACAGAAGAGGCTAAAGGAGAAGTAAAGGAATCTGGAATTTCAATTCTTTTATATAACAATCCAATTGACTGGGATGGCAATGACGTTCGCATTGTCATTGGTATTGCTGGTAAAGGAAATGAGCACTTAGACATTCTTTCTAAAATTGCGATTGCATGTTCTGAAGAAGAAAATGTTGAGAAGCTGTTAGAGTCTAAGTCTTCTGAAGAAGTATTGTCGTTTTTCTCAGAGGTGAATGAATAATGAAGGCTGTTCATTTTGGAGCAGGAAATATTGGGCGCGGTTTTATCGGCGCCCTTTTAAATAGAGCAGGTTATGAAGTCATTTTTGCCGATGTAAATGAAGCTATTATTAATGAATTGAATGCACGTAACGAATATACGGTTACACTTGCTAGTGAGGAAGGTGGCAAGGAGCATATTACAGGTGTTCGTGGATTGAACAGTAATGAAGACGAAGCCGCTTTACTAGATGAAATTGCAACGGCTGATCTAATTACAACCGCAGTTGGACCAACAATCTTGAAATTTATCGCACCTGTTCTCGCAAAGGGTCTAACGCAGCGTTCTCCTGATGCGGGTCCTGTCGATGTAATCGCATGTGAAAATGCCATTCGCGCAACCTCCACTTTAGCGGAATACACAAAGGATCTATTATCTGAATCAGAGTGGGCTACAATTCTTGAAAAAACGGGATTTGCTGATGCGGCAGTTGATCGAATTGTCCCGAATCAGAAAAATGAAGATTTATTGGCTGTTTCAGTTGAGCCATTTTTTGAATGGGTGGTTGAAAAGACAACCCTTAAAGGCCATAATGCCTCAATTGAAGGAGTAACATATGTTGATGATTTAATTCCGTTCATTGAGCGCAAATTATTCACAGTAAATACAGGGCACGCATTAGCCGCTTACTTTGGCTATCAGAAAGGTCTTACGACGATTAAAGAAGCAATGGATGATAAAGAGGTTAAGCAAAAAGTGGTTGATGGATTAAATGAAACAAAGCTGGTGCTTGTTAATGAATACGGGTTTGATCAATCAGAGCATGAAGCGTACATCTTAAAAATTATTAATCGTTTTGAGAATCCGTACTTGTCCGATGATATTGTGCGAGTAGGTAGAGGACCGATTCGAAAATTAGGATTTAACGATCGTTTAGTGAAGCCAGCTAGAATGCTAATAGAGCAAGGTGACATGCCAACCACTCTAATCGAGGCAATAAAGGCAGCCTTACATTTTGATGTCGCTGATGACTCAGAAAGCCAGGAGCTTCAAAAGCTCTTAAAAGAAAAAGGCAAAAAAGAAACGTTATTACAAGTTACAGGTCTTGAGGAAAATCACCCATTAATTAAAGCATTACTATAAAGAAAAGCCTGACGCGTTGATCTATCAACGCGTCAGGCTTTTAATGTTAAATACTACTTAAAATAAACTTGTACTATGTCCCGGATGTAGACGGGCTTTTGGATCAATATATGCTTTCGCATTATTAACGGCTGTAGGTGCTTCACCAAAACCAGTAGCAATTAATTTGACTTTGCCATCATACGTACAAATGTCTCCAGCTCCGTAGATACCTTTGATATTTGTTTCCATCTTGGAATTCACAACGATGGAGTTCTTTTCAATTTCAAGACCCCATTCTTTGATTGGTCCTAGTGAGGAAACGAATCCGTAGTTTACGATTAGTGCGTCAACATCAATGGTTTGTTTATCTTCACCTTTTACCTCACTTAATTCTACCTGCGTAATGACTCCATTCTCACCGTTTAATCCAGTAATCTCATATGGAGTCATCACATTCACTTTCGACTCTTCAAGGAGCTGTACGCTATGCTCATGAGCACGGAATTTATCTCGACGGTGCACGATCGTCACTTCCTTAGCAAGTGGCTCAAGCATAAGTGACCAGTCAAGCGCGGAATCTCCTCCACCTAACACAACCACTCGTTTGCCTGCAAATGCGTTAAGGTCTTTAATGAAGTAATGAAGATTAGTCGATTCGTACGCTTCTGCTCCTTCTAATTGAAGGCGACGGGGTTGGAATGCACCAGCACCAGCAGTAATGATTATCGCTTTAGAATAATGAGTTTCTTTATCTGTTTCAATGATAAAAGTCTCATCTTCCTGTTTCGTAAGATGTTTAACAGCTTGTTCAAGAACAATATCAGGGTTAAATTGCTGCGCCTGAATGGTTAACTGTTCCACAAGATCCTGAGCCTTTACCTTAGGAAACCCTGCTACGTCGTATATATATTTTTCAGGATAAAGAGCTGAAAGCTGTCCGCCGAGCTGTGGCATGCTTTCTATGATTTTCACCTTTGCTTTTCGCATTCCCGCGTAAAAGGCAGCGAATAAACCAGTTGGCCCTCCTCCGATAATGGTAATGTCATATAACTCTTCTTGCTCTGACATACTATGGACACCTCCGAATTAATATCTGCCTTACCCATTATAGCTTTACTTCCTAGGAAAAACAAAGAATGAGAATCTTTTTCATTCATATTTTAATCATCTTTTTTATACGATAAGAAAGAGGGCATTCGAATGTCAGAAGATCTTTCATAAATCGCACGAAAAATGTTGAAAAGTCTAGAGAAAACACATATCATAGGATGTAGATAATTTGTGTCTATTTTTAGACGAAAGTATGTCTGTATACAAGTTCGTGAAATGGATCACAAAGTTTAGACTGACAAAAAATATATCAATGGACGTGATACTGTGAATAAGCCACATATTGTTATTCTTGGTGCTGGGTACGGTGGAATGATTACTGCAACAAGACTCCAAAAAAAAATGGGAGACAATGAAGCAAAAATTACACTAGTAAACAAGCATGACTACCACTATCAAACAACTTGGTTACATGAACCTGCAGCTGGAACGATGCAGCCGGAGCGAACAAGAATGCCAATCAATAGTGTAGTAGACTTCCGCAAAGTGAACTTTGTACAAGACGAAGTGGTTGAAATTAAAACTGAAGACAAAAAAGTTCTTTTAAAGGATGGCGAGTTAGACTATGACTACCTTGTAGTAGGACTCGGTGCAGAAGCAGAAACGTTTGGTGTTCCTGGCGTAAAGGAACATGCTTATAGTAAGTGGACAGTGAACGGTGCAAGACAAATTAAAGATCACATTGATAACTGTTTTGCAAAATACAACAATCAAGCGGAAAAAGAAGAAGGTCTCTTAACGTTTGTTGTAGCGGGAGCTGGATTCACAGGCATTGAGTTTATTGGAGAGTTATCTGAACGTGTACCTGAGCTTTGTAAACAATATGATATTGCGCGTGATAAAGTGAAGCTGTATGTTGTAGAAGCCGCTCCAACAGCTCTTCCAGGATTTGATCCTGAACTCGTTGAATATGCAATGAATTTACTTGAAAGCCGTGGAGTTGAATTCAAAATCAATACACCTATCAAGGAAGTTACAGCTTCTGGAGTGGTTGTTGGTGAAGGCGAAGAGATTAAAGCATCTACAGTAGTTTGGGCTACAGGAGTTCGTGGAAGCTCAATCATTGAACGCTCTGGTTTTGACAACATGCGTGGGCGTATTAAAGTTGAACCTGATCTTCGTGCACCAGGGCATGATAATATCTTTATTATTGGTGACTGTGCACTAATCATTAATGAAGAGATCAATCGTCCGTATCCACCAACTGCTCAAATTGCAATGCAGATGGCTGAAGTATGTGCAAGTAATCTTCAATCATTAGTAAATGGTGGTGGACAACTTAAAACCTTTAAGCCGGACATTAAAGGAACGGTTGCATCACTTGGAGGAAAAGAAGCAATTGGTGCAGTAGGCTCCCGTAAGTTATACGGCGGAACAGCTAACTTCATGAAAAAAATGATTGATAACCGCTACCTGTTTATGCTAGGTGGAGTGGGCCTTACCCTTAAAAAAGGGAAGAAGCCATTTTAATAAGTAATTATGTTTAATGAGAGCCTGGGACATAACTAAAGATCAACACGAAAATGGCGAGTGATTCTACAATCGAATCATTCGCCATTCGTGATTTTATTAAAACAAGCGAAGGATTCTCCTGTAGCGGATATTGTACTATGTTCATTTTTAGCTATCCACATCATTGTTATGTCTCATCCTCTTTCAATGTTTCTTTAAACATTGGATTGACGGTGTTTCATTCATTTATGTAAACTATAGAAGCAGACAAGGAGTGAGGAATGAATGAATATACCCCAGCTAGTAATTTCTATGCTGATCTTTTTAGTCATGTTTTTTGGAATCGGTTTCTTGTTAAATATGTTGCTTCGTTCAACGTGGTTGATGGCGTTTATCTATCCACTCGTTGTTCTTATTATTGTCAATCAAAGTCCGTTTGGAAGTTACTTAACACAACCGATTCTTGAGCTACAAAACTTAGGAAGTGCGTTAATTAACTTAAAAGTAGTCGACCATCTCGTCTTAACGTTTGGAATGGTTGGTTCCATTGTAGCTGGTATTGTGATTAAAATGTTACGTGTTAGAGGCTACCAAATGTTCTAATGGCTCCACTCTCTCTCATGAATACTTCTTCTATATTTTGGAGAAGCTGTTTTGTGAGAGGAGTGAATATTCTTGAATAGGCCAAAACGGCGTCATACAGGAATGAATACCATTCGAATCGTGATGAGCATTATGCTCGTTTGTGCCATATGGGCAACCTTCACAACTGTATCAGGAGTAGAAGCGAGTCAGGTGAACACGTGGTTTCAATCAGAGGTTATGAAGGCGAAAGACGTAACCCACAAAGCAAGTGAGTATCAACACAAACAGGTGTTTTTACAAGAGAAGACAATCCCTCGCTATGAGACTGCACATGCAACGCTATCAGAGAGGGTAGAGGCACACGTGCAGGGCGAGAAGGATCTTGATGAATCAGAAGATTGGTCTAAGTATCCAACGCATCACGTTGAAGCAACTGGCTATACAGCAGGGTACGAATCAACAGGTAAAGTTCCTGGTGATACAGCGTACGGTATTACATATTCAGGTGTACCCGTCACGCGAGATGTTTTTTCAACCATTGCTGCAGATACATCCGTTTTTCCAATAGGAACCGTTTTATATATTCCGGGATATGGATATGGTGTGGTAGCAGACACGGGCTCTGCGATCAAAGGAAACAAAATTGATCTGTATTACCAAACGGTGGATGATGTGTACGAGCGATGGGGCAAAAAAGATCTTGATGTCTTTATTGTTGAAGAGGGCTCAGGCTCGTTAAGTCAAGAAGAGCTCGACGCGATGAATGAGGATGAAGCGGTACAGGTATTCAGGGAACAAATTGATCCATAATAAAATAGAGACTAGCTTATTACGTCTTAAAACTGCCTTTGTCATCTAGTTGATGACAAAGGCAGTTTTTTAGTTATAGACACCAAAAGCAAATGATTCTGCGAATGAATCATCTGCTTTATTCATTGGAATGAGTGTGACTTAAAAAATCCAGTTATACAAACCTAATGTTAAGAAAATCCCAAGCAAGGCACCGAAGAACACTTCGATGGGCTGATGACCTAGAAGCTCTTTCAGTTTGTCTGAGTCTTCTTTTTTAGGCCAGGTTTTTACTTCATCAACTAGTTTGTTAAAGTCAGCGACCAGTTGATTTAAGACAGTAGCATGATATCCCGCATGACGTCTTACTCCTGTTGCATCAAACATAACAATAATTCCGAGGATGGCTGTTGCAGCAAATACGGGTGAATCAAGTCCAAGCTCAATGGCCACGGCAGTCGATAAGGCAGTCACTGCGGCGGAGTGAGAGCTAGGCATTCCTCCAGTACTTGTGAAGAGCTCGAAATTGAGTTTTCTAGTTGCAATAAAGGCAAGCGGAATTTTAATAAATTGAGCCGTAATGATCGCAATAAGTGCAGACCACAAAGGATAGTTCAAAAAGATCTCCATATTATCAATAACGTCCTTTCCAACGAAACAAACTCACGTAGCGAATACCGTTATTATATCATAGTCAACCTACAGATAAAAAAGATAGTCATCATACATTTAAGCTGTTTTTCGGCAAAATATGTTATACTAGTGTAATAATGAGGAGGGATTTGTTTGTATACACAAGCGGGACAGTTTTCAAAGGAAACGACACATGACGTGCTAGTTGTGGGTCTGTCAAAAAACGGTCATCTTGATTCAGGAGCGGCCGCAGTAAATTCGATCATTAATGGACAATTAGACGAACTAAAGAAGCAGGGATTGCTTTCTACAGATAAAGGTGAGCTACGCTCCTTTTTTACATTTGGGCAAGCAAATACACCTACCATTCTGACACTTGGTCTAGGATCTAAGGATGACTTAACTCAAGAAGACATTCGAGAGCTTGCTGGTAAGATTGGAAAAAAAGTAAAAGCTGATCGTGTAACAAATCTAGCTATTAGCCTTGACGCGTTTACTAACGATTCACTTTCTACTGAAGAATTGGCTTTCCTTTTTGGTGAAGGTTTAGCATTAAGTACATATGAAGTCGTTGATTATAAAGAAAAGTCAAATAAGCCTGATAAACAGCTTGAATCGATTACGTTCTACACAGAATCAGAGGTTCAGCTTGTTGAGGCTGCCAAACAAGGAAATGCGTACGCAACAGGAGCGAACTATACGAGAACGCTTGTGAATACGCCTGCGAACCTGTTAACACCAACTGATCTTGCAGGTGAAGCAGAGCAGCTTGCTGACAAATATGGCTTTAAGCTTGAAGTACTTGAAGAGGAAGATATGAAGCGTCTTGGAATGGGGGCACTACTTGCAGTAACAGCAGGAAGTGATCAACCTGCCAAGCTCATCGTGTTAACGTATCAAGGAACAGATAAATGGGAGAACGCAATTGGTCTCGTTGGAAAAGGAATTACCTTTGATGCAGGTGGGATTTCACTAAAGCCAGCAGCAGGTATGCATGAGATGAAGATGGACATGGGTGGCGCAGGTGCAGTACTTGGCGCAATGGAATCCATTGGACAACTTAAGCCGAATGTAAATGTTGTTGCGGTTATTCCTTCAGCTGAAAATCTAATCAATGGTTCTTCATTGAAACCAGGTGATGTGGTTCGTGCAATGACAGGGAAAACGATTGAAATCCGTAATACAGATGCGGAAGGTCGTTTGATCTTGGCCGATGCTGTGGCTTATGCACGCCAGCTTGGGGTAGATTACCTTGTTGACGTTGCAACCTTAACAGGAGCGGTCATTGTTGCGCTTGGTGATTATACAACAGGTGCTATTACAAATAATGATGCGTGGATGAAAAAGGTTACCGCAGCTTCTGAGGCAGCGGGTGAGTGGATCTGGCAATTACCTAACCATAAGCCATATAAGAAGATGCTAGCAACCAGTAACGTGGCAGACTTAAATAACGCGCCAGGACGTGCAGGCGGAAGTATCACTGCAGGATTATTCATCGGTGAATTTGTTGAGAATACACCATGGGTTCATTTAGATATTGCAGGTACTGCATGGCAGGACAAAGCAACAGCGAACGGACCAGCCGGGGCAACAGGGGCAATGGCTCGTACGTTAACACGTCTAGTTGTTTCTCACTCATAACAGACAAAAGGCCAATGGACATGGAGTCCATTGGCCTTTTTGTTTTTACATGACTTACTTCACTGCATCTTTTAATTGTTTTCCTGCTTTAAATGCTGGAGTTTTTGTTGCGGCAATGCTAATTTCTTCACCCGTTTGCGGATTACGTCCTTTACGTGCAGCACGTTCTCTTACTTCAAAGTTTCCGAAACCAATTAATTGGACGGTTTCTCCTTTTTCAAGTGTTTCAGAAATAATGTCAAAAGCCGCTTGTATAGCTGAGCCTGCATCCTTCTTTGTTAGCTCCGAACGTTCAGCTACAGCTTGAATAAGTTCTGATTTGTTCATGTATGGACAACTCCTTTTGTCTAGGTTAAGACCTGCTACCATCGTTACCTAATTAAGCGCGTCCTATACATCATCTTAAAAAAATCTTACACAAATCGTTTTCGTTGATAAATGACGGCGTTGATTTGGCCACCCAGAACGAGCATAATGCCTGTGATGAAGAACCAAAGCATCAGGATAATCACACCACCAAGACTGCCATATGTGGCAGAGTAATTGGCGAAGTTACTGATATACAATGAGAAGAAAAACGAGACAAGCTGCCAACCAATTGTGGCAACAATAGCTCCAATCAATACATCTTTTACTTTCAAACGCACATTTGGAGCAATCCAATAGATTAAAGTAACAAGTAAAATCATGAAGATGATCCCTATTGGGTAACGTAAGAAATTTAACAAACTAGCCGTTGAGTTTGGCATCGCTAAATACGTTTCTAAGAAGTTGATAATGACATTACCAAACACAGGCATGATTAGTGTAATCACAATGGTCACAATCATTCCGATCGTTAAAAGGATGGATAAAAGGCGCATCTTCACAAAGTTACGTGTTTCTTCTAAATCATACGAGCGGTTGATCGCACGGATTAAGGCATTTAATCCATTTGAGGCAGACCAGATGGTTGCTAGGATACCAAATGATAATAAGCCACCAGATGGCTCGTTTACCGTTTCAATAATGGTTTCTGAGAATAATGAACCAATCTCCTCAGGCAAATAATCGCCGATAAACCCTTCAATAACATTTGAATCTAAATTAAAGAATGGAATAATAGCCAGCAGAAAAATGATCAGTGGAAAAATAGATAGCATAAAGTAATAGGCAAGTGTTGCCGACCAATCCGGGATAGGGTCGGTCTTTAGCTTAGTGATAAGCTGCTTTGAAAATGTCTTTTCTCTTTTGCGCATATACATCATCCTCAATGATTAAAGTTTAGATGAATTCTTTGAATTAAATCCCCTTCTTTCTCTTAGTCTAAACTCCTGTATAATAAAAAGCGGAAAATCATTTAGAAAGGAAGGGGTATTATGCTTTACAAAGCCAAGGAACCAAAATTCTTATGGATTGTCCTCTTACTCTTATCGTTAACCTATGCATTCTATCAAGATACTGCACTCCGAATTGTATTTCTTATCCTAGCTGTAGTATTTGTTTTGGTGCTGTTTTCTTCATACACACTAAAAATTGAAGAAGAATGGCTTATCTTTTCGTGTTATGTGCTTGGCTTAAAACTGTTTCAAAGGAAGGTGCAGGCCGCTTCAATTAAACAAATCCTTCTTATCAAAAATGAACGCCAAACGATTGTATTAGTCCAAATAACAAACAGCATACGATTAAAGCTTCATCGGTTTAAACCAGTTACATACATAGAAGACATTCAAGACTTTGCAGAAAAGAATTCTATTCCAGTAAAAGAGCAGAACTTCCTTAAACAAGGCAAGTGACATTCAAGTGGATTCCAGATATACTGATCAAATAATGCTAAAGGAGTGAGTAGCTTGCCAACAGTAGAAAGCTTTGAATTAGACCATACCATCGTAAGCGCCCCTTTCGTACGTCCATGCGGAACGATTAAGGTTGGATCAGACGGAGAGGTTCGGAAGTTTGACATTCGTTTTATACAGCCGAATAAAGGAGCAATGAAGCCAGACGTGATCCATACAATGGAGCATTTGCTTGCTTTAAACATTCGTCGTTTTGCTGAACCACATAACCATTTTGATGTAGTCGATTTATCACCAATGGGTTGCCAAACAGGCTTTTACCTTATTATGCACGGAACTCCGACAGTTGATGACATTATTGATGTGTTAGAAGAGACAATGAAGTATTCAATCGAGATTGATGAAGTGCCAGCTGCAACGGAAAAGCAATGTGGCCAAGCGAAGCTGCATGATCTGGTAGGTGCGAAAAAATTAATGAAGTATTGGTTGAGTCAAGATAAAGCCACGTTACGGGAGATTTATTAAAAAAGAGACCAGGACATAACTAAAATCAATAAGAAAATGGCGAATGATTCAACTATTGAATCATTCGCCATTTGTATTTTTAATAAAACGAGCGGAGGGCTTCTCCTATAGCGGATTCGTTCTTATATTCCTGTTTTTTGTGTTTTATGATTCATCCTCTTCAACAATGTCGTCTGTAGTATTTCCTTTAAACGTTAGACGCGAGGACGGGGTAATGCTGCTTTTAAGTACATCTCGGATTAGATGCATGGCTTCTTCGTTAGCAGATGTTGTGTTAGAGGCTGTGCAATCCTCAGGAACATAGATCTTGTAGTCACGCATGTATGCATCATTCGCTGTGAAATGCACGCACATATTTCCGGCAACCCCTGTTAAAATCACTGTCTCCACCATAAGATGCTCAAGTAGTAAATGAAGTGGAGTCGCAAAGAAACCTGAGAATTTAGGCTTCAGTACAAAATAATCTTCATCAGCAGGTTTGAGTAGTTCAGTGATGGGCCTTCCTTTTTTATCCTCATCTATAATAAACCCTACAATTTCTTTAAAGTCGGATTGCCATCTTCCATAATTATCATTCACATAAATTGTGGGAATCCCTGCATCTTTTGTTCTTCTTTTTAAATCTGCAATCTGTTTTGCGCAAGGGAGCGCGTGTTCATACAATTGATCTGCATCTTCAAAATCCATTGCGTTAATCATATCAATAATGACTAGTGCTGTTTTATTTTTAGACTTAGATGTCTTCTCGATGGGTAACACCTCCATTGTGATAAAAGAACGAAAAGAATGGTAAAAAAGAATGTTCGGCAAATGTGTCCACTATGTTATGATAGACGAAATATAGAGATTACATCCTTGGGTGGGAAGGGGACATCATAATGGATCAAAAAGCAATTGAAATCCTTCAAATTATCGAATCAAATGGCCGAGTAGAAATACCAATCTTAGCTAAGATGGTAGAGGCCACAGAAGAAGAAGTAAAGCAATATCTCCTTCAACTGGAAAAGGAACGAATTATTCTTAGTTATTCAGCTGTTATTGACTGGACTAAAGTCCGCAACCAAGAAGGTGTAACAGCCGTTATAGATGTGAAAGTCACACCAAAACGTGGGGTTGGTTTTGATGAAGTAGCTGAACGAATTTACCGCTTCCCAGAAGTTCAGGCATTGTATTTGATGTCTGGCGCGTATGACTTGTCAGTTGTCATTGAAAGCAAAACGATGTCTGAAAGTGCTCGTTTTGTTTCAGAGAAGCTTTCAACAATCGATTCAGTCATTTCCACAACAACACATTTCCAATTGAAAAAGTATAAGCATGATGGAGTTGTATTTGCTGAACCTGATCAAGATCGCCGTATGGTGGTGTCTCCATGAGTCCAATCAGCTTAAACCGAACTTCTAGGTTATCAGATCGAGTACAGGAAATTCCACCGTCAGGCATTCGTCGTTTCTTTGACTTAGCATCAACAATGGAGAACGTGGTTTCTCTTGGTGTAGGTGAACCTGACTTTACCACACCGTGGAAAATACGAGAAGCGAGCATCTCATCACTTGAAAGAGGATTCACGTCTTATTCTGCAAATGCTGGCGTTCCTAAGCTGCGCCGTGCTATTTGTGATTATATGGAAACACGTTTCTCTGTTTCCTACGACCCAGATACCGAAGTGTTGGTGACAGTAGGAGCTAGTGAAGCCATTGATATTGGTATGCGTGCGATTTTAAATCCTGGTGATGAGGTCATTATTGTTGAACCTACCTTTGTTTCTTATCGTTCACTTGTGTCTATGGCTGGTGGTGTCCCTGTTCCTATCAGGACAGGCATTGAAGATCAGTTTAAAGTGACACCTGAGCAAATCAAACAAGCAATCACACCGAGAACAAAGGCTTTAATGATTTGTTTTCCGAACAATCCAACTGGCTCAACAATAGGTCGAGAAGACTTAAAGCAAATCGCGAAGCTTTGTGAGGAGCATAACCTACTCGTCTTTTCTGATGAGATCTATGCCGAGCTATCTTATGATGAACCACACGTAAGTATTGCAGAGCTCGATGGGATGAAGGACCGAACCATTTTGATTTCTGGTTTTTCAAAATCATTTGCGATGACTGGATGGAGATTAGGGTTTGTTATGGCACCGCCGGATATTCTTGCTGCAATGCTTAAAATTCATCAGTATACATTAATGTGTGCACCAACAATGGCTCAATATGGAGCCATTGAAGCGCTGGAAAATGGGATGGAAGATGTAGAACAAATGCGTAATTCTTATCGCCAAAGAAGAAACTATCTAGTGAAGACATTCGCTGAAATTGGTCTGTCTTGTCATTCGCCAGGAGGCGCATTTTATGCGTTCCCTTCTATTCAGAATACAGGATTCACTTCAGAAGAGTTTGCAGAGAAGCTGCTTCTTGAAGAACGGGTAGCCGTTGTGCCTGGCCATGTATTTGGTGAAGGTGGAGAAGGATATATCCGATGCTCTTATGCTACATCTATGGAGCAGTTACAAGAAGCAATGACTAGAATGGGTCGTTTTTTAACAAAATATGCATAAGACGTATGAAGCTGCTTATTGGCTGAGCCAATAAGTGGTTTCTTCATGTGTAGAAACGGATACGATAGAAGTAGGGAGTTGATTAAATATGCTTCAAAAAGTGAAACAAGATAATCCACTGATTCATTGCATGACCAATATGGTTGTGACAACATATACAGCAAATGGGCTTCTCGCTTTAGGTGCATCTCCTGTTATGGCGTATGCGAAGGAAGAAGTAGGAGATATGGCGCGGGTGGCCGGAGCTTTATTATTGAATATCGGTACACCGTCAAACGAACTAATCGATGCGATGATCATAGCAGGGAAAGCAGCGAATCAAGCTGGGAAGCCTGTAGTTCTTGATCCAGTGGGAGCAGGTGCAACACCCTATCGCACAGAAATTTGTCAACGAATCTTAACAGAAGTTGATGTGACAATAGTCAGAGGAAATGCTGGAGAGCTTTCGGCTCTTGTTGGGGCGGAAGGTGTAGTGAAAGGTGTCGATGGTTCGTCAGATGGTGATAAGGAAGCGATTGCTAAACAAGTCGCAACCTCTTTCTCATGTATAGCCGTGTTAACAGGAGAAGTGGACGTTATTACGGACGGAACAGAAACATTCATGGTCTCAAATGGCCATCAATGGTTAACCAAGGTAGTTGGGACCGGATGCTTACTTGGCGGAGTAGTAGCTGCTTTTGCTGCAACGGCAGACAAATCTGACTATACAAAAGCTTGTGCACATGCTGTTTCTTATTATGGTGTGGCTGCAGAGAAAGCGTTTGATAGAGCTAGTGAAGATGGCTATGGTTCATTTGGACAAACCTTTATTGATCAATTAGGATTAGTATCAGGCGAAGAGGCTTTAAACTTACAACGAATTGAAACGAAAAAATAGATAAACGAAAGTGTGGCAACGAAAATGAGTACACGTTTTACCTTTCAGGATTTGCCTGATTTTTTGCAACAGTCATTAAAGGACATGAACATCACTGAACCTACAGATATTCAGGAGAAAATGATTCCTGAGGCCATGGATGGTCAAAGTTTGATTGCTCGCTCACAGACGGGCACGGGCAAAACAATGGCCTATCTCCTGCCTATTTTAAGTAAGCTCGACCCATCAAAAAAGGCGATCCAGGGTATTATTCTCGCACCTACTCAAGAACTTGCTATGCAAATTGTTGGGGTAGCAAAGCAGCTTATAGGGGACGAGCCGTTTGATATAGGCGCTTTTATTGGCGGAGCGAACGTGAACCGTCAAATCGAAAAGCTAAAAAAACAAAAACCGCATTTAGTAGTAGGTACTCCTGGTCGTTTGCTTGAGCTTATGCAAATGAAAAAGCTGAAAGTAAACGATGTAGCAACTGTTACGGTAGACGAAGCGGATCGTATGCTTGCTGAGAAGTCCTCGTGGGACGCGGTATCTGAAATCTCTAAACGTATCGGACGAGATAAGCAGTTTTTATTTGTGTCAGCGACGATACCAGAGAATCTTACAGAGAAAACAGCTTTATTTGCCCCGTTTACAGTTCAGATCGAAGCTTCAGGTGAACTTGTGAATAATGAGAATGTGACTCATATGTATCTTGAATGTGAAGCCAGGGACAAAATTGATACAGTTCGCAAATTGGTTCATGCAGAAGAGATTGAAAAAGGAATTGTTTTTGTGAACCAATTAGAACGTTTGGCAGAAACAACAGAGAAGCTAAAGTACAGAGGAATCAAAGCGGCAGCATTGTCTTCAGACCATACAAAACAAGAGCGAGAGAATGTGTTAAGGGAATTTAGGCAAGGTGATCTGCACATTTTAGTGGCAACTGATCTAGCTGCACGTGGGCTTGATGTAGAAGATGTTACACATATCATTCAATTAGATGCACCGGCTGAGGCAGATTCATATTTGCACAGAGCAGGAAGAACAGGTCGAGTGGGTAAAGCTGGTCAGGTCATTACATTACTTGAGAAACATCAAGGCTATAAAATTGGACAGCTAGAGCGCGATTTGAAGCTTACTCCAGAGAAAGTTTTTCTAAGAAAAGGTCGACTGGAGAAGGATTTAAAGGTTTAACGACGAACCGTTGCGTTTATACGATGAAAAAGGCGAATATTCAATTGGAGCTTATTGAATCGTTTTTTGCATAAATTCAAAACCTATGTTAAAATCAAAAGGTTAAAAAATAGTTGGGAGATGTATGTGCATGGCTAATTATGAAGTAGGAAGTATCATCGAAGGAAAAATCACAGGTATTAAGCCTTTTGGTGCTTTCGTTGCAATTGACGAGCAAAAACAAGGATTAGTACACATTTCGGAGGTGGCTCACGGTTTTGTTAAGGACATCAATGATGTTCTTACAGTTGGAGATGAAGTGAAAGTTAAAGTTATCTCTGTTGATGAGAACTCTGGAAAAATTTCTTTATCAATCCGTGCGACACAAGAAGCACCAGCTCGTCCAGCGAGCAAACCACGTCCAAGCGGCGGTGGCGGTAACTTTGGTGGCGGATCTCGTAAGCCACAACAACAGCAACAAAAGCAACAAGGCTTCAACACACTTGAAGACAAGCTTAAAGAATGGTTAAAGCAATCTAACGAGATCCAAGCTGATCTTAACAAACGTGCAAAAAAATAAGCTTTAATCTACAAAGAGCTTCTGCGGTTAAACGCAGGGGCTTTTTTTTGATGCCGATAAAAATAGGGTTGAGACAAAACTAAAAACCAATTAAAAAACGGCGAATGATTCTACGATCGAATCATTCGCCATTTGTGTTTTCGGATTATATATTAAGACGAGCGGAAGGAGAACCCGAGACTCCTACGGAACAGAACGCGGTGAAGACACTGTAGCGGCGCTTTATCCGCGAAAGGGGCTGAGGCCGTTCCCGTGGAAAGCGAGGGATTCTCCTGAAGCGGATTTATTGCTATATTCGTGTTTTGCCACCCACATTAACGTTATGTTCCACCCTCATCCATGTATCCATTAACGTTCTGTTTCAGGAATTCGTTCAATTTCTGCGTCGGGCTTAAATAAAATAGAAATACAATATAGCCCGGCTAAGCCAACAAGTGCATAGATCACTCTTGAAAAGCCAGCTGCTTGACCGCCAAATAGGGCAGCGACTAAGTCAAATCGGAAAAAACCAATAAGTCCCCAGTTGATTGCTCCAATAATAGCTAGTACAAGAGCAGTACGTTGAATGCCACTCACATCAATCACCTCCGTTGTTGTAGGATTTGCACAACCGTCGATGTGAGGGTGTGCTTCTGTGTTAGGTTGAGATAGTAAGGATAAAATTATGCATCCGCATGAGTACTTCTCAAAATGGTGGGTCACACTATGCTTGGAGCAAGTTTCTTTACATACGTAAAAGAACTGATTAGGATTATCTGTAGAAAGAAGGAGGCAATCATTCATGGAAACATTTACGTTTTATAATCCAACAAAATTAATTTATGGCATTGACCAAACAGACGAGCTTGCTTCTCACCTACCAAAGGACGCAAAGATTCTGCTTGTGTATGGTGGCGGGAGCGTGAAGAAGAATGGTTTATATGATAAAACCATTGCCCAGCTTGAAAAAGCAGGAGCAACGGTAACAGAGCTTGCAGGAATTGAACCCAATCCTCGCTTAAAGACAGTACGTCGTGGCATCGAGCTTTGCCTAGAGAATGATATTGACTTCATTCTTGCTGTAGGCGGTGGTAGTGTTATTGACGCAACAAAAGCAATCGCAGTTGGCGCGAAGTTCGATGGAGATATCTGGGATATTATCACTAAGAAAGAGACAGCTACAGGTGCCCTTCCTTTTGGAAGTATTTTAACACTAGCTGCAACAGGCTCTGAGATGAACGCAGGATCTGTTATTACAAACTGGGATACAAATGAGAAAATTGGGTGGGGTAGTCCTTACTCGTTCCCAACATTCTCGATCCTAGATCCTAAAAACACAGTGTCTGTTCCGAGAGACCAAACGGTGTACGGTATGGTTGATATGATGAGCCATGTACTTGAAGCTTATTTTAACCGTGTGGATAATACGCCGCTTCAAGATCGCATTTGTGAATCTATTTTAACAACAGTCATCGAAACAGCTCCAAAACTTCTAGATGACTTAGACAATTTAGAGCACCGTGGAACGATTCTTTATTGTGGAACAATGGCTCTTAATGGAGTGACTCAAATGGGAGCAAGAGGAGACTGGGGTTCTCATAATATTGAGCATGCCGTTTCTGCTGTATCTGATATTCCTCATGCAGGTGGATTGGCTATTATCTTCCCTCATTGGTTACGTAACAGCATTGATGATAATCCAAAACCTCACGTTCAGCTTGCAACACGAGTATTTGGTGTAGATCCTGAAGGGAAAACCGATCAGGAAGTTGCCGAAGAAGGAATTCAAAAGCTTAGTGAATTCTGGACAAGCTTAGGCGCTCCTAACCGTTTGGCTGACTACGACATTGATGAATCTCAGGTTGATCGTATGGCGGGTATTGCAGCAGCAAATGGTGAATTTGGTCGTTACAGAGTACTCGACAAAGAAAAAACAGCTAAAATCTTAACAGACGCATTGTAGAAACGATGGCGGGAACCTATTCCCGCCGTTTCTACCAATTGTTGTTCTTGTCTTTTATACTGGTGTTCGGTAAAGTAATGATAGGTACATATTAGTTTGTAAGGGAGGTTCTTCAAAAATGGAGAACGTATCATTTCAGTATTCACAAGCATTATCTTTCTTTGATGAACAAGAAGTTAAGAATTTAGCCCCAGCCGTTGAGGCAGCACATCATTCCTTACATAATGGAACAGGTGTAGGAAACGATTATTTAGGGTGGATTGATCTACCTGTTAACTACGACAAAGAAGAGTTTGCTCGAATTGAAAAAGCAGCTGAGAAAATTCGTCAAGACTCTGACGTTCTACTTGTAGTTGGAATTGGTGGTTCTTACTTAGGAGCACGCGCAGCGATTGAGGCACTGACGCATAGCTTCTACAATACGCTCTCTTCAGAAGATCGTAAAACTCCACAAATCTTTTTTGTTGGTCAAAACATTAGCTCTACTTATGTAAAAGACTTGTTTGATGTCCTTGGTGACAAAGATGTTTCTGTTAACGTTATTTCAAAATCTGGAACAACAACAGAGCCGGCTATCGCCTTCCGTATTTTCCGTGAGTTCCTTGAACAAAAATACGGAAAAACAGAAGCACGCAAACGCATCTATGCAACAACAGATAGCAAACGAGGTGCACTTAAAACATTAGCGACTGAAGAAGGCTACGAGTCATTCGTAATCCCAGATGATGTCGGTGGACGTTTCTCTGTTTTAACAGCTGTTGGACTCTTACCAATTGCCGTAAGCGGATTAAACATTCAGTCCATGATGGAGGGTGCTGCTGCAGCAAGAACAGCTTATAGCAACCCGAACCTAGAAGAGAACGAGGCGTATCAATACGCAGCCATTCGTAACCTTCTTTATAACAAAGGAAAAACAACAGAGCTTTTTGTAAACTACGAGCCGGCTCTACACTTTGTATCTGAATGGTGGAAGCAGCTATTTGGTGAAAGTGAAGGAAAAGACCAAAAAGGATTGTTCCCGGCATCTGTTGACTTCTCAACAGATCTACATTCCATGGGTCAATACGTTCAAGATGGTCGTCGCAACATTTTTGAAACAATTCTAAATGTACAATCAGTACGCGAGGAAATCGTTATCGAGAAAGCCGAAACAGATCTTGATGGCCTAAATTATATCTCAGGTCAAACGATGGACTTTGTTAATAAAAAAGCATTCCAAGGAACGATGCTTGCTCACACAGATGGTGGCGTGCCTAACCTTGTAGTGAATATCCCTGAGTTAAATGAATATCATTTTGGATACCTTGTTTATTTCTTCGAGAAAGCGTGTGGAATTAGCGGCTATCTATTAGGAGTAAATCCATTTAACCAGCCAGGAGTTGAAGATTACAAACGCAACATGTTTGCACTCCTTGGTAAAAAAGGATATGAGAAAGAAAAAGAAGAACTAGAAAAACGTCTTTAAGACTAATCTAAAAAACGACAAGCTGCGGTTTACGTAGCTTGTCGTTTTTATTTAATTGTTCTATTAATCCTTGTCCTTATTTCTTGAAAATAATACGGTTCCGACTACTCCAATGGCAATACCTATGCCAATTCCAAGTGCAATATTATCTGTGAAAATACCTATGAGCATCCCCACGACTAGTCCTACAACGATTCCGAGTCCTTCAGCATTCTTAAACATCTTGGTGTAACCCCTTCTTCATAAAGTATTGATTAAGACTAGTGTACACCAATTAAATCGCACAATCTAATTTGTGTGGATTACGTAAAAAACATGTGTAAGAAAATGAAATCGGGGAATAGTGATATCAACGGTAACTAAAAGTGGGAGTGGGACATAATGATTAAACAACATGATCTTACTATGTTCACTAGTGAGTTAAAAAAGCTAAGATCAGAATACCATCATACAAGCTGTGTTGTACTAAAAGCGTGTATCCGAGAAGATATTCGTTTTTTAGAAGGTATATGCTCGCGAGACCAATTACTCGTAAAATAATGACTGAACTTAGCTTATAGAGAGTAAAGCTACTCTCTTCTACATAGCATTCTTATTAATCATTCTCTTCTTTCAATTCCTCATCACATAAATGACTCCTTTTTAGAGATACTATAGCCAAACGTAAAAAAAGGAGCGGACTATTTTGATTCCATTGCAATCTGCCATTATAGGAGAGACGTATAAATTAGGTTTTCTTGAAGAACAACTCAAGCCAAAAGGGTATACGATCGGAAGTAACTGGGATTATGACCATGGATATTTTGATTATACGATTGACCAGAATAGCGGGTACACAGTGTTGCGAATACCATTTCATACAAGGTATGGAGAGGTAGGAGAACGAGGGACCACTGTTACGTTAGACACCCCATTTATTCTCGCTCACGAATATCAAGAGGATCTTGACGATTATGCAACAAGTGGGTCAGTGCCGCTACAGGTGAGTGGCGTAGTGAACCAATTCTCTGAACCAACAAACAAGGACGGAGAAGTCGACGAGAAATATATACCCACTGCACAGAATCTGTTAAAAGAAGTAGAGTCTCTTCTACTCCCTTAACAATTGTTTTGTGTGTCCCTAACTGGTAAACTGACGAAAAAGCAGAATGGGGAACGCAATGAATACAGCAATCATCTTTGGGGTAGCCATCTTTTTAGGCTGGATCATTTTAGACGTAGTGAAATACCGAACGATAAATGCGGCCACAGTCATCACATCGGTCATAGCTGGACTGACTGGTGCCGTTTTCTGGTATCTCTTAGATCTATTCTTTTAAAAGACAAATACCTGAGTCCACAGAAAATGGGGCTCAGGTATTTGTTTCGTTTTGCCATTCATTTCGTAAGCTACGACGGTATCTTGGCGGTCTTGTTCGTATAAACGGAAGGACAATCATGACGATTAGAGAAATGGAAGCGGACACATAAAGGGTCAGTAATCCATTAACCGTTTGATAAAGGATGAGGTCTTTTATCGTCAATGCAAATGCAACAAACAACCCGGCGATAAACCCATCTAATAGTCGATTACTTGTTATGGTCAAGGTGTGCCTCCTATGTAGTTATGTTTAGTGGTCTATACCCTACTACTTGAAGACAAAACATAAGACTGCATACTATTTGCGTTTTTTATGCGTTTAAACGGGTAATGATAAAGTAAAAAAACGGGAGGGAATGTGTGATGGCTGACAAAGTAAAGATTGAAGAAGATATCCAATCACTAATTGAAGAAGGGGTCACAACAAAAGTCGGTGTAGCGGAGAGAATCATTGAATCTAGACGAATAGAATCATTTGAAGTGTACGAAATCATTGACGAAATGGTAAACGCAGGCCAGCTTAAAAAGGAAAATGAGACAGTGGGAGACTTTGAATTAAAGCGTTCTAATGGATAAAAATAAGACCGGCACCCTGTATGGATTTAGGTGTCGGCCTTTCACTATTAATTGAAATAAGAGTTCGCTTCATTTGTATCATCAAAATGAAGAAATTGTTTAATTCCTTCCTCAGGTGAATAAAGAATGCCTAGGTATCCATCATAGGCTTTAAACACATCGAGCATATCAGTTGAGTCTTCGTCCGTGTATGTTTGTTCGATCTCAAACACACCCGTCACTTCATCAAGATACGTTGTATAATTCATTCCTATGTAAAAGACAGCCTCAAGTTCATTAACCGAAAAGGTGACTTCATTCTCTTCACTCTTGTCTTCTTCGGTTTCCACTGACGCTACATCCTCAATGTCCGTTGAATCCTCTGTCTGCTTTTCCTCTGTTACTGTCTCAACTACCTGTGTTTCTTCTACTTCACTTGCGTCAGCACCTACCTGATCTGGCGCTCCAGATGTTCCATTACAGGCAGCTAATAATAAGCAACCAATGATTCCAAAACCTATCCATGTGTATTTCATCAAATTCCTCCAAATAGTTAAATCTAGTTCAATGTTACTATGATATAGGAAGTGGAACAAGGGTTGAAACGTAAAGAGAGTATTAAATTAAACATGTTCAAAACAAAAAAACCTTGATTTCTCAAGGTTTTTAGTAGATGGAGCCAAGGGGGCTCGAACCCCTGACCTCCACGCTGCCAGCGTGGCGCTCTCCCAGCTGAGCTATGACCCCATTATAAAATAGTATGTATCGGTCAAAAACTATTCTACATGGAGATGAGTGAAAGATCAAGTTTTTTCTTAAAGAAGAAGGGTAAGTATAAATAAAAAGACGATTTATTAAACTAACTTAAATAAATACTTGACTTACATTCGGGCGCTCCTATAGTATGAAAATATGAAAGCGTTATCAATAGGAGATGTTGCTGAGTGGAGCTACATACCAAGCTAGCTGTTGTTACAGGAGCCGGCAAAGGGATTGGTCAAGCAATTGCTCAATTATTTGCTGAAGCTGGAGCCATTGTCATACTTGCTACAAAAGATAAACAAGAAGGGACCGATGCAGAAAAAAAACTTAGAGAAGCAGGACATGAAGCCTATTTTTATCAGACAGATGTTGAGCAGGAACAAAGCATCATTGAGTTATTTCAATGGGTGAAACGATCGTTTGGGTTTGTAGACGTTTTAGTTAACAATGCTGGGATTACATTGTTTAAGCCGATCGATAGAGCAACGATTGAAGACTGGAACTCCGTGCTCAATATTGATCTACGTGGAACCTATCTTTGCTCAAAATATGCTGTGCCTCTTATGCGTAATCGAACAAGTGCTAGCATTATCAATATATCGTCCAACCATGCCATGCAGACTTTGCCTGACGCAGAATTATATGCAGCAGCTAAAGGCGGAGTAAATGCGATGACCAGGAGTATGGCGTTAAGCTTAGGTGAAAAAGGGATTAGGGTAAATGCGATTTGTCCTGGTTTTACAGATACACCACATTATCAAAGATGGCTAACAGAAAGTCAGAATCCGTTGACAGATTCAACTGTGCGAGCACTTCATGCGACTAACCAAGTGGCAGAACCTAAGGACATTGCAGAGCTAGCATTATTTCTTGCAAAAGAAGAATCACGACAAATTACAGGTGAATGCATTCAAATTGATGGTGGTTTGTCAGTAAGACTTTATTAACCAACTACAAAAGAAGGAGTGGGTTTTTTTGAAACGTTTTTCAACGATTCACCCTAGTGTTAATGGATTACTGTATGGGGGGGATTATAATCCCGATCAGTGGCAGGCATATCCGGAGGTTCTTCAAAAAGATGTTGAATTAATGAAACTAGCTAATGTCAATGCAGTTTCTGTAAATATTTTTGGCTGGGCAGCGCTAGAAGCAGAAGAAGGATCATACACGTTTGGTTGGTTAGATGATGTGATGGATAATATGGCTTCTATTGGAGGGCATGTTCTGTTATCTACGCCGAGTGGTGCACGACCTGCCTGGCTCTCTAAGAAGTATCCAGAAGTATTAAGAGTCAATGAAAAAAGACAGAAGCAGCTCCATGGGCAAAGGCATAACCATTGCTTTACATCACCCATTTATCGAGAAAAAACAGCCGCGATAAATGAGAAGCTTGCTGAACGGTATAAGGACCATCCAGCCTTAATCATGTGGCATGTATCAAATGAATACAGCGGAGAATGCCATTGTGATTTGTGCCAAGAGGCATTCAGAGATTGGCTTAAAAACAAATATGATCATCAGCTAGAGAACTTAAATCATGCATGGTGGGCAACGTTTTGGAGTCATACCTTTACAGATTGGGATCAAATTGAATCTCCATCTTCAATCGGTGAAAATCAGATACACGGGCTTACCCTTGATTGGAAGCGATTTGTCACGCATCAAACGGTTGATTTTTACCGAAACGAAATTAAGCCTCTAAAAGAAATCACACCAACGATTGCGGTTTCAACAAACTTTATGGGTGAGAATCCTCATATGGGACCGTTTGAAGGACTTGATTATAGTCGCTTTGCTGATTACGTAGATGTAATTACGTGGGACGCTTATCCAGCTTGGCATAACGAGTGGGAAAAGACGTGGCAGCTTGCAGCAAATACAGCCTTTGTCCATGATCTGTATCGTTCATTAAAAGGCGGAAAGCCGTTTCTATTATTAGAAAGTACACCAAGCCTTGTTAACTGGCAGATTACAAATAAATTAAAGCGTCCTGGTATGAATCTTCTTTCTTCCTTACAAGCGGTCGCTCATGGCTCAGACTCGGTCATGTATTTCCAATGGAGAAAATCACGAGGCTCCTCGGAGAAGCTGCATGGTGCAGTTGTTGATCACTATGGGAATGAGAATACAAGAGTGTTTAAGGAAGCGGCCGAGCTCGGTAGCAGATTGACTTCTCTTAAAGAAGTGGCTGGAGCCTCAGTTGATGCAAAGGTAGCCATTATTTATGATTGGGAGAACCGCTGGGCATTGTATGAAGCTCAAGGGTTTGCAAAAAAGCATCTTGATTACGTAAAAACATGCGAAGAGCATTATCAAGCTTTTTGGAAAAAAGGAATTCCGGTTGATGTGATTCCAGCACATTACGATTTAAGCTCTTATGACATTGTCGTGGCTCCAATGCTTTATATGTTAAAAAGAGAAACGGCTCAAGCGATTGATTCCTTTGTTGAGTCGGGAGGTACGTATGTAAGTACGTATATGTCGGGGATCGTGGATGCCAACGATTTATGCTACATCGAGAGTGATCCGAATCCATTGTTTTCAGTGCTCGGTCTAAGGGTGAACGAGATTGATAGCTTGTACAAGGCAGATCAACAATCCGTTACCTGGGACGGTCAGTCTTATCAAGTAAGTGATTTCTGTGAAATTGTTGAGCCAACGTCGGCTACGGTTCTAGCTGAGTACGAGCAGGATTTTTATAGTGGAACACCCGCCTTAACGGTGAACACCTATAAAAAAGGTCAGGCATACCACATATCAGCAAGAACAGAAACCGGGTTTCTAGATGCATTTTATGAGAAGCTAGCAAAGGACCATCAGCTTGCAAATCCAATTGGTGTCGAGTTACCTGAAGGGGTGAGCTTGCAATCACGGACAGACGGCGAAACCTCCTACTTGTTTATCATGAATTTTACCGAGGAAACTCAAATCGTGACAATTCCAGAATCGTTTGAGTTACTTGAAATCGAAGGTAATGGAACCGTTTCAAATGAGTTAACACTTTCTTCATATGATGTACGTACATTAAAGCTCGTTAAAGGATCAGTGGAAGTGAATTAACATGTTCATATGTCGAGCGTTCTAGTAGAGCGCTCGACTTTGTGTATTCGAGTAAAAGATGTAAGTAAATAAACGTTGACGGATAAATGGTCACTGTCTATAATTCAATTTAAAGAAACATAATGGTTAATGATTAACTTTCAAGTTAACTATATAACTTTATGAAAGCGCTAACTAAATTGAAGCTGGAGGGGTTTTATATGGCAGATCAAAACCGAGCAAAGGTGACCATCGATCGTGAATTTAAAATTGGGGAAATTGATAATCGTCTTTATGGATCATTTATTGAGCATTTAGGGAGAGCGGTATATGGAGGAATCTATGAGTTAAATCATCCAACGTCTACAGAGCAAGGATTTAGAAAAGATGTACTCGATCTTGTTCGTGAGCTACAGGTTCCGATTGTCAGATACCCTGGCGGAAACATGGTGTCAGCTTATAACTGGGAAGACGGAGTAGGTCCAGTTTCAGAGCGTCCCAAAAAGCTTGAGCTTGCATGGCGAGTAATTGAACCAAACTATGTGGGAACAAATGAATTCGCGGACTGGGCGAAGCTTGCGAATACAGAGGTGATGATGGCTGTCAATTTAGGAACAAGAGGAATTGATGCGGCTAGAAATCTACTAGAATACTGTAATCACCCAGGGGGTAGTTACTGGAGTGATCTTCGAATTAGTCACGGTTATAAGAATCCACATGCGTTTAAAACGTGGTGCTTGGGTAACGAGATGGATGGTCCTTGGCAAGTAGGCCATAAAACAGCTGATGAATATGGCCGTCTGGCTCTTGAGACAGCGAAGGCAATGAAGCTAGTAGACCCAACGATTGAACTTGTTGCTTGCGGAAGCTCAAACGCAAATATGCCAACATTCCCAGAGTGGGAGGCAACGACACTCGATCATACATATGAAGAAGTCGATTATTTGTCTCTTCATCAGTACTACGGCAATCGTTCTGGAGATTCAGCTAACTATTTGGCCAAGACGTTAGAAATGGATCAGTTTATCAAAACAGTGATTTCAACGTGTGATTATATTAAAGCTAAGAAACGTAGTAAAAAGACGATGTACTTAAGCTTTGATGAATGGAATGTGTGGTTCCACTCAAATCAAGCAGATCAGGAGATTGAACCATGGGGCATTGCACCTCCGCAGCTAGAGGATGTATACACATTTGAAGATGCCTTACTTGTAGGATCGATCTTAATGACACTTGTTCGTCATGCAGATCGTGTGAAAATGGCTTGTATGGCTCAGCTTGTTAATGTGATCGCTCCCATCATGACAGAAACAGGTGGACGTGCTTGGAAACAAACCATCTTCTATCCGTATATGCATGTTTCCGTATTTGGTCGTGGAACCTCCCTGCAGCCTGTTGTTTCCACGCCGAAGTATGATTCAAAAGACTTTACGGATATCCCGTACTTAGATTCGGCAGTGGTTTGGAATGAAGAACATGAAGAATTAACCGTCTTTTTGTTAAATCGACATTTGAATGAACCATTAGATGTATCGATTGACGTTAGAAGCTTTTCATCCTATCAAATACATGAACACATTGTTCTTGAAAACAATGATTTAAAAGCAGTTAATACCGTCCAACATGAAGCCGTTAGACCTCATTCAAATGGAGGCGCGTCTTTAGACGAGGGAATCATTCAGGCACAGTTGCCAAAGGCATCCTGGCACGTGATTCGATTAGGTGCTAAGAGAAGTTGAGATAGGTGCAAACCTGTCTCTTTTCCATTGCGTCTTGGAATTGTTCCCGCTATACTGTATGAAAACGAAAACAAAGTGTAAGAGACAAGAATGCAGGTGAAGCAGTATGAAAGCACTTAGCTGGTCAAAAGAGTCATTACCTGTTTATGAAGCGTTGGCAAGTGAAATTCGGTTAAGCATTCTGCAACATGTAGGAGAAAAACCGATGAATATTAAAGAGTTAGCCGATGCTCATCAAGTCAGCAGTGCAATCATGACAAAGCATGTGAAGAAGCTAGAGGCAGCACATCTTTTGCAGACGGATATGATATCTGGGAAGGCTGGCAAACAAAAGATGTGCCGCTTGAAGGTAGAGAAACTGGAAATTATTTTTCCGAATATGCTTAATAAACAACGTCCCTATGTTGAAAGTACCGTTTCAGTTGGCCATTATTCAGACTTTCATGTAGAGCCTACATGCGGACTTGCTACGGAGCAAGCGATTATCGGAGAATTTGATGACCCGCGTTTCTTTATGGATACCGAAAGAGTGAATGCCAAAATCCTTTGGTTTTATCGGGGGTTTGTTGAATACAAGCTGGCTAACTTTCTTGATCAATCCAAAAAAGTGGAAGAACTTGAGATTTCGCTTGAACTTTCATCAGAAGCACCTTCAACAAATGAAAATTGGCCATCGGACATTACCTTCTCTTTAAATGGGCTGGAAATTGGTACATGGAGGAGTCCGGGAGATTTTGGAGAGCGTATTGGAAAATTTACACCTGAGTGGTGGCCAAGAACGGTAAACCAGTATGGGTTGTTAAAAGTGATACGGATCAAACAAAATGGAACATATATTGATGGACGAAAGATATCAGATGTAACCATATCAGATGTGGACATCCACCGACCATTTTGGCTGTTTCGTATAGGTAATCAAGATTGTACAACTTGTGTTGGCGGTGTGACGCTGTTTGGTTCTTCTTTTGGTAACTACAACCAGGATATCGATTTCAGGCTTTATTATCGCGAGTAGAAAAAGGAGGGGTGTTATTCATGAGCTTTTATCATAACCGGTTACTTGAACAGGATTATTATCCTGTTGTTCGTTTTTATTACTACAAGGAGTGGGAAGGTTTTAATATGCCTAATCATTCGCATGAAGCCATTGAGATTATGTACTGTTTATCAGGCTCATGTTTGATTGAAGTAGACGGAACCACGCATAAATTGAAGAAAGGTCAGTTTATTTTTATCGATGGAGACGTACCTCATAGACTTTATGTAGAACCTGGAAAGAGCTGTAGAATGAGTAATATAGAGTTTCATTTTGAGGAATTGCAAACCGTATTTCCATCATTTAGACAGCTGGTTTCTGAACACGATGCATTACGAGTGTTAACAGATACACCGAAGTCGTATTTACTCTTTCACGATTCTTCGGATGTGTTCCAGTGCCTCAACGCTCTTATCTTAGAGCTTGACCGTAAAGAAAATGATTCTGTCTTCACGGAGCAACTCTTACTCGGGCAACTTTTTATACGTATGGCTGAACTAGCCGCCAAACAACAAAATGATACATCCGAACAACATGTCTATATCCAAAAGTCGATTGAATACATGCACCAGAACTACGACCGTGATATTAGAGTGAAGGACGTTGCAGATGCTGTTCATCTTCACCCAGGTTATTTACATCGAATCTTCAAAAAAGCAATGGGAACATCTGTAAACGGTTACTTAATTAATCACCGTATCACAAAAGCAAAAGAATTATTGAAACGTACAAACATTACGATTACAGAAATTCCACATTACATTGGTATGAACTCCCAACAATACTTTAGTACGATTTTTAGACAACAGACAGGCTCTACACCAAAACAGTATCGAAGAGAATCGAGATATACAGACTCCAGAGCGGTAAGAAGTGAGCATTTCAAACAACAAGCAAAATAAAGGTCAGAAAAATGAAAGCGTTATCTGAATACTGTTGAGACAATGTAAGTAAAAAGGTGAGGTGCTTACAATGTTTAAGGTAACGTTTATTGGTGCAGGGAGTATTGGTTTTACAAGAGCGCTTGTGCGAGATCTACTTTCTGTTCCCGAATTTAACGAAATTGAACTCGCTTTTACAGACATCAATCAACAAAATCTTGATATGGTAACAGAGCTCTGCCAACGTGATATTGCGGAAAATAAGTTAAAAATCACGATTGAATCAACAACAAATCGTAGAGAAGCGCTAAAGGGTGCAAAGTATGTATTTAATGTGATTCGAGTTGGTGGCTTAGAAGCCTTCGAAACTGACATATCAATTCCATTGCAGTATGGCGTGGATCAATGTGTCGGTGATACGCTATGTGCGGGCGGCATTATGTACGGACAGAGAGGTATTCCTGTTATGCTCTCAATTTGTGAGGATATCAAGGAAGTGGCACATGGTGACTGTCTCCTTTTAAACTATGCGAATCCTATGGCCATGCTAACTTGGGTGTGTAACGAAGTAGGCGGTGTCAAGACGATTGGTTTATGTCATGGGGTGCAAGGGGGCCACAAACAAATTGCAGATGTGTTTGGTTTAGAAAAACAGGAAGTAGACATCGTTTGTGCTGGAATTAATCATCAAACATGGTACATTCAAATTAAGCATAAAGGAGAAGATCTAACCGGAAAGCTACTGGAAGCCTTTGAATCTCACGAGGATTTCAGTCAAACAGAGAAAGTTAGAATTGATATGCTGAAACGATTTGGTTACTATAGCACAGAATCAAACGGCCATCTCAGTGAATATGTTCCCTGGTATCGTAAACGTGAAGATCAGATTAAAGACTGGATTGACCTAGGAAGCTGGATTAATGGCGAGACGGGTGGATATCTACGAGTATGTACAGAGGGAAGAAACTGGTTCATGGAGGATTTTCCTAACTGGTTGCAAGAACCAGCTCTCTCGTTTACTGAAGAAGAACGTGGAGAAGAGCATGGATCTTATATACTTGAAGCACTTGAAACGGGAAGACTCTACCGCGGTCACTTTAACACGATCAATCATGGGACGATTGAGAATCTCCCAGCTGATGCTGTGATTGAAGCCCCCGGTTATGTTGACCGAAATGGAATAAATATGACACAGGTTGGAGAGCTTCCACTAGGCTGTGCAGCAGTGTGTCAGGTAAGCATTTCTGTTCAACGGTTAGCCGTTCAAGCTGCGATTAGTGGAGACGATCAGTTACTTCGTCAAGCTTTTATGATGGATCCCTTAATCGGTGCAGTCTGTACACCTCCAGAAATATGGCAGATGGTCGACGATATGTTGATTGCACAAGAGAGATGGTTACCTCAATATGCGACGAGTGTAGAAGAAGCGACACGAAGAAGAGAAGTGGAGCCCCGTCTTGCTACAAAAACGAGTAACGGAGCTGCTCGTTTACATGTAAAGTCACTCGAAGAAATGAAACAAAATGCAGATGAAGCAAGGAAGAATGCGAAAGAAGCAGATAAAGCAAAAGACCGTCCAGCTTCCACATCATAAGGAGGAGGTATCGTGTCGCTATTTGATGACATAAAAGGTGTATTAATTGATTTAGATGGAACTGTATTCCAAGGCAAAGAACTGATTCAAGGCTGTACTGAGGCTATTTCCGCGATACAAGATAGCGGAAGAAAAGTCGTATACCTAAGTAATCGTGGAAACCATTCAAGAGATACGGGTCTGATGAAGCTGAGAGAGCATGGGATTAAAGTAGAGAAAAATGACATTGTCTTTTCCTCCACAGTAACGGCTCGTTTTATCAAAAAGCACTACCCTCTCGCTAGTGTGTGGACGCTTGGAAACCAGGGGTTAAAGGACGAAATGAAAGAGCATGATGTCATCGTAGCTAGTCAACCAGAGGAAGCAGACTTTGTTGTCATCACATTGCATGATGAAATAACGTACGAAGAACTAAATGATGCATTTCGTGCAACATCTGCGGGTGCAAGAATTATTGCCACGAACAGTGACAAGACCTATCCTGATGAAAATGGTCCAGCTATTGACGTAGCCGGGTTTATTGGAGCGATTGAATCGGCGACAGGTCAGAAAACGGAGCTCGTTATTGGTAAGCCGTCTTGCTTTATGGTAGAAGCGGCTCTAGAACAAATTGAACTTACTGCGGAACAGTGCATGGTCATTGGTGATAGTTTGAATACGGATATTGCCATGGGGAATATGCAAGGAATGAGAACGGTCCTTGTCATGACGGGCAATACAACAGATGCCATGCTTGAGCGGGCTTCAAAGCGATCAAAGCCACATTACACGTTTCAAAGTCTAGCTGAACTAAGGAGAGAGCTATGAAACTATTAGAACGAGTAGAGGAGATCATGAAGGAACAAGAGTATGAGCAGGAAACAAATCCCGTTATTGTTGCGAATGGTGCACTGAACACTCTTGTTGACTATGTGGAAGATCAACCAATTATGACGATCCTGTTAGTAGTTGATGAGCAAACATTTACAGCTGCTGGCAAAGAACTGGAGCAGAAGCTAAGGGACAAAGGTCTAAAGCCACTTGTTCATTGTCTCCTTCCTAACGCTCATGGCGATGTGATTGCGGATGAACAAACGATTGTTGATGTACTCATTCAAGTAACCCCTCATGTTGATTGCTTAGTTGCGGTTGGATCCGGTACGATTCATGATGTGGTGCGATTTGTGAGTGCGAAGATTGAAAAACCATTCATTTCTTGCCCTACGGCACCTTCAGTAGATGGGTTTAACTCAAAAGGGGCACCAATCATTGTAAAAGGTGTAAAAACTACGTATCAGACGACAGCACCAGTTGCTTTATTCGCGGATCTTTCCATCCTGGCGCAGGCTCCAATTGAATTAATTGCTGCGGGTTTTGGAGACATGATTGGTAAGTATACCTCACTAACTGATTGGCAGGCAGGAAGAATGATTGCTGATGAACCGTTTAATCAGGAAGTCTACCAGCTTACAAAGGTTGCACTCGATGCATGTGTAAAGCATGCTGAAGCGATTGGTAATCGAGAATTTGAAGGCATCGAAGCATTAATGAATGCATTGCTTGTCTCTGGTACAGCCATGTCGATCTTCGGGGCTTCCCATCCTGCGTCCGGGGCCGAACATCATCTGTCACATTATTGGGAGATGACCTACTTAGAAGAAAACAAAAAACAGTTGCTTCATGGAGCAAAGGTGGCGCGTGCTTCGCTCATTATTACGCAGTTTTATAAAGAAATTGTTAGAATAAGCTTGCTTGAAGAGCCCACACAAGAGAAGAATGAGCTTGTTGAACTGATTAATCAGTTGCCGGAGCCAGCGGAAATGAGTAAACTCCTGAAAGTAGCAGGATGGCACCCAGAACAGGCCCCGATCGATGAAGAGTTAATTCAGCTAAGCTTACTGAAAGCCTATCATCTTCGTGATCGCTGGACTCTCTTGCGCTATTATCATGAAACATTGCATTGGGTACCTGATTTGTAAAATAAAAGAGCTTGGGACATAACTAAAAATCGATACAAAAAAGGCGAATGATTCGATTGCAGAATCATTCGCCTTTCGTGGTTTTATCTGAACGAGCGGAGGGAGAACCCGAGACTTCTACGGAACAGAACGCGGTGAAAACACTGTAGCGGCGTTTTTCACGCTAAAGGGGCTGAAGCCGTTCTTGTGGGTGCGAGGGATTCTCCTGTAGCGGATGTGTCGCTATATTCGTGTTTTAATCGTCAATTTAAAGTTATGTCCCGCTCTCGTTTTTTTATGTGTATTTCGAATCAAAATGAAGCTGTTAACCTAGCGAGAGTCTCAGTTATCGATTATACTGTAAAGGCTGAAAAGAAGGAGGTTTATCGTATGGAACAACCCGTTAAAGTGAGTACTCTGCTCGTTCACGAAAAAGAGACAGTGAACCAGCTTTTAGTTGATAGCTATAGTCAATACGAAGAAGTTTTCAGAAGTCCTGAGGCTTGGGAAAATTATATAAATCAAATAAAAACATCGTTAGATAATCCAAATGTGGAACAGGTTCTGGTTGCAAAACACGGTTCAACGATTGTTGGGAGCATCCAGATATTTGAATCCGGTGACAAGGCCTACAATCGAGATGAACTAAGCATTGATCATCCCGTTATTCGCTTACTGGCCGTTCATCCAGAAGCCAGAGGGTTAGGAGTGGCTCAAGTATTGCTTAGAGAAAGCTTAGAAAGAGCAGCTGCTAAAGGGGCAAGCCGCCTATACCTGCATACTGGTGAAATAATGGAGAAAGCTTGGGCATTATATGAATGGTTGGGCTTTGAACGTGACGCAACAAACGAATTCCGAAATGGCGATTCGGTTGTACGTTGTTACTATTATGATTTACAGAATGATTGGAGTCACATTGCAGCAAATAATGTTGCATTAGTTGATCAAGGTAAGGAAAAAGAACCAATCATCTAAGATGAAATGATTGAAGTGAGAGAAATGGAGCGTTATGCTTAAGGTGAGATCATTACTTAGATAAGTATGGATAGAGAGGAATTGATTAAAGTGGGTAAAGTAGCCATTATTTATGGTGGAAATAGTCGCCAATCTAGACTAAAAGCACTTCAAGAGAAGTCAGAAGCATATTTTAATGAGCAAGGACATGAAACAAGCTCCATTTATGTGCATGAGTTGCCGGCGGAGGATTTGATTACTGCAAACTTCGCAAGTGTTGCGATTAAAGAAGCGAATCAAAAGGTAGAAGAAGCATCTTTAGTTGTTGTGATTACACCAGTTTATAAAGCTGCGTATTCAGGTATTCTAAAAACATTTCTTGATTTACTACCTCAAAAAGGCCTTGAAGGTAAAACTCTTTTACCACTTGTGCTAGGCGGTTCATTTGGACATTTGCTAGCGATAGATTACGCTCTTAAGCCAGTTTTGTCATCCCTTGGCGCAACAAACATCTTAAGCGGCGCGTATGTCTTAGATTCGCACATTGAGCGAGCAGAAGAAAACCAGTTCATCATCTCTACTGAAATTACAGAACGCATTGACCGAGTTCTTAGTCTTGCAAATGAAGAAGTAAATAAAGCGTAGTGTATGTTATTTTAAGTTCGTGCTATTAGGCTAGAGTGAATGAGTAACGATATGAAGAGGCGAATAACCCTGCTATTAAGGGTTTTCGCCTCTTATTTTTGATAGTTAGAGCTGATTGTTAAGCGCTAATTAGAACGTTTGCATATAATTTTAAAACTTTTTTCATTAAATTGTGATCCAAAATGACATGGTTCTCGTTACCCTAGTAGATTCACAAAATTGAAAGGGGAGAACACACATGTATAAAAAGGTTACAGCTGTTGCGTTAACTGCAGCACTAATGGTTCCAACGATGGCACAGGCCGCTGATGGAGGAGAGAATCAATTTAGTGGGGCTTCAGATCTCAGAGCAGACTTAGATCATTTACTTTCTGAGCATTTTATTCTAGCAGCATCATCTATGCAGAAGACCTATGATGAATCATCAGATTGGGAACAGGTTGAATGGGCTTTAGATGAAAACGTGAAAGACATGGGTACTGCCCTAGAACCCTTATACGGAGAAGAAGGAGCGGCAGAATTTGTTCGAATCTTTGAATCACATAATGGGTATACGGATGATTATGTAAAAGCAGTGAAAGATGGAGACGACTCCGCTAAAGAAGAAGCAGAGCAGAATATTGCAGGTTTTGCTGATGAATTTTCAAGTTTCTTAGATGAAGCCACAGAAGGGAATCTTCCTAAGGAAGCAGCAGAAGAAGCACTCATCGCACATGAAGATGATGTACAAGCTACGTTTGATCATTACGTAGCAGGAGATTACATGGAGTCATACACGAGCTACCGCGAGGGGTATGACCGGATGTTTGATATTAGTAAGGTTTTATCTGGAGCCATTACAGCACAGTTCCCAGATATGTTTGATGGTTCAGTGGAGTCAGCTGACGCCGAATTACGTTCAACATTAAATCAACTAGCTGGTGAACACTTTGCATTAGCTTCTCTAGAACTTGAAAAAGGTTATACACAAGCAGAAGACTTTGATTTTGTTACATGGGCTGAAGATGAACATACAGCTGACTTCAAAGCAGCCATTGAAGGAATTTACGGTGCTGAAGGCGCGGAACAATTTGAGACCGTTTGGCAACAAGATCATATTAATGCACAAAGTGACCTAGCTATCGCTACACTTGAAGGAGATCAAGAAGCAAGAGACAAAGCAATTGAACATCTTAAGACGTTCTCTCAAGACTTTGGCTCATTCTTAGCCACTGCAACGGAAGGAAATCTCCCTGAAGAAGCAGCACAAGATGCAGTATGGACTCACGAAGAACAGGTTGTTAAGACATTTGATCATTTTGTAGAAGAAGACTATGAAGCGAGTGTCAAAACGTATCGTGAAGGATATGCATTTATGTTTGGAATTGGTGAAACGTTAGGTGGGGCGATTAAAGCGCAAATGCCAGACCAATTTGGTAGTGAAGTGATGCCTGAAGAAATGCCTCAAACAGGATTTGGTGGTGCAAGTGATCAATCCTCTATGATGATCTGGTTAAGCGGGATCGTTGCTTTAGCACTTGGAGGATTATACATGTTCCGTCGTAAAGCAAATCATAACGCGTAAAGTAAAAAAACATTTGGATAAATGGAGTGAATGGAGATGAAATGGCTTTCTACGTTTTTAACAATGAGTTGTCTACTTTCCGCAGTTGTAGCTTTTCATACGGCTTCTGCTTCTCCAATGGATCAACATCACGTTGCATCTACAGACTCTGATGAAGTAAGAGAAGACATGCAGGAAAAGCCTAATGAAGAGCAGGTACTAGCGATTCCAGGAAGTCATTCAGAATTTACGTATGTAGACTCCGACATGTTAGAAGAAGTAGAAGCCATTCAATCTCAGATAAAAGAGACTCAGCTTGCAAAAGATAAAGGAGTCACACCAGTAGAGATAAGAATTCCAACGCTCGATGTAGAGGCAGAAATTGAGGATGTTGGTATTCTTGAAAATGGTCAAATGGGCGTTCCGGAAGATGTAGATGGAGTCGGTTGGTTTGAACCCGGAACAAATCCAGGTGCGGTTGGAAACTCAGTCATGGCCGGTCATGTTGATAGCAGGGTGGGACCAGCTATATTCTTTGACTTGGAAAATCTTGTCCCAGGTGATGAGGTCATTATTGTAAGTGATACGGGAGAAGAGCTTACTTTCATGGTGAAAGATAAAGAAAGCTATGATCGAAAAGAAGCTCCCATTCAAGAAATATTTGGAGAGACCAATTCCAGAAGCCTTAATTTAATCACATGTTCTGGTCTCTTTAATAGAGAAGCAGGTACGCATGATGAGAGGTTAGTCGTTTACACGGAATTGGTGGAGAGTGATCCGATCATCGATGTTGATGCACCAAAAGCACCTGAGAACCTTAAGATTCAAGGCGCTTTTCTAACTTGGCATGCTGTTAGGGATGAGAACGTAGCTGGTTATCGTATCTATCAAGAAGTAAGTCCTGATGAGTATGAACATGTGGAAAGTGTATCTGCACATGAAAGGAAAAGCTTTACCATTCCTCAAGATAAACAAAATCACTCATATTACCTGACTACTGTTGATCTCTATGGACAGGAGTCTGAACCATCTGAAATGATTAACTCAACTGATTAATTAATTGACCAAGCTATTTTATATGGCTTGGTCTTATTTTTATCGAATAGAGGTATACTAATGAGGGCAAATAGTGGTCAACCCCTGCAATTTTTCATATAATAATAAGAATACCTCTACTTAGAGAGGGAAAAATAATCATACAATTTCATGGAGGCTTATCATGATACGGTTTGCAACCGAGAATGAGAATGAAGAAGATATACGACAAATTAACGAGTTAACGTACTCAATTCTAGAAGCGATGGACCTTGAGTTTATTCAACAAACACCTAAAGAAACGTTTCTAACATTTCTTGCAACGTTGTTTGAAAAAGAGGGAAATCGATTTAGCTACCACAATTTTTTATTAAGTGAATTAGAAGGTAGAATTGCTGCCATCGCCATTGTGTATCATTATGAAGATGCAGTGTACTATGATCATCAGTTAAGCAGTGAAATTGCTGCATTTTTTAAGATTCAGGCACCCGCAATCCAGCTAGAGGCTAAGCCGGATGAGTATTATCTTGATTCCATTGCTGTAGCGGAAGACTTTCGCAACCAGAAGATTGGAACGATGCTTTTAGAGGCTGTTGAAGAAGAAGCCTATAACAAGGGATATCAAAAGCTTTCATTGAACGTAGAACACTCGAATAACCGAGCGAAACGGTTGTATGAACGCTTTGAATTCACCGAGCTAGAACAGTTTGATTTATATGGTCACCCATATTATCATATGGTAAAACATCTAGTTGGCTAATGAACACGTTGATCTAGATGGAAAGTGTGGTCTGAAGAAGTAGTATGACAACAAATAATCAAAATAAGCAGGCATGGAACGATGAGTCCTATCAAGCATGGGTCAAGCGGTTTGGCGTTCCAACTGAAGCTGCGCAGAAAATAAAAGCGAATCCAGAAAAGCTTTTACTAACACTATTGCCTCATTTTGGCGAGATAGCTGGCAAACGAATCATGAATTTAATGGGGTCCAATGGCACAAAGGCTGTACCGTTAGCACTGCTTGGGGCAGATGTAACAGTTGCTGACTTTTCTCCAGGTAATAAGCGTTATGCCACGGAGCTGGCGGAAGCATCTGGTGTTACCATATCCTATGTATTAGGTGATGTGCTTGACTTACAATTAGAGGATCAACACCCATATGAGCTTGTATTTGCAGAGATGGGTATCCTTCACTATTTTAAGGATTTAAAGCCTTTTTTCAATATGATTCATTCGTTACTTGATGAGAGCGGGCAATGTGTAATTCGAGACTTTCACCCTGTGTCGACAAAGCTTATTACGTCAAAGGGAACAACGGCCAAGATCCGTAAGCATAAGGTAACAGGCGATTATTTTGATGAAACTCTTTATGAGCAGAATGTATCGTTCTCAAAGTTTGATACAGAAACAACATCTACGGTATTACTCAGAAAATGGACACTCGGAGAAATTGTCACCGCCGCTGCCCAGTCTGGGTTTATGATAAGCGAATTAATAGAAGAACCTAACCTTTCAAGTGATGTTTTTGACAAAGGTATTCCAAAAACATTCGTATTAAAAGCAATAAAAGCTTAAATGAATAAAGAGGGCTGAGACAAAACTATAAACAACTAGAAAATGGCGAATGATTCTACGATCGAATCATTCGCCATTCGTGTTTTTCGTATTTTAGTAAGACGAGCGGAAGGAGAACCCGAGACTCCTACGGAACAGAACGCGGTGAAGACACTGTAGCGGCGCTTTTCCCGCGGAGGGGGCTGAGGCCGTTCCCGTGGAAAGCGAGGGATTCTCCTGTAGCGGATTTATTGCTGTGTTCGTGTTTTGCTATCCACATTATTCAGCAAAGTTCATGCTGATTATATTCGACCTCTAAGAAAACCTCTTATTTAACGTGGCGTATACCTGCTCTACCTCTGTCAGTGTAAGCTCATAAAGCTGTTGGCCATCTTTTTTATAAATGTGATGCTTAAGAAGTTTGCTAATTAATTGTTGTTTACGAGTATCAACAGCGTCTTCCAATCTACCCATTTATGCGCCTCCTTTTATTTACATTTATCCTGGTTCATTATAATATGTTCACTATAAACAATCTATTCCTATCATTCAAGTAAGGATTAAAAGGGTGGACATTTTTCTGTGTATTCTGTAATCTGTTAAGAATACGTGGAGGAGTTAGAGAGAGAAGGAGAGAGATAGCATATGAGCCAAGGTTTGATTGAAAAGCTACAAGCAGAAAAACAACAGGTGATTGATTGGAGAAGGTATTTGCATCAATATCCAGAGTTATCCTTTCAAGAGTCTAAAACATCAGCTTATATTGCCGAAACACTAAAAGGATTTGGACTCGAAGTGAAAACCAATGTTGGAGGAAATGGTTTATTAGCATATGTTCGAGGCGATAAAGAGGGCCCGACGATTGCGCTTAGAGCAGACTTTGATGCCCTGCCAATTAACGAATTAAATGATGTTCCTTATAAATCAACGGTAGAAAATGTTATGCACGCATGCGGTCACGATGGTCATACAGCCGCACTATTAGGTGTCGCTAAAGTACTATCAACGGTTCAGGATCAACTAAAGGGGACTGTGGTACTCCTATTCCAGCATGCGGAAGAATTATTGCCGGGCGGAGCACAGTCTATGATCAAGGCAGGGGCACTCGATGGGGTTGATAAAGTATTTGGGGCACACGTCTCATCTGACATTCCTTTAGGAAAGGTGGCTATTCGAGAAGGAGCAATTATGGCTGCTGCAGACTCGTTTACCATTCGTATTCAAGGAAAAGGAGGTCACGGTGCTAAGCCACATACAACGGTTGACTCGGTGGCTGTTGGAAGTCAGTTAGTTACGCATCTTCAACAGATCGTAAGTAGACGCGTTAATCCAATTGACCCAGCTGTTGTGACGGTAGGTGTATTTCAAGCAGGTACAGCCTTTAATGTCATTGCGGATTCAGCTGAAATTAAAGGAACAGTGAGAACCTATAACCCAGACACCAGAACATTTATTGAAGAAGAGATGAACCACATCATAAGCGGCGTATGCCAAGCGTCTCACGCAGATTATACGATTGATTATCAAAAGGGCTACCCTGCTGTGGTAAACCACGCTGAGGAAACAGCGATGGTTCGTTCGATCGCAAGTACACATTTAGGCGAAGATGTACCGATTGTTGTTGCTCCTTCATTAGGTGGGGAGGACTTTGCCTACTATCTACAGCAAAAACCAGGTGTGTTCTTCCATGTTGGAGGAAGGACGGAAGATGTGTCTACTCAATTTCCACATCATCATCCGCGCTTTGACTTTGACGAAGAATCATTACATATGATCGGCAAAATGTTTTTGGCTATCGTCACCGAATATATCGGATTTGAAGAATAAGGAAAAGAACGACTCTAAACCAATTTATTTGGGGGAGTCGTTCTTTTTTGCGATCATTAACCAGACATATGAATTTAATGGCTTAAATCTGGCAGTAAAACCGGCGGATTGAGCCATTTGCGAGAGTGCTGGCAGCGTCGTATAAAATTCGCTTTGCAGGTCGAAAGCTAAACGATGAAACCCCATCGCTTTTGCCTTATGAATCATTTGCTGTTTGCTTTCTTCTGTTTCAAACATGGTGTCAGCAAACACAACCTGCCCTTCATTTGATAATGTCTTATGGTAAAGATCGAATGCTTTTTGTTTCTCTTCATCTGTAAGATGATGAAAAGCATAAGTGCTAGCAATGGTATCCACTTGCTGTGTAAGAGAGGGGAATTGGAGAAAGTCACCCTCGTAAAGAAGTAAGTCTGGATTCTTACGCCGTGCTTGTTCTCTCATTTTTTTTGAGGGCTCTATTCCAACTACCGAGAATCCGTTTTTAAGCAATCTGTTGCTTAAATTCCCTGTACCAACACCAAACTCAAGGACTGTCCCCTTAGAGTGAGTAACAACTTCAGCTAATATCTCTTCGTACAAATGAAAAATGTCTCGATATTCAACATCCCTTCCACCAACCGTATCATCATACGTATGAGCCCACTGATCAAATAACTCCGTAAAATCGTTCTCCAACGCATATGCATCCTCTCACATGTTTTTAGTACCATATGTTATTCATTAGAAAAAGGTAACTAAAGCAATCGGATTTGTATATAAATGAGTGAGGAGGCGACAAGGCTCATGCACAAAAGTGTTCATACCCTTATTGGTGAAACGCCACTTTTTGAACTAACTCACAAATGGATTCCTACAGACGTTCGCGTAATTGCCAAGCTTGAATACATGAACCCGGGAGGTAGCATTAAGGATCGACTGGGGCTGTCCTTATTAAAGCATGCGATCGAGCACAAATACATTACTCACAACGGAACAATTATTGAACCAACTGCGGGGAATACGGGGATTGCGCTTGCGCTGGCCGCGATCGGAACGAATGTGAAGGTGCACTGTGTAATCCCTAAAGGGTTTAGTAGAGAGAAACAGCAATTAATGCAGGCGCTTGGAGCAACAGTACACATCACACCAAACGAAAAAGGGATTGAAGGGGCAATCGCTTATGCAAAGGAACTGACAGACCACATGCCTGATAGTTATTCTCCGTGTCAGTTTAATAATGAACAAAACCCATTAACTTATTATGAAACGCTGGCTCCGGAACTCTGGTCACAGCTTGGAGGAAACATCGATGTGTTTGTCGCCGGTGCTGGAACAGGGGGAACGTTTACTGGAACAGCAAGGTACTTAAAGGAGAAGAACGCTGCTATACGAACGGTGGTGGTTGAACCCGAGGGATCGATACTAAATGGGGGAACACCTGGTCCGCATCGAACAGAAGGAATTGGGATGAATCAGTTATCTACTATTATAGATCCACACTTCTTTGACGGCATTCATACAATTACAGATTGTGAAGCCTTTCATATGACCCGACAATTAGCAAGAAATGTTGGCTTACTCGTTGGCAGTTCATCTGGAGCAGCCTTTTGTGCCGCCCTAAGAGAGGCCCAAAAAGCAAAGAAGGGAGAAACAATTGTAACGATATTTCCAGACGGAAGTGAGCGGTACTTAAGCACAGAAATTTATGAGGAGGAAAAATGATGAAGAAGAAAACAAAACTCATTCATGGGGGTACACCGCAAGATAAACAGACTGGTGGAGTCAATTTTCCGATTCATCTCTCCAGTACATTTAAACAACAAAGTGTAGGACAATTTGAATATGAATATGCACGAACAGCAAACCCTACAAGGCAAGCATTGGAAACGTTTATTGCAGAGCTGGAAGACGGAGTAGCAGGCTTTGCCTTTTCATCAGGTATGGCGGCTATTACAACAATATTAAAGCTTTTCTCTCCAGGAGATCACTTACTTGTTTCAAATGATGTGTATGGTGGAACCTATCGGCTTTTTGTTCGAGTGTTACAAAAAGAAGGAATTCAAGCTGACTTTGTTGATACCACAAAGATAGCAGAAGTTGAGAAAGCCATTAAGCCAGAAACGAAAGCCATATTTCTAGAAACACCCACCAACCCTCTTCTTTCCATTACGGATATCAGGGCAATTAGCCAGTTATCAAAGGCCTATTCGTTATACACAATTGTAGATAATACATTCTCCACCCCTTATTGGCAAAACCCATTAACACTTGGTGCGGATGTCGTTATTCATAGTGCAACGAAGTATCTGGGTGGACATAGCGATGTGTTAGCGGGTTTAGCAGTGACCTCATCACATGAAATGAGTGAACAAATAGCTTTTTTACAGAATTCAATTGGGGCTGTGTTGGGAGCGCAAGATAGCTGGCTCCTTATCCGAGGTATGAGGACACTTGGTATACGCATGGAGGAAATTGAAAAGACTTCACTACAGGTTGCCGAATTTTTAGAGCAACATTCATCTGTACAACAAGTGTATTATCCGGGACTGCCAACACATCCGGGTCACGACATTCATACTTCTCAAGCGAAAGGCTACAGTGGAATCATTACATTTGAAAGCGGAAATGCAGAAAAAGCCGCAAATGTAGCAGCCTCATTAACGTATTTTACGTTAGCAGAAAGTTTAGGAGCGATCGAAAGTCTTGTTTCGATTCCTGCACGAATGACGCATGCTTCAATTCCAGCCGAACGCAGAAATCAATTAGGCATTACCGATGGGCTTGTCCGATTATCGATTGGTCTTGAAGATTCCACTGACTTAATTGAGGATTTAAACAAAGCGCTGAGCTAAAGCTGTGGAGGAAGGTGGATGAGGAATACAAATCTTCCTCCAAAAAAAATGTCTAAATCTCTCATGTGTAATCGTAAGCTCTGTTATACTAAAAGCAAAGAATAATGGGAGGAATTGAAATCATGCCAAAAGTTATTGTATACAGTCGTGTTCCCGAAGACGTACTTGCCTGTCTTAAAGAGACATGTGAGGTAACCTATTATGAAAAATTAACGGACGAGAATTACTCGGATTTTATGAAAGAGCTTACAGAGGCAGAGGGAGTGCTTGGTTCTGGATTAAAAGTGGATCGTGAATTACTTGAAAAAGCTCCTAAACTATCTGTTGTTTGTAATACAACGGTAGGGTACGACAACCTCGTCTTAAATGATTTGAATGAATTTGGTGTACTCGCTACTAATACACCAGAAGTGCTTGACGATACAGTAGCCGATACGATGATGTCTCTAATTCTTGCTACAAGAAGAAGGATTGTTGAACTTGATCACTTAGTAAAAAATGGAGAGTGGAAGGCATCGGTTACGCCAGAACTTTTTGGATTAGATGTTCATCATAAAAAGCTTGGGATTATTGGGATGGGAAGAGTAGGACAAACCTTAGCCAAACGAGCAGCTGCAGGCTTTGATATGGACATTCTCTACCACAATCGTTCGAGAAACCAATGGGCTGAAGATACATACAACGCAACGTACTGTACACTTGAAGACCTACTGAAAGAATCAGACATCGTTTGTCTGCTCACACCCCTAACAAAGGAAACGCGAGACCTCATGGGAGAAGAACAATTTTCTTTAATGAAGAAAGATGCCGTTTTTGTGAATGGGTCAAGAGGTCAAACGGTTGACGAAGAAGCTCTGCTTCATGCATTAGAGAATGGAGAGATTTATGCAGCGGGTCTAGATGTTTTTAGAGAAGAGCCAGTCCCTGCTGATCATCCTCTTCTTAAGCTGAAAAATGTGGTTTCACTACCTCATATTGGTTCAGCTACAACAGAAACACGAGATAAAATGGCAAAGCTAGCTGCCGATAACCTAGTAGCGGCGCTAACTGGCAAGGATCCACTGACACCAATTAATCCAGAGGCAAGGTCTTAACATCACCGAAGAAGTGAGGCATAAACTCTTGCATTCATTACAAATGAGAGTATAATACATTTGGCAAGTGAATACTTTCACAACCACAGGCAGAATCTTGTCAAAAAGTAGTCACAAAGGTATGACAGGTTTTTGGATTGTAAAATTGGAATCTGTTATTTGCAAGGGTTTATGTTAGACTTAATAAATGAGCCAGGCGATTAAAAAAAGTGTCATTAAGGTAAACTGTAAGACTCTTTTTTGAAAAAATCAGTGGCTTGATCTGGCTAACATGCAGATCTTTTATACTGAGAGAGGAGTCCCAAATGAAAAGTGTGAAGTTAGAAAAGACAGTTGAACAACCAACTTCAGTTTCAAATGTATCCTATTATGCGGATATTCTCTTTGAAACCATCAAAACTGGAATTATAAAGTCAAATGTACTCGCTATGGTTGCGGGACTTTGTTTTGCTTTATTTATACATGGAGAAACGCTTCTTACCCACATGGGATCTATTATTCTTGCATTAGTAGGTAGCTCACTGGTTATCGGTGCGGCCGGTACTTTTAACAATCTGTATGACCGCGATATTGATGCAAAGATGGAGAGAACCAAAAAACGTCCAACTGTTACAGGTGCTATCTCAACGAAAGCTGGACTCATTTTAGGTTCTTCTTTTGCCGTAGTAGGGACGGCTTTACTAGCACTTGCTAGTCCGCTTGCAGCACTACTTGGGTTTTTAGGATTATTCCTTTATACTGTACCTTATACGATCTGGACAAAACGAAGCACGATTTATAATACAGAGGTAGGAAGTTTATCTGGAGCTGTTCCACCATTAATTGGATGGGCTGCGGTATCCTCTGATATTTATCACCCGGCAGCGATTGGATTATTCATTTTAATGCTAATCTGGCAAATGCCGCATTTTTATGCGATTGCGATCCGTAAGCTTGAAGATTACCGAGCGGCTGATGTGCCAATGCTACCTGTTGTTAAAGGGATCAAGCGTACTAAGATTCAAACGCTTGTCTACTTAATTGTGTTACTTGCTTCATCTGCACTCTTCTTCCCATTTAGTAAAACAATTGCCATTACAGCCTTTGTTTTAACACTTGGTTGGATGATTCTTGGAATTGCTGGATACAAAAAGATGAGTGACTATAAGTGGGCAACTGCGATGTTTATTTATTCTCTTAATCATATTACAATACTGTTTGCATTAATCATTGGGTATTCGCTTATCCTAATGTATGTAAATGGTTGATTTTCTTCCTGTTCCGCTCATAGCAGCGGGACAGGCTTTCATGTTTCATCAACCTCATATAGATGAATCTTACTGAAAAGGGGACATCAAGTTGGATAACTTACTCCTCATTCCAATTATCCTTGCATTCGCCATGGGTGGAATTGCATTGCTTGTGCGAATGAAAGCTGCGAAAAAGCCTGCTTCTTTAAAGAAAATAATTTTGCCACCTATTTTTATGTCTACAGGTTTCTTAATGTTTTTATATGAACCAACTAGACCTGATTCTTTGCAAGTAGCGGAAGCGCTTGCAGTGGGTATGTTATTTTCAATCTTTCTTATCGTAACGTCTAAGTTTGAGATAAGAGATGGCCATATTTATTTACAACGTTCAAAAGCATTTATGTTTATTTTAATGGGGTTATTGGTCATACGTATTGCATTCCGAGCGTTTCTTGGCCAAAGTATTAATCCTGAAGAATTATCAGGGATGTTTTTTCTTTTAGCTTATGGGATGATCCTTCCGTGGAGAATTGCCATGCTATTTTCGTATCGCCGGGTGGAAAAACAACTTCATAATCCGGAACACCCGTCCATCATAACTGTGAATCAGGAGCCTGCTCCTAATAAGTAGGACAGGCTTTTTTGTTTCTTGGGTTAGAGTCTCTGACTCATCATACATATAAAAAAATAAAGAGGAGTTGTTATGATGTCTTATAGTATGTTCTATCAATCTCATGCTGGGTCTTGGGCTATCATGATTCTTTTGTTTCTAGTCGCTTACTTCCTCTTCCGCTGGGGAAAGCCAAAGGGATCTAAAATTGTCTACATGATTGTTCGATTACTCTATGTCATTATGCTTGCATCAGGGATTGGGCTATTAGTACTTCGATTTAATAGTTATAGCAATTTTGGTGATTTTGCTTCAGCAAACTGGAGTTTCCTAATCAAAGGTGTACTAGCGATTATGCTGATCGGAATCATGGAAGTCATTATGGGGAAAACAAAGCGTACTGAACAAACAGGATCGGTTTGGATTGTTTTTATCGTTCTAACAGCAGTGGTTGTCGCTTTAGGCTACTTGAAACTATAAGAGTCAAAGTTGAATGATAAGTTATAGCGAACCCTCAAGTAATATGAGGGTTCGCTATTTTTCGATAGGATCTCTATTATTTCTACACGTTAAAAGGTAAATAATGCTATGCTTAAATAGATCAAACATATTCTATTTTTTCGTAAGGTTAAAAATAAATATACTTAAGAGACATCTTCTTGTTTTGACTAACGATATAAATGGGAAAATAAACTGTATAGAGCATCAAGAAGTACGTACATATTGATTGAGCAGAACGTAGAAGTCGTTCACCCCTTTTTTAAGGACTGATAAAGAATTGGAGGAATCTATATGGATACAAATGTATCTTATCCACATATTTATTCACTAAGTGAAACATCAATGGTTGTTCAATTTGCAGATACAATTAATCCAGATACTCATCTGAGAATTCTTACCTTCATCAATCTTCTAACCGACAATCCTTTTCCCGGTTTCATTGAATGTGTACCAAGCTATACGGGTGTCGCCGTTTTTTATAAACCTACAGATGTATTGGCACATGCACCAACAACGCTGCTAAGCCCTAGCGATTTGGTTCGCCAGCAGTTAGAAGAATACACCTTAGCGAGTGCCGATCATTCTGCACAAGGCTCTCAGGAAACGATTGAAATACCGGTTTGCTACGATCTTTCACTAGGTCCTGACCTACAAGATGTCGCAGAGCATAACGATCTAACGATAGATGAAGTGATTCGAATTCATTCGGAAGGGCTTTATCAAGTATATATGCTTGGATTCTCTCCAGGGTTTCCTTTTCTGGGAGGAATGGATGAAGCCATTGCTACCCCACGTAAAAAGCAACCGAGACTGGCCATTCCTGCGGGATCGGTTGGGATAGCTGGGAAACAGACGGGTATCTATCCAATGGAAACACCTGGTGGATGGCAGCTGATAGGACAAACCCCTTTCAAGTTATTTGATCTTAATCGAAACAAACCAAGCCTGCTAAAGCCAGGTCACCTAATCCGATTTAACCCAATATCATTGGAGGAATTCAATGAGCTAAAGGAGCGTGACTAAATGAGCATTCATGTAATGAAGCCGGGTATGCAGACTACCATTCAGGATCTGGGACGCTATGGGTATATGAACCAAGGCGTTTCGATCACAGGGGCAATGGATTCAAAATCCCTTCGTGTAGCCAACTTACTTGTAGGCAATGAAGAAGGGGAAGCCTGCCTAGAAATGACGCTGACGGGTCCATCCCTTTCATTTGATGAGGATTTGTTAATTGCTGTTGCTGGTGGAGGCATGATCCCTGTAGTAAATGGGAAGCGACGATCGTTACATACGCCTTTGTTTGTACCTAAAGGTTCATACCTTCATTTTGAACCGATACGTAAAGGCTGCCGTGCTTATCTTTCAGTAGCCGGTGGGTTTGATGTACCTGTTCAACTAGGAAGCAAAAGTACGTACATACGAGCGAAAATGGGAGGACTTGATGGTAGAGCATTAGAAAAAGGAGATGTTCTAAATCTATTGCCTATGTCAGATCGTGCGAGTAAATTAATGGAGCGTTTATCGGGCGATGCGAAACCACTTCATTGGAGAGTGGCCCAAACAATTGATTCTACTTCAGACCAGCCTCATGTCATCCGTGTGATTAAGGGTAGTCATTTTGACCGGTTCACGACTGAAAGCCAAAAGCTTTTTCTTGAAAAGCCTTTTCAATTATCAACTCAATCTGATCGGATGGGATACCGTCTTGAAACGGAAGAGAACATTGAATTAGCTGATTCATTTGAACTTTTATCAGAAGCTGTAGCACTTGGAACGGTACAACTTCCACCTAGTGGAAAACCAATTATCCTTCTTGCTGATCGACAGTCAACAGGAGGCTACCCTCGAATTGCTCAGGTGATGCTTGTTGATATTCCGAAGTTAGCTCAGATGAGACCGGGAGAATGGATTCAGTTTACAGAAGTCTCTTTACAAGAAGCAGAACAAATCTATTTACAATCAGAGAAAGAGCTAGCAGAGATTAAGGTAGCCATTCGATTAAAAGGAATTTGAAGGAGGACGTAAATATGAAGCAAATTGATCTAAATTGTGATTTAGGAGAAAGCTACGGTTCGTTTAAGGTGGGAGAAGACGAAGCCATCATACCCTTTGTCACTTCTATAAATGTTGCCTGTGGTTACCATGCAGGAGACCACAACACGATGGCAAAAACAGTACAGCTGGCAAACGCTCACGGAGCAAGAATTGGTGCTCATCCTGGTTTTAATGATTTATTTGGCTTTGGAAGACGTCCAATTCAAACAACGCCAGAAGACATCTATCATTTTGTTGTGTATCAAATTAGCGCACTTGAAGGCTTTTGCAGGCTACACAATCAAACAATGCAGCACGTAAAGCCACACGGGGCATTATTTAATATGGCTGCAGTTGATCCAAAAATGTCAGATGCAATTGCTAGAGCGGTAAAGGATACGAATCCAGACCTTGTCCTATTTGGATTATCAGGTAGTGAATTAATTAAAGCTGGGGTGAACCATGGCTTAAAAGTAGCAAATGAAGTGTTTGCTGATCGAACGTATCAACCTGATGGTACGTTAACGCCACGGACATCAGAAAATGCATTAATCACTAATCATGAACAAGCCATTAAACAGGTATTACAGATGGTAACGACATCAACAGTAACAGCGGTTGATGGTACTACGGTTCCAATGGAAGCTGATACGGTTTGTGTTCATGGGGACGGGGAACACGCTCTGTTATTTGTTACAGAGTTAAGAAAGCATTTAACAGAACAAGGGATCCAGATTTCTTCAATTCTATAAATGAACGTCTATCCATAGCAATGGCGAATGAACTCCTGTTTAAGGAACTCATTCGCCATTTTTTATATACTTTTATCTAAATGGGCCTCTATCTCAGGTGCTTCATTTCGCGTCAATGTTTGATAAAGCTGCTTGATTTCACTCATATCGAGTTCAAATAAATGCCGATTCTTTAACTTATAAACGCCCAGTTCAATGATCCGTGAGATTAAATGATCTCTCTCATGTGATTCTGTAGGTACCTTGTTCATGTGTTCCCCCTCCTTCTATTAAATGTGAATCAACGTTGAGCAGATTGAATGAGATATTCCATCAAGACATAATTGATATACACAAAATACATAAATAGCGGTATCTGCTTTTATGTCTTCAGTTACCCGCCTTAACTCCGTTTCGGTTTGAATATACCATTCTACTGGTACCCATTCTCTAGAACCGTCACTAAAAATCGCTTGCTCCTGCGCAGGAAACGATAGTGTACCCAATCCATTTCGAGATGGCAGAGTTGCAACCTTCAATTGAACAGGATACCACTGAATGTGGTGTATGCAATTCATGATTAAGCCCAATTTTCCTAGAGACCATTGTTTCTCCAGCTCTTGTTTTGTGCGGATGGTCCAATAAAAGGATTGCAGACCATCGCTACGCCGCTTTTCAAACCGCTTTAATCTATGGATTTTCGGGTTTAAAGATGCTTGTGTCTTTAATAAAGTCTTTTGTACAGTCGCTTTAGGAAGGTAAACCCTTGAACCTTTATTATGGGAATATAACAAACTTATTCCCGCACGAGGTTGCATGGCTTGAACTTCCTTTAAGGCTTGTGGAAGAAAGCTTTGAATATGAACTTGATGCCACAGGTCAAATTTCTGAATGAGATCCACTACTTTATGAACGACTTGTTCTTCTTTTAATTCAATTAACAATGTTATTGAGGTATGTTGATAGGTAGCTAAAAAGGTTTCTAGCTCTACAACAGGAATCAGCAATTTCATCTGATCAAGTGTGACATCCGCTACCTTGCGTTTATCACCGGTTAATCGTTTTAACGTACGATCATGAAATAAAACAAGGTGACCATCCTTTGTCCTGCGAACATCCGTTTCAAGAACATCTGCACCGAACCGACTTGCTAGATTAAAAGCAGGTAATGTATTTTCCAGCTTTAGTTGACTTGCTCCGCGATGGGCAACATACACAGGTCGATGAAGAATTCGTAACTGATTATAATCATTCCAAAGCGATTTGACCTGTTTGTCGAACGGCACAGAAACGGACTGAACTCCAGAAATGATCAATTCATGTAGTTCTCTGTGATCTTGGGTAAAACTCCAGACAGAAAGTGCATGTTTTCTTAACGAGTGACAAAGAAAGGATGCAGTTGTTGGTGGAAGCATGATCGTACGGATGCGATATTTATTTAAATGAACGATTAGGTCGTTTATGTTCCAATTCAAGTTAGTACTCTTATACACTCGTCTGTAGGCTGGAAACGTTCTTTCCATTCTCTCTAACAAACGTAGTTGAGTGGATAACAGAATGACGTTTCTACTTTTGTTCCGTTTAAGGTGTTGTCGGACATTGTCCCAGACTTCTTCTGTTTCTACCTGTAAAACAATTGTGTAAGATGAAGATAAAAGTCGCTTTAATAATGGAGACGACAACTGTTTGAGTAAGTTAGCTGTAATAAGAACGCCGGGCGGGTTACCTTGGAGGGTATGAATATGATGTATTTGAGTTAGAGTGACCAATCGTGTTGGTATATGTTGACGAGGCATTCTAATCCCGCTTTCGGTTTTGATCATCTTTCTTTTACTAACTACCCAGTTATTATATAAAGAAAACATATAGCAAGCTTTTTAAGCTATTCATTGTCAAGCAGAGCAGATATCTGTAAAATAAGTTCATTCACGATGGAAAAGGAGAAACTGATGAACCATAATAAGATGTTGCTTTGTCTAAGTTTGATCTCTCTTAGTTTGTTCATTTTATTGGCTTTTACATATGAACACTCTTTTTTTCAACAATTTGATGTTTTTATTGTAGAGCACGTTCCTAACGTAAGGGCTGATTGGATTACCTCTTTTATGCTCTTTCTTGCCTGGTTAGGTGGCACAAAAGTCATTGCGGCGTTGACCTTACTGCTTATCGTATTCTTAGCCATCTGGCAAAGAAGATGGACTGCCGTTCTGCCTCCTTTGTTGATCATGGGGGGAACAGCTATTTTAAATATGACATTGAAAGAATGGATAGGAAGAGCTAGACCAGAAATTAATTTTCTCATCGAGCAACCAGGCTATAGCTTTCCCAGTGGACACACAATGGCCGCTGTATCGTTTGGTGGCTTGTGCATTTATTTAATTTACCATTATGTAGATCGAAGAATAGTGCGGAGGCTTTCAATCGTCATCGCCTTTATTCTTTTTGTATTGATGGGGATCAGCCGAATGTATTTAGGTGTTCATTTCTTAACAGATATTCTAGGAGGAACATTATTCAGCTTAACCTGGATTATGCTGTCTATCACCATACTCAATCGCATAAACAGACACAAAAAAAGCGTGGGATATAACTAAAAAATCAATACGAAAATGGCGAATGATTCAAATAAAGAATCATTCGCCATTTGTGTTTATATTTTAACAAGCGAGGAATTCTCCTGTAGCGGATCTGGTGCTATGTTCGTGTTTTTCTAGCCACATCAAGTTATGTCTCACCCTCGTTTAGTGTGACAAAAGTCTCTAATTGAAAATCATTCTTGACTAGAGGGATATAGATGATAAGATAGAGGATGTAAATGATAATGAATATCAACATCAACACCAAATAGTGAGGGGGTCAGGACTGTTTTAACCAACGGTTGCAACCATGAAGTTATATTATTTAATCATCTTGTTCGTCCTTCTTTCTATCACATCTGTGTTTGTAGGAGTTACGAATGTTTCTCCACTTGATCTTTTCTCCCTTACAGAGGCACAGGAAAGAGTTCTGATTGAGAGTAGGATACCAAGGGTCATAAGCATTATCATTGCAGGTGCCGCAATGAGTGTATGTGGTCTTATTATGCAACAGCTCACGCGTAACAAATTTGTTTCTCCTACTACTGCTGGAACAATGGACTGGGCAAGGCTGGGGATTTTAATTTCTCTCATCTTTTTCACAAACGCTAGTCCAATTGTGAAAATGCTTGTAGCCTCAACCTTTGCATTAGCTGGTACCTTTTTATTCATGAAGATCTTAGATCGAATTAAACATAAGGGAACCATCTTTATTCCGCTTGTAGGTATGATGCTTGGAAACGTAGTGGGGTCAATCACGACTTTCTTTGCATTAAAGTACGATTTAGTTCAAAACATGTCATCGTGGCTACAGGGAGATTTTTCTTTAATCCTTCGAGGCCGTTATGAGCTACTTTACATAAGTATTCCACTTCTTCTTTTAGCCATTGTATACGCTAATCGTTTTACTGTTGCAGGACTAGGCGAAGACTTTTCAAAAAATTTAGGGTTAAAGTATAAATCGGTTGTTCAAGTGGGGTTAGTTATTGTTGCCTTGATGACCTCCGTTGTTATTTTGACAGTAGGAATGATTCCGTTCCTCGGTTTAATTGTTCCAAACATTGTGTCGCTCTATAAAGGCGATAACTTAAAGAATAGCTTGGCGCATACAGCCTTTTTAGGTGCGGTGTTTGTCTTATTCTGTGACATACTCGGTCGAATCATCATCTACCCGTATGAGCTCTCCATTGGAGTGATGGTAGGCGTGATTGGTAGTGCGATCTTCCTCTATCTGCTGCTTAGGAGGAAGTCATCCTATGCTTAAAAAGAAAATCATTTTGCTTAGTGTGGTCGCTTTAGCTCTCATTGCAATCTTTATGTTGATTCACTTGAATACGTCGAATTTGGATTACGTTCTCCCGAGAAGAGGAAAGAAGATTCTTGCTATTGTTTTAACTGGTGCAGCCATTGCTTTTTCAACGGTTGTCTTTCAAACGATTACAAACAATCGAATCTTAACACCTAGCATTTTAGGTCTAGATTCATTGTATCTTCTAATCCAGACTGTTTTAATTTTCTTTTTAGGATCGGGTTCAGGATTAATGAGTACAAACGTGAATTTCTTTCTCTCAGTTGGGTTGATGGTTGTATTTGCCTCTGTATTGTATCGACTCATGTTCAAAAGAGAGGATCAAAATATATTCTTACTCTTATTAGTAGGAATTGTATTTGGTAGCTTGTTTGGTAGTTTATCTTCTTTTATGCAAATGTTAATTGATCCTAATGAGTTCTTGATCATTCAAGACCGAATGTTTGCTAGCTTTAATAACGTGAACGAGGATATTCTTATCTTTTCTTTAATTGGCTTCTTACTCATCGGTTTGTATGTTATTCGTTTCACTAAGTTCTTTGACGTGATGTCGCTTGGTCGCGATGAAGCGATAAACTTAGGTATTCCTTACGATAAGACCGTGAAGAAAATGTTGATCCTCATTGCCGTACTAGTATCGATCTCAACCGCATTAGTTGGGCCGATCATGTTTTTAGGACTACTTGTTGTAAACCTGGCACGGGAGTTTTTAAAAACATACCGCCACACCTATCTATTGATGGGATCGACCTTAATCAGTGTCATCGCATTGGTTGGGGGACTGTTAATAGTGGAACGAGTGTTTACATTTGAAACAACCTTAAGTGTCATTATTAACTTTGTAGGTGGTACCTACTTTATCTATCTATTATTAAAGGAGAGTAAAGCATGGTAGAAGTGAAGAATGTATCCAAATCCTACGGTGATAAAAAAGTTGTGAAGAATGTATCACTTACTGTTCAAAAGGGGAAAATTACGTCTTTTATTGGCCCGAATGGAGCGGGAAAGAGTACGCTGCTTTCCATCATGAGTAGATTGATCTCAAAGGATAGTGGGACAGTCATTATTGATAATGAAGAGCTGACTGAGCAAAACAATAGCGAGCTCGCTAAAAAGATATCCATTCTAAAGCAAACAAATCATATCAGTATCCGGTTAACTATCCGAGACCTAGTTGCATTTGGTCGTTTTCCTTACTCGAAAGGAAGACTGACAAAAGAGGATAAGCGCTATGTCGATGAAGCGATTCGGTACTTAGAACTTGAATCGATGCAGGATCAATTTTTAGACAAACTAAGTGGAGGACAGCGTCAGCGCGCATTTATTGCTATGGTTGTTGCCCAAAACACAGATTATGTGCTACTTGATGAGCCTCTGAACAACTTAGACATGAAGCATTCTGTTCAAATCATGAAGGTGTTAAAGAAATTAGCAAGTGAATTAAATAAAACGATTGTCATTGTGATTCACGATATCAATTTTGCTTCTGTCTATTCAGATTACATCGTTGCACTCAAAGATGGTGAAGTGATAAACCAAGGGCCGACAGAAGAGATTATACAGTCCAATGTGCTTGAAGACATTTATGAGATTGATATGGAGATTAAAGACATTAATGGCGACAAAATTTGTGTGTATTATTCATAAAAATAAGAGGAGAGTGTAGAACATGAAAAAGAACTGGACATTAATGGGAGCGACAATCGCATTAGGGGCAATGCTTGCTGCATGCGGAACAGATAGTAACGCAGCTGGAGGAGACCAGAATGATTCTGCAAGTGAAGGTGAAGAGCAAAAAGAAGAAGTCGTTGTGACACATGAGCTAGGAGAAACAACGGTACCTGTAAACCCTGAGAATGTAGTTGTTTTTGACTTTGGTGCGTTAGACACACTAGACGAACTGGGTGTGGATGTAGCAGGAGTGGCTCAAACCAATATCCCAAGTTACTTAAGTAAATATGAAGATTCCGAGTATGAGAATGTAGGTAGCTTAAAGGAACCGGACTTTGAGAAAATTAGTGAAATGGCACCAGGATTGATCGTTATCTCTGGTCGTCAAAGTGATGCATACGATGAACTATCCGAGATTGCTCCAACCGTTTATGTCGGAGTAGACAATGCAGATTATGTGAATTCATTTGAGGAAAACACACGTATTCTCGGTGAGATCTTTGGAAAAGAAGATGAAGTTGAACAGAAAATAGAAGAAGTACATGCACAAATCGATAAAGTAGCAGACCATGTTGAAGAAGCAGGTACAGAAGGTCTGATCGTGCTTGTAAATGATGGATCTCTAAGTGCATATGGGCCAAGCTCACGTTTTGGTTTAATTCATGATGTATTAGGTGTAACGCCGGTTGACGAAAACATTGAAGTGAACGTTCACGGTCAAAGTGTCTCATTTGAATATGTAGCAGAGAAAAACCCTGATTATCTGTTTGTAGTGGATCGTGGTGCAGCAGTAAGTGGTGGGGATTCATCAGCTACTCAAGTGTTAGATAATGAGTTAATCAATAGCACAGACGCAGCGAAAGAGGATCATATTGTGATGCTTAACCCAGATTATTGGTATCTATCAGGTGGGGGCTTACAGTCTACAGCAGCAATGGTTCAAGAAATAGATGAAGTTTTAGAGTAACTAATAGAAGCAAAAAACCCGGAAATAATCTATTTCCGGGTTTTTTTATGTTATAGAGCAAATGAACCGTTTAAAATACGTGGAATCCGGGTAAAGTAACGGAGTCAAAAGACTTAGTATACGAATCATACGAAAGACTTAGTTATTTTTTGGGGATCAATTCAAAAATTTGACCGCTTTCAAAAAGCTCCGTCACTTCTGCTAGCCAATTATAATAGTTCTCTGCATGCTCTAACGTGTGTAAATCTGCTTTAACAGCCTTATATTCAGTTGAAGTCAATTCTTTGTGCTGCTCTATATCTATAAGAGTATCCCTCATTTGATGAACGGCTTGCAGATTATTTACAACAGACAACTTCCATCTTTTAACAAAAGTTGTTGAAAATGATTTATACCAATCATCCACAGGTTGATATAAGTCCTTGCGTACGCCTCTTTTCCAAGCTTTCTCAACCATATTCGCTTCTGTTAGTACTCTCATTCCTGTGCTCATACTTGTTTTGCTCATTCCAAGTGATTGGCTCATTTCGTCAAGCGTCACTGGCTCATTTGCAAATAATACAGTGCCGTACAGGCGTCCAACCGACTCGGAGATGCCATACAGGTGCATATTTTGAGAAAGCTCCTGGATCAAATCTTCACGTGCTTTTTCAATTTGTTGAGATGGATTTTCTGATTCTTTGTCCAAGTTAAGCGACCTCCTTATGTCTCCTACTAAAGTGTAGCAAATTAAATAAGGAGGAAGAACTGTTATGTGAGCGACGATTCGTGAGGAATAAGGAGGATATGTTAGTAATAACAATGTTAAAAGCGTACAGTTTAAACTGTACATAAAATATAATCAATTCGTCCATTATATGAAAATTGCTCAATTTTTTTTAAAACTGTATAGTTAAGTAGTTGAATATTACAGGACGATGACAAAGAGGTGAACAATCTGTGGCAAAAATCATGGTAGAAGGCCTGACGAAGGTATTTGGAAAAAAGCCTAAACGAGCCTTAGACTTACTAGCAAAGAAAAAAAGTAAAGAAGACATACTTAAAGAAACAGGAATGACAGTAGGGGTAAACCAAGCTAATTTTGAAGTACATGATGGAGAAATCTTTGTCATTATGGGGTTATCCGGTAGTGGTAAATCGACAATCGTACGTTTACTTAATCGACTTATCGAGCCGACTACGGGAAGCATTATGATCGATGGAGATGATCTTGCGAAGATGGATGATAAGAAGCTTCGTGAAGTTCGTCGTAAAAAAATGAGTATGGTTTTTCAAAAATTTGGGTTGTTCCCAAATCGAACAATTCTTGAAAATGTTGAATACGGACTTGAGGTTCAAGGTGTTCCAAAAGGAAAGAGACGCGAGAAAGCGACCACGTCTTTAAATTTAGTAGGGCTTAAAGGATATGAAGCAAGCTATCCTAGTCAGCTTTCTGGTGGGATGCAGCAGCGTGTTGGACTTGCAAGAGCACTCGCGAATGATCCGGATGTTTTACTAATGGACGAAGCATTCTCGGCGCTTGATCCACTTATCAGAAAAGACATGCAGGATGAGTTATTAGATCTACAAGAAACCATGCAAAAGACTATTATCTTTATTACGCATGATCTTGATGAAGCTCTTCGAATTGGTGATCGCATTATGATTATGAAGGATGGAGCGATTGTGCAAGTAGGCACACCTGAAGAGATTCTTCAGAAGCCGAAAAATGAGTATGTAGAGAAATTTGTTGAAGATGTAGATCGCTCAAAAGTATTTACAGCAGAAAACGTAATGATTCGACCTGAAACGGTGAATCTTGAGAAGGATGGACCGCGTGTGGCCTTACAACGAATGAAGGATGCAGGAATCTCAAGCATCTTTGTGACAAGACGAAACAAAGAGCTTGTCGGAATTGTTCATGCAAAGGAAGTGGCAGACCTTATCAAGTCAGGGGAGTCTTCGATTGAATCAATTGTTAAAAATGATTTAGCTAGAGTGACACCAGAAACGACTTTGGCAGATTTGTTTGAACAGGTTTCAACAAGTCCAGTTCCGCTCGCCGTTGTAGAGGAAAATAAATTAAGAGGAATTATTGTAAGAGGAGCCGTACTTGGTGCTCTGTCTGGAAGTGAGGTTGATTTTGATGGATTTACTACCACGTCTTCCACTATCTGATTGGATTGAGTGGATTGTTGATTGGATAAAGGGTTCTGATGCAATAGGCGTCGTTTTTACAGGAATAAGAACATTTATTGGTTGGTGCGTAGATGGGTTTGGGTGGATTTTAGCGCTGCCACCTTCTTGGGTATGGATCATTTTAATTACTGTAGGTACCTTCCTGCTTCATAAGCGAAAATGGGGTCTGGCCTTATTTGTTCTCATTGGTCTACTACTTATTGATAATCTTCAATATTGGAGTCAAATGATTGATACGCTGTCTCTTGTTTTAACTGCTGGTCTTATTTCTATTATCATTGGAATTCCACTTGGTATATGGATGGCTAAAAGTTCAATTGTTGAAAGCATCTTCAAGCCTATTCTTGATTTCATGCAGACAATGCCGGCGTTTGTTTACTTAATTCCGGCAGTGGCTTTCTTTGGAATTGGAATGGTCCCTGGTGTAGTTGCTTCTGTTATTTTTGCTATGCCACCAACTGTCCGTTTAACAAACTTAGGTATACGACAAGTTTCAACTGAGCTTGTTGAAGCTGCTGATGCATTTGGATCTACAGGTTCTCAAAAACTTTTTAAAGTTGAGTTACCAATGGCTAAGGGAACAATAATGGCCGGTGTGAACCAAAGTATCATGTTAGCTTTATCAATGGTTGTTATTGCTGCAATGATTGGTGCACGTGGACTAGGTCAATCCGTTTATACGGCTGTTGGTCAGAATAATGTAGGGGTAGGTTTTGAAGCAGGTATTGCTATCGTAATTGTTGCGATTATCTTAGATAGACTGACTCAAGTGTTCAACAAGAACATTGAACAAGGGCATTAATCAATTTTACGATTGGTTAAAATATATAAAGATAATAGGAGAGGTTCAATTATGAAAATGAATACGAAGAAAATGGGACTTGCTATTGGGTTAACTTCAATTCTTGCACTTGCTGCTTGTGGAGATAACAACGATAGTGCCGACACAAGTAATGAAGCATCAGGTAATGACGGATCAGGTTTAAATGAAATCACTGGTATTGATGGCGGCGCAGGCGTAATGACTGCTGCTCAAAGCGCAATTGACACATACGACTTAGATCTTAGCCTTCAAGCAAGTTCAGGTGCTGCAATGACTGAAGCACTTGGTAATGCCATTGATAATGAAGAGCCAATCGTTGTAACGGGTTGGACACCACATTGGATGTTTACTACGTATGATTTAAAATATCTTGATGATCCAGAAAATGTATTTGGAGAAGAAGAAAGCATTCATACATTTACACGTGATGGTTTAGCGGAGGATGCACCTGAGGCAAATACAGTATTAGATAACTTCTATTGGTCTGAGGATGATATGGGTGAAGTGATGCTTGATATACAAGAAGGAACAGATCCTGAAGAAGCTGCTGCCAACTGGGTTGAATCTCATCAAGATCAAGTGAATGAGTGGACTGATGGAGTAAGTGAAGTAGATGGAGAAAGCATCTCATTAGCATATGTATCTTGGGATTCAGAAATTGCTTCTACAAACGTTGTAAAAAATGTACTAGAATCAATTGGATACACTGTTGAAATTAATTCAATGGAAAGTGCATTTATGTGGGCTGGTATTGCTAATGGAGAACAAGATGCAATGGTTGCTGGTTGGTTACCTCTAACTCACCAAGACTATTATGAAGATTATCAAGATCAAGTGGTAGATCTCGGTGTGAACTTTGAAGGTGCAAAAACTGGTCTAGTTGTACCTGAGTACATGGATATCGACTCTATTGAAGATTTGAAATAAGGTGGAAAAGCTTTATACTAAAGAGTGCTAGCCTATGGGTGATGCACTCTTTTTTTATAGGAAGGAATTAGGATTATGTTTGAGTTTGACCGGCCGTGGGCACTCATAATTGGACTATTATGTATAGTTGGACTGATATGGCTCATCCTGCGTCTAAAAAAGCGTAAGCGATATGACGTAGCTAAAATTACAATAAAAGATATTGATCAGATGTCAGGGCATGATTTTGAGGATTATTTACAAGTACTTTTTACAGCGATAGGCTACGAAACATTTATCACTAAAAAGAGTCGGGACTATGGTGCGGACCTTGTTTTCATCGATGAACAGGAACAAAAGGTCATTGTACAGGCCAAACGCTATCAAGCAAAACTTGGACTCGGTTCCGTGCAAGAGATTCATGCAGCCAGGTCCTTTTACCAGGCAGATGCTGCGCTTATTATTACATCAGCAGAAGATGTAACAGACTCATGCTGGAACCTAGCAGGAGCTACAAACGTCAGCTTTCTAATGAGAGAAGAGTTAGTGGAAATCATGAAATTATGTAAGCAAGGGAAGATGGATAAGGCAAGAAGCATCGTCGAAGAACCGGTTCGACCTGAAGTTCCTTCAAGTCAAGGTAACCTCGAAGCGGTCAAATACTCGCGCAACCGAATCGTTGCGGGGGAATATTTCTTTAAGAGATAGCGGGATCGACGGAGAGATAGCGGGATCGACGGAGAGATAGCGGAATCGACGGAGAGAAGGCGAAATCAACAAAGAGAGAGCGAAATCAACAAAGAGAGGGCGAAATCAACAAAGAGAGAGCGAAATCAACAAAGAGAAGCTGGAATCAACAAAGAGAGAACAGAATCAACAAAGAGCCCCCTTCAAATCAGAGGGGGCTCTTCTTCATTTATTCACTCTGGAATTAATGCGCCAGGACGGCTCATTTTGTCACCAATTTTTTTAATGATTGGTTCTAGAGAGTGATCATCGTTTAATAGATCGTATTCGTTAATGTTAATTTTTAAGACAGGGCATGCATCGAATTCAGCAATCCATTTTTGGTAGCGGTCGTACATTTCTTCCCAATAGGAGAGGGGTGTTTGTTTTTCCATTTCACGCCCGCGTAGCTGGATGCGATCAATGATGTCTTGGAAGCTTCCATCTAAGTAAATGAGCAGATTTGGATGCGGGAAGTATGGTGTCATGACCATGGCATCAAATAAGCTTTTGTATGTTGAATAATCAACGGCAGACATCGTTCCTTTGTCTGCATGCATTTTGGCAAATATTCCCGTGTCTTCGTAAATGGAACGGTCTTGAATGAAGTTTCCACCTGCTTCAAACATCGCTTTTTGCTCTTTAAAACGTTCGGCTAAAAAGTAGATTTGAAGGTGGAAGCTCCAGCGTTCGAAGTCAGCGTAAAATTTATCAAGGTATGGGTTATCATCTACTTGTTCATAGGATGTACGAAAGCCTAATTCATTTGCTAAGGCTTTCGTTAGGGTGGATTTTCCAACGCCAACCGTTCCTGCCACTGTGATTAACGCATGATCTGGGATATTATATTTTTCTCGTAGGTTCAATTTCATAATCTCCTTAAGATGTAATCTCGCGAATGAGATTGAAAATGTGTTCAAGGTCTTTTGTGTTTTCTACGTAGTCGTATTGATCGCCATCGATTTTAATAATCGGAACATGGGGATACATCGCTGCCATTTGTGCAATGGCTTCTTCATAATCCGTAATGAGCTGACTTAAATAGTCTGGGTCGATTTGTTGCTCGATGCTTCGACCACGTTGATTTATACGTTTTAATAAAGTAGGTAGGCTGGCATGAATATAGACGATAACGGTAGGTTCTGGTACTTCCTCGGTTAAAATGTCATAAATGCGAACATATTTGTCCAGTTGGTGCGCAGGCAGCGTTCGCCTAGCAAAGATTAGATTCTTAAATACATGATAATCGGCAACAACAGGTATGCCGAGATCGAGCTTTTCTTGTGTATCTTCAAGTTGTTTGTATCGATTACACAGGAAAAACATTTCGGTTTGGAAGCTCCATTCCTCGATATTCTCATAGAACTTACCGAGGAATGGGTTTTCTTCAACGATTTCAGTAAGACTGGCATATGAAAATTCTGCTGCCAGTAGTTTAGTGAGTGTGGTTTTGCCCACTCCAATTGGACCTTCAACCACAATAAACGGTGTGTGTTCTGACATGTTCATCCCCTACAGTTTGACCTTAAATCACTTTTGTTGTCCATTCTTCACAGTTCCAGACTTCTGTTACAAGTCCATCATAAAATTCAGGCTCGTGACAAATAAGTAACACAGTTCCCTTATATTCCTGTAAGGCTCTCTTTAGTTCAGCTTTGGCATCCACATCTAAGTGGTTGGTTGGCTCATCTAGAACAAGGATATTCGTTTTGTTGTTCATGAGCTTACAGAGTCTGACTTTTGCTTTTTCTCCTCCACTTAGAACCATAATCTTACTTTCAATGTGCTTGGTTGTTAATCCGCACCTTGCAAGAGCAGAGCGAACTTCTTGTTGAGTAAATGATGGGAACGTGTCCCAAATTTCCTCGATACACGTTTTGTTCGAATCCTTAACTTCTTGTTCAAAGTAACCAATCTCTTGGTAATCACCTTTAATGACTTGGCCTTCGAGTGGATTAATTAATCCTAGTAAGCTCTTAAGAAGTGTGGTCTTACCAATCCCATTTGCCCCTGTTAAAGCAATCTTTGAATTACGAATAAGCTCAAGGTTTAAAGGTCTAGTTAAAGGCTCATCATAGCCGATCACTAAGTCCTTTGCTTCGAATACATATTTAGAAGGCGTTCTGGCTGTATGGAAATGGAAGTCAGGCTTTGGCTTGTCTTTGGCAAGCTCAATGACATCCATCTTATCTAATTTTTTCTGACGAGACATCGCCATGTTACGTGTCGATACACGAGCTTTATTTCGCGCAACAAAGTCTTTCAGCTGCGAAATCTCTTGTTGTTGACGTTTAAAGGCCGCTTCTAACTGTTGTTTCTTCATTTCATGTACTTCTAAGAAATGATCATAGTCACCAACATACCGGTTTAATTCTTGGTTTTCCATATGATAAATGAGGTTAACCACTCGATTTAAAAATGGAATGTCGTGCGAAATCAGCACAAAGGCGTTCTCATACTCTTGTAAATATCTTGTTAGCCAATTAATGTGCTGCTCGTCAAGATAGTTTGTAGGCTCGTCCAGAAGCAGAATGTCTGGCTTTTCAAGAAGAAGTTTGGCTAGAAGAACTTTTGTACGTTGTCCACCACTTAAGTCAGTGACATCTTTATCAAGACCAATCTCATCTAGACCCAATCCACGTGCAATTTCTTCTACTTTTGAGTCAACCACATAAAAGTCGTTGGTTGTCAGGGTATCCTGGATCACACCTACATCCTCAAGTAGCTTCTCTAGTTCATCTGCATCCACGTCACCCATTTTCTCGTACAGGGCGTTCATTTCTGCTTCCATGTTAAATAAATATTGAAACGCGCTTTTTAACACATCACGCATCGTTTGCCCTTTTTGAAGTGTGGTGTGTTGATCAAGGTAACCCACGCGGACATTTTTTGACCACTCCACTTTTCCTTCATCCGGCATTAGCTTTCCTGTAATGATGTTCATGAAGGTTGATTTTCCTTCTCCATTTGCACCAATTAATCCGATGTGCTCTCCTTTTAAGAGACGAAATGAAACATCTTGAAAAATGGCACGGTCTCCGAATCCGTGACTTAATTTACTTACCGATAACACGCTCATCTTTTAACACCCTTCTTTACTAATCTCTACGCTTCAGTTTATCACACTCAGTTCAAGATGTCAGAGGACCAATTGAAGGAAGAAGAGATGAAAGATGTTCCGTTAAAAAGTAGAGAGCTTTGTCCACTTTTGGATCGTGAAAATTCCTCTAAGCCATAGAGATTCATCCGCATAGGTTTCGTAGTCAGCGGTATAGATGCCACCGTCATTCGTCCAAATTTGGTTAAAATAAGCACGTGCGTCATTCATAATCTCTGCATCCTCTGGACCGGTCAAATAAATGTTCGTCTCAAGGTTCAAATCATCAAGGTTTCTCCGCGTGAAATTGGCAGAGCCACTTAAAAGCTGTGATTCGTTTGAGGAATCTAAAAAGAGAATCTTAGGATGATACTGTTCCTTATTCGTTTCATACCAGCGAATCTCAAGGTCGTCTCCTGCTTCCTTCATTAACTTGGCGGCAACCGGTTTATTTGGTAAGCCAATTTTTTTGTTACCGAAGGATTCAACGTTTTGATCTAATACAATATGAACAGATACTTGACTGTTTGCGGCTTCAATCAATGCATCAACTATGCTCTGCTCGGATAAGTAGAGGAGACCAATCCAGATTGTGTCACCGCTCTCTGCCTCACTTATTATAGAGAGAGCTCGGTCTTTAATGGGACGCTCTGTTAAAATTTCTCCATATACATCCGTTTCTGTTTCATCAGCTGTTGTGTCTAAAGAAGGAGCTTGGATCGTTGAATCAGCTGAATATCTTACAACAGCCTCTTCTGTTTTTAATAAGTCTTCCAAGAGCTCACCCTTAAAGGCTATGGCTACATTATTATGCAATGCACTTGCGTCATGAGGATTTCCAGAACTAATTAAAGCCTCCTGATCGGTCATCACGATTTTGCGGTGATTGGCCTTTCCATTTAATGAAGTAAGATAAGAGTGCAGATTCGCATCCTTTCCATTCGAACCCAGGACGTTCGGGAGTCCACCAATGCTACCTACTGTATCCCATTGAAGAAACAGTTTGTAGAACCCGGCATATAGTGGATTTGAATCCCGTAACGAATCAAGGTCACTGATAATGACTGGAATATCAGCATCTTCTAGCTGGTGTAAGTGGTCAGGCATGTTGGCTCCATACATTGTATTAATCGGATCAGTGATTACTGTAATGGCAAGACTCGGGTTTTCCTGTTTCTTTTGCACGAGCGCTTGAGTGACATCTTCCGCAAGTGCCGGGAAGTTCTCATCCTCGCCATATATACTGTTAAATAAAAACATATCGAATACAATAAATTCGTCTGCTTGCTGAATCATCTCTTTTACATAAGCAAAAATTTCCTGTTCAAACACTTGATTGTCATCTTGTGTATACGATAAATCAGAGAGGAATGTTGGCTGAATGACTGGTTTTAAATCACTTTGATACGATAGGTCGCTGTCTGGGAGTGGGCGATTAACACCATAAATGATCGTACTAACATATAGAATGAAAAATGCGATGGGAAGAATGAGTAGTAGATGTCGTTTAGTAAGAGAGGATCGTTTCATGGCGGGCTCCTTTTTATATAATCTGAACTTACCATTCCTTAATTTTGTAAGTCTTAAACAATTGATTTTTCTTAAATAGAGTGTGTAGAATAAAGAATAATTAACCAATTACCGAATTTCGTCGAACGAAAGCTTTAAAATTTAAAAGGAATTTTAAAAAGGATATCGAAATTATCAAACGGATTGTTTAACAATGCGTCGCTTTGTTAGACAGATGAAGGAGTGTCAGGATGAGTCAATTTGATCAAGTGTTTGAACGTAAAGGAACAAATTCTCTAAAGTGGGACGGGTTACAAAGCCGTTACGGAGCAAGTGATTTGCTTCCTATGTGGGTTGCTGACATGGATTTTAAAGCGCCGCAGCCAGTTCTGGATGCCTTACATAACCGAGTAGAGCAAGGCATATTTGGATACATGACACCTTCTTCTACTGTTGACGAAGCGATTGTTCGTTGGACAGACCGGAGATATGACTGGAAGATTGATTCCAATTCAATTGTTCATACGGTCGGAATTGTTCCGACTTTAAGCAATCTTATAAAGGTTTTTACTGAAGCGGGTGATGAGGTCGTTATTCAAACACCTGTTTATTATCCTTTTTATGATGTGATTACAAGTAATAATCGCACGATTGTTAAAAATCCTCTGTTACAAAGAGAGGACGGACAGTTTGAAATGGACTTAGAACAATTAGAGCAGTCGATCTCAGAAAAAACAAAAATGCTGGTTTTCTGTCATCCTCATAATCCCGGAGGTCGAGTCTGGATGAGGTCAGAGCTTGAGGCATTAGCAGATCTTTGTAAAAAGTACGATTTACTCGTGGTGTCTGATGAGATTCATGCTGACTTATTATTTGACGGATACAACCATATTCCGTTGGCGTCCATTAATGAAGATATGGCTGAGCGAACATTCACTTGTCTCGCTCCAACTAAAACCTTTAATTTAGCGGGCATCATTGCATCTTATCTTGTTATCCAACATAAGAAAAGAAGACTTGAGTTTAAAAGGTATCTTGAATCTACCTATATGAACGGTCAAAATTCGTTTGCTGGTATTGCAACGGAAGTAGCTTACAATGAAGGAGAAGAGTGGCTTCATGAGCTTATGCAATATGTCCAAGCTAATTACCGGTTCGCACAAGACTTTATTGAAACCCATATGCCGAAGATTAAAGTCATTCAACCACAAGGAACGTATCTGCTATGGCTTGACTTTAGGGATGTGCCACTTGAGGCAGATGAGCGCAAGAAATGGCTGGTCGAGAAAGCGAAAATAGCATTAAACCATGGTCCAATGTTTGGGGAAGAAGGGCAACATTTTGAAAGGCTTAATTTGGCATGTCCAAGAACGACGCTTCAGAAGGGGCTTACTCAATTAAAAGAAGCGTATGAGCAGGACCAATTCTAAAAATAGGAGTGTGTGTCGGAGGGCTGATGAAAAATTTAAATAACGATATGTTAGTGGAGGCGTATGTAAAAGCGAAGGAGCTTCGCTTGAACGAAGATTTTATCGTGCTTTTACAAAAAGAGCTTGAACAACGTGATTTACAGCATAAAGTAGATTCACATTTTGCGACTCCGACGATTTAGACGTAGAGAAATCAAATTATAGTTTAAATAAGCTTTCAAAGGAATGCTTTAAAATTTAAGTCATATCGTCCACATTTATGAATAAGTTGATGGAAAGGATGGCGTATGAAAGTTACGATGCCAAACGATTACGTTTCTATAGAAATGGGGCATGTACAATGACATGTAAAAATTTATATGAAGAGTTGGTTGAAGACTGCAGATTGAAACTTGGCCGCGAGTTGACTCCTGAAGAGGATAATTTTGTTAAATGGATGGAACAGCAGCAGACTGAAGCACTCTATAAAAACGTAAAAACTTCATAAATAAACGAGATGACAAAATTGTTTTGAGTTAAGGCAATAAAGGGATACACATTCGGTGTTCCTTTATTGCCTTTTCCTATGGATTCGATTTACTTACAATGTTCACTATGGTTAAATAAGAGGTGAGAGTAATGTTTAGTGGGAGGTGCCAGTAATTATGAAGACATTTAAGCTTCATGCACTTTATCTTTTGGCTGGGGACAATGAATCGATCAGACAAGAATCGGTACCATTAAAAGATGGCCTTATTATTAGTATGGAAAATAAGGAGCGAACTTGGTTTATTGATGCTGTTGTGTCTGAAGAGGATATGCACTTTTTTGAGGGTGAACAAAAAGCCAACCGCCATGTGTTTCTTAATGTGATCATCACTAGCAAAGACAACCATCCAGCGGCCATGATTACAAGCATCGAAACCATTAAGAAATTAAGTGATGGGTATAGCATTATTTTTAAAGGAAGGATTGTGCTTGGGCGTGATGACGTTCTGGAAGATGTGTTGGAGGAATTATTAACTGATGGCCATTCAACGGAAAGTCTGCTTGAGCGTTTTAAACAACGAACCGAGAACTTAGAATCCTACTCAGAAAAAACATTAAACGAAGTATATAAGGATTTAAAGGAAAGTGGAAATTACGTTTTATTATAAAGGATACATGCACGATAGAAGCGGCTGGGACAAAACTAAAAATCAATCTGAAAAGGCGAATGATTCGATTGCAGAATCATTCGCCTTTCGTGATTTTATTTGAACAAGCGAGGGATTCTCCTGTAGCGGATTATTTGCTTCACTCGTGTTAGACTCGCTACTTTAATGTTATGTCCTGCCCGCTTCTTTTTTTGAGTGTGCATAGATATGTGGGATCGCCTCATACTAAGAGTCGGAGTATGTAGAAAAGGAGGAGAATCTGTGGAGAAAAAAAGCATATGGGGAATCATTTCAATCTCATCGATCCCTCTCGTCATGACACTTGGTAACTCAATGCTCATTCCAGTATTACCAACGATAGAAAAAGAACTTGGTATTAGTTCAGTACAGGCAAGTTTGTTAATTACGGTTTATTCAATTGTTGCTATTATCTTTATCCCTCTTGCAGGGTATTTATCTGACCATATTGGTCGAAAACAAGTCATTATTCCGAGCCTTATCCTCGCGGGACTTGGTGGTGCATTGGCTGGGTTTGCTGCCTGGAAGTTTGATTCTGCATATAGTTGGATCCTTATCGGCAGGCTGCTACAAGGGATTGGCGCTGCAGGTGCTGCACCGATTGCCTTTCCTCTAGTTGGAGACTTATTCACCTCAGAAAAAGACGTTAGTTCCGGATTAGGACTGGTGGAAACATCCAATACATTTGGTAAGGTTATAAGTCCAATACTTGGCGCCCTATTAGCTTCATTTGTCTGGTTTCTCCCATTTTTTTCATTTCCGATATTTTGTTTCATTTCAATTGTCATGCTGTTGTTCCTTGTACATGTACCAAAACAAAAAGATAAGCCATTAGCCTTTAAACCATTTGTAAAGTCAATTCAAAAAACATTTAAGCGTGAAGGAAAATGGTTGTTTGTTGTCTTTTTTGTGGGTGGACTGTGTATGTATTTAATCTTCGGATTGTTGTTTTATTTATCAACTAGCCTTGAAAAAGACTATGGAATTCATGATTTAAAGAAAGGATTTGTGCTCGCCTTTCCACTAGCTGCCTTATGCTTCGCCTCTTATGTAACCGGAAAGCTTATCGGACAAGATAAAATGCTAATGAAATGGTATACAGTTGGAGGATTGGCCATTGTAACGGGATCAACTTTGTGGATCGCTTTTTCGGAGAATATCTATGTACTACTCACAGCTTTGTTCTTAGCTGGGCTTGGAATAGGAGCTGCGCTTCCAAGTTTGGATGCTTTTGTGACGGAAGGAATTGAACAAAAGCAAAGAGGGTCCATCACTTCATTATATAGCAGCATGAGATTTGTTGGAGTGGCTATGGGTCCTCCGATTTTTGCTGCGTTATTAAATGTAAATCATTTTCTTATTTTTTCTTTACATGCGTTGTTAAGCTGTATTGCACTTATTCTAACGTTCCTTTTACTTAAGCCAGAGAAGTCGGTTAAAAGCACATGGAGCTAACGTTGGACGCATACTGACAGAAAAGGTATACTGCTTAAAAAAGCAGAGGGAGTCAACTACGAATATGCATACCTTTCTGGATGTCTATCAAAGAACTGTATATCTTTCGTTCTCGAAAGACCCCTTTTCCAAATCGCCTAAGCATGTGTGGGTCATTTGTCGGTTCAAGGATTCATGGCTATTAACTAATCACAAAAAAAGAGGTCTTGAATTTCCTGGGGGAAAGCTTGAACCCGGTGAACAACCGGAGGATGCTGCGAAAAGAGAGGTCCTAGAAGAAACGGGAGCGGTCATTTGTCATCTACATTATCTCGCTCAATATACAGTACCGGACTTAAGTATCTGCAAAAATATTTACCTTGCACAGATTAAGGAACTAAACAAAAGTGATCACTATTTTGAAACAAACGGTCCTGTGTTAGTAGACGAATTACCGAATCAAATTGGAGAACATGAGGAATATAGCTTTATTATGAAAGATGATGTGCTAAGACATTGTCTCCAATACATACATGAACGTCAGCATAAGTGGGTGTGATCCTTTGACCAGAATGATTGACAAACAAAGAGTACCGTCACCGCATCCGGACATCCATCTATATATCGTGACTTACTGGAGTGAGGGATATAAGATAAAAGGCTACTTAGCTGAACCTATATGGAGTAAGACTTTACCAGGCCTTTTATATCTTCGGGGCGGGATTAAAAATGTAGGGATGGTCCGGATACAACGGTTAATCCAGTGGGCATCTGAAGGATTTGTTGTCTTTGGTCCTTTTTATCGAGGAAACAGAGGAGGCGAAGGCAATGAAGACTTTGGAGGTCAAGACCGGTTAGATGCAGTATATGCAGTAGACGTGTTAAAAGAAAATAAACGATTTGACTCAAAACAAGGCCTTCATGCGATTGGATTCTCAAGAGGTGGTGTCATGGCGCTCTGGGCGGCCATTTACCGAAAAGAGATGAAAAGCATCATCAGCTGGAGTGGCGTAACTGATATGTTTTTAACGTATCGGGAACGAGTTGACCTTAGACGAATGATGAAGCGTGTGATTGGAGGGACCCCTACCAAGTATCCGGAGCGTTATGATTTTCGCACACCTCTTAACCAGGTGGAAGACATACATGCATCTGTCCTGATTATACATGGGGAGCTAGACGAGCATGTATCGATTGAGCATGCGTATCAGCTGGAGACCCTACTTGAGCAAGAGAATAAGCATGTGGAAAGCTGGTACTATGAAACATATAGTCATCAATTTCCGGTCCGACAGCAGCAAGTCATTCTACAAGAAGCCGCAAAATGGATGAAGCGACAATGATGTAAAAAAAGAAGAGCGTCCCAAGAGGGAACTCTTCTTTTTTATTATTTAGGCCCTGCTTGTATTACCTCTTCCGACAAATCATCAAAATGTAAGATGTTTCGCTTAAACTGATTAGCAAGTTCGGTTGCTTTTTTGTGATAGGCCTCCGGGTCTTCCCATGTAGTCTTTGGATTGAGGACTTTATCAGGCACTCCGGGACATTGTGTGGGGACATATAATCCAAAGTATTCATCCTGTGTTGTCTCTACTTGCGTTAACTCTCCTTGCAAGGCTGCTTGCACCATTGCGCGAGTATGAGATAAGCTCATTCGCTCACCAATACCATAAGGCCCTCCTGACCAGCCTGTATTGACTAAAAATACTTGGGCATTGTGCGTATCAATGAATTCACCGAGCATTGATGCATAATACTTAGGTGGTAAAGGCAGAAAAGGAGCGCCAAAGCATGTGGAGAAGGTAGCTTCGGGTTCCGTTACGCCTCGCTCAGTGCCTGCGAGCTTGCTTGTGTAACCAGATAGGAAGTGATACATCGCTTGTTCTTTTGTTAGCTTACTAATCGGAGGTAGAACTCCGAACGCATCAGCGGTTAAAAAGATAATCGTACCTGGATGTCCGGCAATGCTTGGTTCAAGAGCATTTGGAATGTAGTGAATCGGGTACGCAGCACGTGTATTTTCCGTTAGGGATACATCCTCATAGTCAGGCTGTCCATCTTCTGCAACAACTACGTTTTCGCACACAGTTCCAAACCTGATCGCATTCCAGATCTGAGGCTCATTTTTTAGAGAAAGATTAATGCATTTAGCATAGCAGCCACCCTCAATATTAAACACTCCATTTGCCCCCCAGGCGTGTTCATCATCGCCAATTAATAATCGATCAGGGCTTGCAGAAAGAGTCGTTTTACCTGTGCCAGATAAACCAAAAAACAGGGCGACATCTCCCTCTGTACTTGTGTTAGCAGAGCAGTGCATAGGGAGAACTCCTTCAAGTGGTAATAAATAATTCATAACAGAAAAGATCGATTTCTTCATCTCACCTGCATATTCTGTCCCTCCAATTAACACAACTCGTTTCTCAAAAGAAATGATAACAAACGCTTCTGTGCGCGTTCCATCTGTGTCGGGGTCTGCTTTGAATGTAGGAGCTGAAATAATGGTAAAAGGCTCCTGCCAAGAGTTATCAGGAGTTTCATCCGATCTGATAAACAATTGTTTAGCAAAAAGCTGATGCCATGCAAATTCATTAACGATTTGTATAGGCAGACGGTACGTAGTATCTGCTCCAGCAAATCCATGAGTTGCGAAGATCTCTTCTTTTTCACTTAAGTGAGTTAGAACTTTATCATAAAGAGCGTTAAACGTTTTCTGAGAGATCGGTTGATTAACAGCCCCCCAGTTAATATGTGTTTCAACAGAATCTTCTCTAACGATGAATTTGTCTTTAGGGGAGCGACCAGTGTATGTACCAGTCTTGACGCTAAGAGCACCGTTTTCAGTGAGCATACCCTCTTTATTTTGCAGTGCTTTACTTACTAAACGAGAAACAGAAAGATCATGTTTTACTGTAGATTGAGATAAGAGGTCCTCAAGTGTAGTAGCTGTATTCAGTATGTTCATTATGTGATACTCCTCTCTATTAGTTAGCGTATATTCGGGATAATGTTTAATTAGTATAACACATTAAAATTAATAGTCTATACTTTTTGTGTTTATCCTTTGTAAAGCACAACTGTAAGACGCGAGACCCTTGAATACATTGACTTTCAAGGAGGAATGATATATACTTCATGGCGAACGGATCTTATCGGAGAGCCGGCGGAGGGACAGGCCCAGTGAAGCCCAGCAACCACTACTTTAGAAAAAGTAGAAAGGTGCTAACCTGCAAGGCAATTGCCTTGAACGATAAGAGGTTAAAGGACAACATTTCAACCCTTTTCCTCAATATAGAGGAGAAGGGTTTTTTATTGTGTATATTTAATCTCAACCTGTAATTAGGCTGATAAGAGAAGCTTAGACTTAATTGGAAGGGTGATGTTTAACATGACAGAACTTAGAAGTAGACGATTATTCACGTCAGAATCGGTAACAGAGGGACATCCTGATAAAATTTGTGACCAAATTTCTGATGCGATTTTAGATGAAATCTTAAAGAAAGATCCGAATGCTCGTGTGGCGTGCGAAACTTCTGTTACAACAGGAATGGTTTTAGTTGCTGGAGAAATTACAACGAGTACATATGTGGATATTCCACGTGTAGTGCGTGACACAATTAAAGGCATCGGCTATACACGTGCTAAATACGGATTTGACGCAGAAACATGTGCAGTCCTTGTTTCCATTGATGAGCAGTCAGCTGATATCGCACAAGGTGTGGACAAAGCATTAGAGGCCCGTGAAGGACAAATGACTGAAGCGGAAATCGAAGCGATTGGAGCAGGAGACCAAGGACTTATGTTTGGTTATGCTACAAATGAAACCAAAGAATTAATGCCTCTACCGATCTCTTTAAGCCACAAGCTTGCACGTCGTGTGGCAGAAGTACGTAAGGAAGAAATCCTTGATTACCTTCGCCCAGATGCTAAAACACAAGTAACTGTTGAGTATGATGAGCAAGGGAAGCCTGCTCGTGTTGATACGATTGTTATTTCAACTCAGCATGCACCGGAAGCAACACTTGAGCAAATCCAGCATGATTTAAAAACACATGTAATTAAACATGTGGTACCAGCTGAATTAATTGATGAAGAGACAAAATACTTCATTAACCCAACTGGACGTTTTGTTATCGGCGGACCACAAGGGGACGCTGGTTTAACAGGACGTAAGATTATCGTTGATACGTATGGCGGCTATGCACGTCATGGTGGAGGCGCATTCTCTGGTAAAGATGCAACAAAAGTAGACCGCTCTGGTGCATATGCTGCTCGTTATGTAGCGAAAAACATTGTTGCAGCAGGTCTTGCCGATAAGTCAGAAGTTCAGCTTGCGTATGCAATTGGTGTGGCTCAGCCTGTATCTATTTCTGTAGATACATTTGGAACAGGTAAAGTATCCGAAGAAGAGCTTGTGTCTCTTGTTCGCAAAAACTTTGATCTACGTCCAGCTGGCATCATTCGTATGCTCGATCTACGTCGTCCAATCTACAAGCAAACAGCTGCATACGGTCACTTTGGTCGTACAGATGTGAGCTTGCCATGGGAAGAAACGGACAAAGCTGCTATTCTTAAAGAACAATCTAGTGTAAAAGTAGGATAATGACTAAAACAAGCCGCATCTAATTGGACGCGGCTTGTTTTTTTTATGAATACACATAGCTAGAATCATTTGTTATTCTCTGATTGAAGACGTTTATAATATTGGCCTTTTTCCACGTACTCTGAGCGAATTCGCTCCATATCTGCACGATCTTCTTCGGTCAGCTCGCGAACGACTTTGGCAGGACGTCCATACGCAAGTGTGTTTGCAGGAATATGTTTACCTTGAGGAACTAGACTTCCAGCTCCAATAAACGCTCCTTCTCCAATCTCCGCACCATCCAAAATAATAGAGCCCATCCCAATTAGTGCTTTTTCACGAATCGTACAGCTATGAAGCATGGCTTGATGTCCCACTGTGACATCGTCCTCAATAATCAGAGGATAAGCAGGACTTTGGTGTAGCATGGATTGGTCTTGGATATTCACTCGCTTTCCAATGCGTGTGGGTGAAACATCACCACGAATGACTGTTTGAAACCAAACACTCGATTCATCTCCTATCTCGACATCACCGGAAATGGTGACATAGTCAGCTATAAAAGCACTTTCAGAAATACGAGGTTTTTTGTTCTGATATGAATAAATCATGTAGGCTCATCCTTTCCGTCTCTTTAAAAAAACGCTATACTTAATCTTAACCTAATTCGATACGAAGGTAAAAATCAACGAGGACTTATGTGGTAGCAAGGAGCTGATGGTTGTGTGGAAATGGGAAGTAACTGAGCCTAGAGGTGTCGTTGTGATGGTTCATGGCGCAGGTGAACATCATGGACGTTATGAATGGTTAGCGAAAAAGTGGAACGAGCATGGCTTTGATGTCATTATGGGTGATCTGCCTGGACAAGGGAAGACAAGAGGCCGACGCGGTCATATTCAGTCCTTCGGGCAATACTTAGATGCTGTTGAGGAATGGCTTGATGCAGCAAGGGAAAAAAAACTTCCAATCCTTCTTTTAGGGCATAGTATGGGAGGATTAATCTCCATCCGCACCGTAATGGAACGAGATAACTCACTAATCTATGGTGTGATTCTTTCCTCTCCGTGCTTGGACTTGAGTCATCCACTACCAAAAGTAAAAAAGGCTGCCTCAAAAGTATTGCAGCATGTGGCGCCAACCTTTAGTGTAAATTCAGGGATCCGCTCTGATCGAGCAACCCGAAATCAAGAGGTTGTTGAAGCGTATTTAACCGACCCCTTAAAGGTGAGTAAGGTGTCAGCAAGGTGGTACCAGGAACTTGAAAAAACGATGCGACTCACAAGAAGATATCCCGAAAAATTCCCGAACATCCCCTTACTTGTACTTCAGGCAGGAGAGGATTTTCTTGTTGATAAACAGGCAACACAAGAATGGTTTAACCACCTGGTTCTTACCCACAAAAGCTATAAAGAATGGGATGGACTCTATCACGAAATTTTTAACGAGCCAGAGCGAGACGAAGTGTTCCGTCATGCTGTGAGCTTTGTGAATTTAATGTTTCCTTAATGAGCAGACATTGTTATGTCTGCTTTTTTTTCGAAAAGAAGTGAAGTGAAACGATAGGAGGAGAAGTGAAACGTTAGAGAGCATAATTGAAATGATAGAAGGAGGACCAACATATTGAATAAGAAATGAAAAACCCCCCTTCACCAACAGGTTGAGGGGGTTCATCATTTATCTAGCTTCGCCACGTTTAAGCAACTCAAGCTTTCCTGTTTCAGGATGGATAACAAGTCCGTGAACAGGTACTTCTTTTGGCATAAGAGGGTGATTTTCAACGATTCCTACGCTATGATTGACACTTTCTTCAACATTGCCAAATCCAGTTAAGAATTGTTTAATATCAACACCTGCATAATCAAGCGTGTCGATTGTTTTTAGATCAACGCCGCGTTCTTCTGCCTTTTTAAGGAAGCTTTCAGATTCAAGACCGGCCATCCCGCACATGTGGTGACCAATAATCATTACTTCTTCAGCTTGAAGCTCGTACACTGCAAGTAAAATACTTCTCATAATACTTCCAAATGGATGAGAAATAACGGCTCCTGCATTACGGATAATTTTTGCGTCACCCTGTCCAACGTTCATGGAACGAGGAAGTAGCTCAGCGAGACGTGCATCCATACAAGTAAGGATCACTATTTTTTTGTTTGGGAACTTCGTAGTTTGATAGTTTTCATACTCTTTTTCTTCGACGAATTGCTTGTTAAATTCAAGAATGTTATCTAAAATGGACACGTTTCTTCACTGCCTTTCAATATAGTTAGCGTTTTTCTATTGCTATAATAAAGGGTGGAGCATTTTTTTGATTAATAAAACCATACCGCAAAACATGTGCTTTGTCTTGTGGGAATTGTTCCACAAATTCCAAAACCTGATCTTTTTCAATCGCACCCTCAGGATGACCATGATAAATTACAAGTACAATGATTCCACCAGCTTGCATAGCCTCAAACAATCGAGTGATAGCTTCGATCGTTGTGTTGGCTAGGGTGGTAATTTGTTTGTCACCACCAGGAAGATAGCCTAAGTTGAAAATGGCTGCTTTTAAGGATGACAAATGTTCGGTCTCGATGTGTTCAACAGCCTGTTCATGGCCGGTGTGATGCAGATAAACGCGTTCGAGAAGGCCTTGCTTACTTAGTCGTTCCCGAGTTGCTTGAATGGCTTGTTCTTGAACATCAAAGCTATACACCTGACCGGTTTCCCCAACAAGTCCAGCTAAATAGCAGCTATCGTGACCATTACCGGCTGTTGCGTCTACAGCTGTATCTCCAGGTTCTAGTGCTTGTTCCAATAAAATTCTGGCGAAGGGGAGAATCCCTTTTAGTTTCATTTAGTAGAAGCCTCCGCCTGGTAGTGAGATCCTTGCCAGGTTCCACGATCCTTTAATTCTTTTTCAATACTGTTGAGTACATCCCACTTGTTCATACTCCACATTGGGCCGATTAGAAGTTCGGGAGGACCGTCACCAGTTAATCGGTGAACAATCATATCTTCAGGAATCACTTCTAGTTGGTCGGCCACTAACTTCACATACTCATCGATATCCATTAGATCAACAAGCCCTTTTTCATACTGCTTAACCATGCCTGTTTTCTTTAATAAATGGAGCAGGTGGATTTTAATACCTTGAACATCTAGCTTAGCTACTTCTTTTGCTGTTTCAAGCATCATCTCAGGTGTTTCTAAAGGTAATCCGTTGATGATGTGTGAGCAGACTCGAATGCCGTGTTTGCGAAGCTTTGCTACGCCTTCTTTGTAGCATTCGTAATCATGAGCTCGGTTAATAATATTTGCTGTACGCTCGTGAACGGTCTGAAGCCCTAGCTCTACCCACAAGTACGTACGTTGATTTAGTTCGGCAAGATATTCTACAACATCATCAGGCAGGCAATCTGGTCTCGTTGCGATTGAGAGCCCGACAACACCTTCTTGTTTTAGAATAACCTCGTAGTAATTTCTTAACGTTTCAACAGGTGCATATGTATTTGTGTAGGCTTGAAAGTAGCCAATATATTTACCTGTTTTCCACTTCTTGTGCATCCGCTCTTTAATTGTGTGGAACTGGGTGACTAGGTCATCACTACGGTCCCCCGCAAAATCTCCAGATCCTCGTACACTACAAAATGTACATCCACCATGAGCAACCTGTCCATCGCGGTTCGGACAGTCAAACCCTGCATCAAGTGGAACTTTAAACACTTTCGTTCCAAAGTGGTCACGGAGATGAGCACTCCATGTATAATATCGTTTATCTATAAAGTGACTAGGAATCGAATCAGTTGCTGAATTCATCAAATCTACCTTCCTGTAAAACAAGTTGATATAAAATATGCTTATTTTTATCCTCCATTTTATCACGTGAAATTCGTAAGAGCCAATGAATAAAAAAGTAGCAATCAATTTTAATGAAAAATGAATTGCTTTTCTTATCTACTTGCCATAGGATTACGATTGAAGTGGGAGTTACCGGTAAGGGGAGTAGAGTAGGTTGCCAAGATCAATTTGGATTTTATTAATTACGATGACCATGAGTATCACGGGTTCTTCTTTTTTGTGGCCTTTAAATGCCATAATTATTCATGAGGAGTTAGGAAAATCACTGACGGTTGCTGGTTTTATCTTACTATTAAACTCTGCAGCAGGGGCATGTGGAAATCTAGTTGGCGGGAGATTGTTTGATGCGATTGGTTCCTATCGCACGTTGCTCATCGCACTAAGCATTGCTACAGGTAGTGCTTGTTTACTGGCGTTTCAACATAGCTTCTACTATTATATGTTTTTATTAATGGGAATAGGGTTTGGATCTGGAATGATGATCCCTACTATTTATGCATTAGCAGGATTACTTTGGCCAGAGGGCGGTCGTCGTCCGTTTAACGCTATTTATGTTTCTCTTAATGTTGGAGTGGCCATTGGAACAGCGTGTATTGGGATCATTGCACAAAATGAATTAACGAATGTGTTTCGGGCAAATGCGGTTATGCACGTGGTTTTATTTATCTTTGTTATTTTCGCCTTCAGAGGTCTCGAAGCACGCAGAGAAAAGGCACAGGTAAAAGAAACACGAGAAAAGATTCCGTTTCGTGTACATTACCGGATACATGCACTTATTTTACTTAGCATTGCGTTTGTCATTTGTTGGATTGGGTTTACGCAATGGCAGGCAAACATTTCTGTACACACGCGAAATCTTGGCATATCACTCGGTTCATACAGTTTGTTTTGGACAGTGAACGGGCTCATGATTGTTTGTGCTCAGCCTCTGCTTGCTTTAGTTATTCGTAAGTGGCTTCAAAAAATCAAAGCGCAAATGATTGCTGGTGCCCTTTTATTTATCCTTTCTTTCCTCGTCTTAACACAAGCAGAACAGTTTGCGATCTTCATGGTAGCGATGATCATCTTAACGTTCGGCGAAATGTTTATTTGGCCAGCTGTTCCAACGGTTGCAAGTCGGTTAGCACCTAAAGGAAGAGAAGGCTTTTATCAAGGGCTCGTGAATAGCGTAGGCATGGTTGGGCGAATGGTAGGCCCTGTTTTTGGAGGGTTTATCGTTGATGTGTATTCGATTTATGTATTATTTTACGTGTTAGTAGGTATGCTGATTGTAGCGATTCCATTTCTTATCGTCTATGACAAACCGCTGAAAAGGCAAATGGAACAAACGAGCCAGGCGCCCGATTTGTAAACATTCTGAGCGGTCGCTTGACAGAGTGGGTACAACTTCATACAATACTAATAAGTTCATATGAGATGTTGATGTTAACGAGGACTAGTAGATGATATCTGGGAATACAGAGAGTTGGCGGAAGGTGCAAGCCAATTGAACAGTTCCATCGAACTCGCCTCCGAGTCTTGAGGGTGAATTGGAGTAGCCTTCAACGGGTCACGACCGTTATTTGTGTAAAGAGTGAACAGAGGATAAGTCTCTGTTAATCTGGGTGGTACCGCGGGATAAGCATAGATGCTAACTCTCGTCCCTGATAATGCAACATGTTATTAGGGACGGGAGTTTTTTGTGTTGATGCAAACGGACTCATGATTACAACGGACTGGACCATAAACCATTACAGGAGGAAGTACGATGTCTTTTTCACATAATAAGATCGAACCAAAGTGGCAAGCACACTGGGAAGAAAATAAAACATTTAAAACAAACACTAAGAGTGATAAGCCAAAATATTACGCGTTAGATATGTTCCCTTATCCATCAGGTGCGGGGCTTCATGTTGGTCATCCAGAGGGGATGACAGCAACTGATATCTTATCAAGAATGAAACGGATGCAGGGCTATGAAGTGATGCATCCAATGGGTTGGGATGCGTTTGGACTTCCAGCAGAGCAATATGCAATTGATACAGGAAATGCTCCAGCAGCATTTACTCAACTAAACATTAACACGTTCCGTAGACAAATTAAGGAGCTTGGATTCTCCTACGATTGGGATCGTGAAGTTGATACAACGGATCCTAATTACTATAAATGGACACAGTGGATCTTCATTAAATTGTATGAAAAAGGTCTAGCTTATGTTGATGAAGTGGCTGTAAATTGGTGCCCTGCACTCGGAACAGTTCTAGCGAATGAAGAGATTGTTGATGGAGTCAGTGAGCGCGGGGGACACCCTGTAGAGCGTCGTCCAATGAGACAGTGGGTACTGCGTATTACAAAGTATGCGGACCGCTTACTTGAAGACTTAGATGATCTTGATTGGCCTGAAAACTTAAAAGATATGCAGCGTAACTGGATTGGCCGTTCTGAAGGGGCTGAGGTTGACTTTGCAATCGATGGCTTTGATGATGTGATTTCTGTGTTTACGACACGTCCTGATACGTTATTCGGTGCAACCTATATGGTCTTAGCACCAGAGCATAAGCTTGTTTCAACGATCACAACAGCTGATCAAAAGGACGAGATTGAAGCGTATCAAAAGAAAGTCGCAACGAAAAGTGATCTTGAGCGTACAGAGCTTTCTAAAGAGAAATCAGGCGCGTTCACAGGAGCCTATGCGATTAATCCAATCAATGGAGAAAAGATTCCTGTCTGGATTGCTGATTATGTGTTAGTAAGCTATGGTACGGGTGCGATTATGGCTGTACCTGCTCATGATGAGCGTGATTTTGAATTTGCCACAGCCTTCTCTTTACCAATTCGTGAAGTCGTTGCCGGTGGAAACATCGATACAGAAGCGTATACAGGAGACGGGGAGCATGTAAACTCTGATTTCCTTGATGGACTAGGAAAAGAAGAAGCGATTCAAAAAGCAATTGCTTGGCTAGAAGAAAAAGAAGTAGGGACTAAAAAGGTCACGTATCGTCTTCGCGACTGGCTGTTCAGCCGTCAACGTTACTGGGGAGAACCCATTCCGATTATTCATTGGGAAGATGGTACCTCAACAACGGTTCCTGAAGATCAGCTTCCACTCGTACTACCTGAAATGGAAGAGATTAAGCCGTCTGGAGCGGGTGAGTCACCACTTGCGAATGCAACAGAATGGTTAGAAGTAACAGATCCGAATACTGGCATGAAAGGCCGTAGAGAAACAAATACGATGCCGCAATGGGCAGGTAGCTGCTGGTATTACCTTCGTTATCTTGATCCAGATAACTCAGAAGCACTAGCTGATCCTGAGATCTTAAAGGAATGGTTACCAGTAGATATGTACATTGGTGGTCAAGAGCACGCTGTTCTTCACTTATTGTATGCGCGCTTCTGGCATAAATTCTTGTATGATATCGGTGCTGTTCCTACAAAAGAACCATTTCAGCGTTTATATAACCAAGGGATGATTCTAGGAGAGAACAACGAGAAGATGAGTAAGTCAAAAGGAAATGTTGTGAATCCGGATGATGTTATCAAATCACATGGAGCGGACACATTACGTTTATATGAAATGTTTATGGGGCCACTTGATGGGACCATTGCTTGGTCAACGAACGGATTAGATGGTTCACGTCGTTTCCTTGAACGGATCTGGAGATTGTTCATTGAAGAAGTATCTGGAGACTTAAGTCCAGTGATTCGCGAAGCCGAAGGATCTGAAACGTTAACACGTGTGTATCATCAAACGATTAAAAAGGTTACAGAGGACTTTACGGAGCTTCGCTTTAACGTAGGAATCTCTCAAATGATGGTCTACATTAATGAGGCTTATAAACAAGAGGTCTTACCTAAAGATCAAATGGAAGGGTTTGTGAAAATCCTTTCTCCAATTGCGCCTCACTTAGCCGAGGAGCTTTGGTCGAAGCTAGGTCACACGGATACGATTACGTATGAAGCATGGCCAACATTTGATGAGTCGAAGCTTGTAGAGAACGAAATCGAAATCGTTGTTCAAGTGAATGGAAAGCTAAAAACAAAGCTTGTTATTCCAGCGGATGCAACACGTGAGCAAATGGAAGAGCTTGCCCGTGCAGATGAGACCGTTGAACAGGCGATTGCTGACAAACAAGTTCGAAAAGTGATTGCTGTACCAGGGAAGTTAGTCAATATTGTTGTAGGGTAACATTCCAAGACGTTAATCGGAAATAGGAGTGGGGAAGTAGAATAGCGGAATGAATCCGCTACAGTGTCTTCACCGCGTTCTGTTCCGTAGGAGTCTCGGGTTCTCCTTCCGCTAATTAGATAGAAAAAAGAAAGACAAATGATTTGAAGAAATCATTTGTCTTTTTCTATTAGTTTTAATTATGAATGAATCTTGATATATTCACTCATATAATAGTGGATCGTATCTCCCTTTCAGATCTTATCCTCTATCTTTAGGTTGTTTTTACTCTCGTTCTGCAGCTGATTTTCCTGCTGTGTAGCCTGTTGAGAAGGCACAGGTAATGTTGTACCCACCTGTGTAGCCGTGAATATCAAGCACTTCTCCACAGAAGTAGAGTCCTTCTGCTTTTTTAGAGTGCATGGTTTTTGGTTCAATTTCCTTAACGGACACCCCGCCGCCCGTTACAAAAGCTTTTTCGATGGAGAGTGTACCGGTTGCTTGGATAGAAAACTGCTTCATCGTATTTGCAAGCTGACGCAAGACTTCATGAGAGATGTTCGCACATGTTGCTTCGGCGTTAATGGAATGAAGCTCATACAAATACAATAGCATTCGTTCCTGTGTAACACCTTTTAGAACATTCTTTAATTGCTTTTTCGGTTCTGCCTTCACGAGCTTCCACAGTTCTTGAAAAAGGTCTTCACTGGATTTTGCAGGAAACAAATCAAGACGCAGTTCAATCGATGGCACGTCAAATTTCTTTAACGCTTTAACCACATATTGACTACAGCGCAAGGCTGCTGGACCAGATACACCAAAGTGAGTAAAGATCATATCGCCTTCATGGGTTTTAATTATTTTTCCTTTTGGATTAATGACAGATAGCTCTATTTCACGAACAGAGAGACCCTGAAGGACTTTACCCTTTATGAATGGATCTTGTGATGTGATTGGTACCTCGGTTGGATAGAGTTCAGTAATCGTATGTCCAGCCTTTTGGGCCCAAGGATACCCATCTCCTGTTGATCCCGTATGGGGCACCGATTTGCCTCCAGTTGCAACGATGATCGAACGTGTTTCAAGAACCTGACCATCCAATAACTTTACAGCATGTACATGACCATCTTTATAATCAATGGTTTTCACTGCTGAGTCTGTCCAGATGGTTACATTTAGTTTCCGAATCCGACGCAACAACGTATCAACAACAGTTTGCGCCTTGTCATTAATCGGAAACATCCGTCCCCGGTCTTCCTCTTTTAACTCGATTCCTAGCCCTTCAAAGAATTCAATGATATTCTCATTATCAAAGGTAGCAAAAGGACTATGCATAAATTTCCCGTTACCAGGAATATGCTCTATTAGCTGCTTACGTTCCATTCGGTTTGTGACATTACAGCGACCACCACCCGAAATGGCTAACTTACGGCCTAGTTTATTTCCTTTATCTATTAAGAGAACGCGGGCTCCATGCTCTGCAGCAGCGACTGAGGCCATCAAGCCAGAAGGTCCGCCCCCTATTACGATTACATCAAACATAAAAATCTCCTTATCTTTCGGTCATTTGCTTTTCTTATACTATCACAATTCGTAAAGAAATAATAAAGCACTCGTAGAATACGTTTAATTAAGTTTGCTGAATAGGGCAAAAACCTCCAAAAGTTCAACACATAAAAGTGAAAATCTGTTAAACTAATTAATTATGTAAGCGCTTTATTTTACTTTTGAAAGCGGTGGTGGCGTGATTAACTGGGGGTTCAATCAACTTCAAAGTATTAAACAAAAGATTTTCATGATCGCCATCTTACAATTAGTCTTTTTTTGTTTGATGGGTGTGATAAGTTTTCAAGTATTTACAGCAGTGTATGAAAAGGAAGTGTATAACGAATCTGCCAATACTCTAAAAATCTCTTCAACTGTACTTGATGAAGAGCTTCGTAAGGTTGAACAAATATCCTTTCAAATTGCAACGGACCCAGTGATTCAAAACTACATGGAAGGAATTAATTCAGAATATATCGGTTACGACGTTTATCGTACAAAAGTATTTTTAATGGAACGCTTAAATGCGTATTACTCTCAAGAACGATATATTACATCCATACAAATAGAGGATACATTTGCTGAATTTTATGTTGTGGGGAATGAACCCATTAGACATTTAGTGGATCAAGATTGGAAAGAAGAAATGAAAGCTGGTAAAGGGGCTAATGTGTGGATGCCTTTATCAGACCAAGGGATTCTTGTTTCTACAAGAGAAATGAGAAAGTCCAACGATTTAAGCTTAGCCTTTCTTGGGTCCGTCTTTATTACTATCGATATGAAAGAATTTATTTCCGATACACTTAATCTCTCAGATGAAAAAAGCTTTGTCATGATGAAGGATCAAGAGGTGATCCTCTCTCAAAACTTCCCTCAGGGGGCTGAACCATTAATAGAAGATTTATCCGAAGGAAACTACCAAGTGAAACCATGGGATGGGAGCGAGTATTTTTTAACCTATCAACAATCAAGACATTCAGATCTCTCTTATGTTAATATCCTTCCATTTGATAACGTTTCCTCAAAGACCAGTTTACTTAACAACTTAATGATCGCTTCCTTTATCGTTTTCTTAGTTGTGATTTTATTTATTAGTCGAAAGCTCGCTAGGACCATTTCAAAGCCACTAGAGGATTTAACAACGAAAATGAAGCAAGTAGAACTTGGGAATGTAAAGCCAATGATTGAAGAGAACACAACACATTCATCAGATGAGATTGGGCAGCTTCATACAAATTTTGTTTCCATGATCGGGCGGATGAATACATTAATTGCTGAGAATTATTCAAAACAGCTTGTTATTAAAGAAACCGAATATCGTGCATTACAAGCTCAAATCAATCCCCATTTTTTATATAACACACTAGACTCAATTAATTGGTTAGCAAAGATGAACAAACAGCAGGACATCTCTAGCATTGCAGAGTCGCTCGGAAATATGATGAGGACGATAATAAGCAAGAAAGAGCCTTTAATTACATTAGAAGAAGAGCTAACCATTGTTCATCACTATATGGTGATCCAATCTTATCGCTACAAGAACAGGCTGAACTTCTCAATGGAGCAACCAGACAATGTAAACAGTCTACGAATCCCTAAGCTAACCATTCAACCGATCGTAGAAAACGCCATTCAACACAGCTTAGAAGAAGTGATTGGAGAATGTCAGATTCATATATTCTTTAAAGTAAAAGGAGATCATCTATATATTACAGTTCAAGACAATGGAGTAGGGATGAATCAGACCACTATTGATTCCATTTATGCAGGAACGGTAAAGCCTAAGCGTTCAGGAATAGGTCTAGCAAATATTATGGAGCGGCTTCGTATTATGTTCGGGGAGCCGTATGGGATTCAGATTGAAAGTCAGGTTGGCGCGGGGACTGCTGTAACCGTAAAGATTCCTAATACAAAGGAGTGAATGAACGTGTATTCCGTTCTTTTAGTAGATGACGAAATCAACATCCTGGAAGGAATAGCAGCACTTGTTGACTGGAACCGTTGTGAAACAGAGCTTGTTGGAAAAGCGAGTAACGGTATTGAGGCATTAGAGCAAATACAGGAGAAGAATCCGGATGTAGTCATTACAGATATTAAGATGCCTGGTTTAAATGGGATTGAGTTACTTAAACGGGCTCATTCCATGTTTCCGTCTATTAAGTGGATCATATTGTCTGGGCATGATGAGTTTGATTATGCGCAAACAGCTATGGAATACGAAGTAAAACATTACTTGTTAAAGCCTTCTAATGAGTCAAAAATCGAAGAAGCCCTCACTCAAATTGTTGAACGATTAAAGAAAGAAAAAGAAGACGCTGCATTTGTAGGGAGAATGAAGGAAAAGCTTAATGAAATGCTGCCAAAAGCAAAAATGCAGGTGTTAAAGGAATTTCTAACAACAAATACGTTCGGGGCACAAGATTTGGATTACTACAAGCACTTATTTGAGCCAGATGAACTGACCAGGCTCCTGAAGCTTGTTGTACTGACAGTTGATAAGCCTATACATGATAATACTTCCACCATTCAGTTTGATGAGTTTGAGCATTTTTATGCGCTTAAAGAAATGGCATCTTCAGAATTAGAGAAAACCCAATCTGTCTGGCTTTCAACCACTGTTGGAGAAAAGGTGGTGATCCTACTTGAACGTTGTTCTGATGATCAGCTTATTTCTATTTTAGAAGATGTAGGACACCACTTTACGCACTTTTATCAGTTAACCTTCACTAGTGCAGTGACTAGGGAAAGCACTCTGATGGACCTTAGGCAATTGTACCGTGAAGCCTTACAAGGATTAGCTGAGCGATTTTATTTAGAGGAGGGAGGGATTATTTCAACGGGGCTTATTGATCAGGAGCCATTTCGGATTGATGAACTTCAATTTAATCATGAGGAATTATTGGTCTTTATTCGAAGCGGTAACAAAGTAGAAACAGATCACTATCTTACTCATTACTTCTCTTATATTGCGGAAAAGAAATACGATGTAGGCATTGTTAAAGCACACAGTTTAGAGCTATATATGTCGATTATACGCCAGGCTTCAAATGAATTAATGGATGAATTATTTACTGCGGTGGCACAGTTTCAACGGCTACAAACGTTTCGACAAATCGAAGAATTTATGATGCAGCACACAAGTAAGGTTGTACATGAAAATTATAAATCAACCAAAAAGCAAATAAGCACAACCATTCAGAGACTTTGTGAGCATGTTGAATCCTCCTACTGGGATTCGGAATTATCGTTACTGCAGCTTTCAAATGATGTATTTTACATGAATTCGGACTACTTAGGGAAGCTGTTTAAAAAAGAAATGGGTGAGAAGTTTTCACATTACTTGATGAAGCTTAGAATCAATAAGGCCATTGAACAAATGTGTGAAACAGAAAACAGTAAAATAGCAGAAGTCGCGGAATTAGTGGGGTTTGGAAACAACCCACGTTACTTTAGTCAAGTCTTTAAAAAGCAAACGGGTTGCACACCAAAAGAATACAAAGAAACCTATTGTTTAAGCGCATCGGAAAAATAATCATCATCCTGATAAACGATCCTACACACTAACCTAGGAGGCGAACAGATGAAAAAAGCAAACGGTTTGTTCATGGTTTCAGGGGTTGCACTAGCTCTTATTCTTACTGGGTGTCAAGAAAAGACCGCAAGCGAGGTTGAAGATGATGGGGTGAATGAAGTGACACTGCGAATGTCATGGTGGGGATCTCAACAAAGAAATGATTTGACCTTGGAGATCATTGAAAAATATGAGGAGCAAAATCCACATGTGACAATCAAGCCTGAATTTACGGGATGGGACGGATACTTTGAGAGAATGGCCGCACAAGCAGCGGGGAATAACCTACCTGATATCATGCAACAAAATTTCGGTGAATATTTAAATCTGTATGCCAGTCAAGGGTTATTAACCGACCTCTCGACCTTCATTGAGGATGGTACCTTAGACGTTAGTCAAGTGGAGGATGATATTTTACAGACGGGAGAAAAGGATGGCAAGCTGTTAGGCATCCCTACAGGAACAAATGGCTTAACCGTTGCTTATAATAAGCAGCTATTAGAAGAGGCTGGCATTGCTCTCCCAACAAATGATTGGACATGGGACGACTTTAAAGAGATTGCAGAGCAGGCTCACGCCCAACTCGATATCTATGGATCAGGAGCACTCGGGACGGGTAATACATTTGAGTACCACCTAAGGGAGAGAGGATATACCCTCTTTAATCAAGAAGGTACAGCTCTTGGGTACAATGATGATCAATTATTAGTTGATCATTTCACGTTAAGTAAGGATTTAGCAGATGCAGGAGTCATTCCAGGACTGGATGTGACAAATCAAATCCAAGGTCTAGAAGATGAATTGATTGTCCATAAGAAATCTCCAATCGCCTTTGTGCATTCCAATCAAATTCTAGCTCTTTCAAATGCAGCCGATTACTCATTTGATTTGAATGTTTTACCGGGTGAGTTTAATGAGCGTGGTATGTATCTAAAACCGTCGATGCTTTGGTCCGTTAGTGAAAACTCAACGCAGAAGGAAGAAGCCGTGAAATTTATTGATTATTTCGTAAACGAACAAGAAGTGTACAATATTAGTGGATCCGAGCGTGGGGTACCGATCAATAACGAAATTAGAGAAACAATGAGAGCGAATCTAAGTGAGGTGGAAGCGAAGATTTTTGACTACATTGAATACCTTACTGAAAATAGCTCTCCCATTGATACGAATTTCCCTTCTGAAGCCAGTGAAATCTTTAACGCATTAGAACAAGTTGACGAGCGAGTGATGTATGGGCAGATTACTCCCGAAGAGGGTGCGAGTGAATTTAGAGCTGAAGCGGAACGGATTTTAGGTTATTAAATAAAGTTGAATTTAAAATGAAGACTGGTGGCTCTCATTCAGAGTCATCAGTCTTTTGCATGTTAATCGATTGTAGGGAAGACCTGTGAACCAGTTACAATTTTATATGGTTTTTTTACATACTATTTGATACCTCTGTTTTTTAAACATTTTAGATCTGATTATTTGATTCCCAGAAAAATAAGGATGGTGTACGATAAGAATAGCTTAAGAAAGCGCTTTCAAAATAAAAAGGGGGTTGCTTGATGAAAAAGAAATGGATGTTCTTAACGGCTTCTGTATTAACAGCTTCACTTGCTTTAGCTGCATGTGGAGGGGCTTCAGATACTGGTGGGGAAACGACCGATTCTGAAGGCGGTGGCAGTGGTGATGAGCAAATTAAATTACGTATGTCTTGGTGGGGTTCTCAGGAACGTCATGATATGACATTTAAAATTATTGAGATGTATGAGAAAGAAAATCCAAATATTAAAATTGAGCCGGAATTCACCGGATGGGATGGTTACTTCGAGCGTATGGCTGCTCAAGCTGCAGGAAACAACCTGCCAGATATTATGCAACAGAACTTCGGTGAGTACCTGAACCTTTATGCGAGTCAAGGGTTACTCGCAGATCTAAATGAATTCAAGGATAGCGGGGATCTTGATTTAAGTAAGGTTGATGATTCCATTGTTCAGTCTGGTATGAAAGATGATCAGCTACTAGGCATTCCATCAGGTACAAATGCTCTGACTGCCGTTTACAATGCAGAAATGCTAGAGGAAGCTGGAGCGGACCTACCAACGGATGATTGGACATGGGAGGATTTCGAGGAAATTGCCTACAAGGTTCATGATGAGTTAGATACGTATGGCACGCGTTCGTATGAAGCAGGTAATATTTTTGAGTACTATCTAAGAGAGCAAGGGTTTGCGTTGTTTAATGAAGATGGTACTGCTCTAGGATATGACGATGATCAGATTCTAACAGACTATCTTACAAGAGCTAAACAAATGGTTGATGATGGGGTTGCTCCTGGATACGATGTGATTCAGCAGATTCAAGGGATTGAAGATGAATTAATCGTACACAAAAATGCTCCATTTGACCTTAGATGGTCTAACCAAATGAAAACAATGTCCATGGCAGCAGACTATACATTTGATCTGAATGTATTGCCTGGGGATAACATCTCTCAAGGAATGTACTTAAAGCCAGCTATGCTTTGGTCTGTAAGTGAGAACTCAGAGCACAAAGAAGAGGCAGTGAAATTCATTAACTTCTTTACGAATACAAAAGAAGTATTTGACACAATTGGATCTGACCGCGGTGTACCAATCAACAACGAAATCCGTGAAGAAATGCGAGCAGACCTAGATGAAATTGAAACAAAAATCTATGATTACATCGATAAAGTAACTGAAAACAGTTCACCAATTGATACAAACTTCCCGGCTCAATCTTCTGAGATATTAACGGAGCTAAATACAATTGACGAGCGAGTCATGTATGGACAAATTACACCTGAAGAAGGTGCTGCCGAATTCAGAAAATCAGCTGAAATGATTTTAGGAAATTAATGTAGAGGAAGTGATCCTTTCATGATCGATATGAAGGGGATCACTTTCTTTGGCTAAAGAAAATGATCTGTAAGGAGTGGAGATTATGGCACAAAACCAGACGGGTAAAGAAACCGTGGTCCCAGTTAAACCGCCCTTTAAAAAGCCGTTTAAACGACCTAAACGATTGCGTACAGGCTATGAAGAGTTGTCAGGCTATGCATTTATTTCGCCTTTTATTATTGGATTAGTAGCGTTTACTCTCTATCCCATTGTTTATTCTCTTTATTTATCCTTCACGAACTATGGAATGGGGGGAGAATATGAATGGATTGGACTAGCAAACTATGAACGGATGTTCACAACTGATGATACGTGGAGACAATCATTAAAAGTGACTTTCTTGTATGCGGGGACTGCTGTTCCTTTGCGTCTAGTATTCGCTCTTATGGTAGCCGTTGCCCTGAATAAAATTGTTGAGGCAGTGGGTCTCTATAGAACAATGCTATACCTTCCTTCTGTGGTTGGGGGAAGTATTGGAATTTCTATTATGTGGAGACAGTTATTTGGTAATGATGGAGCCTTTAACTCTGTATTAGCGTCAATTGGGCTACCAACACATTCTTGGCTTGGTGACCCAGGTACTGCGATATGGACACTTGTCGCATTATATGGGTGGCAGTTTGGTTCATCCATGCTTATCTTCCTTGCAGGGCTTCGAAACATTCCAAAAACGTTTTATGAAGCATCTGCTGTAGATGGTGCAAAGCCTTGGCAACAATTCTTTAAGATCACCATTCCTTTGTTAACGCCAGTGATCCTTTTTAACACGATTATGCAGACTATCCAAGGATTTATGGCATTTACCCCAAGCTTCATTGTCACAAATGGTGGACCGATGAACAGTACACTTCTTTATGTACTGTACATGTACCGTCGTGCCTTTGAATTCTTTGATATGGGTTATGCGTCTGCGATGGCATGGGTCATGTTAATTATCATAGCGATCTTTACTGCTGTAATCTTTAAAAGCTCTGATAAATGGGTTCACTATAACGATTAACAAGGGAAGGAGAAAATCATATGGATACACAACGAAAAAAACGTATAAAGAAAATCGTTCAACACATTTTAATGATCATCTTTACTTTAATTATGCTTTATCCTTTGGCCTGGATGGTTATGAGTTCATTTAAACAAAGCTCAGATGTATTTGTGGATGCACATTCACTTATTCCGAAAGTGTGGGCTTTTGAAAACTTTTCTGAGGGTTGGCAAGGGTTTGGTGGGATTACTTTTACCACATTCTTTAAAAACTCATTTGTGATCACTGTTATTTCAACCATTGGAAGTGTGATTTCTTCAACATTTATCGCATACGGTTTTGCTCGTATTAAATTTACAGGTAAAAAAATGTGGTTTGTTCTAATGATGCTTACACTGATGCTTCCTTATGAGATGGTTATGATCCCGCAATACGTCATGTTCTCAGGTTTTGGATGGATTGATACGTACCTGCCACTGATTTTACCGACATTCTTTGGGGTACCATTCTTCATCTTTTTGATCATGCAGTTTATTCGAACCATTCCAACTGAACTGGATCAAGCAGCGAAGATTGATGGATGTAACACGTTCTCTATTTTCTTCCGGATTATTGTCCCACTCGTTGTTCCAGCAATGATGACAGCGGCCATCTTCTCATTTTATTGGAGATGGGATGACTTTATGGGACCGTTAATATATCTAGTGACGCCTGAGAAGTATCCAGTCTCACTTGCTCTTAAGTTGTTCTCTGACCCAAGTGCTGTAACGAACTGGGGCGCAATGTTTGCGATGACAACCGTTAGTATTTTACCAGTCTTTTTAATCTTCTTCATCTTCCAACGCTACATTGTAGATGGTATTAGTACAAGTGGATTAAAATCTTAATGGGTAAAACATAAATTCAGTGTAATTGATCAGATAGGAGAGATCACAATGGAAATGAATCGGCTGTTTACTGGAATCTATAATCTCTGTAAGTGGATCACCTATTTCTTTTGGCTCAATTTGTTTTGGGTAGGGGGAACATTGTTAGGTGGGATTGTACTAGGCTTTATGCCTAGTACAACCGCTGTTTTTGCGATAGCAAAACGAACGGCTGCAGGTGAAGAAGATATTCCTTTATTCAGAACATTTGTCCGTGAGTATCGTCAGTCCTTCTTACGTTCAAATGGAGTTGGAGGCATTTTATTTGTTATCTCAGCTATCTGGTACATTGATTTTATGTTTGTTAGACAATGGGAGGGAGCCTTCCATTCGGTTATGCACGTTGCTTTGATCGTGATTGGTCTTGCGCTTGGCATGCTGTTGATGTATGTGTTCCCTGTTATGGTTCACGATGCGGAATCGATTAAGAAAACATTAAAAAAAGCGCTCTTTATCGGTTTTCTGCACCCGGCCAATATGGTGTTTCTATTTGTTAGTCTGTTATCAACCTACTATTTTTTAATTTTCCTTCCTGGTTTGATTCCTTTAGTAGGCATTAGCTTCTTCATCCATGTCAACATGTGGATCGCCTACAAAGGGTTTGAACGCATTAACGAAATGCACGGGAAACACCAAAGAAAGCAAGCTGGTGCGCAGGCATCGTTATAAACTTAGTTTAGAAAAAGAGAGTGTTCTTTAAAAAAGACATTCTCTTTTTTATTGTTTTTTATGTTAAATTATCTAACATAAATAGTGTGATCTCTCTCATTCTTGGGTATAAAGCATAGAATACTTGATTGATGAGAAAAAGGTGGGAGGGATTAGCATGCAAAAGCTCGAAGTCATGCAGTATTTAACGATTTTAGGATTAAAAGAGGAACAACCTTCTTACACCTATTTGGAGAAAATTGTGCGTGCTCATGTGTTTTGTTTTCCGTTTGAGAACATTGGGAAAGTGATAAATTTTGAACAGAATTCCTTTCGCACACATTCGCTTCCAACATTAGCTGAGTTTATTGAACAATTTCATCAATATCAATTTGGTGGAACCTGTTATGTGTTAAATGGCATGTTAAATCAACTATTAAATGAGCTTGGTTTTTCAAGCTATAACATTCATTTGGGCAAGGATCATTTAGCCATTATGGTCAGTCTGAATGGAGAACATATCTTTGTTGATTGCGGAGTAGCAGCACCTATTTTTACTCCGGTTCGAATTGAAAAAAATCATATGTATGAGTTCACATATAATCAAGAGACGATACACATTCGTCACCTTAGTAAGCAGAATTATGAATTTGCAAGGTTTATTAAACGGAAGCTGACAGAGGATTGTTGGACGTTCTCAACAAATCCGACAGATCCATTATTTATAGAAGACATGGTTAGACGCTCTCACCAACCAACAGCTACCTATATGACAGAGCTTCGGTGTCAGCTTTGGAAGAAGGATTGCAACATGCGTATACGGAATAATCAATTACGTATCTACTACCCAGATGGTACGACCGAGAAGCGAGAATTTAAAACGTCTGATGAGATTGAACAGTGTATTCACAATGAGTTTGGGTTCAGGAAATTGCCAGTGAAACGAGCCATTTCTATTCTAGAGGCATCTGGCGTTGAGATTTTTCAACAAGAGCAGTCTGTTAAAAACACCATTGAAAAAGTTTAAGAGGCAAACCCCCCTTTTACCTCCGTACCAATTCTTTTCTTGTTTTGAGTATGATTTGGGTTTTAAGTAAATAAAACAGGGAATAGGAAACGAGAGATCGTGTAAGGGGGACATTACCATGTTAAAAAAGAAAAGATTAACAACTAAAAATAGAGATAGTATGGTTGATATTACACGTGAAGTTGAAACGGTAGTAAAAGAATCGAATATAAAAGAAGGACAAGTCATCATTTACTGTCCTCATACAACAGCGGGCATTACCATTAATGAAAATGCAGATCCCGATGTAAAAGAAGATATGCTCATGAGGTTTCATGAAGTATACCCATGGGAGCATCAAAAATATAAACATGGAGAAGGTAATAGTGCTGCTCACCTAAAGGCAAGTACTGTTGGTTCTTCGCAAACCGTTATTGTCTCTGAAGGCGAATTAATTCTTGGACAATGGCAAGGGATTTACTTTTGTGAGTTTGATGGATCAAGAGCTAGAACCTATTATATAAAAGTCAGCTAGTTGGGAGAGTGATCGTGTGAAGGCAGAGATCATTTGGAATTCAAAGGCGAAGCTAGGAGAGGGACCTTTTTGGGATGAGAAGCAACATGTTCTTCATTGGGTTGATATTGATGGGTGTAAGTTAAACACCTATTCACCTAATGAAAAAGAAAATACACAGCTTTCATTTGGTCAAAAGGTGACAGCCGTTGTTAAACGAAAAAAAGGCGGATACATATTGGCTATGACAGACGGGCTGTACTTATTTGATGCGGACCGTTTAGAAAAAGTAGCTTCTCCAGAAAAAGTTGTACCGAACCACCGATTCAACGACGGAAAATGTGATCCCGCTGGGCGCTTCTGGGCAGGCACGATGGTCATGGAAGGCTCAGAAAAGGATGCCGCACTTTACAGATTAAATACGGACTATACATGCGATAAAGTGATTGATCATGTCCAGATTTCAAATGGACTAGCATGGGATATGAAGCATAGTCGCATGTATTATATAGACACACCAACCCAACAGATTGTCTCATATCATTACGATGTGGAAAGTGGAGAGATTCACGGGAAAGAAGTGGTTTATACCTTTCCAAAGTCTGAAGGCTCACCAGATGGTATGACGATTGATCAAGACGGGATGCTATGGGTAGCCATGTATAATGGCTGGCAGGTGATCCAAGTAAATCCTTTTACCAAGGAAACCATCCAGTCTGTAGAAGTAGGAGCAAAATGCGTGACCTCGTGTGCTTTTGGAGGAGAAGACTATCAGACCCTCTATATCACAACGGCCTCAAGTGACGACGAAAACGACCCGCATGGTGGCGCTCTGTTCGCGGTTGATACACAGTCAAAAGGCTTTAAACCCGATGAATTTGCAGGCTAAGAAATGTTTTTTCTGCTAACACTACGATAAGTGGGCCAATCATGTATAAGCAAAGAAGGGCGAATATTCCACAACGATGGGATACTCGCTCTTTTTGCACTTAAGCTTGTTTTTTACATGATTCGTCACGATTATGCAGAATCAATCTATGCTACAATTCAATTTAGATCTTTTTCGGGAAATACAGGAGGGAAACATGGCCGATTCGAATTTGATGCGCGGGACAAAAGTCTTAACCGCTGCAACTCTTGCTTCAAAAATTTTAGGCTTTATTTATGTCGTTCCTTTCTCTGCCTTAGTTGGTCAAACAGGGTTAGGGTTATATTCGTATGGCTACACGCCTTATACCATACTACTCAGCTTAGCGACGCTCGGATTTCCACTCGCAGTCTCTAAGTTTGTTTCAAAATATCAATCAATGGGAGATTATGAAACGGGCTATCGCTTGTTTAAATCTGGTTTACTTGTGATGAGCATCACGGGTTTATTAGCCTTTCTGCTCTTATTTTTTATGGCACCTGTCATTACGCCTCTCGTCTTACCCAATGAACAGTCTGGTGTTAATTCGTATGAGGATATTACATTTACGATTCGTATGGTTAGTGTTGCTCTACTCATTGTTCCGATCATGGGAATGATTCGAGGGTATTTTCAAGGGTCCGGGCAAATGATGCCAACAGCCGTGTCTCAAGTGATCGAACAAATTGTGCGAATCTGTTTTATTTTGGCGGCCGCTTTTTTAATCATGAACGTAGGAAACGGTGAAATTGGACTGGCAGTCGGTTTTGCTACCTTTGGTGCGTTTGTCGGAGGTTTGGCAGGGCTAGCTGTTTTACTCATGTATCTTTTTAAAAGTCGTACAACCATCATTGGTCTATCTCAAAGCAAGCATTCTCAAAAGCCGTTGCCTTTAAAAGCAATGTATAAGGAACTCATCTGGTATGCTGTTCCGCTCTCAATCGTTGGTCTGGCCATTCCGTTGTTCCAGTTAATTGATACGATGACCATTAACGGGGCTCTTGCATCTATCGGGATGGGTGAGGTCTCTGAGAATTTTGTAGGAGTTTTAACACAATCAGCACACAAGATTGTGTTAATTCCTATGGCGCTAGCAACAGCGCTGTCGATTACACTGGTACCAACAATAACAAGAGCTTATACAGAAGGGGATCAAGCCAAGCTTCAGAGGCTTATCACTCAAACCTTTCAACTGATTCTGTTTATTACGTTGCCAGCAGCCGTTGGACTAGCTGTACTGTCGGACCCTATCTTTGTGGCATTGTTCAATCTTGAGGATTTGGCTATCGGAGGAGAAACGCTGCAGTACTATGGTCCAATTACGTTGTTGTTCTCCCTTTTCTCTGTTACGGCAGCAATCCTTCAAGGAATCAACCGTCAAATGCTTGCCATTACAGCTCTTTTAGCTGGGTTAGTTCTTAAACTCTCATTAAATCATCTGCTCCTTGTTACCATGGGACCAAATGGAGCGATTTTAGCAACGTACATTGGATTTATTGTAGCTATTGGCGTGACCGTGTGGGGAATAGGGAAGCATACGTCATTTTCTTTTAAGAAGATTGTTCAAAGAGGGGGCGTTCTTCTCATTTTTTCACTCATCATGGCAGCTGTTGTGTGGTTTATTACGATGGGGCTACGTATCAGCTTTCCTTTAGAGAATCGATTAAACAGTTTTATTTTATCTGGAGTGGGCGCATTATCTGGAGCGATTGTTTATGCCTATCTGACATATCGCTCTAGGCTAGCAGAGGTCGTGTTAGGTGAACGGTTTAGGAGACCGGACTAATGTTTAGAGATTTTGCGTCATTGGCGCACGATTTTCAACAAGTTATGACAGCTTCCTCCTCTTTTTCAATGGCGCGGGCTCTGCTATAATAAGGGGACTGACTATGTTCGGGTGAAGTGGGGGAGGCAATGAAGTATTCATTTATAAAGGATCATGATTGGTTGCTAATCCTGACAGTATTTGCGCTGGCTTCCTTTGGCGTGTTAATGGTTTTTAGCTCAAGCTATGTGGAAGGTATGTACATGGGAGAAGGAGGAAGTGGCGATCCGTACTTTTTCTTAAAACGGCAAGCTGTCTGGTTTATACTCGCTACCATTCTTTTTATCTTTTTTATGCATTTTAATTATCATGTGTTTAAGAAACTAACGCCGTTTATTTTATTGTTATCCTTTCTATCATTAGGTCTTGTATTAATTGGACTGGGAAGTTCAGGTGGGGGAGCGCAGCGTTGGTTACAGGTTGGACCATTTAGACTACAGCCTTCTGAATTTGTTAAATTAGGCATGGTGATTTACCTTGCTCAAGTTTATTCTCAAAAACAAGTGTATATTCATAAATTTATTAAAGGAGTCCTGCCTCCTCTAATTGTAGTTGGTTTCATTTTTATCCTGATCATGCTCCAACCGGATTTTGGAACAGCTGCAGCAATCTTAACAGTTACGTTCTTCATTATCTTTCTTTCTGGTGCAAGATGGACGCATATTATTGGTTTAGGATTAATAGGAGTTTCTTTGTTTGCTACGCTTGCAACCGCAGCACCCTATCGTTTTAGACGACTAACAACCTTTGTTGATCCGTTTGCCGATCCGATGAATGATGGTCTTCAACTCATTCAGGGCTACATAGCATTTGCACATGGGGGATTGACTGGAACTGGTTTAGGGGGAAGTGTACAAAAGTTATTATATCTACCTGAGGCTCACACCGATTTTATTTTAGCGATTATATCAGAAGAACTTGGAATCCTTGGTGTATTGTTTGTTTTGGCGTGTTACGGTGTAATCCTTTTTAAAGGAGTATTAATCGGAATGAAGTGTAAGAATCCATTTGGTAGCTTACTGGCTTTCGGTATTGTATTCCAATTGGCGCTTCAAGTGGTCTTTAATGTGGGGGCGGTGAGTGGATTACTTCCCATTACCGGTATCACATTGCCACTCGTGAGTAACGGTGGATCATCTTTACTTGTAACGATGATATCTATCGCGATTTTAGCGAACGTATCCCGTCATAACATTCGCCAAAGTCGTTTGAAAGAAGATCTTGATAATCAGGTTAAAACAGCCTAGCAACAGGGCTTAACCTTATTAGTGGAGGAACAACATGCAAGAAAAAAAATCAAGCCTTCAACAGCTTGACTATACGTTACTGTTTCTAATGTTTGTGTTAATGTGTATTAGTTTGTTGGCCATTTATAGTGCGTCCGGACAATACAGTGTCGACCCTAGTTATTTTGTGATTAGACAGCTTATCTGGTTTGCTGTTGGTGCCGTCATTATAGTTGGTGTGATGTTTGTTGATTATGATTTCTTTAAAAATCTTACAGTTCCTGTCTATGCGTTTGGTATGCTTCTCTTATTGATTGTTGAATTTTTTGGAGTCTATCGCAATGGAGCGCAACGGTGGATTAACTTAGGTGTAACAGAGATTCAGCCATCGGAGTTTATGAAGATTTTTTTGATTCTTGCTCTTGCACATTTGTTATATAAAGTGACTACTCATCGAAAAGACACGTCCATTCAAGGCGATTTAATGATTCTGCTAAAAATATTAGCATTGGGAGTCCCACCATTTTTCCTGGTTCTTAAGCAGCCGGATTTAGGGACTGCGCTAGTTATTGCAAGTATCATCGGTGTTATGATCTTAATGTCAGGAATTAGGTGGCGGATTTTAGTTTTCATATCCGTACTAGCCATATTTGGAATTTCGGTTCTCGTTTGGCTCTATAATGCACATTTTGATATATTCAGTATCTTTATTAAGTCTCACCAGCTTGACCGAATTCTTGGTTGGCTGGATCCTGATGGAGATACATCGGGGATCGGTTATCAATTAAATCTGGCATTACAAGGGATTGGTTCAGGGCAGTTTTATGGAAGTGGGTTTATGCAAGGCGTTCAAACTCAAAGCGATACTCTCCCTGAAATCCATACCGACTTTATCTTTGCGGCCATCGGTGAAGAATTCGGGTTCTTTGGAGCAATGGTCCTTCTAGTGACCTATTTCTTACTATTTTACCGTATGATTATGATTGCCCTAACGTGTAATAATCTGTACGGCTCATATCTAGTTGCTGGAGTAATTGGTTTGCTTGTTTTCCAAGTCTTTCAAAACATTGCGATGACGATCGGTTTAATGCCAATTACAGGTCTTGCGTTGCCGTTTATTAGCTACGGGGGAAGTGCGTTACTCACGAATATGCTCGCTATGGGAATTATTCTGAATGTAAATATGAGAACAAAGCATTATATGTTTGAAGCGAGAGAATCAGTTGCTGAATAAGGCGACTGGTTCTTTTTTATGCAATAAAAGGGATAAAAGCTGTCCAAAAAAGGGAGGAATCGATATAATGAAGGGAATTGGAAATTAGGTGGGGCTACTATGTTAAAATCAAAGCTAGATTATAATATGCTATTTCTTCTGTTTCTTTTTATGGTCATTAGTTGTTTTTACATATATGAAGCACAAGAACTTCAACAATATTCAACAAACTTTATGCTCAGGCAATTCATCTTTTTTGTCGCATTATTTATACTAGTCACTGCTATGTCATACATTGACATTGATTATATTAAGCAGAGCCATTGGTTTTTATATGGATTTGGAATCATCATCCTAATAGGTCTTCTGATTGTACCGGATTCACTTGTAAGAGGAGAAGACAATGGAGCCATACGCTGGTATAACCTGCCAGTGATTGGTTCATTTCAACCGGCAGAGTTAACGAAGATCTTTTTGATTATTACCTTTGCAAGTATCATTAGCAAACATAAAGAAGGGTCTTCAAAATGGAAAAGCGATGTCTGGTTGATCGCAAAAGTGGCAGCTCTATGCTTTCCTGTTGCTTTGTTATTGATTGAACAGCCTGATATGGGAACGATCATGCAGATTGCGGCCATTGTTTTATCTGTCCTGCTCGTTTCAAAGGTAAGCTTAAAATGGATACTCTCCATGATTCTCATCCCTGTGACAGCAATACTTAGCTTTGTCATGATCTACTTTACACGGATGGATCTACTAGAAAAATTCTTTTTCGTTCATCTTGAGGATTATCAGGTAAGACGGTTTCATGGATGGCTGAACCCAACAGAATATACGGATGAAGCGTTTCAGGTGAATTTAGCGATGAGAGCTGTCGGTTCGGGACGATTAAATGGTATCGGAGCAGAAAATAATAATTACTATATTCCTGAAGCGCATACCGACTTTATCTTTGCTATTATTGCACATACACATGGATTCATTGTGGCGTGTATACTCATAAGTATTTACTTCATTCTGTTATATCATATTGTCATGATCGGGTTCCAATCAACAAACCAATTTGATCTATGTATCTGTGCAGGAGTAGCAGGATTATTTGCGTTTCAGATCTTCCAAAACATCGGAATGAATATCGGTCTACTACCCGTTACGGGATTCTCGTTGCCGCTCGTTAGTTATGGAGGGAGTTCACTTTTGACCGCCGGTTTATCGCTTGGTTTAGTACTGTGTGTCAAAGCAAACCGGAGAGAATATATGTTTGAAAAGACTGAGGAATTGTAGAAATGAGGCAAGAACCATGAGATTAGACAAGCTTCTAGCTGATACGGGCTATGGCTCTAGAAAAGAAGTGAAAAAGCTCCTTAAATCTGGGGTTGTTTCGGTTAACCAAGAAGTGAATAAAGATCCAAAAACACAAGTTGATCCAAGCACCCAGGAAATCATTGTGGCAGGTGAGGTTGTACAATATCATTCTGAGGTTTACTTAATGTTAAATAAACCAAAAGGGGTTATCTCTGCAACGGAGGATTCGATGCACAAGACAGTCATTGATCTAGTTAATGACAAATGGGGCTCCTATTCACTTTTCCCTGTTGGTCGATTAGATAAAGACACAGAAGGGTTATTACTGCTTACAACCGATGGTGCTTTTTCACACCGGTTGATGTCCCCAAGACGTCACGTATCAAAGGTGTATCAAGCAAAGATCGATGGGGTCGTGACAGAAGATGATGCAGAGGCATTTCGAGTGGGCGTTGAGCTTGATGATGGATACGTAACAAAGCCTGCTGTGCTTCGTATTTTGGAAGCAGATGAACACTCTCATATTGAGCTTTCGATAACAGAAGGGAAATTCCATCAAGTTAAGCGGATGTTTAAGGCAAGAGGAAAAACCGTCTTAACTCTTAAGCGCCGAGCAATAGGAAAACTTGAGCTTGATGAGTCCCTTTCACCTGGTGAATGTAGAGAACTAACAGAAGAAGAGCTAGCGCTTTTTGAATAAAAGCCAAAAGAGACCGAGGCACATATCATGCCTCGGTCTCTTCATGTATCAGGTCTACTACGAAACCCTTGTTTTTTTGTTAGTTGTACTCCATTTTCCACGTGTAGGGCTTGTCACGAGTTTGTTATACTCTAGTACGTTCAAGTCACGTTGGATCGTCCGTTGAGTAATTCCGAACTCTTCAACCAATTCATTCGTCGTGACGGTCCCCCTTTGTTTGATATAGAGGTAAATGGACTTAATACGAGTCAGCATGCGATCAGTTGAAGTTTTCAAAACACCACTCCTTATACATAATCATGACTAGATCCTGTTGCTAAATGTATGCAGAATAAAACTACATCATGCACGGTTCTTTAATGATTAGTGCGCGTCAGGGACGTGTTGTCTTTCTAAAGTGACGTTAAATCAGATTATCTTCTATCTGTTTAATCTAATGCAACGTATACTTCCCTAGACACGTATATTTTATAACGGCTCGTCTAATTTATCAAGGATTTTGTTTGTGTATTTTCGTGTGATGACTAAAAATGTTAACGAAAAGCCGAACAATGCTTTCAGACAAATGATTAAAATAGTAGCTGAATCTACTAATTAATCTTAAATGTCGAGATAGGCACATGTAAACAAAACCGAACAATGATTAAATTTAGATAAGAATTGTTCACCATGCATCCTTTACTCAAATGTAAATAAGTCAGTTGAAAGATAACGCTCTCCGGTATCACATGCAATGGCTACAACTGTATCTTTTGGCGTTAATCGTTTTGCTACTTCTAAGGCTGCAAAGCAAGCAGCTCCAGAAGATGGACCGACTAAAATTCCTTCTTCGCGAGCAAGCGCACGTGTCACGCGGTATGCATCTTCATCCTTAATTTTTAAAATCTCGTTATATACTTCTGTATTTAAAATGGGTGGAACAAAACCTGGGCTTGTCCCAACTAATTTATGAGGTCCGGGTTTCCCGCCAGAAAGTACTGGAGAGCCTGCGGGTTCAACCACGTGGATCGACACATCTGGATATAATTCTTTTAATTCCTCTCCCGTTCCAGTTACAGTTCCTCCTGTCCCGGAAGCAGCAACAAACGCTGAAAGCTTACGATCAATCTGGTCCAACGATCGTTTAATTTCATGTGCAGTTGTTTTTCGGTGAGCATCTGGGTTTGAAGGATTCTCAAATTGCATCGGCATAAAGCTGTCTGGAATTTCCTTTACGAGTTCATGAGCTTTTTCAATGGCCCCTGGCATTTTCTTATCGCCCTCAGTAAGGACAACCTTTGCTCCATAAGCCTTTAGCAGATTAATTCGTTCCTCTGACATCGTGTCAGGCATAACGAGAATCGATTTGTATCCTCGCGCAGCTGCATTCATTGCAATTCCAATCCCGGTGTTTCCGCTGGTAGGTTCGATGATCGTTGAACCAGGCTTCAACAATCCGCTTTTCTCTGCCTCAATAATCATATTAAAAGCAGCTCGGTCTTTTACAGAACCACTGGGGTTTTGAGATTCCATTTTTAAATAAACGTCGGCACCACTTTGATCAGCCACGCGTTGTAAGCGAATGAGCGGAGTATTTCCGATCAATTCTGCTATATTGCTATATACGTTCATGCTTCCACTCCTTTTGAATCAACGACTGATATTAGTTTATCATAAGACTAGAGATTCTATGATGAATGAGTCTCTTGAATAAATACATCATGAAAGTAGGGTACATCGTTGGATAATCACTTCTTTATAGCAATACCACTACCGAAGGAATTAAAACAACATCTTAAGGAACAACTTAGAAAAACGTGGGACAAAAACAGCTTTCAGAAGTGGGTACATGAAGCAGACTACCACATTACGCTCGTATTTTTAGGAGCTGTCTCAACCGATCAAAGAAATAACATTGTGAATCGAATTCATGAACAGTCCGTCCATTGGACACCATTAACGTTAAAGCTAGAAAAAACGGGGACGTTTGGATCGCAGGAAATACCGCGCATTTATTGGATAGGGCTCCAGGAAGATGATGATCTAAGAACACTCCAAAGGGATATTCAAGATATTGTGGCTTCTTGTGGTGTTCAAGTAGACAAACGACCTTATTCTCCTCATATCACAGTAGCTAGGAAATGGAATCTGGAGGCGGCCTTTCAAGCTAAACACGTGACCTTTATTGATAAACCTATTACAATCTCTCATGTGGATTTGTTTCAATCCTTTCCAAAGCTTGAACCGAAATATAAACCAATCCATACATTTCATCTAGGACGTGTTGACATATGAAAATGGCTCGAATGACATTGCATCTACTCATTTTGAGTGGATTTTATCTTTTGGGAGTTGCCTTACAAGCTTGGTTATCGATTCCTTTTCCAGGGAGTTTACTTGGTATGCTTCTTCTGTTGATCTGCTTAATGAGCGGAATGATTCCAGAGAGGTTTGTGGATCAAGGAGCTTCTTATTTACTTAAGCATCTTTCGTTATTATTTATTCCTATTATAGCTGGGATTGTTGCCTTCCCGTTTCTTTTCACTCGGTATGGGCTTATGTTGATTCTCGTTACCATGTTCAGCACGCTCATGATTATTATCATTTCTGGACTCGTCAGCCAATCCTTAGCACGAAAACAAGAAAGGAATACATAATGATTAATCTGTTACTTATGACAACCTTAACTCTCCTTTGTTATATAGGGGGGAGATGGATCTATCGACTATTTCCAAATCCGTTATTACTACCGGTTATTACAGGAACGGCTCTATTGTTATGTGTCTTATTTTTGTTTGAGATCCCATATGAAAGCTACATTAATGGAGCGGGTTGGCTTGAGACTGTTATTGGAGTAGCTGTTGTGGCATTAGCTTATCCATTATATAGACAACTAACTATACTTAAGAAATACCGAATTTCGTTATTAGTTGGGACATCTGTTGGTTCTCTAATTGGTGTGTTTAGTACATTTCTATTAACGAGCTTATTAGGTGTAGATCAAGGGACAATTGCTTCCCTCTTACCAAAATCGGTGACAACAGCAGTCGCAATTGACCTAGCTGAATCCACAGGTGGCGAGTCTTCACTTGCAGCCATATTTGTGACAGTAGCTGGAGTGACCGGAACAATCCTTTATTCTCTAATCTGTAAATGGTTCCGTATTGATCACGTAGTTGGTCGAGGAGTTGCCGTCGGGAGTGCATCACATGCGATCGGCACGGCAAAAGCACTGGAATTTAGTGAGGAAGAAGGAGCGATTAGCTCTGTGGCGATGACTTTATGTGCGATCATGGTGTCCATTCTTATTCCTGTTGTCGCTCTGATCTGGTTTTAAGTCACTGAAATCTTCGGTTCTCCTGATCGGTAATATGATAAACTAAGTGAAAACGAAGCTAGCGAGTGTGCCTGGGTCGCAAGCAGTCAACAGGAGGCGGAGCTGTGGCTCACATTATTCGTATTTCTGATTATACATCACGTTATCAAACGGATATTCAACGATACTCAAGCCAATTCACTCGTATGAAAAAGGAACGCTGGCATTACTTGCAGGAATCTTGGAAAAGAGAATTCGCTGAGGTCATTCGACTTGAATATGAAGATTTATCGGAATCCTCTGCGATTGCTGAGGTCTGGTCAAAAACCGTGAATAAGGTTAGAAATTGGACAATGGGATTACCTGAACAAAAGAGCGAAAAGGAAAGAGAGTATGAAGTCTTTCAACAAACAAAGCAACTGTTTCGAGATGAAATCTTCGAAAAGCAACTTCTTTGGGCTGGAGTTCCCGACGCGGAATTATTAAGCCAGGATTTGATCATTGATTGGAAGCAAGATCTATGGTTGAAGCAGCTTGGGATCGAGCTACCTGACAATTGTTTTATATTTTATAAGCCAGTGCTTTATGTGAAAAAAGCGGAAATAGAGCTAGACACACTTTTAATCACCCCTACTGAAATCATCTGTCTAACCTGTTTAAAAGGGGAAGCATTAAGTGTCTTTGAAGTAAACTCCGATCGTTATTGGATTGAATACGTGAATCAAGAGAGACGGAAGCGGCTAAGTCCAATTCCTGCATTGGAGAGAATGGAGCGAGTCATTCAGAACATTCTCTCACAGCATGACCGGATGATGCCCATTCGGAGTATCGTCATTGCAGCGGACTCGATTATCGATCATAGGACGGTAGGGATGAAAGTTGATTTTCTAGACAAGCGTTCATTTTCTGAATGGAAATCAAAGCTTGTCCATTCAAACATTCCGTTAAAACATCAACAAGTAAAAGCATGCGAAACACTACTTCAGTATTGTGAGAGTGGAGAGTCTATTGAACGAAATATAGCCGAACCTGAAATGTTCTCATGAGATAGCATTGAAAGAGACGGCTAGTCATCGTATAATAGGGAACTGGTTAAATAAGTGCTCGTGAGAGAGATAGTGACTGTCCACGCAATAGTACGAGAGGAGAGTAGGTTAGATGAGGACGGGAAGCGATCTTCTAAACCAAGTACGTCCTGAGGACTTCACTTGGTACCTTCGACAAGTTCCAAATTGGATAGGTAGTAAAGAATATATGATTGAACTTGAAGGAATTGATGGTTGTGTAAGTTTCGGTGAGACCATCAGAGAAGCGAAAAAAGGGTTGTATGAAGCACTTCATCTCTGGCTTAAGCGATACGGGGAAGAAGCACTTCCTGCTGCTGGGAATGAGGGTGCACAATTAATTCACCTCATACCTGAGATGACGGATGTTGAGGTACAATATATAAACGAAGAATTACAAAAGCTGATCTAATAAAAAAACTGATTCCAGTAGCGGAATCAGTTTTTTTATTAGGAAAAGACAATTGTTTTGTTTCCGTGAATGATCACACGGTCCTCATGATGCCAATTTACTGCTCGGGCTAAAGCGATTCGTTCAACGTTTCGCCCGGCTACTTTAAGCTCTGCACTTGAATAGCGATGATTTACTCGCATAATATCCTGTTCGATGATTGGTCCCTCGTCCAAGTCGTCTGTTACATAATGAGCTGTCGCACCAATTAATTTCACACCACGTTCAAATGCCTTTGCATATGGATTTGCACCAATAAAAGCAGGGAGAAACGAATGGTGAATATTAATAATCTTCTTCGGAAATTCCTGAACAAACGTTGGGGAAAGGATTTGCATATAACGCGCTAACACAACAAAGTCAGCGTCATATTGCTTAACTAGATCAATCGCTTTTTTCTCCGCTTCCTGCTTACGTCCTTTTTCAACGGGAATATGCACAAATGGAATGCCATATCCTTCTACTTCTTCTTTTTGATCTGGATGGTTACTAATAACAAGCGGAATATCTACGTGTAGCTCGCCAGCTTTCCATTTCCATAGGAGCTCTAATAAACAATGGTTTTCCTTTGATACAAAGATGACCATTTTCTTTTTGCGAGTTGCTCGCTCCATTCGCCAGTCAAAATCAAACGCAGAAGCGATTTCTACAAAACGTTCTTTTATTTGATCGAAATGATCGTTTGTTGAAGACCAGTCAAACTCAACACGCATGAAGAACATTCCGCCTTCTGGATCGGTTGTATATTGGTCCGACTGAACGATATTTGCTCCTTGCTTTTGTAAGAAGCTTGAGATAGATGCGACGATTCCAGGCTGGTCAAGGCATGCAACCAACAGACGTCCTCTATTTGTAGGTAAAGATTGGGTCATCATGTTCCCTCCACAATATGAATAGCACCTTACAAAATAAGCGCATGATCAATTCTCTTTTTACATAGGCTTGCTAAAGTAAGTCTTTTTACTTACCATTCCTCTAACATTCATTAATATGTAAGATCAGATTACATTGCGACTTATACGGGAAGGAGCTTTTCTTATTGAAGCAAACGACATGCCCTACTGTCAATTCTCTTTTTATAGAGGCCGAATTAATTCACATGCAGGTGGTCCGGGTTGTTTGTAGTAGAAGGCTCACTAAGCAAGAGCAAGAGAGGCTCGTCATCACTAAGGGCGAGGACTTCATTTCTTTTATAATTGAGAGTCAGGAATATACATGTTTGACTTTACGCTTACACCATCCCTTCCCATTTGGTTCACTCTGTTTGGTAGGATTTCCAGATATACACATTCCGTTACAGATAAAAGATGTTGTTCGGACAGATGAATTTGACCAATTATTTGATTGCAGTGGCAATGATTTAGGTTTGGACTATTCTGCTGAAGGTTCTACCTTTATTGTTTGGACACCTACAGCTTATCTTGTGGAGCTCGTATTATTCAAAAATTGGTATGAGCGACCATGTGAATCATATCCATTCAAACGAGAAGAAAATGGCATTTGGAGATGTGAGACCTCAGGAGATTACAGTGGGTATTGGTACCAGTATAGAGTATATAACCCTGGGAAAGAGGCAGCATGCATTGTTGATCCCTATGCCAAATATCTTTCTGTTAATGGGCAAAAAGCGATGATTGGCAGCACAGTTCCATTAGCCGATATACGATCTCTTCATGCATTACCAAAAGAACAGTCCATTCTCTATGAGGTGCACATTCGTGATTTCTCGATTGCTCATTCAAGTGGCATAAATGGGAAGGCTACGTACTTAGGATTGGTTGAGGAACATACGGTGAACCAAGAAGGGTTCCAAACGGGAATGTATTACGTAAAGGAACTAGGGATCACTCACGTTCAAGTGATGCCAGTCCAAGAATTTCAAACAGTGGATGAGAGCAATCGATTTAAGTCGTATAATTGGGGTTATGATACCACTCATTTATTTGCGGTCGAGGGTAGCTATTCAACAGATCCCTATCATGGTCTTACTCGAGTCATAGAGTTAAGAGAGACGGTCAATGAATTCCATAAGCAAGAGATAAGGGTGATCTTTGATGTGGTTTACAACCATGTCTATGTCTGGGAGAATTCTAATCTTGAAAAATTAGTTCCAGGATATTATTTCAGACATCATTCAAATGGAAAGATCAGCAATGGAACAGGTGTAGGAAATGATCTTGCCTCAGAGAGAACCATGGTGCGAAAATTAATAGTGGATTCGGTTCGCTACCTTATCACGGAGTTTAATATCGACGGGTTGCGTTTTGACTTAATGGGAATCCTTGATCTCAAGACGATGAATGAAGTTGCTGATGTATGTAAGGAGTATAAAGATGGCTTTTTCCTTTTAGGAGAAGGCTGGAACATGCAAACAGCTTATCCCTCTAATCAGCTGGCAACAATTGAGCAGGCCCACCAGCTGCCAGATATCTCTTTCTTTGATGATCAATGTAGAGATGCATTAAAGGGTTCCATTTTTTCTATACAAGACAAAGGATTTGGCCATCCAGGAAGCTCCTCAGAAAAACTAAAAGAAGCAATAAGTGGAGGGGCAGAACGGTTTCATTCACCTACTCAAGCCATTCACTATGTTGAAGTACATGATAATCAGACTCTTTGGGACCGATTGGTGAAATTGCATCCAGATGAAAATCAAACAACTATTCAGCGACGTCATAAGCTTTTAACAAGCATGATCTTACTGTCTCAGGGAATCCCTTTTATCCATGCAGGACAGGAATTTTGTCGCACTAAGTTTGGAATTGAGAATAGCTACGCTCATCCTGATTGGATAAATCAAATGGATTGGCATCAACGTTCTCGTCATCAGGCTTACATCAGCTATGTAAAAGGGTTAATTTTAATTAGGAAAATGTACGCAGGTTTTCAATTAAACACTTTTGAAAAAATTGATGCGCATTTGACCTGGCTTCATGGGGAATCAGATTTTTTAGCCTATCAGTTAAAGCATCCTTCAAACAAGCGTGCCTACGCTCAAACGATGCTTGTTTTTCATAATGGAAGCCTTCAACAGAAAACGTTGCAATGTAAAGTTTCAGGGATATGGCAAGTTTGCGTTGACGAAAAAGCTGCTTCTTTGGTACCATTGTATTCACTGCGTGGAGAAGAGATTAAAGTCTCTCCGCTTTCTACACTGGTTTGTATCCAGTAGCTTAAGTAGAGCTAGACAACGAAGCAGCTCTGCTTTATTTTCGTTGATTTTTAGAAACATTCTTGGTTCATAAGCTCAAATGCGATATAATTGTAAGAATGTTACCGATATATTTGAAAAGTAGAGGAAATTGAAGGTGAATGGGTTGGAAATGTTTTTAGGAGATGGCTGGGAGGTTCAACCAGCCGGAGGTGCAACAGGAGAAGCATATGTAGCCCGGCGAGGTGACCATCAGGTCTTTTTGAAACGAAATTCATCACCTTTTCTAGCGGTCCTTTCGGCTGAAGGCATAGTCCCAAAGCTGTTATGGACAAGACGTTTAGAGAACGGCGATGTCATTACGGCTCAAAGATGGGTTGAAGGAAAAGAACTTAAGGCCTATCAAATGCAGGATAGCCAGGTGGCCAATCTTCTCTCTACCATTCATGGATCGAGCGAATTACTTGATATGTTTAAGAGGATTGGTAATGAACCTCTCATCCCTGAAGTCATGTTGGAGAATTTGCGTATTCAAACCGAATTAACTGGGTTGAACATAGATACGATTCAAGAAGGAATGACCTACCTCAGTAGGGAAATTGAAAAAGTAGTCAACTTTCCTAGTGTGGTGTGCCATTGTGATATCAACCATAATAATTGGATGGTAGATGACGAAACGAATAATTTGTATCTGATTGATTGGGACGGGGCAATGGTGGCTGACCGAGCGTTAGATATCGGCTTATTATTGTATTCCTATATCGCAGAACAAGATTGGGAAGAATGGTTACATAACTATGGTATCCAGCTTGATCAATCCCTTAGAGATCGGATGCACTGGTATGTTGTTGCTCAAACTATAACGTTGATTACATGGCATTATGAAAGAGGACAACCTGAAGAGGCCAAAAGGTTTGAAGAATACTTGACTACGCTTCTATAATACAAGAAGCTCATCCACTAGTCTGGATGAGCTTTTGTTATGAGTGTTATTTCCTGAGAAATGACTAGGATTATGTCGTTTGGTTTATTGAAAGTGAAGTTACCCATTCAGACACATCATTTGTGAAAGGCCGATTATCAAGCTGGTGTTGCTCTTGGATCTGTTGGATTGTTTGCAGCAAGGACGGGTCTAAATTTGGATCTCTTGATAAAGATTGAACAAGTCGATCAATTTGGTGAGCTTCTCCATCTGTCATATACTGCTCAGTTGATTGATTTTGAAGAAGGTCGCACAATAGTTGTAATTTATGAGAATTTGAGAGGGTCATTTTGTTGACTCCTTTTTAAATGGTTTGATGTTAATGTCACCATTTGTGCAGTTATTATACAAAAGCAGGAGGATTAGAAATGAGATTAAGACATAAGCCGTGGGCATCTGAAGAACTGAAAAAACGAGACCACATTGTGATTCAGAATCCAAAGGAAATGGCCGGTAATTGGAAAAAAACCTTTGGTGATTATGATGAAATTCATGTTGAAGTTGGAACCGGAAAAGGGAAGTTCTTAACAGGGATGGGAGAACTTCATCCGAATATTTTATATATTGGTGTAGAAAAATATCAGAGTGTTTTATATACGGCAATGGAGCGTGTGGAAGAAGCTGGGCTTGAGAACGTGAAGCTACTTAGCCAAGACGTTTCTGATTTACAAGAATTCTTTGCTCCTGGAGAAGTCGATCGATTTTACATTAATTTCACGGATCCTTGGCCAAAATCTCGCCATGAAAAAAGAAGACTGACGTATAAATCGTTTTTAGCTTTATATGAGAATCTTTTAATAAAGCAGGGAGAGATTCATTTTAAAACCGATAATCAGGGTTTATTTGAGTATTCTTTGCACAGTTTTTCACTTTATGGAATGATCTTAAATCAAGTGAGCTTGAATCTTCATGAGAGCGGAATTGAAGGAAATGTGATGACCGAGTACGAAGAGAAATTCTCTAAAAAACAAATGCGGATTTATCGGTGCGAAGCAAAGTTCAGAAACTAAAAAAGAAATCCGAGAAAGGAGATCCTTTCTTGGATTTCTTTTTGTTAGGACTGAATAAATTCTAACAGTGTGCCGTTTTTCGTTTCAACAATAAACTCAAATTGAACCGTTCCGTCCGGAGTAGAAGTTGACATTCCACCTCGATATACCTCGTATTGAAGGCCATAACGTTCAACTGTTTCAGGGTTCATGTGAATCCATGATCCGCTGATCGTATGCTGTGTCGCAGCTGTAGCTTTTGCTTTCTTTAAGGCCTTTTCTGGGGAAATTCGTTCCTTTGAAATAGTAGGACGAAGAAGATATCCCAAAGCAAACCCAATACCTAAACCAAATGAGAGCTTTTTCAAGGTCAATCATTCCTTTCATAAGTAATCCGTCTATGTCTTATGTGTAGTACGATTGGATGATCTAATCATAACAGTAGTTAAAAATCTGTGCAAAGTTTGTCCATCGGGGAAGAATAAAACGATTTTTTGTTTGCGTAAGAAAGTGGCAATTTGAAATAAGATTCGATACACTAAGAGTATTGTACAACAATACATACAAACATCAGTTATCCATAGAAAGTGAGGAGAAACGTATGAATCAAGAAACGTTATCTTTATTTAAAACGTTAACAGAACTCCAAGGAGCATCTGGATTTGAACATGAAGTACGTCATTTTGTTCGCGGTGAGTTATCAAAGTACACAGAAGAAATTGTACAAGACCGTTTAGGTAGTATTTTTGGGGTGAAACGAGGAAACGTGGAAGGTCCAACTGTAATGGTTGCAGGACATATGGATGAAGTTGGATTTATGGTCACATCAATCAACGACAAGGGACTTGTAAAGTTTCAAACCCTTGGTGGATGGTGGAGCCAGGTGTTGCTCGCGCAACGCGTTCAAATCATGACCGATCAAGGCCCGATTATCGGTGTAATTGGCTCAACGCCACCTCATTTACTTGAGGAGAGCCAACGTAATAAGCCAATGCCTCTCAAACAAATGTACATTGATATAGGTGCCGACGATAAAGAGGAAGCCATCAAGCTTGGTGTGATGCCAGGTCAACAAATTGTACCTGTTAGTGAATTTACGCCACTTGCAAATCCTAAGAAGATTCTAGCGAAAGCTTGGGACAATCGTTATGGAGTAGGGCTCGCCATTGAGTTATTGAAAGAGCTTCAGGGAGAAGAGATCCCGAATATTCTTTATTCCGGTGCAACCGTTCAAGAGGAAGTTGGTTTGCGCGGAGCACAAACAGCTGCCCAAATGATTAATCCTGATTTGTTCTATGCACTTGATGCAAGTCCTGCCAATGATGCTACAGGTGGAGCTGACGCGTTTGGTCGTTTAGGAAAAGGTGCACTTCTACGTATTTTCGACCGTACGATGATTACACACAAAGGAATGCGTGAGTTTATTTTAGATACGGCTGAATCAAATAACATTCCATACCAATACTTTATTTCTCCAGGTGGCACCGATGCAGGAAGAGTTCATTTAGTTAATCAAGGGGTTCCATCAGCAGTAGTGGGGATTTGCTCACGTTATATCCATACATCAGGCTCCATTATTCATGTAGATGACTATGCAGCAGCGAAGGAACTATTAATTAAATTAGTGAAAACATCGGACAAATCAATGTTCGAATCGCTTATTGGTCATTCTTTATGAGTTTGGAGGGCACAACCCCATTCATTGTTGCCATCGGGACAAAGAATCCAGCAAAGGTTCACGCGGTAAAAGAGACGTTATTAAGTGAGCCACTCTCCTTTGTTTCAACAGAGGTTCCTTCAGGTGTGAGTTGCCAGCCTTTCTCTGACGACGAAACAAGACTCGGTGCACTAAATCGTGCAAAAGCAGCACTGCTTGAAGCTGAAGCAGACTTAGCGATCGGACTTGAAGGTGGAGTTAGTGAAACGGAAACTGGCGCTTTAATGTTATGCAATTGGGGAGTTCTTGTCGATAAAAAAGGGAAGACATGGGAAGCAAGTGGACTAAAAATTCCTGTTCCGACAGAAGTTAGTGATGAGCTGTTAAAGGGTCAAGAGCTCGGTACAATTATGAATGAGCGTGCGAAAGAGGAAGGAACGAATACAAGAGAAGGAGCAGTCGGTGCCTTTACATTAAACTGGATCACGCGTAAAGAGATGTTCAGTCACATTGTAAAAGCCCTATACGGCCAGTATCTTGTAGAGCAACAAACTAAATAAAAAAAGGCGAGGCTGGGACATAACATTAATGTGGATAGTAAAACACGAACATAGCAATAAATCCGCTACAGGAGAATCCTTCGCACCCGCCGGGAACGGCCTCAGCACCTTTCGCGGAAAAGCGCCGCTACAGTGTCTTCACTGCGTTCTGTTCCGTAGGAGTCTCAGGTTCTCCCTCCGCTCGTCTTACTAAATAATCCGAAAAACACGAATGGCGAATGATTCGATCGTAGAATCATTCGCCATTTTTCTAATTGATTTATAATTTTGTCCCAGCCTTAGCCTTTTTTATTCTTTTTCAAATATATACGAAAGAGCAGAGATTGCTTGTTCTGGTGTTTCTACAACAACTTGTGCTTTGTTCGATAACTCCTTCAGCGCATGATGAAGCTTTTCTGGGCGGATTAAGATGAGTGGTTTACCTAATGCAACTGCTGTAGAAGCATCCATTGCCGTATTCCATTGGCGATAGGTTTCACTGAATAGCGCAACCACTACATCAGATTTCTGAAGAAGGACCTGTGTTCGTAAATTGTTTATGCTAGAAGCGGCTTCATCTTTTAACACAGCGTTTGGTTGTTCACCCATAATTTCTTCACCGATGTTATCAGAACGATCATGATGTTCCATTGGATGATAAAACGTAATCGGTAGGTCGGATGCCAACTGTTTAATGGTTTCTCTCCATGAGCTATGAATTTCTCCGGCAAGGTATACGTTTAATTCCATACTTATTCACTCCTCTATTAGATTGGTAGTTAAAGTATACGAGTTTCACTTGACAAAAACAAAACATCACACTTTTTAACAAGTGTCTTGTCAGGTGTAATAGTTAAGAGTATGATGAGATGGGTAGACGACAGGAGGAGAAACCGTGAACGCTTTTTTAAAGAAAAAAGGGGTAAGGCTTCATTGGCGAGTTTATTTTATAGATGCGATGGGGCAAATGGCTATTGGTTTTTTTGCAACACTAATTATTGGACTCATTCTAAGTACAGCAGGTGAACAGTTCGGAGTAGATAGTCTCATACGTATTGGAGATTTAGCAATGTCGCTAATGGGGCCGGCCATTGGGGCTGCCATAGCTCTTGGACTAAAGGCGCCAAGGCTCGTTGTACTTTCTGCTGTGGTGGCAGGAGCGGCAGGAGCGGAGTTTGGGGGCGTGTCTGGGAGTTTTGTTGCCTCTGTTATTGCGGTTGAACTTGGAAAACTGATTAGTGGTGAAACAAAAATGGATATTATTCTTGTTCCCTTTGTAACAGTAATTAGCGGATATTTGGTTGGTTTTTTTGCAGGACCAGGTGTTCAAACAACAATGACTACATTAGGAAATGCGATAATGTGGGCAGGTGAACAACAACCACTTATTATGTGCATTGTGGTAGCGACTGTCATGGGGCTTGTTATAACAGGTCCGACTTCAAGTGCTGCCCTTGGAATGGTATTAGAGCTTGAAGGACCAATTGCTGGAGCTGCAACAATAGGCTGTGCAGCCCAAATGATCGGTTTTGCTGTCAGTGGATTCAGAGATAACCGTTTTTCGGGATTGATTCCATTAGGACTCGGGACCTCGATGCTACTCCTTCCGAAAGTCATTCAAAAGCCGATTATTATCATACCACCTCTTATAGCCGGCGCCATTTTAGCACCAATCGGAGTCATTGTATTTGGGATAACAAATATTCCTGCGGGAGCCGGGATGGGCACAAGTGGATTAGTTGGACCGATTATGACGTTTCGAGATATGGGCTTTCATTCTTCGAGTATAATCGCAGTTTTAATCTTTTATTTTATAGCTCCAGCATTTCTTAGTTTACTTTTCTCGGAATTGATGAGGAAAATGGGTTATATTAGAGATGGAGATATGAAAATCTACACTTTATCTAAAGAAAGCTGAGGAGATTTAAGATGGAACATGTAAAAGACTTAGAGCATTTTAAAAAAATAAGCGAGAGCGAAACGGCAGTATTTATGTTTTCAGCAGATTGGTGCCCGGACTGTCGAGTGATTGAGCCGTTTCTTCCACGAGTAGAAGCTGACTTTCCAACATTCAATTTCTATTATGTAGACCGCGATCAATTCATTGATCTATGTGGAGAGCTTAGCATTTTTGGTATTCCAAGCTTCTTAGCCTATGCAAACGGACAAGAAGTTCACCGATTTGTAAGTAAAGATCGCAAAACACAAGAAGAGATTGAACAATTCTTAACCGAAGCTGAAGCGAAAAGCGTGTAATCGTCAAAATACCTCTTTGGGTGAAATCCTAAAGAGGTATTTTTTTTATGAACGTAGTTAGATACGGTTTCGTTGGAATGTTGCCATACACATGGTAAAATCGGTAAAGACTACAAAGGATCGCTTACCGAATGGTAGGAAGGAAGAATGAGATATGAATATGCAGGAATTTAGAAAGAAGATTGAAGCTCAGCTTGAGCATCCAGAATGGAACATTAAATACAATCAAAAAGAAGCTACACTTAGAATAGAAGATACGATCACGAACAAAGGAGTCACTCTTTCACTTCGTCCGTTGCTAGCAAAATGGGAAAGAGAAGAGTATGCAGGTGTAGATGAAGCGGTTCGGTATGTAAAGGTTGGACTTGAATCAATGCGTCAACAAGTTAATCTAAAGGGGAACGAGTCCAGCATTTATCCAGTGATTCGTGCAGCTTCATTTCCTGAGGAATCAAAAGATGGTAAAAAGCTTGTTTTCCATGAGCATACGGCTGAAACTAGAGTGTACTATGCGCTTGATTTAGGACAATCTTACACATTGATTGATCACTCTCTATTAGAACAAAGTGGAATGACACCAGAATCCTTAAAGGAGATGGCTTTATTTAATTTGCGATCACTACCGCAGTCCTTTAAACAACAGGAGGTAGCTGGAAATACCTTTTACTTTATGAATGCAAAGGATGGGTATGAAGCGAGCCGAATTCTTGACCCTTCTCTGATTGAAGAAATGGGTAAAAAGGTGCAAGGCGAATTAGGTATTGCGATTCCACATCAAGACGCGTTGTTTTTCGTCGATCTTGTAAATGATACAGGGTACGATGTAATGGCACAAACGACTTTGACCTTTTTTGGACAAGGCAGAGTACCAGTCACAGCCCTTCCATTTTTGATGGGGGACAATGGCATTGAACCTGTGTTTATTATGGCACAAAAAAAACCTAAAGGCCCATCAAACTAAAAAGTACCTGTGGTATACTAGAAACTAGAAAAGAGATAAAGGAGCACCTTCATGAACGTATTTTATAATCTTAAAGGGATAGGCGATACATTGCTCATTTCCCTTTCAAATAACGAAGTAGTAGAGCAATCTTATGAACGTACTGGAAATATTGCGAGAATTTATGACACGCAAACAAACAAAACAATTGGATATAACGTGTTTAACGCGTCTTCTTATGGGGTAATAAATGATTCGGGAGTTGTTGAATTAACTGATTCAACAAAGTCATTGATAACGAGTGCGTTTTCAAAAGAAGGAATGACTATTTCATTTGATGGGTCAGATCAGCCAACGTTTGTTGTTGGGTATGTGACGTCTAAGGAAAAGCACCCTAACGCAGATAAGCTAGGAATTTGCCAAGTCGATGTAGGTAAGGAAACCTTACAAATCGTCTGCGGAGCACCTAATGTAGAAGCAGGCCAGAAGGTAGTTGTTGCCTTAGTAGGAGCAGTAATGCCAAGTGGTCTACAAATCAAACAAGCATCATTGCGTGGCGTAGAGTCGAATGGAATGATTTGTTCAGCCAAAGAGCTTAACCTTCCAGATGCGCCTGAAGAAAAAGGCATTCTCGTCCTTGACGACTCTTATGAAGCGGGTCAACCGTTTACAAGATAAAAATAACAGCAGCCTAAAATGAAAAAGGCTGGTTTAGCAATAGGTCTCCTAAAGCAGCCGTTGTGCATGTGATAAAGCGATCTTACTGCTGCCGGCTTTTTTCTGTTCCGAGGAGCTTATTGGTTAGAAAGCAGGTGAATGAAAGCGTGGAACCATTGAACCGTTTTCAAAAATGGATCCAACAAACATTCTTTGGATCAGAGCATGATGGAGAGACAGATAAAAAGGAAACAATTGAACCAACATCTAACAAAGTTGAACGGAAATCCAGTTATTCTTCATATCAAGAACCAATGGATCATACCCCTCGGATTACGTATCAATATGCAAAATCTCGTGGGATAAGGTTTCCAGAAGAGATGGAAGAACAGGCTAAGGAAATGATGAACGATCGAAAAGTCGATGAGACAAAGTGGGAAAAGAAATTCGGAACCGAAACATCCGAACAAAAGCGATCAGAACGGATTCAATACTCTCATCAGGTAGAAAAGTTGGAGGAGAGGAAAGAGCGGGTTAAATTTAATAACCCTGATTTTAAGCCAACCTCGATCCCGTCTCCTATTCACGGGTTCAGGAAAGTGACTCCCAGCCAGCGAACACAGTTAACCTTACATAATTCTGAAGACGCACCTCACTTAACTCAAGGCTCGTGGTTAAGAGAACGGCAAGAGCATAATAAACGACTAGAGGATTCAGTATTTGAGAAGCTGCGAAGACCTGTACCGCCTTTATCTGAATGGAATCATAAGCCTGATCAACCAGAACCAGTTGAAGAAGAAGGGTATCATGTGGTTCCGATAGAAACCGTTCCAGATGAACAAGAATCAACTGTTGAAACTCAACTAGAGAATGATGCAATGGAGTCTAGTTCAGATTTAAAAGATGAATTCGAGCTAATTGAAAACCAGGTGTCTCAGGAAGATAACTTCAGTCAGAATGATCAAGCGGACGAGATAGATACGTCCACTGAAATCAATCATGAGATCGAAGTATTGCCTATGCCTGAGGTTGAAATAGTCGAGTCTTCCGGGGACCAACAAGACGAATACCAAGAAGATGAGGTAGAGGTCGTTGTGGAAGAACCTGTCGTCGAAGACAATGTCTCTACTTACGAGAACACATTAACATCAGCTCAAACGGAAGAGGTTGAACCTGAAGTAGAGGCAGAGATAATGGAGCCTGAGCCAGTAGAAACCAAGGCTATAAAAACGGAAGACGAGCAAGTGAAGCCAAAAGCCAAAGGAAAACCCTCAATCCCTTTTAATGTGTTAATGATGCCTAAGGATAAACAAGTGCAACCGGCACAGCAAATGAAACAAGATTCAAATGATTCATACCAAAAACCTGGTATCCAGCTACTGCGTTATCCTGAAGCTAAACGAGCAACAGACACGGAATGGCTCCAAGAACAAGCGACGTTACTTGAGGAAACACTTCAAAGCTTTCATGTTGATGCAAAGGTTGTGCACACAACGATGGGTCCATCCGTAACAAGGTATGAAATTCAGCCTGCTAGAGGGGTAAAAGTTAACAAGGTTACCAACCTATCAGATGACATAAAAATGGCCCTTTCAGCTAAAGAAATTAGAATTGAAGCGCCGATTCCTGGTAAGAACACGATCGGGATTGAAGTTCCAAACCTTCACTCTGAAGCCGTTTGGTTACGAGAGATTCTTAGACGTGATGTATTTATCAAACCGGATTCTCCAATGACTGTTGCCTTAGGGTTAGACATATCAGGTCAGCCAATTGTGACAGATCTCCGCAAAATGCCACATGGTTTAGTGGCTGGAGCAACAGGTTCCGGAAAAAGTGTCTGTATTAATTCAATCCTAATCAGTCTCTTATATAAAGCGAGTCCAGATGAGGTAAAACTTCTTCTTGTTGATCCTAAAATGGTGGAGCTGGCTCCATATAATGACGTTCCTCATCTCGTTGCACCGGTTATTACGGATGCAAAACAAGCAACGATTGCCCTGAAATGGGTTGTCGGTGAGATGGAGCACAGATATGAACAATTTAGTCAAAAAGGCGTACGTGATGTAGGCAGATATAATGAGTTATATTCAGAGAACCCAAACAAACCGGCTATGCCTTACATACTGGTTGTGATTGATGAGTTAGCTGATCTTATGATGGTAGCGCCACAAGATGTGGAAGACTCGATCTGTCGTATTGCCCAGAAAGCGCGTGCTTGTGGCATTCACTTATTGGTCGCAACACAACGGCCTTCCGTAGACGTCATTACTGGCTTAATCAAAGCGAACATACCAACGCGAATTGCTTTCTCTGTTTCCTCACAAACCGACTCCAGAACGATTCTTGATATGAATGGAGCCGAGCGCTTACTTGGTCGAGGAGATATGCTTTTTAACGAAAATGGTTCACCAAAACCTGTTCGTGTTCAAGGAACCTTTGTAACGGATGAGGAAATTGAAGATGTCATTGCACATGTGAAAAAGCAAAGAAAGCCAGAGTTTTTGCTGGATACGGAGCAAATGCAAAAAACAGTTGAACAGACGGAGCAGGAAGATGAGCTCTTTGAAGAAGCGTGTTATCATGTGATTAATCAAGGAAACGCTTCGGCATCCAATCTGCAAAGAAGGTTCCGAATTGGGTATAACCGTGCTGCAAGATTAATTGATATGCTTGAAGCTAAGGGTGTTATCACAGGAGCAATGGGTAGTAAACCAAGACAGGTTCTCATTGATGAAATGTCTGTCGATAAAGTTCTTGGATACACTGACTAAGAAGCCACTTGTCTAAACACCTCTTATTCTATATCATAGGGAGGGGCGTCAGATACGTGTGCATGAAGGTTGTCAGACGCGTTTTACAAGCATGAAACATATACTAAGAGATAAAAGCTAATGAGACTGAATAGATAATGAATAAAAAATGAATGAACGCTTACTCTTATTTTCCGACTGTATCGAGAATGAGGTTTAGCGGGGAGGTTTACCATATGAGCGATTTTCACTTTGTCGGGATTAAAGGGTCAGGAATGAGTGCCCTTGCTCAAATCCTGCATGACATGAATTATACTGTGCAAGGTTCGGATGTAGATAAGACAATCTTTACTCAGAAACCACTTGAGAGAAAAGGAATTCCACTTTTACCTTTTGATAAGGCAAATATTAAAGAAAATCAAAAGATTATCGTGTCAGCTGCATATAATGAAGACCATATTGAGCTTCAGGAAGCTGCAGCAAAAGGCATTGAAGTGGAACAATACCCATCATTTCTTGGTCATTTTATCAACCAATTTACGAGTGTGGCTGTGACTGGTTCACACGGGAAGACATCCACTACTGGGTTACTTTCTCACATGCTTGGGTCTGTTTATCCTGTGTCTTACTTAATAGGTGATGGTACAGGTAAAGGAGAAGAGGACTCAAAGTATTTTGTGTTTGAAGCGTGTGAATACAGAAGACATTTCCTTAACTACAAGCCTGATTATTGTGTGATGACGAACATTGACTTTGACCATCCGGATTATTTTAAAGACGTTGAAGATGTATTCGATGCGTTCCAAGAAATGGCGAAGCAAGTGAATAAAGCAATTATTGCTTGTGGTGATGATGAATACTTGCAACGAATTCATGCGAACGTACCTGTTGTCTATTATGGCTTTAAAGATCATAATGATTTTCAAGCGCATAACGTACAAAGTGGAGAAAACGGGACGACATTTGATGTGTTTGTACGTAACAGCTTGTATGGGACCTTTACAATCCCTGGTTTTGGAAACCATAGCGTCTTAAATGCATTAGCTGTCATTGCCATTTGTCATTATGAAGGGGTATCTGCTGATGATCTTGCTGCCCATCTTCAAACGTTTGACGGGGTGAAACGTCGCTTTAGTGAAAAAGAAATTGGCTCACAAGTATTAATTGATGATTACGCTCATCATCCTACTGAAATTGCCGTTACGATTGAAGCAGCAAGAAAGAAATACCCTGAGCATGAGGTCGTGGCCATCTTCCAACCGCATACGTTTACCCGCACAAAAACGTTCCTTGATGACTTTGCGCAGGCACTTTCAAAATCGGATTTTGTGTATTTATGTGACATCTTTGGATCAGCCAGAGAAGATAAAGGAAACTTGACCATTGGCCATTTGCAAGAGCTTATCCCACAGTCAACCGTTATAAAAGAGCAAGATGTTTCTGTTTTAGGAAAACATTCAAACAGTGTTCTCCTATTCATGGGTGCGGGTGACATTCAGAAATTCCAAAGAAATTATGAGAACCTAGTGAAGCAGTAAGAGCAAATCTATCATATTTAGAAGAGGCCAATGATTCTACTTTAGTTGAATCATTGGCCTTTTTTGTTTTCCAGTCTATTTTAATTTTATCTCATAGTCAGTTTTTTTCATTTCATAATTTTTTTATTACGTTGAAAAGTAAGGTATGATAGAGGATATCTAAAAAAGCTGTCGAATATGTTTTAACGTACATATGTTTAATCACATTTAGCTTTGGGTAAATCTAAGGTATGGAGGAGGGATACATCATGGATTGGGCAATACTCTTGTACATAAGTGCCCTGATAGCAGCTGTTGCGTTTGCTGTATTAGTTATTTTTCTTGTTCGAACACTGCGATCAGCAAATCGTACACTTGAGCATACGGCAAACACCGTTGCCAATTTAGAGAAACAAATTAATGGAATTACAAGTGAAACGGAGCAATTGCTTCACAAGACTAACCGATTAGCAGATGATATTCAACAGAAATCAGAAGCAGTAAACACGATGTTTATATCGGTTAAAGACTTAGGTCAATCAGTAACACAGTTTAATCAATCGATCCGACAAGTATCAAACACCGTTTCTAGTCAAACGGTTGAACAATCAGAAAATATCGCTAAAGCTGTTAATTGGGGGACTACGGCCCTTGATTTGTATACAAAGTTTAAGCTGAGAAAGCAGCATCTCAACGAACCAATTAAAACACAAGGAGGAAATGAACATGGGAGACATGAATACTAAGGATTTTCTAATTGGAACACTAATTGGAGGAATTGTAGGGGCAACAACAGCTTTATTTTTAGCTCCGAAATCTGGTAAAGAGCTTCGTAACGACTTGGGTGAGCAAGCTCAAATGGCAAAAGCTAAAACATCAGAGTTCACTTCTACTGCATATGATAAAGGAAACGAATGGGCGACAATCGCAAAAGAGAAGTCTTCCAACATTGCAAAAACAGTATCAGATCAATCAACTCAGGTTGCTGATAAGGTAAAAGAAGTAGCAAGCACTGTCAAAAATGATGCAAATCAAACAAAAGACGAAGTAGCTTCTCTAACAGAAGATTTAACGAGTGAACTAAAAGATTCTGGTCAAAAAGTATCTGAGACCGTAAAATCTGAGGTTGACGATTTAGAGAAGAAAGTAGAACAAGAAAAGAACAAAATGAACTAATGAACTATCGTAAAAAAGGCGAACTCCTTAACTGAGGAGATTCGCCTTTTTTCTATCAATCAGTTCGTTATTTTTGTAAATGCAAGCTCAATTTTATCTCCATGCTGTAAGCCACTCGTAAAATCTACGGGCTTATTGTTGCAAAGCAGTGTAAATGTATGATTTGAAGTAGGAATTGTAATATCTGTTACTGCAAATAAATCTTGAACGATAAAGGGGTTGACCTCTATTTCTTTCGTAATAAACGTATCCATAGAGTTCAGGGTCATATCAGTTGTCACTCTCATACCCTCCTGATAGAGCTCTACCGTTTCTTTTGTTAGCTGTATCACTTCTTCATTAAACGTAACCGTAATTGATTGCTCTACATTTCCAAGTTGATGAATTAAGTCTGCGACCGTCACGTCAGGTTTTGCATCATGTGGAACAGAAATTGTAAGGTGATCACCTTCAGACAACTTTTGGTCAAAAGAAACAGGACGATGGTTTAACAGTAAGGTAGACTCTTGATTTTGTACAAACATACTTTGTTGATTGACTGTGACTTGCACAACTTTAAAGAATACAGGGTTGATTTTCATATGAGTAAGTACGTCTTGTACAGTTATTTTGTTTTGAATGTTGACTTCATCACGATCTTGTAAAATGGCTGAACGATCTGATCGCTGACCATTTTTAAATAAAGCAAACGTAAACTCTGTTTTTTCTCCATTCACATAGCAAGTTAACTGTGACGATTCCTCAATAACCTCACCTAATGTTACATGGGGTGGAGAACCATCTTCTCCTTTTTCAATGACGATGGTATCTCCTTCTTTAATTGGATCAGCCAAATTCACCTTGACACCATTTTGTTTAACTACTGGCGATAAGCCGTGCTCGCCGGGAATCGAGAAAAGAGTACCATTCACTTTAATCACCATTGCAAGGCCTGGTTTCCCGTGATGCTTTAACACATCAATTCCGGCAGAGACAAGTGCATCGCCAATGGTTAATTTCTTTGCATCAAATAAGCGTAAATTTGTCTGGTTCACTTGAACTTGTACATATTGGATGGGATTACGTTTTGCAGCGATGGCAATACCAACCGGAGTGACTAATTCTGGTCCTGCTGCTTTTTCATCCAAAGAAACAAAATGTTTAATAGCATCAATGCCTCGAACAGCTACGCGATCTGTGGGCAAGCCTAAGGCGTTTGCTAACAGCTCAGGAAGAAAAGGAGTCTGACTTCCTCCGCCTACTAACATCACTGCCCGAGGTGCTTTTCCATTTAATCTCAAAATCTCATCTGCAATTTTTTGAGCCAGCTCCCCAATAGCAGGTTTAATCGATTCAAATAACTCCGTACTTGTGTATTCAGTTGTTAACCCTAATATATCCGTCAGTTGAATTTTATCCGTTTCAAGTGACATTCGTTTAGTTGATTCTGCTTCAGGGAAGTCAAGTAAGTATTCATCACTAAGAGCCTCTGTAATTTCATCACCTGCTGTAGGAACCATTCCATACGCTTGAACAGTACCATCAGCTGTTAAAGCAATATCGGAGGTGCCAGCACCAATATCGACAAGTGCCACATTAAGTCTTCTCATAGAAGTAGGAATCAACACATCGATGGCGGCGATTGGTTCTAGTGTTAACGCTTCTAAGCTTAATCCAACTTCATGAAGAGCTTGAAGTAAAGATTCGACAACAACCTTGGGTAGGAATGTAGCAATTACTTCAATTTCGGCTTCTTTCCCTGCCTGTTGTAGCAAGCTTCCTATTGGTGTTCCATCTAATCTATATTCTAATACAGAGTACCCAACGCAATCGTATCGAGCGGCAGAGGTATGATCTGATTCGAGTGCTAATTGATATTGAGCTTGAGTAACCGCACTGAGCTCAAGTTGTGTTAATTCTTCCTTTGTATGTAAGGGATGTTCATCGAGTAAAACGGAATAAGTTGCTCGTTTTGTGAGGAGTGAGCGACCAGCAGCCGCTACACATGCTTTTTTAAGAGGACCATGTCTATCTTCTAAACGTTCTTTGACCATTTGTATGACTGCTGCAACAGCAGGAATATTATGTATCTGTCCATCTAACATCGAGCGCTCCTGATGCTCAATGATTTCCATATCAATTAACGTATGCTGATCCCCTTGCTTTTGTAAGAGAAGACCAACTACTGAGCGAGTGCCAATATCCAAAGCAAATAAAGTTTGCGAAGCGTCCATTTCATCACCTGTTACCTTTCTGTTATGCTGTTTCTATTTTACTAGAATTAACATGGAAAGGGTATATCAAAATCACAGAAACGCTTTAGTGCTTAAAAGCGTCTAAGAAATAAAGAGAAATGTCGTGACATTCAAGGATATATCATTTATAATAAAAGTAAGTTAAAGAGAACTTATTTTTTGTGAGGAGTGGAGAGTATGAGTAATGAACAACTAGAACAATTACGTTCTGAACTTGATGACGTCAATCTAAAGCTATTGTCTTTAATAAATGAGCGCGCTGGCTTAGTCCAAAAAATTGGATCAGTGAAACGCGAATCTGGAGTGAATCGTTTTGATCCAGTTCGTGAGCGTAAAATGCTTGATCATATTGCTGAGCATAACGAGGGACCATTTGAAACAAGTACGCTTCAACACTTATTCAAGCAAATCTTCAAAGCTGGTCTTGAACTTCAAGAAGAAGATAACTCTAAAGCCTTGCTTGTTTCAAGAAAGAGACAAAAGGAAAACACAATTGTTGATCTTAAAGGTGAAACAATTGGAGACGGCCAGCAACGTCTTGTTATGGGACCTTGTGCAGTTGAAAGCTATGAGCAAGTAACAGCTGTTGCCAAAGCAATGAAAGAGCGTGGCTTAAAGCTTCTTCGTGGCGGAGCGTTCAAACCAAGAACATCTCCATACGACTTCCAGGGACTTGGACTTGAAGGCCTACAGATCTTAAAGCGCGTAGCCGAAGAGCAAGATATGGTTGTTATTAGTGAGATTGTTAGCCCATCTGACATTGAAATGGCGCTTGATTATGTAGATGTGATTCAAATTGGTGCACGTAACATGCAGAACTTTGAGCTTCTTAAAGCAGCAGGTTCTGTGAACAAGCCGGTTCTATTAAAACGCGGTTTGTCTGCAACAATTGAAGAGTTCATCCATGCAGCCGAGTACATTGTTTCTAAAGGAAACAGTCAAATCATGCTTTGCGAACGCGGAATTCGTACGTATGAAAAAGCAACTCGTAACACGCTAGATATCTCAGCTGTACCAATCCTGAAGCAAGAAACACACTTACCTGTGCTTGTAGATGTTACACACTCTACAGGTAGAAGAGATCTACTTCTTCCAACAGCAAAAGCTGCTCTAGCAATTGGTGCTGATGCAGTAATGGCAGAAGTACACCCGGATCCGGCTGTTGCGCTTTCTGACTCTGCACAACAAATGGACATCCCAACCTTTAACACATTTATTGATGAATTGACAGCATCTGGCTTGTACAAGAATTAATAAATTTATTAAAGCAGCCCCTTCTATTGAAGTGGGTTGCTTTTCCTATGTTTGAAGATTAAAATGGATTGATGAGCTTTTTTGGTAAAAGGAAGCATATTAAATAGTGCCTACGGGAATAACTGTAGTATTATATGAAAACGTTCGATGACTAAGAATAACGAAGAATTATCGGATAGTGTCGAATAAATGCGAAAGACATTGCGGAAGCCTGTTTTGTAGCGTATGATAACAATACAAAATGAGGACATAAGCATGTTTATGAGGAGGATCAATGTGAATACAACGATTTATGATGTAGCAAGAGAAGCTGGCGTATCTATGGCAACTGTATCACGAGTTGTAAACGGAAACCCCAACGTGAAACCTACAACTAGAAAAAAAGTACTAGAGGCCATTGAACAGCTTGGATATCGACCGAATGCAGTAGCACGTGGTCTAGCAAGTAAGCGTACAACAACTGTTGGAGTAATCATCCCTGATATTTCCAGTATCTTCTTCTCAGAATTAGCACGAGGAATTGAAGATATTGCAACAATGTACAAATACAATATCATTCTTTGTAACTCAGACCAAAACAAAGAAAAAGAAATTCATCTTATTAATACGCTTTTAGAGAAGCAAGTAGATGGAATTGTGTATATGGGTGGGGAAATTACAGAAGAACACGCTGCACAGTTTAAGCGTTCACCTGTACCAATTGTACTTGCAGCAACGCTTGATCAAGAAAAGGATTTCCCTTCTGTAAACATTGACTACAAGCAAGCAGCTGAAGACGCGGTAACGACTTTAATTGAAAAAGGGCACACTCGTATTGGTATGCTTAGCGGATCACTTGATGACCCGATTAATGGATTCCAAAAATTCGCTGGCTATCGTTCCGCAATCGAGAAAAAGAATCTAGAATTTGATGAGAACCTAATCGTACTAGGTGATTATACATACGATTCTGGAATTGAAGCGATGGATACCTTTACTAGTATGCAGGACAAGCCTACAGCTATTTTCGCTTCATCTGATGAAATGGCTCTTGGTGTCATTCATGGTGCTCAAGATAAAGGGTTTAATGTACCAGGTGATTTTGATGTCATTGGTTTCGATAACACTCGTCTATCCGTTATGGTCCGTCCGACATTAACGACAGTTGTCCAACCGATGTATGATATCGGTGCCGTATCGATGCGTCTGTTAACAAAGTTTATGAACAAAGAAGAGGTAACAGATCATACGGTTCAGCTTCCACACCGTATTGAATTTAGACAGTCAACAAAGAACGATTAAGGTTGGTGAACACGTTGGCTACTAGAATAGGGTTAATTGGAGCAATGGCGGAGGAAATTGCTCAGTTGCGAGCAGATTTGAAAGCAGAGCAGATCGAAGTACATGCAGGTATTACGTTTTATCTTGGCACGATTCAAGGCTGTTCTGTGGTCCTATGTCAATCGGGTGTTGGTAAAGTGAATGCGGCTGTTACCACTCAGCTTTTAGCTGATCGTTTTCAAGTCACACATCTTGTTTTTACTGGTATTGCTGGGGCTTTAGAAGAACAGCTTAATGTTTGTGACGTAGTTATTTCTGAGGATGCGATCCAGCATGATATGGATGCAACCGCGCTAGGGTTTGAAAAAGGGCAAATTCCGATGCAATCCACCCCATCTTTATTCCAAGCGGACCAGGATTTAGTTCACTTGGCGCATCAAGCAGCCACGCGTGTTCTTTCTTGCCAAGTCAAAAAAGGACGCGTTTTAAGTGGGGATCAGTTTATTGCAGATGTTGAGCTTTCCAATAAGTTGAAGGAAGACTTTAATGGGAGCTGCGTAGAGATGGAAGGAGCTTCTGTAGCTCAAGTAGCGAGTATGAATGATATTCCTTTTGTAATTATTCGAGCAATCTCTGATAAGGCGAACGAAGAAGCAACCATGAGCTTTACGGATTTTACGAAGCTTGCTAGTGAACAGTCCTACAAACTCGTTTCAGAAATGCTACGTTCATGTAACAACTAGCATCTCATACAAACAGCGAACCTCCCATCTAATGGAAGGTTCGCTGTTTTTCTGTGTTAAGATTTACGTCGCGCTTTCTCATTTCGTATTGAAAACAGTGCTTTTTCAACAGTCTGCTGATTTCTTGCAGTAATAATTGGTTTTCTTGGGATCATCGGAAACATGGATTGTTCGTCATGCCAGCTTGTTGGTAGCGTAACGTCAGACTCACGTTTCCATCGGTCGATCCAATCTGTAGGGATAGGCTGATCCAGTACGTGCGTTTGATCTGTCATCTCTAACCAGATGGACCCCCATGCACGAGGAACCACGCGCCAGTGATCATACCCGCCTCCACCTACTGCAACCCACCGGCCCTCACAATACTCATGAGCCAATTCATGCGCAAGCTTAGGAATAAAGTGAAAGCTTTTAAGCGATGTATGCAAATGAGTGAGGGGATCAAGATAATGTGAATCTGCTCCATTTACCGTAAGAATTAAGTCAGGTTTAAAGAATTCAACGGCTTCACGAAAAGCAGTCTCATAGCTAGCTATAAACGAGTCATCCTCTGTAAAGGCTTCCAAAGGGATGTTCAGCTTAAAGCCATAGCCATTTCCGGCACCTTTTTCCGCAATGCTACCGGTACCTGGAAAAAGGTAACGACCCGTTTCATGGATGCTTAAGGTAAATACGTCAGGGTCATCATAGAAGGACCACTGCACACCATCACCGTGGTGTGCATCCGTATCCACGTAAAGCACTCGTGCCTGATAATTTTGCTTTAAGTACTCTATAGCAATCGCAGAATCATTATAGATACAGAAGCCGGACGCCTTGCCCTTGAAACCATGATGTAAGCCACCACCTAAGTGCAACGCATGGGTATACTCTCCGTTCATGACCGCATCAACGGCTGCTAGCGTACCACCTACTAAGTATGAAGCTGCATCATGCATCCCTGCAAAAAGCGGAGTATCATCCGTTCCTAGCCCATAGTTTCGCGCCTTATCAGCACTTAACTGATTCATCCCTGCAAGCTTAACCGCTTCAATATAGGCTGAATCATGAACCAAGGCTAACTCCTCTTCTGTAGCTTTTCGTGGCTCAATGATGCTTGTATGATCTAAGCAACTGGATGCTTCGAGTAATTCCTTTGTTAATGTAAGCCTTCGAGGATTAAATGGATGCTTATCATGAAAGTGATAAGCGTGCTCCTCGTGGGAATAAACATAGCAAGCATCAGCTTTCTTCATATGAATCTCCATTGAGTTGTGGACCACGTACCGTAAAACCAGCTTTTTCAATCGCTGAGATCACTTGTCTAGCATCAATTGTCTGAGCACGGAAAAGAAGTGTTTTTGTTTGTTCTTGTTCAGATGGGTAAACCATTACACTATGAATGTTAATACCTAGCTCTTTAAAAATGTGAGCAAGATCTGCTAACTGACCTGGACTATTGTTCACTTCTACATCAATCTGAGTGCTTGGCTGATCTGCACCCATAAACTCAACTAGAGTATGAAGCAGCTCTGTTTCGGTTACCATCCCAATAAGCCGTTCATCTTCAGTAATAGGCAGACAACCAATATGATATAAATAAAACACAGACGCAACTTCTTGAATGAGATCTTCCGGTTCTGCCGTAATAATATGTGTCGACATCAGGGAAGATACAGGTTTAAGTAAGTCCTGGTCATCTGAATCTTTTGCAAAAATAGAAGGTCTAGCATCACGAATATCTCGATCTGATACAATCCCTTGTATGTGACCTTGCTCATTAACGATAGGGATATGTCTGATTCGATTCTTTTCAAGTAAATGAAGCGCTTCCTTAATTGTGTTTGTTTCAGATAAAGTCACAACATCACGCTTCATAATATCTCTTACTTTCATGTGAACAAGACTCCTTTGCCTAAGTTAATTAATACATAAATCGATTGTGGAATCGCAGTTGGTCAAATTGTTGAACAGATTCTTGTCCAACATTCGCACCAATTCGAGCCATAAGACAATTGGCAGGATGTGAACTGATCTCAGGATCGTCTGTAGCAAACCAGACAAGGTCACCGGCACCCATCATTTTTTCCATCACTTTTCGATATTCCCATACATCTAACCCGCTACCTTTTAAGTCCCAATGCCAATAGTACTCGGTTGTAATGATAATATAATTTTCCATTTCTGAATCGAGCATTGAGAGCGAGACAAGGTTTTTACCAGCGGAAACCCCGCGATATGCGGGAGCGATTTCTATGGCTCCAAGTTCTAATAGATTCTCCATGTTTCCTTCTGACCAGCGTTCCATTGGATCGGGGTAAAGGAATGTAACATATCCAACAACGGTGTGATCATCAACAACAACGTTAATCCGCCCCTCAGGTAACTCTGCAATTTCAAGCAATGCTTCTTTTTGCTGCTTAGGTGGTCGAAACGAGTTGAGATCTTCGTGAAATCCATAAGACTCAAGCGTATCCTTTGAGATAGGACCTTCAATTAATAGATTCTTATCTTGAAACGAAATCAGTCTAGAATGATACGTTTTTATATGATTCATGTTTGTTCACTCACCTTTTAAGGCTGATACGTTCATTATACACAATTCTAACATGCATCGAGTGAATGAACGAATATTATGAACAGTTTTTTTATTAAAATTGTAAACCCTTACTTTCTATTTGTGTATTTGAAAAACGTATATTATACTAATGTTAATTCATTACAGAAAGGAAGAGATATATGAAATTGCAAGCGCTTCCACCTGAAAACGGGCATTTTAATCTAGAAAACTATGATAAAGAATACGAGTCGTTTGATTGGAGTCAGGTTGAAAAAGAGTTCTCTTGGCATACCTCTGGGAAAGTAAATCTAGCTTACGAAGCAATCGATCGCTTTGCTGAAGGAGACAAGGCTGAAAAGGCAGCGTTACTTTATAGTGACCAAAAGCGAGACGAATCGTATACATTTAAGGAAATGAAAGCTTATTCAAACAAAGCAGGAAATGTGTTAAAGGAAGCAGGGGTAAAGAAAGGCGATCGAGTATTCATCTTTATGCCACGTTCTCCGGAATTGTACTTTGCTCTGTTTGGAGCAATTAAGCTAGGTGCCATTGTAGGTCCTTTGTTTGAAGCATTTATGGAAGGAGCAGTCAGAGACCGTCTTGAGGATAGTGGGGCAAAAGTTTTGGTGACGACTCCGGCCTTAATGGAGCGAGTTCCATTTGAAGACTTGCCAGATTTGAAAAAAGTATTAATTGTTGCTGATGAATATGAGGCATCTGGGAACTATATTCATTTTAATTCAAAGCTAGAGCAGGCATCTGATAAGCTTTCAATTGAATGGGTTGACCGCGAGGATGGCTTAATTCTGCATTATACATCTGGCTCAACTGGAAAACCCAAAGGCGTTCTCCATGTACACAATGCAATGCTACAACACTATCAAACAGCTAAATGGGTACTAGACTTAAAAGAAGATGACATCTATTGGTGCACAGCGGATCCAGGCTGGGTTACAGGTACATCTTATGGAATCTTTGCCCCATGGCTTGCAGGAGTGACTAATGTCATTCGCGGAGGACGCTTCAGTCCAACGGATTGGTATGAGACGCTTGAGAAGAATAAAGTAACCGTTTGGTATAGTGCACCGACTGCATTTAGAATGTTGATGAGTGCAGGAGACGAAGTAGTGAAGAAGTATGATTTGTCGGCTCTTCGTCATGTACTAAGTGTGGGTGAGCCACTAAATCCTGAAGTCATTCGTTGGGGTTCTAAAGTGTTCAACAAACGCATTCACGATACGTGGTGGATGACAGAAACGGGTGCTCAGCTTATTTGTAACTATCCATCTGTTGAAATCCGTCCAGGCTCAATGGGCAAACCAATTCCTGGGGTGCAAGCCGCAATCATTGATGATCGTGGAAAAGAACTTCCACCTAATCGAATGGGGAACCTGGCTATTCGCAAAGGCTGGCCGTCAATGATGAGAGAAATTTGGAACAACCCACAAAAGTATAACAGCTACTTTGAGCTTGAAGGCTGGTATATATCTGGTGATTCAGCTTATCAGGACGAAGATGGATACTTCTGGTTCCAAGGACGAATTGATGATGTCATTATGACTTCCGGTGAACGAGTGGGACCATTTGAAGTAGAAAGTAAACTAATCGAACATCCAGCCATTGCAGAAGCGGGAGTCATTGGTAAACCAGACCCTGTGCGCGGTGAAATCATTAAAGCATTCGTTTCACTAAGAGAGGGATACGAAATCTCTGATGAATTAAAAGAAGAGATTCGTGTATTCGTTAAAGAAGGATTATCTGCTCATGCCGCTCCTCGTGAAATTGAGTTCCGCAAAGGACTTCCTAAAACAAGAAGTGGGAAAATCATGCGTCGCGTGTTAAAGGCATGGGAGCTTGATTTGCCAACGGGTGATTTATCAACAATGGAAGATTAATTGTATCGGTAGAGGCTGGGACATAACTAAAGATCAACACTTAAAAATGGCGAATGATTCTACAATCGAATCATTCGCCATTTGTTTTTAACAAAACAAGCGGAAGGAGAACCCGAGACTCCTACGGAACAGAACGCGGTGAAGACACTGTAGCGGTGCCCTTTCCGCGAAAGGGGCTGAGGCCGTTCCCGCAGGTGCGAGGGATTATCCAGTAGCGGAATTGGTGCTATGTTCATGTTTGACTATTCATAATAAAGTTATGTACTAGCCTTTTCTTCATTTTAAAAAAACACTTGCGATTTAAAAAGTTAAATCGTATAATGAATCTAAATTAATGATTTGGATTATTAAATCGATTAACAAATACAAATTAAGAGGTGAATGTAATGGACGATCAAGAATTTATGAAAGTCACATTAAAGCAGCAAAAGGTTATTTCAGATCCTCTGCGCTCTCGGATTATTGCGCTACTTCATGAAAAGCCAATGACACCAAAGCAAACATCTGTGGAACTCGGCAAAAATGCAGGAACCATTTACTATCATATTCAGCAGCTTTATAAACATGGAATTCTAGAGATCGATCATACTGAAACGAATAAGGGTGTAGTGGAAAAGTATTACCGATCGAAAGCAACTGTATTTAAGGGTCCAAAGCAGGTGACAGATGAAGATCTAGTGGAGGGGAGTCACGCTCACGTTTTATTATCGGATAAGCTAGTCACGGAATTAAATAAGGATATAAGAGAGCTTTATCTGAAGTACGGCAAAAAATCCTTTGAGGAAAGTAAAGATGATTCAGTTCAACAAAAGCCTTACATGATTGAGTTTAACATGAGGAAATTTGAACAAGAAGGAGGAGAAGAAGAGTGAAATCTTTTGTGAGAGAACGTAACTTTCTGATCTTTCTGACGGGCATATTAATTAATGGTGTGGGGGGAGGGGTTTATGCAGTTTCCGGAATGCTTTTAGTGCTTCATTTAACAGAGAATGTTTTATTTTCAGGACTTGCGTATTTTTCAATTACTCTTGCAAGTACGCTCGCATTTCTGGTTGCTCCCTTCGCTAATTATGTGACTTATAAGAAAGGGTTAATTGTGAGTGGGTTGTTAAAATCAGCTCTTCTGTTTACGATCCCACTGTTTTATTTAACCACAGGTTTAAATGTATTCTATGTCCTCGTTCTGTTATTTACTGTTGCCCTCATTTCACAATTTACGTATCCAATTGAATCGACGATCACTCCTATTATTGTTGGTAAAGATCATATCATCAAAGCCAATTCCTTTTTACATACGATTAGAGAGGGGATGGACATTGCTTTTCTAGCTGGTGCAGGTATTCTCGTGGTTTTTGTTGGACCTGTTTACGCTATTTTCATTACAGCAAGTTGTCATCTCTTCAGTTCTATGACTTACCTATTTTTTAACTTCAAGCAACCTTCACTGCCGGAAAAAACGAATTCTTTTCCTCAACTAATGTCTGGTTATACAACCGATTTAAAAGCAGGTATTCACTATATAAAAGACTCACTAATACCAAAGATGATTGTTTCCATAGTATTTGTTAATTTGGCAATGGGTATTATGGTACCTAATTTACCTGCCTTTGCATTAATTAAAGGGGACGAAAACGAAGCCATTTACGGATTTTATCTTGCCTCTTTGTCTTTTGGATTTATGATAGGAGCCATTCTAACTCCGAAGATAAAGGAACTAGACTTTGGGCGTCTAGTCATAAGTAGTTTTAGCATAACTGGGTTGATGTGGATTGGAGCTGCCATTCTTCCTGTCATCCCGTCGATCGTGCTCTTTTGTACGGGCGCTATCTCCATTGGAGTAATTAACATCCTAATCTTTTCAGCCATTCAACAACAGGTGGAGACCTCATTTATTGGTCGCGTGATTACGGTGCTATCAAGTGCATCAGCCATTGGAGCTCCTCTTGGAGGCTTAATTGGAGGGGTGATTGGATCTGCTTTTACACCTATTGTGCCGGTTTTCATTTGCGGTGTGGCCATGATTATTTTTAGTCTAAGCTGGTTATCAAGCTCGATCTTAAGAAAGCTTCCTAAGATTGAAGAGGCTCGTCTGTTTCCAAACAATGAACTAAAAAAAGCGTGAGAAACAAAAAAAGAGTCGGACAGTGACCTTAGTCCAACTTTTTTTTATAGATCCGATACAGCCTTACGATATTGTTCGGGAGTGATTCCTGTTAGTTGTTTAAAGACCCGTGAGAAATGGGAAGGGTACTTAAACCCTGTCTGGTAGCCAAGCTCCGTGATACTGATTGATTCATCTAGCATCATATGAACCTTCGCTTGATTAATACGTTTCTGGTGAAGGTATTTGAAAATGGTTACACCAGTGATTTCTTTAAAGATCTTAGAAAGATAGTATTTGCTCAAGTGCAGCTCTTCTTCTAGTTTTTCTAAATGAAAGTCTGTATGATAGTGCGTTTCAATCAAAGAGATGATCTTTTGAACATGACGTTCTTTTTCCGTTTGCCTGAGTGTCTTCTGTGTAAATGGCTCTTGGTAGTAAGGAAAAAGAAAACTTAATAGGTCCATGAATAACAGTTGAAAACGAAACGAGGCGACCTCCGTATCCTTCTCCTTACAGGCCATCATCGACATAAGGTATTGCTCCACCTTTTGCTTCTCTTCACCGCGAAAGGACAAGTGAAGAGAAGAGAGGGATGTAAATGGGTCCACTAGTTTTTCCATATTCATCGGAGCGAGAAGGGTCTTAAAATAAGTCTGATCAAAATGAATGGTTGTTCGAACGTACGCATGGTCAGCAAAAAGCTTTGGACGATGAAGGGTTAAGCCGTTCATTAAAATTAAATCACCCGCTGCCAAATGAAAGATGCGATCTCCTACTAAGTACGTACATTTTCCTTCATGAAAATAAAATAACTCAGCTTCCTGGTGGGAATGAAATGCCACCTGATAGGTGTGATTCTGCAAGTAATTCATGGAAAGATGTGGGATGTGATACGAATCTGTATTCATCCAGGCTATTCCGACGTGTGAATGATTTCAGCTTGTTCTTGAGCAAGCAGACATAACTCAGCTGCTTTAAATGCATGTTCTTGAGTCATGGCGTTTTCTGTTCGATGGATACAATCAAGAATCAACTCTCCGAAAAACGGAAAGCCTACTTCTCCGGAAACGTGAAAATACTGTTCGCCGTCATTATTTACAAGATAGACATGATCTCCTGCCGTATCCTTGGCAACATCTATATACTTTCGAATTTCAATTGTACCTTTTGTACCGGTTAGGAACAAACGTCCATCACCCCAGACTCCTAAACCATCTGGTGTATGCCAATCCACGCGAAAGAAATGAGTTGCACCATTTCCACCAACCAGTGTTGCATCACCATAATCCTCAAGCTCAGGATATTGTTTGGATGTGTAGTTTGCTACTTTGCTGTGTAAAACTCTGGCATCTGAATTACCTGTATAATAAAGAAATTGCTCAATCTGATGACTACCGATATCACATAGGATGCCACCATATTTATCTCTCTCAAAAAACCAGTCAGGGCGACTAGGTGCATTTAAACGATGAGGTCCAAAGCCTGTCACTTGAATAACATCTCCAATCGCGCCATCCTGTACGAGCTGCCCAGCGTACACTGCTGATTCTACGTGAAGTCGCTCGCTATAATAAACCATATATTTTTGTTTGGTAGCTTGCACAACCTTTTTCGTTTCTTCAAGCTGCCCAAGCGTTGTAAATGGGGTTTTGTCGGTAAAATAGTCCTTACCATGCTGCATCACACGGTTTCCAAGGGAGCTTCGCTTACTAGGAATAGCAGCAGCGGCTACTAATTGAATCACGGGATCTTCCAGAATATCAGCTTCTGACGTGACACATTCCACCGTTGGAAACTTACTTTTAAGCGCTTTCATTTTTTCGGGATCTGGATCGTATACCTTTGTTAACGTGGCGCCTGCATCAATCAGTCCTTGACACATCCCATAAATATGACCATGATCTAAGGCCATCGCAGCAAAATGAAACGTATTTTCCTCTACCACTCGTTTTGGTTTACCCTTGGGTGCGTAGTTCATGCCATCGTTTCGGTTCATATGCTCCTCCTTTTAATGAGTGTCTTTAACGTCTAGTGATTGTTTTGATGTGTTCTTTTCAAATGTAGATTGCGCAATCTGTTCATTTAGTTTCTTAGCATATAACTCTTCATCAATTGGAAGGTCTATCCAATGATCTGTCCATGTAGACAGCTGCATCGCATTTGATAAGGTAAGGCCGATAATGCCTTCATGCCCAGGGGCAATAAGTGGCTCTCCGTGTTGAATGGCGCGGACAAAATTTTGAGTGATCCCCTCATGTGCTAAATGGAGTCCAGGTGTTGGAATCTCACATGTCCATGATTCTGGCATGCCAAATCCACCTGAATATCTTTCATTAAACGCCGTCTCTGACTCTCTTAACCGCCAAAAAGTAAGCTGATCATGCTCGATCACTATTTTTCCACGGTCGCCTGTCAGCTCAAGACGATTCGTTCCAGGCGCTTCTCCTGTTGTAGTAACGAACACAGCTGTTGCTCCATTGTCGTACTCTAAGTACGCAGTTACATCATCTTCAACTTCGATGTGGCGGTACTTTCCGAAATGACAGAAGGCCCGAATTCTCGATGGAATCATATCAGTCAGCCAGTACATGAGATCAAGTTGATGGGGGCACTGGTTAATCAACACACCACCGCCTTCACCTTCCCATGTGGCACGCCAATCACTTGAATCATAGTAGCTTTGAGAGCGATACCAATCGGTGATAATCCAATTGATACGTCGAATAGAGCCAAGCTCGTTTGAATGGATCATTTCTCTTAGCTTTTGGTACAGAGGATTCATACGTTGATTATACATCATTGAAAAAACCAATGTGTTTTTTTCGGCTTCTTCGTTCATTTCACGAACTTGTTTTGTGTAGACTCCAGCTGGTTTTTCCACAAGCACATGTAACCCATGCTGAAAGGCTGTAATCGCTAAGGAAGGATGACTGTAGTGTGGAGTCGCAATAATGACGGCATCTACTAAATCAGATTGAAAAAAAGCACTTTCGTCAGAAAATATGGTGACTTGCTCCTCGGAATATTTGTGTTCAATTTCTTTGATTCGATCTACTCGCTCCTCGAGAATCGCCGTTAACTTAGCGCCTTTAATGCGGCTCTCATACAGATAGTCTGCATGAGCACTTCCCATATTACCTATACCAATCACACCAATACGAGTTATCTCAGACATATAGACCCTCCTTTATCTGTATTACTGTTAGTGTAAAGGAATTCACCAAAACATACTTGGTTCTGATTAATGAAAGTGGAGGGACATTTATACGTGGTTGTTCTCTCTGGAATAGAAAAAGACGAGCATCACATGGATGTCTCGTCTTTTTGTTGCTTTAGTTATCGTCTGAGTCTTCATCAGAAGTATCTTCTTCATTGGTATCTTCTGAATCCTCATCATCCGCGTCTTCGTCTGAATCAGTATCTGACTCATCATCTTGTTCTGCTTCTTCATCGGCTTCGTCCTCGTCAGACCAATCACCGGCTCGAGCAATGTCAGATGCACCAGACTCGTTACCTACTGAGTCAACAGCTGTTACATAATAGGCATACGTTCCATTTCCTACACTGTAGTTTGTGGACTCATTGCCTTTTACAGATTGAACCACGTTAAAGTCATTGCTACCATTATCAGCTCGATAGATACGGTAGCCAACAATATCACTTGCATCATGTTTTGCCCAATTTAATGAGTCACCACTAAGTGATACCCCCGAAACCGTTCCTGGTGTATTCCCATTATCGGGAGCTTCTTCGTTGCTAACTACGCCACTTATTGAGTCAGGTAAATACGATGAGACATCTCCCACACCGAATAAGTCTCCTGATACAGACAATCCTCGTTCCGTAAATTCATCCGGAGTATTGCTACGAGCTTTGTAGTTTTTCCCGTTAATCGTCACATACCGTTCTGACTGTAAGTTATCAGTAGAGTTCGGTAGATAGTTTGAATTAAACAAATCTGTTGTCACAAGGTCAGCCTCTTCACACGCTTTAGAAGGGGAGGTACCTGTTAAACTACAAATTTTCTTCGCCACAATGCCCTCTGGTTGCTTAAATGATTCGGATGGAGCCATAAGCTCAGCGTCTGCTTTGTGTGCGGCATTCGCGATATTCGTCCAGATCTTCTGGTTTCGTGGTCCGTAGCGAAGGCCATTTACGGTTTGTTCAATTTGATACTCGGAGTCATAACCAATCCAGACACCAAGCGTCACATTTGGGTTGGTCGCCATAAACCAAGAGTCACGAACGTTTTGAGTTGTACCCGTTTTTCCAGCCCAATCTGCTTTAAAGTTTAGGTTACCTGGTACACTGCTTGCTGTTCCGCCGGGCTTAAGCACATCACGCATCATATCGATGGTTAGATAGGTTGTTTGAGGCGTGAAGACATCTGTTACTTTTTCTTCATGCTCGTATACCACATCTCCATCAGCTTTTTCAATTCGATCAATCATATACGATTCCACGCGTTTTCCGCCGTTCCCAAACGTAGAATACGCATTTGTATTTTCTTCAACGCTTATGTTAAGAGTTCCAAGCACGGTAGACTCATACGGAAGCTCTTCATTTGCTAAAGGAATACCTAAATTTTGAAGAGTTTCCCGAGCTTTGTCATGTGGCACCATGTTCTGTGCACGAACAGCCGGTACATTTCGAGACTGTGCAAGAGATTTTCTTGCTGATTGTAACCCTTTGTGTCCAGAATCAAAGTTCTTTACTGGCTTTCCATCTTTATACTTCATCGGTGTATCAGGTATAACAAGCCCTGGCTGGATCGCACCGATTTCCATTGCTGGAGCATAGCCAAGCAGTGGTTTCATCGTTGATCCTGTTTGTCGGTTTGCTTGAGTTGCATGGTTAAATTGCTTATCAGAGCTACCTTCCTCGCGCCCCGCGACAAAACCGATAATTGCACCCGTTTTATTTTCTTGTAGAACAGCTCCGACTTCTTCGATTTCACCTTTTTTCTCAGGACCAAAGAGGCTGTCATCCTTCACTGCTTTTTGCATCTCATCATACACATCTTGGTTGATCGTTGTATGAATCCGATAGCCGTTACTAGAAAGCTCATTTGAAGCCGCCTGGTAGTAAGCATCAAGTGTTTCAGCTCGCTTTGCATCACTCATCTCGTCAAGGTTCACTTCATCTTCTTTCATTTTTGCCTCAACGACAATTGGCGTTGCTCTTCTCATGACTTCATATGTCAGGTAATGATATTTCTCCGTGATAGGAGGTGTAGGGTCTGTGAAATCGCCTGCAATATCATAGTCTAACGCCTCTTGTAATTCTTCATCAGAAATGTAACCTTCTGAATTCATTCGAGTAAGAACAGTATTCATCCGATTTAATGCAGGATCAAGCGATTCTTTTACTTCACCCGTTGAAGTAAATGGCGTGTATCCGAATGGACTTTGAGGAAGTCCGGCAATAAAGGCTGACTGTGCTAAGTTTAAATCCTTCGCATCGACACCAAAAATCCCAGTCGCTGCAGATTGCACACCCGCTATTTGATTTCCTGATGCATTGCGTCCAAATGGAACAACATTTAGATAAGCCTCTAAAATATCTTCCTTACTCATAAAGTGCTCTAGACGCATAGCGAGTAAGATTTCCGTTGCTTTTCGATCAAAGGAAACCTCGCTTGATAAAATTTGCTGTTTAATTAACTGTTGAGTTAACGTACTTCCCCCTGTTTGGGTTGAAGCATTTGCAAATTCTTGATATGTAGCACGGAATATAGCCTTAGGCACAATCCCTTCGTGCTCATAAAAGTATTCATCTTCTGTTGCAACAATGGCCTGCTTAACATAATCTGATATGTCATCTAAGGCCACTTCATGACGCTCTAAATCTGACGGTAACTCACCCATGTAGGTGTCACCAGCAAAAAAGACCTGACTGGTTTCTTCATAATTATGAATTTTAGTCGTCATCTCTTCTGCATTCTGCAATGGTTCATCTTTTACTAATGAAGCAAAGTAACCTGCTGCAGTACCCCCAACAAAAAAGAGTGACATCAATCCGAAAATAATAAAAAGCAAGAATAGGTTCCAAAATACTTGATAAGTAATGCCTACTTTGCGGAATAATTGAATATCATCTAGTTTTTTATATAGTAGGTGTATTCTCTCTTTCAAACGAGAAAACATGGACATAACATACCTCCCTAAATAATCAGAAACAGTATAGCATAGGTTAAGATGAGATGAAATGCTATCAGAGAAGGTTTCTCTTATTTATTGACTATGTCATCTGTTTGTGTTAAAACTGTAACAATTGAATGAAATCACAAGCGCGGAAGGGTCGGAGTATTTCAGTACACATCGATTAAAGAGAGCTGGCGGTAGGTGCAAGCCAGTACGAGATGCTGAAAGAATTACAGCCTGGAGCTTTTTCTTTGTGTAGAAGCAAAGAACGGTGAATGCCGTTATAGACTGAGTGGGAAAGCACATGCTTTTCAACAAGGGTGGTACCGCGATAACCTCGTCCCTTTTTTAGGAGACGGGTTTTTTTGTGTGCAAAAAGAGATTAATCGGAGGTTGAATGGTATGGCTGAGTCCAAGAGAGAGTTAACCGCAGAGCAAAAGCAGTTAGTCGAAACACAAGTGAAGGAATTAATGCGTGGGGTCGTTGAAATTGCGCCAGAGCACGCGTTTAAGGAGAAGATCGAACAATCAGTAGCAACAGGTGTCCCGCTCAAAATTAAGCTTGGGATGGACCCTTCTGCACCAGACGTGCACATTGGTCACACGGTTGTCTTGCACAAGCTGCGTCAGTTCCAGGAATATGGTCATGAAATTCAGCTGTTAATTGGTGACTTTACTGGTCGAATCGGAGATCCAACTGGAAAGTCTGAAACAAGAAAAGCGTTAACAAACGAACAAGTAATGGAAAATGCCAGAACCTATGTAGAACAGTACAGTAAAGTGCTTGATATGGATAAAGTCACTCTTATGTATAACTCCGAGTGGTTAAAAGCCTTAAACTTTGAAGATGTCATCAAGCTTGCAAGTAACTTAACGGTTGCTCGCTTGTTAGAACGTGATGACTTTGAAAAACGCTACAAATCTCAGCAACCAATCTCAATCCATGAATTTTTCTACCCATTAATGCAAGGATACGATTCAGTTGCGATGAAGTCTGATATCGAAGTAGGAGGAACAGATCAGAAGTTCAACCTACTTATGGGACGTCAGCTTCAAGAAGCGTACGGACAAGAAAAGCAAGTCGCGATGACGCTTCCATTAATTGAAGGACTTGATGGCGTACGAAAAATGTCTAAGTCTCTAAACAACTACATCGGAATTGACGAGGCACCAAACGAAATCTTTGGTAAATCAATGTCGATCCCTGATGAACTAATGGTGAAATACTTTAGACTAGCAACCGATCTTCCATTAGAAGAAGTAGACATCCTAGAGAAAGGCCTAGAAGATGGTTCCATTCACCCGCGTGATGCCAAAATGAACCTTGGGAGCAAGCTTGTTGAAATGTACCACGGACAAGAAGCAGCCAAAGAAGCTAGAAGCTACTTTGAAACCGTGTTCCAAAAGAATGCATTACCAGACGATATGCCCGTTGTGAAATGGGAAAAAGACGCACAAATTGGTATCATCGATCTAGTAGTAGAACTTGGACTCCTTCCATCAAAAGGAGAAGCTCGTCGTATGATTCAAAACGGTGGCGTGAAGATGAACGAAGAGAAAGTTACTGACATTAAGACGGAAGTTACCATTACTGATGGATTAATCGTGCAAGTTGGGAAGCGTAAGTTTGTGAAGATTACGCTGTAAGAATAGTGTGAGAGAGGCAGCAACCTGATGAGGGTTGCTGTTTTTAGTATAAAAAAACCTCAACTTGTTGAATAACAAGTCGAGGTTTTTTAGCAGCTTAACGAGAGTAGAACTCAACGATAAGAGCTTCAGTGATTTCAGCAGGAAGTTCAGTGCGCTCTGGAAGACGAGTGAACGTACCTTCAAGTTTTTCTGCGTCAAATGTTACGTAAGCTGGTACGAAGTTGTTTACTTCGATTGCTTCTTTAACAGCAGATAGGTTTTGTGAAGTTTCACGAAGACCAATTTGTTGACCTGGTGTTACGCGGTATGAAGGAATATCAACGCGCTTACCATCAACAGTAACGTGACCGTGGTTAACTAGTTGACGAGCTGCACGACGAGTGCGAGCAAGACCTAGACGGTACACAAGGTTATCTAAACGAGACTCAAGTAAGACCATGAAGTTCTCACCGTGGATTCCGTTCATTTTACCAGCAATATCAAATGTGCGACGGAATTGACGCTCATTTACTCCGTACATGTGACGAAGCTTTTGCTTTTCTTGTAATTGTAATCCGTACTCAGAAAGTTTCTTTCTTTGGTTTGGACCGTGTTGACCTGGAGCGTAAGGACGCTTTTCTAATTCTTTACCTGTTCCTGTAAGTGAAATCCCAAGACGACGGGATAACTTCCAAGATGGACCTGTATAACGTGACATAAGGTGAATCCTCCTGTTATTTTGAATGTTGCAAAATAACAACCTCGTGGCAATCTCCTAGACTAGACGTTCTATTTTCATGCACCTTCGCTTCGACAGCAGGAAGTTACGCGGTACACCTCAAATACGCAGCCGCTTCGAGGAATAGAATCAATCTATACTAAGCTTACCTTGGCTGTCTCATTTCACACAAACTTGATTATATCTAGATTCGGGTAAGAAGTCAATGACTGAATGAGGAGATGCCTCACTATATGAGAAAATAGTCATAGCAATTTGGAAGGTATTACATTATAATCAATCTATATTCTCACTAAATATTTAAACTATTTCCGTTTTTCATCTAAAAAGTTGTGTTTAAACAAATGATACGGGTTTATATCGGTCTTAAGTAAGGTATTTGTATACATAGATTCATAAAAAACGGGACATTAGTCTTGGTCTATGGTGGTGATAACAATGAACGAGTTAAATGTTTACTTTCAATCTAATGAGTTTACACCTTTATGGGACAAATTAGTTCCTATAGAGGGGGAGCAACTGATTGAGGGAGAATCATGTATCTATATGATTTGGACAGATTCGGGACTCGTTTCTGCCAAACAAATAGGATCTTCGAGTGATGAGCTTAATCGCGCGTTTCTTTCCTATTGTAATCAAGATTCAGACGTGGGTGGCGAGGAGTACATCTATATCGAATCTAATCGGTCGTTTCAGGTAGCTGACCATCCTCCTATTAAATTTGGAGTAATGAGTCGAGAGGAACTATGTAAGAGAGACAAGCTGGGTCTTCTTCTGCAGCGTATTGAACAGAAGCTACTTGCAAGTAATTGTACATTTCATGCAGAGTTCTTGCTGAGTGCGGCGAACTATGAGATTACGTTTCGAGCGTTAATCAATGCATTGTTTAACGAACAAGGTAAGAGCTTGCTCCCCTTTGAATGTACACTATTTGAGTGGACGGAAGATCAGTTAAAACACGCAAGAGGTGAAAACGCTTTTTCTTTTGAGGTTTTGAGGGAGGCCAAGCAAACCATCCAAAACCAGTTGTTAGCAAAAGGACATGCAACTTGTATGATGGTGGACTCAGATGACCATTGTCGTTATATGGTGCTTCCGATTATTTTCGAGGGGCAGTGTGCCGGCTGTTTGATCTCTGAGATACCAAAGCTTCGCCAAGAGTGGGTCGCTACTTTTCAGAATATGGCCCTGTGGCTGCAACCACTTTTAGAAAAAGGTTATCAAGCGGAACACAATGAAAGGGAAGCGAAAAAGAAAGATTTGCTTTTAGAGGTAACAAAGAAAGTCCACTCAACCATGGATATAAGTGAAGTGCTTGCAAAGATTGTGTATGCAATTAAGCAGACCTATCCTACATTTGACGTCTATTTAATGCTTTCTCACGAGTGGGAGGTTCAAGAAGAGCTACCGATTAAACCATTCATCTACGGATCAGAAGGTATGCATTTAAAAGCTGAGCAGGCCTATCTTACTGGAGCGAATCAGGTAGAACGAAACCATACCCAACAGATTCTTGACTTGTATATGCCATTACGTGGCAAACAAGGAATTTATGGCGTGCTAGAAATTCATGCCACCTCATTGGTGCCTTTACCTGAGACAGAGATCTCTTTTATTGAGATTTTGGCTGATACAGGTGGAAATGCGTTGGAAAATGCAGAGCTTTATCAACAATCCAGAGATCTTATACATGATTTAAAACTAATTAATCGTGCAACTCACCAAATTAATAGTACGTTAAATTTAAATGATTTAACGGAGAATATGACACACCAGATTAAAGATGCTTTTGGCGCAGAGGAAGTCGGGTTTCTTTTGTTTGATCGAACAGAACAATCTGTGATTCACCAAAGTGGAACGCCTTATCTACAATCGAATCAACATGAATTGGATCTTCATTCAATTATAGAGCAGTTAGTACAAAAAAAAGACCCTATTTATATTGGAGATACTGGGTTACACCAAGATATCAAGAGCGGGCCATTTTCATCATTGCTTGCGATTCCGATGGTACATAAGGATGCTTTACACGGTGCTGTATTTGCATTTCATCAGGAATCTTATCACTTTACCTTTGAGAGTTTTAAATTACTTCAATCGTTAGTACATCATTCAACATTAGCTTTTACGAACACGCTTTTACATGAGGAACTAGAGAAGCTGGTCATTACGGACCATTTAACAAATCTGCACTCTAGAAATTATTTAGAAGAATCGATGGAGGAATCTCTTTTAGAACATGAGAAGGGAACATTTTTACTCATTGATATTGATGACTTTAAGCAAATTAATGACTCATTTGGACACCAAATCGGAGATGAAATCTTAAAGCAGGTGGCAAGTATCATTCAAGCAAATATCCGCGAAACAGACGTTGCTGCAAGGTGGGGTGGGGAGGAATTGGCGATATATCTACCTAAAGTGGATCTTCGTGTCGGAACAGAGATTGCCAAACGAATTGTTAAAGCAGTCGCCCTTCAAACAAGTCCTGCGGTTACCATATCCTGTGGAGTCTCTCATTGGGATAAGAGCAAGTCACTCTCTCGTTCATCGGAGTGTCTCTTCAAATCAGCCGACACTGGTCTGTACAAAGCAAAAGATGAAGGAAAAAACCGAGTGATGATCGAACTGCCTCGAGTAGCAGAAGGTTAGAATATAAAATAACAGAGCCCGAAAAAATAATTAAATATGCAAAAAGGGGCTCAGACAAAACTATAAATCAATTAGAAAATGGCGAATGATTCGATCGTAGAATCATTCGCCATTCATGTTTTTCGTATTTTAGTAAGACGAGCGGAAGGAGAACCCGAGACTCCTACGGAACAGAACGCGATGAAGACACTGTAGCGGCGCCCTTTCCGCGAAAGGGGCTGAGGCCGTTCTTGTGGGTGCGAGGGATTCTTCTGTAGCGGATTATTAGCTATATTCGTGTTTTACCCGCTACATTCAAGTAATGTCGCGCCGTCTTTTTTTAGACTAACTTACCATTCCTAATCATTACAGATGCTTCACAAGAATTTCCGCAAACTGCTTCAAATACTTCTCGTCTTCCTCGTTAAAGCGTTCCAGGCTAGGGCTGTCGATATCTAATACCCCAATTGTTTTTCCATCTTTAATAAGAGGAATAACAATTTCTGAACGGGACGCTGCGTCACATGCAATATGGCCAGGGAATTGGTGTACATCCGCTACACGAATGGTCTCTTGCTTCGCTGCGGCAGTCCCACAAACACCTTTACCAAATTCAATATGAACACATGCAGGCATTCCCTGGAATGGTCCAAGAATTAACGATTGTTCTTCCTTTGTTAGGTAGAATCCGACCCAGTTCACATCATTTAAAAACTGATTTAAAAGGGCACTAGCGTTTGCTAGGTTTGCCACCTGGTCTGTCTCTCCCTCGAGTAAAGCATCTAGTTGTTTATTTAATAACGTGTACGCTTTTTCTTGATTATCAGAATAAGTAGAGGATTGGAACATGAGATTCACTCGCTTTCATTACGTATTAATCGACTATAGTTTACATGATGCACGTGAATTCAGCAAAAAAATAGATTTCAATAAGGAATTTGTCAGACGATTTATTCGTTGAGTTTGTTTGAGGGTGCAGGGGAATGGGGATAGAAAGCGAAAAGGTACATAACCACTTAACTAAACGGAGGGATCATATGAGTGAAGTAACCAAGGTAAAGATTTTAACGTCCGCTACTGCATTGTTTCAAAGGCAAGGCTATCATGGCACTTCAGTCAGAGATATTGCACAAGACGCGTCTGTTAATATTGCTTTGGTTTCTTATTATTTTGGCGGGAAGAAAGGGTTATTTGAAACGCTGCTCATTCAATTTTATGAAGGGTATATAAAAGAATTAGATCGAGAGAGTTTATATAATGAACGTGAATCCGCATATGATCGTTTACTTACCTTTGTTCGCTCGTTGATTAACTATCAGCGTTCACAGCATCAACTTGCCCGAATGGTCCACCGTGAGATGTCTGTTGATTCAACGCTCGTTAGGGAAGTGATGGCGACCTACCTTCAAAAAGAGAAGCATGAATTTTCACGTTTGATTAAACATGGTATGGCAGTCGGGGAGTTCCGTAGACAACCGGTTGATTTTGTCATCATTCAGTTACGAAGTATGATTACATTACCTTTTATGTCTCCACAATATTTGTGGGAGCTCTTTCAATTAAACCCTAAAGAATCCTATTTTATTGATCGATATATGGATCACTTAGAAGCGTGGATTGCATCAGGTTTAAGCACAGATCCAAGTGTTCACATTCAATCAAAACCCCATATTCGTATTAAACAAATGTATTAATTCATGAAGGCGAGCTTCCCTCTAGTAGGAACGTTCGTTTTTTTGCGTTCACCCTCATTCGACAAAAAAAGATTGACACGAAGTTGATTCAGATTTATATTATGTGTAACCGGTTACATGATGTGAGGCGAAAAAAGTCATGACAACAATAAAAGATGTAGCAAAACAGGCGAATGTCTCTGTGGCTACTGTTTCAAGAGTGTTAAATCAAAAAGGCTATGTAAGTAAAGAATCAGAAGAAGCTGTTAAAAAAGCAATTAAGACATTAAATTATCAACCGAACGCAGTGGCGAGATCGCTGTATCATAAAACGTCTGGAATTATTGGGTTGTTTGTACCTGACATTTCAAATCCGTTTTTCCCTGAACTGGCACGAGCAGTGGAGGATGCGGCTACTGCAGAAGGTTTCACCGTTGTATTATGTAACACTGATAACAAACAAGATAAAGAACAAAAATATATTCAAGTGCTCCAACAAAAATATGCTGACGGTCTCATTATTGTAACAGGGACAGAATCAGTGGAACATATTCTTTCTACAAATATTCCTGTCGTTGCTCTAGACCGTTATATTAGTGAGGATATCCCAATAGTCGTTTCCAGCAACAAACAAGGAGCGATGGATGCTACAGAGCATTTAGTCGAGCAAGGCTGTACATTTATTGCTCACCTTCGAGGTCCTGTAGGTGTTACATCAGCGGATGATCGCTATGAAGGATTCAAGGAAGTGATCGAAAAACACTCGATCGCTCATGTAGTTATTGATTCAGGCTTTGAAATTGGTCAATCGGAAATGGCTACAAGTAAGCTTCTTGATATGTACCCTTTAATTGATGGCATTTTTGCAAGCAGTGACGTGACAGCAGCTGGAGCCATGCGGGCAGCATATAAGTGTCATAAATCGATTCCAAACGATATCAAGGTCATTGGATTTGATGGAATTTCGTTAGGGCAGATGCTTACACCGTCTCTATCAACCGTGCAACAGCCTATTTACGAAATGGGCGAACGTGCAACAAAACTACTAATGACGATGATAGAAAAGAAAGAACTGCAGTCATATAGACATGAATTTAAAACAACATTAACGATTAGAGAAACCTCAGTAGGAGGAGAGTAGTATGGGGAACGTAACAATAGTTGGTAGTATCAACATGGATATGGTGACGAGTACAGCGGTTTTTCCTAAGCAAGGGGAAACGATAAAAGGTGAAAGCTTTGTTACGATGCCAGGCGGCAAAGGGGCAAACCAGGCTGTAGCGGCTGCAAGACTTGGTGCAACGGTACGAATGATCGGTCGAGTGGGGGATGACCCATTTGGCAAGATTCTATTAGATGGTTTGGCAAATGAGGGAGTTGATGTCTCAAATGTGGAACCGGTTACAGATTGTAGCTCGGGTATTGCTTCAATTATTCTCTCGGATCAAGATAATCGAATTATCATAACTCCCGGAGCGAACGACGAAGTAACAGTTGAATACATTAATCAATTTGAACAAGTGTTAGCAGATAGTGATATTGTACTAATCCAATTAGAAATTCCACTCGAAGCTGTTGAAAGAACACTTGCAATCTGTCAAAAGCATCAAACGAAGGTTATCTTAAACCCGGCACCGGCCTATCCGCTATCTGACACTGTGTTATCAATAGCCGATTACATTACGCCAAATGAGACGGAGTACGAGCTGTTATTTAAAGATTCAAATGAGTATCAGGAAAAAGTGATTATGACCGAGGGGGAAGCGGGCGTAAGCTGGCACGAAGCTGGTCAGCGGAAGCAGGTGGCTGGTCACTCTGTACAGCTTGTTGATACCACTGGAGCAGGCGATACATTTAATGGTGCCTTAGCCGCAACGCTTGCAAATGGAGAAAGCCTCGAGCAATCAATTATTTATGCGAATGCAGCAGCAGCACTTTCCGTTCAGGCTTTAGGAGCGCAAGGTGGAATGCCAACATATGAGGAAGTACATCAATATCTAGTAAAGAAGGAGTTAACATGAAAAAACACGGGATGTTAAACCGAGACATTGCAAGAGTGTTAGCTTCACTTGGTCACACAGATCAGATTGTTATTGCTGATTGTGGATTACCTGTACCTCAAGGTGTTGAATGTATCGATTTGTCGATCAAATTAGGTGTACCTAGCTTTTTGGATGTACTTACTGAGCTTTTAATGGATATGGAGGTTGAAGCCTTTATCTTAGCTGATGAAATCAAGACACAGAACTCATACATTCATCAAATTTTCTCTAGGCAAGAGATCCCAACCTACTATTTGCCTCATGAAAAATTGAAACAAGAAACATCTAAGGCAAAGGTGATTATACGCACAGGTGAGAGCACACCTTACGCAAATGTCATCCTCCGCGCAGGAGTCATTTTCTAAAAAGGGGGTTCAGATATGATTGTTCAAATGGAAGGAATTCATAAATCATTTAGTGGCAACCATGTTCTAAAAGACGTTTCATTTTCCCTTGAGAAGGGAGAAATCCATGCGTTAATGGGTGAAAACGGCGCCGGGAAATCAACATTGATGAAAATTCTCACAGGAATCTACAGCTCCAATGAAGGGTCCATTTCAGTTAAAGGAAAAGCGGTCCATTATAAACATCCAAAAGAAGCAGAGCTAGATGGAATTGCTGTTATTCATCAGGAGTTAAATATATTGCCAGAGTTAACTGTGGCTGAAAACTTGTTCCTAGGGAATGAACAAACGGTTGGACGAACAGGCTGGCTGAAAACAAAGGAAATGAATCGTTTAGCTGAAGAGAAATTAAGTGAGCTCGGCCTTCAAGTGAAAGCAACAGAGCGTGCAGGGAGACTTTCGGTCGGAAAACAACAATTAATTGAAATTGCAAAAGCTCTCATGACAAATGCCGATATTATTATTATGGATGAGCCTACGGCCGCTTTAACGGATCGCGAAATCGATACATTGTTTGAAGCTGTTCGCTCTCTGCAGAAAAAGGGTGTTACCTTTGTTTACATTTCTCATCGGATGGAAGAGATCTTCTCGCTTTGCGGACGCATTACGATTTTAAGAGATGGTCAATATGTTGGCACAAAGGTCATAGCTAACACAGATTTTGATGAGATCGTCCGAATGATGGTTGGACGTGAACTTGGTGGTAGATATCCGGATCACGATCTGAATCCTGGTGAAACGAAGCTTGAAGTGAAAGGGCTTACTCGTAGAGGCGAGTTTCATGATATTTCATTTAGTGTACGCTCAGGTGAGATTTTTGGTATTGCCGGTTTAATGGGGGCTGGAAGATCAGAGGTTGTTGAGACCATTTTTGGTTACCGGAAGGCAGACGATGGACTGATTGAACTTGACGGGCAAGCCATAAAGCTCGGAAATCCATCCGATGCGATCCAACAAGGGTTAGGGTTTGTATCTGAAGATCGTAAAACAAAAGGGTTAATTACGGATTTTTCTATCAAGGATAATCTTAACTTAGTGAATTTGAAAGCGATATCAAGTTCTGGCTGGGTTCAATCATCTAAGGAAAAACAATTGCATGATGAGCTTGTACAAAAGCTTGGTGTTCGAGCTTCGGGACCAAACCAGCTGGCCAAGTCATTAAGTGGTGGGAATCAACAAAAGGTCGTCATTGCTAAATGGCTAGGAACTGATCCGAAGGTACTAATTCTTGATGAACCAACTAGAGGTGTTGATGTTGGTGCCAAAAAAGAAATCTATCTCATTATGAATGAACTAGCAAAACTTGGTGTGGCCATTATTATGGTTTCCTCTGAACTACCAGAAATTATTGGGTTAAGTACTCGAGCGGCCGTTATGTTTGAAGGGAAGTTAATGAGTATTTTGGACCGAGATGATTTAACAGAAGAGACCATTATGCACTACGCCACAGGAGGAGACAAACATGTTCGCAAATAAACATATGAAGTCATTGGCCACCACACTCGGACCATTTATCGGTTTATTCATCATTGTGGTAATCATTAGTATTTTAAATCCAGGGTTTTTATCCTTTTCGAACCTATTAAATGTTCTTAGACAGGTTTCCATTAATGCACTCATCGCTTTTGGGATGACCTTTGTTATTCTAACTGGCGGAATTGACTTATCTGTCGGCGCCATTTTAGCCTTATCAGGTGCAGTTACAGCTTCCTTACTTGCAGCGGGTGTTGATCCTGTTCTTGCAATCGCTTTAGGTCTCATCATTGGGACAGGCCTTGGTGCGATTAACGGATTAATTATTTCTAAAGGGAAGGTTGCTCCGTTTATTGCAACACTTGCAACGATGACGATCTTCCGTGGTGCAACCTTAATGTTTACAGATGGAAAGCCAATCACCGGTTTAGGTGATTCTACGCTTTTCCAAATGATTGGTGGCGGTTACTTTTTTGGAATTCCAATGCCTGCCATTACGATGTTAGTTAGTTTTGTCATCTTATATATGGTTCTTAAGAAAACAACGTTTGGTCGACGGGTCTACGCAGTAGGAGGAAATGAAGAAGCTTCTATCCTTTCTGGTATTAAAGTAGACAGAATTAAAATTTATGTATATTCCTTAACAGGGTTTCTGGCAGCGGTTGCAGGAGTGATTCTTACGTCTCGATTAAATTCTGCTCAACCTACTGCCGGCTCCATGTACGAGCTTGATGCGATTGCTGCTGTTGTACTTGGTGGTACAAGCTTAACCGGAGGTAGAGGATGGATCGTCGGCACATTGATTGGTGCCTTGATCATAGGTGTGTTGAACAATGGGCTTAATTTATTGGGGGTTAGTTCATTCTTTCAACAAGTAGTAAAAGGTAGTGTCATTTTATTAGCGGTATTAATTGACCGCAAAAAAACAGCTTAAAGGAGAGAGTAGAGATGAAAAAATGGTTAGCGGCAACAGGACTAAGTACTGTACTACTAATGGGAGCTTGTTCAACTGAATCACCTGTTAGTGAAAGCAATGATAACGAGGGCACAGAAGGTAGCAGTGAAGACTTTACAGTTGGATTTTCAGTGTCTACATTAAATAACCCGTTCTTTGTGACATTAGAAGAAGGAGCGGAGGTTAAGGCATCTGAACTTGGTTTAGTATTAGTGACTGTTGATGCACAGGATGATAGTTCAAAGCAGATCAGTGATGTTGAGGATTTAATTCAACGTGGTGTTGACTTAATTGTTATTAATCCAACAGACTCTTCAGCTGTAACAGCTGCAATTGAAGCAGCAAATAACGCAGACATTCCGGTTATCACAGTAGACCGTGGTGCTGATGGCGGTGAGGTGGTTACACATATCGCCTCAGATAATATCGCAGGAGGAGAGCTTGCAGGTGAACTCATGGTTGAATTAGTTGGTGAAGGTGCTAAAGTGGCTGAACTTGAAGGGATCCCAGGATCTTCTGCTGCACGTGAGCGCGGGGAAGGCTTTAATAATATTGCTAATGAGTCGCTTGATGTAGTCGCGAAGCAAACGGCAAACTTTGACCGCGCAGAAGGATTAACGGTTATGGAGAACATTCTTCAAGGAAACAGCGATATCGAAGGTGTATTTGCTCACAATGATGAAATGGCATTAGGAGCACTTGAAGCCATTGAAGCTGCAGGACAAGATGATATCGTCATTATCGGTTTTGATGCGACAATTGATGCAGTAGAAGCAGTAGGCAACGACCGCATGGCTGGAACAGTTGCACAGCAGCCAACCATTATTGGATATGAAGCATTAGAAGCAGCTAATAGTGTCTTAAACGGCGAGGAAGTTGAAGACTTTATTCCTGTAGATTTAGAGCTTATCAAAAAATAACCAAGTATTAAATATGCCTCCAAAGGACCTGGATCCCTGGAGGCATTTCTTATTATGGAGTTGACAACTGAATGCCATTATACTCGCTCCAAGCAATCGATACTTCCTTTGCTTGGTGAGAATCAGATCCAAAAATCAATGGAATTTCCATAGAAGCTGCTTGCACTGCTACATCATATGGTGGATAGCTTTCTTTACATAATGGCTTACGCAAGCCGGCAAGATTATAATCAAGGGCATACCCACGTTCTTTTATCGCTAGGAGAAGTTGATCAATCTCCTTGGCAAATGACCGAGTAGGCTGCACCCTTTTTTGAAACTTATTCGCAAGAGTAATATGGCCAACGCGCTTTGGTTTATAGGGTCCTAAATCAGCTTGGACTGACTTATGTACCGTTTCGTAATACAACTGATGAGCGGCATCCACTGAACCTAGTAAATCGGCAATTTCTTGGAAAAGCTCTGGACTAAAATCCATACACATATACTGATTTTGCACCTTTAGAAAATGCACCGACAAAATACTGTCTGTGAGCATTGGTCCAACTTCATTTAATAAGGTAGTGACCTCTTTCTCGTAGCCTTCAATAAAGTCTACTTCAAGACCGACTCCAACCGTTAGTTGATCCTTATACTGTGTTCTTACAGCTTGTACTTGTTCAATGTATTGATACAGCTGACTTTTAGGCATGGCACTATCCTGAGTAGGGGCAGGATCAACAAAATTTTCAGGAAGAGGGGCATGCTCAGTAAATGTTATGCCGGATAACCCTTCCTTAATGGCTTGTTCACAATACCGATTTAACTCATCTTTCGTACCATGTGGACAAAAAGGGGTGTGAATATGTCCATCATATTTAAGCAAATTGATCTCTCCCTTTTCATTCAGATGGGCTATTTGTGTTAGACACAGGATAAACAAAACCATTCCTACAAAAGAGAACACAAATAGTTGGTTTCATGGTATCATAATACATACTTAATTGTAGAAAGAACTCGATAATCTTACGAAAAAAAGAGGATTTTGAGGATTGTTAGAGAAATTACATATATATTAACTCAGTTACCATTTTCATCACATGAATTTGTCTTACTGGAGCTAGAGAAGGGAGTCCCTCAAGTGGTTTATTTAATTCTCATTATTCTTGCAATCGCGATAATCGCCTATTTAGTAGGCATGTACATACGAAAAAATATCTACAAGGACGTTGATAAGCTGGAGGAAAAGAAGAATGGTATTTCAACCAGGCCGATTCCTGATGAAATAGCAAAGGTAAAGCAACTTCAAATGGCTGGTGAAACGGAAGAAAAATTTGAGGTGTGGAGAAGCAATTGGGATGAGATTGTCGGTCAGATCATGCCAAACATTGAAGAGACACTTTTTGATATTGAAGAGCATGCAAACAAGTATCAAATTAAAAAAGCAAAAGAGCTTGTTCAGTCTACTCATGAGCGCTTAGATACAATTGACAGTGAACTCGATATTATGATTGATGAAATTGAGCAGTTAGTTACAAGCGAACAGAAAAACCGCAACGAAATCGGTGAGTTACGGGAAACGTATACAAGACTTTCAAGCGACCTGTTGAAAAAGCGGGGATCTTTTTATGAAGCGATTCGTTTGTTAGACGAAAACATGAGTCATGTAAAAGCAGGACTTGCTTCATTTGATGAGGCGACGAAGTCAGGTAGTTACCTCCAAGCCCGACAAGAACTTCTTCAATTAAAAGAAATCTTGATTCAAGTAGAAGCACAAGCAGAGGTTTTACCAAAGATGATGGTACAAATCAGAACTACATTACCTGCTGAGATAAAGAATTTAGAGCTTGGTATTTCAGATATGAAAGAAAAGGGCTATCAGCTTGATCCACTAGCACTAGAGCCGAAGCTCGAAGATATGAAGCAGGAAGTCGAAGAGATTCAAACATTATTAAAGAATCTTGATACTGAAGCTGCAAATGAACGCATGGATATCATTCATAATCAGATTGAACAAATTTATGACACGCTTGATGAAGAAGTTCAATCAAAGAAAAAGACATTAGAACAGCTCCCTCATTTGAAGCATCAGCTTGATCGAACAAGTCAGGAACTGCACACACTTCTTAGTGAACTTGCACATGTTCAAAAGAGTTATCGATTAGCGCAAGAGGAAGTTGAATCAAAGGAACATCTTCAGAAGCAGCTTACGGAAATGACGAACCAGCTTCAAGTAATCGTTGATGTAACAGAGAATGAAAAACAAACCTTTACGTCGATTCATGAAATGGTCTTAGAGTGGGAAGAACGTTTAGATGAGTTAGCCGACTATATTAAGCAAGGCTCTGGTAAGCTTTATGAATTACGTGAAGAAGAATTAAAAGCAAAAGAAACTATTTCAAGGCTCCGCTCGGTCGTATTAGAAGGAAAACGAGTGATACGGAAGAGCAATATTCCTGGTCTGCCAGCCAGAGCACTTGAACAATTGGAAGCAGGAGACAAGAACATTCAAGAAGCTGTGGAGCTTTTAGACCAGGTTCCCCTTGAGATGAAACAAGTGACAGAAAAGGTTGAAGAGGCTATCGCTTTAATTGAAGCGAATGATGAACTCATTGCTGAAACTATTAAGTCAGCAGAGCTTGCTGAACGAGTGATTCAGTACAGCAACCGTTACCGCAATCGTAGTGACGAAACACGTCAATTGCTTGCACAAGCCGAACGGTTGTTCAGAAATTACGAATATGATGAAGCGATTGAATGTGCTGTGCGTGCGGTGGAACCCTATGAAAAAGGGGTCGTAGAGCGGGTATCAGAACATGTTTCTGCGTAGGGAAAAGCTCCTTCTATGGAAGGGGTTTTTTTACGCCTTCTAACCGCCCGTCTTTGTCAATTTCATGAGATGATGCTAGTATATACGGATGCACAAAAAGGAGTCTGAACGACATGATTTATTTAGATAACAGTGCAACAACCGCTCCAAATGAAGAGGTTCTGAATACCTATCTAACGGTGTCGAAGCAATTCTTCGGGAATGCTTCTTCCCTTCATCGATTAGGCGTTGAATCCGAGAAAGTTCTTAATCGGTCACGAGCTCTTATGGCTGAATTACTTGAAGTCGAACCGTCATCGATTTTATTTACAGCAAGTGGAACAGAGAGCAACAACTTGGCAATCAAAGGAACGCTCCAATCTTCCTTTCAAAAGGGAACACATCTTATCACAACAGCAAGCGAACATGCTTCCGTAAATGAAACCTTTAAATGGCTTGAAACGAACGGGTATCGTGTAACATATTTGCCTGTTGATGAATATGGATGCCTTTCTATAAATGAGCTTGAGCAAGCCATTACTAAGGAGACATCCCTAGTATCGATTAGTCATGTCAATAATGAAACTGGTACAATACAACCTGTGGAGGAAATGGGCGCGTTACTTGCCCGGTATCCTCATGTGCGGTTTCATGTTGATCATGTTCAAGGAGCTGGGAAGGTCTCGTTATCGATTAAAAAAGCTAAAATTGATCTTTTAACTATGTCAGCTCATAAAATTCATGGCTTAAAAGGTACAGCACTCCTTTATATAAGGCCAAACCTTCAATTAACCCCGTTACTTCATGGTGGAGATCAAGAGTTTGGTTATAGAGGTGGAACTGAACATGTAGCAGGTGCTGCGGCGATGGCTAAAGCGTATAAAATGGAGCTTGAGAGGGCGAAAAGAGAAAGACAAAAGCTTCTGAGACTTCGCAAGCGGCTTGTAGACTATGCTGCTCATTCTGATGCTCTTGTTTTAAATTCGCACCCTGAACGAGGAGCGCCACACATTGTTAATTTTTCAGCGCCAGGGTATAAACCTGAGGTCATTATTCAAGAGCTTGCTGAACAAGAGATCTATGTATCCACACAGTCAGCTTGTTCATCTAAACAACTTGAACCAAGTAGAGTGTTACTAGCAATGGGGAAATCAGAGGAAGTTGCAGGCAGCGCCATCCGCATCAGTTTATCTTATGATTCAACTGAACAAGAAATAGAAGCATTTATAACGGCAATGGATCAACTCCTGCCTAGAATTAGAAAAGTGGTGAAAGAACGAGTATGAAGTATGATCATATTTTAATACGTTACGGTGAATTAGCTTTAAAAGGGAAAAACCGGGTGGCATTTGAGAAGCAGCTCCTTTCAAATATTCGACACGTACTTAAGCCAATACAAGGCATTAAGGTTAAGCGGACATTTGGTCGAATTATTGTTGAATTAAATGAGGCAGAACCTGCGCCAATTGTTGAATTATTAAAAGATATTTTTGGGATCCATTCCTTTAGCTTAGCAATACGTGTTGATCATGTAGTAGAGGATATGCAAAAAGCCGCATTAAAAGCCGTTCAAGAATCAGAAGGAACTATTCGCACATTTAAAATTGTCACACGCCGTGCGTATAAGCCGTTCCCTGTTGACTCACAAACGTTAAATCACAAAATTGGTGGGTATGTACTCGCACATACCGAGCATTTAACAGTTGATGTGCATCATCCGGATGCGACCATTCATGTTGAGGTCAGAGAGACAGCGGCATACATTACAACCAGTTCGTTTAAAGGGGCTGGAGGATTGCCAGCAGGAACAAGTGGTAAATTATTACTTATGCTTTCGGGCGGAATTGATAGTCCGGTAGCAGGATATCTTGCAATGAAGCGTGGAGCTGACCTTGAAGCAATCCACTTTCACAGCCCACCTTATACAAGTGAACGTGCAAAACAAAAGGTCATGGATTTGGCTAAAAGGCTGAATTCCTTTGGAGGAAATATAAAGCTTCACGTTGTACCATTCACGGATGTTCAGACGCATATTCGTGATGAAGCTCCAAGCAATTTTCAAATGACGATCATGCGCCGAATGATGATGCGTATCGCCACAAAGGTAGCGGAGGACAAAGGCTTCCTAGGAATTGCAACGGGAGATAGCCTAGGCCAGGTGGCAAGTCAAACCTTGCATAGCATTCATACCATTAATGAGGTAACGAATTATCCAGTTATCCGTCCATTGATTACAATGGATAAGTTAGAGGTCATGGATTTGGCAAAGAAGATCGGCACATATGAAACATCAATCTTGCCATATGAAGATTGCTGTACAATCTTTTTACCATCCGATTCAAAAACGAAACCTTCTCGTAAGCACGCGAATAAGTTTGAGCAGTACATTAAGGTAGAGGAACATGTGACGCGCGCAGTAGAAGGAATAGAGACAATTGACTTAACGAATTTAGATGATGTTGAACAAGCAATAGAAGATCTATTTTAATTAAATAAATTTTACCAAATTTCTTTTTGTATGTTTCTGCTCTCTCGGGTCATTCTATAAGTACCGAGGGAGGTGAAACAACATGGCAGACAACAAAAGTTCAAACGATCTTTTAGTACCTGGAGTACAACAAGCTCTTGACAAAATGAAGTACGAAATCGCTTCTGAGTTTGGTGTTCAACTTGGAGCTGATACTACAGCACGTGCTAACGGCTCTGTAGGTGGAGAGATCACTAAACGTCTAGTACAAGCGGCTGAAAAGCAACTTGGTGGCGGCAGCTATTAATTTCATACGTTTTGGATTCGGGGGGAAGCATTGAGCTTCCCCTCTTTCGTTGTGTACAAAAATATTGCCGAATGGAAATGTTTCTGTCACGATAGTTAATGTAGGCAACATTTCACGAAGGGAAGATTAAGATGGGGACTCTTTGGCAGAACGGAACGTTTTTTACGCTTGCTGAGCAAGATGCGACAGTGGAAGCGGTTTATGTTGTAGATGGAAGAATTGCAGCGATGGGATCAAAAGAACAGTTACTTGAACAATTTAAAGAGAGTATCACAGAAATCAAGGATGTAGCGGGAGGCTTTGTGTATCCAGGATTTGTTGACAGTCATCTACATATGATTGGTCACGGAGAAAAACTATTACGGCTTGATTTATCACAAGCCACATCGTCTCATGAAATGGAAAGCTGGCTTATCAAAAAAGCACAGGAAAATATAGAAGAAAAATGGGTCATTGCGGAAGGTTGGAATGAATATAATTTTCCAGACCAAAAAATATTTACAAGATACGAATTAGATAACATTAGTCCAAACAAACCTTTATATGCATCTAGAGTATGTCGTCACGCAGCCTTAGTTAATTCAGAAGCCTTGATGCTCGCTGGCATTACAAAAGAAACACCAGATCCTCCAGGTGGAGTGATTGAGCGTGATGCTCAAGGGGAACCGACTGGATACTTAATGGATACAGCAGTTGATTTAATTAAAGAGGTAATGCCTCCTGTAGATCGTCAGTATGTCTATCAAGCCTTAAAGCTTTCGGTTCAGGACTTGCTTACTCACGGAATAACTGGTGGTCATACAGAGGATATGAATTATTATAATGGATTTTCTGAAACCTTAGATGTGTTTCAATCGTTAATACATAAGGAAGGGTTTCGCTTCAGGACCAATTTCCTCATTCATCATGAGCAAATCGATGCAATGAAAAAAAGTGGATATGGACCAGGTAAGCTCACCGATTATCTTGAAATTGGATCCATGAAAATTTTTGCGGATGGGGCGTTAGGGGGAAGAACAGCAAGACTCTCAGAACCATATTCAGATGATCCTGAAAATTATGGTGTCTTTATGCACACCGAAGATGAGTTTAAAGCACTTGTTCAAAAAGCGAGAGAACACCACATGCCAGTAGCTGTGCATGTGATTGGAGACGCGGCCCTCGAACAAGCAATTAATGCACTAGAGGAATACCCACCAGTTGAAGGGCGTGACCGTTTGATTCATTTACAGGTCGCTCGTCCTGAACTCATTGAGCGGATTAAACCGCTTGAAGCCATTCTCGACCTGCAGCCTCGTTTTGTTGCCACAGATTTTCCGTGGGTAGAAGATCGGTTAGGTCAAAAGCGCCTGGCTTCGTCGTTCGCCTGGAAAACGTTATTAGACGCGGGATTACATTGTGCTGGTGGATCAGATGCACCTATTGAACCGCCTGGTCCATTGCTTGGGATGCATGCAGCTCTAACTCGTCGTCACCCTGATGAAGACGTGCATGATGGATATTTGCCTGCACAGAAATTAAGCCGATTTGAAGCAGTACAATTGTTTACTACTGGAAGCGCATATGCAATTGGAATGGAAGAAAGAAGAGGCAAAATCGCATTAGGCTTTGACGCGGACTTTACCGTGCTATCTCATAATTTGTTTACGTGTGACATTGAAGAGTATTTATCAGCGGATGTATTAATGACCATCGTTGATAACACGGTCATGTATGAAAAAGAAGCACGGTAAACTGGTTTTTTATGGTATAGTGATAGGTGGTTTAAAATGCTTTAAAGGAGTGGAATTATGAACTGGAAACGTTGGACAGCTTTGGCGGTCGTAGCAGGTTTACTAATCATCTCAACCATTACAAATCTTGCTGTCGGCTTTGCAAGCTTAGACCTGGAGGAATACACTGGCTCTGAATTTGGAGAGGAAGTAATCCAACCAGGAACGAGTGGTAAGATTGTTGTTTTAACTCTCGACGGAGTCATTCAAGATCTTGGGACTCAATCTATTTTTGACACAGGAATGTATGATCATCAGGCATTTCTAACTCAACTTGAAAATGCTAGTCTCGATCAAGAAGTAGACGGTATTATCATTCGAGTGAATACACCGGGTGGTGGGGTGCTTGAAAGTGCCGAAATTTACGAAAAGATTTTAGAAGCTCAAGATGAATACGAGAAGACCGTGTACATATCAATGGGAGGGATGGCAGCCTCAGGTGGATATTATATTGCAGCTCCAGCTGACAAAGTTGTTGCCAATCCGAACACAATCACAGGCTCTATTGGGGTAATCATGGAATCGATTAACTTTGCAGAGCTGGCAGAAAACTATGGCGTTAAATTTAATACGATAAAAAGTGGTCCATATAAAGATATTATGTCTCCGTATAAAGAAATGACAGATGAAGAACGTGAGATCCTTCAAGCATTTGTTGATGAGTCCTATGATGAATTTGTTCGAATCATCGCTGAAGGGCGCGGCATGGATGAAGAAACGGTTCGTAACATTGGAGATGGTCGAATCTATAGTGGGAAACAAGCACTAGAGAACGGTTTAGTTGATGAACTTGGTAGCCTTGACGATACAATTGAGTTATTAAGTGAAGATCTAGGTGGCGGAACGTACCAAGTTGTGAGTTATAATTACTCAATGGGTCTTTATAATTTCCTTGGATTAACGGCTCACAAAATGTTTGGTCAGGATCCAGAGATTACCATGCTACAAAAACTAATCTCTGAAAACCGTGCGCCAACTTTAAAATATTTATACGCTGAATAGGAAGGGGAGTTTCTTATGATGAATCAACATGCGTCAACTCCTCTTGCTCGCTCAAGGAGGGCTCGCTTAAAGAAGAGTCAGGAACCCATTCAAACAACGGATGAGCTACACGTACAGGAAGAGGATAATCTTCAACCGATAGGAAACGAGCCAACAGCTATGCAACAAGAAGTAGCAGCTGTTCAGTATGCTGGATTTTGGGTGAGGTTCTGGGCATTTCTGCTTGATCAGGTTGTGCTTTCTTCTTTGAATAGTATTTTCATTCTCTCGTGGTTTACATTTTTGGGAGAAGGTGTCCAAACAATTGGACCATTTGCTACATTAACGTTTGTGTACGCAATCACCTTCTTCATCTACTATGCAATCATGACAAAGTTCATAGGCAAAACCGTCGGGAAAATGGTTCTTGGCATCAAGGTTGTCTCAGACAATGGGCAGCCATTAAGCTGGAAGCAAATGATCTTTCGAGAAGGAATCGGTCGATTGTTTTATCATCTTCAAATTTTCACATTCCCGGTTTTCATGATTCTTTATCTGTTTGTTGCGTTTGTTCCAACGAAACGAGGGCTTCATGATCTTGTAGCAGATACAAGTGTGATACATGATAAGAAATAATGAACATAACCTGTCCATCATGGGCAGGTTATTTTTGGTTAAGTGGGACACAATAAGAGCCTGAAAGGAGCGAAACAATGATCTGGATTAGTATTTTTTTACTCACCACTGCTCTTATTGTCTGGTTATGCTTCTTAAAAATCAATGTAAGTTTAAACTACTCCTTTATTGATCAAAAGCAGACGCTACAATGCACATTCACTGTCCTTACCCTTCGAATATACACATATGAGTTACCCGATACCCAAAAAACAGCCAGTGTTGTTAAAACAGAACCTGAACAAACTGATAGCGAAGAAACAACCAAGAAAAAAACACTTAGCCTCGTTAATTTGTTCATGGTTTTTCAGAAGATCAAGGAATGGGAAGGGTATCTCCTTAGTTTCCATTCTCTTATTCGCACAAGGTTCAAACATATTTATATACATAAACTAAAATGGCAAACAGAGTGTGGAGTGGGGGATGCCATGGTGACCGCACAAACAGTTGGCTACTTGTGGACGATTAAATCAATGCTTGTAGGCCTCTTAAACCTATACGTGACCTTCCCACGCCTACCTGAACTTCAGATCGCCCCTTTGTATAAGACGCCTGGAACGCACACTCAGTTACAGTGCATGTTTTCCTTTCGGATCGGACATGCTATTCGAGCAGGACTATCGGTATTATGGCATTGGAAAAAACGTCCGATGGCCGAGTCACATTAAATGAAACAATTAAAGGAGGATACATCATGTCAGATCACCCAATACAAGGTCTAATGAAAACAGCCATGGAAAACCTAAAAGAAATGGTTGATGTGAATACAATTGTAGGTGACCCTGTTGAAACACCTGATGGTAGCGTCATTATGCCAGTTTCTAAAGTAGGATTCGGGTTTGCAGCAGGCGGAAGCGAATTTATCATTGAGCATAAAGGTCAACAATCACCAGAACATACGCATCCCTTTGGTGGAGGAAGTGGAGGCGGTGTATCGATTACACCAATTGCTTTTTTAGTTGTTGGTAAATCAGGAATTAAAATGATTCATTTAGACAGTCAAACGCATCTATATGAAAGACTTCTTGATCTAGCTCCACAGGTCGCTGAAAAAATCCAGAGCATGCTCCGTTCTTCTTCTCATGAAAAAGGAAGAGATACTGAACATCCACCGATCTAACTTGTCCGAATGCCTTGCTAGTCCGTTCACTCTTAAAGTATGATATAGATTAAAGCAACACAATCTAAGGAGGACACGAGACATGGCAACTATTACATTTAAAGAAAATCCAATGACGATTCTAGGAACTGAAGTTCAAGTAGGACAAAAAGCTCCTGATTTCTCAGTTCTAGCAAACGACCTTTCTGAATACCGTCTTGCAGACGCTAAGGAAAGTGTAAAACTAATTAGTGTGATTCCTTCCATTGATACAGGTGTATGCGACGCGCAAACACGTCGTTTTAATGAAGAAGCAGGTACAATTGATAATGTAGAGGTTTTAACAATCAGTGTAGACCTACCATTTGCTCAAAAGCGTTGGTGTGCAGCATCAGGACTTGAGCATGTACAAACTCTTTCTGACCATAAGGACCTATCATTTGGTCAAGCGTACGGTTTAGTAATGGAGGAGTTACGTTTACTTGCACGTGCGGTGTTTGTCATTGATACAAATGGTACGCTCGTTCATGTTGAGTATGTGTCTGAGGCAACAAATCATCCTGATTACGAAAAGGCAATTGCTGCTGCAAGAGAAGCTAAGTAAGTTTACGTGATCCCGCTGAGGCCTCAGCGGGATTTCGTTGTGTACTGGCGCAATCTCCTGTACAATAACGAACAGTGTCACAAACCGTAATAAGGAGTTGTACAAGTTTGGCTACTTTAACATTTGATGAATTGTACCGTTGTATAGATGAAGGAGCAATGCGAATTGAGAAACAAACAGATGTAACGTATCTCGAAGCCATTGCTAAAGTAGGAGAAGTTATTTTTCAAGGACGAACTGGACAAGCAAATGAAACAGATGAAGAGCTTTTGCGCATACTAAGTCAGATAGATAGTGAATCACTTGAGGGTGAGACTGTGCGGAAAGTTTTCCAAATGTGCGTGTTAAAGGGGATGAAAGGGGCTGTGCAGCCGCATCATTCGATGACTCCGGATGCAGTCAGTCTATTTGCTTCATACTTAATCAATAAAGTCACCTCAAAACAAACGTCTCCTATACGTTTATTAGATTTAGCTGTAGGGACCGGTAATTTACTAACAACGATTCTAAATCATTCTCCACTAAAAATGGAGGCAAGTGGATTTGAAGCAGATGAAACACTCCTTCAAATTGCCTACATGAATGCGAATCTTCAAAAGCACCAAGTAGATCTATTCCATCAGGATAGTTTGCAAGTGGCATTATCGCCGGGTGAGCTCGTCGTTACTGATTTGCCAATTGGCTATTATCCTAAGGATGAAGTCGCTTCTACGTATGAATTAAAGGCGGAAGAAGGACATGCGTTTATTCACCATTTAATGATTGAGCAAGGCATTCGCTCACTTCATCCTGGTGGATATGCCCTGTATCTTGTACCAAACTTTTTGTTTGAAAGTGATCAAGCAGAGTCGTTGCACGCTTATTTAAAAGAACACACAACGATCCTTGCCTTGCTACAATTGCCTAAGACGATGTTTAATGAAAAACAACATGGAAAAAGCTTCTTACTTGTGCAAAAGAAAGGCGAGAAAACGATTGTCCCTAGACATGCGCTTCTAGCTGAACTTCCTTCATTTGATAAAAAAGAAGCACTGGCTGATATGATGAAACAAATTAATAAATGGTTTGAAGAGGAATTAAAGCTGTAATACAACACAGAATACGTAGACCGGATGTATTGAAAAATGAAGCGCTTTAAAGACGTTTAAAAGGGGATAATTAGCAATTACTAGAACAGATTTCATCCTGAGTTGACGTATTCAGAATTCACTGACTTTCCTTTAAAATCGCTTGTAACACTTGAATTACAAGGATTTCGGTGCTTAAATATGATAAGAAGGACAACCTTATGATAAAGAGATGGGTGTCTATAAAAAGGAGTGGGCTTTTTTAATGTCTAAAATTATTGCAATTAATGCTGGAAGTTCATCTTTGAAATTTCAGTTGCTTACCATGCCTGAAGAAGAAGTCTTAACAATTGGTTTAGTAGAACGAATTGGTCTAGAAAACGGAGTATTCCAAATCTCTGTTAATGGAGAAAAGGACGAAACAATTACAGATATTCCAAACCACGAAGTAGCTGTTAAGCTTTTGCTTGAGAAATTAACAGGCCTTGGAATTATTAAATCTCTCGACGAAATTAATGCAATTGGACACCGTGTTGTACATGGTGGAGAGTTGTTTAATGATTCTGTACTCATTACAGATGAAGTATTAAAAGGAATTGAAACCGTTTCGGAGCTTGCGCCGCTTCATAACCCAGCTAATATTGTAGGAATTAAAGCGTTTAAAGAAATTCTTCCAAATGTTCCTGCTGTAGCCGTTTTTGATACAGCATTCCATCAATCAATGCCTGAAGAATCATTTTTATACAGCCTTCCGTATGAATACTACAAAGAATTTGGTATTCGTAAATATGGCTTCCACGGTACTTCTCACAAGTATGTATCTGAACGCGCTGCAGAGCTACTAGATCGTCCAATTGAACAGCTACGCATTCTTTCGTGCCACCTTGGAAACGGAGCAAGTATTGCTGCAATTGAAGGTGGAAAATCAATCGATACATCAATGGGCTTTACACCACTTGCTGGTGTAACAATGGGAACTCGTTCTGGTAACTTAGATCCAGCACTCATTCCATTCATTATGGAGAAAACGGGCCAAACGGCAGTTGAAGTTCTTGATACGCTTAACAAGAGAAGTGGTCTACTTGGATTAACTGGATTCTCAAGTGATCTTCGTGATATCCAAGAGAAGGCAGATGCAGGGGATGAGCGTGCAGAAACAGCTCTTAACGTGTTTACTTCACGTATCCATAAATACATCGGTTCGTATGCAGCTCGTATGAGTGGTGTTGATGCTATCGTCTTTACTGCAGGTATCGGTGAAAATAGTATAACCATCCGTGAGCGTGTATTACGTGGACTTGAATTCATGGGTGTATACTTTGATCCATCTCTTAACGAAGTTCGTGGAAAAGAAGCGTTTATCAACTTCCCGCACTCACCAGTTAAAGTGATCATTATTCCAACAAATGAAGAAGTCATGATCGCTCGTGATACAGTAAGACTAGCAAGTGTATAAGCTATCTTATAAGGTGCTATCCTCTTTTTAAAAGGGGATGGCATCTTTTTGTTTATTCTTCAGAACAAAAAGTGGGTTTGTGGCATAGGAATAAGGAGTCAACTATGGTTAAAAAAATAATTAAGAAATATGCAGTTTCCTCTTGCCAAAACAGCAAAGGCTTGTTAAAGTTATGTATATTAATAAGAAAAGATGATTGCTTATGCATTCGATCTTCATCTAAATAAAACGTAGATGCATTTTTTTTGAATATGTTTGTATAAAAATAATAAAAAGAGTATGAATATTCATTGGAGGGACTAGTTATGAGTAAAGAGAAAGTGGTTTTAGCTTATTCCGGAGGATTAGATACATCAGTCGCTGTAAAGTGGCTTACAGATAAAGGGTATGACGTCATTGCAGTAGGGCTTGACGTAGGTGAAGGGAAAGATCTTGATTTCGTAAAACAGAAGGCACTATCGGTAGGAGCCATTCAATCCTATTCAATAGATGCGAAAAAAGAATTTGCAGAAGACTTTGTTCTTCCTGCACTTCAATCTCATGCAATGTACGAGCAAAAATATCCACTGGTTTCAGCACTTTCTCGTCCATTAATCTCCAAAAAGTTAGTTGAGATTGCAGAGCAAACAGGAGCAACAGCTGTTGCTCACGGTTGTACAGGTAAAGGAAATGATCAGGTTCGTTTTGAAGTTTCCATCCAAGCTTTAAATCCAGATCTGAAAGTATTGGCTCCTGTTCGTGAGTGGGCTTGGTCTCGTGATGAAGAGATTGAATATGCGAAAAAACACAACATTCCAATTCCTGTAGATCTTGATAACCCTTATTCAGTTGACCAAAACTTATGGGGCCGTAGTAATGAATGTGGAATTCTTGAAGACCCATGGGCTACTCCACCAGAAGGTGCATATGAGCTAACAGCTCCACTTGATAAAACACCAGATGTGGCGGATGTGATTGAAATTGGATTCGATAAAGGGGTTCCTGTTTCCATCGATGGCGTTGCATACCCATTAGCAGAGCTTATCCTACATCTAAATGATGTAGCCGGGAAGCACGGTGTAGGACGCATCGACCATGTTGAGAACCGTCTAGTAGGAATTAAATCACGTGAAGTATATGAATGTCCAGGTGCGATTACACTTCTTAACGCTCATAAAGAGTTAGAGGACCTAACACTGCCTAAAGAAATGGCTCATTTTAAACCAGTTGTTGAAAAGAAACTAACAGAACTAATTTATGAAGGTCTTTGGTTCTCACCATTACAACCAGCTCTTCAAGCCTTCTTAAAAGAAACACAGAAGTCTGTAACGGGTGTTGTACGTGTGAAATTATTTAAAGGTCATGCTATCGTAGAAGGCCGTAAGTCTGAGCTCTCTCTTTATAACGAGAAGCTTGCTACGTATACGCCTGATGATGAGTTTGATCACAATGCAGCAATCGGGTTTATCTCACTTTGGGGTCTTCCAACCAAAGTTCATAGCATGATTAATAAAGAAACGAAAAAAGAGGTTACACTGTGACAAAGCTTTGGGGCGGAAGATTCACAAAAACCGCTGAGGAATGGGTGGATGCATTCGGTGCATCCATCGGTTTTGATCAGGCCCTTGTGATGGAAGATATACAAGGAAGCATCGCTCATGTAACGATGCTTGGGAAATGTGGAATTCTGACTTCTGAAGAAACAGAGCAAATTAAAGCAGGTCTTGAAATCTTAAGAGAAAAAGCTAAAGCTGGTGAGCTTGAATTCTCTGTTCAAAATGAAGACATTCATTTAAATCTGGAGAAACTTTTAATCGATGAAATTGGACCAGTCGGTGGAAAACTCCACACGGGTAGAAGCCGGAATGATCAGGTTGCCACAGATATGCATTTGTACTTACGCAATGAAACGAAGAACATTATGGATGCAGTGCGTAACGTTCAACAGGCTCTTTTAAATCAAGCTTCCAATCATGTTGAGACCTTAATTCCTGGTTATACTCATCTTCAGCGCGCGCAGCCCGTTTCGTTTGCTCATCACCTGATGGCTTACTTCTGGATGCTAGAGCGTGATTTTGGTCGCTTTGAAGATAGCTTAAAACGTGTAAATGTATCACCACTCGGTGCAGGCGCATTAGCTGGGACCACGTTTCCCATTGACCGTGCGTATTCTGCGGAGCTTCTAGGCTTTGATAGCATTTATGAAAATAGTCTGGATGCTGTCAGCGATCGTGATTTCATTGTTGAATTTTTAAGTGCCGCTTCTGTAACGATGATGCACCTGTCCCGCTTATGTGAGGAATTAATTCTATGGTCTTCCCAAGAGTTTCAATTCATTGAGATGGACGATGCGTTTGCAACTGGAAGCAGCATCATGCCTCAGAAGAAAAATCCGGACATGGCTGAATTGATTCGTGGGAAAACAGGACGAGTCTATGGAGGATTATTTTCACTGCTTACCACATTAAAAGGACTTCCTCTTGCTTATAACAAGGATATGCAAGAAGATAAGGAAGGGATGTTTGATGCGGTTCATACGGTTAAAGGATCGTTAAAAATCTTTGCTGGAATGATTGATACGATGGATGTCCGGACTGAAGTCATGGAAAAAGCAGTCCATAACGACTTTTCAAATGCGACGGAGCTTGCTGATTATTTAGCAGCAAAAGGACTTCCATTCCGTGATGCACATGAAGTTGTGGGGAAACTCGTGTTAACGGCCATTAACAAAGGTGTGTTCTTACTCGATCTTAGCTACGAAGATTTCCAAGCAGCTCATCCATTATTTGAGCAGGATATCTATGAGGTACTCGAGCCCAAAACAGTTGTAGCGAGACGAAATAGTGCAGGTGGAACAGGCTTTGAGCAAGTTAAAATTGCTCTTGAGAAAGCAACAGCCATTTTAGAAAACGAGTAACACATAATTTAGCAAACCTCTTGCCATACTAGGACTGTAAAAAGACTAGTGGCAGGAGGTTTTTGTTATGGCTAAAGAGAACCAAGAAAACGAATGGGTAACTGAAATGACTGAAGGCGAAAAAGAAGTAAATCAACAGCTAATGGATTCGTATAACATGGGAACAATCGAACAAGATACAAAGCAAGCTTCTCCTAAAAAATCGACTAACGAACGGTTTTAAAGAGGTGCGCCATGAAATGTCTAACTCGTATTCTGATAGGTTTTATGTTTCTTACCATTGTAAGCTCTCCACTGCAAGCGGTGGCAAGCGGATTTGAACTCATGGAAGTCTTTTCACTGCGTGTGACTGTCGTTGAAAACGGGACGGAGCACGAGTGGGAATACGATAGTCCAAATAAGTACGAATACGAAACAGGTCAAACGGTTGTAAAGGGAGACGTGGCGAAAGCAGAGGTGGATCAAATGGTTGAGTTCCTTCAGATTGATCCAAAACGTTCGAGAGAGCAGTATAAAGCGATTCTCGAGAAGAAATTCCCAAAGCTTGAGTCCTTTGATATCCGCTTTATTGATGAAACAGATCACCTGTATACATGGGGCTGGTATAAGGATTGAGACAAAACGGCTGGGGCGAGACTGAAAACTAAAACTTAATGTCAAAAAGGCGAATGATTTCAATACTCAAATCATTCGCCTTTTGTATTTATAACAAAATGAGCGGGTGTGAGCCCGACACTCCTGTGGAACAGTACGCGGTGAAGACACTGTAGCGGTGGGTTTCCGCGTAAGGGGCTGAGGCCGTACCCCGCGGGTGGGAGGAATTCTCCTGTAGCGGATAATGTGCTATATTCGTGTTTTTATATCCAGCCTCTTAGTTAATTCGTTGGCTTCACAATCTGTAATTCCTTTGGATACTTCGTTAACAGCTCGTATCCATCATCAGTGATTAACACGTCATCTTCAATGCGGACGCCACCTTTGTTTGGTAGATAGATACCAGGTTCAATGGTGAACGTCATCCCGGCTTTAAGTGGTTCCGTATTTGTTTCATTGATTGAAGGCAGCTCATGGACGTCAGCGCCTAACCCGTGGCCTAAACGATGCGGGAAGTACTCTCCGTATCCTGCTTCTGTGATAATGGAGCGAGCCTTGCGGTCAAGAGCTCCAAGCTCTGTTCCAGGTTTACAAAGGGAGATCGCACCCGTTTGCGCCTCTAGTACCGTTTGATACACATGGTGTAATTCATCGGATAGATCACCATACGCAACTGTTCGGGTGATGTCTGAGCAATACCCATCAAGGACAACACCAAGATCAAATAAGACAAGATCTCCATGCTGAATCGTTTTTATGCCCGGTTTCCCGTGCGGATCGGCAGAGTTTGCACCACTTATTACTGTGGTTTGAAAAGCCATCTCCGTAATGCCTTTACGTTTTAATTCGTATTCAATCGTTGCTAGAATGTCTATCTCCTTACGCCCCTCAGCAATCGCTTCAACGCCAATTTGCACACCTAGGTCAGCGAGACTAGCGGCTTCACGAAGAACACCGATTTCTTTCTCTGATTTAATGGAGCGTAGACTCATTAATGCGGGTTCTGCATCATGCATCTGATGAATGCCAAACAGGGTTTGAAGCGCTTCTGCTCTCTCAAGAGGGATCAGGCGTTTTTCTACCCATAACGAGTCTCCTTTTAATGTGTAACGAGAAATCGACTGTCCTAGAACATCCCAAGGATTATCGGTGTCGCTATATGTAAGAATCTCTCCAGTCCATCCGGCTTTTTGGACCAATGATTTCTCCATGCCTGGCACAATGAGAAAAGGTGCTTCATCTGGTAAAATAATGAGTGCAACGATTCGCTCGTGGGGATCTGTACGAAATCCCGTTAAGTAAAATACATTTTCTTTGCCTTGTATAAAAGCTGCAGCAACTTGTTGTTCACGGAGTGCGTGTTGAATGGTTTCGAGTCGTGTGAGTGACATGTTGATCCTCCTTTATTGTTTGTTCTACTTTACCATAATTTTATGAAGTCGTTCGAATGTAGCGTTTTAAAGAGGGGAATATCGGTTAGAGATAAGAGTGAGCATTTGATAAAAGGAGATGAGCGAATGAAGATTAGCTACCATGGACATTCTGTTGTAAAAATTGAAACAAATGGGACAACGATTTTAATCGATCCCTTTATTAATGGAAATGAACAAACCGATTTGAAGGTTGAAGATCAAAAGGTAGATGTCATTCTGCTTTCTCATGGTCACAACGATCATGTAGGGGACACCGTAGAACTTGCAAAGAAGAATGATGCACTCGTTATCGGGACCTTTGAGCTGGCTACTTACCTAAGCTGGCAAGGTGTGAAAACACAGCCTCTACATATTGGTGGAGCACATGAGTTTGAATTCGGCAAAGTGAAATTAACGCAAGCCTTTCATGGATCTTCAGCAATCGATGAAGAAAATCAAACGATTGTCTACACGGGTATGCCCGCGGGTATTCTTTTTTCAGCGGAAGGTAAAACGATTTACCATGCAGGAGACACTGCGTTATTTGGAGACATGAAAATCATCGGGGAGCGGAACAATATTGATCTTGCCTTCTTGCCAATTGGAGATACGTTAACAATGGGACCAGAGGATGCTGCGGCGGCAGCAGAGTGGGTACAAGCAACAAAAGTTGTGCCGATTCATTACAACACGTTTCCTGGAATTGAACAGGATCCGGAAGCATTTGTTTCAATGCTTGAAGCAGGAGTTGGACAGGTTATGCAGCCAGGTGACGAACTCACATTATAAGAACAGTAAGACTCTGACCGGCTAATGCTGGTCTTTTTTTGTACAAGCTTACATAGGATAGCAGAAAAGGAGTGAGTACAGTTGAAACAGCGATACTTTATTTGTTTGTTGCTAGCAGGAGTCCTCATCTCATACGGAATTCAATACTTACCTTTAGGAGAGAGTGGAGTAAAAGGTTGGTTTGCGCTTAGTTGGCTTGTCTTTGCAGGGATTGTCTTACTCAGTAATCTCATGGCCTGGGTTCGCGCGAATACCAAAAATCAAACACAAAAGCAAACGCAAAGAGAAACGGTTCCTACTAGAGTTAGACAAAACGATTACGAATGAACTTGAAGCCCTATTCTTTCAGACGTATAATAAAGCTACATACGAATCATTGACGAGCTGGAAGAATAAGGGCGTGAGAGCAGATGGCTACAAAGCATGAGCAAATTCTTGATTATATAACGCAATTGCACGTGGGCGAGAAAATATCGGTCCGTCGAATTGCCAAAGCTCTTTCCTTAAGTGAAGGTACAGCCTACCGGGCAATAAAAGAAGCGGAGAATCAAGGTCTTGTCAGTACAATTGAACGAGTAGGGACCATTCGGATTGAAAAAAAGAAAAAAGAAAATATTGAAAAACTAACATATGCCGAAATTGTTAATATTGTTGAAGGTCAGGTTCTCGGTGGAAAACAGGGCCTACATAAAACGCTAAATCGCTTTGTCATTGGTGCAATGACAAAAGATGCGATGATGCGTTACGTGACTGCAGGCAATTTATTAATTGTTGGAAATCGTTATGATTCACATAAGCTAGCATTGGAAGCTGGCTCTGCCGTGTTAATTACAGGTGGGTTTGATACAGATCCTCATATTGTGAAATTAGCAGATGAGCTGGATTTGCCTATCATTTCAACGACCTATGATACATTTACTGTAGCAGCCATGATCAATCGGGCCATTTATGATCAATTAATAAAAAAAGAGATTATCCTCGTAAATGATATTCTCATCCCACTAGAAGAAACGTCATTACTCTATACGGACGATGTGGTTCATCGTTGGCATGAGCTTAATGAGCAAACTGGACATAGTCGTTATCCTGTTGTGGACAAGCATACAAAGGTTAAAGGAATGATTGCTGCGAAGGATGTAGTAGACATTTCTAAGCAAACGACCATTGATAAAGTCATGACAGCGGATCCGATTACGGTAAGCGAGCGAACATCTGTAGCTTCTGCTGCTCATGTGATGGTGTGGGAGGGAATTGAGCTACTTCCTGTTGTTGATTCGCAAAACCACCTTACAGGTATTGTGAGCAGACAGGACGTCTTAAAAGCACTGCAGATGATTCAACGCCAGCCACAAGTTGGAGAAACGATAGAAGATATTGTGGTGAGCCGAATGGAACAAGTTCCTGGAATAGAAGGACAATATCAATGTTTGATTTCGCCACAGATGAGTAATCATTTAGGAACCGTTTCTTACGGGGTAATGACAACACTTGTTACAGAGGCAGGGAGCAGAATTTTACGATCACGCTCCAAAGGTGACTTAGTGGTTGAGAATATGACCTTGTACTTTTTAAAGCCAGTTCAAATTGATAACTTGATCACAGTCATTCCAAATGTTTTGGAGCTTGGAAGAAAGCATGCAAAAATAGACGTAGAGCTCTACGACGCTGAACGAATTGTAGGGAAGGCATTAGTGATGGCTCAATTAATTGATTAACTGGATATAAAAACAATAACCCATAAGCCAATCGCATGGCTTATGGGTTCAACCATTTCTATTCAAGATGGCTCTGCCTGATCAATATAGTGTTTATATGCTTTATACCCATAAATCGTATTAGCAAGTGCAAAAACAATTAACACGAGTCCAATAATAATATCAATGATTCCTCTAGGAATAATAAGTAAGTTTAAGCTGAATACAAGTAAAAACAACCCTAGAAAAAGTCTGGAGCGAGTTTCGTAAATCTTTTTAATTAATGAATCGGGTTTTCTCCATGCCTGAATGCGGTTATAGAGAAAAAAGACTCCAGTCAAAACAATTAAAATAATGAGTAGCCTGTCCATTGTTCACCCTCCCTAAAACAGATCATACTTGCATTGTAGCGTGACCCGTTCGAAATTACTAGATCTTACATTAAATGATCCCAAAGGAGCCTCAAAAAAGATGAAAAGCAACATAATCGATTTAATTAAAGCACATGATACGATCATTATACACAGACATATCAGACCCGATCCGGATGCACTCGGTTCACAGTTGGGCTTAGCAACGATTTTAAAAGAATCTTATCCGGAAAAACAGATATACACGGTTGGAGATGTTGAGCCATCGCTGCAATTTTTAGGTGAAATGAATACAATCTCTGATGAGGTTTACAACGGAGCGCTTGTCATTGTGTGTGATAGTGCGAACACAGACCGAATTAGTGATGATCGCTATCATAAGGGTGCAAACCTCGTTAAAATCGATCATCATCCAAACGTTGAGCCGTACGGGGATGTCGTATGGGTAGATGTTGCGGCAAGCTCTACAAGTGAAATGATTGTTGAGTTGGTGGAGCAGTCTAACTCTCTTCATTTAACAAAAAGCTCTTCTTTATTATTGTATGCTGGAATTGTTGGAGACACTGGTAGATTCAGATATCCAAATACAATGCCACAAACCTTACGCCGTACTGCTTTACTTTTAGAGCAAGACATTGATGTAAATGCTTTTTATGCAGAGCTGTATAAAAGAGATCTAAAAATGACGCGATTTGAAGGATATGTGTTGCAGCATTTTGAGATTCATGCAGAACGGGTAGGTGTGATGAAATTACAAAAAGAAGTACTTGATCAATTTAATGTGACGAGTAATGAGTCTTCTCAATTAATTAATAGCTTTTCTTCAGTAGAGGGGCTTATGGCTTGGGTTTTCTTTGTGGAAGAAGAGGATCGGATTCGTGTAAGGTTGCGTTCACGTGGACCAGTCATTAACACGATTGCAGCAGAGCATCAAGGTGGCGGACATGCATTAGCTTCAGGGGCAACGGCCTATTCTTGGGAAGAGACAGACGAGATTGTGAGTAAGCTCATCAAAGCATGTGAGAGTCATTAAGATTCAAAAAAAGAGGCCTTCAGCAGAAGTCCTCTCCTTACTCTCTTATTCACTTTTCTCTGTCTCAGGAATAAACCAGGCGCCTAAATCAGTATGATCCTCTTGAAAAGCCACGCCGTCTTCCTTGGCTAGCTTCCGCAAAAGATCAGCAACTTCATTTGTTTCTGCGAAGGCACTTTGACCTGCTTTAAGCTTTGCAAGTTTTTTTCGTGCCATATCCTTACGATTAATGACCATATCTTTACCAGTCATGTCCATAGTGGATGGCCTCCTAACCTTATGTCTATATTCTAGTATAAAGGAAAAGTAAGCTAAATCCAGTCTTTTGATGAAATTTCAGATAAATTAACGATGATCCACTTCAATTTCGGCATAAAGATGCAAAGTGGTAAATAAATACACTTCATTGATTTTCACTCGATAATTCTTTTCTTCAACAGTGAAGGTTTTATTTTCAATGGTTCGAATTAATAAATCCTTTGTATGATGAACAGACTCAATATCTTTTCGCTCTAGATAGGCAAGCTCTGATAGAATGGACTGGCGAATGTCATAAAGAGTGAGTTGATCAAGGGTAAGTCGTGAATCCATCTTAAAGTGAACTTCAATTTGTTGAATCGTAAGCTTTTTTTGATTTTCGGCGTTTTGACTTTTTTGTTCACTTACAAGCTGTTCAATGCGTTCTTGGAGCGTTTCAATTTTCAGGTCCTGTTGAATTCGTGTAACAATCAGACCATCATAAATTTGCCCGTACTGATATAAAAAGAAGACCCATCCTACAATACTACCAAGCATGATTCCTGCGAAAAAACGTAACCAGCCAGGTCGTGATACATTAGATGGAATTCTCATTATGATAAAGGCTCTCCAACAATCCACTGGATCAAGATTGTCCCTGTATGCGCTCCACATAAAGCAGCAAAGACCATCATCAGTGTTTTGTAAATATCATCATGAATTCCACTGAAAAGACCTCTTTCAAGCGTTGTGATAGCATCAAAAGTACCTCCAAGCGCGGCAACGATGGCCCAGATCTTCAAACTACCTGCTAGATTATGAATGGCAAGTAACGGTGGTTTTCCGAGTAGGAAAGCTCCAATACCGCCAATTAATGCACCACCAATAATGACACCAAATGCAACAAAGAAATCAATTACAAGCGTTGCAAGCATTTCTCTCGTCAAAGTAGGCGCCTCCTCGTATAGGGTCGTCCTTATATATATGAGTCAAGCCTTTAAAAGTATGACAGATAATCCACTAGATAAAGAAAGGAGAATAAAAACATGGGTGCTGTTCAAACCGCGATCTATAGTGAATACAGTTTATTGAACTCATCTATTCGAATCGATGAGCTTGTTCAAACCGCTAAACAACGTGGCTATGAGGCCCTAGCTCTGACTGATCATCACGTAATGTACGGTGCGGTTCCTTTCTATCAGGCATGTGTAAAACACGGAATGAAACCACTCATAGGAATGGAAATTACGGTATCTGAACCGACAAAGAAAGGTCATGATGAGCGCTTTTCTCTTCGTCTAATTGCAAAATCAAACAAAGGGTATCGCCGCTTGTTAAAGCTCGCCACAATGCTTGGAATGAAGGAAGATAAAGAACAATTTCTGACAAAGCAAGAGTGGATAGCGGCTGAAGTCACAGACTGTGCCATTATCATTCCCTATAAACAAATGTTTGTGTCTCGGTGGATTAAAGCAAATAGTCAGCGATCAATTGTTCAGTGGATAGAAAGCTGGAGTGGTTCTAATCAGACATGGTACCTTGAATTACTTTTAGATGGTGATGAGACGTTTCAGAATCAGTTAGTGATGTTTGCCGAGCAGGAGAACATAAATGTAATTGCAGCTAAACCTATTCACTATCTAAACAGAGAAGATCAAACCAGCTATAAATTGTTGCGAGCAATTGACTTAGGCATTCACCCGGATCAAGTAGAGATTGAAGAAGGCAGCTTACCATCCACTAGTGAAATGACGGAATGGTTCCATGCTTTTCCACAAGCCCTTCAACATTCTGTAGAGCTAGCTGATTCAGTCAATCTCTCATTACCACTAGACCGTCAATTACCCAAATACCCACTAACAAATCAGTCCTCTTCAGCTTATTTACGCACGTTATGTGAGCAAGGCTTACATGAGAGATATACGAATCAGGCTAACAAAGAGGCGATCAAAGAGCGATTGGATTATGAACTCTCAGTGATCGAGGATATGGGCTTTAACGACTATTTTCTAATCGTATGGGATTTTATGAAGTTTGCCAGGAATCAAGGGATTTTAGCTGGACCAGGGCGTGGGTCAGCAGCTGGCTCACTTGTTGCGTATTGCTTGTATATTACACATGTAGATCCGATCCATTATAACCTTTTGTTTGAGCGATTCTTGAACCCGGAACGAGTCACATTGCCAGATATCGATATTGACTTTCCGGATCATCGGCGGGATGAAGTCATTGAATATGTAGAGGAAAAGTATGGCTCAAACCATGTGGCGCAAATTCTTACGTTTGGTACCTTTGCTGCAAGAGCAGCGCTGCGAGCGACTGCGAAAGTCATCAGTACTGAGCCGGGGTTACTTGAACGAGTTGTAAGGGAAGTGCCTGCCACTCCAAAAATGACCATTCAAAAAGCGCTTGATCAAAGTAAGATACTCTATCAGCTCTATGCAGACAACCAAGTGGCAGCTGAATTAATTGATGCAGCTAAAACAATTGAAGGGTTACCAAGGCATACGTCAACGCACGCGGCTGGCGTCATTATTAGCGCGGAGCCTTTGACAAATCGTTTAGCGCTTCAAAAAGGTAGGGACCGCGTTGCTCTAACACAAGCTTCCATGGAGGTTGTTGAAGACATTGGTTTGTTAAAGTTCGATTTTCTTGGACTCAGAAACTTAACATTGCTCGAAACGATTACTGCAGCTATTAAACAACAAACAAAGCAATCATTCTCACTCCTGAAGCTCCCGTTAGATGACCGTGCAACATTTGCATTGCTTGCAAGTGGGAATACAACCGGAGTCTTTCAATTGGAATCCGAGGGTATGAGAAGTGTATTAACTCGACTAAAACCTACTGAGTTTGAAGATATCGTTGCGGTTAATGCCCTGTACCGACCGGGTCCGATGGAGTACATCTCTGTTTATATTGAAGGAAAACAAGAGAAGCGAACGATTGATTACCTGCATAAAGACGTTGAAGCCATATTAAAACCAACATATGGCGTTCTTGTTTATCAAGAGCAAATCATGCAACTTGCATCTAAGCTTGCTGGTTACTCATTAGCGGAGGCTGATCTTCTCCGAAGGGCCATCAGCAAAAAAGATGAGGGGACGCTTCATCAACAAAAAGAGACCTTTGTTTCTCGTTCAATCGAGCTTGGATATGAAGAGTCTGTTGCTACACGTGCGTATACGTTAATCGAACGCTTTGCGAATTATGGGTTCAATCGAAGTCATGCCGTTGCATACAGCCTCTTAAGTTATCAGCTTGCTTATGTAAAAACCCACTATTCTTCAGCATTTTATACTGCACTTCTGTCATCGGTATGGCATAATCAAGAGAAGTTAGCATTATACCTAACCGAAGCTAGGCAACAGGGACAAACGATACTACCTCCATCTATTAGTCGGAGTGGACACTTATTTACATACGATGAGAAGGGAATTCGATTTGGATTGCTGTCTATTGAACATGTTGGAGTAGGTGCTGTACAGGAATTGATTCGTGAGCGTTCAATTAAGCCATTTGAACATTTATTTGATCTTTGTACAAGGCTACATCCACAGATTGTGTCAAAACGAGCGGTTGAAAGCTTAATTAAAGCAGGTGTATTTGATGAATGGGGACTCGAGCGATCCACACTGCTACGTTCGTTAGATGAAGCGGTTGAATACGGAGAAAGCGTAAGAGAGTTTCAAGCGGAAACAGAAGGGTTGTTCACACTTAATCCTGATTTGCCCGATTATTTAGAAGCTGAACCTCTGCTTCCTACAGAGAAGCTGATGTATGAGAAGCAGGCACTTGGCTTTTATTTGTCCGGACATCCTGTCACTGAGTATAAACAGGTGTTAAGTCAGTACAATCGAGTAACAATTGAACAAGCTTTAACGAAAAAAGGAAAAGTGCGAATTGCGGGTCTGGTGGAAGATGTACGTAGAATTACAACCAAAAAAGGGGACCCTATGGCATTTGTAAAGCTTGGCGATGAGAGTGGTCATTGTGAAGTGACTGTTTTTCCTAAAGCATGGAAAGAGTGCGCGGAACTTCTTAAGCCAAATGGTCTGCTCTTCCTTGAAGGCAAAATGGATAACAGCCGTGATAGACAACAATTTATAATGGATCAGGCGGTCCCGTTAGATTCATTAAAGGGACGGCATAAAGATCGTCTTTTTATTCGATTGTCTAAGCAGTCATCTAACAAATGGTCACAGATTGAACCAATGCTTTTAAAATCAAAGGGTGACACCCAAGTTGTGCTTTACTTTGCAGATACAAATGAAAGAAAAACTCTACCCAGTGGAGTCGATCTAAACCAATCTCTTATTACTGAATTAAATCATTTAGTGGGAGAAGAGAATATCGTGGTTCAATAATAAGAAGGTAAAATAAGAGAATCATAGACTTTTTAAACTAAAAAAATTGAGATTTTCTGAACTTAACCCTTCACACACTTGGCGGGTCCGAAACTTTTGTTTATAATGAGTGTGTTTGTTAGAGGACAGGCCCGGAGTAGGTCATTGTATATAAAAAAGAGGAGAGTGGATATTTTGCCAACGACAAGAGAAGAAGCCCTACACATTCACAGATTAAACAAAGGGAAACTAGAATCGAAAGCGAAAGTTCCAGTCAAAAATGCTAGAGATCTCAGCTTAGCTTATTCTCCAGGCGTAGCAGAGCCGTGCAAAGAGATCTTTGAAGATGTTGAAAATGTATTCGAATACACGATGAAAGGTAACATGGTTGCGGTTGTAAGTAATGGTACAGCAGTACTTGGACTTGGAAATATTGGACCTGAAGCTTCTTTGCCTGTAATGGAAGGTAAAGCCGTACTATTTAAGTCTTTTGCCGGTGTAGATGCATTCCCGATTTGCTTACGTACAAACAGTGTTGACGAGATTGTACAAACAGTTAAACTTCTTGAGCCAACATTTGGTGGGGTGAATCTAGAAGATATTGCGGCTCCTGATTGCTTTGAAATTGAAGAAAGATTAAAGAAAGAAACCAATATTCCGATTTTCCACGATGATCAACACGGTACAGCAATCGTTACTCTTGCTGGATTAATTAATGCGCTTAAATTAAGTGGCAAAAAGCTTTCTGAAATTAAGGTTGTAGCGAACGGTGCTGGAGCTGCAGGGATTGCGATTATTAAACTAATGCTTAGCATGGGTGTACGTGAAATCGTGATGTGTGATACAAAAGGTGCCATTTTCGAAGGCAGATCTTACGGAATGAACCCAGTTAAAGATTCAGTTGCAAAACATACAAATGCAAAACGCCAAGAAGGTTCTCTTGCTGACGTTATCAAAGGATCCGATGTCTTTATTGGTGTATCTGCTGAAGGTGCAGTAACAAAAGAAATGGTTGAAAGCATGAATGACGATCCAATCATTTTTGCTATGGCGAATCCAGTTCCAGAAATTATGCCAGAAGATGCAAAAGCAGCTGGTGCATCTGTTATTGGCACGGGACGTTCAGATTTCCCGAACCAAGTAAATAATGTGTTAGCGTTCCCTGGAATTTTCCGTGGCGCACTAGATGTAAGAGCAACACATATTAACGAGGAAATGAAAGTAGCAGCAGTCTATGCGATTGCAAACTTAATTGATGAATCTGATTTAACAACAGATTATGTTATCCCAGCGCCATTCGACGCTCGTGTAGCGCCAGCTGTGGCAGCAGCCGTAGCAAAAACAGCGATGGAAACAGGAGTTGCTAGAATTAAAGTGGACCCTGAAGAAGTAGCAGCGCGCACAAGAGAGTTAACACTAATTAACGAATAACACACAAGATGGATTATACATACAACAAGCCGGAGGATAACCGCCGGCTTGTTGTATGTTATAATTGATTTCGGCAGGAATGCTTGGACCGGTCATAGAATATAGTCAAGGTAAATCATTCTTTTTTAGTTTGATTGAAATTGTCATGTAGTTCTTATATATTATTTTTAGATATTATATTGTATATGTTTTACCTGGATCTCTTTTAAGAGACCCTACTACTACTTGTTCAGCAATCGACGATCCTTTAGGTGGACGTTGGATGCTAGTGAGGTGCAAATATGCTTAAAGATTTATTTTCAAAGAAAAAACGTTACGCAACGATCCCTTCTGAACGGGCGAAGCAAGAAGTACCAGAAGGATTAATGACAAAATGTCAAAACTGTGGAACCATCCTCTATACGAAGGATTTTAAAAAGAACTTACAGGTTTGTCCTTCATGTGGCCACCATCACCGGATGAGTGCATACGAGCGAATTGACTTTTTACTTGATGAGAACTCTTTTGTTGAATATGACAAAGGAATGATTGGCAAAAACCCTCTCAATTTTCCTGGTTATGAAGAAAAGCTAGATTCTGATCGGAAAAAGACAAAACTTAACGAAGCTGTAGTCACTGGTGAAGGAACAATTAACGCGTTTCCAGTAGTCATTGCGATTATGGATTCTCGTTTTCGTATGGGCAGCATGGGTTCGGTTGTTGGCGAGAAAATTACAAGAGCAATCGAAAAAGCGATCGAACTGAAGCGACCACTTATTTTGTTTACCGCTTCTGGTGGGGCACGTATGCAAGAGGGTGTACTGAGCTTAATGCAGATGGCTAAAACTAGCTCAGCTCTTCAGATGCTAAACCGTTCTGGTGGATTGTACATTTCCATTATGACACACCCTACAACGGGGGGAGTCTCGGCTAGTTTTGCTTCTCTAGGAGATTACAATTTTGCAGAGCCTCGTGCATTAATTGGTTTCGCAGGACGTCGAATCATTGAACAAACAACAAGGCAAGAACTTCCAGAAGACTTTCAGACGGCAGAGTTTTTATTGAAGCATGGACAACTTGATAAAGTTATCCCAAGGCATGATATGAAAGACACACTCACAAAAATTCTAGACATGCACACGCCGTCCTAAAGAAGGGAGTTACGTACTAATGGGAAATGAAATGGTATTTGAAAAGCCAATTAATGAATTAAAAGAAAAGATAGAAGAGCTGCAAACCTTTGCACATGAAAAGGATATTGATTTATCTGCAGAGATCAAGCGAATGGAAGACCGTCTACACGAACTGGAAAAAGAAATTTACGGCAATTTGAAGCCTTGGGAACGGGTTCAAATTGCACGTAACAGCAAAAGACCTACAACACTTGACTATATTAACCAGTTGTTTGAAGACTTTATTGAACTTCATGGAGACCGTTTGTTCAGTGAAGACGAAGCCATTGTAGGTGGAATTGCAAAGTTTAATGGTCAGGCTGTTACCGTTATTGGGCACCAGCGAGGTAAGGATACAAAGGAAAATATTCGTCGTAACTTTGGATCGCCTAGACCTGAAGGGTACCGGAAAGCTCTACGATTAATGAAACAGGCTGAGAAGTTTAAACGACCAATTATCTGTTTTATTGATACAAAAGGAGCAGACCCCGGAAAAGAGTCTGAGGAACGTGGACAAAGTGAGGCGATTGCACGTAATCTTCTTGAGATGGCTGGATTAAAAGTTCCTGTTATTTCAATCGTCATTGGAGAAGGTGGAAGCGGTGGAGCCCTAGCGTTAGGAGTAGCAGATCATATTCACATGCTGGAGAACTCCACATACTCCGTTATTTCTCCTGAAGGAGCGGCAGCCTTGCTGTGGAAGGACTCAACACAAGCACAAAGAGCTGCAGAAACGATGATGATTACTGCTCCAGACTTAAAGAAACTTGAAGTGATAGATGAAATCATCTACGAACCAAAAGGTGGCGCTCATCTAGACGTTAAGACACAAGCCGAAAGTATTGGACGAGTGATTGAACAATCCTTACAAGAATTAAGTGTGCACACAGAGGACGAACTTCTTTTATCAAGACACGAAAAGTATAAGCTAATGGGTAGCCATTCAATAGAAATACTGTGAATAGATAGGAGAAAGAAGGATTCTTGACACAAGAATCCTTCTTTTTTTGTTGAAAGTTTGTATTCTTTATATGAACATGGTATTTTTTTTAATTGAGAGCATGATAAAATAGAATGGAAACATGTTAAATGTTTTTCTCGAGTGAGTGAAGGAGGAAATAGTTTGAAAAGAATTGGTGTATTAACAAGTGGTGGAGATTCTCCAGGTATGAATGCTGCCATTCGTGCAGTTGTGCGAAAAGCCATCTACCATGACATAGAAGTGTACGGGATCTACTACGGTTATGCTGGTTTAATCGCTGGAGACATTAAGAAGATGGAACTTGGTTCTGTAGGCGATATCATTCATCGTGGTGGAACGATGCTTTATACAGCACGTTGCGAAGAATTCAAAACGCTTGAAGGTCAGCAAAAAGGAATCGAACAATTAAAGAAATTTGGAATAGAAGGTTTAGTTGTTATTGGTGGAGATGGTTCATTCCAAGGGGCTCAAAAGCTTACAGGACATGGCTTCCCAACAATTGGTGTACCTGGAACCATCGACAACGATATTCCTGGGACCGACTTTACAATTGGTTTTGATACAGCCCTAAATACGGTTATTGATGCAATTGACAAAATTCGTGATACAGCTACTTCTCATGAGCGCACGTACATCATTGAAGTAATGGGACGTCATGCAGGAGATTTGGCTCTATGGGCTGGACTAGCTGACGGTGCAGAAACGATCTTGATTCCAGAAGCAGACTATGACTTCGACCAAATCACATATCGTCTAAAACGTGGACAAGAGCGCGGTAAAAAACATAGTATTATCATTGTAGCTGAAGGTGTAGGCAGCGGCATGGAATTTGGACAACGTCTAAAAGAAGCAACAAATATGGAGACACGAGTAACTGTGCTTGGGCATATTCAACGTGGTGGATCTCCAACTGGAGCTGACCGTGTACTTGCTAGCCGTCTAGGAGCAAAGGCTGTTGATCTATTGCTTGAAGGGAAGTCAGGTGTAACAGTAGGTATTCAACAGAACAAGCTTGTCTATCATGATATTGATGAAGCGTTATCTAAAAAGCATACAGTAGATTTAGACATGTACATGTTATCTCAAGAACTGTCTATCTAAGCAGTGACGGAATTTTTAATTTGTATTAAAAAGTAAGACATCTAATCACTCAGGAGGAATTTATGCGTAAAACAAAGATCGTATGTACAATAGGACCTGCAAGTGAATCAGTAGAACAGCTGGTTCAGCTGATCGAAGCAGGAATGAATGTGGCTAGATTAAATTTCTCTCACGGAGATTTTGAAGAGCACGGTGCTCGCATTCTTAACATCCGTGAAGCTTCAAAGAAAACAGGTAAAACAGTTGCAATTCTTTTAGACACAAAAGGTCCAGAAATCCGCACTCAAACACTTGAAGGTGGAGTGGCAGAATTAAAAGCAGGTCAAGAGTTAATCGTTTCCATGAAAGAAGTAGTCGGAAACTGCGAAAAGATCTCGATTACATATCCAGGTCTTGTAAATGATGTAGAGCCAGGCTCTACCATCTTATTAGATGACGGGCTAATTGGTCTTGAAGTAATGGAAATTGGTCAAGATGAAATCAAAACTAAAGTACTGAACAACGGAGTACTTAAAAACAAAAAAGGCTGTAACGTTCCAAATGTAAGTGTAGACTTACCTGGAATTACAGATAAGGATGCTGCAGATATTAAATTTGGTATTGAGCAGAATGTTGACTTTGTTGCTGCCTCTTTCGTACGCAGAGCATCCGATGTACTAGAAATCCGTGAATTACTAGAGCAAAATGATGCACATTCAATCGGGATCATCCCTAAGATTGAAAACCAAGAGGGTGTCGATAATATCGACGAAATCCTTGAAGTATCTGACGGCTTAATGGTTGCTCGTGGAGACCTTGGTGTTGAAATTCCAGCAGAAGAGGTACCACTTGTACAAAAAATGCTAATCAAAAAATGTAACGCTGTTGCGAAGCCTGTTATTACGGCTACTCAAATGCTTGATTCTATGCAACGTAACCCTCGTCCGACTCGTGCAGAAGCAAGTGACGTGGCGAATGCGATCTTTGATGGTACGGATGCAATCATGCTATCGGGTGAAACGGCAGCTGGGGACTATCCTGTTGAAGCTGTTCAGACGATGCACAATATTGCAACAAGAACAGAGAAAGCTCTAAACTACGAAGCGATCTTAAGAAGAAAAACAAAAGAAGCCAAGCCATCTATTACAAGTGCAGTTGGACAATCAGTGGTATTCACTGCTGAATCACTAAACGCAGCAGCTATCTTAACAGCTACTGAAAGTGGTTATACAGCTCGAATTGCTTCTAAATATCGTCCGAAATCTCCAATCTTAGCGGTTACTGGCAATGAACGTGAGTATCGCAAGTTGAATCTAGTATGGGGTGTAGAGCCGCTTCTAGGTGAAAGAGCTGGAACAACAGATGAAATGCTAGAATCAACGGTAGAACGCGCTAGAAAGTCTGGACGCATCAATCAAGGTGATCTTGTTGTTATCTCAGCAGGTGTTCCGGTTGGTGAGCCTGGTACGACAAACCTACTTAAGGTTCACATTATCGGTGAAGTCGTTGCAAAAGGACAAGGAATCGGTCGCCGTTCTGCATCTGGAAAAGTTGTTGTTGCGACTACAGCAGCAGAAGCAAACGAAAAAATGGTTGAAGGTGCAATCCTTGTTACCTACAGCACAGACAAAGATATGATCCCTGCCTTTGAAAAAGCAGCAGCGGTTATTACAGAAGAAGGCGGCTTAACGTCTCATGCGGCGGTCGTTGGACTAAATCTTGCTACACCAGTTATTGTAGGTGTGGAAGGAGCTTTAAAACTATTCGTTGATGGTGAAGAGGTCACGGTTGATGGAGCACGCGGTGACATTTACAGAGGTCACGCGAGTGTACTATAATAAATGCTGGAGAAGGATTTCCTTCTCCAGTTTTTTTATCTCCATTTTTAAATTTGAGGAGTTTTAGCATGAAAAAATATATTATTGCACTAGCGGTTGTTGTTCCCGCGATAGAGATTGCTGGGATTTATTTTATGGTTCAATGGGTTGGCATCTGGGCCACGATCGCTTTAATGATTGTGACGAGTATCCTTGGGATCCTACTTGCCAGGAAAGAAGGATTACAAGCTGTACGACTTATGAAAATGCAGGCAAGAAGTGGCCAACCACCAACTGGAGCCGTGTTAGATGGAATTTGTATCTTTCTTGGTGCGTTATGTCTGTTTCTTCCGGGATTCTTTACAGATCTTCTTGGTCTTTTACTGTTCCTTCCCTTCTCAAGAGCTGCTGTTAAGGCGTTAGCGGTAAAGTGGATGTATCATCTTTTTCAAAAAGGACAAATTATTGTTAGGCCACGTCGATAAATGTATAATATTCTTACTTTGGTTGGCAGATTCTGCTCCAATCGACAGATATAGCGGAATGAATTAAACTATGATATGATAACTATGAATTGCTAAGAGGAAAGTTGGGTCAATACTTTGATTTCTCATGCCACCTTGTTTATGTTGATTCTAATGGGGATTGCAATCGTGGCGAGAAATCAATCGCTCTTGATTGCTGTTGTATTTCTGCTCGTTGTGAAATGGATTGGGCTTGGAGATAAGCTATTCCCGCTTCTTCAGCAAAAAGGCTTAAACATTGGTGTAACCGTTATTACGATTGCTGTATTAACACCCATCGTAACGGGTGACATTGGTTTTAAACATCTTGCTGAGGCTGCTAAGTCATCCTACGCTTGGATTGCGCTTGGCTCAGGTGTACTCGTTGCACTTATTGCTGCAAATGGAATAGATCTCTTACAAAATGACCCTCATATCACAGTAGCACTTGTCATTGGAACCATCTTTGCTGTTGCTGTTCTAAACGGAGTAGCAGTAGGTCCATTAATAGGGGCCGGTGCTGCGTATCTAACAATGAAGGCGGTCACATTTTTTATGAATCTTGGCGGATAACGTCTATGTAACCGTCAGCTTCATAAAAAATGAAGTCGCTTTTATTGAGCATTGATGACAGGCAAGGTAAGATAATTGAGAACGAAAGAGCCACATTTCAATTAGTAATGGTATCTCTGAAAACTGAAATGAAAGCATTTACTTTTTAGTACATTAAAGTTTGATTAAAAAGGGGAGATCTGCGTGACTACTACAAAAGGTTTAGAAGGTATTGTAGCTACAACGTCTAGTGTAAGTTCAATTATTGATGATGTTCTAACGTATCAAGGCTATGACATTAACGATTTGACTGAACATGCTAGTTTCGAAGAAGTTGTTTATATTCTTTGGAACGGTCGATTACCAAATCAAGATGAACTAAAAGATTTCACCAATGAACTTGCTCATCATGCAGAAGTGCCTGAACAAGTGATTGATCAATTAAAATCCTTACCATTAGATCAGGTTCATCCAATGGCTGTTTTACGTACAGCTATTTCAACACTTGGATTGTTTGACCCTGATGCTGATAAGATGGAAGAAGAAGCAAATCGTGCAAAAGCGTTACGCATCCAGGCTCAAATTCCAACGATTGTGACAGCGTTTTCTAGAATTCGCCAAGGTAAGGAGCCTGTTAAGCCAAATAAGGATTTAAGCTTTGCTGCTAACTTCCTTTATATGCTTAAAGGAGAGGAACCAAATGATCTTGAAGTCACTGCGTTTAACAAAGCCCTTGTACTTCATGCTGATCATGAGTTAAATGCATCAACCTTTACTGCTCGCGTCTGTGTTGCGACGTTATCAGATGTTTATTCTGGTGTGACTGCAGCAATCGGTGCTCTTAAAGGCCCTCTTCATGGAGGAGCAAATGAAGCAGTTATGAAAATGCTTTCAGAGATTGGCGATGTTAATCAAGTAGAGTCATATATTAAGAATGCATTTGATAACAAAGAAAAGATCATGGGATTTGGACATCGTGTTTATAAAAACGGTGACCCGCGCGCGAAGTTCCTGCGCGATATGTCTAAGCAATTAACAGACACAACTGGAGAAACAAAGTGGTATGATATGTCTGTACGTATCGAGGAACTCGTAACCAATGAAAAAGGTCTTCTTCCAAATGTAGACTTTTATTCTGCGAGTGTTTATCATAGTTTAGGAATCGATCATGATTTGTTTACTCCAATTTTTGCGATTAGTCGCACATCAGGATGGACAGCTCATATTCTTGAACAATATGCAAATAACCGTTTAATTCGTCCAAGAGCTGAATATGTTGGACCTGGTAAGCAAGAATTTGTTCCTTTAGAGCAACGTTAATCAAGGTGTTACAGGAGGGGAACCCCTCCTAGTACATATAATTTTCAGTATGTCCGATCAATGCATCGGTCAAAACTTTTCAGGAGGTCTATATTATGTCTAGTGGAGAGATTATTAAAGTAAACAATGGTGTGTTGGATGTACCTAATGAGCCGATTATCCCTTATATCGAAGGAGATGGAATTGGTCCCGATATCTGGGCAGCAGCTTCTCGTGTATTAGACGCTGCAGTTGAAAAAGCATATAACGGCGAAAAGAAAATTGTATGGAAAGAAATTTTAGCAGGTGAAAAAGCGTTTAACGAAACAGGTAGCTGGCTACCAGAAGAAACGCTTGATGCCGTTCGTGAATATCTAATTGCAATTAAAGGACCTCTAACGACTCCAGTTGGTGGCGGAATTCGTTCTTTAAACGTAGCACTTAGACAAGAGCTTGATCTTTATACTTGCTTACGTCCAGTTCGTTATTTTGACGGGGTACCTTCTCCAGTTAAACGTCCAGAAGAAGTAGACATGGTCATTTTCCGTGAAAACTCTGAAGATATCTACGCTGGAATTGAGTATCAAGAAGGATCAGATGAAGTGAAAAAGCTGATCGAATTCTTGAAAAACGAAATGGGCGCAAAGAAAATTCGTTTCCCTGAAACATCAGGAATCGGAATCAAGCCTGTTTCTAAAGAAGGAACGGAGCGCTTAGTTCGTGCAGCTATTGATTATGCTCTAACTGAAGGACGTAAGAGTGTAACGCTTGTTCATAAAGGAAACATTATGAAGTTCACTGAAGGCGCGTTTAAAACGTGGGGTTACGAGCTTGCTGAACGTGAGTACGGTGATAAAGTATTTACATGGGCTCAATATGACAAGATCGTAGAAGCAGAAGGAAGAGAAGCTGCAGATAAAGCACAATCTGAAGCTGAAGCTGCAGGTAAGATTGTTGTAAAAGACTCAATTGCTGATATCTTCTTACAACAAATCCTTACTCGTCCAAAAGAATTTGATGTTGTAGCAACAATGAACTTAAACGGAGACTATATCTCTGATGCACTAGCTGCACAAGTTGGTGGAATTGGTATCGCTCCAGGAGCTAACATCAACTATGACACTGGACATGCTATCTTTGAAGCAACTCACGGTACAGCTCCTAAATATGCTGGGCTTGATAAAGTGAATCCATCTTCTGTTCTATTATCAGGTGAGCTTTTACTTCGCCACCTAAACTGGAACGAAGCTGCTGATCTTATCATGAACTCTATGGACAAAACCATCGCTAGTAAAGTTGTAACGTATGACTTCGCTAGACTGATGGATGGTGCAACTGAGGTTTCATGCTCAGGCTTTGCAGATGAACTAATCAAAAACCTCTCATAAGTTTGTAGAGAGTCAGATGATATTGATTAAAGGAGTGAACAGCAAATGGCTATTAAACGCAGAAAGATCTCAGTAGTTGGAGGTGGCTTCACAGGAGCTACAACCGCCTTGATGGTTGCTCAAAAAGAGCTGGGAGATGTGGTTCTTGTTGATATTCCAAACATGGAAGGACCAACTAAAGGGAAAGCGTTAGATATGTTTGAATCAACGCCAGTTCAAGGGACAGATGCAAAGATTACCGGTACATCAAGCTATGAAGATACTAAAGACTCCGATGTGGTTGTCATTACAGCCGGCATCGCTCGTAAGCCGGGCATGAGTCGTGATGATCTTGTTAGCACAAATGCCGGTATCATGAAATCTGTGACAAAAGAAGTTGTGAAACACTCACCTAATTGCTATATCATCGTGCTTACGAATCCGGCTGATGCGATGACATATACGGTTTATAAGGAATCTGGGTTCCCAAAAAACCGTGTTATCGGTCAATCCGGTGTGCTTGACACAGCACGCTTCCGTACATTTATTGCAGAGGAATTAAACATCTCTGTAGAAGACATTACTGGATTTGTGCTTGGTGGTCATGGAGACGACATGGTGCCGTTAATTCGTTATTCGGCAGCAGGTGGCGTTCCCCTTCAAAGCCTACTTTCTGAGGAACGTATCAGCGAAATCGTTGAGCGTACTCGTAAAGGTGGCGGAGAGATTGTCGGATTACTTGGGAATGGTAGTGCATACTACGCTCCGGCTGCTTCTCTGACTCAAATGGTTGAAGCAATCCTAAAAGATAAGAAGCGTGTGTTACCAACGATTGCTTATCTTGAAGGAGAGTACGGTTACGACGATCTATACCTAGGAGTTCCAACGATTCTCGGTGGAGACGGAATTGAGAAGATCATCGAGCTAGACCTAACAGAAGAAGAGAAAAACCAATTAGATCGCTCAGCAGATTCCGTACGTAATGTAATGGAAGCTCTGCCAAACGAATAATCTGGATAAAAAGAAACAAGCCACGCTTTTGTGTGGCTTGTTTTTTTGCAAATGCATATCGTTAGAACACTAGAATCGGAATGAGAGACTATATACCGCTGCCGCTCCCTGAATGGCCGGCACGCTTTCCTAGGGAGGGCGTTGAACTAACCTGGCATGCGCCAGTTCATTTCAACCCTGCCCTTAGATCCCTTAGGAGTCGGCCGACCATTCCGTCCGCTAGTTGGTGGTGTATGTGAGTGAACCATTCTTATCAAAAGAGAAAAAAGCTAGCAACTGAAAGCGCTGATCTTAATACTTAAGGTTTAGAATAACATTTGTGATTTTAATTTGGTGCTTTTAATGCCGCTCCCTGAATGGTCGGCACGCTTTCCTAGGGAGGGCGTTGAACTAACCTGGCATACACCAGTTTATTTCAACCCTGCCCTTACATCCCTTAGAGTCGGCCGACCATTCCGTCCGCTAATTAGTGATAATAATTTATAAGATCATTGTTATAGACAATAAAAAATAAATACCTAAAAAATGATACAGGATTACGATTCTAATTATCGAATTTGTAGTACATATATGTAGAAGGTTATCTAAATGTAATGAATGATTTCTGGTAAGCATGATTAACGTTACGTGCTCGACCGACTAATATTACGAGGAGAGATAGATAATAGTTCTCATTCTATTTACTTTATTGTATTGCGCATTGACCTGGATAGTAAGTATTGATTATGGACCTGCTTTAGGAATTTATGTTATCAGTCTCGGAGCTATTAAAGGGTATCGTACAAAAGAATTGAAAGACGTTTTTAACTTTACGAAAACAAAAGTATTGTATAAGAACATTGGGTTTAAAGACACTGTGATAGAGTATTTTTCTCTAAGCTTAGTATTTATAAACTCCATTTTAATCAGTGTTCCGAATTACAGTGCTTTTGAATACTTTTGGATTTTATGCCTAAACACCGCTATATTTCGCTTTATCTACTGGGGTGTATCAAATGCCATTAGAAACGGAGACCTAAACAAGAGCACCCTATAGATAAATATTAATATTGTTTTCACAATGGACTAAATGATTTGGCAAATATCTCGATTCTTACAACTTGATAAAGTGTGTCTTAATTGTATTCAAAGAAACAAAACAGCGAACAGAATAGCCGGCCGACTCCTAAGGGACGAAAAGGCAGAGGTGAAATGAATTGGCGACAGCCAATTTAGTTCAGCGCCTTCCCTAGGAAAGCGTGCCGGCTATTCTGGTAGCGGCATAAAGAACGCTAAACTAGTTCGTTGCTTAAACCTGATTGTGCAAGAAACAAACCGAGTGGACGGAATGGCCGGCCGACTCCTAAGGGACGAAAAGGCAGAGGTGAAATGAATTGGCGTAGCCAATTTAGTTCAGCGCCTTCCCTAGGAAAGCGTGCCAGCCATTCCGGTAGCGGATATGGTGCTCCAAACTTCGATTTTAATGAGACCGAGTCTCTAAGATTCTAGTAAGCTCATCGAAGCATTTATTAACTTATGTAAAGATTATCGCAAAAGTTTGGATAAAATTTGTTATACTACATGTAAATAGAGAGAAAAGACTGTTCAATTAAAATGTAAGGAGTGTAGGGTATCCTTTATGGGAAAACGACTTTTAGTAGTAGACGACGAGGAATCAATTGTAACGTTACTCCAATTTAATCTTGAACAGGCAGGGTATGAAGTTGAAACAGCGAAAGACGGTGCAGAAGGGCTCGAATTAGCAAAACAACAGCCATTTGATCTAATCGTGCTCGATTTAATGCTACCCGAAATGGATGGAATCGATGTGTGTAAACAACTCCGCATCAGCAAAGTGCAAACACCTATCCTTATGCTAACGGCAAAGGACGATGAATTTGATAAGGTATTAGGCCTTGAACTGGGTGCGGATGATTATATGACAAAGCCGTTTAGTCCGAGAGAGGTAGTGGCAAGAATACGTGCGATTTTGCGAAGAGCGGCACAAGCGAATCAGCAGCCGCAGTCTACTGAAGACGTTTCTGAAATGATTCGAATTGGAGAGGTTGACATCTTTCCGGAAAATTATGAAGTGAACTGCAGAGGACAGGCATTATCACTGACACCAAAAGAATTTGAACTGCTATTATATCTTGCGAATCATAAAGGTCGAGTACTCACACGAGATCAGTTGCTAAATGCGGTATGGGATTATGAATTTGTAGGGGATACTCGAATTGTAGATGTCCACATCAGCCACTTACGAGAGAAAATCGAACCAAATACAAAGAAACCCGTTTATATTAAAACCATCCGTGGTCTAGGGTACAAAATGGAAGAACCGTTGCTAGATGCATAAGCTGCGTTTTCGTTTAATTTCTACCGTTACGTTAATTACACTCATTGTCATGTCTGGGCTTGGACTGACGATAGGACAATGGTATAAGGACTTTTATTTAAAAACAATCACCGAAAGGCTAGAGAGTGAGGCACAATTAGGCTCATACATGGTTCAAGAACTTAGAGGGGATCAAACGTTAGACTCTAATTTGGATCAGTTAGCAGAAATTATAAGCGAGCGCGTTCTTGCCCGTGTAACCATTATCGATCTAGAAGGACAGGTATTAGGTGAATCAGCGGAAACGGGACAGCCTTTAGATAACCATCTGGATCGACCTGAAATTCGGGAGGCAGATTTAGATGAAGATGGGTTTGAAATACGTTATAGCCAAACATTAGATCAAGAGCTTCTTTATTATGCTGTACCAATATACGACGACTCAAATGCCAAGGTAGGGTATTTTCGATTAGGGTTACCAATGGAGGATTTAAACTCTGTTGATCGAACAATTTGGTTGATTATTGGAGCGAGCTTTTTTATTGCGGTTTCACTTATTTCTTTCTTAGCTTTTAGAGTGACAAAAGAGATGATGAAGCCGATTGATGAATCAGTTAAGGTGGCGAAACGATTAGCTAAAGGGGACTATTCTGCACGCACCTTCGAAAATCAGCATGCAGAAATCGGTCAGCTAAGCAGGTCGCTTAATATGTTAGCTTATAATTTAGATTACATTTCAAAACGTCATCAAGCACAACAAGAACGAATGGAAACACTCATCGAGAACATGGGAAGCGGGTTACTTCTCATTAATGTTCGTGGTGACATTTCTGTTATGAATAAAGCAAGTCGGATGATTTTCCAGGTTGAAGATCAAGCATGGTTAAATCGACTGTATCATGACGTGATGGACGAGTCCGGGTTGGTTCAATTCATTCAATCGGTATTTATTACAGAGACAAAACAGAGAGATCAGCTGACACTTGGCGAACCATATATGGCGAAAGTGTATGATGTATATGGAGCGCCGGTATTAGATGCATCGGGTAAGATGAGAGGAATGACACTTGTCTTACATGATATTACTGAACAGAAGAAGCTTGAACAAATTCGTAAAGACTTTGTAGCGAATGTGTCGCATGAGCTGAAAACCCCGATTACGTCGATTAAAGGGTTCTCTGAGACATTGCTAGATGGAGCCATGGATCAAGAAGAGTTACGAGAGAAATTCTTGAAGATCATTTTAAAAGAAAGTGAGAGGTTACAGAGCTTAATTCACGATTTACTCGAGCTGTCTAAAGTGGAACGCTCTAATTTTCAGGTTCACTGGACAAACATGACACTCGAGCAAATCGCTGAAGAGGTTGTGACCATGCTATCTGAAAAGGCTGTAGCGAAAGAAATTAACTTATCGCTAGAAACCACAGGGGATTCAACGATGCATGGGGACCCCGAACGTATGAAGCAAATTCTGATTAACATTATAAACAATGCAATCATGTACACTCCTGCGAACGGCGAAGTGAAAGTGAGTGTGAAGGGGAAACAGGGGTCTGTTGAACTAAAGGTGTCGGATACAGGGATTGGTATGGAAGAAACAGAGATTCCTCGAGTATTTGAGCGCTTTTACCGTGTGGACCGAGCGCGAAGCCGTAATTCCGGTGGAACCGGTCTAGGTCTAGCGATTGTGAAACACTTAGCGGAGGCGCATCATGCAAGTATACAAGTAAAAAGTAAGCAAGGGGAAGGCACTGTTTTTACACTTGTTTTTCCAAAAGAGCAACAAGAAGAAATCTTTTAATCTTTACAAAACATTTACAATGCCTTTATGACCGTTTAACAGCTTATCCTTATACTCAATAAGTGAACGGTCTACCACGAATGATAATTCCAGTCCCACTAACCCTGGCTGGATGATATTGTTCACCCCCTTGAAGGACGAAAGCTCCCCCTTATGCTTTCGTCCTCTTTTTGTGTCTTCATTTCTCGACTTTTTCTATTTAAGTTTGCCTATGGTACAATTGTTAGAAGGATAACCAGAGAAATGAGGCGGACCCATATGAAGAAACTAATCTTAATTGATGGAAATAGTATTGCGTACCGAGCTTTTTTTGCGTTACCGCTTTTGTCGAATGATAAAGGAATATATACAAATGCGGTGTACGGTTTCACAACGATGCTTTTAAAGATACTCGAGGACGAAAAGCCAACGCATATGTTGGTAGCTTTTGATGCTGGAAAATCAACGTTCCGTCATAAGACCTTTTCAGAATATAAAGGAACAAGACAAAAAACACCACCAGAGCTGTCAGAACAGCTTCCATTTATTCGTCAGCTTCTTGATACGTATGGCATTAAACGTCATGAAGCGACTGATTATGAAGCGGATGATATTATTGGAACGCTTGCCAGTCGAGCCGAGCAAGAAGGCTGGAATGTGAAAGTGATCTCTGGAGATAAGGATTTACTTCAGCTTGTTACAGATAAAGTTGAAGTACATTTAACGAAAAAAGGGATCACCAATATGGATCGATATGATCCTCAGGCCATAGATGAAAAATATGGGATTTCTGCTAAGCAGATTATTGATCTAAAAGGATTAATGGGTGATTCCTCGGATAATATTCCTGGTGTCCCAGGAATCGGTGAGAAAACAGCACTGAAGCTATTAAAAGAATTTGGTTCTGTTGAGACGGTTCTTGATTCTGTTGACCAGGTTTCAGGTAAGAAAATGAAAGAACGTCTTGTTGAGCACCGTGAGCAAGCCTTAATGAGTAAAAAACTTGCTACGATTTATACAGAAGTACCAGTTGATCTAGGAATTGACGACCTAGCCTTTGGTGACTACGAGGTAGCAGAAGTGTCGGCCTTCTTTAAGGATCTGGACTTCTCTTCCCTTTTGAATCGACTTCCAAATGAAAACGGGGAGACACCTTCAGAAGAACTAAGTGAAATGGACATTAAACTTGTGCAAGAAGTAACGGAAGAGCACCTCGCTAGTCCGGCAGCTCTAGTGGCAGAGGTTCTTGGTGATCATTATCATCACGCACCAATTGAAGGCTTTGCTGTTACAAATGAAAATGGAACCTTTTTTATCCCGACGACAGTAGCGATCGATTCAGAGCTGTTTGTTGAATGGGCTAAGGATGAAGCGAAGAAAAAATGGGTATTTGATGCAAAACGAACAGTGGTCGCACTCGGGTGGCAGGATATCGAACTTGATGGTGTTGAGTTTGATTTGTTAATTGCTTCTTATTTACTTGATCCATCTGTTTCCTCTCATGGCATGAGTGATATTGCTCAGCGTAAAGGCTTATCGATTGTTCACGATGATGAGACGGTATATGGAAAGGGAGCTAAACAACGTGTTCCTGAAGAAGATGCCTTAAAAGATCATTTAGGACGTAAAGCTTCGGCTATCTTCAATTTAAAAGAGGACTTAGAGAAAGAGCTTGAAGAGAACAATCAATCTGAACTCTTTTTTGATCTGGAAATGCCTTTGTCTGTTGTGCTTGGACGAATGGAAACAACGGGAATCAAGGTTGATTCATCTCAGCTTAAACAAATGGGTGAAGATTTATCAGAACGGTTAAAAACACTTGAGGAAACGATCCATGATTTAGCGGGGACAAGCTTTAATATTAATTCACCTAAGCAGCTTGGTGAAGTGCTGTTTGAGACATTAGGTTTACCGCCAGTCAAGAAAACAAAAACGGGGTATTCCACATCTGCAGACGTTCTAGAGAAGCTTGCCGGTGAACATAAAATCATTGAGCATATTCTACTGTATCGTCAGTTAGGTAAGCTTTATTCAACCTACATTGAAGGGCTACTTAAGGTTGTTGATGAAAGTACGGGACGTATTCACACTCGTTACAATCAAGCACTCACACAAACTGGACGACTAAGCTCGACGGACCCAAACCTGCAAAACATTCCGATTCGATTAGAAGAGGGACGGACAATTCGTAAAGCCTTTATTCCGTCTGAACCTGGCTGGTCGATCCTAGCTGCGGATTATTCTCAAATTGAGCTGCGGGTTCTTGCTCACATTTCAGAAGATCAGGGCTTAATGGAGGCGTTCAGAAATGATATGGACATCCATACAAAAACAGCAATGGACGTCTTTCATGTAGGTGAGTCTGAGGTTACATCAGATATGCGGAGAAGCTCTAAGGCTGTAAACTTTGGAATTGTGTATGGTATTAGTGATTATGGATTATCTCAAAGCTTAAACATCACCCGTAAGGAAGCGGCTGAATTTATTGAACGTTACTTGGAGAGTTATCCTAATGTGAAGGCGTATATGTCAAATGTCGTTGAAGATGCTCGTGAAAAAGGGTATGTCTCAACGTTAATGCAACGGAGACGTTATTTACCTGAGCTCGTAAGCCGCAACTTTAACTTACGAAGCTTTGCTGAACGAACGGCAATGAACACACCGATTCAAGGTACAGCTGCAGACATTATTAAGAAAGCAATGATCGACATGGCCGAACGTCTTGAATCCGAACAATTAAAAAGTCGGATGCTGTTGCAAGTGCATGATGAATTGATTTTTGAAGTGCCAGAGGAAGAGCTCGAACAAATGAAAAAAATCGTACCAGAGGTGATGGAAGCCGCTTTGGAATTAAATGTACCTCTTAAGGCGGATGTTTCGGTTGGCGATACGTGGTACGAAGCAAAATAGAGTGAATAAAGTAAAGGATGCGTATGATACATGCCGGAATTACCTGAAGTAGAAACAGTCAAACGAACACTCGAAGAATTGGTTGTAGGAAAGACCATTCAGTCGGTTGAGATTGCGTGGCCAAACATTATTAAACGACCTGCCGATCCGGCGGAGTTTACAACTGAAATAAAGGGACAAACGATCCATTCCATGAGAAGAAGAGGGAAGTTCTTGCTTTTTGATCTCGACGATCTAGTGATGGTCTCTCACCTTCGTATGGAAGGAAGGTATGGAGTGTATAAAGAAGAGGACGAGCCAGTTCCTCATACCCATGTGACATTTGGCTTCTCTGACGGGACAGAGCTGAGATATCAGGATGTTCGTAAGTTTGGAACGATGCACCTTTTTGAAAAGGGAAAAGAAGAAGAAACAATGCCTTTAATTCAGCTTGGAGTAGAGCCATTCGATGATGCATTTACAATTGAATTGCTCACGAACGCAAGTCGGAAGACAACACGTAAGATAAAACCGTTTCTCTTAGATCAAAAAACGGTCGTTGGTCTTGGAAATATCTACGTAGACGAAGCGTTGTTCAGAGCCCGTATTCATCCTGAACGGCTTGCCCACACCTTGACGGATGAAGAATTTAAGCGGCTCCACCATAGTATTGTTGAAACATTATCAGAAGCCGTTAAGCTTGGGGGCAGCTCCATAAAGTCCTATGTAAATGGCCAGGGAGAAATGGGCATGTTTCAACAAACGCTTGAAGTTTACGGTCGTAAAAATGAACCGTGCAAACACTGTGATGACACCATTATTCGAATTGTTGTTGGAGGACGGGGTACTCATTATTGTCCAACATGTCAAGTGAACTAAAGGTACATTGAATAAGCTCCTTTCATATGCTAAAACATGATCGCCTAAAGAAAGGAGCTTCTATTCATGTCTGGTTTTGTTGCATTAGTTGTGCTTGCATTCGCCCTAAGTCTTGATAGCTACGGGGTAGGGTTGACATACGGACTTCGTAAAATGAAAATTCCCTTTGTGTCTCTGCTATTTATTGCGTGTTGTTCGGGGGCATCCATTCTGATCGCAATGGCACTCGGAAAAACAATTGTTCTTTATCTGTCACAGGATGTAGCGGAAGCAATTGGGGCTATTTTACTTATCGCAATCGGATTGTTCACGCTATGGCAGGTGTATGCTCCAGCTAAAAAGAAACCAAAGCCGGTGCGGAAGAAAAAAGAACATCCATTTAGTTTTCAACTGCGAATCTTTGGATTTGTGATTCATGTGTTAAGAGAGCCTTTAAAAGCAGATATGGATCAATCAGGTGCTATTACAGGAAGGGAAGCACTCTTACTAGGGGCAGCTTTATCGCTTGATGCATTTGGAGCAGGTGTTGGAGCGGCGTTACTAGGGTACGCACCTTGGCTTCTTGCAGTCTGCGTTGCATTTATGAGTGGCTTCTTTCTCATGCTCGGCATGAAAAGTGGATTTCGTTTTGCGAGTATATCTTGGATCAATCGACTCGCTTTTATTCCTGGAGTTCTACTCATTATTATAGGGATTTGGAAGATGTAAGGAGGAACTAATGATTATTGGACTAACCGGCGGCATTGCGACGGGAAAATCAACTGTTGCAGCGATGATACGTCAGGAAGGGATTCCTGTCGTAGACGCCGATGTGATTGCAAGAGAAGTAATGGAGATCGACGGTGCAGCTTATCATCAGGTAGTCCAGACATTTGGACGTGACATTCTAAATGAAGATGGCTCCATTAACCGTGCAATGCTTGGTGAACGGATCTTTTCAAATGAGAGCATGCGTTTGAAGCTAAATGCCATTGTTCATCCTGTGGTGAGATCTGAGTTAGTGTCGAAAGCGGAGGCTTATCTGAGGCAAGGGCATGAGCATGTCGTCATGGATATTCCCCTTTTATATGAAAGTGAGTTATTTCATCTGGTGGATAAAGTTCTATTAGTTTATGTTGAACCAGGGCTTCAGCTTGAACGATTAATGTCCCGTGATCAAGCGGGAATGGAACAAGCCCGATCACGGATCAATGCTCAAATGCCGATTGATGAGAAAGTAGAACGGGCAGATGGAGTCATTCATAATCATGGCACCAAGGAAGACACGAAAGATGAAGTGCATCGTATAGTAAAGTTATGGAATTTATAATTATGACCTACTAAAGATCAGTATCGCTGATTTTTAGTAGGTTTTTTTATTATATTTAAGAAAATCATTCGCATTTAACGTTAATGTGTTATACTATATAACATAATCGATCATAAAGTATAACATTATAAAGGGTGGGATCATGATGAAAACAAAAGTAGCGATCAACGGGTTTGGACGTATTGGACGAATGGTCTTTCGTAAGGCTATGCTTGATCACAAGGTTCGTGTGGTAGCTATTAATGCAACGTATCCGGCTGAGACGCTTGCACATCTGATCAAATATGATAGTGTACATGGAATATTTCCTCTGTCAGTGGATGTTCAGGATGGTCAGTTATATGTAGATGGTCATGAAATTAGGCTATTACAGTCAAGAGATCCAATAAATCTTCCGTGGCAGGAGCTAGAGATTGATATTGTCATTGAAGCAACAGGGAAATTTAAAACAAAAGAGACAGCAGGTTACCACTTACAAGCAGGAGCAAAAAAAGTACTAATTACAGCACCTGCAAAGGATGAAGATATCACGATTGTCATGGGTGTGAACGAACACGAATATCAGGCTGAGCATCACCATATTATTTCAAATGCTTCTTGCACAACAAATTGTTTGGCACCGGTTGCAAAAGTTCTTGATCAAACATTTGGAATTGAGAGCGGAATGATGACAACCGTACATTCTTACACAAATGACCAGAAAAATATTGATAACCCTCATAAAGATTTGCGTAGAGCCAGATCCTGTGGCCAATCCATCATACCTACCTCCACTGGAGCAGCAAAAGCGATATCTAAGGTGCTGCCTCAGCTTGAGGGGAAGCTTCACGGGATGGCATTACGAGTTCCAACACCAAATGTGTCGCTCGTAGATCTAGTTGTTCAATTGAAGTCAGATGTGACAGCAGAGATGGTGAACACGGCATTTAGGAAAGCGGCAAGCTCCGAGCTTTCCGGGATACTTGGGATTACAGATGAGCCGCTTGTTTCCATTGATTTTAATGGGGAAGAACAGTCGTCTGTCATTGACGGGTTATCTACTAGTGTTCAAGGCAGTCGTCAATTAAAGGTTCTTGCTTGGTATGACAATGAATGGGGATACTCATGTCGAGTGGTTGATTTGATGAATTACGTTGCTTCTCGCCTAAAAAAAGAAATAACCGTATAAACGAGTGTACTCGCAATTAATGACAAGTTTCTTATTTGAGTCTATTGCATTGGTATCTGAAAAACAGTATACTTGTTGTCGTGAGCCGTGAGCGGCAAACAAGGTATGATCTCTACACAGAAAGGGTTAGGACCTCATCGGACTAACTTTCCCCCGTGTGTATAGGTGGTACTGCATGCTTGGAAAGGCATGATTAATACTGTAAAGGGGGATTCAACTTATGGACACAATGGGTCGGCATGTTATTGCAGAACTATGGGGTTGTAATGTAGAAAAGTTGAATAATATGGACTTTATTGAACAGGTTTTTGTTGATGCCGCGTTAAAAGCAGGAGCTGAAGTAAGAGAGGTAGCTTTTCATAAGTTTGCCCCTCATGGAGTGAGTGGAGTAGTTATTATTTCAGAATCTCACTTAACAATTCACAGTTTTCCTGAGCACGGCTATGCGAGTATAGATGTATATACCTGTGGAGATTTAGATCCGCACCTGGCTTCCAATTATATAGCTCAGGAACTTCATTCAACATCTAGCGAAGTCATTGAAGTGCCTCGAGGTATGGGACCAGTTCAGCCTAAAAAAGTGGCTGTTGAATCTAATTAATTACAACGTATGTAGGAAAGTGAATTTGCCTTTTGGCAGATTCGCTTTTTTAGTTTATACTAATGATAACGCTTACTGATTTTTGTAGAGAAAGAGGGGTTCATATGGGATTAAAAGAGACCTGGCATTTTTTAACGAGAAGTCACGCTGAGACTGGGGAAAAACACAGCAATGAATCGCTTCAGACTAGATATTACAAAGGAAACAAAGATAAGGTTATTGAAGCAATCGAAGCCGTTGTAAAAGAGTCTGGCTACAATTTAAAACGAACGGAACGAGAACGTGGAGAAATCATTATTGAGCAGTCATCCGGGCAGAAGTTCTTGCTTGTAGCGTCTGTGATTACGGTAAGACCATTTAAAACAGCGGTGGATTTTTCATGCTCATATAATACGGTCTTGCCATCGGATTTTGGAAAAAGCAAACGCATGCTTGAGTCAATGTATACGAAATTGGATAAACAACTTATATATATCGGGTCTGGCTTAGGGGAGCAACTATTATAACCGCTTGTCAGCGCCCGTCTTTTTTTATAAAATAAATGGTAGAAAGAAGACTTGACTTGTGTAAGGTTGGAGATGATTACATGCGATGTCCCACATGCCATTTTAATGGTACAAGGGTACTGGATTCTAGGCCAAGTGATGAAGCTCGTTCAATCCGGAGACGAAGAGAATGTGAATCGTGTGGAAACCGATTTACAACCTTTGAAACGGTTGAAGAGGTTCCATTAATTGTTGTAAAAAAGGACGGGACGCGCCAAGAGTTCAGTCGAGACAAAATTTTAAGAGGACTTATTCGTGCATGTGAAAAACGACCGGTTCCCCTTGAAACATTAGAGAACGTTGTAAACAATGTGGAAAGAGATTTAAGAGGATCTGGGAAGAACGAAATGCTGAGTCAAGACGTTGGAGAATTAGTAATGGAAAGACTGGCCGACATTGATGATGTGGCGTACGTACGCTTTGCTTCCGTCTATCGCCAATTTAAAGATATTAATGTGTTCATTAAAGAATTAACGGATTTAATGAACAAGGAGTAAGACATTTACTATTTTCACTGACTTATAGACGGACAACTAAACATGGTTTAAAGAAGGCAAATGATTCGTAGACTGAATCATTTGCCGTTCGTGTTTTACACTCTATTTAACTTGAATATTCCATTAGTCTAATTTCCTGCTTTGCCAGATTTATGAGGCGCAGAAAAAGAGGGAACGTGTTACACTATGAGCACGATTGAAGAAACAAGGGGGGCACTACGTTGAGCTGGCACTGGAGAGAGCTGCTTCCTGTTGATAGATATACCGTTCGAACGGCTGATTATTTAACTGATATGGATCAAAAAGTAATGGTATTACTCTATCAACCGTTAATAGGCACGGTAGCAAACGGTTTATATACAACCTTATGGGCACATTTAGAAAGAGATCAATGGGTAAGCTCCGAGCAAACGCATCGGCAGCTTATGTTAATGACAGAGCTCTCACTAGCAGAGATCTTTGAAGAACGTAAAAAGCTAGAAGGAATCGGACTACTTAAAAGCTATAAACAAAAGGGTGATTCAGAGAGTCGGTATCTTTATGAACTACAACCACCTATGACACCTAAACAATTTTTTGAAAATGATGTACTTAGTGTGTATCTTTTTAATCGATTAGGGAAAACCCAATTTAGAGAATTACGTAACCGCTTTTCAGTAGATGCGGTTCCGACATCTGAGTATACAGAGTTAACCTATTCATTTGATGAAGTGTATACATCATTACATCACTCTGAGATGGTTTCAAACTTACGATCTGAAACAGGGGAAGCACTGACGAACTATACAAATAAAACGATTCTTTCCCGACATGATAAACAAGGCTTTTCTTTTGAAGACTTTGACCTGGAGCTCATGAAAAATGCACTCTCAAGCTTTGTGGTTCCCGAACAGGCGATCACAAAGGAAGTCGAAGAAACGGTGATTCGACTGGCTTTTGTTTATCGTGTGGATCCGCTTGAAATGAGTAAGATTGTCTCACAAGCAGTCGGACCAGATGAACGAGTTGATTTGGAATTGTTAAGAAAAAAAGCACAGGACTGGTACCGCTTGGAGTATGGAAGTAATCCACCTGGACTTGGTCTGAGAACACAGCCGATGAATGAGCGTACAATGAATCAGAAGGAACCAACAACAGATGAAGAGAAGACGATTCTCTTTTACGAAGAGACTTCGCCACTAAGACTTCTTGAACTACGCTCTGAGGGTGCCCAGGTTGCACCAGCTGATGCGAAGATTGTAGAAGGGTTGATTCTTGATTATCAATTGTTACCTGGTGTTGCCAATGTTTTATTGGACTACGTATTATATCAATATGATATGAAGCTTTCCAAACCACTTGTCCATAAGATTGCGGGTCATTGGTCGAGGAAAAAAGTAAAGCTTGTACATGAAGCAATGCAACTGGCAAAGCAAGAGAAACAAAACAAAGCGGAAGCCACCGATTCATATTCCACACAAAAGCAACAAGGGAAACGAAATCGCAAGAAAGACAAGCTTCCGAAATGGCTACTTGAAGAAAAGCAATCCCAAGAGCAAGCAAAAGCGGAAACGGCTTCGGCAAGTGAAACAAAAACCAAACAGTCGAATGATACAGAGCAACAATCAAAACAAAGCTTTGAGAGTATGCTTGAAGAATTAAGACGATCAAAACAACAGAAGGGAGGATAATTGTGGAACGTATAGACACAGCGCTTTCCAAATGGGACGGAAATGATGAGCTTCAAAAACGATTGGATCGTGCGAAGGATGCTTTGCTCAAAAGTCCATACATTATTCAATTTTTAGACGAGCATCCAAATGTGACAAGTGAGATGGTTCAAACGGGGCTTAATAAGCTTTATGAGTACAAAAAAGAGAGAGAGAACTGTGATAACTGTCCAGGGCTCACACGTTGTCCGAACTTAATGCAAGGGTATCAGCCTGAGCTTTATGTAGATCGTAAGCATCTGGAGCTTAGGTATCATGCCTGTAGCCTAAAGGTTCAGGCTGAAAAGCAAAAGCAGGAACAAACACTGATTCAATCTCTTTATATTCCAAAAGAAATTCTTTCGGCTAGCTTTGAGCAATTAGAGCACGGAACGGATCGAATGGAAGCAAGCCGCGCAGCTCTTCAATTTGCGATGAATGCAAAACCTGGAGAAGATGGGAATGGATTATACTTATACGGCAAATTTGGCGTTGGGAAAACCTACTTGATGGGTGCGGTTGCGAATGAATTAAAAGACCGTGGTATCGAAACATTTATTATTTTCGCCCCTGATTTCTTTCGAGAGATGCGCCAATCGATCTCTGATGGTTCGTTTCAAGAAAAGCTTGAAGCTGTTAAAAAAGCACAAGTATTAATATTAGATGATATTGGAGCAGAAACGACTTCAAGCTGGACGAGAGATGATGTACTAGGTGCTATTTTGCAGCACCGGATGCTTGAAAAGCTCCCTACTCTTTTTACTTCGAACTATGATTATGATGAGTTGGAACGCCATCTTGCGTATTCAGACAAAGGTGGTACAGAAGAGCTCAAAGCTATGCGTATTATGGAGCGCATCAAGCACTATACAGAGCCTATTATGATTAAAGGGGAGAATCGGAGAAGCTAACGTTGCTTCTCCGTTTTTATGTAAGTTCGTCAATTGGAAGTTTCTATTTATCTATGATACGATGAAATTATCCTTTAAAAGGTGATGGGGGTTACAACATGAGCGTTGATGAAATACTTGAACGCGCCGTCAATGGAGAACGTATTTCCATGGAGGACGCTGTAAAATTATATGAGAGTGATGACCTTGAAAAGCTAGGGAAAGCCGCTGATACGATTATGAAAAAATGGCACCCTGAGCCCGTTACAACATTTGTCATCGGACGAAATGTAAACTATACGAATTTCTGTGATACATATTGCAGTTTTTGTGCATTTTATCGTCCGCCTAATTCAAAAGAAGGGTATGTTCTTGATGATGAAGTGATCTTCTCTAAAATTCAAGAAACTCTTGATGTAGGTGGAACAGAAATTCTAATGCAGGGTGGAACCAATCCTAACTTAAAGCTTGATTATTATACGAATCTGTTAAAAGGAATTAAAGAACGTTTTCCTGATATTTGGATGCATTCTTTCTCTCCTGCTGAAATCTGGAAAATTGCTGAGGTATCTGACTTGTCAGTTGAGGAAGTTCTTCGTGAGCTTCATGCGGCTGGGCTTGATAGTATGCCAGGTGGTGGAGCTGAAATTCTTACTGAAGAAACGAGACTGCGTGTTAGTCGCTTAAAGGTTACTTGGGAACAGTGGATGGATGCGATGAAGGCAAGCAAGAAGGTTGGTATGTTTGGATCGGCTACTATGGTTATTGGTTTCGGAGAATCGTTTGAAGAGCGTGCCTTGCATCTGCAACGCGTGAGAGATGCTCAAGATGAAACGGAATGCTTCACAGCCTTTATTTCTTGGTTGCTTCAGCCTGAGAATACCGGTTTACGTCGATTGAAGAAATTGACAAAAGAAGACTATCTGAAGAATGTAGCAATTTCTCGCATCTTCTTAGATAACATTCCTAACTTCCAGTCTTCATGGGTAACCATGGGTCCAGAAGTCGGCAAGCAATCACTTCATTTTGGGTGTAACGATTTTGGTTCAACCATGATGGAAGAGAACGTGGTATCAGCTGCCAATACAACTCACAAAGTAAATACGAATTTAACTCTTCGTTTAATTCGTGAAGCCGGTAAAATTCCTGCACAACGTACAACCGCTTATGATATTGTTCGTGTGTTTGACGAGGAAGAATCCGCTGAAAAAGACTTTATCATGCAAAACTAAATGACTAAAACGCTTCTTGTCTTAATGGCAGGAAGCTTTTTTTGTTTGGAGGAATATGTCGGACGAAAAAGCCATCTGATTCGGTCATGTTCCACTTATTTATACATAGGATGAAATAGAGCCCAAGATTGGCATAAGGACACGTTGAAAAGAGTTTGATAAGGTTAGGGGGAATATCGGTTGATCGCCATTCATTTTGAAGAAAAGCTAGATTGTCATAAACTCTATCAAGAATTAACGCACTATGTTCATAAATATCAGCCCTATGGCCTTGGTGCGGACATACAAGTTCATGATGCAGGGACGCTGTTTGTTCACTATGAAGATCGTCATGTGAGCTTCTATGATTCGTTTCACCCGCTTTTAGCTTCTTTGTTAACAGACTTTGTGATTAACAGTAAGGAAGAAGAGTGGCTGCTATCGATTATTGAAACGATGTTTTATTTCACTGATCATGAAGAACAGTATCAAATCCTTTCCATTGCAAAACGCATCCTTGATGGCGACATAGACGACTTACCGGATATTGAATTATTTTTTAATCGGAAAGAATTTATCTACCAGGCATTTGCGACAAACCTTGAACAGGAAACGTCTTTTTATTATGAACCATTTTTAACGTTTCGTCTTAGAGAGTATGGAGAACTACTTATAGATTGTGTAGAGATGGCCATTGATGAATATATGTTAGAACAGGATTATCAGCATATGCTTGAAAACTATCGCCAGCATCTCAGGAACACTCCTGCTAAGGTAAGTCGAGTATATATTGTTCATGATCAAGTATTTACGTTGTATGATGACAGGTTCCGAGAGCTTACACGTGATGAAATTCTTTTTTATCTTGAGGAAGATTTAATTTTTGAAGAGGGTATGGATGTGCAGGACATGTTAATTAGTCCTCTTGTAAGCATGGTCCCAACTGAGGTGCATTTATTTACGAATGAGCCAGAGAATGGTCTGATTGCTTCGATTCAGTCGATCTTTGAAGAACGTCTTCATCTCTATCCACTAAAAGACCAAGTCGATAAAAAATGTGAACCCACTTGATTTTTTCCGTATGCCTCCCTATAATATACTACATATTAAGATTATGATGATCTAATCAGTGTAGATGAGGACACGAGGCATATAAGATAGTTTTCAGAGAATGAGGCATATGCTGAGAGCCTCTAAACTAGATGTATGAGCTTACCACCTTTGAACTGCATCGGGGAATGATAGTAACCGGTGCCGGCACGCAGCCGTTATCTGTATGATAAGCCGTAGTACGGACATTAGGGTGGAACCGCGAACCACACTCGCCCCTTCATTGGAAGGGACGAGTGTTTTTTTTGTGCTCATATTTACAAAAAAGGAGAGAATGTACATGGAACAATTAGAACTTATTTTCCCTGATGGAGCGAAGAAGGAGTTTCCAAAAGGATCAACAACAGAAGATGTAGCAGCATCAATTAGTCCTGGACTTAAGAAAAAAGCAATTGCAGGTAAGATTAATGGTCAATTGATTGATCTAAAGCGCCCAATTCCAGAGAGTGGCGAGGTTGCTATTATCACACCTGAATCAGATGAAGCATTGGAGGTCCTTAGACATAGTACGGCTCACTTAATGGCTCAAGCGGTTCGTCGTTTGTTTAAAAATGTGAAGCTTGGTGTCGGTCCTGTTATTGAAGATGGCTTCTATTATGATATCGATTCAGAGGAGTCCATCACTCAAGAGGACTTACCAAAAATCGAAAAAGAAATGAAAAAGATTGTCTCAGAAAATCTTGAAATCCAGCGTCTTGAAGTAAGCCGTGAGGAAGCCAAAGTGAAATTTGGTGAAGATGAGTATAAGCAAGAGCTACTTGAAGCGATTCCTGAAGGGGAACAAGTAACAATCTATGAGCAAGGGGAATTCTTTGATTTATGCCGTGGAATTCACGTTCCATCAACAAACAAAATCAAAGCCTTTAAGCTTCAAAACCTAGCTGGTGCTTACTGGAGAGGGAATAGCGACAACAAGATGCTACAACGCATTTATGGGACAGCATTCTTTAAGCAAGCTGACTTAGATGAGCATCTAGAATTATTGCGTCAAGCGAAAGAACGCGATCACCGTAAGCTCGGTCGTGAGTTAGAGTTATTCATGTTCTCAGAAGAAGCTCCAGGTATGCCGTTCTTTCTTCCAAACGGACAAACAATTCGTACAGAGCTTGAGAATTTCTCACGTAACTTATATACAAAAGCTGGTTATCAGGAAGTTCGCACGCCTCTAATGATGAACCAACGTTTATGGGAGCAATCAGGTCACTGGGATCACTACCATGAGAACATGTACTTCTCAGATGTAGATGATAAGCGTTTTGCGCTTAAGCCAATGAACTGCCCTGGCCATATGTTAATTTATAAAAATGCGCAGCACTCGTATCGTGACCTTCCGATTCGTATGGCTGAGTTTGGTCAAGTTCACCGCCATGAGCTAAGTGGATCGTTAAACGGAATGCTACGTGTTCGTACATTTACACAAGATGACGCGCATATCTTTGTGGCACCAAATCAAATTGAAGATGAGCTAAAGCAAGTATTTGGTCTTGTTGATCAAATTTATAGCACATTTGGCTTTGATTACTCTGTAGAGCTTTCTACTCGTCCGGAAGACTCCATGGGAGCAGACGAGCTATGGGAACAAGCAGAGCAGTCACTTGAGAATGTCTTAAAGGACTTAAATGTGGATTACATCTTAAATGAAGGGGATGGAGCATTCTACGGTCCTAAAATTGACTTCCACATCAAGGATGCATTAAAACGTAGTCACCAATGTGCAACAATCCAGCTTGATTTCCAAATGCCAGAGAAGTTTGATCTGACATATGTTAATGAGCAAGGTGAGAAAGATCGTCCAATTGTTATTCACCGTGCAGTATTCGGTTCCATTGACCGCTTTATTGCGATCTTAATCGAACACTTCGGTGGAGCGTTCCCAACATGGTTAGCTCCTGTACAAGTTCAAGTGATCCCCGTTTCTCCAGAAGCACACTTGGAGTATGCACAGGAAGTAAAATCACTGTTTGAAGGAATGGGTGTACGTGTTCAGCTTGATGAGCGTAACGAGAAGATCGGATATAAAATCCGTGAAGCTCAAATGAAGAAAACACCTTACATGCTTGTATTAGGTGACAAAGAAGTAGCAGATGGAACAGTGAATGTTCGTAAGTACGGTGAGCAGGATCAACAGGTAGTAGATAAAGATGCCTTCCTTGCTCAAGTAGTTGAAGAAATCTCAACACACCGACTGTAATAAATAAACGAAGGGAGGGGACTCATTTGGATTTTCAAATGACCGAGCACGGATTTACACTTACCACTTCATTTGATACGCTGCACGTATCTGGAGATGAGGACTATGGGTTTAGACCTTATCAATTACTCGTTTCATCCATTGCAGTGTGTAGCGGGGGCGTGTTCAGGAAAATTCTTAAAAAGAAACGTATTTCCTATGATAACATCGTATTGTCAGCTGACGTGATCCGAAATGCTGATGGAGTGAACGAAGTGACGGATGTGTCCCTCCACTTTGTAATAACAGGGACGGACGTGCCAGAAAGTACGATTCAAAAGGCGTTGGACCTCGCCACAAAAAATTGTCCAATCGTTCAATCGGTAAACAAAAGCATTCGTGTCACAGAGACTTTTTCATTAAAATAAATCAGTAGGTTGACAGCCAGTTTTGCCTATGATATTATTCTAAGAGTGTGTTAAACAAACTATAGGAAAGCAGAAGCGCCCGCTTCTCACCTGATCGACCGAAGTCGGTAGGTATCATTCGTTTTCAGTATTAACGAGTTTTCAGTGTGGGCGCAGTGCGTCCACACTTTTTTGTGTGGGATCTTGTTAAAGCGTACTGCTGTTACTTTCTTGTACACACGTCAATGATGATGACCTGTTTAGACGATATACAGTCTGCAAGATCAAAATCCAGTGGAGGTGGCTCATTATTAGTAAAGACATGTTGGTCAATGAAGGGATTCGTGCCCGTGAAGTAAGGCTTATTGGTGCAAATGGCGATCAAATCGGTGTGAAATCAAAGTTTGAAGCGCTAGAAATGGCCCAAAACGTCAATCTTGACCTTGTGTGCGTCGCACCAAATGCAAAACCGCCTGTTTGCCGCATAATGGATTATGGAAAATACCGCTATGAGCAGCAGAAGAAAGACAAAGAAGCACGCAAAAACCAAAAAATCATTAACACTAAAGAAGTCCGTCTGAGCCCAACGATTGAGGATCATGACTTCAATACGAAACTACGTAATGCACGTAAGTTTCTAGAGAAGGGCGACAAGGTTAAGGCAGCTATTAGGTTCCGTGGACGTGCAATTACTCATTCTCAAATTGGTCGTGTCGTTCTTGAACGTCTGGCTAAAGAGTGTGAAGACATTGCCACTATTGAAGCGAGACCAAAAATGGAAGGCCGTAGCATGTTCCTTGTGCTTGCTCCGAATGCGGAGAAATAAAAGCCTGTCTTGAACCACATTAAAGGAGGATTAGATTCATGCCAAAAATGAAAACACACCGAGGCGCTGCTAAGCGTTTCAAACGTACTGGGAGCGGCAAACTAAAACGTTCACACGGTTTTACTAGCCACATGTTCCGTAACAAGTCTCAAAAGCAAAAACGTAAGCTACGTAAGTCAGCTATGGTTCACTCTGGAGACTTCAAACGCATTCGTCAAATGTTAACGTACAAAAAATAATTGATCTGGTTGGATTATAAAGGAGGGATTAGCGATGCCAAGAGTAAAAGGCGGATATGTCGCTCGTCGTCGTCGTAAGAAAGTTTTAAAGTTAGCTAAAGGATATTATGGTTCTAAGCATACGTTATTCAAATCAGCACAAGGACAGGTAATGAAAGCATTACTTTATGCTTACCGTGACCGTCGTCAAAAGAAACGTGATTTCCGTAAGCTTTGGATCACACGTATTAACGCAGCTGCACGCATCAACGGTTTGTCTTACAGCCGTTTAATGCACGGATTAAAGCTTGCTGAAATCAACGTGAACCGTAAAATGCTTGCTGATCTAGCAGTGAATGATGAAGCTGCTTTCACAGCTTTAGCTGAAAAAGCAAAAACTAGCCTTAAAGGTTAATGATAAGAGAAAAGCGCCGTCTGTTGACTGCGCTTTTTTTCTTTTATAGAGGGTGAGGGAGTATCATGTATGAAGTAGTAGCCATTCTGCTGATCTATTATTTTATAATGTCCATTGTTGGATATTATAGTATGGCTCAAGACAAACAAAGAGCGATTAAACAGATGCGTAGAACTCCGGAGAAAACGTTGCTTGGCATTGCATTACTGGGTGGCGTTTTCGGTTCCTTTCTTGGCATGCGTTTACGTAGGCATAAAACGAAGCATCTAACATTTTCACTCGGACTCCCCATTCTAATGCTTGTTCATCTTAGTTTACTTTTATTCATCCTGGGAGCAATACAAGCATAAGGTATGCAAGAGGGGAGTTTGTTGCAGCTTGAAAGAATACGTAGAACCAATTACTCAATTTATCGAACAGGCAGGTTGGCTGGGACCTTTTTTCTTTATTCTGTTTCACTTGATTAGACAGGTGCTATTTATTCCTGTCTTACTTATTTGTATCGTCGGGGGATTTCTTTTTGGAGGAGTGCTAGGATCAATTTATTCGTTTGTTGGTTTAATGGGATCGTCTCTTAGTTTTTATCTATTGCTATCATACGTTCCTTGGCTTCACAAACGACTAGCCAGATTAAAAGAAAAGGTGTTAAAGAAAGATCCCGCTCTAAATGTATGGCAGCTCTCGTTATTTCGATTAGTTCCGTTTGTCCATTTTCATGTTCTATCGTTTTATGCCATGGAGAAATCAGAAAATGTAACAGAATATATGAAGCAATCATTTATAATGAATATTCCAATGGCCATTGTGTACACATCATTTGGTAACCTACTTTATAACTTAAACACAGTAGGCTTACTGATTCTTGCTAGTTTCTTAATCTTATTAATAATACTTAGTAGAAATTGGAGTGACCAAGTCGTGACTCGATAATGAGATTGGAGTAAAATCGTTCATGACTTAAATGCCTCAAATATAGTATCCGCTACGGGAAAATACTCGCTTTCCGTGGGTACGGCCTCAGCCCCTTCCGCGGAAGGGCACCGCGGCAGTGTCTTCACCGCGTACTTATCCACAGGAGTCTCGCATTTTCCCTTCGCTGGTACCATAAAAACAAGATAGACGAATGATTCACTCATTGAATTATTCGTCTTTTATATACTCTCATTCATAAATATTGAAAGCGCTTTAATTTTTTAATTGACAGACCCTTCCACCTAATTTACATTAATAGTATGTTAGACTGTTTGACTGCAAATATACTGCTAAAGAGAGAAGGGTGATTCAGTTGAGTCAGGTTAAATCAAAGACAGATGCAAATCCTCCACTTCAGTACAGTCAGGTCGAAAAAAGCACCAAGTTTAAAGAATTGATGCAAGAAAAGAAACGCTTTATCATTCCGCTTACCGTCTTCTTCTTACTCTTTTACTTTTCACTTCCCATCTTAGCTTCCTACACCACGATTTTGAACAATCCTGCAATTGGTAGTATTACTTGGGTCTGGATACTTGCCATTGCCCAGTTTGTGATGACATGGACTCTTTGTATTCTTTATGTAAGAAAAGCAGCCAGGTTTGATCAAAAAGCAGATGAGATCTTATCTGAATACAAAGGGGGACATTCTGAATGAGTTGGATGGTGATCTCTCTCTTTTTCCTCATAGTAGGAAGTACCCTTGTCATTACCTACTATGCAGCAAAGCGAACAAAAACAGCTAGTGAATTTTACACAGCGGGTGGAGGACTTACCGGATGGCAGAATGGGTTAGCTATTGCCGGAGACTATCTATCAGCAGCTTCATTTTTAGGAATAGCTGGTGCGATTGCCCTGTTTGGGTTTGACGGCTTCTTCTATAGTATTGGTTACCTCGTAGCCTATTTAGTTGTATTATTCATCGTTGCAGAACCTTTGCGAAATCTTGGTAAATATACGCTTGCGGATATGATTCATGCAAGGTTTGACGCCAGAAAAGTCCGTGGTGTGGCAGCTTTTAGTACAATCACCATTGTAATCTTCTATATGATCGCTCAGCTTGTTGGAGCTGGTGCACTCATTCAATTACTATTTGGAATTAATTATTCTTGGGCCGTCGCTCTCGTTGGGGTTATGATGACGATCTACGTTTTATTTGGAGGAATGACAGCAACAAGCTGGGTACAAATCATTAAAGCCGTGCTGCTTATGGTGGCAACGCTTGTCATTTCCGTTATGGTTCTCTTTAAATTCAACTTCAATATTTTAGGTATGTTCAATGAAATGAAAACGGTTACAGATCATGGAGCAGATTTTCTAAATCCAGGCTTACAGGGTCGTGCACCGCTTGATTCCATTTCACTCATGCTGGCACTTGTGCTTGGAACAGCAGGACTTCCTCATATTCTGATGCGATTCTTTACAGTTCGGGATGCAAAAACAGCTCGTAGTTCTGTTGTAACAGCCACATGGATCGTGGGAATCTTTTATGTGCTTACCATCTTCCTAGGTTTTGGTGCCGCTGCATTTGTAGGAAGAGATGCCATTGTGGCCGCGAATAGCGCAGGAAACATGGCCGCTCCATTACTAGCTGAAGCATTAGGTGGAGAGTTGTTTATGTCCTTTGTTGCAGCCGTAGCCTTTGCTACGATTCTAGCAGTGGTTGCAGGGTTAGTATTATCAGGAGCCTCTGCCTTTGCTCATGATATTTTTAATCAAATCATTCGAAAAGGTAAAGCAACAGAGAAGGAACAAGTGATTGCCGCGCGTTCTGCTTCTGTAGGGGTTGCCGTATTTTCAATCATCTTAGCCCTGTTTGCCCAGAATATGAACGTCGCCTTTCTAGTTGCATTGGCCTTTTGTGTGGCTGCCAGTGCAAATCTTCCAGTTATCGTCTACACGATTTATTGGAAACGATTCAACACAAGCGGTGCGATTTGGGCGATGGTTACAGGACTTCTCACAGCCATTATCTTAGTGTCTTTGAGTCCAAACGTTTTTGCAGCGGATGGCTCGGCTATTATTACCGGTACACCAATCTTTCCGTTAACAAACCCGGCCATCATATCCGTCCCTGCTGGATTCCTTGGTGGCGTTATCGGAACCTTATTATCAAAACAAAAATCGGATGCAAGTAAGTATGCAGAGGTTAAGGTAAAAGCAAATACCGGATACCGAGATTCAGCTTCATAAGTTTAAAATAAAAATGGCGAATGATTCAATAATTGAATCATTCGCCATTCGTATCTTTTTAAGAAATAATCTGTTACGTCCCAGTCACTATTCCTTCCGCTGATCACGTAGGAATTCTTTTATAGGAGATTTCCATTCAACGTTTGCTTTAGGGTAGCGCGTTTTAATATCTTCCTCGATATATTGAAAATCATCTCGTCCGAGGCCCTGCAAGGCATTATAATCCTTTGTCCAAATATAGATTGTCACAATATCAAATGAGGATTCAGTGGCTCCCATATATTTTTCCCCTTCAAACATAACGCCCTTGTACGTAAGTGAGAAGTTTTTGCGAACATCTTTTGGATCATCTAAAAAGAAAAATTGCTGGTGACTGTGTGCTTTCTCGAGCTTTCGTAAAGGATGGAAAAAGTATTTTACAATACTGTATACGACAATTAAAATGGCTAGTAGAAACATGAGTCTAAAGATAATAACCATCATGTGATCTGAGCCTCCTTGGCTTCATCGAAATTATGAATTTACGTTCGTCTTATGCTATGCTATACGAATGAAAGAGAAAAGGGTTGCACCTTTTTTAGAAAAAAATAAAATAAATTTTATAAAGAGGAGAAATCTACTTTTCCTCGGGTGAATAACAGTCTAAGGAGGCAATGGCATGCAAGAAGATAAACAGCTTAAAATGTTGAAGGATTTAACGGATGCAAAAGGAATATCTGGTTTTGAAGCAGAAGCTCGGAAGGTCATGAATACATATATCGCTCCCTATGCAGATGACGTGTATACGGACAGACTTGGAAGCTTGGTTGCTAAGAAAACTGGCTCACAAAAAGGACCAAAAATTATGGTTGCAGGTCACTTAGATGAAATCGGCTTTATGGTTACATCTATTGATAGTAAAGGGTTTCTTCGGTTTCAAACAGTAGGAGGCTGGTGGGGACAGGTGATGCTGGCTCAACGAGTAACGGTTGTAACCGAACATGGTGAAGTGCCAGGTATTATCGGTTCAAAGCCGCCGCACATTTTAACTCCAGAAGCGAGAAAGAAACCGGTCGAGATCAAGGATATGTTTATTGATATCGGAGCGGAGAGCAAAGAACAAGCAGAGGAATTTGGTGTGCGTCCTGGTGATGCGATTGTACCAGTGTGTGAATTCACCGTCATGAAAAACGAGAAGTTACTTATGGCGAAAGCATGGGATAACCGTATCGGCTGTGCCATCGCGATCGATGTATTAAGACTGCTTAAAGACGTGGATCATCCGAATACGGTTTACGGAGTAGGGACCGTTCAAGAAGAGGTTGGTTTAAGAGGGGCAAAAACATCAGCTGCACTTATCCAGCCAGATATCGGCTTTGGGGTTGACGTGGGAATTGCCGGAGATACTCCGGGGATTACAGAAAACGAAGCCCTTGCAAAAATGGGAAATGGGCCTCAGATTGTGTTATACGATGCGTCAATGATTGCGCATAAGGGACTACGTGACTTTGTTGTAAAAACAGCGGATGAGCACAATATTCCTTATCAATTCGAATCAATGGCAGGCGGAGGAACAGACTCAGGTGCGATTCATCTTACTGCAAATGGGGTTCCGTCTCTTTCCATTACGGTTGCCACTCGTTACATTCATACACATGCAGCCATTCTGCACCGCGATGACTATGAGAATGCAGTGAAGCTAATCGTGGAAGTAATTAAAAAGCTTGATACAGAAACCGTGAAAACCATTACGTATTCATAATAAAAAGAAGAGAATGGGACATGATTTAAACACGAACATAGCAGCAAATCCGCTGCAGGAGAATCCCTCGCACCCGCCGGGAACGGCCTCAGCCCCTTGCGCGGAAAAAGCGCCGCTACAGTGTCTTCACCGCGTTCTGTTCCGTAGGAGTCTCGGGTTCTCCTTCCGCTAGTTTAATAAAACCACGAATGGCGAATGATTCGATTACAGAATCATTCGCCATTTTTTAATTAATTATTAGTTATCTTCAAGCTTTTTTATCTTTATTGCAATCCTTTACTAATCATATCGCAAATTTCATTTTTTTGTTCCTCGTTTGCTTCCTTCCAATACACTTCAAACATCACGCCTAGTCCTGGTAGCATTTTCTCTTCACCATTTTGAATGGCATCAACGATCGTTGCCTCTACTTCTTGTTCACTATGTCCATGAATGTTGGCCATAATTGCGCCGCGTAGGTTAAAACCCATATAAATCTCTCCTTTTTTAATGAAAATCTGTATACAATGTAGTATGGCTTGTTTAAAGTAGAATATGCTGAGGAAAGATGTAGATGGATGATGAAGTGGAAAGGTGAATGAGATGAAACAAATTGATTCAAGTAAGAATGAACAAATTAAACAATGGAAAAAACTACATAAAAAAAGAGGCAGAGAAAAAGCAAATCAATTTCTAATTGAGGGCTTTCATTTAGTGGAGGAATCATTACGTGCGGGAATTGAAATGGTTGCTGTTCTTGTGACGAATGAAGAGGTCATTCCTACTAGCTGGAATGTAGACGACAGAACCATAATTCTAACAAATGACAGCGTCTTAAAGGAATTAAGTGAAACGGATTCCCCACAAGGCATTATTGCCGTATGTACAATACCAGTTCAGCAGGAATTGTCAGCTGAGCCAGGACGGTATTTATTAATTGATCGCGTTCAGGATCCTGGGAACATCGGTACATTAATCCGAACAGCCGACGCTGTTGGAGTAGATGGCGTCATCGTTGAAAAAGGGTCGGTGGATTTGTATAACAGTAAGGTTTTAAGGTCTTCTCAGGGCTCCATATTCCATATCCCTGTAATAAAAGATGAACTTGCTGACTGGATAGATGCGTTTAAACAAGCAGGAGTTCCTGTTTTTGGCACATCCCTTCAAGATGCCTCCATTTATACAGAGGTTCAACCAACGGAGAGCTTTGCGTTGATCTTAGGGAACGAAGGAGAAGGAGTTCAGCCGGATCTGTTAAACAAAACAGATCAGAACCTATATATTCCGATTCATGGGAAGGCGGAGTCCTTAAATGTAGCGATTGCGGCCGGTATTTTACTTTATCATTTAAGAACGTAATGCATTTTCTCTGTTGGTGTTGCGATTAAGAAGCGAATTTATTATAATGAATAACAGATTCATACATGAAAAATGCGAAGAAGGAACATAGTAAACCCCTTACCACCTTTCAGAGAAAGATGTGTATGCTGCGAGCATCTTAAGGAAATGGAGAGGTTGAATTCACTCTGGAGCAGACATTAGCGCGCGAGTAGCGAAAATGTTTCCGGCTTTAAGCCGTTATCCGTTAGAGCGTTTAAAATAGATGGCGACATCTGTTTTTTAAACTAGGGTGGTACCGCGAGTCTTTCGTCCCTTTTTGGGAGAGAGGCTCTTTTTTTATTTTATCAAGCAGGAGGAATGAACATGAAGGAAACATTAGAAGCGCTTCTTCAGGAGGCACTTGGAAAGATCGAAGCAGCAGAGGACGGTCGAGCACTACAAGAGGTTCGTGTTTCATACTTAGGAAAAAAAGGACCAATCACGGAAGTTTTGCGTGGTATGGGAAAGCTATCTGCTGAAGAACGACCAAAAGTTGGGCAAATGGCTAACGAAGTACGAGATGAAATTAAATCTAAGCTAGATGAAAAGGAACAGGCACTTGAAGACATTCGAGTAGCAAAGCAGCTGGAAGAACAAAAGCTTGATGTCACCATGCCTGGACGACCTATTGAAAAGGGAACAAAGCATCCTCTTCAAGCCGTTGTTGAAGAAGTAGAGGATATCTTTATTGGACTTGGTTTTTCAGTAGCAGAGGGTCCAGAGGTAGAGACAGACTACTACAATTTTGAAGCATTAAACTTACCAAAGGATCATCCAGCGCGTGATATGCAGGATTCCTTTTATTTCACAGAAGAGCTGTTGCTTCGTACGCAAACATCACCCGTACAGGCAAGAACGATGGAAGAACATGGTGGGGTAGGTCCGGTTAAAGTTATTTGTCCAGGTCGAGTATTCAGACGTGACAATGATGATGCGACTCATTCCCATCAATTTATGCAAATTGAAGGTCTTTACATTGATCATAACGTACGCATGAGTGACCTAAGAGGTGTTCTTGATTCGTTTGTTAAACGGTTCTTTGGAGAAAATCGTGAAATCCGACTTCGTCCAAGCTTCTTCCCATTTACAGAACCATCTGTTGAGGTAGATGTAACATGTGCATTATGTGGAGGAAAAGGATGTCGAGTATGTAAACAGTCAGGCTGGATTGAAGTACTTGGAGCAGGAATGGTCCATCCAAAAGTGTTAGAAATGAGCGGGTTTGATCCAAACGAATACAGTGGGTTTGCTTTTGGAATGGGTGTAGAGAGACTTGCTATGCTTAAATACGGCATTGATGATATCCGTCATTTCTATACAAACGACAAACGTTTTCTTGCACAGTTCAAAAGGGTTTAAGGAAGGGGAGAATAAATAATGCTTGTTTCATATAACTGGTTAAAACAATATGTAGATGTGAATGATGTAACGGCAGCAGACATTGCTGAAAAAATGACACGTGGTGGAGTAGAAATTGATTTTGTTCATAGCTTAAATCAAGGTGCTTCCTCCGTTGTTGTAGGATATGTTAAATCATGTACGCAGCACCCGGATGCAGATAAATTATCGATCTGTCAGGTCGATATTGGCGAGGAAGAGCCTGTTCAAATTATTTGTGGAGCTGCAAACATCGCTGAAGGTCAAACGGTTGTTGTCGCAAAAGTTGGAGCACGACTTCCAGGTGACATGAAAATCAAAAAAGCAAAATTACGCGGAGAATTATCTCAAGGAATGATTTGTTCTCTTCAAGAGCTTGGAATCGATTCAAACGTCATTGCGAAGGATGTAGCAGAAGGCATTTATGTGTTTTCTGAAGCCATTGCTCCTGGAACGGATGCCCTTGATGCGTTAAACCTGTCAGACGAAGTGCTTGAGTTAGACTTAACTCCGAACCGTTCTGATTGCTTGAATATGCTTGGTGTTGCTTACGAAGTAGCAGCTCTTTACGGAAAAGACGTGACACTTCCAGAGGAGAATGTAGAGGAAGATGCTGCGAGCGCAAGTGAACTCATCTCTGTTGAAGTAGAAAACAAAGAAGAAACAAGCTATTACGAAGCGGTTGTCATCAAGGATGTTAAGGTTGGAGCTTCACCACTTTGGCTTCAGAACCGATTAATGGCAGCTGGAATTCGTCCAATTAACAATGTAGTGGATGTAACGAATTATGTTCTCCTTGAATATGGTCAGCCATTACACGCATTTGATTACGATAAAGTAAGTTCAAAGCAAATCCTTGTTCGCCGTGCGAATGATGGCGAAGAACTTGTCACATTAGATGGGCAAACACGTTCGTTAACAGGTGAAAATCTGGTAATTACTGATGGAGAAGATCCAATTGCTTTAGCAGGGGTAATGGGTGGTAAAAGCACTGAAGTAGATGAGACAACAACGACTGTATTACTTGAAGCAGCCGTTTTCCATTCTTCATTGATACGCCAATCGTCACGCGTAGCAGGTGTTCGCAGTGATTCTAGCGCGCGTTTTGAAAAGGGCGTGAATCCTGAGCGTACACCGCATGCAGCCAAACGAGCCGCAAAGCTTATTCATGAGCTTGCAGCAGGTTCTATTCTTTCAGACGCAGCGATTGCTGATGCACGCACAATAACAGAGCCTAAAATTGAGCTGAATCTAACAAAAATGAACCAACGACTTGGTATGGACTTAACAAGCGAGGAAACAGCAGCGATCATCAAGCAGCTTTCCTTCCAATTTGAACAAACAGATGAAGGGTTCATCGTGACTGCACCTATGCGCCGTCCTGACTTGCAAATTCAAGAGGATTTGTACGAGGAAGTAGCAAGAATATATGGCTATGATAACATTCCAGCAACGCTTCCAGAGGGAACTACATCTCAAGGCTCGCTCACACCGTTTCAGGCAAAAAGACGTCGCGTCGCTAGTTACTTTGAAGGTGTTGGCCTAAGTCAGGTTCTGACGTATTCATTAACAAGCCCAGCTAAAGCGAATGCGTACAAACGTGAGGATCAAACATTGATCCAGTTATCTATGCCTATGAGTGAAGAACGCAGTACGATGAGAACAAGCTTACTGCCTCATCTTTATGATGTGTTGTCTTATAATGTAAACCGCAAGAATGCGAACATGCACGTATACGAGATCGGCTCCATCTTCCGTTCAAACGAAGAAACATTAACAACACAACCATCCGAGCATGAATATGTAGCTGGTGCGCTAACAGGCATTTGGCAGGAAAATACTTGGCAAGGCGAGAAAAAGGTTGTTGATTTCTTTGTTGTGAAGGGAATGATTGAAGGGTTGGTAGCAGAGCTAGGACTTGAAGAGACCATAAGCTTTAAACCGTCAACGCGTCCTCACCTCCACCCTGGCCGTACAGCTGAGGTAACCATGAATGATCAGGTGGTTGGCTATCTAGGACAGCTTCACCCAACCGTACAACGCGATTCAGATTTACGTGAAACATATGTCTTTGAATTAGACTTACAAGCATTACTTCAAACGGATGTATCACTAATTCAATACAAGCCATTACCGAGGTTCCCATCGATTGGACGTGATATTGCACTCGTTGTGAATCAAGATCAAACGGCAGCTGAGATCGAGCAAATCATTAAAGGGGCAGGTGGAAGCTTGCTGACATCCGTTCAACTGTTTGATCATTACGAAGGAGAGCATTTAGAGACGGGTAAGAAATCTCTAGCGTTCTCACTCACGTATCTTGATCCGGAAAAAACATTAACAGATGCAGAAGTGGAAGAAGTTCACCAGGTCATTCTTCAAAAACTAGAATCCGATGCAGGAGCAACACTGCGCCAATAAGTGCTAAAGAGGTCCTATGACAGGGCCTCTTTTCATTTGAAAAAGAGTTTTGTTTGAAAGACTGATGCTTCGTGTTATCATATAAGCTAGGGGTTTTTCTTGACTCAAAATTGAGCCGAAGTCGATTATATGTAATGACTTGGCACAATAAGGTGAACGAGGGGGCTTTTGGGGTGGCGGATCAAAATGACAAAAAACATCGAACAACAGTCTCGATTTATGGTCAGCAATATACAATTGTTGGTCAAGAGGAGCCTGCTCACGTTAAAGAGGTTGTTCGTTTTGTTGACAAACAAATGAGAGAAATGAAACGAAGAAATCCATATCTAGATACAACTCGCCTCGCCGTGCTCACCGCAGTTAATGCCGTTAGCGAATATAAAAAACTAGAAAAACAACTGTCCATGAAAGATGAAGACCATAAAGAAATTTAGCAAGACAGGAGAGTCAGAATCATGTTAAGTATCATTATTTTACTGATGCTAGTATTTAGCTTTTTTGTAGGGAGAAGAAGAGGATTTATTCTTCAACTCATCCACTTAACAGGTTTTATTATATCGTTATATGTTGCGTATAGGTATTCAGGTAACTTAGCTGATAACATTCAGTTCAGGTTGATCATTCCCTTCCCTGAATTTGACGGCGATGGCATCGGAGGAATGCTGATTCAAGCATTTAATACAGAAGATGTGTATTATCGCGCTATTGCTTTTGCGATCTTGTTCTTTGCGACACGTATCATATTACACATTGTAGGAACCATGCTCGATTTTGTTGCTCATCTACCTATATTACGTACGATTAATAAGCTGCTTGGAGGCATCCTTTGTATCGTTGAAACATACTTAATTGTCTTTGTGCTGTTATATGTAGCTGCTGTTCTGCAAATTGATGTTGTTCAAGGATTTATGCAAGATTCAATTGTTGCGCAATTTATGTTGAATCACACACCATTTTTATCTGATTGGATCAAGGACCTATGGATCAGTCAAGATTTTTAGGAGGTTAAAAAAGGCTGGCTCAAGTGAGTCTGCCTTTTTTACCTTTAATTAAGACCATCATAAGGATTGGAGTAGAGATATGGACAAAAAGAAAGTGATTCAAGTACTCGAATCCATTGCGATTCATCTAGAGATCAAAGGTGAGAATACCTTTAAGATTTCTGCTTACAGAAAAGCAGCGAAGGCACTCGAATCCGTTGCCTGGACCTTAGAAGAGATTGAAAAACCAGAGAAGATTGATGGAATTGGAAAAGGAACAGCCTCTGTTATTGAGGAATTAAAAGAGACAGGTCATTCAAGCTTGCTTGAAGAGTTACAAGCATCCATTCCAAGTGGATTACTACCTCTTCTAAAGTTACCTGGAGTTGGTGGGAAAAAGGTTGGTAAACTTTATCAGGAATTAGGGATTACAGATATGGAATCGCTTAGACAAGCCTGTCTGGAGGAGAAACTACGTGGCATGGCAGGGTTTGGTGCGAAAACAGAAGAGAAAATACTAAAATCGATAGAAGCGTTTCAAACCCGTCCTGAACGAGTAGGGATCGCCATCGCACTCAAAGCCGCAACGTTTTTGTTGGATAAACTGCAGCAAATGGATGGTATCATTCGTTATGAACTCGCTGGTAGCTTAAGAAGAATGGAAGAGACGGTGAAGGATATCGACTTCATCCTTTCAACAGATGATCGCGAGAAAGTGGTTGAGCAATTACTCGCTATGGATGGGATCCAGCAAGTCATTGGAGCAGGTGAAACAAAGGTGTCCATTGAAATCGCAATCGAGGAATTTGTCATTGGTGTCGATTTCAGGTTGGTAGAAGACGTTGAATTTGCTTCAGCCCTATTACATTTCACGGGTTCAAAAGAGCACAATGTGAAGCTAAGACAACTTGCTAAAGAACGTGGAGAACAAATAAGTGAGTATGGTGTACTAGATAAGGAAACAGGTGAAACAACAACGTTTAAAGATGAAGAGGCGTTTTATGGGCATTTTGGATTGGCCTACGTACCTCCTGAGGCGCGGTTAGGACGCGATGAGCTTGTAAGCCAATCAGATAAGGACTATGTATCAGAGTCTCATATCAAGTCAGACCTTCATATGCACACAGTATGGAGTGACGGCGCCCATTCAATAAAAGAAATGGTTCAAGGCGCTAAAGACCGTGGGTATACACATCTTGCCATCACCGATCATTCGAAATTTCTGCAGGTGGCAAACGGACTATCGGTTGAGAGGCTTAAGAACCAACATGAGGAAATCCGTACTTTACGCAAAGAATCGGATATCCACATTTTCACGGGAATTGAAATGGATATTTTACCTGATGGTTCACTCGATTATGAAGATGATGTACTAGAAGAAATTGATTTTGTCATCGCATCAATTCATTCTTCTTTTTCCCAAAAAGAAGAAGTCATTATGGAACGTTTAAAGAACGCTCTTTTTAACCCTCATGTTGATTTGATTGCTCATCCAACTGGTCGAATCATTGAGAGACGAGAAGGCTATGCTGTGGATGTGCCTGCATTAATTAAGTGGGCTGCTGAAAGCGGAACGGCCTTGGAGCTTAATGCGAGTCCAGAACGACTCGATTTATCTGCACATTGGGTGCGACTCGCCTACGAGCATGGTGTACCAATTGCTATTAATACGGACGCGCATCATCTTGATCGTTTGTCATTTATGAAATATGGTGTTGGAGTAGCTAGAAAAGCTGGTATCCCAATGGATGCCATTTTAAATACATGGTCGTTTGAGCGTCTACAGACGTATTTACAAACAGCGAAATCAGAACGATTGAAACGATAAAAAAAGGAGTTCATATATGGAACATGTAATGCGTGTATTAGAATATACAAAAATGAAAAAACAGCTCCTAGAGCATGTATCTTGTTCTTTAGGTAGAGAGAAAGTTGAAACATTAGCTCCTTCAACGGACCTCGATGAAATTCAGCGTTGGCAGGAGGAAACAGCCGAGGGAGTGGAAGTTCTTAGACTCAAAGGGCATATTCCACTTGGTGGAATTAAAGACGTCAAGGCTGAAGTGAAACGTGCTCAAATCGGTGGAGTGTTAAGTGCCACGGAGCTTGTAGGAATTAGCTCAACACTTTATGGTGGAAGACAGATGAAATCGTTTATTGAAGAGGTTGTAGAAGAAGAGAAAACGCATATCCCATTACTCTCGGACTATGCCTCTCAGCTTGAGTCTTTACGTGACTTAGAACGCAGCATTAACCAATGCATAGATGATTACGGTCAAGTGATGGATTCTGCAAGTTCAGAGCTTCGTACATTACGTCACCAGGTACGCAGCTTTGAATCCAATGTACGTTCAAAGCTCGAATCATTAACAAAATCCCAAAACACACAAAAAATGCTCTCTGATTCAATTATTACAATTCGTAACGATCGGTATGTGATTCCTGTAAAACAGGAGTATCGCGGGTCCTTTGGAGGGATTGTCCACGATCAATCAGCATCAGGAGCCACTTTATTTATTGAACCCCAAGCTGTTGTGATACTAAACAACCAATTGCGTGAGGCTCGTGTAAAGGAAGCCCAGGAGATTGAACGGATTTTACGGATGCTCTCAGATCGAGTGGCTGAAGACGGCGAAGCTCTTTTACTAAACTTAACGATTCTCGCACAGTTTGACTTTATTTTTGCAAAGGCAAATCATGCTAAAAAGCTAAAAGCGTCTAAGCCTAAATTAAATCGTAAAGGATTTACGAATTTAAGGGATGCAAGACATCCACTACTTGATCCGACGTCTGTTGTTCCCATCTCGCTACAGCTAGGCGGAGACTATCGTTCATTGATCATTACTGGGCCAAACACCGGAGGAAAGACAGTTACTTTAAAAACTGTTGGACTCTTAACATTAATGGCTCAGTCAGGTCTCCAAGTACCAGCAGAGCATGATTCTGAGCTCGCAGTGTATACATCAATCTTTGCGGACATTGGGGATGAACAGTCGATTGAACAAAGCTTGAGTACGTTCTCTTCCCATATGACAAACATCGTACGAATCTTAGATCAAATGAATGCAGACAGCCTTGTATTAATTGATGAACTCGGAGCAGGAACAGATCCGACGGAAGGGGCCGCACTAGCTATCTCCATCCTTGATACAATCTATCGCCGTGGAGCTTGTGTCATGGCAACGACTCACTATAGTGAGTTAAAGGGGTATGCATATAATCGTGAGGGAGCGATCAATGCGAGCGTGGAATTTGATGTAGAAACGCTTCGCCCAACATACCGTTTACTTATTGGTGTTCCAGGTCGAAGCAATGCATTTGCCATCTCTAGAAGACTCGGTTTAGGTGAAGAGATCATTGAGAAAGCAAAAGAACAGATTGATCTTGATTCAACGCAAATGGAAACCGTTATTGCTTCTCTTGAAGAAAGTCAAAAGCGTGTCCAAAAAGAATCAGACGAAGCGACTCAGCTTCGAAAGGATTCAGCGAAGCTCCATGCTGAGCTTGAGGAAAAGCTTGCTGAGCTTGAGTCGGAGAAAGAGAATATCTTAAGGCTAGCTGAAGAAAAAGCCGAGAAAGCAGTAAAGGATGCTACAGAAGAAGCAGAAGTCATTATCGCAGAGTTAAGAGATCTACAAAAACAAGGTCTTGCGGTAAAAGAACACCAAATCATTGAGGCGAAAAAGCACCTTGATGAAGCAGCACCGAAGCTGACGAGTAAGCAAAAACGTGTAAAGAAAATGGCTCAACAAGCAAATCGAAAACCGATTGCTGGTGATGAAGTCAAAGTTCTAAGCTTCGGTCAAAAAGGAACCGTCCTTGCTGATCTTGGTAGCGATGAGTATCAAGTTCAAATGGGAATCATGAAGATGAAGGTTGACCTAAAAGATATCCTTATTACTGAAAAAGCGAAACCGATTGAGACAAGGCCAATGGCTACACTGAGAAGCACTGGAACTCATGTGAAACCAGAGCTTGATTTACGTGGAGAACGGTATGATGAAGCGATGCACCGTGTTGAAAAGTATATTGATGATGCCCTACTTGCTGGTTATCACCAAGTGTCGATCATTCATGGAAAGGGAACCGGTGCATTGCGCAAGGGTGTAAAACAGTTAGTTGATAAACACCCACGAGTGAAAACAGCTAGAGATGCCGATTCAAAAGATGGAGGACTCGGAAACACGGTTATAGAACTTAAATAAAGAAAGGCTGAAACGATGGAACAGTTAATCATTGAGAACGAATATGTACGCACGCTTGCTTTATACAGTGTGAGTATTTTAGCATTAGTCGTATTTTTAGCCATTTTTGAAACGGTTACGTCCTACCGGAACTGGGTTGAAATCAAAAAAGGAAATGTCGCCGTTGCGATGGCGACTAGTGGAAAGATCTTTGGAGTAGCCAATATTTTTAGACACTCTATTCAAAACGCAGATTCCCTTCTTATTATGCTAATGTGGGGAGCGATTGGATTTGTTTTGTTGTTGCTCAGCTATTTTATTTTCGAGTTCTTAATGCCTTCATTTAAAGTAGATGAGGAAATTAAAAACGATAATAGAGCAGTAGGGCTCATTTCTATGATCATCTCAATCGGCCTCTCCTACGTGATCGGAGCAGGCATACACACACGTTAAGATAGGGGAGAAGCAATGGAAAAGCTAGCAAAAGTCTTATACGCCTGTTGCGGTGTACTGCTGATCGCCGGAGTGATTTTTTTGTGGTTGAACTAGGATAGTGCTTGTTTTTAAGTAAGCGACAAAAAAGAATGGAGTCGAAACATTAGTGTTGATAGCAAAACACGAACATAGCGCAATATCCGCTACGGGAGAATCCCTCGCACCTGCGGGAACGGCCTCAGCCCCTTTAGCGGGAAAAGCGCCGCTAAAGTGTCTTCACCACGTTCTGTTCCGTAGGAGTCTCGGGTTCTTCCTCCGCTTGTTCAGATAAAATTACGAATGGCGAATGATTCGATTGTTGAATCATTCGCCATTTTTTTTAATTATAAATAATGTCTCACCCTCTTTTTTTGTAACCTGAATTTAGCGGAAGTGGAAACGTAGACTCCTGTGGGAATAGTGCGTGGTGAAGACTCAGTAGCGGTGTCCTTCCGCGGAGGAGGCTGAGGCCGTACCCCATAGCCGTCAAGTTAAGAAAGGAAAAAGAAAGAGCTCATCCTTTCTCTTGTAGTGGATCTAGTATTTTCCATCAGGGTACGTATGGGTAGATTGGCTCTTTTTCTATTTTTTTTTGCACCGGATTCTACCGTTTTACTCCACACGCGCATGTGTTTCATAGGCGATCTGTAAGATGTCATAGGGACTTTGATGGCGGTGGCGATGGTCTTTTCGTCCATGTCGGTAAATGCTCTCGTAGATATTTTCTAGAACGTCTTCTAATGAAGAACGATGATAGAGAGCGTATCCTTTTGACTCTTCTATAGCCCTTTTGGCATGATGGATACACTTGTATTCACTGCCTTCGAGGTGGTGCTTTTGATGAAGATAGAACCGGCATTGAAACGCCACCATCGAGGAAAGCAGAATGTGTATAAGTTTCCCATACATGTGGCAGAGAAACCGATCTGGATTCATCGCGCGCACGTGATCAATGGCGAAAAGGGATTTCCACGTTTTGAAAAGAATCTCGACTTGCCAGCGTAAGGAATACATCGGATACAATGCTTGCACATCCATTTCTTCCTGTGTTAGGTTAGTGGCAAGGATTTGGGTATGATCCTTTTTGTCGGCGGATTGGGTATGACCCCCTTTCCGTCTTCTTTTTCGTAAACCGGCTTTCCTCTTGTTTTGTTGATCCTCTGTCAATCGTTGCACGATGACACGGGTTTGAAGGGTGTTCTTTCCTTTGACCCCTAATTGGATGACCCCATAATCTTTGATCGCTCCCGGTTCTAGCTGCTTCGCATCTTCTTCTGGTTTGATTTGGATTCGTTCCCCTTGATCATCTCTAGTCCAATAGGTCATATTGGCCGGCGTCCGCGTGATATAAGAAGCGCCTGCACGATCGATTTGTTTCAAATGGTCGCCAGAAAAGTAGCCGAGATCACGGATGATCAAATCACCTGGTTGAATCGTATCGGCTAATGCATAGGCGGCGTGATGGTCACTTTCTCTTGAACCGGAAAGTAAGGTATGCAAAAATTTCCCCTCATATAGCTCATACTCTAAATGAATTTTCGCTCCATCTGAAGAAGTACCATCTTTCTTTGGTCGTTCAAATGAAGTCGCATCTAAGATGCGGATCCGAGAAAACGGGGTCTCAGGAAGAGGTGGCATGGCCATCAACTCTTGTTTGGCCGCCAATTGAAAAAACACATGCTTCAAAAAAGCCGCTCCTTTTTCATCGAAGCGTTGATGTAAGGCTTGTTTGGAAAGGTGGGTATTGGATTCACGTGAAAGAGCCCCGCAAAGCTGTGTTAACTCTGTCGCACCGACGGGTTGAGGAAGAAAGGAACAAATACTTAGGAAATCCTCAGGTTTTAATTTCTTTAGACGCTGTACAAACCCAACATCTCGGGCAGATTGGCGAAGGTTCGGTACAGATAAAACGTCCAACACGGTTTTCGCAAACGTACTGAACTCCTCTTTTAAAGACACAAACGATCCCTCCCTAGGACTGGTTAAACCCCCATCCTAACGAAGAATCGTCTATAGTTAAACCGATTTTACTTAACTTGACGGCTATGGGCCGTACCCACGGAAAGCGAAGTTTCCACTGGAGCGGCGTAATTCGTAATGTTTAGGTACTACTTCATTCCTCATCCAACTACTAGACTCAATTGGAAATTAGTTATCTAAATGTGAATCAATATGTGTAAAATCTATATTTTTCTAAAATTATATAGTCAGATAATTTGACCAATTAAATGTATTTAGAATTCAACTAGTATATAACTAACATAGTTACTTTATACGAATTGTAAGGGGGACGCTAGAAGAATGAAAAAGTGGATGGTAAATGGAATGGTTGTAACGAGTTTTGCTGCACTACTTGTCGCTTGTTCCGAGGAAACGGACACTCCAGCTGAGGAAAATGGAGGTCAATCTGCAAACTCCGGAAACACGATCTCTGCGATACAAGATCGTGGAGAATTGATTATGGGGGCCAATGATCAGCTTCCTGGTTTTGGATACGTTGGTTCAGATGGAGCATACGAAGGTTTTGATATCGAGTTTGGAAAAGTAATGGCTGCTGCAATAATTGGAGATGCAGATGCTGTCGAATTTAGACCTTTGTCTGCTCAAGAACGCTTTACTGCCTTGCAAACAGGCGAAGTCGATATGCTTATCCGTAACACGACACTTACGCTAAACCGTGACGTGGAGATCGGTTTAAATTTCGGACCTACCACTTTCTACGATGGGCAAGGCATGATGGCTCCATCTGATAGCGGAATTGAAACTCTGGAAGATTTAGCAGGAGCAAGAATAGGGGTAGAGCAAGGTACTACCACCGAGCTGAACTTAGCGGATCAGATGAGTAAACGGGGAATTGACTTTGAATCCGTAACCTTCTCTGATCAAGATAGTTTAATTGCTGCCTACGAGTCAGGAACCATTGATGCTTGGACAACGGATCAATCTGGTCTGATTTCAAGACTCGAGACGCTACAGGATCCATCAGGGCACGTCATCTTAAATGAAGTTCTCTCGAAGGAGCCACTCGGCCCAGCCGTTCTAGATGGAGATGATCAATTCCTAGAAATCATGTTCTGGGCAACAAACGCTACGATCCAAGCTGAAGAATTTGGGATCACATCTGAAAATGTAGATGATTTCTTAGATACGGAGGATCCGGATATTGCACGTTTCCTAGGTGTTGAAGAGAACTTAGGAGAGCAGCTTGGACTCGAGAATGATTTTGCTTATCAAATTATCAAGCAGGTTGGCAACTATGCAGAGATCTACGATCGTAACCTAGGTGCAGACAGCCCATTCGAGCTTGAACGAGGTCTAAACGCTCTATACACCGATGGCGGGTTATTATACTCTCCACCATTTAGATAAACCAATTCATTTATAGAAGTAGCCTGCTTCGATTGGGAGGCAGGCTATTTTCATCAATTAATAGGTAACTATGAGGAAAGGATGACATCCATTGGCAGAGCCATCTACTCACAAACGACCGCCTTTTTGGCGTAATCAAAAATACTTGAATCTCATATGGCAGCTTCTATTTTTAGTGTTCATTATTGGGTTTATTGTTTTCTTAGCGACGAATGCTATGGCTGGCTTAAACCGAGCAGGTCTTGGACTTAGTTTTCAATTTTTAACGAATCGTGCTTCTTTTCCTATTGGGGAAACAGTGGTCAGCTTTTCTCCTTCTGATACATTTGTCCGTGCGCTATACGTTGGATTTCTTAATACATTAAAGGTCTCGATTGTAGGGATTGTGCTAACTACAATTGTTGGAGTTCTAGTTGGTATTAGTCGGTTATCGAGTAACTGGTTGCTTCGAACATTATCAACCTGGTACATAGAGATTTTCAGAAATACACCCGTTTTAGTTCAAATCTTCTTTTGGTATTTTGCAGTTATGCTGGCAATGCCGCGCATCCAAGATGTAAATGCCAATTATGGATTTATCATAAGTAACCGTGGTTTTGTCTTTCCTTGGTTTGATGCGAACTCAAGTCTGTGGATTTGGCTGGCTTTACTTCTTGTTCTACTGATCGCAGCCTTTTTAACATTTAAGTGGAAAAACAAACAACAAATTGAACAGGGGAAAAAGCTTTACCCAAGTCTTTGGCTAATAGGCGTTCTGATTATTGGAATTGGCGTCGGTTATCTAGTACTTGGAGAATTTCCTGCTTCATTAAGCTTACCTGAACATACGGGGACAGGTTCGGTTGGAGGCTATCGTTTTTCTCCGGAATTTGCAGCGATTCTGTTTGCACTCGTTATGTACACAGCTACCTATATCGCTGAAATTGTTAGAGGAGGTATTCTGGCTGTTCCAAAAGGTCAAATTGAGGCAGCAGAAGCTTTGGGCTTAAGCTCATCAAAAATTTTACGTTTCGTTACATTTCCGCAGGCCATTCGCACAATTATCCCACCCGTCACAAGTCAATATCTTGGCTTAGCGAAAAACTCTAGTTTAGCAGTGGCAGTTGGGTATCCGGATTTGTTTAGTGTAGGAAGTACGACATTAAACCAAACAGGTAGAGCGATTGAAGTAATAACGATTATGTTACTTGCTTACTTAACAATTAGTGTTGTGACATCCATCATTATGAACATTTATAACAAATACACCGCATTGGTAGAGAGGTGAATGGAATGAACACGGAAAAACTTCAACAGATAAAGTCCACGACTAGATCGCCTATGCCTGCTGAAGTAAGACTTAGTCCAGGTGCATGGCTTAAGAAGAATTTGTTTTATTCATGGTTTAGTTCCATCCTCACTATTACATTACTTGCTCTTGCGGTTTTATTAATTAAGAATATTGCAGGCTGGACCTTCTTTACGGCGCGTTGGGAAGTCATTTCCGCTAATTTTAAGCTGTTTATGGTGGGCCAGTACCCGATTGAGCAGCTTTGGAGAGTGTGGACTGCCTTGCTCTTAGTAAGCCTGTTTATTGGTCTTACATATGGAGCCAAACGAGGCATATCAACGATCATGTTTTTCTCAGTGACCACTGTCTATCTTGTTTCAATAGTCTTACCGTTTATCTCAGGTTCGTCTCGATTTTGGCTAGTTGGAGCCTTAGTTAGTTTAGGCGTTGGAGTGGGGATCGGGATGATTGTTCCATACCTCAAAAAGGTTGTCGGCTACGCATGGATTCTCTGTTTTATTCTTGTGTTATTTTTTATACAAGGCTTTGGCATCTTACCAGAGGTGCGAACAAATACATGGGGTGGCTTAATGCTTACCATGATGCTTGCAACCATTGCCATTGTTTTTTCCTTCCCGATAGGCGTGTTGTTTGCATTAGGGCGAGCAAGTAAGTTACCTATCGTTCGTACAATTAGTGTGATCTATATTGAAGTCATTCGTGGTGTTCCTTTAATTACTATTTTGTTTATGGCTCAGATTATGGTTCCGTTGTTTTTACCTGGTGGCGTAACTGTTGATAACGTGGTACGGGCAATGGTGGGTTTAGTCATCTTTAACTCTGCTTATATTGCTGAGAATGTAAGAGGAGGACTACAGTCTGTACCGAATAGTCAAGTGGAAGCCTCCCATGCTCTAGGGCTTAGTACATTTAAAACAACGGTGTTTATTGTTCTTCCGCAGGCACTACGTGTAACCATCCCTTCAATGGTAGGGCAGTCGATCTCTATTCTTAAAGATACAACTCTTGTTGCCACAGTAGGTTTGTTGGATATTCTAGGGATTGGACGAACGGTTACCTCTAATCCCGAATTTTTAGGAACTCAAAAAGAAGTGTTTGTCTTTGTTGCATTATTGTTCTGGGTTATTTGTTTTACGATGTCGGTCACTAGTCGCAAGCTGGAACGGTCACTAAGTGTCGGACATAATTAAGAATGGAGGCCAAAAGCATGAGCAAAGAAACAGAAGTGCTAGTTGAATTTGATCCTAGTATTCCTTTACATGAAAGAGAAGATATTATCGTGTGTGAGGGTGTAAATAAGTGGTACAGTAATGAGCTGCACGTATTAAAAGATGTAGATGTATCCATTAAACAAGGAGAGATTGTTTGTATTCTTGGACCTTCTGGGTCTGGGAAATCAACGTTTATCCGCACGATCAATGCCCTTGAGAAAATTCAAAAAGGAAGAATTACAGTTGATCGTACAGAGCTCAATGAGGACAATGCGGCTGTCGATGCCATTCGTAAGGAAACAGGGATGGTGTTTCAGTCATTTAACTTGTTTCCACACCTAACGATATTGAAAAATATTACGTTGTCTCCGATCTGGGTTAAAAAGTGGCCTAAGGCGAAAGCAGAGAGTATAGCCCTTGAGTTACTGGAGCGTGTAGGAATTCCGGAGCAAGCAAACAAATACCCTGGTCAACTATCTGGAGGTCAACAGCAGCGTGTAGCCATTGCGCGAGCACTTGCCATGCGTCCGAAGATCATGCTGTTTGATGAGCCGACGTCAGCACTGGATCCAGAGATGGTTAAAGAGGTGTTAGATGTAATGAAGGAATTATGTACAACGGGTATGACGATGCTTGTGGTAACTCATGAAATGAGTTTTGCGCGCGAGGTAGCCGATCGTATCATCTTATTTGATCAAGGTGAGCTGGTTGAGATGGGAACGCCTACGGAGCTTTTTGACAATCCCAAACATGAGAGAACAAAAGCCTTTTTATCAAAAATTTTGTAATGCATTTTGGTTTTGTAAGCAATTCATTCGCATCCAACATATTTGAGTGCTATAATACATTTGAAACCTAAGTTATAGGATTTAAAGGAGGATTTATCATGGCAATTGTGAATGTAACAGACCAAACGTTTTCTTCTGAAACAAGTAGTGGTGTTGTTCTTGCTGATTTCTGGGCTCCATGGTGTGGACCTTGTAAAATGATTGCACCCGTTCTTGAAGAGCTTGATTCAGAAATGGGCGATAAGATTAAAATTGCAAAGCTGGATGTTGATGAGAATCAAGAAACAGCTGGGAAATACAGTGTAATGAGCATTCCTACACTTCTTGTGTTTAAAGACGGAGAAGTAGTAGACCAAGTGGTTGGTTTCCAACCAAAAGAGGCTCTAGCTGAGCTAGTTAACAAACATCTGTAAGTTCCTCTTGCACGTGTAGAACCGCTTTCTCTTGCAGAAAGCGGTTTTTCTATGTATTCTTGTAAAACCTATTAGAAAAGGGGGGAGTCGAATGAGCCAGCTTAAAGAAAAGCTGACGATACTTCCTAATCAGCCAGGCTGTTACCTGATGAAGGATCGCCAAGGGACCATCATCTATGTTGGTAAAGCGAAAGTTCTTCGTAATCGGGTGCGTTCTTATTTTACCGGATCACATGATGCTAAAACTCAGCGACTCGTTAGCGAAATTGTCGATTTTGAATATATCGTTACCAGTTCAAACATTGAAGCCCTTATCCTTGAAATGAATCTCATTAAAAAGCATGACCCAAAATACAATGTTATGCTGAAAGATGATAAAACGTATCCCTATTTAAAGATCACAAACGAAAAGCATCCAAGATTACTTACCACAAGACAGGTGAAAAAGGATGGAGGGAAATATTTTGGCCCTTATCCGAATGCTGGAGCAGCAAATGAAACAAAAAAATTGCTCGATCGCATTTATCCATTACGCAAGTGTAGAAATATGCCTGATAGTGTTTGTTTGTACTATCACATTGGTCAATGCCTTGCTCCTTGTGTATATGAAGTAACAGATGAGCAAAACCAGGAAATGATTCAGGGCATTAGTCGTTTCTTAAAGTATGGGCATTCCGAAGTGAAGGAAACATTAACGGAACGTATGATGAAAGCCTCAGAGGAACTTGATTTTGAACGGGCAAAGGAAATCCGAGATACGATTTCCCATATGGATGCCATCATTGAGAAGCAAAAAATGACTGCGAATGATCATGTGGATCGAGATGTGTTTGCCTTTGCTTATGATAAGGGCTGGATGTGTGTACAAGTATTCTTTGTAAGGCAAGGAAAATTGATTGAACGGGATGTTTCCCTATTTCCATTTTATAAAGAAGCCGCTGAAGACTTAATGACATTTGTCGGTCAATTTTACCTGCAGAAGCAGCATATCAAACCTCAGGAAATTCTTGTTCCAAGTGAGGTTGATGCGGAACTTATGAACGAACTTCTTGAAGTGAAAGTTCTGGTTCCAAAGCGCGGCACCAAAAAAGAACTGTTGGATCTTGCTTCAGAAAATGCAAAAGTGGCATTAAAAGAAAAGTTCTCTTTAATTGAAAAAGATGAAAATCGAACCATAAATGCGATTGAACGATTAGGAAAAGCCATGGATATTGCAACACCATATCGCATCGAGGCGTTTGATAATTCAAACACGCAAGGGACGGATCCTGTATCTACGATGATTACCTTTCTTGATGGAAAGCCTAGTCGGAAGGACTATCGAAAATACAAGATCAAAACGGTTGAAGGTCCGGATGATTATGCATCCATGCGAGAAGTGGTTCGCAGACGATATATCAGGCTCTTAAAAGAAGACCTGCCTCTACCAGACTTAATTGTGATTGATGGAGGAAGAGGGCAAATCAGTGCGGCACAGGAAGTCATTGAGGACGAGCTTGGGCTAGGTATTCCTGTATGTGGTCTGGCTAAGGATGAAAAACACCGGACCTCACAATTACTTAAGGGTTCTCCGCCAGTAGTGATCCCTCTTGAGCGCGATAGCCAGGAATTTTATTTATTACAACGTATTCAAGATGAAGTTCACCGCTTTGCGATTACGTTTCACCGGTCTGTTCGTTCGAAGACGTTCTTCCAGTCTGTGTTGGATGATATACCAGGTGTTGGTTCCAAGCGAAAGCAAAAGCTTCTAAAGCATTTTGGATCTGTGAAAAAAATGAAAGATGCAAAAGTAGAGGAGATTGTGGAGCAAGGGATCCCACAATCTGTTGCAGAAGCCATTTTAACTAAACTAAACGAAGAATCGTAAAAAACGGCGAATGTTCCCCAATCAGGGTGCATCGCCGTTTTTTATATGTAGCTCTCTTGTACTAATCAAGTGGATCGTGACGATCAATGGTTACTTGGATCTGAACAAGCTGACGTTTTTCTGATAACACAGCTACAGCTGTAGCCTGAGTTTGCGTTTCATGCTGTTGGGCAAGAAAACCAGCCTCAAGCTGATAGCAGCGTTGATCTTTTTTGCCCATCCAAGGTCCAGTTAGTTCAAATGTTTTTTCATAGGGTTTTTCTTTTACTAGTGACAGCGTGCCCCACTGTGCTTTTTCGAAAAAGGAAATCAACTCATCTGTTGTCTCCAGAGGATATGATCTTGCTGTTGATTTGCCGACCCAGTAAAGTAAAGTCTCTTTTTCTGTTCCGAGTAGTTCGGATAATACATCATTTCGGATAAGGTCATATCCGAAATTAGACGTTTCTAGTTCAACCTTTGGTTCCATATCTAGTTAACACCTCTCTTAATCTAGTATAAAGCACTCCGTAAAAATTTCTATAGGTATCAAGGTGATTTTTTTATGTTCATTATTATAACAATGAATCTCTTCTTCTTACTTTATTTATCAACAATTTTAACCTTTACTTTTTAAAATGAAATGGTCTGAACCCGTCAATTGAAGAATATGTTAGAATTTCTTAAGTGTAAATTGTATACGGTTTCTTGACGGGTTTATCTGATCGGAGTACAATTAATTTGTCGGATTTTATTACCTATTAACCTATGATATTTCAGTAAGCGATGTCAGGAGGATCTGTTTATAAGAAAAATAGAAAAAGAGAACATACGCTGATTGGTTAAATTTTATGTGGGGGGAACTAGTATGCCTGAAAATCGTGAATATCTGTTTCGTAGACTACATTCTTTACTAGGTGTAATACCAATAGGAGTATTTTTAATTCAACACTTTGTTGTAAACCATTTCGCAACAAGAGGCGCTGAAGCATTTAATTCAGCCGCACATTTTATGGAAAGCCTTCCTTTCCGTTATGCGCTTGAAATTTTCATTATTTTCATTCCATTGCTTTATCATGCTATTTATGGCGTTTATATAGCGTTTCAAGCAAAAAATAATTCGTTTCAATATAGTTATTTCAGAAACTGGATGTTCCGTATTCAAAGAGTAACAGGAATTATCCTCGTAATCTTTATTACATGGCACGTATGGGAAACGCGAATTGCAGCAGCAAGAGGCGCGACAGTAGATTTTGATATGATGGCGAATATTTTTAGCAATCCATTTATGATTGCGTTCTATATTGTTGGAGTTGTAGCGGCTACATTCCACTTTGCAAATGGACTATGGTCATTTGCTGTATCTTGGGGTATTACAGTCACTCCAAAGTCTCAGCAAATCTCAACATTTGTAACACTGGGTATCTTTATCGTGATGACGATTGTTGGTCTTCGTGCCATTTTCGCATTTGTCTAAAATATGATTGTTTTGAGCGTATATTGAAGGAGTGAGTCAAGTATGAGCAAAGGCAAAATCGTTGTTGTTGGTGGTGGCTTAGCAGGCTTGATGGCCACAATTAAAGCAGCAGAAAAAGGCGTACCAGTAGATTTATTTTCCATTGTACCAGTAAAGCGTTCACACTCAGTCTGTGCGCAGGGCGGTATCAATGGAGCTGTTAATACAAAAGGGGAAGGAGATTCTCCTTGGGAACACTTTGATGACTCTATTTATGGTGGCGATTTCTTAGCAAACCAACCGCCCGTTAAAGCAATGACTGAAGCAGCACCTGGAATTATTCACCTTCTTGACCGTATGGGCGTTATGTTTAACCGTACACCAGAAGGGCTGCTTGATTTCCGTCGTTTTGGAGGAACACAGCACCATCGTACGGCATTTGCGGGTGCTACAACTGGTCAGCAGCTTTTATATGCGTTGGACGAGCAGGTTCGTAGACATGAAACGAGTGGTCTCGTAACAAAGTATGAAGGTTGGGAATTCCTATCTGCAATCGTTGATGACGAAGGCACATGTCGTGGAATCACCGCACAGGAATTAAGTTCTTCTAAGATTGAGAGTTTTCCTGCTGATGCAGTGATTATGGCAACTGGTGGTCCAGGTATTATCTTCGGTAAATCAACGAACTCGGTTATCAACACAGGGTTTGCGGCAGCTAAGCTGTACAAGCAAGGTGTTGACTATGCTAATGGTGAGTTTATTCAGATTCACCCAACTGCCATTCCAGGAGATGATAAGCTTCGTTTAATGAGTGAATCAGCTCGTGGAGAAGGTGGTCGTGTATGGACGTATAAAGACGGTAAGCCTTGGTACTTCCTTGAAGAGAAATATCCAGCGTATGGAAACCTTGTTCCTCGTGATATCGCAACACGTGAGATCTTCTCAGTATGTGTGGACGATAAACTAGGAATTAATGGGGAGAACATGGTCTATCTTGACCTTTCTCATAAGGATCCGAAAGAGCTTGATATTAAGCTTGGCGGAATCATGGAAATCTATGAAAAGTTCATGGGTGATGATCCAAGAAAAGTACCAATGAAAATCTTCCCTGCGGTTCACTATTCAATGGGTGGAATGTGGATCGATTATGATCAAATGACAAATATTCCAGGATTGTTTGCAGCGGGAGAATGTGATTATTCTCAGCATGGTGCAAACAGACTTGGTGCGAACTCACTTCTTTCTGCCATTTACGGAGGAATTGTTGCTGGTCCTAAAGCGGTTGAATACATCAATGGACTTGAGAAATCAACAGATGCAATGTCATCTTCTTTATTCAGTGAAGAAGTTCGCAAAGAGCAAGCAGCTTACGATAAGATTCTAACGCTTGATGGAAAAGAAAATGCGTATGTACTTCATAAAGAGCTTGGAGAATGGATGACTGATAACGTAACCGTTGTTCGTTACAATGATGCATTACTGAAGACAGACGAAAAGATCCAAGAGCTTATGGAACGCTTTAACAATATTAATATCAATGATACAGCGAAATGGAGCAACCAAGGAGCTGCATTCACAAGACAGCTTGGTTCCATGCTAGATCTGGCGCGAGTGATTACACTTGGAGCATATAACCGTAATGAAAGCCGCGGGGCTCACTATAAGCCTGATTTCCCTGAACGTAACGATGAAGAGTTCTTGAAAACAACAAGAGCAAGCTATAACGCTGAGACAAATGCACCTGACTTTGTTTATGAAGATGTCGACACATCGCTCATTAAACCTCGTAAGCGTGATTACTCTCAGAAAAAACAAGGAGTGGCTAAATCATGAGTGAAAAACTAATTCATTTTAAAGTAACTCGCCAGGATGAGCCAAATGGAGATAGTTATGTAGAAGAGTTTCATATTCCTTATCGTGCGAATATGAACGTCATTTCGGCTCTAATGGAATTTAGAAGAAATCCAGTGAATGCAAAAGGTGAGCAAACAACACCGATTGCCTGGGATATGAACTGTCTTGAGGAAGTATGTGGAGCTTGTTCAATGGTTATCAATGGCAAGCCACGTCAATCATGTACTGCCTTGATTGATAAACTAGAACAACCGATTCATCTTGAACCAATGAAAACCTTCCCGGTTGTCCGTGATTTAATGGTTGACCGTAGTAGAATGTTTGATTCATTGAAAAAAGTAAAAGCCTGGATTCCGATTGATGGAACATATGACCTAGGTCCTGGACCAAGAATGGCTGAGTCAAAACGTCAATGGGCATACGAATTATCCAAATGTATGACATGTGGCGTGTGCTTAGAATCTTGTCCAAATGTAAACAGCAAATCAGAGTTTATTGGACCAGCTGCGCTTTCGCAGGTTCGTCTGTTTAACGCTCATCCAACAGGTGAAATGAACAAGGCTGAACGCTTGAATGCACTAATGGGTGAAGGCGGTTTAATGAATTGCGGAAACTCCCAAAACTGTGTTCAATCTTGCCCTAAAGGTATTCCTTTAACAACTTCTATTGCGGCGCTAAACCGCTCAACAGCTCTTCAATCATTCAAGAATTTCTTTGGTGGTTGATCATGATAAAAAGACTGAAGTCCATGACTTCAGTCTTTTTTTGTTGCATAAATTATATTGTTAATTCACCTAATCTAATAAGTTCAATGACTGCTTGAGAGCGCCCCTTTACTCCAAGCTTTTGCATCGTATTAGAAATGTGATTTCGAACAGTTTTTTCACTGATGAATAGGTCTTGAGCAATATCCTTCGTCGTCTTATCTTGAACGAGTAGTTCGAATACCTCACGTTCCCTTTTTGTAAGTAAAGGTTTAGGTCCGAATTCTGCTCCTTTCAATGAGTTCACTCCTTCATGCTCGGGCTAGAGCTACCGGTGTTCCGGTAAGGGTTAAGTCATGACAGTATATGTATAGGGAAAACGATTGGTGCGACACTTTCTGCAAGAATTTTCAAATTGAATGATGGTAAATTGTGTGTAATTTTATAAACTTTATAAAAATATTAGATTTAATTTACTGTTTTGATATTGCCTAATCTTGAATTCTCACTGATAATATAACAAATGGAATAATTTTGAACATTTAAGGGGCGAAAGAATTGGGCAAACGAGCTTTGATTGTATCAGGTATTGTCTTAGCAAGTGTACTGGTTGTTGGGGGCACGGGATTTGGTGTATGGCATTTTACAAATGCGAATGCAGCAAACGCAGAGTTTGGTGAAGGCGAGATATTCCCAATGAGGGTTGGGGACTTCGGAATGGGAATGGAATCGTATCCGATGCAGGCATTCACTGGAAAAATCGAAGCAGAAAAGCAAGAAAAGGTATTTATGAATCCCGAACTTGGAAAGATTAAAGAAACCTTTGTACAAGAAGGGGACGAGATTCAAGAAGGAGATCCACTTTTTGAATATGAACCTCTTGAAGTAGAAGATACAAGCCTAGAGATTGAGCAAACACAAATGGAGCTTGAAATGGCTTATCTTCAAATCAATCAATCTCAGAAAAAGATTGATAAGTTAACAAAATCAATCAAGAACGCTGAAAAAGAAGAAAAAGAAATGCTTCAGGAAGAGCTGGATCAGGCAAACTATGATCTAAAAGTAATCAACCTGGAAACAGGACAAACTCAAAAGCATTTAGATGCACTTAAGAAAACAAATGAAACAAATGACAAAGTCGTTGTTAGTAAAACCACAGGAATTGTTCAATCGATTAATGCAGATATTGCCGATGGAGCACAAAACGAAGCTGCAAACGCACCGTTTATTCAAATTATAACCAATGGAGATTACTTAATAAAAAGTCAAATTAATGAACTGCTAATCGGTACATTAGAAGAAGGATCTGAAGTATTAGTAACCGCTAAAAACGGACAAGAAGGCGAATGGATTGGAACGGTTACTGAAATTGGAAAACTACCTGTTTCTAGTGAAGAGGATAGCTATGATGGGTATTACGAAGAAAGTAATCCCCAAACATCTAAGTACCCGTTCACCGTTGTCTTACCTGAACATGATGGACTTGAAATTGGTTACCACGTAAATGTTGAACCAATGATGGGGGATTTTGAAGAAGAGGAAACGGATCAAGTTCTCTTATATCAAGATACCGTTTTTGAGGAAGATGGTCTTTCATACGTGTGGAAAGTCAGTGAAGAAATGACATGGATCAAGCAAGAGGTTGAGGTTGGCGAAACAAATGATGAAATGTACACCGTTGAAATTTTAAGTGGATTGACAAATGACGATTACATTACGTTCCCTGATCCAGCTCCAATTGAAGGAGACGAAGCGGTCTTATTTGATGAGGAAATGTTCAATGATTAAGCTATCAAAGATCTTTAAGTCTTATAAACTAGGAAAAGACTCTGTTCCTATTTTAAAAGATATTAACCTTACGATTGAAAAAGGCGAGTTTGTTGCAATTATGGGACCATCCGGTTCAGGCAAATCAACACTAATGAACATCCTTGGCTGTTTAGATAAGCCGACATCTGGTGCGTACAACTTAAATGATGTGAATATGCTTGCTGGAAAAGATAATTACTTGGCAGAAATTCGAAACCGTTCGATCGGATTTGTGTTTCAAACGTTCCATTTAATGCCACGTCTCACCGCACAGCAAAACGTCGAAATGCCATTAATTTATAGTGGTGTGAAGAAAAAAATTCGCCGTGAAAAAGCACTTGATGTATTGGCGAAGGTTGGATTATCTGAACGTGCAAGCTTCAAACCATCAAGTCTTTCTGGGGGTCAAAAACAGCGTGTTGCCATCGCGCGTGCGCTTGTTAATGAGCCTTCCTTTATTTTAGCGGATGAGCCGACGGGAGCTCTTGATACAAAAACGAGTGAACAAATTCTCGATCTCTTTACAGAATTAAATAATGAGGGTATTACGATTGTCATGATTACGCACGACAAGGAAGTAGCAGATAAAGCTGATCGGACGATTTTTATCCGAGATGGGAAGCTGTTTGTAGAAGAGAAAGGAGAGCCAGTTCATGCTTGAGAATATTAAGCTATCCTTTCAATCCATCTTTGCTCATAAGATGCGTTCAATTCTGACCATGCTTGGTGTCATTATAGGGATCGCAGCGATTATTGCGATTGTATCGATGATTCAAGGGCAAAGTGAAATGTTAAAAAGCAGTATCATTGGTATGGGGAATAACACGATTCAAGTGACGTATGAGGATGCATCTCTAATTGGAGAAGAAGATTATTACTGGGGTGGTGGAGAGACAAGTATAACGGCTCCACCCATTTCTGAAGATGTATTAGACCAAATTACTACAGATCCACTAGTTGATACGGTCGCATTATTCCATAAGACTTGGAGTATTGATACGTACCACCAAATGAATATGTCTTATCCAGAGCCTTATGCGGTTGATTCGACATACTTTGATTTGTTTCCAATTGATATTCTCGAGGGCAGAATGCTCACGGATGAAGAGTTGGACGGGGCGTCGCAGCTTGTTATGATTAATGATGGTACGAGGAATGAATTGTTTGAAGGGGAAGAAGCCGTAGGGCAAACCATTGATATAAAAGGGACTCCATTTCGAGTAGTAGGAGTGTTCACTGATCAAAAAACAGGAGGGGACATGTTTTTTGATGATTATGTACAGCCAAAGCTATACCTTTCAAAAGGGATATGGCCAGTTATTGGTGGGTACGATGCTCCAACTCAGATCTTAGTTAAAGCTGTTGGACCGGATGCGATTGAAGAGGCGGGGCAACTTACTGCCAGCATGTTAAATGCTGATTTACCTGACTTTGAAACAGCTCAGTACCGTATCCCTGATCTTCAAGCCATTACAGCTGACTTAGAAGCTGCCAATCAGGCATTTGCATTTTTACTTGGTGGAATTGCAAGTATTTCATTGCTTGTAGGTGGTATCGGAGTTATGAACATTATGCTTGTTTCTGTAACAGAACGTACAAGAGAAATCGGAATCAAAAAAGCATTAGGGGCAAAGCGTTATATGATCCTCCTGCAATTTTTAACCGAGGCGATTGTTCTAACAAGTGTCGGCGGGGCCATTGGTGTGTTACTTGGAATTGGCGGAGCGAAAATGATCTCAAATATTATGGATATGCCGTTCTATATTTCCATCTCAGCTATAGTTGGGGCACTTGTATTTTCTATGCTGGTAGGAATTATCTTTGGTTTATTACCATCAATCAAAGCGTCCAAGCTTCAGCCAGTAGATGCATTAAAATACGAATAGGTATGAAGCGACCCATTCCTTTAGAAACTTTTTAAGAGGAATGGGTTTTCACGTATGTTCTTAAAAAAAGGCTGTACACTAAGGACTAAAGATTGATAAATAAATTTTGTGTATGATATACTATTCATGATCTACTGCTACACGTGGCTTCTATTTATTAAAATAAATCCTTCTCCTGCAGAAGAGAAGCGAAATACATGTACTTAGGTTATGAATGGGGTATAACTTTTTTGATCAGGCAGAAAAAGTCTGTTCTATTGTACGGTAATATGCTATTCTTTTTTTTGAACTAAAATAGGTGCTTCTTCAGACATTCTGCATATAGTAGCTGAAAGTCTAAAAAGAACCTGCAATCTCAAATTATTATGTAGAAAAGAGGCTGATTCATTATGGCAGAAAAAACGTATAAGATTACAGCAGAAACAGGAATTCACGCACGTCCAGCAACTCAACTAGTTAACAAAGCTGGTCAATTCTCTTCTGATATCACACTTGAGTTTAAAGGTAAGTCTGTAAATCTTAAATCCATCATGGGCGTTATGTCTCTTGGTGTAGGCCAAGGTGCAGAAGTAACAATCAAAGCTGAAGGATCTGATGCAGACGAAGCACTAGCTGCAATCGAAGAAATCATCAAAAACGAGTTAGGGGAATAATACATGCCACAAGTAATTTCTGGCATCGCAGCTTCCCATGGCATTGCTATTGCAAAGGCCTATGTGCATGAAGAGCCTGATTTTTCAATCAGCTCTTCAGAAGCATCTAATCCGAGTGCTGAGATTGAGCGCTTTGAAAACGCTCTAAGCGTGTCAAAGGAAGAGCTGTCTGCCATTAAAGATAAAACTGAACAAAATCTCGGTGCAGATAAGGCTGAAATTTTTGCTGCCCATCTCTTGGTTCTAAGTGACCCTGAGCTTATTGATTCAGTTAAGGATAAGATTACGAATGAGAAACGTAACGCTGAATTTGCTCTTAATGAAGTAGCAGATCAATTTATTACTATTTTCGAAAATATGGATAACGAATACATGAAAGAACGTGCATCGGATATTCGCGACGTTTCAAGACGTGTAATTGGTCATCTTCTAGGAATTGAAGCTGGATCACTTGCTACAATTAGCGAAGAAACGATTGTTATTGCTGAAGATCTTACTCCTTCAGATACTGCTCAGTTAAACCCATTATTTATTAAAGGGTTTGCAACAGATATCGGTGGTCGGACCTCGCATTCTGCAATCATGTCTCGTTCACTGGAAATTCCTGCGGTTGTTGGTACAAAGGAAGCCACGAAATCCATTCAAACCGGCGACATCGTAATTGTGGACGGAATTGATGGCGAGGTTGTGATCAACCCATCTGAAGACGTGTTAGCTTCGTTTGAGCAAAAGAAAGCTGATTTCCTTAAGCAAAAAGAGGAATGGGCTAAGCTTGTAAATGATCAAACAACTACATCAGATGGTGAACACGTTGAGCTTGCTGCAAACATTGGTACGCCTAAGGATTTAGAAGGTGTTATTGCTAATGGAGCAGAAGGTATTGGTTTATACCGTACTGAGTTTCTTTATATGGGTCGAGACAATCTTCCTTCTGAGGAAGAACAATTCGAAGCGTATAAAGAAGTTGTGGAGCGTATGGAAGGGAAACCAGTTGTTATCCGTACATTAGATATTGGTGGCGATAAAGAACTTCCATACTTAAATCTTCCAAAGGAAATGAACCCGTTTCTAGGATTCCGTGCGATTAGACTTTGTCTTGAGCAACAGGACCTATTCCGCGTTCAACTTCGTGCGCTACTTCGTGCAAGTGCGTTTGGAAATCTTAAGATCATGTTCCCGATGATTGCTGTTCTTGAAGAATTACGCCAAGCAAAAGCTTTGCTTAATGAAGAAAAGGACAAGCTTGTTGCTGAAGGAATCGCTGTTTCTGATTCAATTGAGGTTGGTATCATGGTAGAAATTCCATCTACTGCAGTAGCTGCTCCTCAATTTGCGAAGGAAGTAGATTTCTTTAGTATCGGAACAAATGACTTAATTCAATACACATTCGCAGCTGATCGCATGAATGAACAGGTTTCATACTTGTATCAGCCTTACCACCCAGCGATTCTTCGTTTAGTTGAGATGGTGATTAAAGCCGCTCATAAAGAAGGTAAGTGGGTAGGTATGTGCGGAGAAATGGCTGGAGACGAAGTGGCAATTCCGCTTCTGCTTGGCTTAGGTTTAGATGAGTTTAGCATGAGTGCTACATCTATTCTTCCAGCTAGAAGTCAACTTCTAAAGCTATCTAAAAAAGAATTGGCCGAGTTTGCACAGAAAGCTCTTGAGCTTGATACTGCAGACGAAGTGGCAAAGCTTGTTCGTGAGAATTATATTTCTGAGTAACAGGTTGATAAAACGGACTCCTTTTTAGGTGTCCGTTTTATTTGTTTTAAGAACAAGGACGTTTAGAGACATTTGTTTACTAACACTTGAATTCCGATATGAAAAAAGAGACAATAAAATGAGAATAGATAGAAGTTGGAATGGATAGGAGGTGCGATGAATGACCCATGAACAAATTGAAGATATTGAACGTTCCCTACGCAGAGTAGCAGATATGGTTAAACAAAAAGGTCGAGTCATTCTTTCACAGTTTCCCATCACTCCCCCTCAATTTGTAGCGCTTCAATGGCTTAAGGAAAAAGGGGATATGACAATTGGCGAGCTTTCAACCAGTATGTATTTAGCTTTTAGTACAACAACAGATCTGATTGATCGGATGGAAAAAAGCGAACTGGTCGCCCGCGTAAAAGATGCAAATGATCGCAGAGTCGTTCGCATTCACCTTCTGGATAAAGGAAAAACAATTATCCATGAAGTGATTGTGAAGCGACAGGATTACCTTGAAGATATTTTAGCGGACTTCTCACAAGAACAAGTGGATACGCTTGAGAAAAGTCTAAACTTACTCCATGATCAGATGAAAGCAGTGAAAGGTAAGAAATAAACCCAAGTATGGTTCAGATATAGATAGAAATTGAGGGAGACATGGTGGATAGACCGATTGGTGTCATTGATTCAGGCCTTGGCGGATTGACGGTTGCAAAGGAACTTATGCGTCAGCTGCCTAAGGAAGAGATTGTTTATGTAGGAGATTCTAAGCGTTGTCCGTATGGTCCACGTCCAAAGGAAGAAGTGCGTACGTACACGTGGCAAATGATTCGTTACCTGCAAACAAAAAATATTAAAATGCTTGTCATTGCTTGCAACACGGCAGCAGCAGTAGTGTTAGAAGAAGTAAAGAAAACACTTGATATCCCTGTAGTAGGAGTCATTTATCCTGGTGCCTCAAGTGCCCTTAAAGCAACAAAAAAGGAACATGTTGCAGTGATTGGAACCAGTGGTACGATTAAAAGTGGTGCTTATTCAAAAGCACTAACCTCTATTAATAGTTCGGTTCAAGTAGAGAGCCTGGCCTGCCCACCTTTTGTTCCACTTGTTGAACAAGGGATTTTCGACGGAGACGAAGCAAGTCAAATTGTCGCTGACACATTGGCTCCTTTAACAGGCAAAGGCTTTGATACACTCATCTTAGGTTGTACGCATTATCCTCTTCTTGCACCACTTATTAAAAAGTGGTCTGGGCCATCCATTACGCTGATTTCATCAGGAGAAGAGACAGCGAGAGAAGTCAGTGGTCTTCTATTCCACGGGGAAACGGCTTATACAGGAGAGAGAGTGCCTAACCATACGTTTTATACAACAGGGGAAGAAGAACTGTTTAAGCGATTGGCAAGCCAATGGTTAGAAATTGACGTAGGTAAGGTTGAGACGATTGTAATTGATCACTAATTAAAGAATGAATAAAAACGAAGGTCCAAGGTGGATCTTCTTTTTTTTGTGCAACAAACAGTTTGTCTAAACTTTGCAGGTCTAATTTGAGGATAGGCTCGTATACATGAAAGTACAAACTATCTAGGGAGGGAAACAAATCATGCGAAAGTACTTAAAAACAGGTGCTCCACTTATCTTAGCAGCTACACTTGTGACAACCGGGTGTTCAATAGGGTCAAAAGATGTTTCAACGAAAATGGATGAACCTCAAGTGAATTATGTAGAGGATACAGAAGAAATTGAATTAGATGAGGCAGGAACGGTTGATGAGGTGAGTGATGAAGATGTGCAAGAAGATGATAATGAGCAAGCAGCCGAATCAGCAGAGACCGTTCAACGCGAATTGTACTTACTAGATGCGAATGGCTTAGTTGTTCCACAGACGTTAACGCTGCCAAAACAAGAAGGGGTGCTGAAGCAATCACTTGAATACTTAGTAGCGGATGGCCCAGTGTCTGAATTATTACCTAGTGGCTTCCAAGCTGTCCTGCCAGCGGGTACGAGTGTAACAGTGAATTTAAATGAAGAAGAAAAAATTGCTGTCGCTGACTTTTCAAAAGAGTTTGAGGGGTATGATGCAGCTAAAGAACAGCAAATCCTTCAGGCAATCACATGGACACTTACTCAATTTGACTCTGTTGAAAAGGTGCAAATTCGAATTAATGGATATGATCAAGAGGTCATGCCACTCAACAAAACACCGATCGGGGATGGTGTCAGTCGCTCCGACGGGATTAACCTTGAATCCAATCAGGTGGTAGATTTAGTGAATAGTGAAGAAGTAGTTCTTTATTTTATGGGACATCAAGGTGATTCACGTTACTATGTTCCTGTTACAAGAAGGGTTGAAGCTGGAGAAGATGCGCTCACAATGGCTGTGAATGAATTAATTGAAGGACCTTCTATTGGAACGTCACTTGTGTCAGGCATACAAACAAAAGCGAACTTGCTGGCTGACCCTGAGGTGAAAGATGGAACACTAACGCTTGATTTTAACGAACATATTTTAGAAAGCAGTGAAAATATGGCTGTATCTCAAGATGTTTTGAATATGTTAGTGCTGACATTAACTGAACAAGCAGGGGTGGATAAAGTCTCAATTGAAGTGAACGGAGAAGCATCTGTCTTAAATCAAGAAGGAGAACCAGCTGAACCCGTTTCAAGACCAAAGCAGGTAAATGATCACACTCTATAAAAATGTTTCGCTTTTACCTTTGCGTTTTTGGGGGGAGACTTTATAATAGATAGAGGTAGAGAAGGAGCGGGTAGCCCTTCTCTTTTCATTTTTTAAATAGAAAAGGATCGATTCATATGGAACGAATAGATGGTAGACAAGTAAATGACTTACGAGACGTAACACTGGACATGCATTTCACAAAACACCCAGAAGGCTCTGTTCTAATTTCGATGGGAGATACAAAGGTGATTTGTAATGCGAGCCTTGAAGACCGAGTCCCTCCGTTTCTTAGAGGAAAAGGTAAGGGCTGGATTACAGCTGAATATGCGATGCTTCCAAGAGCAACGCAAGATCGAACCATTCGTGAATCCTCTAAAGGAAAAGTAACCGGTAGAACGATGGAAATTCAACGCTTGATTGGACGGGCACTTCGCACCGTTGTAGACTTAAATAAAATGGGTGAAAAAACCATTTGGATTGACTGTGACGTCATTCAAGCAGATGGAGGCACACGTACGGCTGCCATTACAGGTGCATTTGTTGCGATGTGTTTAGCCTTTGAAAAAGCGATGGGTGAAGAACGAATGACAGAGTGGCCTGTGACTGACTTTTTGGCTGCTATCTCAGTAGGAATTGACGATACAAAACAAGTGCTCTTAGACCTTTGTTATGCGGAGGATTCAACGGCTGATGTGGACATGAACGTAGTAATGACTGGAAGTGGATCATTAGTCGAAGTTCAAGGTACGGGTGAGGAAGCCGTATTTTCTAGAAGTGAATTGAATGCGATGTTGGACGTAGCTGAAAAAGGAATTCAGGAGCTCGTTGCCTTGCAAAAAGAACATCTTGGCCAGACGAGTGACCGTATCCAGGATACAAAAGGAGTAGGGGCAGATGGCAACTGAACTAATCATTGCGACAACCAATAAAGGAAAAATCAACGAGTTTAAGCAACTGCTTGAGGGGGAAGGAACGATTGTAAAGTCGTTGCTTGATTACCCAACCATTTCAGATATCCCTGAAACGGGCGTGACCTTTCATGAAAATGCAGCTATCAAAGCAGAAACACTTTCTAAGCTACTTAATCGCACGGTCATTGCCGATGATTCAGGGTTAGAAGTAGATGCTCTAAACGGTGAGCCGGGTGTGTACTCTGCAAGGTACGCAGGAGAGCAAAAGGATGATCAGGCGAATATCGATAAGGTGCTTCTAGAATTACAAGATGTCCCGGAAGGTCAACGAACGGCACGATTTGTCTGTGTGATGGCTGTTGCTCAGCCAGACGAAGAAACGATTTTCTTTAAAGGTCAATTTGAGGGTGCCATTGCAACAAGTCGTTCAGGAGAGAATGGCTTTGGTTATGACCCAATCTTTTATGTTCCCCCACTCGGAAAGACGGCGGCGGAGCTAACATCCGATGAAAAAAATGAACGCAGCCATAGAGGCAAAGCCATACAGGAGCTACTTAAATATAAAAATTTATTTAACTTGTAAGGGAGTGGTCACACATGAAAGCTTTGATCATAAGTGATAGTCACGGTTGGACTGATGAGCTTAAACAACTACTTGATCGGAAACGACAAGACGTAGATAAGATCTTTCATTGCGGAGATTCAGAGCTTGAACCAGAGAAAGGACCACTTGCTGGAGTGATAGGTGTAAAAGGGAATTGCGATATGGGGCAGCCTTTCCCCGAAGAGTGGATCGAAGAAACGAATTATGGACGGATGTACTTTACACACGGACACTTATTCCAAGTAAAAAGTCATTTAAATGCGTTTATGCTTCGAGCCGAGGAAGTAGGCGCTAAAGTGGCCTCATTCGGCCACACACATGTTGCCACATGCTTTGAGGAGAAAGGAATTGTCTTCATCAACCCTGGCAGCATCCGCTTACCATCAGGAAGTAGAGACCAAACCTATTGCATCTGTGAACTAACAGAACAAGAAATTAAGGTCACCTACTACACGTATGACGATCAAGAAATGCCAGAGCTCGGTGGAACGTTTAAGAGGTAGTTGTAGAATGAAGGGTGAACGAAAAAAGTATGAATTTCGGAAATGTAAGAGTCATTTACTCTAATTAGCGGAGGGAGAACCCGAGACTCCTGCGGAAAAACACGTGTCTGAAGACTCAGCAGTGGTGATCTTCCACGGATGAGGCTGAAGCCGTGTCCGCGGAAAGCGAGGGTTTCTCCTGAAGCGGATTCATACCTGACAAATCCCTTATTCACAACTTCACATTTAAATATAAAATAAAACAAATAACCTGTTGACATCTATCTTCAAATACGGTATATTTATATTCGTCGCTGATATTACTTTTTAAAAAGCGATCTAAACCATGCGGGTGTAGTTTAGTGGTAAAACCTCAGCCTTCCAAGCTGATGATGTGAGTTCGATTCTCATCACCCGCTTTTCTTTTTTTTGTCCCAGTAGCTCAGCTGGATAGAGCAACGGCCTTCAAGAATATTAGGAGCCTTTACAGGGAAACAAGAACCTGTAAAGTGGACGACACTGTATCGGTGAAGCCTGACCAGCATTTGCTGTTGGTAATACCGAGGAAACTTGTAATCAGATTGATTATACTCAAGCAGAAAGGCTCGTATGAGAGGTATGCTGAGTAGTGTACATATGTGCAATGAGGATCCGTAGAGACTATACGTGTCGCACCTGAAATGGTGAAGATATAGTCCAGACCACAAACAGATCTCTGGTGGCGAAAGTCATAGTGGTAAGCTAAGCCGTCGGTCGGGAGTTCGAATCTCTCCTGGGACGTCAACGAAGATGTATACATAGTTTGTCAAAACGATCTCACGCAATTTGATGCGTGAGATCGTTTTTTCGTTGCGGTAGAAAGATTAAGAAGTAGGCATTAAACCCTCTATCTCAGAAACTTCCTCATTAATCAATTGTTTTAGTTTCCATGCAAAGTCATCAAGCTGATTTAACTCTGTCAGAATATAAAAATGTGAATAAAGAAACGCAGGAACGTCTTGTTTATTATCAAGAATGATCTCAAGACCAATATGTCCTCTGTTCGTATGGTTAAAAAATCGTACAGATAGATAATGAGTCGCATCATCCGTATTCTCACCTGATGTCCAAATCCATTCTGCCCCTGCGCCCGGGTTAAAGTGAATGATCCCTTGTCTTAACTCTTCTAGATCAGCATTTGTTGTGTAGACATCTAAAGACACTTTACTACTTGTAGTCAAAAACTCTAAATGACATTCTATAAGAGTCTCGTCTTCCCAAATCTTTTTTATTCGTATGCTTGGATTACTCAATAATGGCGCACCTCAAATTCTTTATTCTCTGCGCCCTTTAGTCTAACACACGAACAATAAAATCAACCAAAAAAACGCCATCTGCGATTACGTTTGCAGATAGGCGTTTTTTGGTTGACTTGAGCTAGCCGTGATCGTTTGAAGCCACGAGGGATTCTCACTTGTCACGTTCTCCGGCGTGTAGAAGTAAACGGTCCATCCTTTTTTTCGAAGGACTCTGCGAATACGCTCTTGCTTCGCTTCTGAACTCGCTTTAACAAACGCTAGCTTGTAAGGGATTAAAGCGACGTTCGTTCGTACCCCGTAGATCATCTGGTTAGCGGTTGGATAAAAATTGCGTTGATGAAGCAGCTCACACAATTTCTTATCCATTGAATCAGGACACTGTTTCCACTGGTCGTTCACAAGCACGAGATGTGTAAGCGATTGTTTCTTAAACAGAAAAGAGAATAGTTTAAACTCGGACATTTTCTGAAACATGTTTTTTGTTCGTTTCATTTTCATCACCTAAGACTACTATCCCCGTTTTTATAAAAAGTATGACAATAATTTTAGAAATCTTGAAACTTTTTGTTGGCAAGGATGTAACCGCATACAATAATTGAATCTATCTAAATTATCTAATTATTTTCGTAAAAACGGTTGACCCTCGCTAGTAAGAGGCGTATGATAAGTCTCAATAACAAAACACTTTTAACAAACAACGTAAGAAATGCTGACAAAGTTTTTTGAGTCTTCTCTCTAATGAAAGTTGACGGAAGATTCACACGTGTTTATGCCCATGACAATGTTATATGTGGCCAAATAAACAGATTACACTGATGTGGGAGCGGGTAGCAATGAGAAGTAATATGATCAAAAAAGGAATCGATCGTGCACCTCACAGAAGCTTACTTCGAGCAGCGGGTGTTAGAGAAGAGGATATGGACAAACCGTTTATCGGAGTCTGTAATTCATATATTGATATTATTCCCGGGCACATGCATTTAAATAAATTTGCAGAGGTTGCCAAGGAAGCGATTATCGAAGCAGGTGGAATTCCATTTGAATTCAACACGATTGGTGTAGATGATGGAATTGCCATGGGACATATCGGAATGAGATATTCCCTACCAAGTCGCGAGATTATCTGCGATGCGGCTGAAACGGTCATTAACGCTCACTGGTTTGATGGAGTGTTCTACATTCCAAACTGTGACAAGATTACACCGGGAATGTTAATGGCGTCCGTTCGAACGAACGTACCGTCAGTCTTTGTATCAGGTGGACCGATGGAAGCGGGTCGAACAAAAGAGGGCGAGAGTCTTTCCCTTGTTTCAGTATTTGAAGGAGTAGGAGCTTTTTCTTCCGGGAAAATGACACGAGAAGAGCTGCTTGAAATTGAACAGCAAGCTTGTCCGACATGTGGCTCCTGTTCGGGAATGTTTACAGCAAACTCCATGAACTCATTAATGGAAATGCTGGGACTTGCACTTCCGGGTAACGGAACCATTGTAGCAACGTCCAATAAGCGTCACCAATTAATCAAAGATGCTGCTAAACACCTAATGAACTTAATTGAAAAAGATATTCGTCCACGTGATATCGTTACTCAAGAAACAATTGATGATGCATTTGCCCTTGATATGGCAATGGGTGGATCAACGAATACGGTTCTTCATACATTAGCAATCGCTCATGAAGCGGAAGTAGAATATGATCTTAACCGAATTAATGAAGTGGCAGAGCGAATTCCTTACTTGAGTAAGATTAGCCCGGCGTCTGACTATTCGATGGATGATGTTCATCAAGCTGGTGGCGTAAGCGCCATTATCAAACAACTCTGTGAAATCGAAGGGGCCGTTCACCCGGATCGAATTACGATCACTGGGAAAAGCCTCTATGAAAATGTGAAAGACGCAGAAGTAACAAATAATGATGTGATACGAAACAAAGAGACAGCATATAGTCCAGTGGGAGGGTTATCCATTTTATTTGGAAACCTTGCACCAGATGGAGCTGTTATCAAAGTGGGTGCCGTTGATCCTTCAATCCAAGTATTTGAAGGCGAAGCGATTGTCTTTGAATCTCAAGAAGAAGCACAAGAGAAGATTAACAAAGGTGAAGTAAAAGAAGGACATGTGGTTGTCATTCGAAGTGAAGGACCTAAGGGTGGACCGGGAATGCCGGAAATGCTCGCACCAACCTCAGCTATTCAAGGTCGAGGACTTGGGACAAAGGTTGCTTTAATTACAGATGGCCGATTCTCAGGCGCATCACGAGGAATCTCGATTGGACATATTTCTCCAGAAGCTGCCGAGGGTGGACCGATTGCCTTTGTTGAAAATGGAGATACGATCAAGATTGATCTTCCGAATAGAGGCATTCATTTATTGGTAGATGAAGAAGAGCTAGCTCGCCGCAAGGTTGGCTGGACAGAGCCAGAACCAAAAGTGAAAAAAGGCTATCTAGCCCGTTACTCGAAACTAGTAACCTCTGCTAATACAGGCGGAGTCATGAAAATATAATTGCTAAATTGTTGATGAGGAAAGTACGAATATCCTTTCTGCTAAAGAGAGCCGCGTTGCTGAGAAGCGGTGCAGAAGATATTCCGAAACTCACCTCAGAGAGTCTTACTGAACAATCAGCTAAGGGCTGATTTACTAGGGGGACCGGGTGTACCAGCACTCGTTATTAAAACGGACAGAACGCTTTGTCCATGAGACCAAATTAATTTTTGGTGAATTAGGGTGGTACCGTGAAAAGCTAATCTTTTCGCCCCTTCAGCTACAAACGTGGCTTGTTGGGCGCGGAAAGATTTTTTTTATATTCCCATACGCTTTGGACTAAAAAGGAGGAGCAAAGATGTCAACGAAAACAAAAAAACAGGAGCTTGTTGTGAACATTGAGAACCAAGAGGCACCAAAAGTACTATCGGGTTCAGGAATGCTGATTGAAGCATTAGCAAAAGAGAACGTTGAAGTCATCTTTGGTTATCCAGGAGGAGCCATTCTTCCAACCTATGATGAAATCTATAAAACGGGCATTCGTCATATTTTAGCAAGGCATGAACAAGGGGCCATCCATGCGGCAGAAGGATATGCGAGAGTTTCTGGAAAGCCGGGAGTATGTGTTGTTACCTCCGGGCCAGGAGCGACAAATGTCGTAACCGGAATTGCGGATGCGATGATTGACTCTCTTCCACTTGTTGTCATTACGGGCCAAGTAGCAAAAACAGTGATTGGAACAGACGCTTTCCAAGAAGCGGATATGCTAGGGATTACGATGCCAATTACAAAGCATAATTTTCAAGTAAGATCTGTTGAAGAGTTTCCGAGAATCATTAAAGAAGCTTTCCATATTGCGACTACGGGAAGACCGGGTCCAGTCCTAATTGATTTACCGAAAGATGTGTCGCAAGATTCTGGGTTATTTGACTACAGTGGAGATGTGAATTTACCGGGTTACCAACCAACTGTTATTCCAAATCGCCAACAAATTCGTAAGCTTGCAGAAGCCGTTACCCAAGCGAAGAAGCCGGTTATCTTAGCAGGAGCAGGGATCCTTCATGCTAAAGCAAGCGAGTATTTATATGAATACGTGGAACAACAGCAAATTCCAGTTGTGAACACACTACTTGGTTTAGGGAACTTCCCAGGGAACCATGAATTGCATTTAGGGATGGCTGGAATGCACGGTACGTATGCCGCCAATATGGCGCTTCATGAAGCAGACTTATTAATCAACATTGGCGCTCGTTTTGATGACCGTCTTACTGGTAAATTAGATTTTTTTGCTCCGAATGCTACGATTGCGCACATTGATGTAGATCCAGCAGAAATCGGCAAAAATATTGAAACGCAGATTCCAGTTGTAGGAGATGCAAAAGAAGCACTTAAGATGTTAATCGCTGAGCAAGGCGAACAAGCAGATCACGCAGATTGGAAGGCCAGTCTGCAGCTAAAGAAAACAGACTTTCCACTTTGGTATAAGCAAGAGGATGAAACGATCAAACCACAGCATTTGATTGAAAAGATCTATCAAAAAACAAAAGGGGAAGCAATCGTGACCACGGACGTTGGTCAGCATCAAATGTGGTCAGCACAGTTCTATAAATTTGATAAGCCCAATCGCTGGGTGACATCAGGTGGACTTGGAACAATGGGCTTTGGTTTTCCGGCAGCGATTGGTGCTCAGATTGCTGAACCCCAATCAACCGTTGTATCCATCATCGGTGATGCTGGATTCCAGATGACGCTGCAGGAAATGTCCATTTTACAAGAGCTTAACTTGCCAGTGAAAATTGTCATCGTGAATAATGCATCGCTTGGAATGGTTCGCCAGTGGCAACAGCTTTTCCATGGAGAGCGTTATTCAAATTCGCTTTTCCCGATCCAGCCTGATTTCGTAAAACTGGCGGAGGCATACTCCATTAAAGCGATGAAAGTGGAAGAGTTAAAGGATATGGAGTCAGCGATTGAAGAAATGCTTGCACACGATGGTCCGGTCTTGATGGACTGTAGAGTGGCTCAGGAAGAAAATGTTTATCCAATGATTTGTCCAGGTAAAGGGCATCACGAAATGGAGGGGATTAGACCATGAAGCGAACCATTTCTACACTTGTAAACAATAGCTCAGGTGTGTTAAACCGAATCACTGGATTGTTTGCAAGAAGACACTACAACATTGAGAGTATTACCGTTGGTGTAACGGAAAACCCTTCCGTATCAAGAATGACTTTTGTTGTTGTGGTGGACACGATGAATAACATCGAACAGGTATTAAAACAGCTCCATAAGCAGGTTGATGTCTTAAAGGTAAAGGACATCACCGATGAGTCAATTATCGCCAGGGAGCTTGCTCTCATTAAAATTGTTGCCTTTCCCGAACAACGTGGTGAAATTGCTGCTCTTGTAAACACGTTCCGTGCTCAAACGATTGATATTGGGCGTGAGAGCATGACGCTCCAAGTGGTCGGTGACCATGAAAAGGTTGAGGCGCTTATTGATCTCCTTCGTCCGTATGGTATTAAGGAGCTCGCCAGAACAGGGGAGACAGCACTAAGTCGTAGTTCTAAAAAAGTCTTAGCTGATCCAAACAGACTTAGCTTAATTAACTAACAGGAACAAGTGACATTCCAAATATATCAAACTATCTATTTAAAAAAGAGGAGAGATTTCTAATGGCAAAAGTATATTACAACGGTGATGTAAATGAAGGACTACTACAAGGAAAAACAGTTGCAATCATTGGATATGGTTCACAAGGTCATGCACACGCATTAAACCTTCGCGAAAGCGGTGTTCAAGTAGTTGTTGGATTACGCCAAGGGAAATCATGGGATAAAGCAGCAGAAGATGGATTTGATGTTCAAACGGTAAGAGATGCGTCAGCACAAGCTGATCTAATCATGATCCTTCTTCCAGATGAGTACCAACCAACGATCTACAAAAACGAAATCGAGCCAGAGCTAACAGAAGGAAAAGCACTTGTATTTGCTCATGGTTTTAACATTCACTTTAACCAAATCGTTCCACCATCTAACGTAGATGTATTCTTAGTAGCTCCAAAAGGTCCAGGACATCTAGTTCGTCGTACATTTGAAGAAGGCGCAGGCGTTCCAGGACTAATCGCTGTATTCCAAGATGCAACAGGTCAAGCAAAAGAGACAGCTCTTGCTTATGCAAAACAAATCGGTGCTGCTCGAGCAGGTGTGCTTGAAACTACATTTAAAGAAGAAACGGAAACGGATCTATTCGGTGAGCAAGCCGTATTATGCGGTGGTACAGCTGCCCTTGTAAAAGCTGGGTTCGAAACGTTAACTGAAGCTGGGTACCAGCCGGAAGTTGCCTACTTTGAATGTTTACATGAATTAAAACTAATCGTTGATCTAATGTATGAAGGTGGACTTGAAACGATGCGCTATTCAATCTCTGATACAGCTCAATGGGGAGACTTCCAAGCTGGACCTCGTATCGTAACAGACGAAACGAAAAAAGCAATGAAAGGTATTCTGTCTGACATCCAAACAGGTAAGTTTGCAAAAGGATGGATCCTTGAGAACCAAGCAAATCGTCCTGAGTATACAGCAATTAATGAAGCTGAGAAAAATCATCCAATTGAAGTAGTAGGTCGTGAGCTTCGTGAAATGATGCCGTTTGTGAAAGGCAAATCAAAAGGAGTGGTGGGCAGTGCGAAAAATTAATGTCTTTGACACCACGTTGCGCGATGGAGAGCAGTCAGCTGGAGTCAGTTTGAATCTAGAAGAAAAGCTTGAAATTGCAAGACAGCTTGAACGCCTTGGAGTGGACATTATGGAGGCTGGTTTTCCAGCCTCTTCAAAAGGAGACTTTCAATCCGTTCAACAAATTGCCCGTACCATCAAAAATAGCTCAATCACTGGCCTGGCTCGTGCCGTACAATCAGATATTGATACTGCATGGGAAGCCTTAAAAGATAGTGCAGAGCCAAGACTTCACGTCTTTATTGCATCTTCTCCGATTCACATGCAATACAAGCTGAATATGACACCTGATCAGGTAGTAGAGAGAGCGGTTCAAAGTGTGAGACTTGCAGCATCCAAGTTCCCTCATGTCCAGTTTTCAGCAGAAGATGCTAGTCGTGCGGAGCTTCCTTTCCTAGCTCGTTTAGTCGAAGAAGCGATTCAAGCTGGAGCTACAGTTATTAACTTACCTGACACAGTTGGGTTCACAACGCCACATGAGATTGGAAATATGTTTGCTTATATGAAGGAACATGTACCGAGCATCGATAAGGTGGTCTTGTCTACGCACAATCATAACGATCTTGGTATGGCTGTCGCGAATTCACTAGCTGCCATTCAAAATGGCGCAGGTCAAGTAGAATGTACCGTAAATGGAATTGGTGAACGAGCAGGAAATGCCGCACTTGAAGAAATTGCTGTTGCTCTAAATATCCGCAAAGACTACTACAAAGCAGACACTGGCTTAACGTTAAAAGAAATTAAACGCACAAGCTCTCTTGTTAGTAAGTTAGCAAATATGCCGGTTCCAGGAAATAAAGCGGTTGTTGGCGCTAATGCATTTGCTCATGAATCTGGTATCCACCAGGATGGCATGCTGAAAAACAAAGAAACCTATGAAATTATTACTCCAGAGCTAGTCGGTGTTCATGAGAGCTCAATGGTTCTTGGAAAACACTCAGGTAGACATGCATTTAAAGAAAAGCTGACGGAGCTAGGCTTTGCAGGTGATAGTGCGCAATTCCAGCAAATCTTTGATGCGTTTAAAGATCTTTGTGATAAAAAGAAAGAAGTGACGGAAGACGATTTGTTTGCCTTAATGACTGAAACGATGACAGATGCCATTCAAGAGTCATATGAGCTTCAAACGGTTCAGGTCAACTATGGAACAAACAACATTCCAACAGCAGCCATTACAATGAAGCTACCATCAGGTGAAATGGCTCAAGAGGCTGCAACAGGATCAGGTAGCGTAGAAGCCATTTATAACACACTAGAACGGGTTATCGAAGGACCTGTTAGTTTAGAAGACTATCGTATCCAGTCAGTAAATGGTGGCGGCGACGCACTAGCGGAAGTTTATGTACAAGTGAAGTACGCAGGGTTTGAGTCTTCAGGTAGAGGTACAGCACATGATGTACTAGAAGCCTCGGCTAAAGCCTATATCAATGCTGTAAACCGGACGTTGATCCGTAAAGCCTATGAACAGGAACAAACGAATAAGGTAAATATATAGGAGATTTAAACAATGAAAAAACAGATAACGCTTTTACCAGGAGACGGGATTGGACCTGAGGTTGTAACGGAAGCTGTACGTGTGTTAGATAAAATTGGGGACCTGTTTGGACATGAATTTTCTTATCAGTCGGCAGCGATTGGTGGAACGGCTATTGATCAATTTGAAAGTCCACTGCCACAAGAGACGCTGGATCGTTGCAGAGAAAGTGATGCCATTTTACTTGGAGCTGTTGGAGGTCCGAAGTGGGATAGCAATCCGGCTCACCTGCGTCCAGAAAAAGGGTTATTACGCATTCGCAAAGAGCTGGAGCTGTTTTCGAATTTACGTCCTGTGTCGATCTATAATAGCCTGGTTTCGGAGTCTACTATTAAAGAAGATGTTGTAAAAGGCATTGATTTACTCATTGTTAGAGAATTAACAGGCGGTCTATATTTCGGCGAACCGAGCGAGCGCTTGGACGTTGACGGAGAAGAAGCTGCTGTTGACACATTATCTTACAAGCGAAGTGAAATTGAACGAATTATCCGGATGGCCTTTGAATTAGCAGAGCTAAGAGGCAAAAAGGTCATGTCAGTAGACAAAGCAAATGTACTCGAATCAAGTCGCTTGTGGAGACAAATCGCAAACGAAATAGCAGAAGAATTTCCACATGTGACGCTTGAGCATATGCTTGTTGATAATGCAGCCATGCAGCTAATTCGTAATCCTCGTCAATTTGATGTGCTAGTAACCGAGAATTTATTTGGCGATATTCTTAGTGATGAGGCTTCAATGATCTCTGGGTCACTTGGCTTACTTCCTTCAGCTAGCTTAAGTGCAGAGGGTCCAGGAATTTATGAACCGATTCATGGTTCAGCTCCAGACATTGCTGGTAAAGGTTTAGCTAACCCACTTGCTACCATTGCATCTGTAGCGATGATGTTAAAATACGCGTTTAAAATGGAAAAAGAAGCAGAAGCAGTGATGTCTGCAATCAATGCAGCGCTTGATTCAGGCGTGCGGACAGCTGACCTAGTATACGGAAATCAAGAAGCAGTGACAACAACAGAGATGACAGACGCTGTTCTTGCTTATATAGGTACCGAACAAACGAACTAATGTCAGAAAGAGGAGGAATCGCAAATGGCACCTAAAACAATCATTGAAAAAATCTGGAATGCCCATGAAGTAACCGCAGAAGAGGGGAAACCAAGTCTACTCTATATTGACTTGCATCTTGTACATGAAGTAACGTCTCCTCAAGCCTTTGAAGGTTTACGTTTAGCTGGTAGAAAGGTAAGGCGACCTGATCTCACATTTGCCACAATGGATCATAATGTGCCAACAGTTAATCGTTACGATATTACGGATATGATTGCAAGAAAACAAATGGATACCCTTGCTGAAAACTGCAATGAATTTGGCATTGAGATTGCTGACTTAAAAAGCCCGGAAAATGGGATTGTCCATGTGATTGGACCTGAACTTGGGTTAACACAGCCTGGAAAAACCATCGTTTGTGGTGATAGTCACACATCTACACATGGTGCGTTTGGTGCGATTGCATTCGGAATCGGTACAAGTGAAGTAGAACATGTTCTGGCTACTCAATCTTTATGGCAATCAAAGCCTAAGACCCTTGAAGTGCGTATAACAGGTCAACTGGGTACAGGAATTTCTGCGAAAGACGTTATTCTTGCAATTATTTCAAAATTTGGCGTGGATGTCGGCACGGGTTCCATTATTGAATTTACTGGGGATGCCATTCGAGGATTAACGATGGAAGAACGGATGACGATCTGTAATATGTCAATTGAAGCTGGTGCAAAAGCGGGCCTAATTAGTCCCGATCAAGTAACCTTTGACTACCTTGAGGGCCGTCAATTTGTTCCAAAGGGCGAGGAATTTGAAGTGATTAAGCATCAGTGGAGCGAACTGGCAACAGATGAAGGAGCCGTATATGATCGTACGGTAATTATTGATTCGTCTGAAATAGAACCAATGGTTACATGGGGGACAGATCCTTCCCAAGGAGTGCGTATATCTGAAGTTGTACCATCTCCTAAAGATGCGCAATCCGAGTCAGAAAAAAGAGGGATTGAGCAGGCGCTTGAGTACATGGATTTAACTCCAGGTACACCGATTTCTTCTATTGAAGTACAGCATGTGTTTATTGGCTCCTGTACAAACTCCCGCATCAGCGATTTGCGAGCTGCTGCTGATATTATTCAAGGTAGAAAAGTAGCAGATCATGTTCGTGCACTCGTTGTTCCGGGTTCTCAAAGAGTGAAGAAGCAAGCAGAGAAAGAAGGGCTTGATGAAGTATTTAAAGAGGCAGGATTTGAGTGGCGTGAGTCCGGCTGTAGTATGTGCTTAAGTATGAATCCTGATGTTGTTCCTGAGGGCGAACGATGTGCCTCTACGTCGAATCGTAACTTTGAGGGTAGACAAGGGAAGGGATCTAGAACACATTTAGTAAGTCCTGAAATGGCTGCGGCTACGGCCATTGCCGGTCATTTTGTCGATGTTAGAACATTTAAAACGGAAGGGGTGAAGTAAATGGAGCCATTAACGATTCATACAGGTCAAACGGCTGCCCTAAATCGTGTAAATGTGGATACAGATCAAATTATTCCAAAGCAGTTCCTAAAGCGAGTAGAACGAACGGGCTTTGGACAGTTTCTCTTTTTTGACTGGCGTTTTCTCTCGGATGGCTCAGATAACCCTGAGTTTGCTTTGAATAAACCGGAAGCAGCAGGTGCGTCCGTTCTTATTGCGGGTAATAACTTCGGTTGTGGCTCTTCAAGAGAGCACGCTCCTTGGGCATTAAATGACTATGGCTTTAAGGTGATTATTGCACCCAGTTTTGCTGATATTTTCTATAATAACTGTGTGAAAAATGGTATGCTTCCTATTCGCTTAAGTGAACAAGAAGTAAACGAACTTCTTGAGAAGGCAGAAAGTGGCTTGTATTCCTTAACAGTTGACTTAGAAGAGCAAACGGTAAAAGGTGAAGGATTTGAAGCTAGTTTTATCATCGATCCGTATTGGAAGAAAATGTTGTTGAATGGCTGGGATGAAATTGGATTAACCCTTCTTCATGAAGAGAAGATCAAAGCGTTTGAAGAAGCGCGCTAAAGGGTACATTAAATAAAAGTCGGAGGTATCTTTGTCAAAAGGTATCTCCGTTTTTCTAAAGTGAAGGCCGAATGTTTTTGCATTTGTAATAGGAAAGGTGAACTGGTACACTTTACCTAGCTTTAGACAAACGATGAGTCCAATTAGAGCGGGAGCAAAACGAATGACCGACAAATCTCACAAGAACAACCAAAACAATATTATTCTCTATCCTGGGTTAGTACGTAGACTGCTTGAACTTGGGATGGATGCTCTGAAAGCTAAGGATGGGAAGGAAGCACATGAGTATTTTGAGCAAGCCGAATCGATTGAACCAGATAACGCAAAGGTTCGATTTGGAAAAATGCTCAGTTTAGTAGAACTCGGTAGGCTAGAAGAGGCTGTAAACCTGACCGATAAGCTACTAAGAGAAGGTACAGGAGACTACTTTGAAAACTTGCAGGTACATATTTCATTGCTTGTTCAGCTTTCTAGATATGAAGAAGTGATCGAGCTGTTAGATGCTGTATTAGCTGAAAACCGCTTTCCACCACAACATGCAGAAAGTCTCTATAAGCTGCTACACTTTAGTAGGCAAATGACAGAGAGTCTACCTCTTGTCGACCATACAATAGATGGAGATGAACCAGATGAGGTAGAGCGAGAGGACTTAGATAACCTTCAATCGTCAAATCCTGAGCTTGAATGGCAAGCTATACAAAATCTAGGTAAGAGAAATCAACGTCAAGCTACAGAAGCTTTTATCGCCTACATAGAAGACCCGACTCATGATTGGTTGCTTCAAAGTTATGCTTTGCAATACCTAATGGATTGGAATGTGACTCGTGAGATATCGATAACTAAACTTGGACAAACTCAAGTTGTTGTACCTGAAACGCTTAAGAATGGAGGGAGCCTGACTCATTTTATTTCAAAAATGAAGCAACTTCTAGTAGAATATTTGGAGCAAGAGGATCCGATCCTTTTAGAAATGTCTACTCAATTAATGGTTCTGCATTCACTTTCAGTCTTTCCTTTTTTACCGGAAGAATCAGAAGAGAACGGCTATGCAGCTGCCTTCACAATCATTGCCTGCGAGAGAATTGCAAGTGATTATCATGAGATGGAGATTGTGGAAGCTTTTAAAACAAAACGATCCGAAGTGCTTGAGAAAATCGAGTTTATTGAGGAATTAGAGGGTCAAGTTTTTAGACATGGACTACCTCATTTTAGTGAAACGGACGATTAGTACATACATAATCTAAAAATTTTTACGTGCGCCTTTTGCTAATTCTAGTGCTTCCATTGAAAAGCAAGGGCTTTATGTTATAATAGTGTGGTTGTCAATCATGTATAACGGAAATCAATCGTTTTTAGAACGAAGATATAGTTGGAGGGAACACGAATGAGTGCAAAATGGGAAAAGCAAGAAGGAAATCAAGGAGTATTAACAGTAGAAGTTGAAGCTGAAAAGGTAACACAAGCTTTAGACGAAGCGTTTAAAAAAGTATCTAAGAAAGTAAACATCCCTGGATTCCGTAAAGGGAAAGTACCTCGTAGCCTTTTTGAAAAGCAATTTGGTGTAGAGTCTCTTTACCAAGATGCATTAGATCTTCTTCTTCCAGAAGCTTATGCTAGTGCAGTTGACGAAGCTGGTATTACTCCAGTGGATCGTCCTGACATCGACATCGAGAAAATGGAAAAAGGAAGCGAGCTTGTTTTCAAAGCAACAGTTACAGTGAAGCCTGAAGTTGAACTTGGAGAGTACAAAGGTCTTCAAGTAGAAGCTCAAGAAACAGAAGTAACAGAAGAGGATATCGACGCAGAACTTAAACATCTACAAGGTCATCAAGCTGAGCTTGTTGTAATTGAAGATGGAGCAATTGAAGACGGCGATACAGCTGTTATTGACTTCGAAGGTTTCGCTAACGGTGAAGCGTTTGAAGGCGGAACGGCTGAGAACTACTCTCTAGAAGTTGGTTCAAACTCATTTATCCCAGGATTTGAAGAGCAGCTTGTTGGCTTGAAAACTGGAGATGAGAAAGATGTTGAAGTAACATTCCCTGAAGAGTATCATGCTGAAGATTTAGCTGGACAACCTGCTACATTTAAAGTGAAAGTTCACGAAATCAAGCGTAAAGAGCTTCCTGAGCTTAACGATGAGTTTGCTAAGGATGTAAACGAAAACGTTGAAACTTTGGACGAGCTTAAAAAAGAAGTAAAAGAAAAGCTTGAAAAGCAGAAAAAAGATACAGCTGAAAATGCTACTCGTGAAACCCTAATCGAGCAAGCAACTGAAAATGCAACAATTGATATTCCAGAAGCAATGATCACAACTGAAACAGATCGTATGCTTCAAGAATTTGGTCAACGTCTACAAAGCCAAGGTATGGATCTTGAGACGTACTACCAGTTCTCTGGACAAAACGAAGAAGCGATGCGCGAGCAGTTTAAAGAAGACGCTGGTAAACGCGTAAAAGCAAATCTAGTACTTGAAGCGATCTCTATTAAAGAAGAAATCGAAGTATCTGATGAAGATGTTGATAAAGAGCTAGAAAAAATGGCTGAAATGTATCAACGTCCTGTGGATGAGATTCGTACAATTTTCACTGCACAAGGTGGAGTTGAGAATCTTAAAGCAGATCTTAAGATTCAAAAGGCGATTGATCTTCTTGTAGAAGAAAGCAAAACGGCTTAATGACCACATAGAAACAAGGTGCGGACTCGGACGCACCTTGTTTTTCTTCTACCGATTCAGATGTATGATGAAGTCCATTTTTGAACATGCTTAGGAGACTGTAAGAAAAATCTTTTGAAAAAAAGGGTTTTCAAGCAATTATCTTGAATGTATACAGTGTCTTAACATAAACTAACCTATAACACACATGTATGCATGATACCGTACATAGAAGAGCAAATGAGTGTCGCACTACCTAAAGTATGCTACAATGTCTGAAACTCGTAGAAACAGAAGAGAAATGAAATGCTTTTTAGTTGAATTCCGAGGATGAATCGTTTAGTTTATAGGGGTGATTTATTTGGCTGATAAGAGTAAGGGACTTTCATGTTCGTTCTGTAGCAAGACGGAAGCGCAAGTAAGAAAGATAATCGCTGGACCAGGCGTTTACATTTGTGATGAATGTGTTGAAATGTGCACAGATATCATTGAAGGGGAATTCGGGTCTAAGCGATAATGTACAGCGCAGGTTCATGACAATGCTTATATATGGTCATGACACCGATGCGAATGGTACAATATTTTGTGAGGGGTGATCTCATGTTTAAGTTTAACGAGGAAAAGGGACAATTAAAGTGTTCTTTCTGTGGAAAAACTCAAGACCAAGTTCGCAAGCTTGTTGCTGGACCTGGTGTGTATATATGTGATGAATGTATTGAATTATGTACAGAAATTGTAGAAGAAGAGCTTGGAACAGAAGAAGAAGTAGAGTTTCAAGAAATTCCAAAGCCATATGAAATCTGTGAAGTATTAGATGATTATGTTATTGGTCAAGGAAATGCGAAAAAGTCACTTTCTGTAGCAGTTTACAATCACTATAAGCGTATTAACTCATTAAGCCGCTCTGAAGAAGTTGAGCTGGCTAAGAGTAACATTTGTATGATTGGACCTACTGGTAGTGGTAAAACGTTACTTGCTCAAACGCTAGCACGTATTTTAAATGTACCATTTGCAGTAGCGGACGCCACGTCACTTACTGAGGCTGGTTATGTTGGGGAAGATGTAGAGAACATTTTACTTAAACTGATCCAAGCAGCAGATTATGACGTTGAGAAAGCTGAAAAAGGAATCATTTACATTGATGAAATTGATAAGGTAGCTCGTAAGTCCGAGAACCCGTCAATTACTCGTGATGTATCTGGTGAAGGGGTGCAACAAGCCCTATTAAAAATTCTTGAAGGAACGACAGCAAGTGTTCCACCTCAAGGCGGACGTAAGCATCCTCATCAAGAATTTATTCAAATTGATACAACAAACGTTCTCTTCATCTGTGGAGGAGCATTTGATGGCATCGAACAAATCATTAAGCGCCGTCTAGGTAAGAAGATTATCGGATTTGGCTCTGATACAAAACAAGAAGAACTAAAACCAGGTGAATACCTAGCAAAAGTTCTTCCGGAAGACTTATTACGTTTTGGATTAATTCCAGAATTTATCGGTCGACTACCTGTTATCTCAAGCCTAGAGCCACTTGATTCAAAAGCGCTTGTTGAGATTCTAACTCAACCAAAGAATGCGCTTGTGAAACAATATCAAAAGCTTTTAGAGCTTGATGATGTTGAGCTTGAATTTACAGAAGCAGCGTTAACGGAGATTGCTAACAAAGCGATTGAACGTAAAACAGGTGCTCGTGGACTTCGCTCTATTATTGAAGGCATTATGCTTGATGTCATGTTTGATTTACCATCACGTGAGGACATTGTGAAATGTATTATTCACGATAAATGTATCACTGAAGGTGCTACACCAATCCTTAAAACAGACGATGGTACGGAAATCACGATTGATACTAGAAAACCAAAAGAAAGTGCATAATCAAAAAGAGCAGCGAGCAGTCGCTGCTCTTTTTTGTTTAGGCACACCTTTCCAACATTTACTATGCTTTAGACAAATATGCCGTAATGAGTCAACGATGGTTCGGTCATACTAAGCACAGATTAGTGAGTGACAGGAGGAAATGGTGTGAACTGGACAGGTATTGTGTTAATTGTACAACTATTTTTTGGTGTAGTAATCGGCCTCTATTTTTGGAATTTGTTAAAGGGGCAGCGTAGTCAACGAGTGAGCATCGATAAAGAATCAAAGAAAGAGATGGAACAATTACGAAAAATGCGAGCGATTACGTTAACGGAGCCATTGTCTGAAAAGGTCCGTCCGAGCGGGTTTGAAGATATTGTCGGACAAAAAGAGGGTATTCGCGCCTTAAAAGCAGCAATGTGTGGACCTAACCCTCAACACGTGATTATATATGGTCCGCCAGGCGTCGGGAAAACAGCCGCAGCACGATTGGTATTAAAAGAAGCCAAAACACATGCAGGCTCACCTTTTTCAAAAGAGGCTGTGTTTGTTGAACTAGATGGGACAACCGCTAGATTTGATGAGCGGGGGATTGCAGACCCACTGATTGGCTCCGTTCATGACCCAATTTATCAAGGAGCGGGAGCAATGGGCCAGGCTGGGATTCCGCAACCGAAACAAGGGGCCGTATCAAAAGCACACGGTGGCGTTTTATTTATTGACGAGATTGGTGAATTACACTCCATTCAACAGAACAAGCTTTTGAAGGTACTAGAAGATCGAAAAGTATTTTTAGAAAGTGTGTACTACAGTGAAGAAAATGCAAACATACCCAAGCATATTCATGAGATTTTCCAAAAGGGATTGCCTGCTGATTTTCGCTTAATTGCTGCAACAACGAGACAACCAGATGAAATTCCACCAGCGATCCGATCTCGCTGTATGGAGGTATTTTTCCGGGCGTTAAAGCCTGAGGAAATTATAAAAATAGCGGAAAATGCTGCACAAAAGATAAAGTTTGAGCTTGAAGAGCAAGCAGGGATGAAGATATCAAGATATGCTACAAACGGACGTGAAACTGTAAATATCATTCAAATTGCATCAGGGTTGGCAACAGCTGAAGGTCGAAAACAGATTCAAGTGAGTGACATTGAGTGGGTGCTTCACGCTGGACAAATCACGCCACGTCCAGAAAAACGCATCCATGATGAGCCGGCCATTGGGCTTGTCAATGGACTAGCTGTGTATGGTCCAAATTTAGGGGCGCTTCTAGAAATTGAAGTGAACGTCATCCCGCATATGCAAAAAGGGACGATTAACATTACAGGCATTGCGGAGGAAGAGAGCACAGGTACTCAAGCTCGTTCCATCCGACGCAAAAGTATGGCTAAAGGCTCTGTTGAAAACGTCGTTACGGTTCTTCGGAGAATGGGAACACCAACAGCGGATTACGATATTCATGTAAACTTCCCGGGTGGGGGTCCAGTGGACGGCCCATCAGCGGGGATCGCCATTGCTTGTGGCATTTATTCAGCCATTCATGAACAACCAATTAGGCATGATCTCGCTATGACGGGAGAACTTAGTATTCGTGGTCAGGTTAAGCCAATTGGTGGCGTAGTAGCGAAGGTAGAAGCGGCTAAATTAGCAGGGGCGACGAAGGTCATCATTCCTGTAGAAAATGCCCAAACGATTCTTCAGGAAATTGAAGGGGTGGAAGTCATACCAGTTTCCACATTAGACGATGTTCTTGAACTTGCATTATTACCATCCATCAAAGAAGAAACGATCCCGGCACAGGCTGGTACAAAAGGATCAATTGCTACGTCTGTATAAATAGACAAAAAAACCTGGATAAGATAGAATTGAGAAAGTGCTTGAGTAGCTTTAAAAGCGATTAGTTATGAAAAGAAATATTGACATAATGTGCGCGTAAAACAGCAAGAACGCATAGACTACGATAACAGAACGAGGATTAGGGTCTACTAAGAAACTAATCCTCGTCTGATTTGTCTGGAACAGGAATTCGGAGGTGTTCGCGGATGGTCGAAACAGAAAAGAAACGGCATATTCCGCTTCTGCCTTTACGTGGATTATTGGTTTTTCCAAAGATGGTGTTACATCTTGATGTAGGAAGAACAAAATCTGTAGAGGCTTTGCAGCAAGCGATGGAAGATGACCAGGAAATTTTTCTGTCTACTCAGAAAGAAATTAAACTTGATCAACCAACAGAAGAAGATATCTACACGGTTGGTACGCTAGCTCGTGTGAATGAAATGACAAAGCTTTCAAATGGTACGGTTCGTATTCATGTGGAAGGACTTCAGCGAGCAAAAATTGAGCGTTACATTACAAACGAGTCTTATTTACACGTTGAGATCTCAACCGTTCATGAAGAAGATACGGACGTTACGCCTGAAGTACAAGCGATGATGAGGCACGTCATGTCTATGTTTGAGCAGTTCTCTAAGCTTTCAAAGAAGGTGTCTGCTGAGACCGTGGCCACAGTTGCCGATATTACTGATGCAAGTCGGCTAACTGATGTGATTGCAGCTAATTTGCCACTTAAGCTACAACAGAAGCAGGAATTACTTGAAACAAGCTCTATTCATGCACGCCTTGTGAAGCTAATTGACATTTTAAATAACGAACAAGAGATCCTTGGACTTGAGAAGAAAATTAGCCAACGTGTTAAGAAGTCGATGGAAAAAACGCAAAAAGAATATTATCTGCGTGAACAAATGAAAGCCATCCAAAAAGAGCTTGGGGATAAAGATGGACGCTCTGGTGAAGTAAGTAGCTTACGAGAGCAGATTGAAGCAACGGAAATGCCTGCCTCAACAAAGGAAAAGGCATTAAAGGAACTTGATCGCTTCGAAAAGATGCCTGCGAGCTCAGCGGAGAGCTCTGTTTTACGGACTTATTTAGACTGGCTGATCCAGCTCCCATGGGTTAATGAAACGGACGATCAACTTGATGTGAATCATTCTGAAGAAGTATTAAATGAGGATCATTACGGACTCGAAAAAGTAAAAGAGCGTGTGTTAGAATATTTAGCGGTCAGACAGCTTACTCAAGAGCTCAAAGGTCCAATTCTATGCTTAACTGGCCCTCCTGGAGTAGGGAAAACCTCTCTTGCTCGTTCCATTGCTCGTTCACTGAATCGAGAATTTGTTCGAATGTCGCTTGGAGGCGTTCGTGATGAAGCCGAAATTCGCGGACATCGACGCACGTATGTTGGAGCGATGCCAGGACGTTTAATTCAGGGAATGAAAAAAGCAGGAACCATTAATCCTGTCTTTTTACTGGATGAAATTGATAAGATGGCTCAAGATTTTAGGGGAGATCCTTCTTCTGCATTGCTTGAGGTACTTGATCCTGAACAAAACAACACATTTAGTGATCACTACATTGAAGAGCCATATGATTTGTCTAAAGTCATGTTTGTGACGACAGCAAACAACCTGAATACCATTCCTGGACCATTACTTGACCGAATGGAAATCATTTCGATTGCTGGATACACAGAGCTTGAGAAAATGGAGATCGCTAAAACCTATCTGCTTCCAAAACAGATTAAAGAACACGGATTAAACGGTAATAAAATGCGTGTGGCGAACGAAGCCCTGCAAAAAATCATCCGTTACTACACACGTGAAGCGGGAGTACGTAATCTTGAACGACAAATGGCAACACTTTGTCGGAAGGCAGCAAAAATCCTTGTAACTGGGGAAAAGAAACGTGTAAATGTGACCGAAAAAGTAGTTGAAGAGATGCTCGGTAAACCACGTTTCCGTTATGGCCTAGCAGAGGAAGAAAATCAAATTGGTGCAGCTACTGGACTTGCTTATACGTCAGTTGGTGGTGATACATTATCAATTGAGGTATCAGTTGTACCTGGTAAGGGTAAGCTGACGTTAACAGGAAAGCTTGGAGACGTTATGAAAGAGTCGGCTCAAGCGGCATTTAGCTACATTCGCTCTCGTTCAAATGAACTAAAGATAGACTCTTCCTTCCATGAAAACATGGATATTCATATTCACGTTCCAGAAGGCGCCACTCCTAAGGATGGTCCATCCGCAGGTATTACGATGGCAACAGCCTTAATCTCTGCGTTAACAGGTCGATATGTGAAACGTGAAGTAGGAATGACTGGTGAGATCACATTAAGAGGTAGAGTTCTGCCAATTGGCGGACTAAAAGAAAAATCAATGAGCGCGCATCGTGCAGGGTTAAAGACCATTATTATACCGCAAGATAATGAAAAAGACCTTGATGATATTCCAAAGAGTGTACGCGATGAGCTTCAATTTATACTCGTGTCACATCTGGATCAGGTGTTGGAACACGCTTTAGGGGAATGATCATATGAAAATTACAAAGGTTGATCTTAAATATATTGCTGTAAAACCTGAACAATATCCTAATACCTTTCTGCCGGAGATTGCCTTGGCAGGAAGGTCTAATGTGGGTAAATCATCATTTATTAACAAAATGATTAACCGGAAAAGCCTGGCGAGAACGTCTGGACAGCCCGGTAAGACACAAACTCTCAATTTCTATGAAATTAATGAGAAGATTCATTTTGTTGATGTCCCAGGATACGGGTTTGCTAAAGTGGCAAAATCAGTAAGAGATCAATGGGGAAAAATGATTGAGCAGTTCTTTATGGAGCGCGAGCAGTTAAAAGCGGTATTATTGCTCGTCGATTTTAGACACAAGCCTTCGAAAGAGGACAAGCTGATGTATGATTGGTTGCATCATTTTGAGATTCCAGTTATTGTTGTGGCGACTAAGGGCGACAAGATCGCAAAATCAAAATGGCAGAAGCATCTTAAAATCATTTCGGACGAGCTTGAGTTACGTGAAGAAGATCAATTGTTCTTATTCTCATCTGAAACCGGCTACGGACGAGAAACCGTCTGGCGTGCGATTCAGAAAATGATTTAAGTTATCAACTAAACGTTTTGAAAAAGTGTACACGGATTCGCTCTGTTGGGAATTCCGCATGGTCAGATAACAAGGTAAAAGACGAGATTAAGACAAAACTAAAAATCAATGAGGAAATGGCGAATGATTCTACTATAGAATCATTCGCCATTCGTTTTTTTACTACGACGAGCGAAAGGAGAACCCGAGACTCCTGCGGAAACAGTGCGAGGTGAAGACATTTCAGCGGTGGCCTTTCCGCGGAAGGGGCTGAGGCCGTACCCCATAGCCGTCAAGTTAAGAAAGGAAAAAGAAAGAGCTCATCCTTTCTCTTGTAGTGGATCTAGTATTTTCCATCAGGGTACGTATGGGTAGATTGGCTCTTTTTCTATTTTTTTTTGCACCGGATTCTACCGTTTTACTCCACACGCGCATGTGTTTCATAGGCGATCTGTAAGATGTCATAGGGACTTTGATGGCGGTGGCGATGGTCTTTTCGTCCATGTCGGTAAATGCTCTCGTAGATATTTTCTAGAACGTCTTCTAATGAAGAACGATGATAGAGAGCGTATCCTTTTGACTCTTCTATAGCCCTTTTGGCATGATGGATACACTTGTATTCACTGCCTTCGAGGTGGTGCTTTTGATGAAGATAGAACCGGCATTGAAACGCCACCATCGAGGAAAGCAGAATGTGTATAAGTTTCCCATACATGTGGCAGAGAAACCGATCTGGATTCATCGCGCGCACGTGATCAATGGCGAAAAGGGATTTCCACGTTTTGAAAAGAATCTCGACTTGCCAGCGTAAGGAATACATCGGATACAATGCTTGCACATCCATTTCTTCCTGTGTTAGGTTAGTGGCAAGGATTTGGGTATGATCCTTTTTGTCGGCGGATTGGGTATGACCCCCTTTCCGTCTTCTTTTTCGTAAACCGGCTTTCCTCTTGTTTTGTTGATCCTCTGTCAATCGTTGCACGATGACACGGGTTTGAAGGGTGTTCTTTCCTTTGACCCCTAATTGGATGACCCCATAATCTTTGATCGCTCCCGGTTCTAGCTGCTTCGCATCTTCTTCTGGTTTGATTTGGATTCGTTCCCCTTGATCATCTCTAGTCCAATAGGTCATATTGGCCGGCGTCCGCGTGATATAAGAAGCGCCTGCACGATCGATTTGTTTCAAATGGTCGCCAGAAAAGTAGCCGAGATCACGGATGATCAAATCACCTGGTTGAATCGTATCGGCTAATGCATAGGCGGCGTGATGGTCACTTTCTCTTGAACCGGAAAGTAAGGTATGCAAAAATTTCCCCTCATATAGCTCATACTCTAAATGAATTTTCGCTCCATCTGAAGAAGTACCATCTTTCTTTGGTCGTTCAAATGAAGTCGCATCTAAGATGCGGATCCGAGAAAACGGGGTCTCAGGAAGAGGTGGCATGGCCATCAACTCTTGTTTGGCCGCCAATTGAAAAAACACATGCTTCAAAAAAGCCGCTCCTTTTTCATCGAAGCGTTGATGTAAGGCTTGTTTGGAAAGGTGGGTATTGGATTCACGTGAAAGAGCCCCGCAAAGCTGTGTTAACTCTGTCGCACCGACGGGTTGAGGAAGAAAGGAACAAATACTTAGGAAATCCTCAGGTTTTAATTTCTTTAGACGCTGTACAAACCCAACATCTCGGGCAGATTGGCGAAGGTTCGGTACAGATAAAACGTCCAACACGGTTTTCGCAAACGTACTGAACTCCTCTTTTAAAGACACAAACGATCCCTCCCTAGGACTGGTTAAACCCCCATCCTAACGAAGAATCGTCTATAGTTAAACCGATTTTACTTAACTTGACGGCTATGGGCCGTACCCGCGGAAAGCGAGGGATTCTCCTGTAGCGGATTATTTGCTATATGCGTGTTTGACTCGTAACACTAATGTCTCGCCCCCATCTTATCTCTTCTTCTGATAAAGCATAATGACACCTATCACTATAAGTACGACCGGCCAAAAATAGTCTCCAAACGGAAGAAAGGCTGGGTTTTGCAAATACAGTTTCCATGGTGAGAGCATAAATAGTGCGAGCAAAAATAACAGAATGCCTGGAACGAGACCCTGATGTTTTGTTCGAGTATAAAGGAATAAAAAGGACATACTGATAATGAGCGGATACATACCCAAATGGCTCGGCCAAAACGAGACGAGCTGCATCCCGTGATAGTGAATAGCAAGTCCAATCAAGAGTGCGCCAGGGAACGAAAGAAAGCCGTCATACTTACTTTGAAACAAAAGAGACAATCCAATGATTAATAAAATAGATGGCCAGGTTAAAAGCTGATTTCCTGCTAGTTGCGGGAAGGCTTGCAATAAAAAGTAGCTGCCAAGTCCGATGAGCAAGACACCGGGCATAATTGAAACGGCTTTTCCTTTTCTCAGAATTCATACCTCCGATTTTGTGGTAAGCAGATCATTTGCCGAAATGAGTCAAAAGGCATACCATTAACAGGGTTAGTTTGTTAAACTTGAATTTATGGTAGCACAACATGAGAAAAAGTTCACATAAATTTACGATGAGAATGTTCATTTACATGTTATACTAATGGATGAATGAAACCGAGTACAATGTTAATAGGTAAGCACATAGACCGTAATATTTTTTAAGGGGTGAGCGACACATGCACATAATACAAGTGGGATTAAATTATAAAACAGCCCCGGTTGAGATGAGAGAAAAAGTTGCATTTCAGGAAACGGAGCTCCCCGCTGCTTTAAAACAATTACGTGTGTCAAAGAGCATACTAGAATGTGTAATTATATCTACCTGTAATCGGACAGAAGTGTACGTCGTTGCCGATCAGCTTCATACCGGTCGTCATTTTACGAAAACATTTCTGTCGGATTGGTTTGATATTTCAAAAGATGAGATTACACCTTATCTTCATATAAAAGAAAATGATGTGGCCATTGAGCACTTGATGCGTGTGACGGCTGGACTTGATTCAATGATTCTAGGAGAAACTCAAATCCTGGGACAGGTTAAGTCTCAATTCCTGCTTGCACAAACAGAACAAGTGACGGGTACCATCTTTAATGAGTTATTTAAACAAGCGGTGACGTTTGCGAAAAAAGCTCATTCTCTAACAGATATTTCTCAGCAGGCTGTTTCTGTAAGCTACGCTGGGGTTGAGCTAGGGAAACGTATTTTTGGAAGCTTTGATAAGAAGAATGTACTTGTACTTGGAGCCGGAAAAATGAGCGAGCTCACAGCTAAGCATCTGCATTCAAATGGTGCTGCCGAAATTACGGTTATCAATCGTACGGAAGAAAAAGCAAAAGAGCTAGCAAATCGTTTCTCTGGTAAAGCAAGAGCGTTTGATGAGCTTGAAGATGCGTTGATTGATGCGGATGTATTTATTAGTTCTACAGGTTCACGCGATTTCGTTGTAACGAAACAGAACGTAGCGGCTGCTTTGAAAAAAAGAAAAGGGCGCCCATTATTTATCGTAGATATTGCGGTTCCTCGTGATATTGAACCAGCTATTGGTGAATTCGATGATGTCTATCTATATGATATTGATGATCTTCAAAATATCGTTGAGTCAAATCTAGCTGAGAGAGAAAAAGAAGCTGAAAAGATTGGACTTTTAATTGAAGCGGAGCTTGTTCAATTTAACCAGTGGTTAAACACACTTGGAGTGGTTCCTGTTATTACAGCGCTACGTTCAAAGGCTTTAGCTGTACAAGCTGATACGATGGAGAGCATTGAACGTAAGTTGCCTCATCTCTCTGAGCGCGACCGTAAAGTCCTGCGTAAGCATACAAAAAGTATTGTGAATCAGCTGCTTAAGGATCCGATTACTCGTATTAAAGAGCTAGCGGGCGAAGAGGATCCAAATGAGTCACTTGATATGGTGACAAAGATGTTTGCTCTTGAGCTTGAGCTAGCAGAACAAGAGAAGCAGGCGTCCATGCGCGCAGCTGAGGATCAATGGGAACAGAGCAAACACGTATCGTTTGCGACAGTTCCTTCTGAAGATAAGGTGGCTGTCCGTTCTTAAGTGAGGAGTTCCTAATATGAATTGGATTTATCCTATTACTGTTATTTTATACAGCTTCAGTGTCCTCGGATACTTTATTGATTTTATTTTTAACAACCGGAAAGTCAATGTTGTGGCTTTCTGGTTGCTTTCAATTGTCTGGAGCTTACAGACAGTTTACTTTGTCTTGAGAGCACTGGAAGTGGGGAGATTTCCAATCGTTACCCCATTTGAGGGGCTCTTTTTTTATGCATGGAGTGTTGTCACGATTTCTTTAGTGATCAACCTACGTTTTAAAGTTGATTTTCTTATTTTTGTGATGAATGTTGTTGGCTTCAGTATGATGACAATGAGTCTTTTTAAGCCACATACTGAAGTGCCAACGTATTTAGCGAGTATGCTGCAATCGGAGCTGCTTGTGCTACATATTAGTTTTATCCTGCTTTCATATACAGCGTTCACATTAAGCTTCTCGTTTTCGATTCTTTATGTGCTTCAGCATCAAATGTTAAAAAAGAAAAAATGGAGTAACCGGTTAGAACGCTTTGGACCGATTCCCTTTTTGGAACGTTATTCATTCTTAACAGCATCTATTGGTTTTCCGCTTATGCTAATGGGAGTGATTTTTGGCTTTGTTTGGTCATCCGTTGAATATGGGACCTTACCGTGGACTGATGTAAAGACTCTTACGTCCATGCTGACCTTAATCGTTTATGGGGTGTATCTTTACCAGCGTGTGGTAAACTATAGAAGAGGATACCAGACGATACTGTTAAACATTAGTGCGTTTTTAGTTTTGTTAATCAATTACTTTTTATCAGGTCAATATTCTACCTTTCATATCTGGACTTGATGACAGCGAGAAGAAATGGAGGACGTTATGCGTACGATTGTTTTAGGAACAAGAAGAAGTAATTTAGCATTAACTCAAACAAGGTGGGTCATTGAACAATTAAAGCAGCTTAACCTGCTTTATCAATTCGAAATCAAAGAGATCGTTACCAAAGGAGACCGTATCTTAGATGTCACCTTATCTAAAGTCGGCGGTAAAGGATTGTTTGTAAAGGAAATTGAACAAGCACTTGAAGAAGGCGAAATTGATCTGGCGGTTCATAGTATGAAGGACGTACCTTCCGTTTTACCAGAAGGTTTTACGCTTGGAGCGATTACAACAAGAGAAGATCCTCGAGATGCGTTAATCTCAGAAGGACACGTGAAGCTAGCAGACTTACCGAGTGGTGCCATTGTTGGGACAAGTAGCTTAAGACGTTCTTCTCAAATTTTAGCGAAGCGACCGGACCTTGAGGTACAGTGGATTCGTGGAAATGTAGAGACGAGATTACGAAAGCTAAAAGAAGAATCATTCAGTGCGATTATTTTGGCAGCTGCCGGACTGAATCGACTCGGTTATACAGAAGACTTTGTTACAGAGTATCTTGAACCGGACGTTTGTGTTCCAGCTGTAGGCCAGGGGGCTCTAGGGCTTGAGTGTCGAACGAATGACCAAGAGCTTATTGAGTTACTAGCAAAATTAAATTGCCCAACAACCTCTCAAACGGTGCGAGCGGAACGCAGCTTTTTGCATACGCTTGAGGGCGGGTGTCAGGTTCCAATTGCCGGCTACGCTACGCTAAAAGATAGCCAGCTTGAGTTAACGGGTTTAGTTGGTTCACCTGATGGAAAAGTACTTTTACATGAAACAAAGACTGGAGCTTCTCCAGAGGAGCTAGGCAAGTCCGTTGCGCAAGCGTTACTCGATCAAGGAGCAAAGGACATTTTAGAGAAGGTTAAGCGTGACCTTGATTCCTAATTCATTAGATGGAGCACGGATTCTTATTACGCGGGCTCCGACACAAGCCGAGGTTTTTGCTAGGCAAGTTGAACGCCTAGGAGCAAAAGCAATTCAGGTACCGCTAATTAATGTTCGTCCGTGCCTAAGTCATGAACAACATGTGCGATTGATGAGTAAGCTTCATTCGTTTCAATGGATTGTATTTACAAGTGTAAATGGTGTGAGATTTTTCTTGGATTCTTTAACAGAGCAAGAACTCATGATCATCCGTCAATCAATGAAGGTTGCATCTGTTGGAACACAAACAACAAAAATGCTTGAGGGCTACGGGATTCGTGTGAATCTCATGCCGACACACTATGAAGCAGGGTCTCTAGCCGAGTCACTACTCTCACAAACGCAGATAGGTGATCACATTCTGATTCCTAGAGGGAACTTAGCGCGTCCGCTGTTGGCAAACCGTTTAAAGGAATCAGCGCGTGTTGTCACTGATTTACCGGTTTATGAAACGTTTCAGCCAACTGAAGCCGGAAAACAACTTGAGGCAATCGCAGCAAGCTCAGTACAGCCTACCTATCTAACGTTTACAAGTGCGTCAACCGTCAGGCATTACTGCGCCATTTGTAGCCGTTTAGACGGCGGGACAGGGCACTTATTCCCAGGTGCTAAAATCATCTGTATTGGACCGATTACAGCGATTGAGGCAAAAAATCATGGTCTTGAGGTAGATGCGATACCTGCTGTGTATACAACAAAAGCCATGATAGAAGAAATGGTTCGTTTAAATAAGGAGTGAAGCACCATGTCAGAATTAACGTTTGATCGGCATCGTCGCCTAAGACAGTCTGCCTCTATACGGAGAATGATTAGAGAAACCACATTAAGTCAGGATGATTTTATTTATCCGATTTTTGTGAAGGAATCAGGAAGTGAGGTAACCGAGGTTGCTTCCATGCCTGGCGTGTTTCAATGGCCACTTCATGAAGTGTTAAATGAAGTAAAAGAAGTAGTTGAGCTTGGCATTCCGTCTATTATTCTTTTTGGTCTTCCGGCAGAAAAGGATGCAGAAGGAACACAGGCCTTCCATGATCACGGGATCGTACAAGAAGCCACTCGAATCATTAAAGAAGCATACCCTGAGTTAACGGTTATCGCTGATACATGTCTATGTCAATTCACAGATCATGGTCACTGTGGCGTCATTAAAGACGGCGAAATTGATAACGACCCTTCTCTTTCTATTCTTGCTCAAACGGCTATTTCGCAAGCGAAAGCAGGAGCTGATATCATTGCTCCTTCTAATATGATGGATGGATTTGTTACAGCAATCCGCCACGGTTTAGATGAGGCTGGATTCACCCATATTCCAATTATGGCTTACTCTGTGAAGTATGCCTCGGCCTTTTATGGCCCATTCCGCGATGCGGCACACGGTGCACCTTCCTTTGGTGATCGGAAAACATACCAAATGGACCCTGCAAACCGTGAAGAGGCGATTCGTGAAGCTCAATCAGACTTAGATGAGGGAGCAGACTTTTTAATTGTGAAGCCGGCTTTGTCTTATCTTGATATTATTCGTGAAGTGAAGGATTACTCAGGTGTGCCTCTTGTTGCGTACAATGTAAGTGGAGAATATGCAATGGTAAAGGCAGCAGCGTTAAACGGGTGGATCAACGAACGTGAGGTTGTGCTTGAGAAACTACTTAGCATGAAGCGAGCTGGAGCGGATCTTATTTTAACGTATCACGCAAAAGATGCTGTAAAATGGATGAACGAGTCAAATAGATAAAGGAGCGGTCAGATTATGAATTATTCTAAATCAGAAGCAGCCTTTGAACAGGCAAAACCATTGATGCCAGGTGGTGTGAATAGCCCTGTACGTGCATTTAAATCAGTGGATATGAACCCTGTTTACATGGAGAGCGGAAGCGGTTCGAGGATTCGAGATATTGATGGCAATGAATACATTGACTATGTGCTTTCATGGGGTCCATTAATTCTAGGTCACGCCGATCCACAAGTTGTTGAACAAATTAAAAAGACAACGGAAAAAGGGACAAGCTTTGGTGCACCAAGTGAGCTAGAAACAAAGCTTGCTAAGCTTGTCATTGAGCGTGTTCCATCGATTGAAGTGGTACGGATGGTGAACTCTGGAACGGAAGCAACAATGAGTGCTTTGCGTTTAGCTAGAGGGTTTACAGGAAGGTCTAAGATTTTGAAGTTCACTGGCTGCTATCACGGGCATGGTGATTCACTACTAATTAAAGCAGGATCTGGTGTAGCTACACTTGGCTTACCTGATAGTCCTGGTGTTCCTGAATCAGTTGCTAAAAACACGCTAACAGTGCCTTATAATGATGTGGAAAGTGTACGTTATGCCTTTAACGAATTCGGAGATGATTTAGCCGCTGTAATCGTTGAGCCTGTTGCGGGAAACATGGGGGTTGTGCCTCCAGAACCTGGTTTTCTTGAGACATTACGTGAGCTAACAGAGAATAATGGCACGCTACTTATCTTTGATGAGGTTATGACAGGTTTCAGAGTTGGCTATCACTGTGCGCAAGGTACATTTGGAGTGACTCCTGATTTAACATGCTTAGGAAAAGTAATCGGGGGCGGACTACCGGTTGGGGCCTTTGGTGGAAAACGTGAGATCATGGAGCAAATTGCGCCAAGCGGTCCAATCTACCAAGCGGGTACGTTATCTGGGAACCCACTTGCTATGACAGCAGGGTACGAAACGTTATCTCAACTATCAGAAGCAGATTACGACGTATTTTCAGCAAAAGCCAAACGTTTAGAAGAAGGATTGTCTGCAGCTGCTAAAAAGCATGACATTCCTCATCATATTAACCGCGCAGGTTCAATGATCGGTCTCTTTTTCACGAATGAAACAGTGGACTGCTTTGAAAAGGCACAGACATCCGATCTGTCCATTTTCTCTCAGTACTTTAGACATATGCTAGAGGAAGGGATCTCACTACCACCTTCCCAATTTGAAGGAATGTTCCTCTCTACAAAGCATACGGATGACGATATTGAGACAACCATTGCTGCAGCAGAACGTGCTTTTGCAAAGATTACGAAATAAAGAATAGAAGACGATCTCTCTACATACACGTAGAGAGGTCTTTTTTTTGTCATAAAACGCAAGCGTAACTCATAGTCTTTTCATGTACGGATTGTATAGTCATGATTGTATGGATTTGATTTAATAAGGAGGAATTAGAATGACGCAGGAACATCCCTCAAAATTAACATTAACGGTAGAAGAATCGGTATGGCTGAATAAAGGACAGGAAATAGAAGAAATTCTCGGTATGTCATTATCACCGGAAATAACCATTAAGGAGAGTGGAAACCAGGTTAGTATTGTCGGTGGGCTACGTCTGGTAGGAGAATATCTTCTCGCCGATTCAGACCAAGATGACGCCATTGATGATGAAGATGGATACCGTGAGCAGACCTCATTCCGTTCGATCGAGGAAGTGAACGTGTCTGAGAATGGGAAAGGTGATTTGAAACACTTTTTTCCGATTGATGTGACCATTCCATTAGATCGAATTCAAAATTTGCAGGACATCTATGTTGAAGTTGAATCGTTTGATTACGATGTACCTGATAAGAGCTGCATTCAATTAACGGCTGACATATCGATCAGTGGAATGACTACACAAGACGAGCCTTCGAGTCGTGTAGAAGAGGAAGAAGCGGTTCAAGAGGAAGTGGAGGTTGAACAAGGGCAAGAAGAGCAAGCAGTAGACACGTCTTTTGCCTATGAAGCGTATCAATTGCCGTCACCTGAGCCTGAGGTCGCAGTGGAAGAAGAGCAAGAAGAAGAGCAAGAAGAAGAGCAAGAAGAAGAGCAAGAAGAAGCCGTTCGTGCTGAGGTAGAGATCGAACCTCCTGCTTATGCAGATGAGGATGCAACAGTATCTGACCTTCAAAGAATCACTCTGGCACCAAAACAACCAGAGGTTTATACGCAAGAAAACAAAAGAAAAGATGCGTATTATGAAGATCAACAGGAACGCACACCAGAAGAAGAACCAACCCATGAGCCAACATACCAAGCAACGGAAGAGCGCGAAGAAAATGCACTTTATTTAACAGGAATGATGGCTAAAAGTGAAGAGCAATTTACAAGAGTAAAGATGTGCATCATTCAAGAGGATGAATCACTTGATACGATTGCAAATCGATATGATGTATCAACGAGTCAGCTCATTCGAACAAATCGATTGGAAGCGGATCACGTGGAAGCCGGTCAGATTCTCTACATTCCCGTCCAATCCTAGATGGAGGGGGAGTGCTTAGATGGATTTGGTTAATGAATTAAAGGGTCAGTATGGCTGGAAGCATGCAAAGATAATTGGAGAGGATCTTATTGAAACCGACCATGGTCTAAAGCGAATGAGACATTGGGATGATCAGGATCTCTTGAACTGGCACATCAATTGGCGCGATCATTGCACCCGCGCGCCAATTGTTCTTACCGATCGCATGATACGAACGAAGGATAAAGATGCGTATCTTTCTTTGGACTCTTCCTGGACGACCATTCATGATGAAGTGACGGAACCATTTGTGTATAAGGGAAATGGACAGGTATGGGGTACCATACTCGGATTGATGATTGAATATGGCTTAAAAGCAGAGACGGATATAAACCGGACAAAGCGGGAAGCACCAAATCTTTTCACACTTGAGAAAAAGATCTGGCGCTTCCCAGAGTCGGTTCAGCCTACTTTACGGAATATGGTTCATGAAGGCAAAAGACGTTTAAAAAAAGCAGCAGCGATTCAGAGCAAGTATGCAGAAGAGGAAAAATTGCCTCTACTTGATCCGCTTCAACTTGCGGGACAAGCGGGTAGCGTTCATGGGATGCTTCATTGGAACGGTGGAACGGATTATCCTGAGGAAGGCTATGCGTCTCTCAGTCAATGGTTAAAGAACCTAAGTGCGGAGTTAGAAACAGAAGAGATCGAAATGGGTCTTAAGCATATAAATGAAGTGTATCCTGCTTTTTCTGAGCTTCAAGCTCGTCTTTTGTTAGCTGAATGCCTCATTCCTTATGAATTAGAAGCGATCAGTCAGATCGATCCGCGAGTGTTATCCGAAGAAACACTCCATTCCATGTTTGTACGGTGCACGGACGAGTGGAATCGGTCAAAACAAATCGTAGAGAGACTAGCAGATTGGCTGGATAGGAGGGATCAGTCAAAGTGAACCAACAACAGTCATTTTTAGAAGCGATCTTATTCCATTATGACTTATACCCTGAACGTGTCGAGTCATTAGGAAAGGTAAAAAAGCTTGAGTCACAAAGAGGCGTTTTTGCTTTAAAGGAAACCACGTTGTCTCAATCACAGGCAGATGAATTAGTCCATGCCATGCATCGATTAACGAAGCTCGGCTACAAACAAGCCATTCCCCTAATCCCTACAAAATTTGGTGAATACACAATCACAGTAGGAGATTCCAGTTATTATTTGATGCCATGGGTAGAATCACCTGAGTATACGGCCAGAGAGTCAATGGAAGAGAAAATTATCGACCAAATGGGTGTCATTCACCGGATGACTGTAAAGACGCAGGAGCTTTCACTTGAACAGCTTGAGCAATCTTACCAGGAACTTTTAAAACGGTGGGAATCACGACAATTAACCTTTATGCACTTTGCGGACCAAGCCGAGCAAAAAATATATATGTCACCTTTTGAATTAACTTTTCTAACCCATGTTCATCTACTTGATCAAATGGCTGAAGTGGCTAAGTTTCAATTAAATAACTGGTATGAAGCGGCTAAGGAAAAAGGAAAGTATCGAAGTGTATTGAATCATGGTAGACTTTCTCGGAACCATGCCTTGTTTACTCCGGAAAATGATCCGCTTCTCTTTAACTTTGAACGTGTCAGTCTTGATACACCAGCCCGGGACTTAGCCACGTTTTGCAGATACAGTTTTCCATATGCACAGTGGTCCGACGAAGAAGTTTTAAGGTGGTTCGCTAGATATGAGCATCACTTACCTTTACTGGATGAAGAAAAACAACTCTTATGCAGTTACCTTTGTTTTCCCGAACCCGTAGTGTATGCAGTAGATGCGTATCATCGAAAGGAATCGGAGTGGAGTGAATTAGCGCATGTGCAACGGTTAGAGAAGCGTCTCCTTTCCATGAGAAAATCTCAACGATTAGCTTCCAGGCTTTTACCGACGTCAACAGAATCTCAAACATAGATCTCTTGCAGAACTAAACTCATTTCCTTATACTGTATTTATTATCATTGATTTGAGTCAAATAGAGTTGATCTGGTTGATTGGAGGTGCTGAAGTTGGAAGATGGGCAGAATAAAGAGCAAACGCAGGATACGTCGCTTCTCCACATGATGAAAGAGTATCTTCAATCAAAAGGCTTGTCCCAAAAAACATGCGACCAGCTGCTTCTTACATTTAAGGAGCAGCTTGCTTTAGATCAGAATGAAACGAAAGCACAGATAGAGTACCATTCTCCTACTGAACTAGAACGCCAAATGGTCATGCTGCAACGAACAACTTGGCGCCAAGGGCTATTATCCATGGTTGGAAAAGGGTTTCTAATTATAAGTGTCTTTTTCTTTTTGCAGGCAGCTGTTCATTTTATGAGTATGGCCAGTTACGGAAATAGTGGAGCTACTTTAACACATGCCTCCGTTGTACCGATCCTTATTTTTGCTGTGTTTGGTTATGGAGGATTAGCCATCTTAACGTACACGACCATTTATCGTCCCACCATTGGACGCCCGCTCCTCTGGACAATCATTGGCTGGGTAAGTGTAGCGTTAGGGACAGGGTTGTGTATGGTGAGTATGTCTTTGTGGGACGATATTTTAATGTTCCCGATCACAACAACTAGCAGCATGATCTTAGCTGTGGGCTGTTATGCCATGTATTGGTGGACGACACTCCCATCAAAAAAGCTTCAACGAAATCGAGCAATAGAATACAATTAGGGCAACTAATAAGATAAAATCAATGGTTGTTGGAAAGATAAGCAAACGAATGGCTTGAAAACAAATAATCGGCAGCAGACATTGATAGCAAATGGCTTTAAAGTATGACCATATGCCCCACTTCTTAGGTGGTGGACAATAGGGAGGTCTATTATACCCACGACGTAGCAACCCAATCTCCCCTTTCGCTAATGGAACCATTTTGTTTACATACTATGCACCACAAAAAGTTATGCAATGAATCTTGGTTAGAAGCGTAGAAAATAGGCTATGCTGATATTGACGAAAGAGATAGAAACAGGATAGAATAGACTATATTCGAAAATAGACATGCAGAGATCGGGAAGAGTATACGTAACCCCTCACAGAAAGAGAAATCCTTAGGCTGGAAGATTTCTTAGGTAGGTTAAGTAGAAGGTCGCCCGTGAGCAGCCTTGCTGAACGTAAGTAGGTAAGGACGGGTGCTGGCCGTTAACAGATTGAGTGTGCATAAAGTAGAGATGATCTGCCTTTGTGCAAACAAAGGTGGTACCGCGAACTCTTCGTCCTTTGAGATGAAGGGTTTTTTTGTATGAAAAAAAGGAGGCTTATCACAATGGCACAACAAAAAAAGGAAATGCCAACAAAGTACAACCCACAAGAAACAGAAGCAAAATGGTATGACTATTGGGTGAAAGGAAAGTTTTTTGAAGCAACAGGAGATGAAAGCAAAACACCTTACTCAATCGTTATTCCACCTCCAAACGTAACAGGAAAACTTCACCTTGGTCATGCGTGGGATGCAACATTACAAGACATCCTTGCTCGTACAAAACGGATGCAGGGCTTTGATACATTGTGGTTACCAGGAATGGACCATGCCGGAATTGCCACACAAGCAAAAGTAGAAGCCAAGCTTAAAGAAGAAGGAATTTCTCGTTATGATTTAGGAAGAGATGCTTTTGTAGAAAAGTCGTGGGAGTGGAAAGAGGAATACGCTCAGTTTATCCGTAGTCAATGGGCTAAAATCGGGATTTCCGTTGATTATTCCCGCGAGCGCTTTACATTGGACGAAGGGTTATCTAAAGCCGTTAACGAGGTATTTGTTAAACTTTACAACAAAGGATTAATTTATCGTGGCGAATACATTATTAACTGGGATCCAGCTACCAAAACGGCTTTATCCGATATCGAGGTTATCCACGAAGATGTGACGGGTGCTTTCTATCACATGAATTATCCACTAACAGATGGTAGTGGAACGATCGAAGTGGCAACTACTAGACCAGAAACAATGCTTGGAGATACTGCGGTAGCTGTCCACCCTAAAGACGAGCGCTACGCACATCTTATTGGCAAAACGGTTACTTTACCGATTGTTGGACGCGAAATTCCAATCGTTGCCGACGATTATGTAGATATGGAGTTTGGTTCAGGTGCTGTTAAAATTACGCCAGCACATGACCCGAATGACTTTGAGATTGGTAACCGTCATAATCTTGAACGCATTCTTGTGATGAATGAAGATGGAACCATGAACGAAAATGCAGCAACGTATCAAGGTCTAGATCGATTTGATTGTCGTAAACAGATTGTATCTGATCTGCAAGAACAAGGGATTCTCTTTAAAATTGAAGAGCATGTCCATTCTGTTGGTCACTCTGAGCGAAGCGGAGCTGTTGTAGAGCCGTATTTATCTACGCAATGGTTTGTCAACATGCAGCCATTAGCAGATGCAGCAGTTGCCCTTCAAAAAACAGACGACAAAGTAAACTTTGTTCCAGATCGCTTTGAAAAAACGTATCTTCGTTGGATGGATAATATTCGTGACTGGTGTATTTCTCGTCAGCTTTGGTGGGGACACCGGATTCCAGCTTGGTATCATAATGAAACGGGAGAAATCTATGTTGGTCACGAGGCACCTGAAGATGCGGAGAACTGGACGCAGGATGAGGATGTTCTTGATACATGGTTTAGTTCAGCACTTTGGCCGTTTTCTACAATGGGCTGGCCAGATGAGGAAGCGATTGACTTCAAACGCTTCTACCCAACTAGTGCGCTTGTAACAGGATACGATATTATCTTTTTCTGGGTCGCTCGTATGATCTTCCAAGGAATTGAGTTTACAGGAGAGCGTCCATTTAATGACGTCTTAATCCACGGATTAATTCGTGCAGAGGATGGCCGTAAGATGAGTAAATCACTTGGTAACGGAGTGGATCCTCATGATGTTATTGACAAATATGGCACAGACGCCCTGCGCTTTTTCTTAACTACCGGAAGTTCCCCGGGAAATGATTTGCGCTTTTACTGGGAAAAAGTCGAAGCAACATGGAATTTCGGTAATAAGATCTGGAATGCCTCTCGTTTTGCGTTGATGAATATGGAAGATATGGGATATGATGACATCGACTTAAGCGGTGAGAAAACCGTTGCCGATAAATGGATCCTCACTCGACTTCAAGATACGATTAAGGAAGTTACTCGTTTGATTGATAAATATGAGTTTGGTGAAGTAGGAAGATTGTTATACAACTTCATCTGGGATGATCTGTGCGACTGGTACATTGAAATGGCTAAGCTTTCTCTATATGGGGAAGACGAGGCAGCGAAACAAACCACTCGTTCCGTTCTTGCTTATGTATTAGATCAAACGATGAGAATGCTGCACCCAATCATGCCGTTTATCACGGAAGAAATTTGGCAGCACCTTCCACACAAAGGTGAATCGATTACGGTTGCTGACTGGCCAATTGTTCATTCAGAATTCATATTTGAAGAATCAATTGAAGATATGAATCAGCTAAAAGAAGTCATTCGTTCAGTTCGTACCATTCGTTCAGAACTGAATGTTCCTATGAGTAAACAAATTGAGTTATTGGTACGTCCAGCTAATGAGAAGAGCTTGGCTCAATTACAAAGAGGTCAAGCATTTATTGAAAAGTTCTGTAACCCTAGTAAGCTTGAGATCTCAACAGGTATCGAAGCACCAGAAAAGTCCATGTCTCAAGTATTAAGTGGAGTGGAGCTATTTTTACCACTGGCTGGTTTGTTAAACATCGAAGAAGAAGTAGCCCGTCTTAAAAAAGAATTAACTCGTTTAACAAAAGAAGTCGAACGAGTAGACAAAAAGCTAAGTAACGAAGGCTTTGTGGCGAAAGCACCAGCCAAAGTAATTGAAGAAGAAAAGAAAAAACAAGCTGATTACACTGAACAACGTAAAACCGTTGAAGCACGTATTGCAGAGTTAAAAGCATAAGAAATGGAGCCAAAGTGATTATTTGATCACTTTGGCTTTTTTCATAAAAGGAATGTTGTCATTCCTTGTGGAATATTCATCAGCAAATGATAAACAAGGAGGCACGCTGTGAGTGCATTCATTGCTTGGTTGACTATAGTGATGATTGGAACTGGCGGATTTGTCTATCTTTTAGCTTTCCTAACAGGAGATCTTATAAGCTCATTGCTTATAGGGGTTCTCATCCATACGTCGGTGATTCTAGCATATAAAATTGGTGGAAACCTCAATGACAAAAACAAGAAGAATGTCTAACCATATGTTTCTACCTCTTTTGACATATTGAATTTTATATCGAATCCTCGCTATAATATAGACAGTAGACAGGGACACAGAGTGGGGGAGTGAACATGAATACAAGAGAAGAGACCATTAATTGGATTCACAGTCTATTACCTTTTGGGATTAAACCCGGCTTAAAGCGAATGGACTGGATGCTGGAACGATTAGGGAACCCAGAGTCCAAATTAAATATGATTCATGTAGCTGGAACAAACGGAAAAGGATCAACTGTTAGCTTTATGCGTCATATGCTTGAAGCGAGTGGGTACCAAGTCGGGACATTTACATCTCCCTATATGGAATGCTTTGAGGAGCGTATTTCGATTAATGGAAACCCAATTTCAGAAAATGATTTGATTGCTGCAGCAAATAAAGTGCGACCGCTTGTGGAAGAACTGGCACAAACAGAGCTTGAATCACCTACGGAATTTGAAGTGATCACAGCTATCATGTTTGAGCATTTTGCTAACGTAGCGCAGCCTGATATCGTTCTCGTTGAAGTAGGTCTTGGGGGAAGACTTGATTCAACCAATGTGATTAAACCGCTTTTATCTGTCATTACATCCATCGGACATGACCATATGCACATCCTTGGATCAACGATTGAAGAAATTGCTGCAGAAAAAGCGGGAATTATCAAGAAAGGCATTCCCGTGCTATCAGCAGTCTCCAACTTAGATGCACAAGCTGTATTAAAAGAAACAGCGATTGAACGAGATACATCGTTCTTTCAACTAGGAGAAGACTTTTACAAGACGGCAATTAAAGTAAACCAAAATGGACAAAGCTTTACCTTTGATTCACCGTTGGGAAGATTAACTCATTTAAAAACATCGATGAGAGGCGATCATCAGCTTGAAAATGCAAGTGTGGCGCTAATGGCGATGTTCTATCTTAGAGAGCACACCCATTACCATATCTCAGATGATGCATGCAAAAAGGGATTAGCTGAAACCAATTGGCCGGGCCGGTTTGAACAACTTTCAGATCAGCCACTTGTCATTGCCGATGGCGCACATAACGAAGAGGGCATGAAGGCATTAGCCACAACCCTCTCAAACCATTATCCAACCTATAAGATTAAGATGCTTGCAGGTATGACAAAAGAAAAAGACGTCAACAAACTGCTCGCCCCATTTACCAATACACATATACACATTACATGGACAAGCTTCGACTTTTTTAGAGCAGCCGAACCACAAGAGTTACTTGAGCATACGCCAGAGTGGATCTCGGCTTCAGTGAATGAGGACTGGAAAGTGGCGCTTGATGAGATGATGAGTAGCTGGAGTAAGGATGAAGTTATATTACTGACGGGATCTTTGTATTTTATTTCGGAGGTTCGGGGGTATTTGAAGGAAAACCAAACCAGAAAGTATAATTTAGTTTGATAAAAAAAGAACCCCTGTTTTATTAGAATCAGGGGTTTGCTTTTTATTTAAACAATTCCGATGGAAACACAGGAGTTTTAGGAAAAGATGGAAATGTTGATAACGTATCTATTGAACTTACTTGTATATTATCATTATAATTTAATACTTTAAAGTTGGAAGAGTTTGTTTGAAAGCCATTGATTGGTCCGGTATAGGTTAATGAATTCTCTGTATGAAAGTATGCACCTTCAGTAGAATATGAATTAGTTGGAAGTTGGATTTCTCCATTAACAAATGAATCGTTACTAACATTTAATTTAGTTGTTTCAACCATATGTAGTCCATTCTGTACATATAGGTTGTTAGCAACATTAATAATGTTTAACCTATCCATGTGTAGTTTTCCTCCAATGAAAAAAGATCCTTTTGTTAATGAAATTTTTCCATTTTGGGTATTTATCACATTCCCTTTAACAACAATATCATTTTTAGATTGAAATTCAAATTTTTGATCTGAAATAAGATTTCCAGAAATATAAATAGAGGCATCACTGATCAATTTGGCTTCTTCAGCGTTAGTTACATCGCCCAATACTGTAATATCTCCTCCACTTATAATTTCAGGTTGATTGCTTGGATTGTTTAAATTCCCATTTATAAATACCCATCCTTTAGTATCTATTTTGCTCTTAAATTTGTTTTCTAGCGTACCTGCTATAAATAAATTTGCTCCACTTTTAATTACCGTTTCGTTATTCTTGTTCGTAACCGATCCATTAATGTATATAGATCCATCGATACTAGTCATGGTGCTTTGAAAATCTAAAACCATATTTTTATTAACAATAATATCTTTTTGACTAATTATTTTTAATTGATTATTAAGTGTAGATAAGGATCCATTTACATAGATACTTCCTTTGCTCTCAACTGTTCCCATAAAGTTTCCAATGAAATCCCCTGAAACTATCATATTATTATTACTAGTTAGAGATACACTATTCCCAGTGCTCTTAAATCTTCCTCCAATTTCTAAGCTGCCACCACTATTCATCCTTGAATTATGATAAATCTCAACATTTGAATTAGGGATCATCTTTGTATTTGAGAGCGGAAGAGACTTTGGTAACGAAATGCTGCCATTACTCACTGTTAAGGATGAATTTTGGTCAATTTTTAAATTGTTTGTTATTATACGTATACTACCCTCAGTAAGGTTAACGTTAACATTATCATTTATTGATATGGTTCCAGTAGTAGTATCACATACTATTGAGAATTTTTTTGACTCATGAGGGATTAAGGATATATTTTCAAATTGACTATACCCTGAGAAATCCTTTTCTTTTTTTACTGTACTGCCATCCACTTGATCTTTTCTTACGCACACGATATCTTTGAAGTTATCAACATCATCTGATAATTCGGTTTGAAAGATTCCACCTCTAGTAGAAAGGACCACTGGTTCTTTTAAATTTGCAATATCGAGAGTTATGCCACTGTTAGCATGAAAACTCATGTTTTGTACACCACTAATTTGCACATGTCCATCCTTGGACTCTGATTTTAATTCGTTACCTACTAACCAATAAGTTTTAAAGAGTGTATCATTACTAAATAATTCAAAACCGGTTCCGTCTTCAAGTTCTTTAAGTTCAGTCGCTGATTGTACAGCATTCGTAAGCTCTAAAAGTCCAACCTGCACATCCTGTCGATCCTGCGATTCTCCTTGGACTTTGCTAGTTAATACAGAACTTTGCCCGAGGGCAGCCATACCAATTCCTAGAACAATAATGAGTATTGCAGCACTAGCTAATACCTCTATGAGTGTTAGACCTTTTTGATTTTTTAATTGATCTTTTATTCCCATGAGCTCACCTCAAGTTCAAGTGGGGATGTTTTTTTCACATCTAAAGTGACGGTTGTTGTATGTGACTGGTCACCGCTTGCCGTGCTCGTTAATGTAATATTCTTTTCGGTCATTATACAATTCACCTTCACATCATACTCATTCATTTTTTTAGTAGATACTTTGCCAGCTGAACAACTCTTCTTCTGAATATCAATAAGCTCCGCTGGTTTATGCTCGATCATACTTAGTAATGTTTCTGCACCTGCTTCCGCTGCATACTTCGCTTGAATAGATTCAGTCACCGTTTGGCTTTTGCTAATTTCATTAAAAAGAAAGCCGAGCAAACCAAGTCCGACTAATGTGCCAACAACAATAATTCCAAGAACCACGGGAAGTGCTGCTCCTTTTTGACTTTGAATGATGGTTTTCATCGTGAGCTTACCGCCTTTGGAATGTTTAGTTCGGTTTCTAGTAGAACTGGCTCTAAAAGTAGATTTGAGTAATCAACCTTAACCGTTACGTGACATAATTGATTCTCTGCTTGTATCGTACGAGTTACAGTGAACCCATCTTTTGAACTAGTATTCTTTTTACAGAAATCTGGCGCTTTATTCAAACGCATTTCCTCTATCTCAGACTGCGCAACAAGTGTCGCTTCCATCACAATTTGGTTTCGTTCATTTGCCTTTATACCGTTCATTAGCATCGTTGCAAATCCGATGGCAAAGATTGATAGGATCACCATTGAAGCAAGTAATTCTATTAAGGTTAAACCCTTTTCATTTCTACTCATATCACTGACTCCTGTCGTGAAAAAATATTCCTAATCATATGTATCCAAAACTTTTACTTTATTATACAATAAGTCTGATCTACCTGTATCTAAATAATTATAAAGAACAATAGATTACCTTGTTTTATAGTCAAAAAAGGCTGGTGAATGTGTATGGCATATACACTCTCTTTTTTTATGGGAGCGATTTTTGTTGTTAGTTTAGTATTTATGCTTTTAAAAACGCTTCAACTCTCCATTAAGTTAAAGCTAATAGTCATTGGGGCATCTGTCGGGATCGCTTTGGCGGCTTCTGCATCCTACCTATTGTTTTCTCTACCGTTAACATTGACTCTATCTGTTGTGTTACTAATTCTAGCAAGTTTGATTCTTGCGACATGTCTTGAGAGAGAACAAGAGGATACAACCTTTGAATGGATGTTCCCTCAAGGAGAGTCTGCTTTTGCGAAAGTGGCGAGCACGGAGGAACCGAAGGATGTTGTCTCAGAGCCAATGATTCCAGTTGCTACCGAAGAGGCTCCAGAGCCTGTTCTTATACGAAAACAAGCATTAACAGAAGTAGAAGTGGATGAGTCCGAAGAATTAATGACGGGGCGCCGCAGACGAATTAAAATAGAGGAGTAATGGATAAAAGATGAAATCTTTTTTGAAAATTGGCCTAATCGTGTCGCTTATGACTTGTCTCTTTATAGCAAGCTTGTTTGTTGGTCGGTTTATCGATATGAAAGCATTGGCAGGTGAGTATCAAGCAGGAACGGTGATTTCCGGCGTAGAAGTGGGTGGGCTTACACCTGATGAGGCACAAGCAGAGCTTTTGAAGCAGATGGAAGAGCGAAGAAATAGTCAGAAGATCGCTTTACATTTATATGATTCAAGCGTTTTACTTCCTGGTGAGGCATTGCAGGTACAAATGCCTGAACTAAATATAGACTCACCTGAAAGCGACGACCAAGCTGCTACTATTGACGTCACCCTCTTAACAGAAGCAATTGGGCAAATTGAATCGGCTGATTTACAAGGGCTAGTGGATATCCCGAGCTTAAAGGAAGAGCTTGAACGTCAAGTGAATGAGCAGCAGAATACACCTATATCCATCCATCTTGCTCCTTACATTGTTGGGTTGGAAGACGCTCAAACCGAACTTGCTAATGTGTACAAGCCTTATTTGGAATCCACTCTCTTACAACAATGGGCGCAAGCATTAGATGGATATGTGCTTGAACCAAGACAAACTTTTTCGTTAAAAGATGCACTCGATGAGATGAATCAGGTGGTGGTTGGAGGAGAAAGTCTTGATTTGTTTGCTTCAGCTGTGTATCAAGTGATGGCTAAATCTAATCTTGAGCTTATTGAGCATCACAGCCCAAGCAAGTTACCTTACGCAACGGATATTGGGTTTAGTGCATCGGTAAACGAAGATCATCGTGATTTGATTTTTTATAACCCAAACTACGCATCGTTAGCATTACATACAACCTTTTCAGGTGACGGATTGATTGTTGAGCTTCAAGGAACACCTTACTTACTTGAATATGAGCTTGTCATTGAAGATCAAGAAACCATTCAACCTCGTCTTGAAGTTCAGTACTCAAAGAAGCGTCGTGCAGGAGATTCACAGCTTATTGAAAACGGAAAACAAGGCTTTGCAGCAACATTATATCGTAAGGAAGTTGGAGCCAACCAGGTAGAAGGAGAAAAGCTTCTTCTTGCGAGAGATTATGTGGCAGCAAAACCCGATATTGAAGAACGGAGCGTGTACGCGTTACCTGAGCCAGAGCCTGAACCACTCATTGATCAGGATCTTCAGCCAGTCATTATTGACCTACCAGAAGGGCAAACACCTAACGTAACCGAGAATTCTGAGGGGAATAACTCTACTACGGATCCCTCCTTACAGACTCAACCGGCAGAAACTGAAGTGCCATTGGAAGATAACGAGCCAGTAAAAGGGGAGTCCGAACCATCAGATGAGGAGCAGAAAGATGAGAGTTAAAAAGAAAATTGGTGACTTATTAGTTGAAGCAGGTTATCTAAGCAGTGATCAGGTTCAAGTGGTCTTACAAGAAAAACGCTCCGGCCAACGATTAGGGGATGCGCTTCTTGAAAGAGAACTAATTACTGAACATGAACTCATTAAAGCTTTGCAAACGCAACTAGGCATTACGCATGTAAATCTATATCGAACGGCTGTGGATACGCACGTATTAAAGCTAATTCCAGAAGAGCTAGCAAGAAAATATACCTTGATTCCAATTGGAAAGCAAGAAGATCTCCTGCAGGTAGCCATGGCTGATCCTCTTGATTATTTTGCAATAGACGATTTGCAGATGATTACTGGGTTTCAAGTAGAGCCACAAATTGCGGTTCGAGCTGAAGTAATGGAAGCGATCGAGCGATACTACCAGATCAATGATTCGTTAATTGAAGACGAGACTGCAAAAACAGAACCCGTTCCTCTTGAAGAGCCTGTTGCAAGCGAGCAGGATGCACCGATCATTAAGTTAGTAGATCAGCTGCTTCAGCATGGATTAAATCAACGTGCGAGTGATATTCATATAGATCCGCTTGAAACAACGTTTATGGTACGCTACCGGATCGATGGCATGCTGCGTACCGAGCGTACGTATTCATCCTCTATTTTAAGTGCGCTAACTGCGCGAATTAAGATTATGGGGGAGTTAAACATTACCGAAAACCGTCTCCCACAGGATGGGCGGTTAAGATTGGTTATTAAATCTGAACAGGTTGATATGCGTATATCAACTCTACCAACTATTTTTGGTGAAAAGATAGTTATTCGTCTGCTTGCTGGACTGGGTGAACGATCAAACTTAAAATCTTTAGGACTAAATCAAGTACATGAAAAAATATTCCGTGAAATGTTAAACAATCCATCAGGCCTTATTTTATTAACAGGACCAACTGGTTCAGGAAAAACCTCTACTTTATATGCAGGGTTACATCATTTAAATACGGATCAAGTAAATATTGTTACGGTAGAAGACCCAGTGGAGTATCACATCAACGGTATTAATCAAGTTCAGGTAAACAGCCAGGTAGGCCTAACCTTTGCCAAAGGACTTCGCGCCATCCTAAGACAAGATCCAAATATCGTGATGATTGGGGAAATACGCGATACTGAAACAGCAGAAATTGCGGTTCGTGCATCGTTAACAGGACATCTGGTTTTAAGTACACTTCACACAAATAGTGCCATTGCAGCGATTCCCCGCTTAATAGAAATGGGTATTGAACCTTATTTAGTGGCTTCTGGTTTATCAGGGGTAGTTGGTCAACGTCTGGTACGAAGAATTTGTCCGAGCTGCAGACAAGCACATGCTCCAAATGAGCTCGAGCGTGATCAATTTGAGAAACGGGGCATGACTGTCACTCAGCTACACCGAGGTGAAGGCTGTAGTCATTGTAGTGACACAGGCTATTTAGGAAGGATTGCTATTCATGAGATGCTAATCATCGATGAAACCATCCGTCAGCTGCTTATGAACAAAGAAACCCTTCAAAACATACATGAGTATGCAACAAATAACGGTATGATTTTTTTATTAGATGATGGTTTGTTAAAGGTTAAACAAGGCTTAACAACATTGGAAGAAGTGCTTCACGTGACATTACATCATTAAGAGGAGGGTAACAAGATGAAAGAAAAACTGGAAACGTTACTTTCAACTGCTTTTACAAAAGGTGCTTCGGATATCCATGTAACTGTTGGTACAGCACCTATTTTTCGGATAAATGGCGAGCTGGCCTCATATGGGGAAGACAAGCTGACCCCAGATGATACTAGACAAATGGCAGAAGCAATTATTCCTCAGGACCTAATGAATGAATTTGAAAAAAAGGGAGAGCTAGATTTCTCCTTTGGGATTCCTAGAGTATCCAGGTTCCGCATTAACGCCTACTTTCAACGCTCGTGTATTGGAATGGCCATACGGGTTATTCCAACTACAATACCTAAGCTGGATGAACTTAATATGCCGCCGATTTTAAAAGATATTGTGCAGCAGCCTCAAGGATTAGTTCTAGTGACGGGGCCAACTGGAAGTGGGAAATCAACCACTCTTGCGGCAATGATCGATCAAGTGAATCGCACTGAAGCAAAGCATATCATTACACTTGAGGATCCAATTGAATATCTGCACCGCCATCAGAAGTCTGTTGTCAATCAACGCGAGGTTGGGTTCGATACGAAAAACTTTGCGAATGGCTTAAAAGGTTGTTTGAGGCAAGATCCTGACATTATTTTAGTAGGAGAAATGCGTGACCTTGAAACCATCTCTACAGCTATTACTGCTGCGGAGACGGGACATTTAGTTCTTGGTACATTGCACACTACGGATGCTCCGTCTACCATTGACCGGATCATCGATGTGTTTCCACCCGGGCAGCAGGCTCAGGTTCGCATTCAACTGGCTTCGGTGTTACACGCGGTCATTTCGCAACGTCTTTTCCGCACAGCAGACCATAAAAGTCGTCGAGCAGCTACCGAAATTTTAATTAATAATTCAGCAGTGAAAAACTTAATTCGAAATGAAAAGATACACCAAATCCAAAATGTCATTCAAACAAGTAGAGCTGAAGGAATGATGACGATGGATACATCGATGGCGGAGCTTGTAAAACAAGAAGTACTAAGTCCAGAGGTTCTATCAATTTACTCAAAGGGGAATGTAAGTTAATGGCGACTTTTTCATATACAGGAAGAGACCCTTTTGGAAAGCCGGTTAAAGGTAAAACACAAGCAATTGACGAGGCTGCAGCCATAGAGCTATTAAAAGAAAAACGAATTTCAGTTACGGCCATTAACGAATTACAGCAGGGCTTGTATCAAGACATCCAAATTCTAAAGCCTAAGGTGAAACCAAAGGACTTCGTATTGTTCCTTAGGCAATTTTCTACCTTGCTTAAAGCGGGTGTGCCTGTGATTGAAGCAATTCATGTTTTAAAAAAACAAACATCAAGTAAACATCTACGGTCGGCTTTAACGTTCATTGAGGAAGATGTAAGGGCAGGGAAATCATTATCCGCAGCCTCTTCCAAACAAATTGACCTTTTTCCTCCCTTATTTGTGAACATGTTGAAGGCAGGCGAAGCAGGTGGACAATTAGATGAAATCCTAGAACGATTGGCAATTTATTATGAGAAACAACACCGTCTAAAACAAAAAGTGTTAGCTACTTTAACATACCCGATCTTTGTTGGAATTGTAGCAATTGCTATCATTATTTTCTTACTTGTTTTTGTTGTACCAACCTTTGCTGGTATGTTTGCAGGTTTTGGAGAGGAATTACCTGCCATAACTAAATTTGTAATAGTAGCCGGTGACTATGCACTTATTTTTTGGTGGACTATACCTTTACTAGTAGTCTCCATTGTTCTTGGTTGGAGGGCTGGGCGTAAGAATCCGCAATCTCGTATCTTACTTGATACCGTTTTATTACGTTTGCCGATATTCGGTGGATTGTTGCAAAAGTCAGAACTCGCACGTGTCACTCAAACTCTCGGCGCCTTGTTTCAAAGCTCTGTGCCTGTGCTTCAAGCCTTAACCATTGTTGAAAAAGTAGCAGAGAATCAGGTTATTGCCCACGTAATAAAGGATGCTAGAAAGTCATTACAGGCAGGAAATACTCTCTCATCTCCACTAGAAGCACATTGGGCCTTTCCGCCTCTTGTGACACAAATGATTAGCGTAGGCGAAAAATCCGGATCCCTAGATGCCATGCTTGAAAAAGCAGCTGAATTCTATGAAGCCGAGGTAGAAGCAGCAACCGATCAGATTAAAGCTTTGATAGAACCAACAATGATCATCCTATTGGCAGGGATAGTAGGGACGATTGTTCTAGCTATTATGGTTCCTATGTTTAAAATATTTACAAGTATAGGGTAAAAAAGTACTAGACAAACAGATTCACATAAGATAATCTATAGTTAATAAGTCAACAAGAAACTTCATCACGTAAATACAACTCGGAAAGCGTTGAAAATCTATCTGTATTTGGGCACTTGGATAGATTGGAGCTAGTAGTGCAACCGGCCGGCAATGTCATATTTGGCATGCGAGGTCGGTTTTTTGTTGTTTATCAAAAAACAAAAAATGGAGGAGTAACAATTATGAGAGCATTACTAAAAAAGCATTTAAAAAACCAAAAAGGGCTTACACTTATTGAGCTTCTTGCAGTAGTTGTGATCTTAGGAATTATTTCAGCAATCGCGATTCCAAGTATCGGAGGAATTATTGCAAACACACAGAAAGATGCACATATCGCTAATGCCGAACAGATGGTGAATGCTGTAAAAACAGCGAAAGCTACACAAGTCGGTGATGGTAGTACATATACACTAGATCAATTAGTTAAAGAAGGATTAATTGAAGACCCTGTAATGCCAGGTAATAAGAACAAAATTTATGATAAGAATTTATCTAAAGTTACATTCACAGGAAGCGAATACAATGTGGTTCTTAGAGAAGTAAATGGAAACAAAGACATTTTGAGGAAAGATCTTAAGGATTTACGTGGAGAAAACAGAAGAGACGGCGTTAATTTACCATAAGGAATTATTATAAAAGAAAGACTAATGATTCTAATCATTAGTCTTTCTTTTATTCACCAATCTTTGAGACCAAATAAGTAAGTATTAAATAAGTCATCTAATATATATTAAATAACCCAATTGAACTTCCAATTAAAAACAGATATCCTTATAGGTATATAGTTTCATGAAAATCAGACTAATTCTACTAATAGAGGTGAATGCATGATAGAAGGCATCATTGTGGCGTATTTGGCACTTGTTGGCTTAGTATTTGGTTCTTTTTATAATGTGGTTGGGCTCCGTGTGCCAGTTGGTGAGTCGGTGGTCACACCTCGCTCTCATTGCACGAAGTGTGATCGGACACTTGAAGCGCGAGAGCTCATTCCGGTGTTATCCTTCTTACTTCAACGTGGGTCTTGCCGGACATGTGATACCAAAATCTCGTTTCTATATCCGTCAACTGAACTTATGACTGGCTTTTTGTTTGCTTTTTCCTTCTATTGGTTTGGTTGGACAACAGAAACGATTGTGGCTTTACTGTTTGTTTCAATGCTTGCGATTATTTTTGTGAGTGATATGCGTTATATGTTAATTCCAGACAAGATCCTGCTCTTTTTTGCGGTTCCTCTTGTTGTGGTTCGTCTCTTTTTTGCACCGCTTTCCACGTGGTGGGATCCGTTGGCGGGTGCCGCAATTGGATTCTCGCTACTTCTATTAATAGCGGTTGTTAGTCGAGGAGGTATGGGTGGGGGCGATATTAAATTGTTTGCTGTTCTTGGGCTGGTCCTTGGCTGGAAGCTTGTTTTACTTACTTTGTTTTTGGCTTCCTCCTACGGGGCAATTGTAGGTCTGATCGCCAAACGAATGAATAAGGTAGAGCGTGGCCAACCTATTCCGTTTGGGCCTTTTATAGCTGCAGGTGCTTTAACTGCTTATTTCTTTGGAGCAGACCTTATTCAATGGTATACCGAACAATTCATGATGTGGTAATTCAATATAAACAGATATAGGAGAATCGGGTATGGGGATATTTAGTGGTAGAAAACAACAGAGACATGCACTTGTGTTTAAAGACCATGTGATTCGGTATGTAGGAAGTAAACGAGCCGATCTAAAAGCTATTCAAATTTTCGGTGAAGTATATCTTCCTCCAGGTCTCATTCACCGTGGCAAAATTGTTGATAAAGAAGGCATCAAGCGCGTTCTTGAAGCGCAGCAGGGTGAATGGGAATGTAAAAAAAATAATCTCGTCCAATTGTGTGTTCCTGATAGTCAGCTTCTTATCCGTCGCCATGAAGTAGCGGCAACCGTACCCGATGAGGAAATTAAAGGGCAGCTGTACATAGATGCTGGTGATACGCTAGTTCTGCCTTTTGAAGATCCACTATTTGATTATCAAAAGCTGCGTGAGAATGAGGAGACAAAGGAACTGCTCTTATATGTCTCAAAAGAAAATGTCATGAATGAATATGTTGAGTTAATGGAGCAAATGGGATGGCAGCCTAATGCTGCTGATTTAACATCAGCCTGTAGCTACCGACTTTTTACAGAACAAGGACTGCTTACAGAACATCCTCTTACGATTTCGGTTCAATTTGATGTGTCGCTTGTTAATATTACAATCTTAGCTAATGGCAAGCCGCTTTTTTCGCGTACATGGCCTCTTTCCTACGATGAGGAACGCTGGGAGATACGCAACAACGAGCTACGCTGGAAGCTAGATGCAGATGCTCTTAAGGAAGAAATTCAGACGGTTTTAGAAGAGGTTGAAAAAGTCATTAGTTTCTATCAATACTCTGTGTTAAAAGGGGAAATGGCCATTGAGAGAATGGTGGTCAGTGGAGATATGATCGCAATGAATGTGATTATTGAGGAATGCACGCTGTTTTTTCAATCAATGAAGGTGATCTCTCAGCTTGAATTTACTGACACCTATGTACCAGCAAGATATTACGACGCCCTTGGCTTAATGCTGAGAAAAGAGGTACGCTAATGCGACAACCTCAAGAAATCAACCTTTTACCAGAGCGGTATAAACGAGATGTAACGCCTCTTGTGATAGGGATTGCGACAATCGTTCTTATTCTTATCGCTGTATTTGCTTTTCTTTTTTACTATAGTAATCTCGAACGTGAACGAACAGTTGCGGTGAATGAGGAGGCGGAGCTTCAGCTGCAAAAAGTAGAGCTTGAAGCTGCGGCCGGAACATTTACAGCAGACCAGACACCGGAGCAACAGCTGCAAGAAGCTATTTTACAGCTTGAAAGCTATCGTGTGGAGACCTCTGCTTTTACAGAGGAACTCATTCAACTTCTGCCAGAGCGTGGTTTTTTTATTCGTTATTTTTACCAACGAGACGGACTACTAGAATTGTCGGTCAGCTTTGATCAAATGCAGGAAGCCGCACAATACTATCATGAACTATCTCAAAGTCCATATGTTGATGCCGTTCGAATGGGTGAGATCGGTACAGAGGCAGTTGCAGAACAAAATGTGGATGAGGAAGAAGAGGCTAGTAGCGACGAACCTCGCATCCTACCTCGTTATGAGGCGACCTACGAGTTAGCCTTGAACTTACAAGAAGTAAACGGGGACGAGGAGGTTGAGCAACCGTGAGGATTCATATGACAAAAAGAAGATGGGTCATCCTTTCGTTGATCTTTGGACTCGTTTTTATTGGGTGCATCTTAAGCTATTGGCAGTTTATAAAGCCTGCACAAACAAGTCTACAGCAAGCTGAGAATGATGTAGCTGTGGCTCTTGTAGAGCTTGAGGCGGCTCAAAATCAAGAACAGGTATTAACAGATGATGCTCCTATTTTACCTAGTGCGGTCTTACAGCAGAAGCTACCAGTTGTCCCGCTTGAAGACGATGTCATCCTTGCACTCTCTCAAGCAGAAGCGATTGCTAATGTACAAATTGAGCAGGTGAATTATCAAGGAAATCAGAGCTTTCCACAGTCCAATCGAGTGATTACCTTTAATGAGGTAGAGGAGACTTCAGAAGAAGAAATGACGATTGAGCTTGAGCCTGGAGAAGAAGAGATTGAGGCAACGGAGCCTGTTATTGACCCTGATCTCATGGTTGATTGGACCATTCCAAATGTAGAACCGATTCAAGCTCTGGTTCAAGTGCGTACAACGGAATACGCAGGCATTGCAAAATTTGTTCAAGAATTAGAGCACTATTCACGAATCTTGTCAGTAGACTCAATTTCCTATGATAGCTTTAAGGAAATGCAGGATGCAGGTGTGGAAGAAGAGGTTGAGCCGGAGAGCTTTGATTTTTATGTGATGGTATCATCCTTCTATTATCCGAGCTTAGCAGAGACGCTTGAACCATCAGCACCGTATCGAACCTATCCAGATCGTTCTGAGAAAACCAATCCACTTTATCCGAGGTAATAGATAAAAAGAAGCTTCCAGCTGGAACGCTTCTTTTTTTTGTTCTATCAATCTACCTTCTATCATATCTATCAAGTAAAGAAGGCAGAAGGAGGCAGCTGTGATGGAAGAGAAGAAGCGGTCCATTTCCTTTCAGTTTTCAAAAGATGGGACAGGGACAGATTTAAGGGACAAGCATAAACCTCAAGAAAAAAAGAAAAAGCCTGAAACAGAATGGGTGTTTCCAGAACCAGATCATGTAGTGGAGAAAAATCCGCCTGTACCCCCTTCTAAAGAAGAGAACCGAGAGATTTTTCTATGGGATGAAACGAAGAAAAGCGATTCTACAAAAAAGAAACCGACTATAAAAAAACAAAGTTTCACGTCATTCTATCAAAAGGGAAAGGCTCTCCCCTGGGCACTCGTCGCAGCAGTCGCTTCAGCTATTTTAATCGGAATAAGCCTAGGGTTTGTTACGCTCACTGTGACAAATGGAGGGGTTACGCAGGATCCAAGTGGCGAAGCAGTAGACGTTTCAACCACACCTGCCCCGCCCGTTGACCCTCAAGCCTCCGAACCATCTGAAACAGAGTTTTATGTGATTCAAGGTGGTGCGTTCTCAACAAGTGAGGCAAGTAAGCAGGTATCAGAAACATTTAAAAAAGATGGATTCCCGGTAACAATTGAATCTGGGGGAGACGCAGAGCTTTTATACATTGCAACAGCTGGTACAAAAGAAGAAGCGATTCAATTAGTTGAGTTGTATAAAGAAGCAGGTCATGATGCGTTTGTGAAGAAATACGAATTTCCTGCACTAACGGGTGAGCAGACCGAAGTTGGAAAATGGTTTAATCAGGCGGGAGTTAATATAGCTGAAGTTGCGGAAGCATCTGCAAAGAATTTAAGTGAAACTACTTATGGAGACGCGGAAATGACAGCATTAACACAGCAATTAACACAACTTGAAAATCAACGCGATGCGATGATGGAATCGGCAACGGAAGAGGTTAAGGCTTCTGCGCAAACCGTAATGGCAAAGCTTGCTGAATCAAGTCAGCTTCTCCAAGGTGAAACGGAAGATGTCTGGAAGGCGCAACAGCTTATTTTAGATATTATGCCAATCTACAAAAAAAGTATGGAAGATTTAAACGAAAATGAGTAACTGATTTTTGTCGAAAGAGTGAGAACCTGTTATTCTAGTAGTGTGAACATTTTGAGAAAAAGGACGTGTCGGAATGAGTAAACGAGTCATCACACCTGAAGATCTTCTTCAATTGCGCAGTGTGACGTCACCTGCGCTTTCTTCTAATGGTGAGCAATTGGTCTTTGTAGAAACGACCTTACATAATGAGAAAAACACATATGCAGCAGAGTTAATGAAAACAACTCTCACAGGTTCCGAAGCACCTGTACAATTGACGCAGGGGGGACATGTTAATCGGTTACCACAATGGTCACCAAAAGAAGAGGTTCTCGCGTTCATCTCTAACCGTACAGGAACACCACAGGTATTTATGTTAAGTGGATGGGGCGAACCGAAGCAGCTGACTGATGAGAAAAAGGGAGTAACTGATTTTAAATGGTCTCCTGATGGAACACAGATTGCCTATAAGAGTAGTCAGCTTCCGGAAGAAGAAAAAGAAGACGATGAGCTTGAACCGTTAGTTGTTAATAAAATGAAATATAAATCAGATGCAAGCGGATTTTGGAAAGGCGAATACACGCATGTGTTTACGGTTGACATTCAATCAAACAAGCATACCCAGCTAACAAGTGGCGAGATCTCTTACACTCTCCTTGACTGGATGAGTGATAGCCAGCAAGTGTTGGTTACGTCTGTGAATCAAAAGGATACAGACTTTGTATTCACAAATGATTTACTAATCATTTCTGTTGAAACAAAGGAAATGGTTCAATTAACAGATCAAACACATGTAATTAGTGATGCGAGTGTTTCTCCTGATGGAGCGTATATTGCGATGCGCGCTCATGAACGAGAGTATGAGAATGCAACTCATTTTGAAATCTACTTGTTAGAGCTTGCAACCACTACATGGACCAAGCTAACAACGGATTGGGATGTTCAACTAGGACCAGTTGTAGCTGCAGACTTTCTGCAAAACACAGTGGATCCTGGCCTTGTCTGGAGCCAAGATAGTCAGTCCATCTCGTTAATCGTTTCTTCTAATGGGAATGTCGATGTGTATCAAGTGAGTACAGATGGTACTAGAGAGGCGCTTCTAACAGGAGACCAGCACGTGTACGGGTTCGCTGTTCATCCTGATGGTCAGACGATGGTAGCGGGAATTAGTTCATCTGATCATCCTGGAGACTTGTACCTGACACAGGTGAAATCGAATGAGGTCACAAGGCTCACGACAAGTAATGATTCTGTCCTTGATGAACTCGAAGTGGTGCCAGCTGAAGAAATCCGATTTACGCATGAAGAAGGTCATGAGCTACAAGGGTGGCTAATGAAACCAGCAGGCTTTAGTGAAGGGGAGTCCTACCCGTTAATTGTTGAGATTCACGGTGGCCCTCATGCTATGTATGCAAATAGCTATATGCATGAATTTCAAACGTTAACAGCGCGTGGGTTTGCTGTGTTGTATCTCAATCCACGAGGAAGCTTAGGTTACGGTCAAGAATTTGTAAATGCGGTTCGCGGCGATTATGGCGGTGGTGATTATCGCGATATTATGGCAGCAGTTGATCATACCCTTAAACAGAATCCTTGGATCGATGAAACGCGCCTTGGCGTTACAGGCGGAAGCTACGGCGGCTTTATGACAAACTGGATTGTCGGCCATACAAATCGGTTTAAGGCGGCTGTCACTCAGCGTTCGATCTGTAACTGGACGAGCTTTTATGGTGTGAGTGACATCGGCTACTACTTTACAGAATGGCAAATCCAAGCAGACTTAAATGAGACAGATAAGCTTTGGAAGCACTCTCCACTTGCTTATGTCAACCAAATTGAAACACCATTACTCATTTTACACGGTGAAAAAGATTACCGTTGTCCGATTGAGCAAGCTGAGCAGCTCTACATCGCTCTTAAGCGTCGCGAGAAAACAACTACGTTTATTCGTTTCCCAGAGGCCAATCACGAGCTTTCACGAAGCGGAAAACCAAGCTTGCGCTTAAGAAGACTAGAAGCTATTGGTCAGTGGTTCGATCAGTATCTATAAGAAGAAAAGGGGAGTCCATCGGGCTCTCTTTTTCTTGTTTTGTCTTATTTTTCTGAATATAGATTGTTCCTTTAATAAGAGTTTGGTATTCTAATAAGAAGCCTGTACAATAAAGGAAAAAGAATGTAGAGGTGTTCCCTTCATGAAACCACTTATTTTAGCCTCAAGCTCCCCAAGACGTAAAGAATTACTTCAGCAAATTGGTTTTCAATTTAGTATCCGAACAAGTGAAACAGATGAACGACTTGAGCCAGACTGGACGCCTCAAGATGCGGTCTTGCATCTCTCAAAAAAGAAAGCAGAAGCTGTATTTTCATTGCATCCAAATGCAGTCGTTATTGGAGCGGATACCATCGTTGTGATTGATGATGTCATTCTTGGAAAGCCCTCAAATCGCCAATCAGCGAAACGCATGCTTACTCAGTTATCAGGAACAAATCATCAAGTATTAACAGGCGTCACCATTATCTCCGACACAAATAATACTTCTTTTTTTACTCAAACGGATGTCTATATGTATGATCTAACGGACCAAGAGATTGAACAATACATTAATTCTGGAGAACCCTTTGACAAAGCGGGTTCATACGGAATTCAAGGGCTAGGAGCAACATTAATAAAAGAAATTAAAGGTGATTATTACTCCGTTATGGGACTACCCATTGCCGAAACAGCAAGAAGACTTCAACCCTTCTCCATTTACCCAAAGCTTTAGAGAAAGTGAAATCAACACATGTTTCCCCTCAAATTCGTGCATGTTAGAAAGGAGAACGTTAATTGACACTCCTCATTCGAGATGTCCCCGTAACAGAAAGACCTCGTGAACGTTTGCTCCAACTAGGAGCTAGTGTATTAACGAATCAAGAAATCATCGCCATTTTGCTGCGCACAGGCTCTAAAAAGGATTCTGTTATCGATCTTGCAGGAAAGGTCCTGTCAAACTTTGATGGGCTCGATTTATTAAAGGAGGCGACCATTGAAGAGCTTTGTTCTATTGATGGGATCGGTTTAGCTAAGGCAGTTGAACTGAGTGCAGCGATGGAGCTCGGTAGACGTATCCATACTTTGCAAACGAAGGATCGGTATGTTATCCGCTCGCCAGAAGATGTCTCTTCTCTTGTGATGGAGGATATGCGTTTTTTAAAGCAGGAGCATTTTGTCTGCTTGTATTTAAATACAAAAAACCAGGTCATTTTTCGCCATACGGTTTTCATAGGCAGCTTAAACGCAAGTATTGTTCATCCGAGAGAGGTATTTAAAGAGGCGCTTAGGCGTTCTTCGGCCTCCATAATCTGTCTGCATAATCATCCAAGTGGGGATCCGAGCCCTAGTCGGGAAGACATCGACGTAACAAAACGGCTCTACGAGGCGGGGCGCGTTTTAGGGATTGAACTACTCGACCACATTATTATAGGAGATCGCACATTTATCAGTTTAAAGGAGCAAGGCCATGTAGGATAAGGGCCGATTGTGTAAAGAGTACAGTAAAAAAGTGGGTTGATCCGAGTATAAAGGCTTATATTCTTTCTTGGGGCAAGATTAGGCTATTTTTTTCCTTTGTTATTCGATATAATAAAGGTTATGATTTCGGATCTGTCATGAAGGGAGATACATAGATGTTTGGTGGGTTTTCAAGAGATATTGGAATTGACTTAGGAACAGCGAATACGCTTGTATATACAAAAGGAAAAGGGATCGTTTTGCGAGAGCCGTCGGTTGTTGCATTACGTACAGATACAAATTCGATTGAAGCTGTCGGAAATGACGCAAAAAATATGATCGGTCGTACACCGGGAAATATTGTTGCGATTCGTCCGATGAAGGATGGCGTTATTGCCGACTTTGATACAACAGCGACAATGCTTAAATATTTTATTCGCCAAGCACAGAAAAATCGTTCTGTGTTTACTCGTAAGCCATCGGTTATGGTTTGTGTACCAAGTGGAATTACTGCCGTTGAAAAACGTGCGGTAGAGGACGCTACAAAACAAGCTGGGGCGAAGGAAGCTTATACATTAGAAGAGCCGTTTGCAGCTGCAATCGGTGCAGACCTGCCTGTATGGGAACCAACAGGAAGTATGGTTGTTGATATCGGTGGGGGAACAACGGAGGTAGCGATTATTTCTCTTGGAGGAATTGTTACTAGCCAGTCCATCCGTGTAGCCGGTGATGAAATGGACGATGCCATTATTCAATACGTTAAAAAAACGTACAGTCTTATGATTGGAGAGCGTACAGCGGAGACATTAAAGCTAGAAATCGGTTCTGCAAGTTCTCCTGAAGAAGTGAGTGAAATGGACATTCGTGGACGTGACCTTGTGTCAGGTCTACCAAAAACAATTACGGTGACAGGCGAAGAAATTTCAAAAGCCTTAGCTGATACGGTGTCAACGATTGTTGAATCTGTAAAGAATACATTAGAACAATCACCACCAGAGCTTGCGGCAGACATTATGGACCGCGGCATTGTTATGACCGGTGGTGGAGCATTGCTTCGTAATTTAGATCGCGTGTTAAGTGATGAAACGAATATGCCAGTGATCGTTGCAGAGGATCCACTTGATTGTGTGGCGATCGGAACAGGACGCGCGCTAGAGAATTTACATTTGTTTCGTTCAAAAGCGGGTATAACGTCTCGTTCTGATCGGAAATCGTAAGTGGGTGATCTAAGTGCCATCGTTTTTTTCAAATAAGAAATTAATTATTTTACTTGTAAGTTTAATTATACTTGTTGCGTTAATTGGTTATTCAACAAGTGGAAGAGAAAATCCAACGGGTCCGGAGCAGCTTGTTCGGGACTCGGTTGGATGGGTTCAAAACTTATTTTCCACACCAGCTCATGCCATTGGCGGATTT